>JAHCAI010000004.1 GCA_019634975.1 Burkholderiales bacterium
TTCGCCAAGGGCGGCAAGGTCGGCCTGTTCGGCGGCGCCGGCGTCGGCAAGACCGTGAACATGATGGAGCTGATCAACAACATCGCGACCAAGCACTCCGGCCTGTCGGTGTTCGCCGGCGTTGGCGAGCGCACCCGCGAGGGCAATGACTTCTACCACGAGATGATGGAAGCCGGCGTCGTCAAGAAGGAGGATCTTGCCCAATCCAAGGTGGCGATGGTCTACGGCCAGATGAACGAGCCGCCCGGCAACCGCCTGCGCGTGGCGCTCACCGGCCTGACCATGGCCGAGGCCTTCCGCGACGAGGGCCGTGACGTGCTGTTTTTCGTCGACAACATCTACCGCTACACGCTGGCCGGTACCGAAGTGTCGGCGCTGCTGGGCAGGATGCCCTCGGCGGTGGGTTACCAGCCGACGCTGGCCGAGGAAATGGGCCGCCTGCAGGAGCGCATCACCTCGACCAAGACCGGCTCGATCACCTCGATCCAGGCCGTGTACGTGCCGGCCGACGACCTGACCGATCCCTCGCCGGCGACCACCTTCGGCCACCTCGACTCGACCGTCGTGCTGTCGCGGGACATCGCCTCGCTCGGCATCTATCCCGCGGTGGATCCGCTGGATTCGACCTCGCGCCAGCTCGACCCGCATGTCGTCGGCGAGGAGCACTACAGCGTCGCGCGCCAGGTGCAGGCCACGCTGCAGCGCTACAAGGAACTGCGCGACATCATCGCGATCCTCGGCATGGACGAACTGTCGCCGGAGGACAAGCTTGCGGTGTCCCGCGCGCGGAAAATCCAGCGTTTCCTGTCCCAGCCGTTCACGGTGGCGGAGGTGTTCACCGGTTCGCCCGGCAAGTACGTGTCGCTGAAAGACACCATCAAGGGCTTCAAGATGATCGTCAACGGCGAGTGCGATGCGCTGCCGGAGCAGGCCTTCTACATGGTCGGCACCATCGAAGAAGCACAAGAAAAGGCCAAGACGCTGCAATAAGCGGCGAGGAACCCGACCATGGCTGAAGCCGCACAAACCCTGCACGTCGACGTCGTCAGCGCGGAAGAGCAGATCTACTCCGGCGAGGCGGAATTCGTCGTGCTGCCCGGCGAGACCGGCGAGCTCGGCATCTATCCGCGCCACACGCCGCTGATCACCCGCATCAAGCCCGGCGAGGTGCGCATCAAGCCGGCCGGCGGTGGCGCCGAGGAGTTCATTTTCGTCGCCGGCGGCGTGCTGGAAGTGCAGCCGAAAGTGGTTACCGTGCTCGCCGACACCGCGATCCGCGGCACCGACCTCGACGAGGCCAAGGCCACCGAGGCGCTGAAGCAGGCCGAGGAGGCGCGCAAGAACGCCCAGGGCAAGCAGGAAGTCGCCACCGTCGAAGCCGAACTGGCGATGCTCGCGGCCCAGCTCGCGGCAATCCGCAAGCTGCGCGGCAGGCGTTGAACTTCCGGGATCCGGCAAAAGGCAGCTTCGGCTGCCTTTTTTGTTGCCGCGGGTGCCCGCTGTGGCTGGCGGCTTCATGCGATAATTTTTAGATGCGATTCCAGGTCGTCATACTCGCGGCGGGGAAGGGCAAGCGGATGAACTCCGATCTGCCCAAGGTGCTGCACCCGCTGGCCGGCAAACCGCTGCTGGCGCATGTCGTCACCACTGCGCGCGAGCTGGCCGCCGAACGCATCTGCGTCGTCCACGGGCACGGCGGCGAACTGGTGCGCCGGGCAGTGACCGGCGACGACCTTGTATTTGCACTGCAGGAACCGCAGCTCGGCACCGGACACGCGTTGCAGCAGGCCCTGCCGCAGCTGTCAGCGGCGCCGCTGACACTGGTGCTCTACGGCGATGTGCCGCTGGTGCGCGCCGACACCCTGCGCGGCCTGCTGGCGGCCGCCGGCAAGGGCATCGCCATCCTGACCGCGGAGCTGGCCGACCCCGGCGGCTATGGCCGCATCCTGCGCAACAAGGCGAAGCGGGTCACCGGCATCGTGGAACAGAAGGATGCCACCGCGGCGCAGCGCAGGATCCGCGAGATCAATACCGGCATCATGGTGCTGCCGACGGCAAAGCTGAAACAGTGGCTGCCGAAACTGCGCAACAAAAATGCCCAGGGCGAGTACTACCTGACCGATGTCGTGGCGCTGGCAGTGAAGGACCGGGTGCCCGTGACCGGGGTGGTCGCGGCGGAGGCCGCAGAGACCGAGGGTGTCAACAGCCGCGTGCAGCTGGCGCAGCTGGAACGGCTGTACCAGAAGCGCCAGGCGGTCCGCCTGCTCGAGGCCGGTGTCACGCTGGCCGACCCGGCACGATTTGACCAGCGCGGCATGCTCGGTTGCGGCCGCGACGTGGCCATCGACGTCAACTGCTTGTTCGAAGGTACGGTGGAACTGGCCGACGGGGTCAGCATCGGCGCCAATTGTGTGCTGAAGGATGTCGCCATCGGTCCCGGCACCCGCATCGAGCCCTTCTGCCATCTCGACGGCGCGCGCATCGGCGCCGGCTGCCGCATCGGCCCCTATGCGCGCATCCGGCCGGGCACACAGCTGGCGGCGGAGGTGCACATCGGCAATTTCGTCGAGGTCAAGGCGAGCGAAATGGGCGAAGCCTCCAAGGCCAACCATCTGGCTTATGTCGGCGATTCGACGGTGGGCCGCAACGTCAACATCGGCGCCGGCACCATTACCTGCAATTACGACGGCGCCAACAAGCACCGCACGGTGATCGAGGACGATGTGCACATCGGTTCCGACGTGCAGCTGGTGGCGCCGGTACGGGTCGCGCGCGGTGCCACGGTGGGGGCCGGCACGACGGTGTGGAGGGACACGCCGCCAGGCGGCCTGGTGCTGAATCCGAAAAGCCAGGAGCACCGCGCCGATTGGCAGCGGCCGCGCAAGCCGGGCAAGAACAAATCCTGAACGGGGCGAGCTGATCCATGTGCGGCATCGTTGGAGCCATTGCCGGGCGCGATATCGTGCCGGTGCTGATCGAGGGCCTGAAACGGCTCGAATACCGGGGCTACGACTCGGCGGGAATCGCCGTCATCGACGGCCGGCTGCAGCGGGCGCGCAGCACAGGGCGTGTTGCCGAGCTCGAGCGCATGGCGCAGGCGGCCCGCGTATCGGGTCCTCTGGGCATTGCCCATACGCGCTGGGCGACGCATGGAGCGCCTTCGGAAAAAAACGCGCATCCGCATGTCTCGGGCGGCGTGTCCGTGGTCCACAACGGCATCATCGAAAATCATGAGGCAATGCGCGAAAAGCTGCGCGCCGCGGGCTATGCCTTTGTTTCCGACACCGACACCGAGGTCATCGCCCACCTGGTGCACCTGCACCTGCGGGAATGCGGGGATTTGTTCGGGGCGGTGCGGCGCAGCCTGGCCGAGCTGACCGGCGCCTATGCGATCGCGGTCATCCACGAGGCCGATGCACAGCGGCTGGTGGTGGCGCGCATGGGGGCGCCGCTGTTGCTGGGTCTGGGCGACGGCGAGAACTTTGCCGCCTCCGATGCCTCGGCGCTGGTGCAGGTCACCCAGCGCATCATCTATCTCGAGGAAGGCGACTGCGCCGAGCTGACGCGCGGGAGCATCCGCATTGTCGACGGCAGCGGCCAGCCCGTGCAGCGGCAGGAGCAGATCACGCAGCTGACGGCTGCCGCGGTCGAGCTCGGCAATTACCGGCATTACATGCAGAAGGAAATCTTCGAGCAGCCGATGGCGGTGGCCAACACGCTGGAGATGGTGACCAATGCGCGTGCCATTGCGCCCCAGCTGTTTGGCGCAGGCGCAGAACAAATATTCAATAAAATCAATGGCTTGGTGATACTGGCTTGCGGCACCAGCTATCACGCCGGGATGGTCGCCCGCTACTGGATCGAATCGCTCTGCGGTCTGCCCTGCGATGTCGAGATTGCCAGCGAGTACCGTTATCGCGAACCGTACAACGATCCTGATGCGCTGGTCGTCACCATCTCCCAGTCGGGCGAGACGGCCGACACGCTGGCTGCGCTGCAGTACGCGAAACTGCGCGGCCATCGGCACAGCCTGTCGATCTGCAATGTGCCGGAGTCCGCGCTGGTGCGCGCCTCGGACCTGCGTTTCCTGACCCGTGCCGGTCCGGAGATCGGCGTGGCTTCGACCAAGGCATTCACCACCCAGCTCGCCGCGCTGGTTTTGCTCGCCATGGCGCTGGCCAAGCAGCGGGGGCGCCTGACTGCGGTGCGCGAAGGCGAATTGCTGCATGCCCTGCGTCATCTGCCGTCGGCGCTGAGCCGCGTGCTGCAGGTTGAGCCGGAGATCGCGGCGTGGGCGGAGCTGTTCGCGCGCAAGGAGCACATGCTGTTCCTCGGCCGCGGCATCCACTATCCCATCGCCATGGAAGGCGCGCTGAAGCTCAAGGAGATTTCCTACATTCATGCGGAAGCCTATGCTGCAGGCGAGCTGAAGCACGGTCCGCTGGCGCTGGTTGACCGCAGCATGCCGGTGGTTGCGGTTGCACCGCGCGATGCCTTGCTAGAGAAACTCAAGTCGAATCTCCAGGAGGTCCGCGCCCGCGGCGGCGAGCTGTACGTGCTTGCGGACCAGGGCACGCGCATGCAGAACAGCGAGGGGGTTCATGTGATCGAGATGCCGGACCACGCCGGGCTGCTGTCACCGATCCTGCACACGGTGCCGCTGCAGCTGCTGGCCTATCACACGGCATTGCATCGCGGCACCGATGTCGACAAGCCGCGCAATCTGGCGAAGTCGGTGACCGTCGAATGAATCCGCTCAGCGCGGGCTGCCTTCGCTGCGCGCCTTGTGCACCAGCCCGTCGACGATCGCCATCATGCGATCCAGCGATTCGGCCATGTTGCCGGAAGTCAGATAGCGGCCGTTGACAACCAGAGACGGCGTGCCGGTGACCTGGTACTCCCGTGTCAGCCGCGCCGCTTCCTCCACCCGGCGCTGCACTTCCGGCGAGTGGTAGGCCCGTTCCCAGCGCTCGCGCTCAATGCCGTTGTATTCCGCCCAGGCCGACATCACTTCCGGCAGGCTCATCCGCAGCTTTTCAGCGTGGTAGCCGTGATAGACGCGCTGGTGCAGGCGCTCGGATTCGCCCAGCGCCTCCAGCGTGTAATAGATCCGCGCATGCGGTGCCCAGCTGTCGCGCAATATCGCAGGGATGCGGCGGACCAGGACGTCGGCGGGCTTGTTGCCGATCCAGCGTTCCAGCGCCGGCTGCAGATTGTTGCAGTGGGGGCAGCCGTACCAGAAGAAGTCGATGACCTCGATGCGTCCGGCCACCGCCACCGGCTGCGGCTTGATGACCCGGTAGTCAATGTCGGCGCGCGGCGCTGCCTGCGCGGCGGCGGGCAAGGGCAGGACCGACAGCAGCAGCGCGCAACAGGCCGCCAGCAGCGCCGGCGACCGCGCCATGGCTATTTGCCGCCCTTGTTCTTCCGGGCCTCGGCAATCAGCCCGTCGACGACCTGGAAAAAGCGCTGGTAATCGACCGTGCGGTCGGATTTGAGGGTCATCGACGGCGCAGTCAGGTAACGACCATCCACCACCAGCGCCGGAGTCCCCGGAATGTCGTATTTGCGCGTCAGCTCGATGGAGCGCTGGGTCCGGCCGTTGATGCCGAAGGAATTGTAGGTGTCGGCGAATTTCTTGCGATCGACGCCCTTGCTCGCCGCCCAGTCGAATATGGCATTGGCGTCGCGCAGCTGCACGCGCTGCTTGTGCAGGGTGGCGAACATTTCGTCATGCAGCTTGTCGACCATGCCGAGGGCCTCGATCGTGTAGTAGGCACGGGTCATCGGCAACCAGGAGTCCTGGAACACCGCGGGCACGCGCCGGAACTCCACATCCGCAGGCTTGCGCTTGAGCCAGGCTTCCAGCGACGGTTGCAGGTTGTTGCAGTGGGGACAGCCGTACCAGAAAAATTCAAGCACCTCGATCTTGCTGCCGCTGTCAGTCGGCTGGGGCGGCTGCACCAGCACGTAATCCTTGCCGGCCGCCAGCTGGGCGTGGGCAGCGGTGAAAAAGAGGCTGAGTGCGGCGGCCATGAAGGCGCGCCGGGTGAACAGGGTCAGTGACATGGCGGCTCCGGTATGGGATGTTACCTGTCGGCGTCGCGCACCTTGATCAGCGTGGTGTCGATGCCGTTTTTCTTCAGAGTGTCCCGGGTGCGGTTCAGTTCCTCGACGCTGCCGTAGGGCCCCAGGCGCACCCGGTGCCAGACACCGCGGTCGGGCAGGGTTGTGGTCTGGATCGAAGCCTGAACGCCGATCAGTGCCAAGCGGGCCTTCAGGTTGTCGGCATCAGGCGCGTTCTGGAAGGCGCCGGCCTGCAGATAGAAGGATTCCCGGGCTGCGGCCTTGGCGTCCCGCAGCTGCTGGTCCGTGGCCGGCTCCTCGACGCCGGGCAGGATCTTGTAGAAATCAAAGCGCGGTTTGACCTCTTCCGCCGGCTTGGCGGCCTTGTCAGGCGCCTTGGCCGGCTCCGCTACCGCCGGTTTGGCCGGCTCCGGCCTTGTCGCAGGCGCCCTGGACTGGAAGGGCGTGGGCATCTTGTTGATGTACCAGGCAACGCCGAGGGCTATTGCCAGCCCCAGCACCAGGCCGATCAGGATGCCGATGAACAGCGATCCCCCGCTGCTGCGGGAACCGCCCTTGCGATCACTGCCTTTGTAATCCCTGCTCACGCGCGCATCTTACATTTTTTCAGGAGCACCCACACCCAGCAGGGCGAGGCCATTGCGCAGCACCTGGCGCACCGCAAGTGCGAGCGCCAGACGCGCGCGCTTCTGCGCTTCATCATCGACCAGAAACCGCTCCGCGTTGTAATAGCTGTGGAACTCCCCGGCGAGATCCTTCAGGTAAAACGCCAGCATGTGGGGCGAGAGCTCGCGCGCAGCACCCTCGATGAGGCCCGGATAATCCATCAGGCGGTCCAGCAAGGCCGCTTCGTGCGCGGACACCAGCGGCGAGAGATCCGCGTTGCGGACGCTGTCGGGATCGCCACCCCACTGTTCGAGGACGCTGCACACGCGCGCATGCGCATACTGTATGTAGTAGACCGGGTTGTCGTTGCTCTGCGACTTGGCAAGATCGAGGTCAAAATCGAGGTGCTGGTCGCTTTTGCGCAGCACGTAGAAAAAACGCGCGGCATCATTGCCGACTTCGCGGCGCAGCTCGCGCAATGTCACGAATTCGCCGGAACGCGTCGACATCGAGACTTTCTCGCCTTTGCGATAGAGCACCGCGAACTGCACCAGCGCGATGTCGAGCCGCGAGGGATCCTGGCCGAGTGCCTGCAATGCACCCTTGACCCGGGCAATATAGCCATGGTGGTCGGCACCCCAGACATCGATGACGCGGTCGAAGCCGCGGCCGAATTTTTCCAGATGGTAGGCGATGTCGCTGGCGAAATAGGTGTACTGGCCGTTCTCCCGCTGCACGACACGGTCCTTCTCGTCCCCGAAACTGCTGGACCGGAACCACTTTGCACCGTCCTGCACATAGACATGGCCCCGCGACTCCAGTTCGCGCATTGCGCGTTCGACCTGCCCGGAGTCATAGAGCGAGCGCTCGGAAAACCACTGGTCGAAGGTGACGCCGAATTCCTCGAGATCCTGCCGGCAGTCGTCGAGTTGCTGCTGCAGCGCATGCCGGTGCAGCGGATCGTAATCGGCGCCGAGCAGCCGCTTGGCATTGGCGATCAGGTCGTCAAGGCGCGTTTCGGGATCGGATTCGGCGTCGGCGGCGCCGGCCGCAGCCTCGGCCCAGCGATGCCGGAAGCGCAGGCCCTCCGCCTGACGCAACTGCGCGGCCATTGTGCGCACGTAATCGCCCTGGTAGGCATTGGCGGGGAACTCGACCGGTTCGCCGCACTGCTCCAGATAGCGCAGCCAGGTCGACAGCGCGAGTATGTCCATCTGCCGTCCGGCGTCGTTGACGTAATACTCGCGCGATACCTCAAAGCCCGCGGCCGCCAGGATCGAGGCCACGCTGGCGCCGTAGGCCGCTCCTCTGCCGTGGCCCACATGCAGCGGACCGGTCGGATTGGCGGAAACGAATTCGATCTGCACCTTGCGTCCCCTGCCGGACCTGCCGAGGCCGTAACGCTCTCCCGCTTCCAGCACGCGGCGCACCACCTCCTGCTTGTAGCCGCGGGCGAGAAACAGGTTGATGAATCCGGCGCCGGCGATTTCAGCTTTCTCGAGATGGGGTGATGCCGGCAGTGCGGCCAGCAGCTGTTGCGCAATCGCCCTCGGGTTGCCCCGCAGTTCCTTCGCCAGCTGCAGTGCGATGTTGCAGGCAAAGTCCCCATGCTGGGCCTGTTTCGGCCGATCCAGGACAATCGCGGCGGTCGTCGCGGGGGCGACCTTGGCCAGCGCTTCATGCAGCAGGCTGCTGAGCAGGGCTCGGGCGTCGGCGGTCGGGGCGGTCATAGGCGGTCTGGAGGAATGTCGCGGCTGGAGCGGGTTGTCAGCGGTCAACTGACTGTTTTGGCGGGAGTTTTGCCGACGGAAAAGTGGCGGATTCTAACATGGCGCGCCGGCACCGGTTCAGAGTTCAGAGGGGTCCACATCCAGGGACCAGCGCGTTGCGGTGTCGCCTGCATCGGCCAGCCGCTGATGCCAGTCTTGCAGGAACGCGCGCAGTTCCTTGCGCGAGCCTGATTGCACCAGCAGGTGGGCGCGTTCACGCCCCGCCCTGCGCATCATGCCGGCCGGCACCGGGTCGTAGACCGTTACGGCGGGCGAAATGCCGCGCGCGGCACGGGCCGCCTTTGCCAGGAACTGCAGGGCGGTATCGACGCTGCGGGCTTCCGCGCGGAGCAGGGCCTGATGCACATAGGGAGGGAAGCCCGCCTGGCGGCGCTCGGCCAGCAGCCCCTGCGCGAACGCTTCGAAATCCTGGTTGCGCAGGGCGGCATACAGTGGATGGTCCGGAAAGCGCGTCTGCACCAGCACCTGGCCGCGGACATCCCCGCGTCCGGCGCGTCCGGCAACCTGGGAGAGCAGGGCGTAGAGCCGTTCGGGCGCCCGGAAATCGTTGCTGTAGAGCATGTTGTCCGCATTGATGATGCCCACCAGGTTGAGCCGCGGGAAATCATGGCCTTTGGCCAGTATCTGGGTGCCGACGAGGATGTCGACGGAACCTTCCCGGATGCGCTTGCGCATGTCCGGCCAGGCGTGCCTGCGTCGGGTGGTGTCGCGATCGATGCGCAGGATGCGCGCCCCGGGGAAATGGCGCGCCAGCGCGGCTTCGATGCGTTGCGTGCCCTGGCCCAGGGGTGCCAGGTCGGCATCACCGCAATCAGGGCAGACGGCCGGTACGGCGCTGTCGTGGCCGCAGTGGTGGCAACGCAGGCGCCGCTCCGGCAGGTGCAGCACCAGTTTGGCGGAGCAGCGCCCGCAGTCAGCGGTCCAGCCGCAGCTGCCGCAGACCAGCACCGGCGCATAGCCGCGGCGATTGATGAACACCATGCTTTGCTCACCGCGCTCGATGCGCGAGGCGATGGCGGAGATCAGCCGGCCGGACAGGCCGTCGGCTGGCAGGCCCTGCCGCAGGTCGATGCATTCGATCAGCGGCGGCTTTGCACTGATGCGTTGCGAAAGCTGCAGCATCCGGTAGCGACCCTCGACCGCATTGCGGTAGGTTTCGAGCGCAGGCGTCGCGGAGCCGAGGACGACCGGGACGCCGGCCAGGCGGCCGCGGACCACCGCGAGGTCTCTCGCCGAATAACGAAAGCCCTCGCCTTGTTTGAACGAGCCGTCATGCTCTTCGTCAACGATGATCAACCCCAGGGCCGGGATCGGCGCGAAGACCGCCAGTCGGGTGCCGAGCACGATGCGAGCCTTCCCATTGCGGGCGGCCTCCCAATGGGCGGCGCGTTCGCCATCAGCAAGCCCGCTATGCAGGGTGGCTATCGGCGTTCCCGGGAAGCGCGCGACAATGAGCGATTGCAGCTGCGGGGTCAGCGCGATTTCAGGTACCAGCAGCAGGACCTGGGCATTGCGCGCGAGCGCGGCGGCCATCGAGTGCAGATAGACCTCGGTTTTGCCGCTGCCGGTGATGCCCAGCAGCAGAATCGGCTGAAAGCCCCCGATGGCCGATACGATCGATTCGGCAGCCGCCGTCTGCTCCGCATTGAGCGCGGGGCCCTCGGTCACCTCGGGCGAATCCGGCGAGGGGAGTTGTTCTGGTGAGGCCTTGCGCACCCAGCCTTTCTCGACAAAAGTCTGCAGGGCTTTGCGCGCGGCCGCGCCCTGTGCAGCCACGGCGGTATGCCCGATGACCGGGGCGGATTTCAGCAGGGCCAGCAGCCGGTGTGATGCCAGGGCTCGCGGCGGCAGCAGCGAGGACTCGATCGCGGCGCCCGCTGCGGTCAATGCATAGGCGACCGGGGTCTGGTCGCGGCGGCGTATGCGCCGCAGGCTGGCAGGCACCGCCATCATGATCGCCGCCCCGAGCGGGTGGGCGTAATAGCCCGCTGCGAATTCGATCAGGCGCAGGTCCAGCCTGCCGAGCAAGGGCTGTTCGTCGAGGATTTGGTGGGCGTGCTTCAGGGCCGCTGCCGGAACTTCGCTGTGTTCAGGCTTTGCAACGATGATGCCGATCAGCCGGCGGCGCCCGAATGGCACCAGGACCCGGGCGCCGACCCGGGCAGTGCGGTCTTCACAGCGGTAATCGAACAGACGGTCGATCGGGACGTCCAGTGCGACCCGTATCAGTCCCATGACGGTTTGCAGCGATCCGCTGCCCGCAGTTCAGCCGGAGATTTGAAATCCCGTGCAACTGCTTTATGGGCAAGGATTTTTCTTCTCACGGTGCTGTGGATAAGTCTGTTGATCAAACCATCGCCATCACGACCGGCCAACATCCGACCCGAATCGGCGCAGAAACAAAAACCAGGAAAATCAAAAAACAGAATAAAAACAACAACTTACAGATCTGCCTCGGGTGCCTTGCGGCATGCATTGCGGTGACCGCCACCGTGACCTCGTGTGCATAAGCGTTCTACCGGGACAGCAGTGCGCGGACACGATCAATGATAGGGGCGGCTGAGTTCGTGCACCGCATCGACCAGAATCCCGACATGCTCGGGCGGTGTGAACTGCGAAATGCCGTGCCCGAGGTTGAATACATGGCCATTGCCGCTGCCGAAATTCCGCAACACCTTGCCGGCTTCGGCGCGGATCGTTGCACGATCGCTGAACAGAACCGCAGGATCGAGATTGCCCTGAAGTGCGACACGGCTGCCGATTCGCCGACGGGCGGTACCGATATTGACGGTCCAGTCCAGTCCCACCGCATCGCAGCCTGTTGCGGCGATGTCTTCAAGCCAGAGTCCGCCGCCCTTGGTGAACACGATGTTCGGCACCGGCTCGCCGTTCCACTCGCGATGCAGGCCGCCGATCACCCGGCGCAGGTATTCCAGCGAAAACTCGCGGTAGGCCGCATCGGACAGAGCGCCACCCCAGGTGTCAAACACCATGACTGCCTGCGCGCCGGCTTCGATCTGTGCGTTGAGATAGGCGATAACGGCCCGGGCATTGATGTCGAGCACCTGGTGCAGCAGGTCGGGCCGCGCGTAGAGCATGCTCTTGATGGTGCGGAAGTCGTCGCTGCCGCCGCCTTCGATCATGTAGCACGCGAGGGTGTAGGGGCTGCCCGAGAAACCGATCAGCGGCACGCTGTTGCCGAGCGCGCTGCGGATCTGGCGGACCGCGTCGATGACATAACCGAGACTCTCCCGCGGCTCGGGTACGCGCAAGGCGCGGATGGCGGCCTCGTCGCGCAGGGGCCGTTCGAACTTCGGGCCTTCGCCTTCGGCGAAATAGAGACCGAGGCCCATGGCGTCGGGTACGGTCAGGATATCCGAGAACAGGATTGCCGCATCGAGCCCGAAGCGCGCCAGCGGCTGCAGGGTGACTTCGGTGGCGAAATCGGGATTCTTGGCCAGTCCGAGGAAACTGCCGGCCCGCTTGCGCGTGGCATTGTATTCCGGCAGGTAACGGCCGGCCTGACGCATGATCCACACGGGGGTGTGCGGCACCGGCTGGCGCAGCAGCGCGCGGATCAGGATGTCGTTCTTGAGCATCTGCATTCAGCGGGTGCTGTCACGGCCCGCATCACGGGCGGATTCGGCTGCCGGCCGGCTTCCCCGGGTTGCGTGCCCCGCAGTCAGCGCGGCAGCTCCGAGGAACCCATCAGGAATTCATCGACGGCGCGTGCGCATTGCCGGCCTTCGCGGATTGCCCACACCACCAGCGACTGGCCGCGGCGCATGTCACCGGCAGCGAAGACCTTGCCGACCGAAGTCTGGTATCTCTCGGTGTCCGCCTGCACATTGCCGCGGGGATCCTTCGCCACGCCGAGCTGTTCCAGCAGGCCTTTCTGCACCGGCCCGAGAAAGCCCATCGCCAGCAGCACCAGATCGGCTTTCAGCGTGAACTCGGAGTCCGGCACCTCGCGCATCTGGCCGTCTTTCCATTCGACGCGCGCGGCCACCAGCTTCTCGACCTTGCCGTTGCTGCCCTCGAAGCGCTTGGTTGCCACTGACCAGTCGCGCTGGCAGCCTTCCTCGTGCGAGCTCGAGGTGCGCAGCTTGACCGGCCAGTACGGCCAGACCATCGGCTTGTTCTCCTGTTCGGGGGGCTGCGGCAGCAGCTCGAACTGCGTGACCGACGCGGCGCCGTGGCGGTTGGAGGTGCCGACGCAGTCGGAACCGGTGTCGCCGCCGCCGATCACCACCACGTGTTTGCCGGTGGCCATGATCTGTCCGGGCACCTTGTCGCCGGCGACAACCTTGTTTTGCTGCGGCAGGAACTCCATCGCGAAATGCACTCCGGCCAGCTCGCGGCCGGGGACCGGCAGATCGCGCGGCTGCTCGGCGCCGCCGGCGACGACCACGGCGTCAAACTCGGCGAGCAGTTTCTCGGCAGGAACCTGGGTGCCGACATGCTGGTTGAGACGGAATTCGACCCCCTCGGCGCGCATCTGGTCCATGCGCCGGTCGATCAGGTGCTTCTCCATCTTGAAATCGGGAATGCCATAGCGCAGCAGGCCGCCGGCGCGGTCGGCTTTTTCAAACACGACGACGTCATGGCCGGCGCGCGCCAGCTGCTGGGCGCAGGCGAGGCCGGCGGGGCCGGAACCGACGATGGCGACGCGCTTGCCGGTCTTGCGGGCAGGCGGCAGCGGCAGGACCCAGCCCGACTCCCATCCCTTGTCGATGATGGCGTGTTCGATCGACTTGATGCCGACCGGGTCGTTGTTGATGTTCAGCGTGCATGCGGCTTCGCAGGGCGCCGGGCAGACGCGGCCGGTGAACTCGGGAAAGTTGTTGGTTGAATGCAGGGTGTCCAGCGCCCGTTGCCAGTCCTGCTTGAATACGAGGTCGTTCCAGTCGGGAATGATGTTGTTGACCGGACAGCCGCTCATGCAGAACGGCGTGCCGCAGTCCATGCAGCGCGCGCCCTGGGTGCCCGCGTCCTTGTCGGACAGATGACCGACGAACTCGCGCCAGTGCTTGAGCCGCTCCTGCGGCTTCTCCGCCGCCTCGTGCAGCCGTTCGAATTCCAGAAATCCGGTTACTTTTCCCATGGCTTGGCTGTCCCTGAAACATCGGGCCCGGCAGGGCCCCTGGTCGTCATTCCGTTCGTGGTTCCGATGGCGTCGCCGGCGTCAGGCCGCAATTTTCTTGCCCTTGGCCGCGAGTTCACCCAGTGCCCGGCGGTATTCGTCCGGGAACACCTTGATGAACTTGCCGCGCGCCGCATTCCAGTCGGCGAGGATTTTCTGCGCACGCGTGCTGCCGGTGTAGCGCAGGTGGTTCTCGATGAAGCGCCTGGCGAGCACTTCGTCGGCCTCGCCCATGTGCCAGATGTCGCGCGATACCTTGGCGTCCTGTTCGGCCTCGGTCAGCAGCGGCTCGAGCTTGACCATCGCGGTGTTGCAGTAGGACGCGAAGCTGCCGTCCTCGTCATAGACATAGGCGATGCCGCCGGACATGCCCGCGGCGAAGTTGCGGCCGGTCTGCCCCAGCACGACGACCGTGCCGCCGGTCATGTATTCGCAGCCGTGGTCGCCGGTACCCTCGACGACGGCATGGGCGCCGGAGTTGCGCACTGCGAAGCGCTCGCCGGCGACGCCGCGGAAGTAGGCCTCGCCCGCGATTGCGCCGTAGAGCACGGCGTTGCCGGTGATGATGTTCTGGCCGGCGTCTCCGCGGAACTTGGGCGAGGGCTGCACGCTGATGCGTCCGCCCGAGAGGCCCTTGCCGCAATAGTCGTTGGTGTCGCCGATCAGCTCAAGGGTGATGCCGCGCGACAGGAAGGCACCCAGGCTCTGTCCGGCCGAACCGGCGAAGCGCACGTGGATGGTGTCGTCGGGCAGCCCGTCATGGCCGTAGCGCTTGGCCACTCTGCCGGAGAGCATGGTGCCGACCGTGCGGTTGATGTTGCGGATCGGCATTTCAATGGTGACTTTTTCGCCGCGTTCGAGGGCCGGGGCCGCAAGCTCGATCAGGCGGTGGTCCAGTGCCTTGTCGAGGCCGTGGTCCTGGGCTTCGACGTGGTAGCGCGGGACCTCGGCGCCGATCTGCGGCTGGTGGAAGATGCGGCTGAAATCGAGACCGCGGGCCTTCCAGTGCTCGATGCCCTTGCGCATGTCGAGCAGGTCGGAGCGGCCGATCAGTTCGTCGAGCGTGCGTACGCCGAGCTTCGCCATCAGCTCGCGGATTTCCTCGGCGACGAAGAAGAAGTAGTTGATGACGTGCTCCGGCTTGCCGGAGAACTTCCTGCGCAGCACCGGATCCTGGGTGGCGACGCCGACCGGGCAGGTGTTGAGATGGCACTTGCGCATCATGATGCAGCCCTCCACCACCAGCGGCGCGGTGGCGAAGCCGAATTCGTCGGCACCGAGCAGCGCGCCGATGACGACGTCCCGGCCCGTCTTCAGCTGGCCGTCGACCTGCACGGCGATGCGGCTGCGCAGCCGGTTGAGCACCAGCGTTTGCTGGGTCTCGGCGAGGCCGAGCTCCCACGGCGTGCCGGCATGCTTGATCGACGACCAGGGGCTCGCGCCGGTGCCGCCGTCATGGCCGGAGATGGTCACGTGGTCGGCCTTGGCCTTGGCCACGCCGGCCGCCACCGTGCCGACGCCGACCTCGGACACCAGCTTGACGCTGATCGAGGCGTCGGTGTTGCTGTTCTTCAGGTCGTGGATCAGCTGCGCCAGGTCTTCGATCGAGTAGATGTCGTGGTGCGGCGGCGGCGAAATCAGTTCGACGCCCGGCGTCGAGTAGCGCAGCTCGGCGATGTACTCCGACACCTTGCGTCCCGGGAGCTGGCCGCCCTCGCCGGGCTTGGCGCCCTGCGCCATCTTGATCTGGATCTGTTCGGCGCTGGCGAGGTATTCCGCGGTCACGCCGAAGCGGCCCGAGGCCACCTGCTTGATCTTGGATTTCAGCGAATCGCCGGCCTTCAGTTCGATGTCGGTTTCGACGCGGCCCTGGCCGAGGCGCGATTGCAGGGTCTCGCCGGCCTTGACCGGTGCAAAGCGCCGGCGGTCCTCTCCGCCCTCGCCGGTATTCGACTTGCCGCCAAGGCGGTTCATCGCAATGGCCAGCGTGGTATGGGCTTCGGTCGAGATCGAACCGAGCGACATCGCGCCGGTGGAGAAGCGCTTGACGATCTCCGCTGCCGGCTCGACTTCCTCGATCGGCACCGGCGTGCAGCGGTCGAAGCGGAACTCGAACAGGCCGCGGAAGGTCATGTGCCGCTTCGACTGGTCGTTGATGATCTGCGCGTATTCGCGGTAGGTCGTCGCGCTGTTGGCGCGGGTCGCGTGCTGCAGCTTGGCGATCGCATCCGGCGTCCACATGTGCTCTTCGCCGCGCACACGCCAGGCGTATTCACCGCCCGCATCGAGCGCGCCGGCCAGCACCGGGTCTCCGCTGAAGGCGCTGTTGTGGGTGCGAATGGCCTCTTCCGCCACTTCGAACAGGCCGATGCCGCCCACGTTCGACGGCGTGCCGTTGAAATATTTCTCGATCAGCGGCGCCGACAGGCCGATGGCCTCGAAAATCTGCGCGCCGGTGTAGGACATGTAGGTGGAGATGCCCATCTTGGACATCACCTTGCGCAGACCCTTGCCCACGGCCTTGACGAAATTCTTGATTGCCTTGTGGCCGTCGACATTCGGGCCGAACTGGCCATTGTCGGCGAGCTGCAGCAGGGTTTCCAGTGCCAGGTAGGGATGCACGGCCTCTGCGCCATAGCCGCCGAGCAGCGCGAAGTGATGGACCTCGCGCACCGAACCGGTTTCCACGACCAGACCGGCACTGGTGCGCAGTCCCTTGTCCACGAGGTGGTGGTGAATGGTCGACAGCGCGAGCAGCGCCGGAATCGCGACGTGGTCGCGGTCGACCCTGCGGTCCGAAATGATCAGGATGGAATAGCCGGCACGCACGGCATCCTCCGCCTGCGCGGCCAGGCTCGCGAGGCGCGCCTCGATCGCCTCCTTGCCCCAGGCCACGGGATAGGTGATGTCGAGCTCGCAGGACCTGAACTTGCCGTCGGTGTAGCTTTCAATGTTCCGGATTTTCTCCATCTCGAAAAAGTCGAGCACCGGCTGGCTGACCTCGAGGCGGATCGGCGGATTCATTTCATCGATGCCGAGCAGGTTGGGCTTGGGCCCGATGAAAGAGACCAGCGAGGTCACCAGCTCCTCGCGGATCGGGTCGATCGGCGGGTTGGTCACCTGGGCGAAGAGCTGCTTGAAATACTGGTAAAGGCTCTTGTTCTTGCCCGAGAGCACGGCCAGCGGCGAGTCGTTGCCCATGGAGCCGATCGCCTCCTCTCCGGCTGCGGCCATCGGCTGCATCAGGAACTTGAGGTCTTCCTGGGTGTAGCCGAAGGCCTGCTGGCGGTCGAGCAGCGGCACCGGGCTGCGCTCCGGCTGTGCCTTCTGGCTTTCGACGTCGTCGAGCTTGACGCGTATGCGCTCCATCCATTCGACGTAGGGCTTGTTCGAGGACAGCGACTCCTTGAGCTCCTTGTCGTCGATGATGCGTCCCTTTTCGAGGTCGACGAGGAACATCTTGCCCGGCTGCAGGCGCCATTTCTTGATGATCTTCTCTTCGGGAATCGGCAGACAGCCGCATTCCGAGCCCATGATCACGAGGTCGTCGTCGGTGACGATGTAGCGTGCCGGACGCAGCCCGTTGCGGTCCAGGGTCGCGCCGATCTGGCGTCCGTCCGTGAAGGCGATGGCCGCCGGCCCGTCCCAGGGCTCCATCATCGCCGCGTGATACTCGTAAAACGCGCGGCGGTTGGCGTCCATCAGGCTGTGGCCTTCCCAGGCCTCCGGGATCATCATCATCACGGCGTGAGCGATCGAATAGCCGCCCATCACCAGCAGCTCCAGCGCGTTGTCGAACGAGGCGGAGTCGGACTGGCCCGGATAAATCAGCGGCCACAGTTTGTCGAGGTCCCTGCCGAGCACCGGGCTGGAAATGGCTCCCTGGCGTGCGCGGACCCAGTTGACGTTGCCGCGCACGGTGTTGATCTCGCCGTTGTGGGCGATCATCCGGAACGGATGCGCCAGATCCCAGGTCGGGAAGGTGTTGGTCGAGAAGCGCTGGTGCACCAGCGCCAGCGCCGACACCACGCGCGGGTCCTGCAGGTCCCTGTAGTAGGTGCCGACCTGGGAGGGCAGCAGCATGCCCTTGTAGACGATGGTGCGCGCCGACATCGAAGGCACGAAATACTCGGTGCCGTGCGCGAGCTTCAGCGCGCGGATGGCGTGGCTCGCGCTTTTGCGGATGACGTAAAGCTTGCGCTCCAGCGCATCCGTGACACGGATGGCAGAACTGCGCCCGATGAACACCTGGCGTATGACCGGCTCGACCCTCCTGACCGACTCGCCGAGATCGGAATTGTCCACCGGCACGTCGCGCCAGCCGAGCAGGATCTGCCCCTCGTCCTTGATTGCGCGCTCGATTTCATATTCGCAGGCAATGCGCGAGGCGGGCTCCCGGGGAAGGAACACCATGCCGATGCCGTAGTGGCCAGCGGGAGGGAGCTTGACGCCCTGCTTCGCCATCTCCTCGCGGAAGAAAGCATCGGGAATCTGGATCAGGATGCCTGCGCCGTCCGACGCCTTGGGATCGGCGCCCACTGCCCCGCGGTGAGTCAGGTTGCGCAGTATGGTCAGGCCCTGGTCGATGATGTCGTGACTTTTCTTGCCCTTGATATGGGCGACAAATCCGACGCCACAGGCATCGTGTTCATGGGCCGCGTCGTACAGACCCTGGGGTTCCGGCAGGTTTGGATGAGCCATCGGGCGCCTCGTTAAAAACACAATAAAATCAACGGCTTACGCACTTATTTGCTGCGGCGCGCCAAAAACCGGTGATCAATGTGCGAAAAACGGAGTGAAACCCGATAAGTCTACCTGCATCAAGGGCTTGGTTCAACCGCTGTACGGCTGAAAATCAGGGAGAAAATCTCAGCCGACGTCGATGGCGAACAGGCGGCGATGCTCCGCGATGGCGTAGCGATCGGTCATTCCCGCGATGTAGTCGGCGATCGCCCGGGGCGCGTCATCACGGGCCCGCGACTGGAACTCCGGGGGCAGGAGGCCGGGTTCGGAAAGAAAGGCCTCGAACAGTTCCGTGACGATGCGGCGCGCCTTGCTGCTCATGCGGGACACCCGGTAATGCCGATACAGGTTGGTCCGCAGGAACTGCTTCAGCTCGGTCTGCTCTTCGCGTATGCGTTCGGAAAAGCGGATCATCGGCGGGCCCCGCCGAACATCGTCCGGGGATGCCGGCGCAAGATCCCGGATGGTCCTCGCACTTTGCCGCACGAGGTCGGTGATCAGCGTATCGATCATGCGCCTTACCGTTTCATGGACGAGGCGCCGGCCTTCGATCCGGGGAAACTCGCGCAGCGCCGCGCGCATGTGGCGGCGGAAAATGGCGACGGTGGACAGCTGATCCATTTGCAGCAGGCCGGACCGGAGGCCGTCGTCCACATCATGATTGTTGTAGGCGATTTCGTCGGCAAGATTCGCAATCTGGGCTTCGAGGCTCGGCCGTTGCCGGCGGATGAAGCGCTCGCCGACATCTCCGAGCATGCGCGCATTCTTCAGGGAACAATGTTTCAGTATGCCTTCACGGGTCTCAAAGGTGAGGTTGAGTCCGTCGAATGCGCCATAGCGCTGTTCGAGCACGTCGACGACCCGCAGTGACTGGAGGTTGTGCTCAAATCCCCCGTAAGGCTTCATGCAGGCGTTGAGCGCGTCCTGCCCCGTATGGCCGAAAGGCGTGTGGCCGAGGTCATGCGCCAGCGTGATGGCTTCGGTGAGGTCCTCGTCGAGCCGGAGATGCCTTGCCACGGAGCGCCCGATCTGCGCCACTTCGAGGCTGTGGGTCAGGCGTGTGCGGAAAAGATCGCCCTCATGATTCACGAAGACCTGCGTCTTGTATTCGAGGCGGCGAAACGCGGTGGAATGAATGATGCGGTCGCGGTCCCGCTGGTACTCCGAGCGCCCGCGCGGCGCCAGCTCGCGCATTTTTCTGCCGCGCGATCCTGCCGGATCAGAGGCATAGGGTGCCCTGTCAGCGGGCATCGACACCCTCGCCGCCCAATACCGAACGCAGCGCATCACCCGGGACCGCGTCACTGATGAAGGCGTTTCCTATGCCGCGCAGAAGGATGAAGCGCATCCTGCCGTCCTCGACCTTCTTGTCGTGTCCCATCAGTTCAAGATAGCGCTCAACCCCCAGCGCGGGACCCCGGACCGGAAGCCGTGCCTTGAGCAGCAGCTGCTCGATGCGATCGACGCAGGAGCTGTCCACCAGCCCCATGTGCCGGGAGACGCGGGCAGCGATAGCCATTCCGGCACCAACCGCTTCGCCATGCAGCCACTGCCCGTACCCCAGTCCGGACTCGATCGCGTGTCCGAATGTGTGACCGAAATTCAGCAGTGCCCTGACGCTTTCCTCGCGCTCATCTTCGGCCACGACGCGGGCCTTGTTGCGGCAGGACACTTCGATGGCATGGGTCAGTGCGGCCGGATCACGGGCCATCAGGCGTTCCATGTTTTCCTCCAGCCAGCCGAAGAATCCCGGATCTCCGATGAGCCCGTACTTGATAACCTCCGCGACTCCTGCGGAAAGTTCGCGTTCCGGCAGCGTGCGCAGCGTATCGGTGTCGGCGAGGACGGCCCGCGGCTGGTAAAACGCGCCGATCATGTTCTTGCCCAGCGGATGGTTGATGGCGGTTTTGCCGCCGACCGAGGAATCCACCTGGGCAAGCAGGGTTGTGGGGATCTGCACGAAGGGTGCTCCCCGCTGAAATACCGCCGCGGCGAAGCCCGTAAGGTCGCCGATGACGCCTCCGCCAAGCGCAATCAGGGTGGTCTTCCTTTCCGCACGGAACTCCATCAGGGCGTCGAAGACCTGGTTCAGGGTTTGCCAGTTTTTGTGCTCTTCGCCATCGGGCAGCACGATGGATCGGGATGCAATCTGCTGCCCCGACAGACTTTCCTGAAGCTTCTTCAGGTAGAGCGGCGCAACGACGGTATTGGTGATGATCACTGCGGAGGGCTGCGGCAGGTGCGGCCGCAGCAGCTCCGCCCGGTCGAGCAGTCCGGGGCCGATGTGGATCGGGTAACTGCGTTCGCCGAGATCGACTTCAAGGGTGCAGGTGGATTCAGTGCTTGCCATGTTCAAGTCCCCGCGCCGGGTGGCAATCAGGCTGGTCCAGCCTCTCGAGCAGGCCCTGTATCTGGGATGTCAGCGTGCCCACGCTCTGCGCGCCGGTATCCACGACGAGATCCGCCACTTCGGTGTAGAGGGGATCACGCTGTGAGTGCAGGTCGCGCAGGCGGGCCAGCGGATTTGCGGTCTGCAGCAACGGCCGGTTCCTGTCCCGGCGCGTCCGCCGCCAGAGATCCTCGGGGGCGGCGCGTAGGTAAATGACCCGCCCGTTCTGCTTGAGGCGGGCCCGGTTCGCGGCGGAGAGCACGGCGCCGCCGCCGGTTGCCAGCACGATGCCCTGCATTCCTGTCAGTTTTTCGATCATTTTCTCTTCCCTGGCGCGGAAGCCGGCCTCGCCCTCGATATCGAAGATCACCGGAATTTTGACTCCGGTGGCTTTCTCGATTTCCGCATCGGCGTCGTAGAACTCGCGATGAATGCGTTTCGCGAGCATGCGCCCGACCGAGGTTTTTCCGGCGCCCATCAGTCCCACCAGAAATATGTTCCGGGAAGCGGTCGTGTTCTTGGAAAGTGCATCAGCATGCCGTGACATGGCGTGATTCTAGCGGAAGCCCGGGGCCCGCCGGCCGCAAACCGCGCAAACAAAAAGGGCGGCGCCGCGGCGCCGCCCTCGTTCGAGGCAGGCGGATCAGCGCAGCGATGCGCCATCCTTGAGGATCTTGGGCGAGATGAAAATCAGGAGCTCGCGCCGGTCATCGACGCGCTGGTTGTTCTTGAAGAGGAAACCGACATAGGGCAGATCGCCCAGCACCGGAACCTTGGTCGTCGTGGAACGTTCGTCCTGGGTGTAGATGCCGCCGATGACCACGGTGCCGCCATTTTCCACCAGGACCTCGGTCGAAACCTGTTTGGTGTCGATGGACGGACCGGACAGCGTGTTCTGGCCGACACTGTCCTTGTTGACCCGCAGGTTCATGATCACGTTGTCATCCGGGGTGATCTGGGGCTTCACCTTCAGCGACAGCGTGGCCTTGCGGAAGGACACGCTGGTTGCGCCGCTCGAGGTGGCCTGCTGGTAGGGGATCTCCGTGCCCTGTTCGATCGTTGCCTCGACCTTGTCGGCCGTGATCACGCGCGGGCTCGAAATGATCTTGCCCTTGCCGTCGGCCTGCAGCGCCGAAAGCTCGAGGTTGAGGAACTTGGTGCTGCGGTCATTGAACAGCAGGAAAGAGAACACGCCGGGATTGGCGCCGGAGAGCCCTTGTGCAGGGAGGTTGACGAACAGGCCGTCGTTGAACGAACCCGCGGTGGCGTTCTGGCCGGATCCGGCAGCGTTGTTCGCGAGGCTGCCGCCGATCGAACCCTGCAGGGCATTGCCGCTGCCGATGCGGAAGCCCTGACCGGTGGTGTCGTTGTACCCGAGGCGGGCACCGAGGTTGCGGCTGAAGGTATCGTTGGCTTCGACGATACGCGACTCGATCATGACCTGGCGGACGGGGATGTCGATCTGCTTGAGCAGCTTGCGGATTTCCTCGAGCCGGCTCGGCGTGTCCTGCACGAAAACCGTATTCGTGCGCACGTCGACCACCGCGCTGCCCCGCTTTGAGAGGATTTTCTGCGCGGGATCCGACAGCAGCTTCTGGAAATCGGCAGCTTTCTGGTAGTTGACCTGCATGCTCTCGGTGCGCAGCGGCTCGAGATCGGCGATCTGCGAGCGCGCTTCAAGGGCGAGTTTTTCGCGGGTGGCGAGCTCGTCGCGGGGCGCAATCCAGACGACATTGCCGGTCTTGCGCATGTCGAGGCCCTTGCTCTGCAGGATGATGTCGAGCGCCTGGTCCCAGGGCACGTCCTTGAGCCGCAGTGTCAGGCTGCCACCGACGGTGTCGCTGGTGATCACGTTGAGGCCGGTGAAGTCCGCAATCACCTGCAGCACCGCCCGGACCTCGACGTTCTGGAAGTTGAGCGAGAGCTTTTCTCCGGTGAAGCCGGGCTGAACCAGCCGGTTTGCGTCATCGGCGACCTTCTTCACCTCGATGATGAAACGGTTGTCGGTCTGATAGGCGGAATGTTCCCAGGCTCCCCGGGGCGTGATGACCATCCGGGTGTTGCCGCCCTGGGTGAAGGTCTCGATGCTGTCGACCGGGGTGCCGAAGTCGACCACATCAAGGCGGCGCTCGAGATTCTTGGGCACAGCGGTATTGATGAAGTCGATGATCAGCGAGCGGCCCTGGGTGCGCAGGTCGATGCCCACCTGGTTGTCAGACAGATCCACGACCACACGGCCCTCGCCGGTCCGCCCGCGGCGGAAATCGATGTCACGAAGGCTGTGCCGGCCGTCTCCCGGTTGCGCCTGGGCAAAGGTTTGCGCTGCGGGCGCCGGGACAGAGGAGCTGGCCGTTGGCGCACCGCCCAAGGTGATCAGGACTGCATTGCCCTCGATCCTGGCATCGTAGCCGAGGGGCCGCGCGGTTTCGAGAACCAGGCGGGAGCGGTTTCCGGCCTGAACGATGTTGATGCGCCGCACGTCGCCTTCCCCGATCTCCTGCACGTTCTTTCCCGAACCATTGGTCGTGTTCGGAAAGTCGAATGCGATCCGGGGCGGGCTGTTGACCGCGAAACTTGCGGGAGCCGCCGCAGGAGCGCTTTTCAGGGTGACCTTGATCAGCGTGGCGCCGCCCTGCTGTCCGGACACATTGACGGATTCAATGCTGTTGTTCTGGGCATGCGCCGTCACGGCAGACACGGCAACGCCGGCTGCAAGAAGCAGGCCGGAGACATTTTTGACGAAACTGAAAAATCGAATCATTTGCGGGTCTCCTGTTCTTGCAGCTGCAGCGCCTGGTCCTTCTCTTCCCAGTTGCCACTGCTGTCCTGAACGATTTCCTTGAGTTTGATGTCCGTTTCCGTAATGCCGACGATGCGGCCGAAATTCTGGCCAAGGTAATTTCCCGAGCTGACCCGGTAGAGGCCCTTGTCGGGGGCGCGCACCAGGGCAAACATCTGCCCTTTCTGCTGCAACGTCCCGACCATCGCCAGATTTTCCAGGGGGAATGCTTCCAAGGCCTCGCGGGGACGGTTGAGATCCGGCTGCAGGCCGCCTTTCGCGACCGATTTCGGGGGTTCGATCTTGCGCGGTTTGAAAGGATCGGTCAGATCGTAAGCATCGTAGGCGAAAGGCTCGTAGGGCTTCACTTCCGGCAGCGGCGGGATGCGACCACCCTGCATCTTGTCGGATTCCCTGACGAACTCACGCAGATCCGAGTGTTCTTCGCCGCCGCAGGAGGTCAGGGCCAAGGTGCCAAGAACTGCGATCAGGATCAATCTCGGCTTCATTTTCTGGCTCCCGGCGCCGGCTTTTTGCGCGCCGCAGCGATTTCAGCCTCATCGAGGTAGCGGAAGGTCTTGGCGGTTGCGTCAAGAACCAGCCCGTCCTTCGCTGTCGCGAGCGAGATGTCGTTCAGCGTCACAATCCGGGACAGCCTTCCGATATCGCTCGCAAATGCCCCGAGGTCGTGGTAATTGCCGGTCACCCGGATGGTTATCGGGAGTTCAGCGTAAAAATCGCGCATCGTTTCCTGGGCCGCGGGGCGGAACAGCTCGAACTGCAGGCCGCGCCCGAGGCCCGCCTGGTTGATGTCAGTCAGCAGTGCGTCCATTTCCGATTTGCCGGGCAGTTGCTTGAGCAGGGCCCCAAACTGCGATTCGATGTCCACCAGCTGTTTTCTGTACGCCGGCAGGTCGATCGCCTGCTTTTTCTTGGCGAGGAAGGTGCTGCGCAGCTGTTCCTCCTGAGCGCGCGCGCCGTCGATCTGCGCCACTTGGTCCCGCCAGTCGAACCAGTAGGCCGCAAACACGAGCAGCAACAGCAGGCCGAGAAGAACGCCGAACTTCGGCAGGATCGGCCAGCTCCCGATTTTTTTCGGATCAAGGCGTTTAAGTTCGTCGAGCGTCATGGTCTAGCCCTTCCTGCCGCTTTTCTTGTCGTCCTCAACCACCCGCACGACATCAATGTTCATCGTGAATTCGTTGATGCGGGCCCCGCTGACGGTCGCGGCCTTGATTTCGACCAGATTGGCGTTCTGGATGTACTGGGAGCCTTCCAGATTGCGCATCAGTGTCGAAACCCGCGCCTGAGACTGCGTGTAGCCGCTGATGGCGACCTTGGTTCCGGTCTGCTTGATTGACTTCAGGTACATGCCGTCGGGCAGCTGTCGGATCAACTGGTCCATCAGGTGCACGACTTCCGCGCGGTTGCTCTGGAGGGTTTCGACGACCTGCTTGCGTTTCAGCAGGGCCGCGGTCTGTTCCTTGAGCTTGTTGATTTCCGCTATTTCCTTGTCGAGCTTGGCAATTTCTTCCGACAGGTACTTGTTGCGTGCCTCCTGGTTGGTGAACTGGCCGTCCAGGTATGAATGAACCGCAAACCAGATCACCGCGCCCAGGACAACAACGGCGCCGAGCATGCCGAAAAACTGCTGTTGCTGCTGCTTGCGCCGCATCTCCCGATGCGGCAGCAGGTTGATGCGAGTGGTCATTTGTCAAACCTCCGCATGGCCAGGCCGCAGGCAACCATCAGCGAAGGCGCATCCTGTTTGAGGTTCCTCTCGCGGATGCGGTTGGACAGGGCCATGCCTGAAAAAGGGTTTGCGACGGAAGTTTCCACCTGGGTTCTTTTCGCTACCGCCTCATCCATCCCGGGAATCGCCGCGCAACCGCCGGAAAGGACGATGTGGTCCACCTTGTTGAACTGGGTCGAAGAGAAGAAGAACTGTATGGCCCGTGCAACTTCCTGCCCGAGGGTGTCCATGAACGGCAGCAGGACCTCCGACTCGTAGTTCTCCGGGAGCCCGCCGGCGCGCTTTGCCGCCTCCGCTTCCTCCGCGGACAGCCCGAACTTGTTCTGGATTTCCTGGGTCAGCTGCGCGCCGCCGAAGGGCTGTTCGCGCATGTAGACCGACTGGTCGTTGCGCAGCACGTTGACGTTCATCGTCGAAGCGCCGATATCGACAACCGCGATGTTGAGGTCCCGGGCGCGATCCGGCATGCCGGCCTCGATCAGCTCGAATGCGGACTGAGCGGCAAACAGATCGACATCCATGACCAGCGCCTTGAGCCCGGCGCCTTCGGCGACGGCCACGCGGTCTTCGATCTTGTCCTTGCGCGAGGCGGCGATAAGGACCTCGACATCCTCCGCGCTATTGGGCGCAGGCCCGAGCACCTGGTAGTCGAGGTTCACTTCCTCGATTGCGAACGGGATGTATTCGTTGGCAGCCCGCTCGACGTCCATTTCCAGGTCGTCTTCGGTCTGCCCCGCGGGAACCAGCACCTTTTTGCTGATGACGGCCGCATTGGGCAGTGCCAGCGCGAGATTCTTGAGATTGCTGCCCAGACGCTTGTGGCAGCGCTTGACCGCCTCGATGACGGCATCCAGGTTGTTGATATTGCCCTCGACCACGGATTCGCTGGGCAGCGGCTCGATGGCGTAGCGTTCCAGCCGGAAGACGCCCTTGCCCGCATCGGCAATTTCGACCATCTTGACGGCGGAGGAACTGATGTCGGCGCCGATCAATGGCGGCATCTTGGGCTTGAACCAGCCTTCGATGGCGTCAAAGTTTATATTGAATTTTCCTTTGGCCATATGTTTTTAGCGCAAACTCCCTACAGCTTACTTTAAACGGTGGCAGCAACCTTTTATTATGTAAAGGATTTTTGCTGCGTTCCCTTTGTGGTTCGATCCACCTATAATGCTGCCGCGACACTTACTACTGTGCAGTATTTTCGCCGTACTGGCAATAAGATTTTGCATTAGATGTGGCGCGTAACCCACAGATTAATTTGACTTTTTTCACAAAAGCAGTTTTCCACTAGATGTCCGTTCGTTGGTGGGCATTCCCACTATTACTGGTGTTTTTACTGGCTGCCGCCGGGAGTTTGATCCTCGGTTTCGCTGCCGCCGTGATCTATCCGACGCTGCCCACGCTCGAGGTCCTGACCGACTATCAGCCTAAAATTCCGCTGCGCATATACAGCGCAGATGGCCAGCTGATCGGTGAGTTCGGCGAGGAACGGCGAGCGGTGGTCACGCTGGACCAGGTGCCCAAGACCCTGATTGACGCCATTGTTGCCGCCGAGGACGAGCGTTTTTTCGAACATCGCGGCGTTGATTACCTTGGTGTTGCCCGAGCCGCGCTGTCGAACTTTGCGTCAGGCGGTGTGCGTCAGGGGGCGTCCACTATCACCATGCAGGTTGCGCGCAATTTTTTCCTGACCAAGGAGAAAACGCTGACCCGCAAGTTCAACGAGATGCTGCTGGCATTCAAGATCGAGTCCAGCCTCAGCAAGCAGCAGATTCTCGAGCTCTACATCAACCAGATCTATCTCGGGCAACGGGCGTACGGTTTTGCCGCCGCCGCCCAGATCTACTACGGCAGACCCCTCGCGCAGCTGACGGTTGCGGAGCACGCCATGCTCGCCGGCCTGCCCAAGGCCCCGTCGCGGTTCAATCCGGTGAGCAATCCCGCGCGGGCAAAGCTCCGCCAGCAATACGTGCTCAGGCGCATGCGCGAACTGGGCATGATTACCGAAGAGCAGCTGGCCAACGCTGCCTCTGCGGCGCCCACCGTCCGCCAGTCGCTCAACGAATTTCCGGTACGCGCGGCCTTTTTTGCAGAGATGGTCCGGGCGCAGATGTTCGAACGCTTCGGGGAAGAGGCCTATACCCGCGGCTTGCGGGTTTACACCACGCTCCTATCCGATCACCAGCGCGCCGCTTACCAGGCCCTGCGCAAGGGGCTGCTCGACTACGATCGCAGGCATGGTTACCGTGGCCCCGAGGCCTATGCCGACCTCTCCGGTGAGCTGACCGACGAGCGCCTTGAAGACGCGCTTCACGACTACTCCGACAGCGACGATCTCCTGGTGGCCATCGTGCTCGAGGCCGCGCCGAAGCAGGTTCGCGTTTACCGCCCGGGCGGTGAACGCATTGTGATCGCCGAGGACGGATTGAAGTTCGCGGCCCGCATGCTGGGCGAAAAGGCGGCGCCGAACCAGCGAATCCGGCGCGGTGCGATCGTGCGCATTGCAAAGGACGAGAAGGGACGCTGGCATCTGACGCAGATCCCGGGTGCAGAATCGGCCCTGGTGTCGGCGGACCCCCGCACCGGAGCAATCCGGGCGCTGGTGGGCGGATTCGATTTCAACCGCAACCAGTTCAACCATGTCACCCAGGCCATGCGCCAGCCCGGTTCCAGCTTCAAGCCCTTTGTGTATTCCGCGGCGCTCGAGAAGGGATTCACTGCCGCGACCGTGGTCAATGACGCGCCGCTCACTTTTACCGCGGCACAGACCGGTTCCGAGCCCTGGGAGCCGAAAAACTACGACGGCAAGTTTGACGGCCCGATGCGGCTGCGCACGGCGCTCGCCAAATCCAAGAACCTCGTCTCGGTGCGTATCCTGCAGGCCATTTCACCGCAATATGCCCAGGATTACATCAGCCGTTTCGGTTTCGATCCCAAGCTGCATCCGCCTTACCTCACCATGGCGCTGGGCGCCGGGACAGTGACGCCCATGCAGATGCTCGGGGCCTACGCCGTGTTTGCCAATGGCGGCTACCGGGTGACCCCGCATTTCGTCGAACGCGTGGAGGACGGCAAGGGCAATGTGCTGATGGTCAATCAGCCCCAGGTTGCCGGAGAATCGGCGGAGCGGGTCATCGATGCCCGCAACGCCTTCATCATGTCGAGCATCATGCGCGATGTCGTGCGCGCCGGGACTGCCACCCGGGCGCTGCGTCTGAAGCGCGGCGACCTCGCCGGCAAAACCGGAACCACCAATGAATTCGTTGATGCCTGGTTCTGCGGCTTCCAGCCGAATCTCGTGGCGGTCGCCTGGATGGGCTTCGACCAGCCGAGGACACTGGGGCGCAATGAAACCGGCGGCAACACGGCACTGCCGATCTGGATCGACTACATGGCCGTGGCCCTGAAGAATGTTCCCGAAGAAGCGTTCAGCCCGCCTCCTGGCGTTGTCGCGCTGCAGGTGGATCCCGAAACCGGCCTGCGCAGCGCGACCGGCATCAGCGAGTATTTCTACCAGGAGTTTCCCGCACCGGACCATGCCGAGCTCCTGCCGGGTTCCGAAAAGCTGCCGGAAGACGCGCGCAACCAGCTGTTCTAGGAGTGCCAATGTCCAGAGAGCGGGGCCGTGACGACACACGCCGCGCGATTGCGGTTCACGCGGCGCGCTTGATGGCGCAGGACGGCATCGAGGATCATGGCCTCGCCAAGCGCAAGGCAGCCAGGCAGCTCGGCGTACCGGATGCGCGGCGATTGCCCAATAACGACGAGATCGACGCGGCGCTGCGCGAATACCGGGAAATCTACGAGGGCGGCGACCACCGGCAGCTTATCCGGCAGCTGCGCGAGCTGGCGGTGAAAGTAATGCGCGAGCTGGCGGTTTTCGATCCGCACCTGACCGGCGCGGTACTCGCGGGAATCGCCGGGCGCCATGCCACGATCCAGCTGCAACTCTTTGCCGATGACCCGAAAGGGGTGGAGCTCTTCCTGATCAACCGCGGAATTGCCTACAGGGCCGGCGAGAGTCGCATTTACGCGGGCCACGAATTGCGCGTGGTGCCTTCATTCAGCATGGATGTCGAAGGCAGGGAAATCGACATCACGGTGCTCGATGCCCGCGACCGGCGGGCGCCGCTGCGAGCCACCGCGGAGGGGCGCGTCATGGACCGCGCTCGCCTGCCTGCAGTGGAAGCCCTGTTGCAGGAATCCTGAGGTAACCCGGTCAGCGGCCCGACTTGCCGAGCCAGCCCGCGGCATCGAGCGCAAAATAGGTCAGGATGCCGTCTGCACCGGCGCGTTTGAATGCGAGCAGCGCTTCCAGCGCGCATTGTCTTTCATCAAGCCAGCCGCTCGCCGCTGCGGCTTTCAGCATCGCGTACTCGCCGCTGACCTGATAGACGAAAGTCGGTGCCCGGAACTCCTCTTTCACCCGGCGCACGATATCCAGGTAGGGCAGGCCCGGCTTGACCATCACCATGTCGGCCCCCTCCTGCAGGTCTAGCGCCACCTCGCGCAGGGCTTCGTCACCGTTGGCAGGATCCATCTGGTAGTTGCGCTTGTCGCTCTTGCCGAGTTGTTTCGCGGAACCCACCGCATCGCGGAACGGACCGTAGTATCCGGAAGCGTACTTCGCGGAGTAGGCCATGATCCGGGTATGGATGTACTTTTTGCGGTCGAGCGCCGCGCGGATCGCGCCGATGCGCCCGTCCATCATGTCCGAGGGCGCAACGATATCCACGCCCGCCGCCGCGCAGACCAGGGCCTGTCTTTCGAGGACGGCCACGGTTTCATCGTTCATGACGTAACCGCCGCCATCGACCACGCCATCCTGCCCGTGGGTGGTGTACGGATCCAGCGCGACATCGGTGATCACGCCGAGCTCGGGGAAATGTTTTTTGAGTGCCCGGACGGCACGCGGCACCAGGCCCCTGGGGTTCACCGCTTCGCGACCGTCGGCGGACTTCAGCCCGCGCTCGATGGCCGGAAACAGGGCAACGGCCGGGAGTCCGGCACGGACACAGGTCTCGGCACGGCGCAGCAGGCGGTCTACGGTGTAACGGCGCACCCCGGGCATGGAATCCACATCGACCTCGCGGTTTTTGCCGTCGATGATGAAGACCGGGTAAATCAGGTCATCGGTTGACAAGCGATGCTCGCGCATGAGGCGCCGCGAAAATTCGTCCCTGCGCATGCGTCGCATGCGCAATTCGGGATATTTGCCGGTCAGAACCATAAACGCTAACGCCTTGGAAATACTGGGGGTTTTCTGTGCCCGTGAAGCCGGGAACTAATTTTGATTATAGCCGTCTGATGTTTCGGATAGCTTAGGCTGTCCCCCGCTTCTCCTCCCTGAGCGGGTGCCTTAATCCTAGTTAAGGCTCTTCGCCCCCGGTTTACTCCCCTTATAACCGGGGGCTTTTTATTTCTTCAGCCAGCGCGCGATTACCGCCTGCGCCTCGCGCACGCCGGTCTTGTCGGTACCGGAAAAAATCTGCGCGGTCGCCTCGCTCGGATGGCGCGCGAGCTCGGCTCGGGTTTGGCGCAGCATCGCCTCCGCGTCCCGCCGGTTGAGCTTGTCCGATTTGGTCAGCAGCACATGCACGGGTTTGTTGCTTGGGGCCAGCCACACCAGCAACTGGTGATCAAGTTCTGTCAGCCCGCGTCGAATATCAACAATAATTACCAATAAAATCAACGAGTTACGGTTGGATATGTAAGTGCCAATTAACTCGTCCCAGCGTTCCTGTTCAGGACGCGGAACCTTGGCGTAGCCATATCCGGGCAGGTCCACCAGCGCGCAGTGATTGCCCATGCCAAAAAAATTGATGGCCTGGGTACGCCCCGGAGTCTTGCTGACGAAGGCCAGTTTCTTCCGGTTCGCCAGCGCGTTGATGGCTGTCGACTTGCCCGCATTGGAACGCCCGGCGAAGGCCACTTCTGCGCCGGTGTCAGGGGGCATGTCGCCGAGCTGATGCACGGCGTAGCGGAACTCGAGATGCGAAAACAGGGACACAGGACATTATCTCCCGACACGGCCGGTCGCGGAGGGAAATACTATAAAATACAACCCTTTTTTACCGATCGCATGAACCGAGGAGTACTCATGGACTACCGCCAACCGATCCGCAGACCGCAGTTCCGGCAGCCGTTGCTTGCCGCGCTGTTGCTGCTGGCAACGCAGACCGCGGTTGCGCAAGGCGTGATCAAGGGAGATCCGGCCAAGGCACAACAGATTGTCACCCAGCTGTGCGTGGCCTGCCACGCTGCGGACGGCAACAGCCCGGCCCCGGTGAACCCGATCCTCGCCGGCCAGCACCCGGAGTACACCTACCGGCAGCTGATGAATTTCAAGCCGCAGGGCGGCAAGCCGGCGGAACGCAACAATGCCGTGATGGCCGGCATGGTCGCCAACCTGTCGGAAGACGACATGAAAAATCTTGCGGCCTATTTCGCCGCGCAGAAAGCCAAGCCGCGTGCCGCCCGCGATGCCGCGCTGGCCAAGCAGGGCGAGGCCATTTACCGCGGCGGCATCATGTCCAAGGGTGTTGCGGCCTGTGCGTCCTGCCACGCCCCGAACGGCGCCGGCATTCCCGCTCAGTATCCGCGCCTCGCGGGTCAGCACGCCGAATACACGGCTGGGCAGCTGAAGGCCTTCCGCAGCGGGCAGCGTGCCAACGATCCGGCGCAGATGATGCGCGGCGTCGCGGCGAAGCTGAACGACCAGGAAATCGCCGCGGTCTCCGAGTACATCGCGGGCCTGCGCTGATCGCGATCCGGCTTCTGTTACGCCGCGAGGGGGAGACTGCGCCGGTCTCCCCTTTTTGTCTCTACCGAGCTGACTGTTGATTTCCATGGCCCAGCACACCCGAACCCGCGCCGCCTACGACCTGCTGTCGTCGATGCGCTTCGCGATCAGCCTGCTGACCGTTCTGGCGATCGCCTCCGTGGTCGGCACCGTGCTGAAGCAGGCCGAGCCCTATGCCAACTATATTTCGCAATTCGGCCCCTTCTGGTTTCCGGTGTTCGAGACGCTGGGACTCTACGACGTTTACCACGCCGCGTGGTTCCTCGCGATACTGGGCTTCCTGGTGCTGTCGACCAGTCTCTGCATCTACCGCAACGGCCCCGCGATGCTCCGCGAGATGCGCAGCTTCCGCGAACAGGCCACCGAGCGCTCCCTGCGGCATGTCCATCATCGCGCGGAATACGGCATTGCGGCTGCGCCGGAAACCGTTCTGCAGCGCGCGACGGCTTACCTCGCGGCGCAGGGATTCCGCTTCCGCATCATTCCGCGGGGCGAGGACACGCTGGTCGCAGCCAAGGCGGGCAGCTACCACCGGACGGGATACCTGCTGACGCATTGCGGCATCGTCGTGATCTGCGTCGGGGGGCTGCTCGACGGCAACATTCCGCTGAAGCTGCGGCAGCTCTCGGGTCAGCTGGTTCTCGAAACCCGCGATGTGCCGCAAAGCCAGGTGCCGCCGCAGAGCCGGCTCTCGCCAGGCAACCTGTCCTTCCGCGGCAACGTCAACATCCCGGAGGGTACCAGCGCGAACGTGGTGTTCCAGAATGTCGCGGACGGTTACCTGGTGCAGGAACTGCCTTTCACGATCACCCTGAAAAAATTCCATATCGAGCACTACTCGACGGGGCAGCCCCGCGACTTTGCCAGCGATATCGTGGTCATCGACCACGAGACCGGCGAGCGCTACGAGCGCACCATACGCGTCAACTACCCCTTCATCCATCGCGGCATTGCCATCTACCAGGCGAGCTTTGCCGACGGCGGCACCCGCATGCAGCTGAAGGGCTGGCCCCTCTTGTCTCCGAAAGTGGCGCCGTTTGACGTCGCCGGAGCCGTCAACCAGGCGACCCGCATCACCAGCGGCGACACTGAAATCCGGGTTGAACTGTCGGATTTCCGGCCGTTCAATGTCGAGGATCTGAGCGCAAACACCGAGAGTTCGCGCATCGAAGTCGCCAGCGTTTCCAAGAAGGTGCTTGCCCAGCTGGGCTCGGGCGCAGCCGACCTTTCGAAGAAGGACCTGCGCAACGTCGGCCCCAGTTTCCAGTACCGCCTGCGCGACGCCCAGGGGCAGGCCAAGGAGTTCAGCAATTACATGCTGCCGCTCGAGCTCGAAGGCGCCTGGTACCTGATGTCCGGGGTGCGATCCACTCCGAACGAGGGATTCCGCTTCCTGCGCCTGCCGCTGGATCCGGATGGCCGCATCGACGGGCACATGCAGCTGCGCGCGGTGCTGCTCGATGAGCAGGCCTGGCCGGAAATCGGTCGCCGGTTCGCGAACAATGCGGTGAGCGGGTCCACGGTGCCGGCGGAAATGCGGGCGCGGCTGGCCGAGAGCGCGGAAAAGGTGATGCAGCTGTTCGCCGTGCGCGGTTTCGAATCGGTCGGACAGTTCATCGAGAAGGGCATCCCGCAGGCCGAGCAGGAGAAGGCGGCCGACGTCTATGTGAAAGTGCTCGAGGGCGCAGCCCTCGAGGCCCTGCAGCTCGCGCGCGAACGGGCCCGGCTGCCGCCCGCACCGTTTGACCCGAAAACGCTGCGTTTTGTGCGTGATACCCTGACCTCGGTCAGCGACAGCTTCGCCTACGGCGCTCCGGTCTACCTGCAGCTCGTCCAGTACGAGGAGGTCAAGGCCTCGGGACTCCAGCTTACCCGGGCCCCGGGCCAGAACATCGTCTATGGCGGCTCGCTGATGCTGGTCCTCGGGGTGTTCGCGATGCTCTACATCCGCGAACGGCGGATCTGGTTGCTGGTCAAATCGGCGCAGGGCAAGATGTTGCTGGCCATGGCCACCAACCGCCAGACCCTGGAAAACGAACGCGAATTCGAAAGCCACAAGGCCGCCTTGGCCGAAGCCGTGAAAGGTTGATCATGGAACTTGCACAGACCCTGCCGCAACAACAGTCCTGGCTGCGCCGGCTGTCCTGGTTTGACTGGGCCTACGCCGTTGCGCTGCTGGTCGGCGCCGGCGTCGCGCTCCGCCTCTACGGTGCCTACATGGACAGCTATGAGCAGGCGATACTCGTCGGCACCGCTTTTTCGCTCGCCGGGCTCGGCTGGCACTGGAAGGCCGTGCGCACGCTGATGATCGTCCTGGTGGCGGTCAGCCTGTGGAGCATTTGGCTGTACCAGGGAGACCTGGCCCGGGCCGAACAGGTGTTCTTCCTGAAGTACATGATTTCCAGCCAGACCGCGATCATGTGGATGTGTTTTCTCTACGCGATGTCCGGCATCGCGTACTGGGCCGGCTTGCTGGCCCGTGCCGAGGGCCCTGCCCGCGCCGGCACAGGCTTCGCCTGGAGCGCCACCGCGATGGGCTTCATCGGGCTGCTGGTACGCTGGTACGAGTCCTACCTGATCGGCCCGGATGTCGGCCACATCCCGATCAGCAACCTTTACGAAGTTTTCGTGCTGTTCTGCGTGATCACCGCGCTGCTCTACCTGTATTACGAAGGCCGCTATGCCACGCGCCGCCTCGGTGCCTTCGTGCTGCTGATCATCCTTGCCGCGGTGTGGTTCATTCTCTGGTACACCTTCGACCGCGGTGCGCACGAAATCCAGCCGCTGGTGCCGGCTCTGCAATCGTGGTGGATGAAAATCCACGTGCCCGCCAATTTTGTCGGCTACGGCGCGTTTTCGATCGCCGCGATGGTGGGGATAGCCTACCTGCTGTCGGGCAAAGGGCTGCTCAGCCGGGTATTGCCGCCGGCGGAGCTGATGGACGACGTGATGTACAAGTGCATCGCCATCGGCTTTGTCTTTTTCACCATCGCCACCATCCTCGGGGCGATGTGGGCCGCGGAAGCCTGGGGCGGCTACTGGTCCTGGGATCCCAAGGAAACCTGGGCGCTGATCGTATGGCTGAACTATGCCGCCTGGCTGCACATGCGGCTGATCAAGGGTTTGCGCGGGCCGATACTGGCCTGGTGGGCGATCGTCGGCCTGTTGGTGACGACCTTTGCTTTCATCGGTGTCAACATGTTCCTGTCCGGGCTGCACTCTTATGGCAGCCTGTAAGCGCCTCAGGGCGTGACGGCGGTCGCCGGCGGCAGGGCGAGGCCGCGATCGGCGGCCAGCCGCCGCAGGCGGTCGGGATAATCGGAAATGATGCCGTCGACCCCCCAGTCGATCAGGCGTGCGATGTCCGACGGATCGTTGACGGTCCACACCAGCACCTTAAGCCCCAGCCGATGCGCTTCCCTCAGCTGCCCGCGGGTCAGTTCTGCGAAATGAGGCGACCATATGGCGCCCCCGGCGGCTTTCACCATCCGCGGCAGCGAGCCGCCATGATTGCCGACATGAAATCCCGCAGTCCATGGTGAGGCGGCCTGGCCTGCACGGACATTGTCGAGCCAGGACTGTTGCACCGTCAGATATGCCGTTGCGATTTCCGGAGCCACCTTTTGCACAGCCTGCAGCGTGCGCCAGTCGAAGGACTGTATCGTGACCCGCGACTCCAGGCGTTCCCGGCGGATTTCCTCGATCAGTGCGCGCGCAAATGCCTCGGGCGAGGGCGCGAGCCGGGGCTGCTCCGGAGAGATCTTGGTTTCGATATTGAAGCGCACGGTCTCGTTGCCTGCCCGGCGGACAAGGGCGAACACGTCGGCAAGCCGCGGGATGCGCGTCCCGTCGAGCGGCTGTTGTTCGGGAAATCGCTGCGCGTAGAGGGACAACGGGCGGATGCGCCCCACATCATGGGCCTGCAGCTCCTTCCAGGTCAGCGCATGGATCGCGATATCCCGGCGGGCGATCCAGGTCCCGTCGGGGTTGCGCGTGATGTCGGGGTTCAGGGTGGAGTCGTGGCTGACGACGATCACGCCGTCGCGGGTGACGGCGGTATCCAGCTCGAGGGTGCTGACGCCGAGTGACAGGGCGCCGGCAAAGGCCGGGAGGGTGTTTTCCGGCAGCAGCCCGCGGGCGCCGCGATGGCCCTGGAGGTCGAGGCCTGCTGCGCTTCCCGCGGCCATCAGCAGCGCTGCAGCGAGCAGGACCCGGCGCATCCTGCCTCCATGTCACTCGCCGGCGGCGAGGAAGGAGGTGAGACGCCAGCCGGCCTCGCCCTTGCGGAAACAGGCCAGATGCTCGAGCGGGCTCCGAATATGCTCCTCCGGGATGAAGCCCTCGCGTTCCCCGATCCGGATCTTCACCCATTTCTGCCGGTTGTCGGTGTCGCTGTCGGCCACTTCCCAGTCCGTCACGCGCACAATGGAGTGGCCGAGGTTCGCCAGGATCTCCGCGCTGCCCGAGGCTCCGGCGCGCAGGGCGGTTTCCCGTGCGGTTATCGCGCCGTATTCGTGGGGATCGACGTCACGGGGCCAGCGCGGCAGCACATAAGGTGCGCACAGACTGCGGGGCATTCTTTCATGACTGTACCAGGCTGTGCCGAGGTGCAACGCGCGGGGAAGCTCGCGCCACAGCGGACTGTCCGCGGAGTCGACGTCCCACTGCCGCACGAACTCCTCTATACCCGGGGGGCGGTCGATGCCGTTGCGCACGTTGCGGGCGACGATGCCAAGCACGAACTTGCGATCGCGCCCCTGCAGGGCCTGCAGCAACTGTTCGCGGAAGCGCGTCCATGAGGGATCCCCCGCCGCTTCATCACGCGGAGCAAACGCGCTGTCGCCGGATTTGACTGGCGACTTGTTCCCCGGTGGGGCGTCAGCCGCGATGGCCGGCATCACCGCCAGCAACAGGATGCAGGCGCCTCGGTACAGGAAGAGCATCAGCGGCCCTTGAAGTCGCCTTTGCGCTTGTCAAAAAATGCCCGCAGCGCTTCCTGGTGATCCTCGGTCTTGTGACAGATGGCCTGGAAAGCCGAGCAGGCGTCCAGGTGTTCGTCGAGATTTTGCCGTTGCGACAGTTTGAGCAGCCGCTTGGCATAACGGATCGCCTGCGGCGGCTTGGCGGCGATCTTGCCGGCGAGCTTCCGGGCCGCGGCCATCAACTCGCCGGGCTCGGTCACCTCGAGCAGGATGCCCAGTGCTTTCGCTTCTTCCGCCTTGATGATGCGTCCGGTCAGGGTCAGCTCGGCGGCACGCTGGTAGCCCAGCAGCCGGTTGAGGAACCAGGCGCCGCCGTCGCCGGGAATGATGCCGAGGTTGACGAAGGTTTCTCCGAACTGTGCCTCGGTGGATCCGATCCGGATGTCGCACATGTTCGCGAGGTCAAAGCCGGCGCCGATCGCCGGGCCGTTGATTGCCGCGATCACCGGGATGTCGGCATCCTGCATCGCCAGCGGAATGCGCTGGATGCCGGTCCGGTAATTGCGCTGCAGTTCATGCGCCGGCGCTTTCGCGCGCTCGCCCATGGTCTTGATGTTGCCGCCCGCGGAGAATGCGCTGCCGGCGCCGGTGATGATCAGCACCGAGGCGTCGAGGCAGCTGCCGGTCCACTGCAGGGTGTTGACGATATCGGACACCAGCTCGGTACTGGTCAGCGCGTTGCGCACGTCGTCGCGGTTGAAGGTGAGTATTGCGACGCGGCCGTCGAGTGTCAGGGTGGCATCGGTCAGTTTCGGCAGTGCGGTCATGGCGTGGATTCCGGTGGGATTGCAGGAGGGCGCTATCTTAAGCGCCGCTGCAAGGGGGCACAACCGAGGAGACGGGCCGGATTCAGCCTGCCTGCGCGCGCAGATGCTCGACCGCGGCGTCGCGGGAATCGATCACCCGCTGGCGTGCGATGCGCTCCGCGGCGTCGCCGTCCCCTGCGCGGATCGCCTGCAGCAGGCTTTGCCAGTTGCGCACCGATTGCTGGCGGCGCTGCGGCGTGGAGAGCCCCAGCCGCGTGTAGCGCACGGTCTGCACCGCGAGCGAGCCGAGGATGGTCTGCAGGCGATGGTTGCCGGCAGCCTGGGTCAGCAAACGGTTCAGACGCAGCACGGTGTCGATGTAGTCATCGCCGGGGCCGGGAGTGGCTGCGGTCTGCGCGAGTTTCTCGATGTCGCGCTCCAGGGCCGGGATCAGTTCGGCGCGGTGTGGTCCCTCGGCGATGAGGCGGTCGCGCAGGCCGTTGAGCATGGCGCGGATATCGAAGATTTCATGGACTTCCTCGATGCTCGGATTGGTGACTTGGGCGCCGCGCCGCGGCAGGATCATCACCAGTCCGTCCTTTTCCAGCAGCCGCAGCGCTTCACGCGCCGGACCGCGGCTGACTTCGAACTCCTCGGCGACAGCCTGTTCCATGATGCGCTGGCCCGGGGCGTAGGCGCCGGAAACAATGCATTCGGACAGCCGGGCGGCGATCTGCTCCGGCAGCGACTGCGTCAGCGGTGCTGAGGGGCGCAGCGAAGGGTGCATTTCTGCAGCGGGATGGGCGGGCATGGCGGGCCGATCTGGTCTGAGGTCGTCACTGGGCTTGATGCAATGTGGACACCATAGCCTCCATTTGTATTATTGTCAACAATCTTCTTGACAACAATATGTCCGCGAGCATAGCATTCAAACCGCCACTTTTCCCTATTTTCGAGGAGTTCCACCATGGCCCGCATCGAAGTCAAATCCGAAATTACCGGTACTGTCTGGCAGCTCAAAGCCAAACCCGGCGACAAAGTTGAGGGTGGCGATACCTTGATCGTGATCGAGTCCATGAAAATGGAAATCCCCGTGATCACCGAAGATGGCGGCACCGTTGCCGAGATTCTGGTCAAGGAAAAAGACCCGGTGTCCGAGGGACAGGTGGTCGCCATTATTGAGGAGTGAGCTGTCACCTTGTTGTAGTGTGAGCCCACACTTTCAAATAAATATCTGATTTAAAAATAATTTTTGATGAGCTGGCAGGCTGAAATCGAAGAGCTGCAGCGGCGACGCACGCTGGCGGAAGCCTGTGGCGGGCCCGAGGCGGTCGCGAAACACCATGCCCAAGGCAAGCTCACGGTACGCGAGCGCATTGCCACGCTGGCCGATCCCGGCTCGTTTCGCGAGGTCGGCAAACTGGCCGGGCGCGGACAATATGATGCGAGCGGCAAGCTGATCGGTTTTGAGCCCGCGCCCTATGTCATGGGAATTGCCCGCATCAACGGCCGGCCAGTGGCCATCGGTGGCGAGGATTACACCATCCGCGCCGGCACCGGCTTCGGCAGCGACCGCCGCAAGGGCGGACAGGGCGGCTTTGTCGAGGATCTCGCTTTCGAGTACCGCATGCCGCTGATCAACCTGATTGATGGCACCGGCGGCACGGTCAACACCGCGAAGCGCAAGGGTTATACCGTGGTGCCCGGCTACGGCCAGGACGGCATCGAACGCTCGGTCGAACTGATGGGGCAGGTGCCGGTGGTGTCTGCGGTGATGGGTACCACGGCCGGGGGTCCTTCGATGCGGGCGATCCTTGCGCACTGGTCGATCATGGTGAAAGGCACGGGCCAGATCTTTGCCGCCGGCCCGCCCGTGGTCGAACGCGCATTCGGCGAGAAGCTGCACAAGGACGAGCTCGGCGGCACGAAAGTGGCCGTCGATACCGCCGGCACCATCGACAACGTCGCCGAGAACGAGCAGGACTGTTTCGCGCAGATCCGCCGCTTCCTGTCGTACATGCCGCAGAACGTCTGGGAGCTGCCGCCGGTGGAGCACAACGGCGACCCGGTTGACCGCTGCGAGGACGCGCTGGCGAGCATCGTGCCGCGCTCGAACCGCCAGGCCTACAACATGAAAAAGCTGGTCGGCATGGTCGTCGACCGCGATTCGTTTTTCGAGATCCAGCCGACCTTCGGCAGGGCGGTGATCACCGCGCTGGCCCGGATGAACGGCAAGGTCGTCGGCATCGTTGCCAGCAACCCGATGGTCGGCGGCATCATGGATTACAAGGCGGCGCGCAAGCAGGGGCACTTTGCCGAGCTCTGCGACATGTTCAACATCCCGATCATCCTGTTTGCCGACATTCCCGGTCTGATGGTGGGCCGCGAGTCAGAGGCCGACGCGATCCTGCGCGAGGGCGTGCGCACCCGCTACATCCTTGGCCAGACGAAAGTGCCGATGTTCACGGTGATCGTGCGCAAGTGCTACGGCGTTGCCGGCGGCGGCTTCATTGACCGCGCCGGCCTTAATTTCAAGATCGCCTGGCCTTCGGGTGAATGGGGCTCGCTGCCCGTCGAGGGCGGGGTGAAGGCGGCTTACCGCCGCGAAATCGAAAGCGCGCCCGACCCCCTTGCGCGGGAACGCGAGATCGAAGCTGAACTCAAGCAGCTGGCTTCGCCCTTCCGCACCGCAGAAGCCTTTGCGATCGAGGATCTGATCGACCCGCGCGAGACGCGCCCCTACCTGTGCCAGTTCATCGATGCGCTGCAGGGGCGCCTGGCCAGCCAGCTCGGCCCGAAGTGGCGTGCGGGCGTTCGACCATAAATGCTGAAAAGCTGAAAGCAGCCACAGAGGACACAGAGAGCACAGAGGAAACAAATTAACAGGATGGACAGGATTTACAGGATAAATCAATGGCTGTGAACAGCTTTTATCTTGTAAATGGAAATCAGAGGGTTTTCTCTGTGTCCTCTGTGGCCAGATTTTGATCTTGATCTGAAAGCACAACATGGCTCACGAAGCACTCTTGCAGGAATACGAAGCCCGCCGCGCCAAGGCGCTCGCCGGCGGCGGCGCCGACAAATACGCCAAGCGCAGCGCGCAGGGCATGTGGAGCGCGCGCCAGCGCATCGACTACCTGATGGATCCGGGCTCTTTCATCGAATCCGGCCTGTTCGGCTCATCCGGTGTCTATCCGGAACAGGAGGACGAGACCCAGACCGACGGCAAGCTCGCCGGTTTCGGCCGCATCGACGGCCGCGACGTCTGCGCGGTGATCAACGACTTCACCGTGAAAGGCGCGTCGACCTCGGCCACCAACAGCAAGAAGGTCGGACACATGAAACGCGTCGCCACCGAGCGCGGAATGCCGCTGGTGCTGATCGGCGAATCCACCGGGGCGCGCCTGCCGGATGCGATGGGTTCGCGCGGGATGGGCCTGTTGCTCGGCAACGACAACACCCAGTTCCGCCGCCTGCGCGAAGTGCCGACCGCTGCCGCCGCTTTTGGCCCCTCTTTCGGCTCCTCGACCTGGCTGATGTGCCAGTCCGACTTCGCGATCATGCACAAGAGCGCGATCATGGCCGTGTCCAGCCCGCGCCTGGTGTCGATGGCACTGGGAGAAAAGGTTTCTGCCGAAGAGCTTGGCGGCTGGCGCCTGCACGCCGAGACCACGGGTCTGATCGACCAGTTTGCCGACACCGAAGAAGAGGTGTTCGACCAGATCAAGAAGTTCCTGTCGTACATGCCCAACCACCACAGGGAGGCGCCGGCCGACGCGCCGGTACCGGCCGGCTCGGGTGCCGACATGCACAAGGTGTTCGACATCCTGCCGGAGAGCCGCACCCAGGTGTATGACATGAAGCGGGTAATCAAGTGCATGGTCGACAAGGATTCGCTGTTCGAAATGAAGCCGCGTTTCGGCAAGAGCGCAGTCACCGCGCTGGCGCGCCTCGGCGGAAAGTCAGTGGGGATCATTGCCAACAATCCGCTGCACCGCGGCGGCGCTCTCGATGCCGATGCCTGCCGCAAGATCGTCGACTTCATCGTGATGTGTGATTCCTTCAACATCCCCTTCGTGATGCTGGTCGACACCCCGGGCTTCCAGATCGGCACCGAAGCCGAGCGCGCCGGCGCCCCCGGCAAGATCATGAACTTCATGAATGCGATGACGCTGGTGACGGTTCCGCACATCTCGGTAATCGTGCGCAAGAGCTACGGCCGCGCCTATGTCTGCATGGGCGGCGGGCGGCACTCCGACGAAGTGGCGGCCTGGCCCAGCGCCGAGGTCAGCTTCATGAGCCCGGATTTCGCCACCAAGATCGTGCACGGCGTCGGACACGGCGAGCCCGGCTTCGAGGAAGCGCTGGCCGACATCCGCAAGGGCGCCGACGTCTGGGGGCTGGCGGCGGTGTATGCCGCGCAATCGGTGATCCGCCCGCAGGACACCCGTGACTACCTGATACGCATGCTCGACGTCTACAAGCTGCGCATGACCAAGGGTGTCGGGCAGCACCTGATGCGCAGCTGGCCGACGAGCTACTGAGTTTTCGCGAAACGCGGAACGCGCACCCAACACCCAACGGCCGCGTTCCACGTTTCTTTTTTCATACTGTTTCCGGAATCCGCACCCGATGTTCAACAAAGTACTGGTTGCAAACCGCGGCGCCGTCGCCGCCCGCGTGCTGCGGGCGCTGAACGAGATGAATATCCACTCGGTCGCCGTCTACTCCGAGGCCGACCACCACGCCCCTTACCTTGAAATGGCGAGCCAGACCTTCGCCATCGGCGCCGCTCCCGCGCGCGAGAGCTACCTCAACCAGGACACCCTCATCGATGTCCTCAAAAAATCCGGCGCCGACAGCCTGCATCCGGGTTACGGATTTCTGTCGGAGAACGCCGCGTTCGCGCAGAAGGTCATCGATGCCGGATCCTGTTTCATCGGGCCGTCGCCGAAATGGATAGACGCGATGGGCCACAAGACGCGTGCCCGCGACATTGCTGCGCAGTACGGGATGCCCATGTCGCAAGGCTCGGGCGTGCTGCCCGACGACAACGACGCCATCATCGCGGCCGCGCGCAGGATCGGCTTCCCGGTGCTGGTCAAGCCGGCGGGCGGCGGCGGCGGTATCGGCATGCTGCCGGCGAAAGACGAAGCCGAACTGCTGACTGCCGTCGAGCGCTCGCGCTCCATGGCGAGCCGCGGCTTCGGCACCGCCGAGGTTTACCTCGAGAAGCTGATCGAGCGCCCGCGCCATGTCGAATTCCAGGTCCTCGGCGATGCCCATGGCGGGGCGATGCACCTGTTCGAGCGCGACTGCTCGACCCAGCGCCGCAACCAGAAAGTCATCGAGGAGGCGCCGGGGCCGGAAATTCCCCGCGACAAGGCGGTCGCCGTGGCCGAACAGATTGCCGGGATCATGCGCAGCATGGGCTACGACAATATCGGCACTGTGGAAATGCTGCTCGGCGCCGACGGTTCCTTCAACTTCCTGGAAATGAACACGCGTCTGCAGGTGGAACATGGGGTCACCGAGGAAGTCACCGGGGTGGATCTGGTGCGCGCTCAGATCCGTTCCGCGGCGGGCGAAAAACTCGCCGACATACTGCCCGGACCAGCCGAGGTCAAGGGTCATGCCATACAGGCGCGGGTGTATGCCGAGGATCCAAAGAATTTCTTTCCGTCACCGGGCAAGCTGACCGTGTTCCGGCCGCCGGAGGGCGACGGCATCCGTATCGACACCGGTTATGCCGAGGGCCGGGACGTGACGCCGCATTACGATCCGATGATCGCCAAGGTCATCGTGCGCGCGGCGACCCGCGCTGCGGCGATCGACAAGCTGATCGAGACGCTGAACAGCTTCGACATCCAGGGTCTCAAGCACAACATCCCGGCGGTGGTGAACATCCTGAACTCCGCGCAGTTCCGCGAGGGGCGGGTGCACACCGGAATCATAGGCGAAGTAACCGGTAGAAAAATATGATTAAAAATCAAGAAGATACAATTGTTTCTGCGGCGCGGCGCGCGGGTCGCCAGGCGCTTGATGAAAGTGCCGGCAAGCAGTTGCTCGCCAGCCATGGCATCCGCGTGCCGCAATCACGGATTGCCAAGGGTGTCGCCGATGTCGATGCCGTGATGCAGGGTCTGCAGACGCCGGTGGTGGTCAAGGTCATGTCCCCCGACATCCTGCACAAGAGCGATGCCGGTGGCGTCAAGGTCAACCTGAAATCGGTCGCCGAAGTGAAATTGGCGATTGATGGCATGCTCAACGCGCCCAAGATCAAGGGGGCGCGCATAGAGGGTTTCCTGGTCGAGGAAATGGCGCCGGCCGGACATGAGCTGGTGATCGGCGGCTTGCGCGATCCGCAATTCGGCCCGCTGGTGATGGTCGGCCTGGGCGGAATTTTCGTCGAGATCCTGAAGGACGTGTCCTTCCGTCTGTGCCCGATTGCGCGCATCGATGCCGAGGAGATGCTCGACGAACTGAAGGGCGCTGCAATTCTTAAGGGTGCCCGCGGCGGCAAGCCCGCCTCGCGCGAGGCGATCATCGACGTGCTGCTGAAAATCGGCGGCGAGGATGGTCTGCTGCTGAAGCATGCCGCCGACATCAGCGAAGCCGACATCAACCCGCTGATCGTGTCCGACAACGGTGCCGTCGCGGTCGACGCCCGCTTCATCCTCGGCTGATCGCAGGAAAGAAAACATGAACATCATCGAACAATTCACCCCCCTGTTCGCGCCGAAAACCGTTGCCGTGATCGGCGCGTCGACCAAGGGCAATGCGCTGCCCAATGTGTTCATCCGCCGCATCCGCGAATTCGGCTTCAGCGGCGACATTTATCCGATCCATCCCGGTGCCGCCGAGATCGACGGGCTCACGGCCTACAAGTCGCTGGCCGACACGCCTAGGCCGGTGGACTATGCCTACATCGCGGTGTCCGGCGCGCAGATTCCGGGCATGCTCGCAGCGGCGAAGGGACATGTGCGTTTCGCCCAGGTCATTTCCAGCGGTTTTGGCGAAGTGGACGAGGGCAAGGGCCTGCAGGACGAGCTGGTGCAGGCGGCGAAGGCCGGCGGCATGCGTCTGCTCGGTCCCAACTGCCTCGGCATCTACACGCCGCGCGGTCGCGTCACTTTCGCCGAAATCGGACCCAAGGAAGTTGGTCATGTCGGCATCGTGTCGCAGAGCGGCGGGCTCGGCACCGACATCATCCGCCGCGGCCTGTCGCGCGGCGTCAAGTTCTCCGGACTCGTCACCGTCGGCAACTGCGCCGACGTCACGCCTTCCGACCTGCTCGAGTTCTATCTCGCTGATCCGCAGACCAAAGTGATCGGCATGTACATCGAGACCGCCAAGGACGGCCGCCGGCTGTTCGACATCCTGCGCAATGCCAGGGCCTCGAAGCCGGTGGTGATCCTGAAAGGCGGCCGCACCCAGCAGGGCCTTGCGGCGGCGGCCTCGCACACCGGTTCACTCGCCGGCGACGACCGCGTGTGGGTGGCGCTGGCGCGGCAGACCGGCTGCATGCTGGTCGACACGCTGGATCATTTCATCGACACGCTGCTGATTTTCCAGACCCTGACGCCGCGCCCGCAGCGGCCGACGCGCAAGGTCGTGCTGTTCGGCAACGGCGGCGGCACCAGCGTGCTGGCGACCGACTACTTCGCCCGCCTCGGCCTCGACGTGCTGCCTTTCGAGCAGGGCCCGATCGACGCGCTGGCGGCGCTGAAGCTGCCGCCGGGGACGAGCATCACCAATCCGGTGGACTGCCCCGTGGGCACGCTGCAGCAGGACGACGGCCGCGTCGCCGAAAAAATCCTCGACATCATCTGCGGCCAGGGCAAGCCCGAAGCGCTGGTGATGCACCTCAACCTGTCGGCCTTCGTCGGACGCACCAAGCCCGAGGTGCTGGACAACCTGGTGGCTGCCGCGATGCGGGTGCAGGAGAAGTATCCGGGCCAGTCGCATTTCATCCTGGTATTGCGCTCCGACGGCGAGCCCGCGCTGGAGGCGCGCAAGCGCGAGTTCCGCGACAAGGCGGTGGCGCTGGGCGTGCCGGTGTATGACGAAATGGCCAATGCCGGCCACCCGCTGGCGGCGCTGGCGGCATTCGAGCGTTACAAGGCGGTCCGCGCCTGATGGCTTACCAGCACGGGTTTCGCGCCACCGGCTATCCGCTGCGGCTGTACAGCGGCAGGGACGTGCTGGAGAACCTGCCGGCTGAACTGAAACGCCACCGCTCGCAACGTGCCTACGTGATCTGCGGCCGCAGCGTGTCGCGCAGGACCGGCCTGGTCGACCGCATCGCGGCGATCCTCGGTCCGGCCTATGCCGGCCGCTATGATGAAATCGAGAAGGACACCACGCTGGCGTCGGTGCAGGCGGCGACGGCTGCGGCGCGCGCGGCAGATGCCGACCTGCTGATCGGTGTCGGTGCCGGCAGCGTGATCCAGGGCACGCGCGTGGTGGCGATCCTGCTTGCCGAAAAAGCGCCCGTTGACCAGTTGATCACCCAATATCCGGACAATGCGCCGGCGATCAGTCCCAGGCTGCTGGCGCCCAAGTTGCCGGTCATCAATGTACTGACCGCGGCAACCACCGCGCAGAACCGTGCAGGCTCTGCGGTGAAGGATCCGGCACGTCCGAACCGCATGGAGTTTTTTGATCCCAAGACCCGGCCCGTCGCGCTGTTCTGGGACGAGGAAGCACTGCTGACTGCGCCGGTGTCGCTGGCCCGCACCACCGGTACCTCGGTATTCTGGCGCGCGATCATGAACCTCGGTGCGCCGCGCATGGCGCCGCTGTCGGAAGGCGACCGGCTGCAGGCCTTTCGCCTCGCGCGCGGCGCCTATCCGCGCATGGCGGATCCCTCGGATGCCGCGGCGCGGCTCGAAATGTGTGCCGCCGCTTTCCTGCAGAATCGCGATGCCGATGACGGCGGCGCGCTGACCGAAAAACACTGGCCGGCACGGGTGACTTATGCGCTGGCCACCGCGCTGTTCAACCGCCATGCCCATGTCGGACAGGGCGAGGCCAACTCGGCGCTGACCGCGACCGTGATCCGCCATTTCGGCATGCGCGATCCGGAAGCCATGGCATTGATTGCCGCGGCATTCGAGGCGAACGACAGCCGTCCGCCGCATGAACGGGCCGCGGAGGCCGTGGAGCGCGCCTTTGCCCAGGCCGGCATGCCGGTGCGGCTGGGCGAGCTGGATATCCCGCGCGACAGCCTGGCCGATGTGCTGGAAGCATCGCTCAAAAATTTCAATGCCGATCCGAAGCGCGAGTTCCTGCGTGAGCGCGATGCGCTGATGAGCGCGCTGGAAGCGGCCTGGTAATGCCGGCTCCATAGTGCGGTCATCAGCTTGACGCCGAATGCGGCGCGGCAAAGAATCAACGTCCAACCAGAATAACAGCGGCATCAGCCGCGCTGCTGCAATACCTGTCCAAACGAGGAGGTATTTATGACTGTACCGCATTCAGCCGGCCTGTCCGGTCTGGCATCGCTGACCTGTGTTGCCTGTGCATTGTTTGCTGCGATGCCGGAGGCCTCGGCACAGCAGTTTCCGCAGCGCCCGATCCGTTTCATCATTCCGCTGGCACCCGGCGGCGGCGTGGACATCACCGCGCGCACCGTGGCGCCCCGGCTCGGCGCGCTGCTGGGGCAGACCGTGGTCGTCGACAACAGGCCCGGCGCGACCGGGGCGATCGGACTGGAAACGGCGGCCCGTGCCCATCCGGACGGGCACACCATGGTGATGATCACCGGAACCCATACCGCGCGCCGCGCTACGCACCACGGGCGCCTGACGTACGACCTGCTGAAGGATTTCAGGGCGGTCACCCAGATGACCCAGCAGTCCTATGTGCTGGTCCTGCATCCGGGCGTAGCGGCAAAATCGATTCCGGAGCTGCTGGCGCTGGCCAAGGCCAAACCCGGCGGCCTGACCTACGGTTCCGCAGGTCAAGGCAGCCTGCAGCACCTCTCCGGGGCGCTGCTCGGCGCGCTGACGAACACGAACCTGCTGCATGTGGCGTACAAGGGCGGCGGCCCCGCGCTTGCCGACGTGCTGGCAGGACAGATCAGCATGGTGTTTGCCACGCCGCTGGAATCGGTTCCGCATATCAAGACCGGGCGCCTTCGCGCCCTCGCGGTCACGAGTCCCAAGCGTTCGCCCGCCATGCCGGATTTGCCGTCGATTGCGGAGACCGGCGTCGCGGGATACGAAGTGACCAACTGGTACGGCGTGCTGGTCCCCGCGGCCACTCCGGTGACAGTCGTCAACATCCTCAACCGGGGGATCGTGGATGTCCTGCGCACGCCGGAAATGCAGGAGCGCTTCAAGGCTGACGGCGTGGAGCTGGTGGGATCGACGCCGGCGGAGTACCAGAAACACATTTCCGCCGAAATCGTGAAATGGGAAGGCGTCGTCAAGAAGGCCGGGATCAAGGTCGACTAGGACATTCGGGATTCAAACAAAGGAGCTGAAGATGCGAGTGGGATTCATAGGACTGGGCACCATGGGAGCCTCGATTGCGCTGAACGCCATGAAGGGCGGATTTGCGCTGACCGTGCATGACGTGCGCAAGGAGGCCTCGGCACCCCATGTCGCCGGCGGCGCGCGCTGGGCGGACACGGTGGAGGATCTGGGGCGCGATGCGGACGTGGTCCTGACCTCGCTGCCGGGGCCGAAGGAAGTGAAGGCAGTGGCCGAGGGCCTGCTCAAGGTCATGCGACCCGGCACGGTGTGGTTCGACCTGTCGACCAACTCGCCTACGGTGATCCGCGATTTGCATGCGCGGTTCGCCGAAAAGAAAATTTCCCTGCTCGACGCGCCGGTGAGCGGCGGCCCCTCCGGCGCAAAGTCCGGGAAAATGGCGCTGTGGGTGGGCGGTGACAAGGCCGAGTTCGAGCGTTGCCGCAAGGTGCTTGATGCGGTGGGCGACCAGGTGATCCACATCGGACCGGTCGGCGCCGGGTCAGTGGCGAAGCTGGTGCACAACTGCGCCGGTTACGCGATGCAGCTCGCCTTGGTCGAACTGTTCACGATGGGCGTCAAGGCGGGCGTCGACCCGTTGCCGCTGTGGGCCGCGATCCGCCAGGGCGCGCTCGGCCGCAAGCGTTCCTTCGACCGCATCGGTGACCAGTTCCTGCAGGGCAAGTTCGATCCGCCGAACTTCGCACTGGCGTTGGCACACAAGGACGTCACCCTGGCCACCGAGCTGGCACGCGAGATCGGGGTGCCGATGCGGCTCGCAAACCTGACCTACGCCGAAATGACCGAAGCGCTCAACCGCGGCTGGGCGCATCGGGACTCCCGCTCCTATCTGATCCTGCAGCAGGAGCGCGCCGGACTGAACATCAAGGTGCCCGTCGAGGACATCGAGGCCGTGCTCAAGCGCGATGGCTGATTTGCCGTGACGGGCCGCGCGGCTGAGGTTGCCGCGCTCCGGAGAATCTCTTCAGCCGGCGCCGGAGGGGCGGGTGCCGGCATGGCTGTCCATGCTGCCCGTTCTGTGATTACAATCCCGAAAACGGGTTCGTATCATTTGTGCAGGGGGCGGACATGTTCGCGATCGTCAGCAAATCCGACGGGTTCCCGGTCAGCCGCAGTGTCGGCGACGGCCAGCCCGACCTCGTGGTGACCTGGACTTCCGGCGACAGGGCCAAGGCGTTTCTTGCGGCGAAGGGCATTGAAGCGGAGTATTCGGTAGTGGCGCTCACCGAGGATGCGCTCGCCGGCATGGCGAAAGCTTTGGGCTGTGACGCCGACGCGATCGCCTTTGACGCCTATCCCGAGAAGTAACTCCCCGTGCCTCAGCCGCAGTCCTGTTGAAATATCTCGCCTGCCTCGGCATCCCGCTGCTGCTGCAGGCCGTGCTGACCCTGATTTTCAGCCAGGCCGCATCCGGCGGCTCCTTCGTCGGGCTTGGCGCCCTGCTGATGGCGCTGTTCGGCATGCCCCTGACCCTGGTCATCAGCTTTGCGCTGATCCGCTCCCGGCCCGAGCAGACCCTGGTGGCGCATTTCAACCGCTCCTTCATGCTCGGGCTGATACTGCCGGGGCTGCAGTTCAGCCTGCTGATCGCGGCCTCGATCGGGCGCTGGTGAGTCCCATGCGCAGCGTGCTCCGCGTTTGTGTGCTGTTGCTTCTGCTGCCGCTTGGCGGTTGCGGTGCCTGGCACTACACGGTCAATGCGCCGCTCGAGCGTTACTCGGAGTCCCACGGTTACCGCCTCGCCAACCTTGAGGACGACGGCAACAGTGACAGCCTGCTGGTCCTGGCCGCGTTCTCCGGAGGCGGGATGCGCGCGGCGGCGCTGTCCTACGGCGTGCTGGAGCGGCTGGCCGCGGAGCGGATCACCTGGGAAGGCCGGTCCAAGCGCCTGCTCGACGAGATCGACATCATCAATGCGGTTTCCGGCGGCAGCATCACGGCCGCCTACTATGCGCTGCACCGCGACCGCATTTTCGAGGATTTCGAGCGCCGGATTGTCCTGCCGAACCTTCAGGATCAGCTTGCCTCGCGCATCATTTCCCTGACCGCAATTCCGCGGCTGCTCTCGCCACGCTACGGGCGCGCCGACATGCTGCAGGAATTCCTCGACGAGTCGCTGTTCGAAGGGCGCACCTTTGCCGAGCTGACCTCGAGCCGGCGCCGCCCTTTCGTGGTGATCAGCGCCACCGACATGGCCCTTGGCGCCCGCCTCGAATTCACCCAGGACTACTTCAACCTGATCTGCTCCGATCTTGACCGTTTCCCCGTCGCGCGCGCGGTGGCGGCATCGGCAGCCGTGCCGCTGTTGCTGTCACCGGTGACGCTGTGGAACTATGCCGGCAAATGTGATGCGCCGACCGCTTTTCTGGAGGCGCCGGCCGCGGAAGGAGAGATCGCGCCGCGCCAGCAACAGCGCCGCCGGGAGCTTGCGTCCTATCTCGATGCGCAGCAGCGCCCCTTCCTGCACCTGCTCGACGGCGGGCTCTCCGACAACATCGGACTGGGCGCTTTCATGGAGGCCGCGGAAATCCATGGCAGCGTTGACGCGGCGATCGAGGCGCTGGGCTTCCGCGGCGTGCGCAAGCTGGTGTTCATCATCGTCAATGCCGAAACCGAATCCGACCGCGGTCCGGACCTGAGCGCCGATGTTCCGGGAATCCTGCAGGTCGGGCGCGCGCTGGGTGATATACCGATCAACCGCTATTCCTACGAGACGCAGCTGCGCCTGACCCAGTCGCTGCAGCGCTGGCACCGCAGCCAGCAGGTGCCGCCGGAATCCCGCGTCGATCTCTACATCATCAACGTCGGGCTGCAGGCGCTGGAGGATCCGGAGGAGCGCCTCACCCTGATGTCGCTGCCTACCGCGCTGCAGCTTCCGGCCGAATCCGTTGCAAGGATCCGCGCAGCCGCGGCGCGCCTGATGGAAAATTCGCCGGACTTCCGGCGGCTGCTGTCCGACCTGCGCTGATCCGCGGCGCGAAGGCCGGTACTCGTGCGGGGCGGTGCCTGCCCTGCGGCCGCTCGGCTACAATGCCTGCAGCTTGATCACGCGAAAAGGAGCACATGGATACCCTGCATCCCGGCATGACACTCACCGTCGAACGTGAAGTCACGGAGGCGATGACCACGCAGCGCGGCGACTACCGCGTGTTTTCGACGCCGTCGATGGTGCAGTTCTGCGAAAGTTCGGCGGGACAGCTTGTGGCCCCGCACCTCAAGCCCGGCCAGGGCCAGGTCGGCACCGTGGTGACCATACGCCACATGGGGCCGACGCCGCTGGGCAAGCGCGTGCGCGCGGAGGTGGAACTCGTCAGCATCGACCGGCGGCGCCTCAGCTTCAGGATCAAGGTCTTCGACGATGTCGAACAGGTCGGCGAGTGCGAGCACGACCGCTTTGTCGTCGACCTCGACAAGTATCAGGCGAAGCTGAAACAGAAGATCGGAGCCTGAGCCTATACCTGGTTATTTTATAAGTAGTTGATTTTATTAAAATTTTTGTAAGGTGCTGCGCCGTGCAAGCGCGATGCCGGTGAGCACCAGGGCGGCACCGGCGAACTGCAGGGCACCGAGGGTTTCGCCCAGCAACAGCCACGCGAACAGCGTCGCCATCACCGGTTGCAGCAGCAGGCCCACCGATGAGAACACTGCGGGCAGATGGGCCATTGCCCAGGCAATCAGGCTCTGGCCGATGACCTGCGCGCACAGCGCGATGCCGATCAGTTTCATCCATCCTGCGCCGCTGTCCGGCAGCAGCTGATCGCCGGACAGCCAGGCCAGCGGCAGCAGCAGCAAGGCCATCACCGTGCTGCTCCAGGCCATCAGGCTCGCGGTCGGCATGTATGCGCGCAGCCGGGTCACCGCAATCTGGTAGGCCGCGTAGAACATCGCGGTGATCACGCCGAGGCCGTCGCCGAGCAGCGCCGCGCCGCCTTGGCCGAAGCTGGCGCCGATCAGCAGCAGCGTGCCGGCCATCGCTGCGGCGAGTCCGGCGACGAACAGTTTTCGCGGCAATTGACCCCAGAGCAGCCACGCCGCCATCGTGACGAAAATCGGCGCGAGGTTGGCCAGCAGCGTGGTATTGGCAATGGAGGTCAGCAGGATCGACCAGTGCCACACGGCAAGGTCGCCCGCAAAAAAGGCTCCCACGGCAAACAGCCTGCCGCGATGCGCGCGGAAATGGCTGCGCTGGCGGACCATGCCCTCGCTCGCCAGCGTCCACAGCCACAGCAGCGGCAATGCCAGGAACACGCGCCAGAAGGCGGTTGCAACGGGCCCGGTCTCACTGACCTTGACGAACAGCGGCGCTGTCGCAATCGCTGTCGCGCCGGCGAACAGGGCGAGGAGCGGCAGCCATGCTGCCGGCGGCTTGTTCAGGGCGGTGGCCTTCCGTCAGGTGTGTGGCGGCGGCCGCGATGCCGCAGTGCATGGTAGACCCCGGCTATGATCATCAGATCAAGCAGCCCGGCTGCTATGCCGAAAACGAGCCGCCCTTCCAGCTCTGAAGCCGGCGCTTTTTTGGCGGAGGACACGGCGCCGCTTGTCGTACTGGTGGTACGGGTGAAATGGCGTTCGCCCGGGCCGAAGGCAATCCAGTTGAATATGGCGATGAAGGCGCACAGCGCGATCAGGGCGGACGCCGCCGCCAGCCGCGGCAGAAAGCGGAACATGAACATGCCGAAGCCGGCCGCAAAAAACACGGTGCCGGTCAACCACAGGATCGCTGCCGGCACTCTCGGTCCGGATGCGCTCACCGGGAATTGTCCCGATGCCGCCGCCATGACGACGAACCCCATGGCCATGAAAAAGGCGCCCCCGGCAAGCGCCAGGATCAAGGGAACTCCTCGCGCGGGCTGCCGGGTTCCGGCCGGGGATTCGTCCCGCCTAGCGCCCCTTGAACCCGGGTTTTCGTTTTTCAATGAAAGCCGCCATGCCTTCCTTCTGGTCCTCGGAGGCAAACAGCATCTGCAGCGTGCGCGTTTCCAGCGTCAGTCCCGTTTCCAGCGAAGCATCCATGCCGCGGATCACCGACTCCTTGGTTTGCTGGATGGCCAGCGGCGGCAGCTCGGCGATCTGCGCGGCCATGGCCACCGCGCGCTTCTCGACCTCGGCATCCGGCACGATCTCGCTGACCAGCCCCATTTCGCTGGCCTCGCGGGCGCCAAACAGGTCTCCGGTGAGCACATAGCGCATGGCCTTGTACTTGCCGACCGTGCGCGGGAAGCGCTGGGTGCCGCCGCCGCCGGGGATGATGCCGATTTTCACCTCGGGCTGTCCGAATTTGGCCGATTCCCCGGCAATGATGATGTCGCAGGTCATCGCCAGCTCGCAGCCGCCGCCCAGCGCGAAGCCGCTGACTGCGGCGATCACCGGCTTCGGGCAGGCGTAGATGGTGCGCCACATTTTCTGGGTGCCGCGCAGCAGCATGTCGATCGTCGATGCGTTCGCCATTTCCTTGATGTCGGCACCGGCGGCGAAGGACTTTTCATTGCCGGTGAGCACGATGCAGCGCACGGATTCGTCTTCGCCCATCTCGGTCAGGTACTGCCCGATCAGCCGCCGCACTTCCAGGTTCAGCGCATTGCGCGCCTCGGGCCGGTTGATGCGGATCAGGCCAACGCCCTCGGCGGGGCGCTCGGTGATGACGACGGGTGCATTCATGAACGGCTCCTGGTGGCTTGTTCGGTAACGGCGCGGGCGGACAAAACGGAAACGGGCCCCGCGCGGAGCCCGTTCCGGAGAACAGCGGCTTACTGCTTGGCGAGGCCGATATCGACCAGCACCGCCTTGATGTCGTTGTAATCCTTGGCGATGTCCTTGCTGAACTGGGCATGGCCGACGAAGTCGTCCGACCAGTAGTTTTTCTCGAGATCGGCCTTCCAGTCCGGGTTCGACGCCGCCTTGCGCAGCACGCCCTCCCAGTAGGCAATCTGCGCCGGCGTGATGTCCTTCGGCGCCATGATTGCGCGCCAGCCGCCGTAGACCAGGTTGGCACCCTGCTCCTTCCAGGTCGGCACCTGGGCGAAGGCGCCGGGAAAGCGCTTGTCCGCCGATACTCCGACCACGCGCAACCGCCCCTCGGCAACATGCCCGGCGACATTGCCGGCCGCCGTGGTGACCAGATCGATGTGACCGCCCAGCAGCTGGGTGATCGCCTCCGCCGAGCCCTTGAAGGCAATCGCCTTAAGGTTGCGCGCGTTGACTCCGATGCTTTTTGCCAGCAGCCCGGCGGCGATGTGGTTGTGGCTGCCCAGCGTGGTGGCGAAGCCGAGCGCCACCGACTGGGGGTTTTCCTTCAGCCTTGCGATCAGGTCCTTGCCGGTCTTGATCGGCGAGTTGGCGTTGACTGCGAACACCACGTAGTCATTGAACAGCGAGGCCACCGGCGTGAAGTCCATGTAGCTCAGCGGGCTGGTGCCGACGATGTGGTTGGTCAGCAGCGCCGTGGTGCCGATCAGCAGCGTGTGCGGATCGCCCTTCCTCTGGTTGACGTAATTGAAGGCGATCGAGCTGCCGCCGCCGGGACGGTTGACCACGGTCAGCGAGGTCGGGATCAGCTTGCCCTCGACAATGGCCCTTTCGACCGCGCGCGCGGTCTTGTCGTTGCTGCCCCCGGGGGCGGAGCCGACGACGATTTCGACGTTGCGGCTCGGTGACCAGCTTTGCTGGGCCTGGGCCGCGGGTACCGCCAGGGTGGCGGCGGCGAGAACTGCGATCAGCGATTTCAAGGGATTCTCCTCGGGACGGTGGATTAAAGCTGCTTGATGCCGGCTTTCTTGATGACGTTGGCGTACTTCTCGGTCTCGGCGCGGATGAACTTGCCGAACTCCTCGATGGTGCCGCCCTTGGTGATCAGGCCGTCGCGGTCGAAACGCTCGCGGACGTCCTTCATCGCCAGCGCCTTGTTCACGTCGGCATTGACCTTGTTGACGATGTCCTTCGGGACCTTGCTCGGCGCCATCAGGCCGAACCAGTTGCTGGCCTCGTAACCCTTGACTCCGGATTCGTGGAAAGTGGGGATGTCGGGCACCGCGGGGAAACGCTCCAGGCTGCTGATGGCGATCGGGCGCAGGCGGCCGGACTTGATATGCGGCACCAGCGCCGGCACGCCGCTGAACACCATCTCGACATTGCCGGCAATGGCATCGGTGATGGAGGGCGTGTTGCCCTTGTACGGGACATGAACGATGTTGATGCCGGCCATGTATTTCAGCAGTTCGCCGGCCATGTGGTTGGAGCTGCCGAGACCGGCGTGTCCGTAGTTGAGCTGGCCGGGCCGCGCCTTGGCCAGCGCGATCAGTTCCTTGACATTCTTCGCCGGCAGCGAGGGATGCGCGGCGAGCAGTGCGGCGCCCTGCACGCACCACACCACCGGCTGGAAATCGCGGGCGGTGTTGTACGGGGGCTTGGCATACAGCGTCATGTTGATGGCATTGGAGGCGCCCCCCATGAACAGTGTGTAGCCGTCCGGCGCGGCGGTTGCGGCGAGCTCCGAGCCGATGTTGGTGCCGCCGCCGGGACGGTTGTCGACGACCACCTGCTGGCCCCACATCTCGGTGACCTTGGCGGCCACCGTGCGCGCCGTGTAATCGGTATTGCCTCCGGCCGCATAGGGCACGATGATGCGCACCGTGCGCGCCGGCCAGTTCTGCGCCAGTACCGGCGCCGCTGCCACCAGCAGCCCGAGTCCCGCAATGAAACCGTTGATTTTCCTCATTTTTCCTCCTTCGTTGAGGCGGTTGCCCGCACTTCGTTGTTGAGTGGATTGCCGCGGTGCCAGTGCCCGAGGTTGGCCAGGAACATCTCGCACACCCGGTCGTCGTTGCCCAGCGCCGCTGCCGAATTGTGCGGCGAAACCAGCACATTGGGCAGCTCCCACAGCGCAGACTCCGCCGGCAGGGGTTCCTTTTCGAACACATCGAGATAGGCACCGCCGAGCCGGCCGTCGCGCAAGGCGGCGACCAGCGCAGTTTCGTCGATGATCTCGCCGCGCGCAACATTGATGATGCGGGCCCCCGGAGCCAGGCGCCCGAGCATGTCCGCATTGATCAGGCCGCGGGTTTCGTCAGTCAGCGGCGCCGCGAGCACCAGCCAGTCGGCTCGCGGCAGCAGCGTCGCAAGTTGCGGGGGTGGATGCAGTTCGTCAACCGGATCGCCGGGCTGCAGCGGGCTGCGGCGGATGCCGATGACCTTGAGGCCCAGCACCCGCGCCAGCCGGGCGATTTCGCGGCCGATGCTGCCCAGGCCGTAGATCAGCATGGTCTGGCCGGCAAGATCGCGCGGAACGTCGGGCACCCGCATCGGATCCCAGCGATGTTCGCTCTGGGCACGGATCCAGCGCGGCATGTTGCGCGCGAGCATCAACAGGCCGGCGATCGCCGTCTGCGCGATCGGCACGGCGGTGGAACCCGCCGAGGTGCTCAGGCGCACCCCGCGTCCGAGCATTTCGCTGAAGATCGGATGATCGACGCCGGCATTGAACACATGCATCCATTTCAGCGCCGGTGCCTTGCGCACGGCGGAAAAAAACTGGCGGCCGTGCAGCGGAATGACGTCCGAGGAGAAAAAGGCGAGATCGAGCCGTGCGCAATCGGCGGCCTCTATGCGTCCCTCGGGGTCGGCGGGGAGCACGACCAGCTCCAGGGCCACACCGAGCTGCCGTGCCCGCGCGACGAGATCGGCGCCGCGTTCGGCGTGCAGTCGGTGGGAGACGAGCAGGGTGGTCATTGCAAGGGGGCGCGGCAGGCAGTGAGCGGCGGAAGAGCGGAGATTTTAACCGCTCTTTGCTACCATGCACGACCTGGCGCAAGGCCTGACCTCTCCGGAAAGTCCATTCAATGGAAATCGACACCCTGGAACTGACAAAGCAGCTGATTGCGCGACCCTCGGTCTCTCCCGAGGATGCGGGATGCCTCGACCTCGTCATGGCGCAGCTGAAGCCGCTGGGTTTCGACTGCGAGATCATCGCCATGAACGGCGTCACCAACCTCTGGGCGCGCCGCGGCCGCGCCGCGCCGCTGGTCTGCTTCGCGGGACATACCGATGTGGTGCCCACCGGCCCCCTCGAGAACTGGGACATCGATCCGTTCACGCCGACGGTCCGCGACGGCGTGCTGCATGGCCGCGGCGCCTGCGACATGAAGACCTCGCTGGCCGCTTTCGTCGTGGCGATCCGCGAATTCGTGCGAGCCAACCCCGACCACTCCGGTTCACTGGCGGTGATGTTCACCTCCGACGAGGAGGGTCCGGCCACCGACGGCACGGTGCGCGTGGTCGAGGCGCTGGCGCGCCGCGGCGAGAAGCTCGATTACTGCATCGTCGGCGAGCCGACCTCGGTCAAGCGGCTTGGCGACATGATCAAGAACGGGCGCCGCGGCTCGCTGACCGGCATCCTCACCGTACAGGGCGTGCAGGGCCATGTTGCCTACCCGCAGATGGCGCGCAACCCGATCCACGAAGTCGCGCCGGCCATCGCCGAACTGGCCGCAGCCGAATGGGACCGCGGCAACGAATACTTTCCGCCGACCACCTGGCAGATTTCCAATTTCAGCGCCGGCACCGGCGCCAACAACGTCATCCCCGGCACCGCGCGCGTCCAGTTCAACTTCCGCTTTTCCACCGCGAGCACGGTCGAGTCGCTGCAGACCCGGGTGCACGGCATCCTCGACAAGCACGACCTCAAGTACGACCTCGAATGGCGCCTCGACGGCCGGCCCTTCCTGACGCCGAAGGGCGATCTCGTGGCAGCGGTGTCGCGCGCGATCAGGGAAGTCACGGGCGTCGACACCGAACTGTCGACGACCGGCGGCACCTCCGACGGCCGTTTCATCGCCGACATCTGCCCGCAGGTCGTCGAGTTCGGACCCACCAACGCCACCATTCACAAGGTCAACGAGCGCCTGCCCGTGGCGGAGATCGAGCCGCTGCAGAACATCTACCGGCGCATCCTGGAGATCCTGCTGCGGCAATGAGAGTCACGCAGGGGGTGTGAAAATGCGCCCGATCCTTGATAGAGTGGAATGCATGAATCTCGTCCGGGAAATCCTGCAGTGAAAGCCGAACTGCCGGCAAACGAGCCCGAGCGTCTCGCTGCGTTGATGCGATATGACATTCTCGACAGCGGCGCCGAGCAGGCCTACGACGACCTGACCCGCCTGGCCGCGTATATCGCGGGCACTCCAATTGCGCTGATCAGCCTGATTGACCGGGACCGCCAGTGGTTCAAATCGAAGGTGGGTCTCGAGGCAACCGAAACCCCGAGAGACGCCGCCTTCTGTGCCCATGCCATCCTGCGTCCCGGCGACACCCTGGTCGTGCCCGACGCCACACGGGATCGGCGCTTTGCCGACAATCCGCTGGTGACCGGAGCCCCCGCCATACGTTTCTATGCAGGCGCTCCGCTGGTGACGCCCGAGGGCCAGGCCCTGGGCACCCTGTGCGTGATTGATTCGCAGCCCCGGCAACTGAGTGAGGAAGGGCTCGCTGCACTCGAAGCGCTGTCACGGCAGGTTGTCGCCCAGTTTGAACTGCGCCGCACCGCGCGCGAGCTGCACGAACAGCTGGCTAACCGCGAGGTTTATCTCGCGCAGCTGGAGGATTACCAGAAGCAGCTGTCAGAGGAGAACCGCGAACTGCAGCGGGCGAGCCTGACCGATGCCCTGACCCGGATCGGCAACCGCGCCGCACTGGACATGCGCCTCGATGAAGAGATCGCCCGTGCGCAGCGCCATGGCACGGCCCTGTCGCTGCTGCTGGCCGATGCGGATCATTTCAAGCATTACAACGACACCTGGGGACATCCTGCGGGTGATGTCGTGCTGCAGATGCTGGCCCAAGTGCTGCGCCGCCGGACCCGCGCCAGTGATTTTGTCGCGCGTTACGGCGGCGAGGAGTTCGCCGTGCTGCTGCCCACCACGGACCGTGACAGCGCGCGCAGGGTGGCCGAACAGATCCGCGCCGCAGTCGAGGCCACCGGGTTTCCGGAGCGCAAGGTCACCATCAGCGCGGGAGTCGCCACTTTTGGCGGCAGCATCCGGGACCGGGAGTCGCTGCTGCGCGCGGCGGACGAGGCGCTTTATGCCGCCAAACGCGGCGGGCGCAACCGGGTGATGCATGCCGCCGATGCGGCCCCCTGATTGACAGGCTCAGCGGCTGCGCAACCAGCCCAACGCGCCGAGCCCCGCCGCCCGCCCCGTCGCAAAACAGGCGGTCAGCAGATAACCCCCGGTCGGCGCTTCCCAGTCGAGCATCTCCCCGGCACAGAACACGCCGGGCAGCGCTTTCAGCATCAGTTGCTCGTCGAGCGCTTCGAAGGGCACGCCGCCGGCGCTGCTGATCGCCTCGTCGATGGGGCGCGGCGCCGTGAGCTTCAGCGGCAGCGCCTTGATCGTGTCCGCGAGCTTGCGCGGGTCCTTCATGTCTTCTGACGACAGCACTTCGCGCAGCAGCGCGGCTTTTACGCCCCTCAATCCCAGCCGGCCCTGCAGCTGACTGGCCAGCGAGCGCGAACCGCGCGGGTGGGAGACCTCGCGCAGAACACGCGCGGGATCGTGGTCCGGCAGCAGATCGAGAGTCAGCGTTGCCGAGCCCTGCACCGCGATGGCATCGCGCAGCGGCGCCGAAAGGGCATAGACCAGGCTGCCCTCGACGCCATAGTTGCTGACCAGCAGTTCGCCGCGGTGGCGATGCGTAGTGCCTGCGCCATCGCCGAGGGAGACTGCAACGGCTTTCACGGGTTGTCCGGCGAAGCGCTCGCGGAAATGCGCGCTCCAGGCGACCTCGAAGCCGCAGTTCGCCGGTTGCAGCCGCGCCACTGTGATGCCGCGCGCTGCCAGCAGCGGCACCCAGGCGCCGTCGGAACCCAGCCGCGCCCAGCTGCCGCCGCCGAGGGCGAGCACCGTGCAGCGCGGACGCACCAGGGTTTCGCCCTGCGGCGTCGTGAAGCGCAGCGCGCCATCGTCCGTCCAGCCGGTCCAGCGGTGGCGCGCGTGGATGCGCAGGCCCGCCGCGCGCAGCCGGTGCAGCCAGGCGCGCAGCAGCGGCGCCGCGTTCATCTCCTTCGGGAATACCCGCTGCGAACTGCCGGTGAAGGTTTCAATGCCGAGGGCGTGCACCCAGTCGCGCAGTTGCGCGGCACCGAAGCTTTTCAGCAGTGCCTCGAGTTGCGGCCGGCGGGCGCCGTAACGCGAGAGGAAACGATCCTGAACTTCGGCGTGGGTAATGTTGAGGCCGCCCTTGCCGGCCAGCAGGAACTTGCGGCCGACCGAGGGCATTGCGTCATAGAGGTCGACGGTGATCCCGCCCGCGAGCAGCGTCTCCGCGGCCATCAGCCCGGCCGGGCCGCCGCCAATGACGGCCGCGGAGGCTACAGCCACTTCGCCTTGCGGAAGCGCCAGAACAGGTAAGCGTCGATGCCGACCATCGCCGCAATCGCCAGCGGATAACCCCAGTTCCAGGCGAGTTCGGGCATGTGCTGGAAGTTCATGCCGTAGATCCCGGCGATCAGGGTCGGCACCGCGACCAGCGCCGCGTAACCGGCGAGACGCTTGGTGACCTCGTTTTCCTGCAGCGTGATCAGCGACAGGTTGACCGAAATCGCGGTGGTGATCATTTCGCGCGCGGCATCGATGCTCTGGTTGATGCGGCCGAGGTGGTCGGCGACGTCGCGGAAATATTCGCCGAGCCCGGCGCACAGCTGCGGCACCCGCCCGCCGTGCAGCTTGCTGACGGCCTCGTGCAGCGGGGCGGTCGCGTGTTTCAGCGTCACCAGTTTCTGCTTCAGGTCGTAGAGCGCCTCGATGTTGGCGCGCGGCGACTTGCCGGCGAAGATCTGGTCCTCGATGGTTTCCAGCCGGGTTTCGATGTCATCGAGGATCGGAAAATAGCGGTCGACCACGGCATCCATCAGCGCGTAGAGGATGTAGCCGGTGCCGTGCCGCATCAGCTCGGGTTCGCGCTCGCAGCGCGCGCGCACGTCCTGGAAGTTGCGGTTGCTGCGGCTGCGCACCGACAGCACGTAGTTGCGGGCGACAAAAATGTCGACTTCGCCCACGCGCAGCTCGTCGCCATCGCGCTCCAGCATGTGCAGCACGAAAAACAGCGAGTCGCCGTACTCCTCGAATTTCGGCCGCTGGTGGCCGTGGCGCGCATCCTCGATCGCCAGCGGATGCAGATCGAACTGCTGTTCCAGCTTCTCGAGCTCGTGAGCTTCGGGGTCGCGCACGGCCACCCACAGGATGCCGTCGTTGCGCGCGAGCCAGGTGTGGATCTCCTCCTGCGCGACATCCGCGACTTTTTTGCCGTCCCTGTAGGCTACGCTGTTGACCAGCATGGCAGTGACTCCGGTTGCGCGGCCGTCAGGCGAGCCAGGGCCGTTCGGCCTGGTGGCGGGACTCGAAGGCCTCGATGGCCGGCGCGTTCTCGAGTACGAGGCCGATATCGTCCAGCCCTTTCAGCAGCCGCTCCTTGTACACCGGGTCGATCATGAAAGGATGCGCGGTGCCCTCGGTATCGGTCACCGTCTGCGCCGGCAGGTCGATCGCCAGCGTCGCGCCCGGCTGTGCATGCAGCTGGCTGCGCAGGCCGCGGCAGATTTCCTCGGGCAGGGTCACCGGCAGCATGCCGTTCTGCAGCTCGTTGGCATAGTGGATATCGCCGAAGGAGGGCGCGATCACCGCCCGGATGCCGTAATCGAGCAGCGCGTAGACCGCGCCCTCGCGCGAGGAGCCGCAGCCGAAGTTGGCGCCGGCGACGAGAATGCCGGCCTTGCGGTAGGCCGGCTTGTTCAGCACGAAATCGGGTATCTCGCGGCCGTCGTTGTCGAAGCGCATGTCGTGGAACAGCCAGGGGTCGTAGCCGGCCTTGTCGTTGCGCAGCTTGCGCAGGAAGCGCACCGGGATGATGCGATCGGTGTCGATGTTCGCCATGTCGATGGGGGCGGCGACGGCGGTCAGCGTGGTGAAGGGTTTCATTTCAGGCTCCCGTCAGTGTGCGGACGTCGGTGACGCGGCCGGTGACCATGGCCGCGGCGGCCATCGCCGGGCTCATCAGGTGGGTGCGCGCGCCCTTGCCCTGGCGGCCCTCGAAGTTGCGGTTCGAGGTCGAGGCGCAGCGCAGCCCCGGGGGCACCTTGTCGCCGTTCATCGCCGCGCAGCTCGAGCAGCCCGAGGCGCGCCACTCGACGCCGGCGTCCAGGAATATGCGGTGCAGGCCCTCGGCCTCGGCCTGCGCCTTGAGCGCGGTCGAACCCGGCGAAATCCAGGCCGGGATCATCGATTTGCGGCCCTTCAGCACCGCGGCGGCGGCACGCAGATCCTCGATGCGGCCGTTGGTGCAGCTGCCGATGAAGGCGCGGTCGATGCGGATGTCGGTCAGCGCCATGCCGGGCTTCAGGTCCATGTAGGCCAGCGCCTGCAGCGCGTGCGCCCGCTTGTCGGCATCACCCAGCGATTGCGGATCGGGAATGCGCCCGGATACCGGCAGGGCTTCTTCCGGGCTGGTGCCCCAGGTCAGCATCGGTTCCAGCGCCGAGCCGTCGAGCGTCACTTCGCGGTCGAAACGCGCGCCGTCGTCGCTGGGCAGCTCGCGCCACTGGGCCAGCGCGCGGTCCCAGTCGGCGCCTTTCGGCGCGTACTCGCGGCCGTGCAGGTACTGGTAGACGGCGTCGTCGGGCGCGATCATGCCGGCGCGGCCGCCGGCCTCGATCGCCATGTTGCACACGGTCAGCCGGCCTTCGAGGCTCAGGCTGCGGATCGCCGGCCCGGCGAATTCGATGACATGGCCGGTGGCGCCGGCGGTGCCGATTTTGGCGATGATCGCCAGCACCACGTCCTTGCCGGTGATGCCGGGGCCGAGGCGGCCGTTGACCGTCACGCGCAGCGTTTTCGGTTTTTTCAGCCACAGGCATTGCGTGGCGAGGATCTGCTTGAGCTGGGAGGCGCCGGTGCCGAAGGCGTAGGCGCCGAGCGCGCCGTGCGTCGAGGTATGGGAATCGCCGCAGGTGATGGTCAGCCCCGGCTGGGTGATGCCGAGTTCGGGGCCGATCACGTGGACGATGCCCTGGCGCGCATCGTCCATGCCGAAATGGGCGAGGCCGTTGACGCGGCAGTTCTCCTCCAGCAACTGGATCATGTGCCGTGCGTCGGCATCTTCAGTGGCGTCGAGGCCGCGCTCGCGGCCGACGGTCGGCACGTAGTGGTCAGCAACCGCAAAGTTCTGCCGCGGCTTTCGCACCCTGCGGCCCTCCTTGGCCAGCGCGCCGAAGGCATGGAAGGAGCCCTCGTGCACGAAGTTGCGGTCGATGTGCAGCAGGGTGTCGCCGCCCGGCTTTTCCAGTATCACGTGGCTGTTCCAGATTTTTTCGAACATCGTCAATGCCATTTCAGCGTCCTTTCGCAATGCCTTCGCGGCGCGGATCCGCGCCGCCCTGCCAACCCTTGCCTGCCCGCATGATGCCGTGCAGGCCGCTCGTCATGTCCACCAGCTGCACCTCATGTCCCATTGCCCTCAAGGGCTCTGCCAGCCCCGCATACGCGGTGCCGCGCTCGATTTCGGTCGGGCCGTTGCGGCTGCCGGCATTGGGCAGGGCGATCGCGGACTGGATGTCCATGTTCCAGTCCAGTGTCGCGATCAGCGTTTTCGCGACGTAATTGATGATGCGGCTGCCGCCCGGCGAGCCTACCACCAGGTGCAGGTCGCCATTGTTGCCGAATACCAGGGTCGGCGCCATGGAGCTGCGCGGGCGCTTGCCCGGTGCGACGGCATTGGCCGCCGGGCGGCCGTCCTGTCGCGGATTGAAACTGAAATCGGTGAGCTGGTTGTTGAGCAGGAACCCCCGCACCATCAGGCGGCTGCCGAAAAAATTCTCGATCGTGGTCGTCAGCGACACGGCATTCCCCGCTGCGTCGACAATGGCGACATGGCTGGTGCCGGCTATTTCCTCGTGTTCGTCGCCGGCATGCGCAACATGCGCCCCCGGCGGAGTCCCGGCTTCCGCCCTGCCCAGCGAGCGCTCGTCCGAAATCATCCGGGCGCGGCCGGCGAGATAAGCCGGGTCGAGCAGGCCTGCGACCGGCACGTCGACGAAACGGTCATCCGCAACCCAGCGGTCGCGGTCGGCATAAGCGAGCCGCCCGGCCTCGGCGAGCAGGTGTATGGCCTGTGCCGATCCCGGAGTCACCGCCGACAGGTCGCGATGCGACAGCATGCCGAGCATCTGCAGCACGGCGATGCCGCCTGACGAGGAAGGCGGCATGCCGCAGACGCGGTACGAACGGTACGGCGCGCAGAGAGGGTCGACTTCGCGCACTTCGTAGCGGGCGAGGTCCTCCGGTGCGAGCATCCCGGGGTTTGTCGGATGGCTGCGCACCGCTGCGACGATGTCGCGGGCGATGCCGCCGCGATAGAACTCGTCGGCGCCGCCCCTTTGCAGGGTGCGCAGCGTTTCCGCGAATTCCGGGTTGTGCATCGTCGAGCCCGCCGCCTTGGGCGTGCCGTCGGCATCGAGGAAATGCTTGCGTGCCGCGGCCTCTCCGGCAATGGCCTGATCGCGCAGCAGCAGCTGATGCACCCGCGGCGACATCGGATAGCCTTTTTCAGCCAGCGCGATCGCCGGTTCGAACAGCGCGGCCCAGGGCAGTTTCCCGTGCCTGCGGTGGGCCCGCTCCAGCAGGCGGGCCACGCCCGGGGTGCCGACGGCGCGGCCGCCGGTGACGACGTCGCGGAACTGCATCGGCTTGCCCTCGCGCATGAACAGCGTGGCCGTGGCCGCGGCGGGCGCGGTTTCCCGGCCGTCGTAACCCCGGATCTCGCGGCGGGCCGCGTCGTAATGCAACAGGAAGGCGCCGCCGCCGAGTCCGGAGGCCTGGGGTTCGACCAGGTTCAGGACCAGCTGCACCGCGATCATGGCGTCGACCGCGCTGCCGCCGGCGTCGAGCATTTTCAGGCCCGCTTCCACCGCGAGCGGATGCGCTGCGGCGACCATGTGCCGCTGCGCAAGGGCAAGGACCTTGTCCGAGCGCCCGGTGGACGGCTCGGGCTCGGCGGGCCTGTCGGTCTGCGCCTGCAGCGGCTGGCACAGCGCGGTCCACAGCAGGGCGGCGAAGCCGAGCCGGGCGAGGCGATGCGCGGTATGGCTCATCCGGGCGGCTTCAGAGCCCGGCACGCTGGTCTTCGGGCAGGCCGTAGAGGTTTTCCAGTTCCTGGATTTCGGGCAGGCCGGCGATGTCGGTGAACTGCTTGAAGTTCGCCACCTTGTCGCGCATGTGGGCGATCGATCCGGTCTTTTTCAGTTCGCGCAGCAGGTTCTGCATGGCAGGGATTGCCGCCAGCATCACCCAGTTCGGATAAATCGCGATCTTGAAGCCGAGCCGGCCCAGTTCGTCGGCGGGAAGGTCCGGCGTCTTGCCGCTGGACGCCATGTTGTAGAGCAGGGGCACGCCCTGGAAGCGCCTTGAGACAATCTCCACCTGCTCGCGGCCGACCGGCGCCTCGATGAACAGCACGTCGGCACCGGCTTCGCGGTAGCGCTCGCCGCGTTCCAGAGCGGCATCCATGCCTTCCACGGCAATGGCGTCGGTGCGGGTGATGATGACGAAGTCATCGTCCCGCCGCGCATCGCAGGCAGCCTTGATCTTGGCCACCATTTCCGCGGTCGGGATCACGCGCTTGCCGGCGAGATGGCCGCAACGCTTGGGCCAGGCCTGGTCCTCGAGGTGCACGCCGGCGACGCCGGCCTTCTCGTAGTCGCGGATCGTGCGCCGGGTGTTGATCGGGTTGCCGTAGCCGGTGTCGGCGTCGGCGATCAGCGGCAGGCCCGAGGCATCGGCGATGCGGCCGGCGTTGTCGATCATCTCGGTCGCGGTGAGCAGGCCGACATCCGGCATGCCCAGCCGGGTCAGGCTGGTGCCGAAGCCGGTCATGTAGATGGCTTCGAAACCTTCCATTTTCACCATCCGCGCGGCGAAGGCGTCGGCGACGCCGGGGACAACAAGGCAGCCGGGGCGCGCCAGCAGCGCGCGCATGCGGGTGGTCGGACGTTCGGTGTTCTTGGCCATCAGGATCTTCCTGTCATTCAAATTTGAGGTTGAGTTTTTTCACCAGCGCCTGCCATTGCTGCAGCTCGTCGCTGATGCGCCTGCTGAATTCCTCGGGGGAACTGGCGCCGGGGTTGGCGCCCAGGCCGCGGAAACGCTCGGCGACGGCGGGATTGTCCATCACCCTGCGCACCGCGGCATTGAGTTTTGCGACCACCGGCCTCGGCGTTCCTGCTGGCGCGAGCAGCCCGAGCAGGGTCGAGGCCCGGTAGCCCTTGTAGCCGAGTTCGTCCAGCGTCGGAACCGCGGGCAGCGCTGCGGCGCGTCGCCCGGTGGTCACGGCGAGCACCCTGAGCCGGCCGTCCTTGACGTAGCCGATGGAGGCCGCGAGCTGGTCGATCATGGTTTCGACCTGCCCGCCCAGCAGTTCCGACAGGGCCGGGCCGCTGCCCTTGTAGGGCACGTGCAACAGCCTGACGCCGGCCATGCTTGCAAACAGCTCTATTGCAAAGTGGTTGGTGGTGCCGGCGCCGGCAGAGGCGATGGTCAGCTTGCCGGGACGGGATTTTGCCGCGGCGACCAGATCGGCGATCGACTGGATGCCGGACCGGGGGCTGGCCAGCACCACCAGCGGCACGGCCTGCACCGTGGAGACCGGCGCAAAATCCTTCAGCGAGTCGTAGGGGAGCTTCTTGAAAATCACCGGATTCACCGACAGCGGGCCGCTGGAGCCGACGAGCAGGGTGTGGCCGTCAGCCGTGGATTTGGCGACCAGCGCGGCGCCGAGGTTGCCGCCGCCGCCAGGCCGGTTGTCGACGACCACCGTCTGTCCCAGCGCCTCGGCCAGCGGCGTGGCGATGATGCGCGCCGATATGTCGACGTTGCCTCCCGGCGCGTAGGGGACAACCATGCGGATCGGGCGCGACGGAAAGATTTCTGCGGCGAACGAAGGCGATGTCAGCGCCGCTAGTGCCAGCAGGGCAATGAACTTGTTCATCTGCTGAGGTCCTCTCGAAGGCGGCGCTGGTGACTGCTGCGCCTGTTGTTCTGGCCGGAGTGGAACCGGTGCCGTGAAGCCGGATCCATTTTATCGCGGTTCCCCTTGCCGCGGGACCTCAGAAGGCGCTGCTGTGCCAGCGGCCGTCAGCTGTACGGTTCAGCAACAGGGGCAGGCTGTTCGGCACCGGCGCTTCCTGCGGCGGCAGATCGAGCCAGGCGCTGAGCACGCGGAAAGTGCCGGAGTGCGCGACGATCAGCGGCATGCGGCTTGCGCCGATCTTCTGCAGCCCTTTCAGGGTGCGTGCGCGGAATTCTTCCGGGCTTTCGCCGCCGGGCGGAGTGGCCTCGCGCACGCGCAGTGCCCGCGGTTGCCCTTCGAGTTCGCCCCAGTTGCGTTCCGCGAGTTCCGCCACGATCACCGGTTCGATGCCCAGCACCCCGGCGACGCAGCGCGCCGTGTCGCGCGCCCGCTGCAGGGGACTGCACCAGATGGCATCGATGCCGCTGGCGGCCAGGCGCCCTGCCGCGGCCTGTGCCTGCGCCAGTCCCTTCGCATTGAGAGGGACATCCGTGGCCCCCGCGACCAGGGCGAGCCGGTTGTGCTCGGTTTCACCGTGCCGCAGGAAGCAGAATGGTCCGCCGAGCAGCGGCGCCGCGCCGGTTCTCACAGTTCTACAGGTCCCGTGGTGACCACCCGTGCCGGCGCAAACGCGCGCTGCCAGGCGGCAAGGTATTTCGCGTCGCCGAAAGCCGGCAATACGCAACGGGCACCGACCGCTTTTGCCAGCGCGGCGTTGTCCGACAGCCGTGGATGCACATTCCAGCGCAGATAGCGGGCACGGCCGCTGAGGGTCAGCCGCTCGGCGGGCGTACCGGGCGGCAGGTAGCCGGTGAAAACGATGGCCGGTGTCTCGCAATTCTCCCAGCGTGCAAGCAGCTCCGCGGCATCGCCCGCGGTGCCGTCGGCGCGGCTCGCCAGGGTGATGCCTCCGGGTTCGCCGGACGCCGGGGCGGCTTCCGCGATCTGCGACAGCTCCGGCGCCACGCCGGGACGGAGGCAGGCGGCATCGCTGGTTGCCAGCCGCTGCAGGGCGCTGCGGATGCGCCCGTCGATGCGCGGCAGCGGGTGGCCGCTGCGCAGCAGGTGGAGGGCGATCTCGGGACCGCGACCGTTCTCGGGCACCGGCAGCAGCAGGCCCTGCGGGGCTGAGAAAGATTCCGCAAGAGCTTGCTGACACTGCGCCAGCGGCACATCGTAGTCGCCGTACGAGGCATCGAGGATCAGCGTCCCGGCGGGCGGCGGCAGGTCGTGGGCATAGAGCGCGGACTCAACCGAGTTGTCGCCCATGTAGAGCAGGCCATCGCCCAGCGCGAGGTGCAGCCAGACGCCGCCCGGTGCATGGCCCGAGCGCCCGGTGGTGACACGCAGGCCCATAACCCCGGTGCTGCCGCTGAGCGGCAGGGGTCGCGCAGTGACAGGGGACGGCAGGCCGCGGGCAACAATGTCGGTCGCGTACAGCGGCGGGTTGCCGATCGCGGGCAGGAGCTTCAGCCCGCCGGCGTGGTCGGCGTGGCCGTGCGACAACAACAGGGCGTCGACAGGACCGACGCCGCCGACGTCGGGCCACAGGCCGGGTTGCGGCCCGTAGCCGAGGTCGAGCATCAGCCGCAGGACGCCGGCTTCGACGATGAAACAGGCGGGCCCCTTGCGCCCGCAGCCGGACACGGGCAGCAGTCGGGCTTTCGCGGACATCGCTGTCAGTCGCTGGTCGGGGTGATCTGGAAGCCCTTGACCGCCTCCATGCTCGACAGCGTCGCCGCCAGCGCGCGCAGGTTGCGGGTGTCGAGCGTGCGCAGCACCATGCGGTATTCGAAATTCTCACCCTGGTCGCGCAGACGGTAAGTCACGTGGGCGACGCTGAAGTCGTGCTTGGCGACCAGCTTGCGCAATTCGTCCTCGCCCATGTCGTGGCTGCGCTGCACGCGCACGCTGAAGATCGCGTACTGCTCGGTGCGCATCCGGCCCTCGATCCAGCGGAAGCCGGACAGCGTGCCCAGCGTCAGCACGGTGGCCAGCGCCGCCGGCAGGTAGAAGCCGATGCCGACGAGGATGCCGATGGCCGAGGTGATCCAGATCGAGGCGGCGGTGGTGAGCCCGCGCACCGAAGTGCCTTCCTTCATGATCACGCCCGCGCCGAGGAAGCCGATGCCGGTCATGATGCCCTGGGCCATGCGTGTCGGATCGACCACCACCCGCGAGTTGCCGTCAGGCTGGAACCACTGGCTTTCGTAGACGGTGACCAGCATCAGCAGGCTTGAGGCGACGCAGACCAGCGCATGGGTGCGGAAGCCGGCGGGGCGGCCGCGGTAGCTGCGCTCGAGGCCGATCAGGGCGCCCACGCCCAGTGCGCCGGTCAGGCGGATGCAGATTTCGATGAAGTCGCCGCTCATGGTGGGTTGTTCCCGTGGTTTGTGCCGCTGTTGCCGCAATTCTGCAACAAATATTGCATAACTTCAGGCTTGTTGCAATGAACATTGCAGCAAGCGGATGCCCGTGCTCTAATCACCCGCACCTTAACCCGTGGCAGAACGCGCAACAACCCATGCCCCTGCATGAACTCCTGGCCCGCTTCGACGGCAAGCTGACGGCGGCGGACCGCCGGCTGGCGGAGGTGCTGCTCGCGGCGCCCCGCGAAACCGCCTTCCTGTCCGCGGGTGAAGTCGCGCAGCGCGCCGGCGTCAATGCCGCGACCGCGGTGCGTTTCGCGCGCAAGCTGGGCTACGCCGGTTATCCCGAACTGCGCGGGCTGCTGCGTCAGGAACTGTTCGGCGTTTCCGATGCCGCCGGTCGCATGCGGGAACGCATGCGCAAGCTGGCCGGCCGTTCAGTGCTGGGGGCTTTCGTCGAGAACGAAATTGCCAATCTTGCCCGGCTGCCCGAACAGATCAGCGATGCCGACCTGCGCGCCGCCGCGCGCGCGGTGGCGCGCGCCGGGCAGGTCTGCCTGTACGCTGTCGGTCATGCCGCCGCGCTCGCCAGCCTGCTCGATTCCAGGCTGGGGCGGGCCGGTTTCCGCACCCGCATCCTGTCTCCGGTGGCCCGTGACATGGCGGCTGACCTCGCGCAACTGCGCCGGCATGATGTGCTGGTCCTGTTCGCGCTGAACACGCTGCCGCCGCTGATGCCGAAGATCGTCGCCGAGGTCCGTGCCGCCGGGGCCGTCTGCGTGCTGATCACCGACATTCCCGCGCCTCCGCTCAAGCCCGCGCCGCAGATCGTGCTGTCCGCAGGCCGCGGCCCTGCCGGGGAGCCGCGCTCGCTGGCGGTGCCGATGACATTGTGCAATGCGCTGGTGCTGCATCTGTCGCGGCTTGATCCGCGGCGCACCCTGTCCAGCCTGGAGAAGCTGGACCGTGTGCGCCGCAGGCTCGGAGAAACATCCTGATCACCACTGTACAGGGAGAAACCACCATGATCTGCATCCGGAAACTCGTTCTCGCCGCTTGCGGCCTCGCGCTTGCCGCGCCAGTGGCCACCGTGCTTGCGCAGGCTTATCCCGATCGTCCGATCCGCTTCATAGTGCCTTTCCCGCCGGGCGGCGGCAACGACATCGTCGGCCGCATCGTCGCCCAGAAGCTTGCCGAAGGACTGAAGCAGACGGTGGTCGTCGACAACCGCGGCGGCGCCGGCGGCACCATCGGCACCGACATGACCGCCAAGGCGCCCGCAGACGGGCATACCATGCTGGTCAACAACATCAGCCTGGCGGTCAACGCGACGCTGATCCCGAAGCTGCCCTACGACACGCTGCGCCAGTTGGTCCCGGTGTCGATCATCGGCCGCCAGCCCAACATCCTCGTCGTCCATCCCGGCGTGAAGGCGAAAAACGTGAAGGAACTGCTAGACCTGGCGCGGGCGAAGCCGGGCGGCGTCAACTACGGCTCCGGCGGCGTCGGCACCGCTTCGCATCTGGCCACCGAGCTGCTGCAGCTCTCGACCGGCACCAAAATGACCCACGTCCCGTACAAGGGGCTGGGCCCGGCGCTGATCGACCTGATGGGCGGGCGCACCGAATTCATCATCTCGACGATGGCCTCGGCCCTGCCGCAGCTGAAGTCCGGCAAGCTGCGGCCGCTGGCGGCGACCACCGTCAAGCGTTCGGCGTTTTTCCCGGAAGTGCCGACGATGATCGAGTCCGGCGTGGCCGGTTATGACTTCACCACCTGGTATGCGCTGGTCGTGCCCGCCGGAGTGCCGAAGCCGGTGATGGCGCGGCTCAATGGCGAGCTGAAAACGATTGCCGGCATGCCGGCCGTGAAGGAACAGTTTTCGGCACAGGGCCTTGAGACGGCGCATACCGGCAGCGACGAGGCGCAGAAATACCTGGCCGCCGAAGTGGCAAAGTGGGGCAAGGTGATCAAGGCTTCAGGCGCGACGCCCGATTGAGGCACCCGCCCGGCATCCGCCGGGCGGGTCGTGCAGCGGTTCAGCCCGCCGCGCGTTTGGCGCCAGCGCCGGTGTCGTAATCGACGTTGCCCAGCTTCTCGGTATCCCACAACTGTTTCAGCAGCGCTGCGGCGGCGGCCTTGCCCAGCACCGGCTCGGCGAGTTCCGTGAACTTGTCGTTCAGTTCCTCGTCGGTCAGCGGCAACTCGGGGTCACCCTTGCGGTACGGCTGGAAGTGTTCCAGCTTGCGGCCGTCGTTGAGTTCGATCTCGACGCGCGACTCGCGGCGGTTGGGATATCCCGCTGAAATCTCCGGATCGGCGATCGGCTCGATTTTCTTCAGCAGCGCGCGCACGTCCGGATCGTTCAGGTGATCCGGGTCGAAGGCGTTCAGGCGCACGCTGCCGCGCACCAGCGCGTGGGCGACGGTGTACTGGATGCTGAACTTGGCCTGGTATTCGCCTTCGGGGTTGTTGTTGTCGATGATGTTGAGGCCGGCCTTGTAGGTGTACAGGCGGATGTGTTTCACATCCTTGTGCGTGAAGCCGTGCTGCTTCTGCAGGTGCAGCGCGCCGTCGATCGACGGGAAGGTGTGGCCGCAGCAGCCGTGGTTTTTGAAGGTCATCTGGATGATGTGGTAATCCGTGCCGAGGCCCTTCGTCGCCTTGCTCCAGTCCGGGTTCACGCTCATCGCATTGCCGAAACCGACTTCGCCCTCGATCATGTCGAGCGCGCCGGTGAGGCCCTTCATCGCCGCCATCGCCGCCCAGCAGCCGGCATCCGCCGCGTGGCCGCCGTGCAGCGGTTTGGTCATCGCCTGCGAACGGAAGGCCTGTTGCAGGCCCGAGGCGAAGCTGCCGACCGTCGCGAGCGCGTGCATGAACTGTTCCTTGTTGGCACCGAGGATCGTGGCTGCCGCCGCAGCAGCGCCGAAGGAGCCGACGGTGCCGGTGGTGTGCCAGTACTTGTAATGCGAGGGCATGATCGCCTCGCCGATGCGGGTCGAGATTTCATAACCGACGATCACGCCGCGCAGGAATTTGTCGCCGCTGGCGCCGCTGGCCTGGGCCGCGGCCAGTGCCGCGGAGATCACCGGGCTGCCGGGGTGGTAACCGGCGTCGCGGTAGATGTCGTCGAACTCGACCGAGTGCGAGGCGGCGCCGTTGATCAGCGCGGCCGCGCGCAGCGTCGCGCGGCGGCCGGTGGCGAGCCTTGCGCGGCCGCGGTCGAGGTCCTCGGCGAAGGCTTCTTCCATCAGTTTTGCCGGATTGACGATACTGCCGGGCAGCAGTGCCGCGTACCAGTCGATCACCGCGCGCTTGGCGTGGTGGATCACCTGCGGCGGCAGTTTCGAAGTCTGTTCGCGGATGGCGTAATCGGCCAGTTGTTGCAGCAGCATGATGGTTCTCCTCCGTTCGGCTCGGTATGTCGTGACTGTGCCAGTACTGCGGTTTTCCTGCTCAGCAGCGGACGATCAGACCGTCCACCGCGACCACGCCTTCGCCGTCCTTGCGGACGATCAGCGGGTTGATCTCGGCTTCGGTGATGTCCTCGAAGGCGGCCAGTTGCGAGAACGCGGCCACTGCAGCGGCCAGCGCCTTGCAGTCGCCCTTGGTCATCCCGCGGTAACCGCGGATCACCGCGAGGCCCTTGACCTCCTCGATCATCTGCAGCGCGGTGTCCGGTGTCACCGGCGCCAGGCGCATCGCGAAGTCCTTGTAGATCTCGGCCAGCACGCCGCCGACGCCGATCACCACCAGCGGGCCGACCTGCGGATCGCGCTTGAAGCCGACGATGACTTCCGCCAGGCCGCGCTCCATGCGCTGCACCAGGATGCCGTTGAGCTTTGCCTGCGGATGCTTGGTTTTCACGCTCGCGAAGATCTTCTCCGCCGCCTGCTTCAGCTGTGCCGCGTCGCCGATGTTCAGCACCACGCCGCCGGCGTCGGTTTTGTGCGCGATGTCGGGCGACAGGATTTTCGCGACGACGGGATAAGTCATGTCGACTTTCGCATTGGCATCGGCCATCACCGCGGTCTGCGCCTGCGGCACGCCCAGCGCGCCGAAAACGGCACAGGCCTGCTGTTCGTTGAGCTGCTTGCCGGAGGCGGCCTTCAGCAGCGCGCCGGCCGCGGCGGTCTTCTGCGCGTCGGGTTGCGGAATCGCGACCGGCGGCGTCCATGCCTTCCAGGCACGGATCGCATCGGCACAGGCTTCCGGCGTGCGGAAGCCGGCGACGCCGGCGCTGGCCAGCAGTTTCAGCGAGGCTTCGGCGTGCGGGGCGAGAAATACCGCCAGCGCCTTGTTGCCGCGGTCGGCCTCGACCAGCGGCTCCACCGCGATCTGCGGCTGGAACTGCGCCGAGCTGCCGGCGACCGCCAGCACCAGGTCGCAGTGGTCGGAGGCGAGCAGGGCGTTCAGCACGCCGCCGTAGATCTCCTTTTTCGCGCCGGCCAGTGTCAGGTCGGTGATGCGCGACTTGCTGATGCTGATGTTTTTCTGCGCCAGTGCCGCGACCAGTGCATCCGTCGGCCCGACGACATCGACGCCATAGGTACCGATGCGATCGACCACGCAGGCGGCACCACCGCCGGTGGTGGTCATCGCCGCAACCCGGTGCTGCTTGTTCGGCTTGCGGCCCTGCACCAGCGCCGGCAGCTCGAATAGCGCCTCAAGCGTATCGACGCGCAGCATGCCGTGGGCCTTGAAGAAGGCATCCACCGCCTCGTCGGTGCCGGCCATCGCGCCGGTATGTGATGCGGCGAGGTCCTGGCCCACTTCGGAACGGCCCAGCTTGTAGACGATCACCGGCTTGTTGACCGCATAGGCGCGGCGCGCGGCTTCGGCCAGGTGCGGGGCGTCGCGTATCGTTTCCATGAACAGCAGGATGGCTTGGGTGTGCGGGTCATCGACCAGCAGGCCCGCGAGTTCGCCGACACCGAGGTCGGCCTCGTTGCCGACGGAGATCAGTTTCGAGAAGCCGACACCGCGGCCGAGCCCGCGCGACATCAGGCCGCCCATCATGCTGCCCGACTGCGACACGATCGCGAGCCCGCCGGGGGTGATCTCGAGTTTTTCCAGCACCGCGTTGACCGACAGCGCGAGGTGGGTCTGGGTGCTCAGCAGCCCGATGCAGTTGGGGCCGATCAGCCGCGTGTTGCTGCCGCGGATGATGTCGTTTAGTTCCTGCTGCTTCGCGCGGCCCGCTTCACCGGTCTCGGCGAAACCGTCGCTGTAGACGGTGACCACCGGGATTTTCTTGTCGACGCACTGCTTCAGCGCCGCCGGCACGGCCTTGGCCGGCACCATCACGAAGGCGTGGTCGACTTCGCCCGGAATCGAGGCGACGTCGGGGTAGGCCTTCTCGCCGAAAACCTCGTCACGGCCCGGATTCACCGGAATCAGCTTGCCCCGGTAACCGTGGCGCTTCAGGTAACGCTGCGGACGCGAAGTGTTTTTCTTCTCGTCGCTCGAGGCGCCGATCAGCGCGATGGAGCGGGGGTCAAATACGGCTTGATATAGATTGGTCGACATAAACTCAAATAAACATGAGCCACAAATGGCACAGAGAAAATCAGATTAACAGGATGAACAGGATTTGCAGGACAAAACGGGTCAGAAGCCCGGGGTTTTTATCCTGTGAATCCTGTCTATCCTGTAAGTCAGGTTTTAAAGCTCAGGCCTTCGGCGGACGCTGCGAGAAGCTGCGTTCGAAAATGCCCTCGGCGATGCGGTTCTTCAGGATCTCGATCGAGCCGCCAGCGATCATCCAGCCGCGGCACTTGCGGAAGCAGTATTCGACCAGCGATTCGTCGGTGTAGCCCATGCCGCCCATGATCTGCATCGCCTCGTTGCAGACGTCAAAGCCGGCCTGGTTGCAGAAGGCCTTGGCGATCGCGGTGTCTTCGGCCGAGGGAATGCCGTTGTCGGCATTGACCGCCGCCTTGTAGAGCAGCAGCTGGCCGGCGTCGAGCTTCATTTTCATGTCGGCGAACTTCCACTGGATGCCCTGGAACTCGCAGAGCAGGCGCCCGAACTGCTTGCGCTGCATCGCCCATTCGCGGGCCACGTTGTAGGCATAGCGGCCGAAGGCCAGCGAGCGCGCGGTGTTGCCGATGCGCTCGACATTGAAGCCGGCGATCTGTTTCTTGAAGCCGCCTTCCTTGAGCATCACGTTCTCGGGGCCGACGTAGACATTGTCGAGGTAGGTCTGCACCCAGTCTTCGCCATTCATGAACTTGGCCGGCGCACCCTGCTTGAAGCCGGGGGCGTCACGCGGAATCAGCACCGAGCCGATGCCGCCCACGCCGGGGCCAAAGCGCACATAGGTCAGCATGACCTCGGCGTAGGAGGCGTGAGTCTGGAACACCTTCACGCCGTTGATGCGGTAGCCCTCGCCGTCGGGCGTGGCGGTGGTTTTCAGGTCGGTGACCGCCGAGCCGGCTTCCGGCTCGGTCATGCCGACGGTGATCACCGATTCCCCGGCGAGAATTTTCCTGAGGTAGCGTTCCTTCTGGTCCGGGGTGCCGTACTCGGCGAGCACGCGCACCGGACCGAAGTTGCCGGCCTGGATCACGTCCGCGCTGCGCGGGCAGACCGAGGAAATGGTCTCGATGGCGATGATGGCGTCCATCAGCGAGCCGCCCTGGCCGCCGTCTTCTTCCTTCATCGTGATGCCCATCAGGCCCTGCTCGGCCATCAGCTTGGCGACGTCCCAGGGATGCTCTTCCTGGTGCGCGCGCTTCAGCGCGCCGTCACGCAGGTGGCGCTCGGCAAAACCGCGCACGGCGTCGCGGAACTGTTCCTGCTCGGGGGTGAACTTGAAATCCATGATTTGAACCTGCAGATTGATGAGGTTTCGATTTTACCGTCCGTTGTCCTCTGAGTCAGTACGCCGCAACGAACCCACATCATGGAAAACTGCAAGCGGTTTCAAACCGCCCGCAGTGCTGTGATGCGCTCAGGGATACATCGCCCAGCCCGTGCGATCCGTTTCCGCGCGGAAGAAGTGGCCCTGGGTGCTGGTGACGAACAGCGTGCGCATGTCCGGTCCGCCGAAGCAGCAGTTGGTCGGCCGGTTGCAGGGCACGGGATGGGTTTCGAGCACGCGGCCGGTCGGCGAGAACACGTAGATCATCGGGCCCGGCCCCGCCACTTCCCAGCCGGCAGTGGCGACGATGTTGCCGTCCGCATCCAGCGTCATGCCGTCGATGCCGCGATGCACTCCCCTGTAATCCTCGCCCCAGGTGAACAGCGTTCTGTACGGGCCGAGGCTGCCGTCATCGCGGATCGGGTAGGCGCGCAGTTCGCGCGCGATGCCGGCGGTGAAGCTGCTTTCGGCGACATACAGCGTGCCCTGGTCCTGCGACACCAGGATGCCGTTGGGCTGGGTGGTGTCGAAGACGACGCGGGTGATCGAATAGCTGCCGTCCTGCTGCGGATCGAGGCGGTAGACCGAGCGGTTGTCGAGTTCTTCCTTTTCCGTGTGATCGACGTTGCCGTCATTCCAGGGATTGGTGAACCAGATGCGGCCCTTGCGGTCGATGGCGAGGTCGTTGGGCGTGTTGAGCCGCTTGCCTTCGAAGCTGTCGGCGATCACCACGTTCTTGCCGTCGGGGTCGAAGCGCATCAAGCTGCGTCCGCCCTGGCAGCAGCCGAACAGGCGCCCCTCGGCGTCGTAGGCGAGGCCGTTGACGCGGTCGAGCCCGGTGCGCCAGGGCGTGATCGCGTTGGTCTTCGGGTCGCAGCGGAAGATGGTGTTGGCGTGGATGTGGGTGAAGTACAGGAATTCGCCGTCCCACACCGGGCCTTCGGTGATCGGCAGGCCGATCGGTTTTTTCAGGAGTTCGAATTTCCAGGACACGGGGACTCTCCTTGATGCCGTGGACGTTCGTGCTTCGATGCTTCGACAAGCCCGGCATCAGCACGAACGGATTATCCGGGAACCGTCCGCCCCGGTCTTGTCGAGGGGCGGACGGCGCATGCCGGTGATCAGGCCTTGAGCAAAGGACGCAGCTTGGTGACGCTGCCGACTTTCTCGAGGCCCCACACCGCGTCGCAGAGCTTGCGCGCGCGCGCCTTGCCGAGGATGGGCGCCATCAGGTGATAGCACTTCTCGTCGACCTCGGCGCGGGTCATCGGGTTCTGCGCGGTGCCGCGCACGGCCTTGACGTGGTTGCGCAGCCTGCGGCCGCCCTTCAGCGTCAGTTCGACGATGCCCTGGCGCGAGGGCATCGCGCGGGTCAGCGCGTCGTCGCCGAGCAGAGTGATGCGCTTGCGCAGGTCGAGCACCTGCCTGTCGAACATGCGCTTCTCGTCGTGCGAGGACTCGAAGGTGACGATGCCGTCGATCAGCATCACCGCGCACATGTGCTGCATGCAGATGTCGGGCATGTTGCGGTTGTCGGTGGTGTTGGCGCCCTGGTGAGCGACGCGGATCACCAGCTTCTCGACGTCGGCAGCCTTGATGCCGTGCTTGCGGATCAGTTCCAGCAGGCCGTCGAGCGGCGCCTGGATCGGCGAGCCGACCGACCAGCGCTTGATGTTGGTGTTCATGATCTCGTAGGTCTTGCCGAGATCCTTGATCAGCCGCTTCGGATCCGGCTTGCGGCCGATGCGGCGGGTCTCGTCGTAGGCGATGTAGAAATTGCGTTCGCCCGAGAACACGTCCTCCACCGCGGTAAAGCCGCGCGACACCATCGAGGCGGCCGCCGTGCCGTTGCGCGCCGGCATGCCGCCGAAGTCGAAAGCTTTCTCGATATGCTCCTCGTCGCGCATCCAGCAGGAGATGCCCGAGCACTGCTGCGCGGTGTAGGAGAGGGCGTGGCGCATGCCCTTGTAATCCAGTCCGGCCAGCAGCGAAGCTGCCGCCGCGGCGCCGAAGCTGGGGCCGAAGCTGTGCGTCGAGTGGCCGACCTGGCGGAAATCATAGGGGTGCAGCGACAGGTTGATGCGCGCGCAAAGGTCGTAGCCGAGTGCGACCGCGCGCAGCAGGCGGGTGCCGTTCGATTTCTCGCGCTCGCCCATCGCCAGTGCGGCGGGCACCACCGCGCAACCGGGATGCGACAGCGAGGGCGCGTGGGAGTCGTCGGTTTCGTCGGCGTGCGCCAGCATGCCGTTGATATGCGCGGCCTGCTCGGCATTGGTGACGATGTCCGAGCCGATCACCAGCGCCTGCGGCGCGCCGCCCAGGGTTTTCGCGTAGGCGATGGCTTTCTCGCCGGGCAGCAGGCGCGAACCCGAGACCATCGCGGCGATGGTGTCGAGCAGGTGGTGCTTGGTCTTCTCCGCGACTTCCCGGGGCAGCGGTTTTTTCGCGGCGGCGGCCATATAGGTCGCCAGGGTTTTCATCAGCGGGGACACCGCGGTCTTGGACGCTTTCGATTTGCTGCTCATGGCATGATCACTCCGCCGTTGATGTGGATGGATTGTCCGGTGATGTAGCGCGCGTCGGGTCCGCAGAGCATGCGCACCATCGCCGCGATTTCCTGGGGCTGACCGCGCCGGCCGACCAGCGGCAGCGTCCTGCGGTGATCCGGGCGTTCGGGCGCGCCGGGCAGGCCGCGCACGGTATCGATGGGACCCGGCACCACGCAGTTCACCGTGATGTTGTGTTCGGCGAGATCGTGGGCGACGGCCTTGGCCATTGCCGCGAGGCCGCCCTTGGCCGTCACCACATGCGAGCGGTGCAGGGCGCCCTTGTGGCCGGTCAGGCCGCCGATGTAGACCAGCGAGCCGCCGCCGGCTTTGATCAGGTGGGGCAGCGCAGCCTGCGAAACCAGGAAGGCGCCGTCAAGCACCGTCGAAATCACGCGGTGCCATTCCTCGAGGGAAATCTTGTCGAAGGGCGTCTCCGCGCGGATCGCGGCATTGCTGACCGCCATGTCGAGCCGGCCGAACTGCTTTACGGTTTCGTCGACGAGGTGTTTCACTGCGGCAGGATCGGTGATGTCGCCCATGCACAGCGCGGCCTTGCCGCCCGCCTTCTCGATCATGGCGACGGTTTCCTCGCCGGCCTCGCGCGAGGTGTTGGCATTGATCATCACCTTGGCACCGCCTGCGGCAAGCGCGCGCGAGATGGCGCGGCCGATGTTGCGCGCGCCACCGGTGACCAGCGCGACCTTGCCGGCGAACTCGTCGCCGCGCCGCATTGCAATCTCATAGGCCATAAATTCCCTTTATAATCAATAACTTACAATACATATCCGGAGCGCCTCAGCGGGAGCCGCGACACTTCGGGATGGTCGGCGATGCGGGGCACTGGATGGCGCGCGGAACACTGCGCCACTGCGCGGACGCAACGCGCAACATTGAACATCGGGGTCTCCTCCGGCAGCCGCGATGCAAGGCCCTGCGCGGCGACGGGATGCAATTCAAGCAGGCAAATTGATTCTAGCAGCCCGCAGGCGCGCCCGTCGGCTGATGTCCGTACTGTAAAATGCCGCTTTGCGCAAAGGGGCATGCAGTGAAAAAACCGAAGGTCGGCATCGTCATGGGCAGCCAGAGCGACTGGGACGTGATGCGACATGCCGTCGACATGATGCGCGCCTTCGGTGTGCCCTTCGAAGCCCAGGTCGTGTCTGCCCACCGCACGCCGGACCTGCTCTACCGCTATGCCGAGGCCGCGGCCCCGCGCGGCCTGCAGTGCATCATCGCCGGCGCCGGCGGCTCGGCGCATCTGCCGGGCATGCTCGCCGCGAAGACCATCGTGCCTGTGCTCGGCGTGCCGGTGACCTCGCGCGCGCTGAAAGGGCTTGATTCGCTGCTGTCCATCGTGCAGATGCCCAAGGGCGTGCCGGTGGCCACCTTCGCTGTCGGCGAGGCCGGCGCCGCCAACGCCGGGCTGTTCGCCGTGGCAATGCTCGCGCGCGAGGATGCCAAGCTGGCGAAAAAGCTCGCGACCTTCCGCAAGAAGCAGGTCGCCGCCGTGCGTGCGATGAAACTGCCGGTGAAAAAATGAACGTCAAAGGCGAAAACCTTTTTAGCCACAGAGGACACAGAGAAAACCGGGTTTGTCTTGTTCCCGAATTATCGGCACGCGGCAACTCAGTGCAGATATCGTCAAATAACCCAAAGAACTCTCTGTGAACTCTGTGTCCTCTGTGGCTGATTTGGTTTTATACCCATGATTTTTCCCGACGCCATGCTCGGCATGCTCGGCGGCGGTCAGCTGGGGCGCATGTTCACGCTCGCCGCGCACAGCATGGGTTACCGCGTGACGGTGCTTGATCCGGATCCGCTGAGCCCGGCCGGCGCAATCGCCGACGTGCACCTGAAGGCGGCCTACCAGGATGTCGAGGCACTGCAGCAGCTCGCCGACAGCTGCGCCGCGGTGACCACCGAATTCGAGAACGTGCCTGCCGAGAGTCTGCGCTGGCTGGCAAATCACTGCACGGTGCGCCCCGGCGGCGACGCGGTGGCCGTGGCCCAGGACCGCATCCGCGAGAAAGCCTTCTTTCGCGCTGCCGGCCTCGGCGTTGCGCCGTACGCGGTGATCGAATCCGATGACGACCTTGTCCATGCCCCGAAGACCCTTTTTCCGGGGATCCTGAAGCGCGCGCGTTTCGGCTACGACGGCAAGGGCCAGGCCCGGGTCGCGGACGTGGAGGAGGCGCGCAAGGCTTTCAAGGCCATGGGCGCGGAATCCTGCGTGCTGGAGCAGCGCATCGAATTGCAGTGCGAGATTTCCGCGGTGGTCGCGCGCGGCGCCGACGGCCTCGGCCGCAGTTTTCCGGTGGCGGAGAACCGCCACCGCGACGGCATCCTCGATGTCAGCATCGTGCCGGCGCGCGTGCCGGGCGATCTGGCGAAGCTTGCCGAGGAGTGGGCGCTGCGCGTCGCTGCCAGGCTGGAATACTGCGGCGTGCTGGCGGTGGAGTTTTTCGTGACCCGGGACGGACAGCTGCTGGCCAACGAAATGGCGCCGCGCCCGCACAACAGCGGCCATTACACGATCGACGCCTGCGCCACCTCGCAGTTCGAGCAGCAGGTGCGCACGCTCTGCGGCCTGCCGCTGGGCGACACCCGGCTGCTCTCTCCGGTGGTGATGGTCAACCTGCTCGGCGAGGCCTGGCAGCATGGCCAGCCGCAGTGGGAACGCGTTTTTCTTGCGCCGGAAGCCAAGCTGCATCTCTACGGCAAGCACGAGGCCCGTGCCGGCCGCAAGATGGGGCATTTCACGATGCTCGGCGCCGGCGCGGATGCCGCTTTGCAGAAGGCGCTGATCGCGCGCAGCGCGCTGTATCCCGACTGGAACGACTGACCCGAGAGCCGAAGCGAATCCCGATGAGCGACGCCCCGCTGTACCAGACCAACCTCAAGAGCCTGCCTTTCCTGCACCGTGGCAAGGTGCGCGACATCTACGCCGTCGGCGACGACAAGCTGCTGGTGGTGCAGAGCGACCGTCTCTCCGCCTTCGACGTGATCCTCGACGATCCGATTCCCGGCAAGGGCCGCGTGCTGACCGAGGTGTCGAACTTCTGGTTCGACAAACTGAAACACATCGTTCCCAACCACCTGACCGGCATCGACCCGGCGACCGTGGTGGCGCCGGAAGAACGCGCGCAAATCGCCGGCCGCGCGATGGTGGTGCACAAGTACAAACCGCTGATGGTCGAGGCCGTGGTGCGCGGTTACCTCATCGGTTCGGGCTGGAGCGATTACCAGAAAACCGGCGCGATCTGCGGCATCCAGTTGCCCGCGGGCCTCAAGCAGGCGGAAAAACTGGCCGAGCCGATTTTCACGCCGGCCTCGAAGGCGCCCGCCGGCCATCACGATGAAAACATCACCTACGACGACGTGGTGGCCACCATAGGCGCCGACCACACGGCGAAGGTGAAAGAGGTATCAATCAAACTCTACAAGGCCGCCGCCGAGTTTGCGGCGACGCGCGGCATCATCATTGCCGACACCAAGTTCGAGTTCGGCACCGATGCCGCCGGCAACATGTTCCTGATCGACGAGGCGCTGACGCCGGATTCCTCGCGCTTCTGGCCGGCCGCCGAGTACCGCACCGGGATCAGCCCGCCCAGTTTCGACAAGCAGTTCGTGCGCGACTGGCTGGAAACCCAGCCCTGGAACAAGAAGGCGCCGGCGCCGCGGCTGCCCGCCGACGTGCTGGCGAAGACCGCGGCGAAATACCGCGAAGCGCAGCGCATGCTGACCGGCCGCTGAGATGTCGACCACGCCCGGCAAGCTGTTTCCCGAAGGCGGCAAGGCCGATGCCGCTGCTGCGGTGACCACCGGCATCCTGCCCGACCGCGACATCGCGCGCCTGATCGACGGCGGACGCATCAGCGCCGAAGGCGGCGTCGATCCCTCGCAGATCCAGCCGGCGAGCCTCGACCTGCGCCTGGGTGCAACAGCCTGGCGCGTGCGCGCGAGTTTCCTGCCGGGCAAGACCTCGACGGTGCAGGCCAAGATCGACCGCCTGCAGATGCACAAGATTGATCTCTCCAAACCCACCGTGCTGGAGAAGGGCTGCGTCTACATCGCCGAGCTGATGGAAGAACTGAAGCTGCCCGCCGACATCGCCGGCAGCGCCAACCCCAAAAGCTCCACCGGCCGCCTCGACATTTTCACGCGGCTGATCACCGATGCCGGCGCCGAGTTCGAAGGTGTGGCCGCCGGTTACAAGGGCAAGCTCTATGTCGAGATCATGCCGCATACCTTCAGCGTGCTGGCGCAGCAGGGCACGCGGCTGAACCAGATCCGCTTCATCCGCGGCAACCCGCCGCCCTCGGATACCAAGCTCACCGAGCTCGACCAGACGCTGAAGCTGGTCTACAACGACAGCGACGGCCCGCTGCCGGCGATGATCAAGAACGGCCTCTGGGTGTCAGTCGACCTCGAAGGTGACTCGAGTCACGGCATCATCGGTTACCGCGCCAAACACCACGCGCCTTTGATCGATTTGTCGAAGCTCAACCACTACGATCCGCTCGATTTCTGGGAACCGATCCGGCGCAACGCCGACCGCTCGCTGGTGCTGAATCCCGACGACTTCTACATCCTGGTGTCGCGCGAACGCGTGCGCATCCCCAACAACTACGCCGCGTCGATGGTGCCCTACGATCCCTCGGTCGGCGAATTCCGCATCCACTACGCCGGCTTCTTCGATCCCGGTTTCGGTTACGGTGCCAACAACCTGAAGGGCGCGCGCGCGGTGCTCGAAGTGCGCTCGCATGACGTGCCCTTCATGATCGAACACGGCCAGGACGTCGGCCGCCTGATCTACGAACGCCTGCTCGGCGAACCGCAAAGCATCTACGGCGTGACCATCGGGTCGAACTATCAGTCGCAGGGGCTGAAGCTCTCCAAACAGTTCAAGCCGCTGGCGATGCCGGTCTAGTCAGGCGTGTATTGCAGGCGGCGGCCTGACGGATGAACTGGAAGCTTTTTGCGCTGCTGTGGAGTGCCGGGCTGCCGGGCATCGTCGCGTTGGTCTGGGTGATCGTTCCAGCCCTGCCGTCCGCGCAGCCATTGCCCGCACCACCGTGGGTGATCATGGTGGTCAGCGCCTTGCAAAGTGCCCTGCTGCTGGCCATAGCGGTATTCGCCGGCTGCCGGCTTGCCCCACGCATCGGATTGCAGGCGCCGCTGTTGTCCGCCTGGCTTGCCGGTGCACCGCTGCGGCACATCCTGCGCGCACAACTGCCCGCTGCTGGCGCCGGCGGCCTGCTGGGCATCGCAATCCTGTGGGCATACACATGGTTCATGCCTGCAGCGCCGGAGGAATCGGCACCGTTGCCGCTGATCGTTCGTGTGCTTTATGGCGGCATCAACGAGGAATTGCTGTTGCGCTGGGGACTGATGAGCGTGCTGGCCTGGCTGCTGTGGCGCGTGTGTCAACGCGGTGAGGGCGCGCTGTCGCCGGCGATGGCGTGGACGGCGATCATTGCCAGCGCAGTGGTGTTTGGCATTGGACACCTGCCGGCTGCCAGCGCACTGCTCGGAGGATTGAACGTGCCGCTGATGCTGTACATCATTGCCGCGAATGCCGCGTTCGGACTGGTCGCCGGCTATTTGTTCTGGAAGCGAGGGCTGGAGGCCGCCATCCTCGCCCATGGGTTTGCCCACGTCGGGTTTTTCATGATCTCGGGCAGATGATGAAGAAAGCAGAAAGGCGCTGACCGCAATCAGCGCCTTTTGTCATTGCGGCGGCGGAATCAGCGCAGCGCGTCGATCGAAGCGCCGAAGTTGATGTGGAAGGGCGCGCCATCGAGCACCAGCGCCGGCACCGATTTGACGCCGGCATCGTCGGCCTCCTTCAGCCGCGCCTTGTCCTGGCCCAGATGCACGATCTCGACCTCGTATTTCGCCGGATCGATGGCCATCGCGACATTGCGTTCGGCATCGATGCACACGGGGCATCCGGCGTGATAAAACACGGCTTTGCTTTTCATGCGGGTCTCCTTGTAAGGTGGGTTTGTGCAACAGGCACGCCGCCATCCTGGACCGCCGCGACGCGCCGCAACAGCAGGCACTTTCCGGAAACCCGGGCACTTTTTGGTGTAAATCGGCGAATATGAACGCGAAAAAAAATCTGCCCGCAGCCTCCGAATACCGCCAGCTCGAGGATGTGGTCGGCTGCAAATGGTCGGTGTCGGTGCTGCAGGCGGTGGGCTCCGGCATTTCGCGGCCCGGCGCGCTGGAGCGCCATATCGCCGGAATCTCGACCAAGGTGCTGTCGGAACGCCTGCGCAAACTCACGCGTTACGGCCTGCTCGACAAGCAGGTGTATGCCGAAGTGCCGCCGCGCACCGAGTACGCGCTGACGGCCTACGGGCAGAAGTTGCTGCGCATCATCAGCCAGATCCGATCCCTCGACGAGGCTATCCGGAATACCGGCGAGCGTTGATGCCGATTATGTAAGTATTTGTTTTTATTGATATTTTTATTACACTGCGAGATACTCGGGAGATGACGCATCCCGCATCAAAAACCGACATCAACTACGCCGCCGCGCAACTCAAGGCCGGCGAACTCGTTGCATTCCCCACCGAAACCGTCTACGGCCTCGGCGCCGATGCCTCAAACGCAGAAGCCGTGCAGAAGATCTACGCCGCCAAGGGCCGGCCCTCGAACCATCCGCTGATCGTGCACATTGCCGACGCCGTGCAGCTCGCCAACTGGGCGCGCGACATTCCGCCGGCCGCGCATGTGCTCGCCAAAACATTCTGGCCCGGCCCGCTGACACTGGTGCTGAAACGCCATCCGGAAGTCCCCGATGCCGTCACCGGCGGCCAGGACACCGTCGCGATCCGCGTGCCCTCGCACCCGGTCGCGCAGGCGCTGCTGCGTGAATTCGGCGGCGGCGTGGCCGCGCCCTCGGCCAATCGTTTCGGCCGCGTGTCGGCCACCACCGCCGCGCATGTGCGCGAGGAATTCGGTGACACGGTTGCCTGCGTGCTCGACGGCGGCGCGGCCGATGTCGGCATCGAATCCACCATTGTCGACTGCTCGCGCGCGACACCCAGCCTGCTGCGCCCCGGCTGGATCACGCCGCAGCAGCTCGAAGCCGCACTCGGTGCGCCGCTGGCCGCGCCCGATGCCGATGCGCCGCGCGTCTCCGGCACGCTGGAAAAACACTACTCGCCGCAGACCCCGGTGATGCTGATGGAAGGCGATCTGATCATTGAACTCGCGCACAGCCTGACGCGCCAGGGCAAACGCGTGGCGGTGCTGGCGCGGACGGCGTTGCAGCCCCTGATCGAAAAAATCGTGTGGCGGGCGGCGCCGGCGGATGCGGCGGGTTACGCGCATGAGCTGTATGCCAATCTGCGCGAGCTGGATCAGGCGGGCTGCGACGCGATCCTCGTCGAGCAGCCGCCGGAGGACGCCGATTGGCTGGCGATCCGCGACCGGCTCAACCGCGCGGCGGCGGGGTCGGGTGAGACCTCGCCGGACTGAGTCCGGATTTGCCCGCTTGCCAGCGGGCGCCGAATGCTGAAGCATGACGGCACTTCAACACGGAGCCCCCATGAAACACGACGTCATCCTCACCGCCAAAGGCCATGCCGGCACCCAGAAACGCATGGAGCAGGAGTTCAACCTGGTCAAGCTGTGGGAGCAGCCCGACCGCGCCGCGGCACTGAAGGCCGCCGCGCCGAAGGTTCGCGCGCTGGCGCATACCGGCCACTCGAAGGTCGATGCCGCGCTGATGGATGCGCTGCCCAGGCTCGAGATCATCGCCAACTTCGGCGTCGGCGTGGACCAGATCGATCTTGATGCCGCCAAGGCGCGCGGCATCACCGTCACCAACACTGCGAATGCACTGAACGACTGCGTCGCCGACTGCGCGATCGCGCTGGTGCTGAACACGCTGCGCAAGTTTCCGCAGGCCGACAAGTACGTCCGCGCCGGCCGCTGGAAGACCGACGGCACCTATCCCTTCACCACCTCGCTCGGCGGCAAGACGCTGGGCATCCTCGGCCTCGGCCGCATCGGTGAGGAAATCGCCAACCGCGCGAAGGCTTTCAAGATGGAGATCCGTTACCACAACCGCAACAAAAAGGACGTGCCCTGGGCCTACGATCCCGACCCGGTGACGCTGGCGAAAAATTCCGATGTGCTGGTGGCGATCACCCCCGGCGGCCCGGAGACCGACAAGCTGGTCAATGCCGCGGTGCTCGATGCGCTGGGCCCGCAGGGTTATGTGGTCAACGTCGCCCGCGGCTCGGTGGTCGACCAGCCGGTGCTGCTGAAGTATCTGCAGGACGGCAAAATCGCCGGCGCGGGGCTGGATGTCTATTACGACGAGCCGAATGTCGATCCGGCCTTTTTCGGGCTCGACAACGTGGTGCTGCTGCCGCACATGGCCAGCGCAACGAACGAGACACGCACGGCCATGGGCCTGCTGCAGATCGAGAACATCCAGCTTCACCTCTCCGGCAAGCCGGTGAAGACCCGGGTCGCCTGACCTCCCGCCTGCGGTCGGCCGGCGTATGCCCGGCGCTTAGCGGTTCAGCGCGGCCAGCCCCACCCGGGCCAGCTCCTCGTCGCGCTTGCCGCTGGGGTAGCCGCCGACGCCGATGCCGCCGAGGATCACGCCGTCCCGGACAATGACCACGCCGCCCTGGCCGAAGGTCAGCTGGGGATCGCCCATTTCGCTGACGCTCCTGCCCTGGGCATGCAGCTTCTCCGCATGCGCGCCAGTGTCCATGCCGAGTATCGCCGCGGTGTAGGCCTTGCGCACTGCGTGGCGACGCCCGAACAGGCGCATATGCCCGGTTTTTGCGAAGGCCAGCAGGTTGCCGGCGTCATCGACGATGGCAATGGCCACATGCTCGCCGGGGCTTTGCAAGGCCTGGTCGACCATCGCATCCATCGCGGCGCGCACCTGGGTGAAGGGCAGGGGGGATTTGTCGGTCATGGGTAGCGCTCCTCGGCAGAGTCCGGCCGAACGGGCCGGTGTCCCCCCATTCTAGCCGGACCGTTCGTCGGGCGGCGGGACACGCCAGTCAGGCGCCGCAACGGGCAGGCATTAGTGCATGGTGCGAAGGGCCGCAGATTGCTAGACTGCCCGGAAAACAGGAAAAACCGTCATGCGCCGCAGCGATTTCGACATCACCGACAGGATCCGCACCACCGACACCATCGAAGTGTCGGATGCCGTGCTCGGCCTGTTCCGCGCCCTCTATCCGCAGGGCAACCCGCGGCCGATGGAGAAGGCCTTCGAGGAACTGTCGCGGATGTACCACGGCAAGCATCCGGACTATCATCCCTGTGACACCGAGTACCACGACATCCAGCACGTGCTGGACGTGACGCTGGCGATGGCGCGGCTGCTCGACGGCTACCAGCGCGATCCGCGCGAGCAGGCGCCGCTGTCGCCCGAGCTGTTCAATGTCGGCATCGTCACCGCGCTGTTTCACGACGTCGGCTACCTGCGCCGGCGCAACGACCGCAAGCACCGCTACGGCGCCGAGTACACGCTGACCCACGTATCGCGCGGCGCCAGATTCCTGCTCGGTTACCTGCCGAAAATTGGTTTGAAAAAATACGCCCGTGACGCTTCGGTGATCATTCATTTCACCGGCTATGAGCGCAACCCGGACAGCATCCGCATGGGCGATCCGGTGATGCGCCGCATCGGCGAGATTCTCGGCACCGCGGACATCATCGCGCAGATGTCGGACCGCTGCTACCTCGAGAAATGCCACGACCGGCTGTACCCCGAGTTCCTGCTCGGCGGTATCGCCGAGCGCCGGCAGCCCGACGGCAGTGTCGTCGTGGTCTACAAATCGGGCAAGGACCTGCTCAGCAAGACGCCGGCGTTTTATGTCAATGCGATGAAGCGGCTGGAACTCAAGCTGCGTCGCGCCTACCAGTATGCCGAGGTCCATTTCGGGGGCCGCAACCTCTACATCAAGGAGATGGAGAAGAACGCGGCCCATGCCGAGGAGGCGACCGGCGCGAGCGGGCGCAGCCGCCTGCGACGCGCGGCCCCCAGGACGCTGCCCGCGGGCGTGCGCTCCGCACCGGAGTCGCTGGTGATCCGCTGAGCTTCGGCTGTCATGCGCTTCATGGTCCGCACCGGCATCCTGATTGCACAGCTTGCGGCTTTTTTCGTGCTGATGGCGCTGATCTCGCTGGGCACGACCTACCTCACCGCAGAGCGATATGCGGAGGGCTCGACGCCGGTACGCCTGTTTCCGGTCATTTCGCTGCCGCCCGGGGCGGCGAATCCACCGCGCTACGAGCTGTTGCGCTGGCCGGATGTCACGCGCAAGGATCCGCCGCCGCCGCCGCGCGAGCTGCGCCTGCCCGAGCCGGCGGGCGAATTCGATGTGCCGGCCCGCGGCGGCTTTGCGCCGATGGTGCGCTTTGCCGCGCATGACGCGGGCGACGGGCGCCAGCGCGTTGAACTCAGGGTTACCGAGGATGACTACGTGATTTACGCCGCCTATGTCACGGACGGCGGCACGGTGGCGCCGGAGTATTTCCGTGTCTGGGGCCCGTCCTCGGCGCTGCTCGCGGTTTTTCCGGCCTTCGTGCTGGCGCTGGTGCTGGGGCGCCTGCTGCGCCGGCGCTTCATGCCCCCGGCCAAGGCGGACGCCGCCTGAGATTTTTCAGGCGGCAGGACGCCGGACCGCCCTGCGCCGCCGACTGCCGCGGCCCGAATCAGCCGTCGCGGCTTTGCAGCTCGTGGAGCTTCATGCCGTGCCAGTTGGGCAGCGCGGCGAGAAAATCCGGGTGCGCCCTCGCGATCCACACATACTGCTCGTCCTCGCGCGCGGTACGGAATCCCGCGGCCGCCTGCCGCAGCCACCAGGCCACGCCGACGTCGGTGGCACCGATCAGCAGCATCACCACTGCGGGAACGGCGCCGAGCAGGAAGAAAACAGCTGGTGCCGCGATGATCAGGGCAAGGCCTGCGATGGCGATGATCTTGGCCGCGCGCCCGCGCCGCGAGCGACAGGACGGGCATAGCGGCGGCCGCACCCTGGGACGGGTGCCGGGGGCGGCGGGCGCCGCATCCGGCACCGCGCAGGCGCTGCCGCAGGACAGGCACAGCGAGGGAAACTGGTGACGATGACGCTCGACGACGACCATGTCGTCGCTGCGGTGAACCCCGGAGGTACCCTTCAGCATGCCCGGCTCCGCCTGTTCAGTTGAACGCCGAAAGGCCGGTCTGCGCGCGGCCGAGCACCAGCGCGTGGATGTCGTGAGTCCCTTCCAGCGTGTTGACGGTTTCCAGGTTGAGCATGTGCCGGATCACCGGGTACTCGTCCGAAATGCCGTTGCCGCCGAGCATGTCGCGTGCGGCGCGCGCGATTTCCAGCGCCTTGCCGGTTGAATTGCGCTTGAGCAGCGACACCATTTCCGGCGTTGCACGGCCATCGTCACGCAGCCGGCTGACATGCAGGCAGGCGAGCAGGCCCAGCGCGATCTCGGACTGCATGTCGGCGAGTTTCTTCTGCACCAGCTGGTTCGCCGCCAGCGGTTTGCCGAACTGTTTGCGGTCCATCGTGTACTGGCGCGCGGCATGCCAGCAGGCTTCCGCCGCGCCCAGCGCGCCCCAGCAAATCACGAAGCGCGCGTTGTTGAGGCAGCCGAAGGGTCCCTTGAGGCCGCTCACGTTGGGCAGCAGGTTGGCTTCCGGCACGAAGACCTTGTCCATCACGATTTCGCCGGTCGGCGAGGCGCGCACCGAGAACTTGCCCTCGATCTTGCGCGTGGACAGGCCCTCCATGCCGCGCTCGAGGATGAAGCCGCGGATCACGCCGCCGTCGTCCTTGGCCCAGACGATCATGATGTCGGCGATGGGCGCGTGCGTGATCCACAGTTTTGTGCCCGTCAGCAGGTAGCCGCCGTCGACGCTGCGCGCGCGGGTTCGCATGCTGCCGGGGTCGGAGCCGTGGTCGGGCTCCGTGAGACCGAAGCAGCCGAGCAGTTCTCCGGCCGCCATTTTCGGCAGATATTTCTGTCGCTGTTCCTCGGTGCCGTAGGCGTAGATCGGCGTCATCGCCAGCCCGCCCTGCACGCCGACCGCCGAGCGGAAGGCGGTGTCGACGCGTTCCAGCTCGCGCATGATCAAACCGTAGGCAACGTAACCGATGCCGGCGCAGCCGTAGCCCTCGAGCGGTGCGCCGAGGAAGCCCAGTTCACCCATTTCGCGCATCACTGCGCGGTCAAAATTCTCGTTGCGGTTCCAGTCGCGGATGCGCGGCGCGAGCTTTTCCTGCGCGTACTGGCGCGCGGTGTCGCGGATCATCCGCTCTTCGTCGGTCAGCTGTGATTCGATCAGCAGCGGGTCGTCCCACTGGAAATGGCCGCCGGTAAGGGTGACGGCGGTGTGGTCAAGGGTCATGCAGTGCTCCGGCTTGCTCAGACCTTCAATTGTACCGGCGATACGGCCTCAGCCGGTGTTGCGGGCCACGATGTGGGTCGGCAGGCCGTCGATGCTCGACTGGTTTTTCAGTGCCCAGTACTCCTGCAGGCCGGCTTCGCCCTTTTTTTCGGCCCAGGCTTCGAGCGCACCGCGCTCGCCTTGGTAGTCCATCAAGGGGACGCCCATGCCGCAGGAAGTCTGCACGCTGTCGATTGCGAGGTCGAAAATCTGCCGCGCGCCGGGCAGCGGCGTGAACTGCGCGTACAGCGCCGCCCATTCCGGATCGCCGCGATGAACGACGCGCGCTCTGCCGTACAGCCGCAGGATCAGCGGCGCGCCCTCGAAGGCGCAGAACATCAGCGTCATCCGCGCATCGGCCTGCACATGGGCCGCGGTTTCGTTGCCGCTGCCGGTGACGCTCAACCAGGCCACGCGCTTCGGGCCGAGCACGCGCAGCGAATCCATGCCCTTGGGCGAGACATTGATGCGGCTGTCCGCGGTCGCGGTGCCGGTGAAATAGATCTTCTGCGCGCGGATGAACTCGACATGGCGCTCCGACAGCGCCGCGAACATCATCGCCATGAGGATGCCTTATAAGTATTTGATTATATTTATTTTTCTAGCGGGTGCTGCGGTCAAGGAACAGCTTCACCTGCTGCACGAGCTCCCGTTCCCGGCCGTTGAAGAAGTGATCCGCGCCGGCGACGCTGATCTGGCCCGAGCCGCGGATGTTGCGGATCGCCGCCGCCCGTTTTGCGGCGTTGTCGAGCACCGCGGGCAGATCCTTGTCGCCCATCAGGTCGAGCACCGGCGCCTTGAAGGTTTCGGGTTTGCTGAACTCGCCCGAGATGCCGATGGCGACGAAGGCGTCGATCGCCGGCGCGCCGGGCGTGTTGAGGAACACATTGCTCATGCGCGCGCCGAGGCTGTGCGCGACGATGGCCACCTTCTTGTGGCCCTGCTTGCGCAGGAATTCAACCGCTACCGCGATGCGTTCCGCGGCTTCCGGGAACAGCGGCGGGTACTGGTCTCCGCGCGCCTCGGAGGCGAGCACCGGCATCTGCACCGACAGCGTCGCGTACCCCTGCTCCGAGAGATTGCTGCGCAGCGGGTTGATCAGGCCCCAGTCCGGGTGCACGCCGAGACCGTGGATGACAATGACCCCGGCTTGCGCCTTGGCATTGGGCGCATGGATGGCGAGAAACTTGCGGCCCGAGGGCAGTGCAAGCCGGATCGGGTCGCCGACGAGAATGGCGGGCGTGATTTCGTCAGCCCAGCGCTGTTCGCGGGCGTAGTCGGCCGCGGCCCAGGCATTGAGGCTCAGCACCGCGAGAAACAGGATGATCAGTTTGCGCATCAGAATCCCTTGAAGTCCGGCTTGGTCTTGGCGAGGAAAGCGCGCACGCCCTCGCGGTAATCTTCAGTGTCGAAGCAGGCAAAACCCTCATCCCATTCCGCCGCCAGGATATCGGCTTTCACCGACAGGCGTTCAATGAACTGCTTGTGCCAGCGCGCAACCAGCGGCGCGCCGTCGGCGATGCGCCGCGCCAGGGCATAGGCTTCCCGCTCCACCTCGCCGTCGGGCACGACGCGGTTGACCAGGCCCTTGCGGTACGCTTCCTCTGCGCTGAATACGCGGCCTTCGAGCAGGATTTCCAGCGTCACCGCACGACCGACCAGCGCGAGCAGGCCGGCAAGTTCGCCATAGCCCATGGTCAGGCCGAGCTTGCTGATCGGCACCCCGAAACGGCTGGAGCTGCCGCAGATCCGCATGTCGCACATCGCCGCGATCTCGAGCCCGCCGCCGACGCAGGCCCCTTCGATCAGCGCGACCGTGGGGTGCCTGCATTGCGCGACGGCCTGCATCGTCGCATGGATCAACTCGCCATAACCCTTGGCCTGCCGCGCGTCGGCACGTTCGCTGGCGAACTCGGCGATGTCGGCGCCGGCGGCAAAGGCCTTGCCGCCGGCGCCGCGCAAGACGATGCAGCGCAGGCTGTCATCGGCCGCGAGCCGGCGCATGGTCTTGCCGAGCACCTCCCACATTTCCCGGTTCAGCGCGTTGAGCCGTTCCGGGCGGTTGAGGGTGATGGTCGCAATGTCGCCGTCACGTGCGGCAAGGATGCTGTCGGTCATGGCGTGACGGCGTCCATGGCGTGCCTTACTGCTGCGGGATTTTCGCGTCGCGCACGACTTTCGCCCACTTGTCCGTTTCGGCGCGGAGATGCTTGACGAAGTCAGCCGAGGAACTCGGTGTGGCATCCATGCCCTGGCGCTCGTAGCGCTCCTTCATTTCCGGCGTGCTCATCACGGCGACGATGGTCTTGTTCAGTTTTTCGACGATCGGCTTGGCCACGGCGGCCTGCGTCAGTATGCCGTACCAGGTGGCGTATTCGAATCCCGGCACACCGGACTCCTGCACCGTGGGCACCTCCGGCAGTGCGTTCGAACGGGACCTGGTCGTCACCGCTATGCCGCGCAAGCGCCCGCTTTTGACATGGGGCAGCGCCGAAGCGAAGGTCGACATGAACGCGTTGGTTTCGTTGCCGAGCAGGGCCGTGACGGCCGGACCGGTGCCTTTGTACGGCACGTGTATCAGCTGGATGTCCTGCGACATCATCAGCATTTCCATCGCCAGGTGGGTGCCCGAGCCGAGTCCAGCGGAACCGTAGGTCAGCTTGCCGGGCTGTTTCTTCGCCAGCGCAATGAATTCCTGGAAATTCCTGGCCGGCAGCGAAGGATGGGTGACGATGATGTTGGGTTGCTCGGTCACCAGCGAAATCGGCGCGAAATCGCGGATCGCGTTGAAAGGCAGTTTCTTGTAGAGCGCGGCGTTGAAGGCGAGGCTGATGTTGCCGAGGAACAGCGTATAGCCATCGGGTGAGGCCTTGCTGGCGATATCCGCGCCCAGGGTGCTGCCGGCGCCGGGGCGGTTGTCGACGACGATGGTGGTGCCCAGCGCGGCGCCGAAGGCATCGGTCATGGTGCGGGCACTGATGTCGCTGCCGCCTCCCGGAGCGAAGGGCACGATCATGCGGATCGGGCGTTCCGGATAGGACGACTGGGCGTGGGCTGCGGGGGCGGCTGCGAACAGCGCTGCGACGACGATTGCTGAGTGTTTGATCATGACGCTCCTCCGTTATGGACAAAACCCCGGAACTCGTCTGCTGTGTTCAGACAGATCGGTTCCGGTCGGGAGACGAGCATACCACCGCATCGGCACGATGTGGACTTCGATTCGTGGCGGACTTTGTGCCCGGCTTCCTGTTCTGACTTCGTCAGGCATCGCGCCACATGCGGCGGCGCGATGCACAGCAGCTCAGGCAGCCCTGACGGTGCGTGCCGCGGCTTTTCCGCCGGTCAGGTAGTCCATTGCAGCGGCGACACCGCCCTTCTTGTGCGGCACGCCGGCTAGCTCAAGGCCCATTTCGACGCCGGCAAGCGTGGCCATCAGCGTCAGGTCGTTGAAGTCGCCGAGATGGCCGATGCGGAACACCTTGTCGGCGATCTTGCCCAGCCCGCTGCCCAGCGACATGTTGAAGCGCTCGAGCACGACCTTGCGGAAGGCCACTTCGCTGTGGCCGGCGGGCATCAGCACCGCGGTCAGCACGGGTGAGTATTCGGCGGGGTTCTGGCAGAGGATCTCCAGACCCCAGGCATTCACCGCGCGCCGTGTCGCCTCGGCATGGCGCTGGTGGCGCGCAAACACAGTGTCGAGGCCTTCTTCTTCGAGCATGCGCAGCGCCTCGCGCAGGCCGTAGAGCAGGTTGGTGGCGGGGGTGTACGGGAAAAAGCCGTTCTTGTTGGGCGCGAGCATCTCGTCCCAGGACCAGTAGGAACGCGGCAGCTTCGCATCCTTGCTGGCGGCGAGCGCCTTCGCCGAAATCGCGTTGAAGGACAGGCCCGGCGGCAGCATCAGGCCCTTCTGCGAGCCGGCGACGGTGACGTCGACCCCCCACTCATCGTGGCGGTAATCGATCGAGCCCAGTCCGGAAATGGTGTCGACCAGGAACAGCGCGGGATGCTTGGCGCGGTCGATGGCCTTGCGCACTTCGGCGATGCGCGAAGTGGTGCCGGTGGAGGTTTCGTTGTGGACCACGCACACCGCCTTGATCGCATGCGCCTTGTCTTCAAGCAGGCGCGCCTCGATCGCGGCGGGATCGGCACCGTGGCGCCAGTCGCCGCTGATGAACTCCGGCTTGAGGTCGAGGCGCAGCGCGAGGTTCTTCCACAGCGTCGCGAACTGGCCGGTTTCGACCATCAGCACGGTGTCGCCGGGCGACAGCGTGTTGACCAGCGCGGCCTCCCAGGCGCCGGTGCCTGAGGCCGGGTAGATCACCACGTCGCCGGCGGTCTTGAACACGCGTTTCATGCCGGCGAGCACGTCCTTGCCGAGCTGCGCGAATTCGGGGCCGCGGTGGTCGATGACCGGCATGTCGATGGCGCGCATCACGCGCTCGGGGACGGTGCTCGGTCCGGGGATCTGCAGGAAGTGGCGGCCGGCGGTGTGGCTCATGATCGGGCTCCAGAAAGGGAGTGAGTGAGCGGGCATGTTAACCCCCGGCGCTGCCCGGAGCAATCATTTTTGTATGCAAAAATGGAATGCGATGGATTGCCAGAGATATATTTATATTAAATACTTGTTTTTATTGATAATTATAAATTGCCCAGAATCTTAAACAGGCGTATTATGCATACAAATAGAGATTGTCATGCCCGATACCCCGATACCGCAAGCATCCAATGTGACTTCCCTGGCCGAGCGCCGGCTGTTGCACGAAACCGTGGTCGACCAGCTGCGCGACCTGATCGTGCAGGGCGAGCTGGCGCCGGAAACCAAGCTCAACGAGCGCGTGCTGGCCGAGCGGCTGGGCACCTCGCGCACGCCCCTGCGCGAGGCGATCAAGTTCCTCGCCTCCGAAGGCCTGGTCGAGCTGCTGCCCAACCGCGGCGCGGTGGTGGCGCCGCTGAAGCCGGAAAAGATGCAGGAAGTCTTCGTCGTGCTCGGCGCGCTGGAAGCGCTGGCCGGCGAGCTGGCCTGCCGCAATGCGTCCGAAGCCGACATCGCCGACATCCGCGCGCTGCACTATCACATGCTGGCCCACCATGCCCGCGGCGAACTGGCGCCGTACTTCCGCTATAACCAGCAGATCCACCAGCGCATCATCGACTGCGCCGGCAATGCCACGCTGGCCCAGTCCTGGCGCGCGATGAACGCCCATGTCAAACGCGCGCGCTACCTCGCCAACCTGTCGGGCGAGCGCTGGGACAAGGCGGTGAAGGAGCATGAAGACATGATCGACGCGCTGACCCGTCGCGACGGCGCGAAGCTGCAGGCGCTGCTGCGCGACCACCTGGCCAACAAGCTGGTGATGGTGATGGAGGCCTTGGGCGGCAGGCCGAAGTGACGGGCGGGCGCGTGGTGAGCGAAGCAGGCAGGCGCAGACACCTTCCGGTCTTCGCCTTTGGGAATTCCGGGAAACCATGAAGATGAAAAATTCACGAACAAGCGGCAAATGCCGGGGATTCACGGGCTCGAAACCCACGGAGGCCGTGCGATGAACGCCCCGGCACAAACGGCGCATGTCGCCCGGTCGTCGCCGGACCGCAGCACTCTTGCGCGCAGGCTGCGCCGCGAGATCCGCGGCGAGGTGCTGTTCGATGCCGCTTCCCGCGGCCGTTATTCCACCGATGCCTCGATCTACCAGATCGAACCCGTCGGCGTGGTGGTGCCGCGCGACGACAACGATGCGCTGGCGGCATTGCAGATCGGCATCGAGGCCGGCGTGCCGGTGCTGCCGCGCGGCGGCGGCACCTCGCAATGCGGCCAGACCGTCGGCGCCGCGCTGGTGCTCGACGTGTCGAAGCACCTCAATGAAATCACCGCCTTTGACCGCGATGCGCGCACGGTGACCGTGCAGCCCGGCATCGTGCTCGACCACCTCAATGCCTGGCTGAAGCCGCACGGGCTGTGGTTCCCGGTCGATGTCTCGACCAGCGCGCAGGCGACCATCGGCGGCATGACCGGCAACAATTCCTGCGGTTCGCGCTCCATCGAATACGGCAACATGGTGCACAACGTGCTGGGCATCGATGCCTGGCTCGCCGACGGCGAGGTCTGCCGCTTCGGCCTGCTGCCGCAGGACCTGTCGCGGCTCGACGGCAGCGAGCGTTACCGCGAGATCGTCCGCCGCATCGCCGCGATCGCGGCGCGCGAGGCCGAGGAAATCGAGCACCGCTATCCCAAGGTGCTGCGTCGCGTCGGCGGCTACAACCTCGACATGATGCTGCCGCCGGGCGCGAACATGGCGCACCTTCTGGTCGGTTCCGAGGGCACGCTGGCCTTCTCGCGGCGCATCGAGCTGAAGCTGTCGCCGCTGCCGAAGCACAAGACGCTGGGCATCTGCCATTTCCCGACTTTCTACCAGTCGATGGAGGCGCCGCAGCACATCGTCGGGCTGAAGCCGGCGGCGGTCGAGCTGGTGGACGACACGATGATCGCGCTGGCGCGCAGCAACCCGGCCTTCCTGCCGGTCGTCAACCAGTGCGTGAAGGGCGAGCCCGCGGCAATCCTGCTGGTGGAATTCGCCGGCGAGGACCGCGAAGAGCAGATCCGCCGGCTGAGGCAGCTCTCCGAACTGATGGCCGACCGCGGCCTGCCCGGCAGCGTGGTCGAGGTCATCGACCCGGCGCTGCAGCGCGAATTCTGGGAGGTGCGCAAGGCGGGCCTCAACATCATGATGTCGATGAAGGGCGACGGCAAGCCGGTGTCCTTCATCGAGGACTGCGCGGTGCCGCTGGAGCACCTCGCCGAATACACCGACAAACTCACGCAGGTCTTCCACAAGCACGGCACCAAGGGCACCTGGTACGCGCATGCCTCGGTCGGCTGCCTGCACGTGCGGCCGATCCTCGACATGCGCCGCGACGGCGCGCAGAAAATGCGCGCGATCGCTGAGGAGGCCGCGGCGCTGGTGAAACAGTACAAGGGTTCATATTCCGGCGAGCACGGCGACGGCCTGGTGCGCTCGGAATGGATCGCGCCCTTCTTCGGGCCCAAGCTGACCGCTGCCTTCGGGGAAATCAAGGACCTGTTCGATCCGAAGGGCCTGATGAATCCGGGCAAGATCGTGCGCCCGTCGAAACAGGATGACCGCAGCCTGTTCCGCTTCAAGCCGGGCTACGAGGCGAAACCCCCGGCGACGGCGCTCGACTGGAGCGAGTGGGGCGGTTTCGACAAGGCCGTCGAGATGTGCAACAACAACGGCCATTGCCGCAAGTTCGACGCCGGCACGATGTGCCCCTCGTACCGGGTGACCCGCGAGGAACAGCACCTGACCCGCGGCCGGGCCAACACGCTGCGGCTGGCGCTGTCCGGGCAGCTGGGCCCGAACGCGCTGACCTCGACCGCGGTGCGCGACGCGATGGATCTTTGCGTGTCCTGCAAGGGCTGCAAGCGCGAATGCCCGACCGGCGTCGACATGGCGAAAATGAAAATCGAGTGGCTGCACCACTGGCGCCGCCATCACGGGCTGCCGCTTAAAGAGCGCCTGATTGCCTTCCTGCCGCGTTATGCGCCTTGGGCAAAGCGGGCAGCGCCGCTGCTCAATCTGCTGCAGCCGCTGGCAAAGCCCTTCCTCGGTTTTGCCTCGAAGCGCTCGCTGCCGGCCTGGCGCAGCGATGCCTTCGCCGCGTCCGCAAGCACGGATACGGCTGGCGGTCGTGAAGTCGTGCTGTTCGTCGACACTTTCAATACGTACTTCGAGCCGGAGAACGCGCGCGCCGCGCTGCAGGTGCTGCAGGCCGCCGGCTACACGGTGCATCTGCCGCAGCCGGAGGGCGACAAACGGCCGCTGTGCTGCGGCCGTACTTTCCTTGCCGGCGGGCTGGTCGAGGAGGCTCGCGCCGAGGCGCAGCGCATGCTTGCCGTGCTGAAACCGTACATCGAACGCGGCCTGCCGGTGGTCGGACTCGAACCGTCCTGCCTGTTCTCGCTGCGCGACGAATTCCTGTCGCTGCTGCCGGGCGCCGACGCCCCGGCGCTGGCGCGGCAGGCGCTGCTGTTCGAGGAATTCCTCGCCCGCGAGCACGACGCCGGGCGGCTGCAGCTGAAGCTGAAGGCGCTGCACCAGGGCAAGGCCCTGCTGCACGGCCATTGCCACCAGAAGGCTTTCGCCGCGATGCCGGCAGTGCAGAAAGTGCTGAGCCTGGTGCCGGGCCTGAAGGTGGAGACCATCGAATCGAGCTGCTGCGGCATGGCCGGCAGCTTCGGTTACGAAGCGCGCCATTACGAGACCTCGATGCGCATGGCGGAGCTGTCGCTGCTGCCGAAAGTGCGCGAAGCCGGCGAACAGACACTGATCGTCGCCGACGGCACCAGTTGCCGCCACCAGATCCACGACGGCGCCCGGCGCGAGGCGCTGCACGTCGCGCGCGTGCTGGCGGCGGCGCTCGCCTGAGCGGGTGATGGACGGCGCGGCTCCGGCGCCCCTGAAAGCGGCGGCGGGCGCGGGCCCCTGGCTGCTCGAAGTCGAGGACCTGCGCGTGAGCTTGATGACGCCGCGCGGCAGCCTGCGCGCGGTCGACGGCCTGTCCTGGCGGATCAGGCCCGGTGAAGTGCTGGCACTGGTCGGCGAATCGGGCTGCGGCAAGTCGGTGTCGGCGCTGGCGGTCATGCGCCTGCTGGCGGCGGGTGCGCAGGCGGAAGGCCGCATCCTGTTCGACGGCCGCGACCTGCTGAGACTGCCGCCCGCCGCGCTGCCGGCGATCCGCGGCCGCGACATCGCGATGATTTTCCAGGATCCGCTGAGCGCGCTGAACCCGGTGCTGCGCATCGGCTTCCAGGTGGCCGAGCCGCTGCGCATCCATCTGGGCATGAGTGCGGCTGCGGCGCGCGCGCGGGCGATCGAACTGCTGGCGCGGGTCGGCATTGCCGATGCCGAGCGGCGCATCGACGACTATCCGCACCAGCTCTCCGGCGGCATGCGCCAGCGCGTGGTGATTGCGACGGCCATCGCCTGCAATCCGCGGCTGATCATTGCCGACGAGCCGACCACCGCGCTGGATGTCACCTTGCAGGCGCAGATTCTCGGCCTGCTGTGCGAGCTCGCGCGCGAGCAGGGCAGTGCGCTGCTGCTGATCACCCACAACCTCGGCATCGTTGCGCGTTACGCCGACCGCGTCAGCGTGATGTATGCGGCGCGCGTGGCCGAAGAGGCGCCGGCGGCGGCCCTGTTCGAGCGACCGCTGCATCCGTACACGGCGGGCCTGCTGCGCGCGGTGCCGCGGCTCGACCGGCCGCGCGGCGTCCGGCTGGAAACCATCGAGGGCGCGCCGCCCGACCTGATGGATCAGCCCCCGGGCTGCCGCTTCGCGCCGCGCTGCGCCTGGCGCATCGACGCCTGTGCGCAGCGCTTGCCGGAACCGGAGATGGTGGCACCGCAGCGCCTGTCCGCCTGCCTGCGTGCCGCGGACTTCGGTGGCTTGCCGCCTGCGGTCGCAGCCTCACCCGAGCCGCGGGCGGACGCTGCATCGCCTGCGCCGCTGCTGCAGGTGCGCGGCCTTTCGGTGCACTACGCGCGCGGCCGCGGGCAGCCGCCGCTGCGCGCGGTGTCCGATGTCTCCTTCGACATTCCGCGCGGCGCGACGCTGGGGCTGGTCGGCGAATCGGGTTGCGGCAAGACCACGGTCGGGCGCGCGCTGCTGCGGCTGGAACGGACGGCCGCCGGCAGCATCATGTTTGACGGCGTCGACGTGACGCAGCTGTCGGGCGCCGCATTGCGCGGCTATCGCCGCCGGGCGCAGGCGGTTTTCCAGGATCCCTATCACGCGCTGAATCCGCGCATGAGCCTCGGTGCGCTCATCGGCGAGCCCTTGCGCGTGCACGGTCTTGCCGCGGACGCTGCTGCCGCCCGGGAGCAGGTGCAGGCCCTGCTGCAGCAGGTCGGACTCGGCCCCGGCATGGCCGCGCGTTACCCGCACCAGCTTTCCGGCGGCCAGCGCCAGCGTGCCGGCATCGCGCGGGCGCTGGCGCTGCAGCCGGCGTTCATCGTCTGCGACGAACCGGTGTCGGCGCTGGACGTGTCGATCCAGGCGCAGATCGTCAACCTGCTCGAAGACCTGCAGCGGAAACTGGGGCTGAGTTACCTGTTCATCGCCCACGACCTCGCCGTGGTGCGCCACATCGCCGACCGCGTGATGGTGATGTACCTCGGGCAGGTCATGGAGATGGCTGATCGCGACGCGCTGTACGCGGAGCCGCTGCACCCCTACACGCAGCTGCTGCTGGACTCGGTGCCGGTGCCCGATCCGGCAGTGGAGGCGCGGCGCGCGTCGCCGCGGCTTGCCGGCGAGGCGCAGCGTGCGCCGCTGTCAGGCTGTGTGTTCCGCGGACGCTGCCCGCGGGCGACGGCGGAGTGCGGGGAGATGGTACCGCCGCTGCGCGAGATCAGGCCGGGGCATTTCGCCGCCTGCCTGAAGCTCGATTGAGTTTCCAGGGATGCGCCATTAAAGGGCCGTCATTCCGGCGCGATCCGGAATCCAGGACATCCTGGGTCCCGGCTTGCGCCGGGACGACGATACTGTTCAGGTCGGGTGTTACAGAATTCAGAGCCCGATGGCTTAGAACTCGCGCGTGTATTGCCGGACCTTCGTTTCGTCGACGCGGATGCCCAGGCCCGGACCGGTCGGCACATCCAGATAGCCGCCGGAGAGCCGGATCGGATCGGTGACGATGTCGTCGGCGAGATAAGGGCTCGACAGGCTGACGCCCCAGTCCACCGCGGGAATGGCCGCGGCGAGATGCATCAGTCCGGCGCTGGCGATGCCGGCCTCGGCGATCTTGCAGGCGAGGTTGACCTTCATGTCCAGCGCTTCACACAGCAGCGCGGCATCCTGCACAGCCTGCAGTCCGCCCAGCTTGATGGTTTTTAGGCTGCAGCCCTGCGCGGCCTTCAGTTCGTGGTGGCGGCGCAGGTCGTCGAGGCTGTGCAGGCCTTCATCGACGCCGATTTTCACGCGGCTGGCTGCGGCGACGCGGGCCATGCCGGCGACGTCATGCGCGGCGACCGGCTGTTCGAAGAATTCGATGCGGGTGTCGGCGATGCCGCGCACGAAGCGGATGGCTTCGTCCGGTGTCCAGGCCTGGTTGGCGTCGGCGCAGATCAGCACCTTGTCATCCTTGACCGAGCCAGCCACCGCGCGCGCCCGTTCGGCATCGGCTTCCGGGGTGTCGACGCCGACCTTGATCTTGATCGCGACATAGCCCTCGGCCAGCCGCTTCCGCGTTTCGGCGATATCGCTTTCGGTGCTGCCGGTGCCGATCAGGCGCAGCGCCGGCACGCGCATGCGCTTCGCGCCGCCGAGCAGTTCATGCACCGGCTTGCCGCGTGCCTGGCCCAGCGCATCGAACAGCGCCATCTCGATCGCCGCCTTGGCGCTGTTGTTGCCGTAAAGGTACTGGCCGGCGCGGTGCATCACCCCCGGGATGTCATCCGCGGGCAGTCCTTCGAGCTTGTCGGCAAGGTGGCGGATCGCCGCAACCATGCTGCCCTGGGTTTCGCCGGTCATCGTCGGCGCCGATGCGGCCTCGCCCCAGCCGACGATGCCGTCGCTGGTTTCGATGCGCGCGAGCACGTTCTCCGCGTTGCGCACTTCCTCGAAGGACATTTTCACCGGCTTGATCATCGGCAGGCTGATGGCGATGGCCTGTATTTGCTGGATGCGCATGGTCGGATTCCGAGTAAAAAGCGGCGCCGCAGCGCCGCTATAAAAACATCAATAAAATCAAATACTTATAATATCACAGCTTGCCGATACGCTGCACCGCCTTCGCCATCCGCGCATAGTCGGCATCGAAGAAGGTCTTGAATTCCGGCAGGTCGCGGTAATCCGGCACCACCTGCACCTTCTTCAGCGCCTCGATGAATTGCGGATCGTTGGCGGCCTTGCGCACCAGCTCGCGCAGCTGGGTCAGCGTGGCATCGGGAATGCCGGCGGCGGTGAACAGGCCGACCCAGAGATAGGCTTCGATGTCGATGCCCTGCTCCTTGAAAGTCGGCACGTTCGGCAGCGACGGGTGACGCTTCGCGCCCCAGCTCGCCAGTGCGCGCATCTTGCCCGACTGGACATGCGGGTACACCGCGGCTACGCCGCCGTCGGTGGCGTCGACGTGGCCGCCCAGCAGCTGCGTGATCGCGGGACCGCCGCCGGTGGTCGGCACATGGCGCATTTTGAGCCCGGCGGCATCGAGAAACATTTCCATCGGCACGTGGGTGATCCCATAGGGGCCGGAGGACGAGAAGGTGCTGGTGCCCTTGGCCGCCTTGGCGAGCGCGATGAACTCCTTCACGGTCTTCGCCGGCACCGTCGGGTGCACGGTCAGGATCAGCGGGTCGGCGCTCATCAGCGCGACCGGCTGGATTTGCGCCAGCGTGTACGGCGACTTGATGCCGTAGAGCTTGTCCTTCTCGATGACGAGATAGAGGTTCGGCGTGGTCACCAGCAGCGTATGGCCGTCAGGCGGCTGGTTGGCGACAAAGGCCGTGCCCACCGCGGCAGTGCCGCCGGGGCGGTTGACCACCGGCGCCGGCTGCTTGGTCAGGCGCTCGATGATCGCTGACAGCGGCTGGGCGTGGATCTGGTTCATGCCGCCGGGCGGGTTGGGCACGACCAGGGTCATGGCCTTGCTCGGGAAGGTCTGCGCCTGGGCGGCCAGCGATACGGACGCGCAGGCCGCGGCAATCAGCAGTCGTTTCATTCGGTTTCCTCCGGTGGATTGCGCTGGCCGCGGTGCAGCCTGCGCCTTATTGGAAAATGCTGGTAAAAACGTTAATCCCTAATATCCGCGAAGTCAATTGGCGGATCTGCCGGCCGCAGTTGGCAACGCAGCGCAACTTGGTTAGCCTAAGCGTCCGCGACCGCTTGCCGCAGTCGTTTCGCGCAGCCGCATTCCGCAGCATCATTCCGCAACTATCCGATTCCACGACAAGAGATGACCAAGAAAATCCAGTCCGTCCTGATCTACGGTTACGGCGTCATGGGTGCAGGCGTTGCCCGCACCTTCGCCAAGGCCGGCTTCGACACCATCATCCGCAGCAGCCGTGCCGCGGAGCTGAAGGATCTGCCGCCGGGCGCCCGCGCGGTGACCGCGCTGCCGGACATGCCGCCCGATCTGGTGCTCGAGCTGGTGCCGGAGGAGGTGAAGACCAAGCAGGCGGTGTATCTCGAAGTGGAAGCGAAGTATCCGGGCGCGGACGTGATCATTGCCACCGGCACCTCGGGGCTCGACCTGGTCGAGCTGGCGAAACCGCTGAAACATCCGGAACGCTTCGTCGGCCTGCACTACTTCATGCCCGCCGACCAGGCGCTGGTGGTGGAAGTGATGGCGGGACCGCAAACCCCGCGCGAGCTGGTCGACCTCTGCGCCGACGTGCTGCGCCGCACCGGCAAGGAGCCGGTGGTGCTCTACAAGCCCATCGTCGGTTTTCTGGTGAACCGGCTGCAGCACGCGATCCTGCACGAGGCCTATTACCTGATCGAGAACGGCGTGGCCAGCGCCGCCGACATCGACCATGCCGCGCGGCGCATGCTGGCGCCGCGGATGTGCGTCAACGGCCTGATCGCGCAGAAGGACTTGAGCGGCCTGGTGATCCACGCCGGCGCGCAGGCCTCGATTGTTCCCGAGCTGTTCCACAACGGCATCCCCAATCCCATGCTGCAGGCGATGGTGAAGAACGGCGAGACCGGCACCGCCGCCGGCAAGGGTTTCTATGACTGGGACGGCTGCGATACCGCGGCCGTGCGCAAGCAGGCTTCGGTACAGCTCGCGAAACTGACCGAGTTTCTTGACTCGGAAGCGATGCAGCCTGCGCCCAAAACCCAGCCCAAGCCGCGCGATCCACGACGTTGATTGCCGACCCGCGTCGCGCCCTTGTGCTCGGCGCGCGTGAAGCGCTGGGCGTCCCTGCGGCCGTGCTCGGCGCGGGTTTCCTCGGCTATGGCTCGCTGGCCGCGGATGCGGGATATCCCGTTTACCTGACACTGCTCGCAACCTTCGCCATCTGGGCACTGCCCGGCCAGCTGGTGCTGATGGAAATGCAGGCGGCCGGCGCTGCGCTGGCGGCAACGCTGCTCGCGGTGTGGCTCAGTGCCGCGCGCTTTTTCCCGATGACCCTGACGCTGATGCCGCTGCTGCGCCGCGGCGGCCGCGCGCGTTCATGGTGGCGGTTCCTGCTGGTGGCCCAGCTGGTGTCGATGACCACCTGGGCGGTCGCTATCCGCCGCTTCGAGGACAGCGACCTGCAGGACCCCGGGTCGCGCTGGCAGTACTTCATCGGCTTTTCCGCGGTGTGCATCGGCTCGGCCGCAGTCTGCGCGGTGATCGGCCAGCTGCTGATCGGCGCGTTGCCGCCGCTGGCGAAATACGGGCTGGCCCTGCTGACACCGCTTTATTTCTTCGTGACCCTCGTGGGCGAGGCGCGTTCGAAATCCGCCATCGCCGCGCTGATTTGCGGCGCCGCGGTGGCACTGGCGCTGCACGAGGCGGCACCCGGCTGGAGCCTGCTCGGCGCCGGCCTGATCGGCGGCAGCGCCGCCTTCCTGCTGCAGAGAAGCCATGCCCGGCACGGCTGAGATCGGCGTCGCGATACTGGCTTGCGGTTTCGTCACCTGGCTGTGGCGCGGACTCGGCGTGCTGCTGTCGGGACGCCTGGATCCGAAAAGCGCGATGTTCGAATGGGTGTCCTGCGTGGCCTACGCGCTGGTCGCAGGGCTGATCGCGCGCATCATCGTTGCACCCTCCGGCCTGCTGGCGCAGACCGCGCTGGCCGATCGCCTGCTGGCCTGCCTGGTCGCACTGCTCGCCTACCATCTCGCCCGGCGCAACATGTTCGCCGGGATGGTCTGCGGCATCGCGGTGTTCGTCGGCGCCGGATACGTCCGCGGGCTCATCGCTTAAAATCACGGCATGAGCGGCGAAATCCTGGTGGCGCGCGAGGGCGCGGTCGCGACGGTCACCCTGTCCAATCCCCCGAAGCTGAATGCACTGACGGTTGCGATGTGGCGCGATCTGGCGCGGGCATTCAATGCGCTGTCGGCCGATGACGGCCTGCGCTGCGTCGTGCTGCGCGGCGCCGGCACGGAGGCTTTCGCGGCCGGCGCCGACATCGCCGAATTCGCGACAGAACGCAACACTGTCGAACAGGGCCGGATTTATCACCGCGAGCTGGTTTACGGTGCACTGCGCGCGGTCGGCGAATGCCGGCATCCGACGGTGGCGATGATCCACGGCGCCTGCGCCGGCGGCGGGCTGGAGCTGGCCTGCCAGTGCGACCTGCGGCTGGCCGGCCGCAGCGCGCGCTTCGGCGTGCCGATCAACCGGCTGGGCTTCGCCATCGCCTGGGACGAACTGGCTGCGCTGCTGCCGCTGATCGGGCGCGCGGCGGCGCTGGAGATCCTGGTCGAAGGCCGCATGTGGGGCGCGCAGGAAGCGCATGACAAGGGCCTGCTGACGCGGCTGGTCGATGACAGCGCGCTGGCGGCCGAAACCGCCGCCACCGTGCAGCGCATCTGCGACGGGGCGCCGCTGGTCGCGCGCTGGCACAAGCAGTTCATACGTCGCCTCACACCGCAGCCGGCACCGCTGACGGACGCCGAGATCGACGCCAATTTCGACTATTTCAACACCGAGGATTACCGCATCGGCTACGATGCCTTCATCAACAAGCAGAAGCCGGAGTTCAAGGGACGCTGATTTTTTTTAACCGCCGATGAACGCCGATCCGTTTTTTCAAAAAAGGGGGGTTCGATTCTCATCTGCGTTTATCGGCGTTCATCGGCGGCAAATGTTTTTTTGATTGATCCACTCTCAAATAATTTTTCAGGAATTACCATGGCCGGACCCTTATCGCATATCAAAGTACTGGACCTCTCGCGCGTGCTGGCGGGACCGTGGACTGCGCAGAACCTCGCCGACCTCGGCGCCGAGGTGATCAAGGTCGAGCGTCCCGGCAAGGGCGACGACTCGCGCGGCTATGCACCGCCCTTCCTGAAGGACGAACAGGGCAATGAAACGAAGGAGGGCGCCTATTTCTGCGCCGCCAACCGCGGCAAGAAATCGATCACCGTCAACCTGAGCAAGCCCGAAGGGCAGCAGCTGGTGCGCGAGCTGGCCAAGGGCGTCGACGTGCTGGTCGAGAACTACAAGGTCGGCGACCTTGCGCGCTATGGCCTGGGCTACGAGGATCTCGCCAAACTCAATCCCGGCCTGATCTACTGTTCGGTCACCGGCTTCGGCCAGACCGGCCCCTACAAGGACCGTCCCGGCTACGACTTCATGGCCCAGGGCATGGGCGGGCTGATGAGCATCACCGGCGAGGCCGACGGCCTGCCCGGCGGCGGGCCGCAGCGCGTCGGCATCCCGATCATCGACATGACCACCGGCATGTACGCGACCATCGCCATCTGCGCGGCGCTGGCCCACCGCGCGGTCACCGGCAAGGGGCAGTGGATCGACGTCGCGCTGCTCGACAGCTGCGTCGCCTTCCTCGCCAACCAGGCGATGAATTATTTCGCAACCGGCGAGTCACCCTCGCGCATCGGCAACGCGCATCCCAACATCGTGCCCTACCAGACGTTCAAGACCAAGGACGGTGCGATCATCCTCGCCTGCGGCAACGACAACCTGTTCAACAAATTCTGCGAAGCCGCCGGCTGCGCCCATTTGCCGAAGGATCCGCGCTTCGCCACCAATGCCGAGCGCGTGAAGAACCGCGCCGAGATCACGCGGCTGCTGAACGAGGTGTTCGAGCAGCGCACGACGAAGGAGTGGGTCAAGCTGCTTGATGACGCCGGTGTGGCCAACGGGCCGATCAACAGCATCAAGGAAGTGTTCGAGGAACCGCAGGTGATCGCGCGCGGCATGAAAATCGAACTGCCGCATGCCGCGGCCGGCAAGGTGCCGCTGGTCGCGAGCCCGATGCGTTTCTCGGGCACGCCGCTGAAGCACGAGATTCCGCCGCCCACGGTGGGGCAGCATACCGACGAGATCCTGCGCGATGTGCTGAAGAAAAGCGACGCCGAGATCGCCGCGCTGAAGGCGGCCGGCGCCGTTTGATCAGAAAAAGCTGATCAGCATCTTCGTCGCCAGCGCGAACAGCAGGACGGCGAAGATCTTTTTCAGCGTCGCGCCCGGCGTGCGGTGGGCGAGTTTCGCGCCGAGCGGCGCGAGCAGCATGCTGGCGATGACGATCCCGGCAAGGCCCGGCAGGTAGACGTAACCGATGCTCCACTCCGGCATTTCCTGCCGGCCGAGTCCCGCCAGCACATAGCCCGCGGTGCCGGCCGCTGCCAGCGGCCAGCCGATTGCCGCCGCCGTGCCGATGCCCTCGTGGATGCGGATGCCGCGCTTGACCAGGTAAGCCACCACCAGCGCCGCGCCGCCGGTGGCGGTGAGGCTGGAGATCACGCCGATCAGCGCCGAGGCCAGATGGGTGCGCCCGGGGGTCATCGGCAGCGCGTCCGCTTCGGGTTTTTTGCCGAAGAACATCTGCGAGGAGATGTAGTAGATCAGCAGCGTGAACACCACCGACAGCAGGCGCACGTCGAGCACGCTTGCCAGCAGCGCACCGCCGAAAGTGCCGGCGACGATGCCGGGCGCCATGCGCTTGACCGAAGTCCAGTTCACGGCGCCATGGGCATGGTGGGCGCGCACGCTGGATACCGAGGTGAACAGGATCGTCGCCATCGAGGTGCCCAGCGCGAGATGCACGACATTCGCCGCGTCGAAACCCTTGGCGGCGTAGATGAACGCGAGCACCGGCACCATCGCCGCGCCGCCGCCGATGCCGAGCAGGCCGGCAAAAAATCCGACGAAGGCGCCCAGCGCGAGATAGGCCCACCACCAGTCGAACATCAGGGGCGGGTCCGCGTCACTTCATCAGCCCGAGGATGTACTTCCACTCGTCCGGGTCGACCGGGGTGATCGACAGCCGGTTGCCGCGGGCCAGCACGCGCATGTTCGCCAGTGCCTTGTGCCTGCGCAGTTCGTCGAGCGACACCAGCGGCGTCTTATTGAGAAAGCGGAAGTCGACGTGCAGCCAGCGCGGGTTTTCCGGGGTCGACTTCTCGTCGTAGTACTTGCTCTTGCGGTCAAATTGCGTCGCATCCGGATAGGCGGGCTTGCTGACTTCGGCAATGCCGACGATGCCCGGCGTCTCGCAGTTGGAGTGGTAGTAGAAGGCCTGGTCGCCGGGCTTCATCTGGTCGCGCATGAAATTGCGCGCCTGGTAGTTGCGCACGCCGGTCCAGGGGGTCGTCTTGTCCCGCGCGAGATCGTCGATGCCGTAGACATCGGGTTCGGATTTGATCAGCCAGTAGCGCATGGGATTATCGTTCCGGATAGGCAATTCACAAAACCAAAGAGGCATTTACCGCCGATACACGCCGATGAACGCGGATGACCGTTTCGACACCCGTTATATCTGCGTTCATCGGCGGTTGAATCGAATCTTTTATTTTTGTTACTCAACAACTGCCACACAAAAAAAATGCGGCCTGGCCGCATTTTGCATTGGGGTCCCCCGCATGTGCCGTCGCAGACCAGCATCCTGAACCTGAGGTTCAAGGCGGTCGCCTTCCGGATTTCTTCAGGCACGTCCGGCGTGGGACGCGCACACCGAAACCACTGTGGTCGGCAACCAGAGCGATGTCTATTGGCTCAAAGAGTATATGGCCCGGACAAACACCGCAGGGGAAACCCTGGACGGAACAGCGACAGGAGGGATGCGCGGGGCGTGAAACCGGACTGCGGGACTGCTAGAACAGCTTGGCTTGCTCCGCCATCGCCTGATCGATGGCCGTCTCCATGCGCTGGATTCTACGCTTGGTTTCCGCGATGTCAAAGCCGCCGACCTTCATCGACAGGAACTCGTGCGTGATGTTGAGCGCCGCCATGATCGCGACGCGTTCGAGCCCGATGACTTTGCCGCGATCGCGGATTTCCTGCATCTTGCCGTTGAGGTAATCGACCGCTTCGAGCAGGCCCTTCTGCTCGTGTTCCGCACAAGCGACGCGAAATTCGCGTCCCATGATGTTGATCTGCAAACCCTTCGGGTCGGCGCTCATGTTTCCTCGGCGGGGATCTGCTTGACGATTTCCTCGAGGCGCTCGCTGGCGGCCTCGATTTTCTGTTCCAGCTGCCGGTTGCGATGCAGGCTGGCGGCCAGCTCCTGACGCAGCCGCTGTGTGTCTTCGCGCAACCGCTGGTTGGTTTCGACAAACTGCGCGAGTTTGTCTTCCAGTGCCTTGAGTTCGGCTTCCATCCGCGCACTATAGTGGGGAAATTCCGGAAAATCCAGACAGCTCAAGTGCTAAGCCCCGATTCTGAATGTAATTTGACATGTCGGGCCAGTTCGTTGTCGTGGACCTGCAGAGTGGCTGGCGGGCTGCTCGGTCAATTGTCCAGGGACAGTCGGATGCGGTTTGTAACTTATTGTTTTTAAACAGAAAATAATTGAACCAAGGGGCTGTGTCCACGGCCAGCCTGATTTACAATCCGCCCTGTCCAGGACGAACCGCGACCGCAAGCGGTGAGCCCCGGACGCGTTTCGGGTGCCGGCGTCCCCCTGGGGAACCGCCGGTGAAACGGGAAACAGGTGCGGCGGATCTGCCCAAGCCTGTGCTGCCCCCGCAACGGTAAGCGATCGGCATTCAGTCCAGCGAATGCACCGCCGCGTCATCCAGCCACTGTGTTCAACCGACACGGGAAGGCGGCGCGGCGGCGATCGCGAGCCCGGAGACCGGCCCGCGACGCTGTGGTGGAAGTGCCGCGGGGAGGCGGCGAACCCGGCATGCGCGTTCCCTTCCCTCTTTGCAGCATTTCCTCGGGCATTTTTTGCGCGCGGCGGGCGCGCCTGACGGGGAATGACATGCGTTGGCGAGAGATGGGGGCCGCAGCGGCACTGCTTGCGGCCGGGGCGGCACAGGCCGCGGAGCAGCAACTGGCGATCCTGGATCCGGTGGTGGTGACTGCAACACGGTTTCTGGAGCGCTACGACGACAAGCCGGTCAACGTCACGGTGATCACCGCCGGGGACATGCAGCGCAGCGCGGCGAAGACGGTGCCCGACCTGCTGGCCGAGCAGGCTGGCATCCACATCCACGATTTTTTCGGCAACAATGCCGCGACCACCACCGTCGACCTGCGCGGCTTCGGCATCAGCGGCACCCAGAACACGCTGGTCCTGATCGATGGCCGCCGCGCCGCCGACCTCGACCTTTCGGGCGTGCAGTGGTCGGCCCTGCCGCTGGCGGCGATCGAGCGCATCGAGATCGTCCGCGGCGGCGGCGCCGTGCTCTACGGCGATGGCGCCACCGCCGGAGTCATCAACATCATCACCCGATCGCCGCTGGCACAGCCGACCGGGGCCGGCACACGCGTGCGTGCCGGCTCCTACGGCATGAAGGAACTCAACGCCTCGGCCAACCATGCCGGCGAACGCATCGGATTCAACTTCACGGCGAGCAACTTCGAGTCCGACGGCTACCGCGCCAACAACAGCAACCGCCAGAGCAATGCGCTGGCCGATTTCCGCGTGCTCACCGGCAGCGGCGAAGTCGCGCTGAAGCTCGGCACCGACCACCAGGGCATCCGCCTGCCGGGCGCGCGCCAGGTGCAGCCCAGCACCGGCGTGAACCAGCTGCTGACCGACCGCCGCGGCGCGCAGACCCCGCTTGACTGGTCGCAGCGCAATGGCAACCGCATGAATCTCGACTGGCGCCATGACACCGGCCTCGGCGAATTCAATCTCGGCCTCGGCTGGCGCGACAAGGAGCAGATTTCCTATTTCGATTTCGGCGGTTTTCCGGATTTCCGCATCGCCGACCTCGATGTCTGGTCATTCTCGCCGCGCTTCAGGGCGACGCCGGCACTGCCCGGCGGCAGGCACACGCTGGTATTCGGGCTCGACTGGCAGCGCTGGGATTACCGGCTGCGGCGCTCGAATGCGGTGGCGAACATCGGCCGGCCCTTCAACACCGTAGACGCGCGGCAGGAAACCCTTGGCTTCTATGCGCAGGATTCGCTCGCCGTGTCCGAACGGCTGACGCTGACGGCCGGCCTCCGCAGCGAGCGCCTTGCCATCGATGCCGACGACCGCTTCGATGCCGCCGCGCCCGGCGGCGCCTTCGGCTCCGGCGCGCCATCCGGGCTGCAGCGGGAATCCGAGAAGGCGTACGAGCTCGGCGCGCGCTACGCGCTGGCGGCAGGAGCCGCGCTGATCGCCAGGACGGGCCGCAGCTACCGCTTCGCCAATGTCGACGAAATCTACGAAACCTCGGCGCTGTTCACCAACCAGTTCCAGTTCCTGAGGCCGCAGACCGCGCGCCACCACGAACTGGGCCTCGAGCTGCGACGTTCTTCCGCCTGGCTGCGCGCCGCGCTGTTCCGGATGGACGTGCGCGACGAGATCCACCTTGATGCCTATACCACCGGCATCGGCAACACCAACCTGCCGCCGTCGCGCCGCCACGGCCTGGAACTCGAAGGCAGATGGGAGCCGCTGCCGGCGCTGGCGCTGTCGGGTTCCTACAGCCATATCGACGCCCGCTTCCGCGAGGGCGTGCTGCCCGGCGGCGCCTTCACCGCGACCAACGTGGTGATCGCCGGCAGGACCGTGCCGCTGGTGCCCCGCCACAAGCTCAACATCGGCGCGGCCTGGGCCTTCAGCGAAGCAAGCCGGCTGAGCCTGACGGCGACTTACGTGGCGAAGCAGTACATGGACAACGACCAGGGCAACACGCTGGGCACGCAGATTCCGTCGTACGTGGTGGCCGATCTGAAACTGTCGCACCGCGAGGGGCCGTGGACGCTCAGCGCGGCGATCAACAACCTGTTCGACCGCAAGTACTACAACTATGCGGTGCGCAGCCAGTTCGTCGCCGACCGCTACAATGCCTATCCGCTGCCGGAGCGCAATTTCGGGGTTTCCGTGGCCTACGCCTTCCGCTGAAAACGGCACCGGTCGCCGTTGCAAGCCGCGCCGCGGGCGCGGCTTTCTTTTCTTGGAGCGCCTGACAGCATGAAATACGTGTGCGTTACAGCCAGAATCGGTTCTGACGCGAAGCGCGGTGCAGTCTCATATCGTGAATATGAGCAAGCCGCGCGACAAAGTCAGGGCCGATTCTGGCTGCAACCCGCAAAAGGGGTGGAATATTTCGAGTCCTTGCCGGGCTGGCGCGATTTTGGCCGGAGGCGGCGTCCCAGCCCTTGCGAATATTCCCGATATTCGCTGCGGACTGCTCCTTGCCTCCAGCCAAAATCGTGTCAGCGCATCGCGTATTTCATGCTGTCAGGCGCTCTTTTTATCAGAAGTTTGCTATCGTTCGGCCTGTGAATTCCCGCGTAAAAACGATGTCCGGCGCCGAGCTCTATCTGCGGCTGTTGCGGCACGTGCGGCCGTACTGGCGGGTGTTCGCCCTCGGCGTTCTCGGCATCGTCATCGTTGCCGCCACCGAACCGGCGCTGCCGGCGCTGCTGAAGCCGCTGCTCGACGGCGTGTTCGTCGAGAAGAACGAAGCGGTGATCCGCTGGACACCGGTATTCATCGTCGGACTGTTCGTCGTGCGTGGCCTCGCCGAGTATCTTGCGCAGTATTCGCTGTCCTGGGTCGGCAACCGGCTGGTGATGGACCTGCGCGGCGTGATGTTCCGCAAGCTGCTGACGCTGCCCGCGCGCTATTACGACGACCAGGCCTCGGGCAACCTGATCTCGAAGCTCACCTTCGACGTGATGCAGGTGACCACCGCGGCGACCAGCGTGCTGACCGCGATTTTCAAGGATGCGCTGGTGATCATCGGGCTGCTGGGCTGGATGCTGTGGCTCAACTGGCGGCTGACGCTGTTCGCGCTGGTGATGGCGCCGGTGATCGTGCTGGTGGTGCGTGCCATCAGCGTGCGCCTGCGCAGTTCCAGCCGCGCGGTGCAGAACCAGATGGGCGACATGACCCAGGTCATCCAGGAAACCATCGAAGGCCACCGCGTGGTCAAGCTTTTCGGCGGGCAGGACTACGAGCAGCAGCGCTTCGATGCCCAGGCCAACAGCGTGCGCCGCCAGCTGATGAAGCAGGTTGCCGCTTCCGCAGCCAGCGTGCCGATCGTGCAGTTCATCGCCGCGCTGGCGCTGGCGGCCATCGTCTACCTCGCGACCCGGCAGTCGGACGCGGCGCAGGTCACCGTCGGCGGCTTCGTGTCCTTCATCACCGCGATGCTGATGCTGACCGCGCCGATCAAGCGCGTCACCAGTGTCAACGAGCCGCTGCAGCGCGGCCTTGCCGCCGCGGAGAGCGTGTTCGCGCTGATCGACCAGCCCGGCGAGCCCGACAGCGGCCGCGTCGATCCCGGCCGCGTGCGCGGCGAACTCCGTTTCGAGGGGGTCTCCTTCCGTTACGGCAGCGAGGGGCGCGCGGCGCTGGCCGGCATCGACCTCGCGATCGCGCCGGGCGAAACCGTGGCCCTGGTCGGCGCCTCCGGCAGCGGCAAGACCACGCTCGCCAATCTCGTCCCGCGTTTCTACGCGCCGACTGCCGGCCGTATCCTGCTCGACGGCCGCGATACCGCGGAGCTGACGCTGGCCGGCCTGCGCGCCAACATCGCGCTGGTCAGCCAGGACGTGGTGCTGTTCAACGACACGGTGGCGGCGAACATCGCCTATGGCGCGATGAAGCAGGCCTCGCGCGAGGACATCGTTGCCGCGGCGGAGGCCGCGCATGCGATGGAGTTCATCGCGCAGATGCCGCAGGGCCTCGATACCATGGTCGGCGAGAACGGCGTCAAGCTTTCCGGCGGCCAGCGCCAGCGCCTGGCGATCGCGCGCGCGTTGCTGAAGAACGCACCGGTGCTGATCCTCGACGAGGCGACCTCGGCGCTGGACACCGAATCCGAGCGCCATGTGCAGGCGGCGCTGGAAGTGCTGATGCGCGGCCGCACGACGCTGGTGATCGCGCACCGCCTGTCGACGATTGAAAAGGCGCACCGCATTGTCGTGCTCGACGGCGGATGCATTGCCGAGACCGGGACGCATGCAGAGTTGCTGGCGCGGGAAGGCAAATATGCGCAGCTCTACCGCAACCAGTTCCTGTCGGTGGGGGAGGGCTGAGGCATGCCGCGGATTTCCGTCGTCACGCCGGTCTACAAGGCCGAGGGCTGCCTCGAGGAACTCTACCGCCGGCTGGTCGCCGCGCTGGAGACCATCAGTGCGGATTTCGAGATCGTGATGGTCGAGGACTGCGGCGGCGACCGTTCCTGGGACATCATCCGCCAGCTCGCGGCCGCGGATCCGCGGGTCAAGGGCCTGCAGTTCAGCCGCAACTTCGGCCAGCATTACGGCATCACCGCCGGTCTCGATGTTGCCGAAGGCGACTGGGTGGTGGTGATGGACTGCGACCTGCAGGACCGGCCCGAGGAAATTCCGGCCCTGTACGCCAAGGCGCAGGAAGGCTATGACGTGGTGCTGGCGCGGCGCGGCGGCCGCACCGACGGGGCACTGAAACGGTTTTCGTCCTGGTGCTTCTACCGGCTGCTGAGCTGGCTCGCCGATACCGAATACGACAGCGCCACCGGCAATTTCCGCATCATCTCGCGTAAGGTGGTGCTGGCGAGCCGGCAGATGCGCGAGCAGCTGCGCTTTTTCGGCGGGCTGGTGAACTGGATGGGTTTTCCGACGGCCTCGATCGAGGTCAGCCACGCGACCCGGCACGAGGGCAAATCGACCTATACCTTCGCCAAGCTGTGGCGGCTGGCCACCGACACCATCATTGCCTATTCCGACAAGCCGCTGCGGCTGGCGGTGCGTTTCGGTTTCGCGATGTCGCTGCTGGCTTTCGCCGCCGGCCTGTTCATTCTCGTGCAAGCCCTGCTCTACGGTTCGCCGGTGGTCGGCTGGCCCAGCCTCTTCGTGTCCGTGTATTTCATCGGCGGCATCATCATCAGCATCCTCGGCGTGCTGGGCATCTACCTCGGCAAGACTTTTGACGAGGCGAAGAAACGCCCGCTGTACATCGTGATGAACGCGACCTTCGACCATGCACCCCGCGATCCGGCGCGTTGAGTGGGACAGCGCCGCGTTCGGGCGCGACTGTTACGAAATCACCGCCGCCGCCGAAGACGCGCTGCGCGAGGCCGCGGCGACACCGGGACATTACGCGCTCAAGCTCGATCCGCTGGCGGACAAGGCGGCGCTGCAGCGCTACGGCTTCTATTACGTCGACACGCTGCTCGAACCGCATGGCCGCCGGGCAGACTTCATCGCACATCACGACGCGAAGGCGGCCTGCACGCGCGGCGAAAAGATCGAAGACCTGCTGGCGATCTGCCACGGCGCCTTCGAGCACGGCCGTTTCCACCGCGATTTCAACCTGCCGCGCGCCGGCGCCGACCTGCGTTACGACAACTGGCTGCACCAGGTGCATGCCGCGGGCGACGCCTGGGGCCTGCGTTACGACGGAGTGCTTGCCGGATTCATTGCGGTGATGGACAACCGCCTGGTGCTGCATGCAATGGCCGCACCGTTTCGCGGTCGCGGCCTGGCGAAATACCTGTGGACGACGGTCTGCGAGGCGCTGTTCACGCAGGGCCATGCCGAACTCTGCAGTTCCGTGTCCGCCGCCAACATCGCAGTGATCCGGCTGTACCAGACGCTGGGCTTCCGCCTGCGCCATCCCGTCGACGTCTATCACCGGTGGACGACATGAGCTACCTTAGCTATTTATTTGTTTTCATTACTGTTTTTTTGACGGTCTACAGCCAGATCGTGATCAAGTGGCAGGTCGTCGCCGCCGGTGCCTTTCCCGAGGCAACACCCGACCGCCTCTGGTTCCTCGCCAAGCTGATGCTCAATCCCTGGATCATTTCGGGCCTGCTCGCAGGCCTGCTCGCCGCGGTGTCATGGATGGCCGCGATGACGAAGCTCGAGCTGTCGCATGCCTATCCCTTCATGAGCCTCGCCTTCATCGGCGTGCTGGTGCTGAGCGCGCTGGTGTTCCACGAACCGGTCAATGCCTGGAAGATCGGCGGACTCGCATTGATCACGCTGGGCATCATCGTCGGGAGCCAGGGTTGAGGTTGTGCCCCGGCTGCGGCGGCGTTCTGGCCGCCGCGGGCTGGCACTGCAGCAGCTGCGGCTATCAGGCAGCGCAGCGCGACGGCTTTGTCGCGCTGGCCCCGGCGCTGGCAGACCAGGCCGAAGGTTTCGATCCCGCGTTGTTCGCCGAACTGGCGGCGCTGGAGTCACGCAATTTCTGGTTCCGCGCGCGCAACCGCCTGATCGTCTGGGCTTTGCAGCGTTACGCGCCGGGCTTTGGCAGCCTGCTCGAGGTCGGCTGCGGCACCGGTTATGTGCTGCAGGGCATCGCTGCCGCATTCCCGCAGGCGCGGCTGGTCGCCAGCGAGGCGGAAACCGAGGGCCTGCGTTTTGCCTCGCAGCGGATACCGGGCGCCGAGTTCCTGCAGCTGGATGCACGGCAGATGCCCTTTGACCGCGAGTTCGACGCCGTCGGCGCCTTCGACGTCATCGAGCATATCGGCGAGGACGAGACGGTGCTGGTGCAGATGCGTCGCGCGCTGCGGCCCGGCGGCCACTTGCTGCTGACCGTGCCCCAGCATCCCTTCCTGTGGAGCGAATACGACCTGCGCGCCCACCACGTCCGGCGCTACACCGCGGGGGAGCTGCAGCAGAAGCTCGGGCGTGCGGGTTTCAGCGTCGTTAAAATGACGTCTTTTGTCTCCGTGCTGCTGCCCCTGATGATGCTGTCACGAATGACCCGCCGAGCTGCCGCCGCCGATTATGACCCGCTGGCCGAGTTGCGCATCGGCCGTGTCGCCAATGCCCTGCTCGAGCGCGCGCTCGATGCCGAACGGCTGCTGATCCGCGCCGGCCTTTCGCTGCCCTGCGGTGGATCCCTGCTCGCCGTGGCGAGGGCGCCGGCATGAGCACGCCTTTCAACAAGCCCTTCACCATCGGCGCCGAGCTCGAGTACATCACCGATGCCGTAGCGCGCGGCCACCTGTCCGGTGACGGCCATTACACGAAGCTCTGCCACCGCTGGCTGGAGCAGAACCTCGGCGCGCAGCGCGCGCTGCTGACCCATTCCTGCACTGCCGCGCTGGAGATGGCGGCGATACTCTGCGACATCCGGCCCGGCGACGAGGTGATCATGCCCTCGTACACCTTCGTCTCGACCGCCAACGCCTTCGTGCTGCGCGGCGGCGTGCCGGTGTTCGTCGACATCCGCCGCGATACGCTGAATCTCGACGAAAGCCTGATCGAAGCCGCAATCACGCCGAAAACGAAGGCCATCGTGCCGGTGCATTACGCCGGCGTCGCCTGCGAGATGGACGCGATCATGGCTCTTGCACGCCGCGGCGGCCTGCTGGTGGTCGAGGATGCGGCGCAGGCGGTGCTGTCGGACTACCGGGGCCGCCGACCCGGCGCCATCGGCGACCTCGGCTGCCTGTCCTTCCACGAAACCAAGAACGTGATCAGCGGCGAGGGCGGCGCATTGCTGGTCAATAACCCCGCGCTCATCGAACGCGCCGAGATCATCCGCGAGAAGGGCACCAACCGCTCGCAGTTCTTCCGCGGCGAGGTCGACAAGTACACCTGGGTCGACATCGGCTCCTCCTTCCTGCCCAGCGAGCTGATCGGCGCCTTCCTCTGGGCGCAGCTGGAGCATGCGGAGGCGATCATCGCGCAGCGGCGGCGGCTGTGCGCGGTCTATCGCGAAGCGCTGCAGGATCTCGCCGACGCCGGCCGGCTCCTGCTGCCTCAGCCGGAGCCCGAAGGCGTATCGGGCAACGGCCACATGTTCTACCTGTTTACACGTACCGCCGCCGAGCGCCCCGCGCTGCTGGCCCATCTGAAAGCGGCCGGCGTGCATGCGGTGTTCCATTACGTGCCGTTGCACGCTTCGCCCGCCGGCCGCCGTTATGGCCGCGCCGCCGGCCCGCTGCCGGTGACCGAAGACCTCGCCGAGCGCCTGGTCAGGCTGCCGCTGTACTACGGGCTTGCCGAGGATGAGGCACGGCGGGTGGCCGCGGCGGTGCGGCAATTCTTTGAGAGCCGGTAATTGGTGAATGGTGATGGGTAAGTGGTGACTGGTAATTGGTTGCGTAACGCCCTGTTACCAATTACCAGTCACCCATCACCATTTACCCAATAAAGCATGCTGTTCAACTCCCAGGCCTTCATCTTCCTGTTCCTGCCGCTGACGCTGCTCGGCTTTTTCGTGCTGGGGCGGATCAGCATGAAGCTGGCAGCGGGCTGGCTGGCCGCGGCTTCGCTGTTCTTCTACGGCTGGTGGAGCCCGGCCTATGTCGCGCTGCTGTTGGCCTCGATCCTGGGCAATTTTTTCTCCGGCACCGCGATTGCGCGGGCGCATGCCGCCGGACAGACACAGCGCAGTCGCCGCCTGCTGACGCTGGCGGTGATCGCCAATCTGGCGCTGCTGTCCTATTACAAGTACGCGAACTTCTTCGTTGACAACCTCAATGCCGTTGCCGGCACCGGGCTGAGCCTGGGCGAAATCATCCTGCCGCTGGGCATCTCCTTTTTCACCTTCACCCAGATCGCCTTCCTCGTCGATGCCCACCAGGGCAAGGCGCGCGAATACAACCTGGTGCACTACGGCCTGTTCGTGACCTACTTCCCGCACCTGATCGCCGGTCCCATCCTGCACCACGGCGAGATGATGCCGCAGTTCGCACGGCGCGACATCTACCGGCCGCAGCATGACCTGATCGCCGCGGGCCTGACGCTGTTCGTGCTGGGCCTCGCCAAGAAGGTACTGATTGCCGACGGCGTTGCGCCTTATGTGGCGCCGGTGTTCGACGCGCCGGGCGCCGGCCTGACGCTGACGATGCTGGAGGCCTGGTGCGGCGCGCTGGCCTACACCTTCCAGTTGTATTTCGATTTTTCCGGCTATTCCGACATGGCGGTGGGCCTGTCGCTGATGTTCGGCGTGCGTCTGCCGGTCAATTTCCACTCGCCGTACAAGGCGGTCAACATCATCGACTTCTGGCGGCGCTGGCACATGACCCTGTCGCGTTTCCTGCGCGACTACCTCTACGTGCCGCTGGGCGGCAACCGCAAGAGTGCGGCACGGCGTTATGCCAATCTGCTGATCACCATGCTGCTGGGCGGCCTGTGGCATGGCGCCGGCTGGACCTTCGTGCTGTGGGGCGCGCTGCACGGCGTTTATCTGGTCATCAACCATGCCTGGCTGGCGCTGCGCCGCCGCCTCGGCCAGGACCGGCATCGCGGCACCCCCTGGGGCCGGCGCGCCGGCTGCCTGCTGACCTTCATTGCCGTGGTCGTGGCCTGGGTGCTGTTCCGCGCGCCGGACATCGATTCGGCCATGGCGATCCTGCGTGCGATGGCCGGTTTCAACGGTCTGGTGCTGCCTGAAGCCTGGCTGGTGAAACTGGGCGCTGCGGGAGAGATGCTGGCGGCCGCAGGCATCGGTTTCGGCGCGACGCCGGCGCTGACGCGCACCGGCGTGCTGCACTGGATCTGGATCCTGCTGCTGGTGGTCTGGCTGGCGCCCAACACCCAGCAGATCATGGCCGCGGCAAAGCCCGCCCTCGGCGTGCTGAAGGAGGCGCCGTCGCGGATCCAGTGGCGGGTATCAGTGCCCTGGGCCCTGCTGACGGCAGGGCTGCTGCTCGCGGTGATCGTCAATCTCGGCCGCCATTCCGAGTTTCTCTACTTCCAGTTCTGATGAGCCCGCGCGCCTACACCACCTGGATCGTTACTGGCTGCCTCGCGCTGCTGGCGCCGGTGCTGGCGCTGAACCTGCTGCTGCTCGCCAACGACAGCCGCCATGACAAGAACCGGCTGGCCAGCCGCTGGCAGCAGGAGAGCGGCGGCGTGACCTACGCGCCGCCGATCAACAACAACCGCGCCTTCAAGACGCTGCGCCTGCATGACCAGTTGAATGACATCAATGCGCTCGCCTTCGGCTCCTCGACCGTGATGAGCCTCACCGCCGACGCCTGGCCCTCCGGCATCCGTGCCTACAACTTCGCGCAGAGCGGCAATTCGCTGCTGTCGGTGCTGGGCGAGGCGGACTATGTGCTGACCCACTGGCCGGACCGGATTCGCGTAATGCTGATTCCGCTCGATTGGGCGCTGGGTTTCACCTACCACGGGGGTGCGCTGCCGCCGACCGACCTCGCCGCGGAGCAGGTGCCGCCGCCCGCTCCGCTGCCGGTGGTCACCGCGCTGCGCGAAGCGCTGAGCCTGCCGCGCATCCAGGAACTCGGCGCCATCCTGCGCGACATCGCGCGCGCGGATGACCCGCGGGCCTCAGCTCGGCAGTTTTTCCTCGAGCCGGCGTCGGCGTCCTATCGCTGCAGCGATGGCCAGCTTGCGCGGGATTATTCGACCGTTCATCGCGGCCTCTGCAACGGCTTCCGCGCCGACGGCAGCGCGACCTTTGCCGACCAGAAGCGGATTGGAGCGGCCGAAGCGCCGGCGGTGATCGCGCGCGCCGCCAGCGCATCTTCGCAGTACGCGCAGGCACTGGCGCGAGCGCAGGGCGGACCGGATGCGCAGTTGCTGCAGCACCTCGGGGGCATCGTCGCGAAAGCGCGTTCGCGGGGCGTTGAGGTCTTGCTGTTCATGCCACCGCTGATTCCGGAACTGGATGCCCGGCTGGCGGCCTCCGCGCACAGCGGCGACCGCCTGCGGCAGACCAAGGCCGTGTTGTGGCAATGGGCGCAACAGCAGCAGGTGACTCTCATTGACGGGGGGCCTGCGGAACGCTACGGTTGCCTGCCCACCGAATTCATCGATGCCCACCATGCGCTGCCCGACTGCTACCGCAAGTTCATGAAACAGGTGTTTGCCGACCGCAAGGGTCTTCCGTGATGCCGTCTTCGTCGGCAATCGCCGATGCGCCGCGGCGCTGGTGGCTGCTGTTCACCGTTGCCGCGCTGAGTTTCCTGCCGGCGCTGGGTTTTTATTACGTCGGCGAAGAGGGGGTGTTTCCGAAGTCGGCGCTGGAAATGTGGTTCCACGGCGAGCCGGTCAAGCGCCTGTTGTTCGGCTCCGATCTGCAGCACACGCCGCTGTTCGCCTGGCTGATCATCCCGCCGGCGGCTGTTCTGGGCTGGGACTGGGTGCTGCCGGTGACGCGCGCGATCACCATCGCGGCAACCGTGCTGACCGGCCTGGTGGCGGCCTGGCTGGCGCAGTCGCTGTACCGCGATCCGCTGTTCAGCGCGGTGACTGCCGCGGTGTACCTGACGCTCGCCGACCTGTTTTTCTACCGTGGCTGGCTGGCCTATGTCGACCCGCTGTTCGGCCTGCTGGTGTTCAGCGCGCTGGCCTGCCTGTGGGTCGCTTGCGAGCGCCGCAGTTACCGCCTGCTGCTGCTGGCGGTGCTGGCGCTGACCGCGGCCTTCCTTGCCAAGGCGCTGACCGCCTACGTGTTCTATGCCGGCGCCTGCGCGGTGCTGCTGCTGCAGCCTGCCCATCGCCGCTTCCTGCTGTCGTCGCCGGCGCTTGCGCTGCATGCGCTGGCCGCGGCCCTGTTGCTGCTGTGGCTGGGCCTTGTCGCCCCAAGCCGCGGGCAGGGCGGGCGCATGTTCAGCGAGATCCTCGCCAAGCTGGCCCCGGAAAGCCTCGCCGATTACGCGCTGAAGCTGCTGGGCTATCCGCTGGAGACGCTGTTGGCACTGGCGCCGGCCGGCATCCTCGCGCTGTGGCTGCTGCTGCGCCGGCGCCGTGACCTGGGTGCGGGCGGCGATGCCCATTTGCGCACCGCGGCGCTGATCGCGCTGGCCGGTTACCTGCCGTACTGGCTCGCGCCCCACAGCAACATGCGTTACCTGCTGCCGCTGTATCCCTTCGCCGGCCTGATCATCGCGCGCCTGCTGTGGCTGGGCGGTGCATCCGTGCTCGCGGCGACGCGGAAATGGCTGGTCGCCGCGATCGTGCTGAAACTGCTGGTGGTGACCATCGCTTTCCCGCTGTATCAGAGCCGTTACCGCGGCGAAAACTACCTGCGCACCGCGGAAACCATCATGGCGGTCACTGCGGGATATCCTTTGTACACGCTCAATGTCAGCGCGAGCGGACTGTCGGTTGCCGCCTACATCGACGTCGCCCGCCTGCCGCAGCCGCCGCTGACTTTCCCGCCGCCCGACCTGAAGGACGGCTTCATCATCGCCTACACGCCCGATCCGCAGGTTGGCGAAGTCGTCGCGCAGTACCGGCTGGGCGGAAATGATTTATACCTGCTCTGCCGCGGCACGGCCTGCGCCGCCGCGCGCAAGCCATGACGCCGCTGCCCACATTGCAGATCGTGCGCCGCTACGGACCGGTGGGCGGCATGGAACGGTATGTCTGGGAACTGGCCGGCGCGCTGGCCGCGATGGGCCATCCGGTGACCGTGCTCTGCGAACGCAACCACGGCGGCGAACGCCCGGGGATCACCGTGCACGAACTCGGCGAGATCGCGCAGCGGCCGCGCTGGATTTCCCTGCTGCGGTTTTCGCGTCGCGTCGCGCGCTGGCTGCGCGCGCATCCGCAGCCGGGTGTGCTGATCCACAGCCACGAGCGGGTCGATGTGCATCAGCTCACCACCTTTCACGGTCCACCCTTCGCGACCATATTCGAACGCGGCTGGTGGCGGCTGTTGTCGCTGCGGGTGTGGATGCAGCTGTACCTGGAGCGCCGCGAACTCTGCGCGCCGGGGGTGCAGTCGGTGGTGCCGAACTCGCAGCTGATTGCCGACCAGCTGCAACACTATTATCCGCAGGTCGCGGGACGACTGACCGCGCCAGTGCCGCCCGGCGTCACAGCGGGACCGCTGCGCGAAACACGCGCGGTGCCCGCCGACGACGGCGTGATCGGTTTTGTCGGCAAGGAGTGGCAACGCAAGGGACTGGACAAGGCGGTCGCCATCGTTGCCGAACTGCGGCGCAAACGCCCGCAACTGGCGTTATGGGTCGTCGGGCCGGAGCCTGCCGAAGTGGAGTCCCTGTTCGCCGGCTGGAATGGCGGTTACCGGCTGCTCGGTTGGGCGAAGGATTTCTCCGTTTATCCGCAGCTCGACCTGCTGCTGCACCCGGCGCGGGCCGAACCCTATGGCATGGTGATTGCCGAAGCAATGGCCGCGCGGGTGCCGGTACTGGTGTCGGACCGTTGCGGCATTGCGCCGGATGTCGGGAGTGATGCGGGCGCTGTGCTGCCGCTGCAGGCGCCGATTGCAGACTGGGTGGCGGCCTGTGAACGGCAGCTTGCGCGCAATACGCTGCCGCCGGCTTTCGAACGCAGCTGGCTGCAGGTGGCGCGGGAGTACGAGGGGATCTACCGGCGCTTGCGCAACTGACCTGAAGCCCGTAATGAAGTATCTTTCCCGCAGCCCCTCACCCTACCCTCTCCCCGCAAGCGGGGAGAGGGAGAAGTTGCATTTTTTCTGGACCGTTTTGTTTTCCGGGCTTGCGCAACCAGGCCAGGGGCCGCAGCCCGGATGCGCCCCGAAGGAAGTCACCTTGGGTGGAAACGAAGTGGAATCCGGGTCAGTCGTCGCAATGAGCCACTGTGTTCCCGGACTCCGGCCTGCGGCCTTCCTCCGGGCTACGGGTATGGCGCACAAAGAGTCATTTTGTCAGGCGCTCTTGATTTGCAGTTTTATTGCGCCGGCTTGCGCAACCAGGCGAGCATGTCGTGGCCACGCCCGAGCAGCCGCGCCGGCAGGTTCAGCGCCTCGGCCAGCAGCTTGCCCGCGGCGTAGCGTCCGCGCGGCGTGTTTTCGCGGTCGTGGAACTTCACCCTTGAAGTATCGATGCGCTCGACTGCGAATCCGGCATTGGCGGCGAGGATCGCCATCGAGCGCGGATTGAAGAAGCTGATGTGGCCGCCGTCGCGGGCCATGTCGAAATAATCCCAGCGCACGCCCATCGTTGCCGCGGTCCAGCTCGCGGCATTGCCGGTGCTGATCAGCAGGATGCCGCCGGGTTTGAGTACACGGCGGCACTCGGTGAGCAGTGGCAGTGGCGTGCGCAGGTGTTCGACCACCTCGAACAGCGTCAATGCATCGAAACAGGCATCGGCGTACTGCTGGTCCTCGAGCAGGCCCGTGCGCACCGGCAGCCCGGCGTCGCGCGCCGCCTGTGCGATCTGCGGCGCAGGTTCCACACCTTCGGCGCCGAAGCCCTCGGCAAGGGCCGTAGCGACGAACTGGCCGCGCGAACAGCCGACGTCGCATAGGCGGATGTCCCGGGGTAATTTGCCGAGCAGCCCGGCGATACGCGCGAGCCGTTTCCGGGCAACGGCATCGCGGCGCGTCTGCGCGCTTCCTGTAGTGATATTGAAGGCGCTGTCGTCGAACTGCGCCATGGTCTCGTTGTAGCGTGCCGCGCTGGCGCTGCTCAGCAGCTGGCCGCAGCTGCCGCAGCGGCGCAGCAGGCCTTCGCGCAGCCGCAATGCCGTGTCGGCAAGTGTTGTGGTGCAGCCGACCGGGCAGGTCGTGACGTAGGGTGTTTCGGGAGTATTCATCAGTATTTGTTGTTGAGAGCGCCTATCACAATGAAATTCCCATCTGCCGTCAAGGTGAGCGAATCACGGGGTTGTAGCCCGGATGGAGCGCAGCGTAATCCGGGTCAGTTCTTGCCATGGGCAACAGCGTTCCCGGACTCCGGCCTGCGGCCTTCCTCCGGGCTATGGGCAAGGGTTATTTTGTCAGGCGCTAAAAGTACCTTATTCAGATTTCAGAGATACTGGTCCACGCCGAGCTGCGCGCGAAAGCGGCGCGAGGCGATCAGGTCTTCGAGCAGGCGCCGGTTCTCGTCAAAGCCGCGCTTGTCGGCTTCGCGGTGCCAGAGATGAAAAACTGAAGCCCCAAAACGCGCGTTCTTGTGTTTGACCCCGGCATGAATCAGGCGGATCGCGAGATCCGAGTCCTCGAGGCCCCAGCGCCCGGCATAGGCTTCGTCGAAGCCGTTGACGCGCAGCAGGTCGGCGCGCCATGCTGAAAAATTGCAGGTCTTCACGCCTTCCCAGCGTTCCGGGCTGCGTTTGCGGAAGGCCCCATCGGGAAGCCGCAGCAGCGGCAGCAGGCGGTTGATGTCGCCGCGCAGCCGCGCCGCAGTCCATTGAGCGAAGGACCAGTCGTACAGCGGCAGGTGTTGCTGCAGCACGCGCTGCGTCAGCGCTTCGCTCAGCAGCACGCGGTTGCCTGACAGGAAGCAGCCGGGTTCAGCCAGCATGCGGTGGCACCGCACGAAATCGGGGGCCGGCACGCAGTCGGCATCGGTGTAGATCACGTAATCAGCCTGCGTCGCCGCCAGCCCGCGGTTGCGCATCACTGTCGCGCGGAAACCCTGATCCTCGTGCCAGAGATGGGTCACCGGAAAAGGCGCGCGCCGCGCATAGTCCTCGGTCAGCAGCCGCACGTCGTCCTTGGAGCCGTCGTCGGCCACGATCAGCTCGAAGTCGCCGACATCCTGGTGCAGGTAACCCTCGAGCAGCGCCGCGAGGGCGTCGGGGCGGTTGTAGGTGGCTATGACGATGGCGATTTGCATGGGTCGAGTGAATGGTAAGCGGTGAGGAGTGAAAAGGGAGCAGTAAGCAGTGCCCCCGGGGTTTTACCGCTTACTGCTTACCGTTCACCTTCTTCTCCAGAAGCATCAGCTTCACATAGCGGTAATACGAGCCCTCGGCATTGGCGATGGCGAGCATCAGGCCTTCGCGGCCGTCGAGGAAACCGGCGCGCAGTACATAGGTGCGGAAAAAGGCCCAGCCGCCGTGCAGCAGCGCTTTTCCGAGGGACGCGCGGCGGCCGCGCGCATGCAGGCCGCGTGCGCTGGCAGTCGAATAGAGGTTCATCTTGCCGATCATCTGGTCGAGGTCGCTGATCGCCTCGTGCATCAGCGGCTGTTTCAGCTTGAGCGTCTTGCCGTTGACGATCAGGCGCTCGTGGGCCTGGTCATCGGAGAAGCGGGCGGCCTCGCGGCGGAACAGGCGTACGACGTAATCCGGCCACCAGCCCGAGTGCTTCATGTAGCGGCCGCAGAAACTGGAGCGCCGCGGCAGCGCGTAAGCCGCCGGCGGATTTGCCGCCGCGACGGCACTGCGGATTTCCTCGCCCAGCTCCGGCGTCACCCATTCATCGGCATCGATGTTGAACAGCCAGTCGCCGGACGCGGCATCCAGCGCGCGGTTCTTCTGCGGCCCGAAGCCCGGCCAGTCGTCGGTGACGGAGACCCTGGCGCCGAGCTCGCGGCAGATGTCCAGCGTGTCGTCGCTGCTTCCCGAGTCGATCACCACCACCTCGTCGGCCCAGGCCACGGATTCGAGGCAGCGGCGGATCGTCGCGCCGGCATTCTTGGTGATGATGATGACGGAGATGGCCATTTATTTGTGAGGTCTGTGATCAAGTAATTAGGTGATTAAGTGATTGGGTAGACTGAAAGTTGGAGGCAATCACTTAATTACTTAATCACCTCATCACTGCTACTGAATCGCTGGATTTTAATCCCGCGTACAGCAGCCCCGTCATCCAGGCGAAGAACAGTCCCTCGGCATGGTCGAGCAGGAAGGAGTTGAACAGGCAGCCGGCGGCAATGGTGACCACCAGGCCGCGGGCGAGGTCTGATTCGAGGCGGGTGGGCAGGCGCGCGGCCATGCGCCACTGCACGGCGAACAGGGCGAGCATCGCCGCGAGGCCGATCAGGCCGATCTGGGCTGCGATGTGCAGGTATTCGTTGTGCGGGTTGCGGGTGGGCACCATTGCCGTGCCTTGCACCCGTTTCGCATAGGCTGCGGGAAAGCCGCCGGTACCAACGCCGGTGAGTGGGTGATCAACGATGATGCCTGTTGTGTTGCGGTAAAACTCGAGGCGGAATCCCGCCGAGGAATCACGAACCGCCTTCTCCGGTGTCCAGTCGCGGATTTGCGCGCTCAGCATGGTCACGCGTTGCGAAAGCGGGCCCGGCATAGTTACGAGAATGGCGGAAACTGCACCGAGTGCAATGACAGCCACCACCGCGATATGTCTTGGCAGGCGGGACAGTATCAGCAGCAGGGCCAGCAGCCCCAGTACGACATAACCCGTTGCCCCTTCCACCATCAGCGTGACATTGGCCGCCGCCAGCAGCGCCAGCATGCCCCAGGCTGCACGGTCCCGGTTAATCCGGGCCTCCAGCGCCATCAGCGCGAACAGAAAGGCTGCAAAGGCCATAAACAAGTTATGAGTGATGCGGAACTTGAACACCACGGGCGACAGCGTGGTGCCTTCGATGAGGGTACCGCGCTCGATCACGCCGAACTTGATCAGGAACGACAGCAGCAAGGTCACCAGCAGCGAACCGGCCAGCGCCCACAGTCCGATGCGCCGGGTGCCGGCCTCGCGGAAAAAGTAGGCGAACAGCGGGATGAAGGCGAGGTCCAGATACTTGAGCAGGTAGGTCCGGGCATCCGCGACGGGCTGGTTGCCCCACAGCGTGCCGAGCGCCAGCAGTCCGAACAACAGCAGCGCGCAGACCGCAACGGCATTGCGCATGGCGGCGCGTTTGTCCGCCCACTGTCCGCCGAGGATCCAGCCCGCCAGCACGACCAGCAGCAACAGGTTGTCGAATGCCACTGAAACCGGGATCGAGGCGCCGAGCGCAATCGCGGCCCAGCGCCCGGCACGATCCGCATGACGCGGCAATGCAGTCAGGCTCATCGGGCTAGCGCCGGCTGTATTCCGGCAGCCAGCGTGAGAGCTCCGCTTTCACGGTGTCGGCGTCGGGTGCGTCAGCTCGCGCGAGCCAGGCCGACAGCTGTCCCGGCAGTGCCGGGTCGGCGGGGCGAACCTGGGCGATGCGCAGCTTGGGATGGGGAGTGGGCAGCGAGTTTTCGCCGTCGGCGAGCACTTCCTCGTAGAGTTTCTCGCCCGGCCGCAGCCCGGTATAGACGATCCGGATCTCGCTCTCGTCGAAGCCGGAGAGGCGGATCATGTCGCGCGCGAGATCGGCGATCTTCACCGGCTCGCCCATGTCGAGCACGAATATTTCGCCGCCCTTGCCCATCAGCCCGGCCTGCATCACCAGCTGCACGGCCTCCGGGATCGACATGAAGTAGCGGGTGATGTCCGGATGGGTGACCGTCACCGGGCCGCCGGCGGCGATCTGTTCGCGGAACCTTGGGATCACGCTGCCGGTCGATCCCAGCACGTTGCCGAAGCGCACGATCACGAAGCAGGTGCCGTCCGCGCGCTGCAGCGACTGGCAGACCAGTTCCGCGAGCCGCTTGCTGGCGCCCATCACGTTGGTCGGGTTGACGGCCTTGTCGGTGGAGATCAGCACAAACTTCCCGACACCCTGCGCGATCGCCGCCTCGGCCACCACCCGTGTGCCGAGCACGTTGTTGAGCACCGCCTGCCAGGCGTTCTCGTTTTCCATCAGCGGCACGTGCTTGTAGGCCGCGGCATGGAACACCACCGTCGGCCGGTAAGTCGACAGCACATGCCGCACCTGCCGCGGGTCGGTGACGCTGCCGATGACGGGCGTGATTGCAGTATCGGGGAAGCGCTGCGCGAACTCCTGTTCCACGGTGTAAAGCGAATACTCGCTGTTCTCCAGCAGCACGATGCGCTGCGGCCGGTAACGCGCGATCTGCCGGCACAACTCCGAGCCGATGGACCCGCCGGCACCGGTGACCAGCACCACCTGCTCGCCCAGCCATTCGCGCAGCCCCGTGGCGTCGAGCTGCACCGGGTCGCGGCCGAGCAGGTCGTCGAGCTCGACCTTGCGGATCTGCGACACCGTGACCCGGCCGCTGAGCAAGTCGTCGAAGGAAGGCACGGTCAGCACCTGCAGACCGGCTGCTTGCGCCGTCTCGATGGCGCGCCGGCGTTCGCGGTGGCTGGCCTCGGGCATCGCGATGATAGCGCGCTGCGCGTCGAGGCGGGCGCGCAGCTGCGGCAGGTCGGCGATGGCGCCATGCACCTTGACGCCGTGGATCTGCCGGCCGTGATGGCTGCGGTCATCGTCGAGGACGCCGACAACCAGCCACTGCGGGCTGCGCGCGAGTTCCTTGATCAGGTTCGCCGCGGCCTCCGCGCCGCCCAGCACGATCACCGGTTCGCGGCCCGCGCCGCCCGGATTGCCTAAACGCCGTTCCTTCCATCCGCGGTAGGCGAGGCGGCTGCCGCCCATGAGCATTACCAGCAGCACCGGCGTGATGATGAGCACCGAGCGGGGCACCGGCACCGGTGCCTGCTGCATGAACAGCACTGCCGAGACCGTGAGGGCGCCGATCACCGCGGCGCCGATGATGCGCTGCAGATCGGGCAGGCTTGCAAAGCGCCAGATGCCGCGGTAGAGACCGAAGGCAAAAAACACCGCCGCGTGCACCGCGATCACCAGCAGCAGGGTGTCAAAGGCCTGCACCTGGTAGAAGTCAGGCACGTCCGGGCTCAGGCGCAGCCAGTAGGCGGCGAGCCAGGCTATGCCGACGGCGACGAGATCATGGCCGACCGCCAGCACCGTGCGCGGGTTAATCATGCGCGACTCCCGGGCGGTGCCAGGCACGCTCGATCAGCACCAGCAACACCAGATACACCGCTGCAACCGCCGCCAGCATGCCGTACTGCAGGGCGTCCCGGAGGGTCAGCGCCCACAGTGCCAGTGCACCGGAGCCGGCCATCAACGCATACTCCAGCAGCGCCGTGCGGCGGTGTCCGATGCCGAGCCGCACCAGCCGCTGGTAATAGTGGTCGCGGTGGGCTTCCCAGACGCGCGCGCCCGACAGCAGGCGCCGCGCCAGCGTCACCGAGGCATCGACGATGAAAGGCGCGAACACCAGCAGCGGAAACCACCAGGTCCAGTCGTGCTGCTGCCAGCCGGTCAGTCCCAGCGTTGCGGCGAGGAAACCCAGCGGCACCGAACCGGCATCGCCCAGAAAAATCCGCGCCGGATGAAAGTTGTGGACCAGGAATCCCGCGGCGGCTGCGGCAATCGCCAGATTCATCAGCGCGAACTGGGTGCTGCCGGCGAAAGCCGCGGCAACCGCGTAGCACAGGAACCCCGAGCAGGCCATGCCGCCGGCGAGGCCGTCGGAGCCGTCCATGAAGTTGTAGAGATTGCACATCCAGGCCACCAGCAGCACCGCGATCGCGACCGTCAAGCCACCTGCTTCCGGCAGCAGCGCGAGGACGGCCAGCGCAGAGGCCAGCAGATGCACCGCAAGGCGGATGGCTGCCGACAGTCCGCGCAGGTCGTCGAGCAGCGAGACCGCGACGATCAGCGCCAGTGCGATCCAGAAGGCCCAGGACCAGTGAGCCCCGGCGAGCAGCCAGCCGGCCGCGATGCCGGCCAGCAGCCCGATGCCGCCGGTGCGCGGCACCGGCACCGTGTGCAGGGAACGCGCGTTGGGCTCATCCAGCGCAATGCGTGCGGCCCGGCTGCGCGCCAGCCAACCAACCGCCAGCACGGCGACGGCAAAGGCAATCAGGGCGATGAACACGGCCGGCCACACGATGGGTTGTCTTGAGTCAGTGCTTCGTTGAAAGCCGTTGCGAGATCAATAATCCGTCAACCCGTAGCCCGAAAGGACGTAGCCCGGAGGGAGGCCAAAGGCCGGAGTCCGGGACAACGAACGTCGCATCGCGCGGAACCGTAATGCAGCAGTTGCCCCGGATTCCGCTGCGCTCCATCCGGGCTACGACGTGCATCCAGACCACTGACTCAACCCGTAGCCCGGAGGAAGGCCGCAGGCCGGAGTCCGGGAAGAAATCCGCCACTACTTCGGAAATCCCGTTGCCGCTGGATGCCGGAAGGAAATGATGGGCGCAGGAATGCATGCGGCGCATTCGAAATTGTTTTATCGGACACTCGTTATTTTGCGTCCCGATCATACCACTGCACTGTCGCGCTAAACCCTTGATTCACCGAGTATCGCGGCTGCCAGCCGAGGGTTTCCCGCAGCAACGAACTGTCCACCGCGAGAGAGCCGCTGAGTCGCCGGAAGGCCGCCTCGCGGCCGAGCAGACGTGCTGCCAACGCAAGCAGGGCGGGCGGGCAGGGCAACAGCCGCGGGCTGCGGCCCATGGCCCTTGCCAGCCTGCGGATCATCTCCGGTGTCGACAGGTCCTCGCCGTCGCTGACGAGGAAGGTTTTGCCGGCCGCCGCGGGTTCCCGGATGCAGGTGATGATCGCATCGACCAGGTTGCCGACGTAGACCAGGCTGCGGCGGTTGTCGATCGAGGCCAGCGGCAGCGGCAGGCCCTTCGCCACCGTCTTCAGCAGTTGCAGGAAATTGCCCTTGACCCCAGGACCATACACCAGCGGCGGCCTGAGGATGACGATCTCCATGCCGGTTTCACTGCCGATCGCGCGCAGTGCATCTTCGGCTTCGCGCTTGCTGATGCCATAGGCGTCTTCCGGACGGGGGGCGTCGTGCTCACTGTAGGGCCGGGTGCTTGTTGCTTCGCCGTTGACCTTGATCGAGCTCAGGAACACGAAACGGCGCACTCCGCACGAGGCCGCCTGCCGGGCCAGATGTTCGGTGGCTGTCACATTGATGCGCCGGTACTCGGCCAGCGGATCGGCGCTGCGATCATTCAGCACATGGGTGCGCGCGGCAAGATGGACGACGCAGCCCACGCCCTGCAGGGCGGACTGCCAGTCGGTATCGGGGCCGAGGTCGCCGACGGCGATTTCCTGTGCGAGTCCGGTTCCGCCGGGGATCCGGCGCAAGGCGGCAATGGCGGTGAGTTTTTCCTGCTGCAGGGCCGCACACAATGCACGGCCGACGAAACCGCCGGCCCCGGTGACCAGGATGCGGCCGGCGCCGGGCGTTATTTCCGCCACACCGTGCGGTTCACGTAATCCGTGTAACCGAGGATGATGCGCACCACCTTGGCCGACACATTGTCGGCGAGGTAGTCCGGCGGAATGGCGAAGGGTTTGCGCCCGCCGGCGTGTGCCGCCATCGTTGTCCTGACCGCTGCCAGCACGCGCTCCGGCCGCAGGCCGCACATGATCAACACGCCTTCGTCCATGCCTTCCGGGCGCTCGTGGGCCTGGCGCAGCATCACCGCGGGAAAGCCGAGGATCGCCGACTCCTCGGTCAGCGTGCCGCTGTCCGACAGCACGCAGCAGGCCGACTGCTGCAGCCGGATGTAGTCGAAAAAGCCCAGCGGCTTCAGGAATTCCACGCCCGCCGGCAGCTTGCGCCGGCCCAGCGCGGCAAGGCGCTTGCGGGTGCGCGGATGGGTGGACATGATGATCCGCTTTCCGTGCTTGCGTGACAGCGCCTCGAGGCTCGCCAGCAGGTCGCCGAGGTTCTGCGGGCTGTCAACGTTTTCCTCGCGGTGCGCGCTCACCAGGAAATAGCCGCCGGGCTCCAGCTTGAGCCGCTTCAGCACCCGCGATGCGGCGATGTCCGCGGCGTGGTGTTCGAGGATCTCGCGCATCGGCGAGCCGGTCTTGATCACCGTTTCCGCGCGGATGCCCTCGCCGATCAGGTAGCGGCGCGCATGTTCCGTGTAGGGCAGGTTGATGTCGCTGATGTGGTCGACGATGCGGCGGTTGATCTCTTCCGGAACGCGGTCGTCGAAGCAGCGGTTGCCGGCTTCCATGTGGAACACTGGAACCTTGCGCCGCTTGGCCGCGACCGCGGCGAGGCAGGAATTGGTGTCGCCGAGCAGCAGCAGCGCGTCCGGGGCCTCGCGCGCCAGCACTGCGTCCGCGCGCTCGATCACCGCGGCGATGGTGGCGGCCGCCGTCTTGCCGGCCGCATCGAGAAAATGGTCGGGCTTGCGAATCTGCAGCTGCTCGAAAAAAACCTGGTTCAGTTCGTAATCGTAGTTCTGCCCGGTGTGCACCAGCACATGCCTCGTGTCCCGGTCGAGTGCGGCGATCACCCGCGAGAGCTTGATGATCTCCGGGCGCGTGCCGACGATGGTCATGACCTTGAGTGTCATTGCCCTGTCCTAGCGCAGCAGTTCGCCGTCGTTCAGGCCGGTATCCCCGGGCATCAGGCGGTGCTGCTTCAGCAGCTTCACCGTGCCGGCGAGCGACAGCACCGTATCGGCGGAGCTGAACTCGCGCTTCAGCGCGTTGGGCTCGGCCTTCGCCTTCGCCGTCAGCTCCGGCAGCATCGGCCGGATCGCGTACCAGGCGCCGCGCTTCACGCAGTGGTGCACTTCTTCCTCGGACACCATGATCTCGTGCAGCTTCTCGCCGGGACGCACGCCGGTGATTTTGGTCGGGATCTTGCGGCTGCCGATCAGCGCCTTCGCAATGTTGATCACCGTGGCCGACGGCGCGTTGGGCACGTAGATCTCGCCCACCTTGGCGCCCTTCAGTGCCGCGAACACCGTGTCGACGGCCTGGTCCAGGCTCAGCAGGAAGCGCGTCATGTGCGGCGCGGTGATGGTCACCGGGCCGCCGTTGCGGATCTGCTCGTGGAACAGCGGGATCACCGAACCGCGCGAGGCCAGCACATTGCCGTAACGCACGCCGATGAAGCGGGTGTCCGGATTGAGCACGTTGGCGCCGACGAAGATGCGCTCCTGCACGGCCTTGGTCATGCCCATCACGTTGACCGGCTTGCAGGCCTTGTCGGTGCTGATCGCGACCACGGTCTCGACCGGGTAGCGGTTGTTCTGGATCGCGCGCACGATGTTCATCGCGCCGATGCAGTTGGTCAGCACCGCCTCTTCGGGGAAATATTCGCAGGACGGCACCTGTTTCAGCGCGGCGGCGTTGACCACGATGTCGGCATCGCGCACCGCGGCGCTGACCGCGGCATAGTCGCGCACGTCGCCGATGCGGAACTCCAGCACGTTCATGAAGTTGCGGAAAATGACTTCATCCGTGCTGACGGTCTTGTGCAGATAGGCCATGCGCATGTCGTGCTGCTTGGCCTCGTCGCGCGAGTACACGATGACCTTTTTCGGCAGGCCGAGCTCGCCGGTCAGTACCCGGCGCACGAAGGTCTTGCCCATGGAACCGGTGCCGCCGGTGACCAGAACTTTTTTATTCTTTAAAATCATATGCTTGCATTATCCTTTGGTGTCAGCCAGTTCGTCAATCATGGCCGGCCATGACGGCGGTTCATAACCGAAGCTGCTGCGAAAGTGCGCCGAGTCGAGGCTGCGGTCGCAGTGGAAATCGTCCTCGGGATCGATCCGGGTGGCGAGCCCGAGGCGGTCGCGGACCAGCGTCAGCAGTTCGTACTTGCTGATCGCTGCGCTCGATACGTGGTAGAGGCCTTGCGCTTCTGGAAAACGCGTCAGCAGCATCTCGATGATGCGCGCCATCTCGATCGTCGTGAAGCCCGAGAATATCGCCCGGCGGTAGCCGCGGATCGTGCCCTGCTGCGCCAGAAACCACTCCAGCAGACCTGTCTTGCGCGACAGCTCGCGGCCGATGATCGAGGTGCGCAGCGTGATCGCCGGCGCCGCGGCCACCTCGCCCAGCAGCTTGGAACGACCGTAGAGGTCCCCTGCATCGGGCACATCGTCCTCGCGGTAGTTACCGTGCTTGCCGGAAAACACGCAGTCCGTGCTCATGTGCACGAAGCGCGCGCCCGCCTCCGCGCAGAGCGCAGCCATGCGGTGGGGAAACAAGGCGTTGATCTCGATCGAGGGGATGGCTTCCGCAGCTTCCGCGCGCTGCTTGACGATGCCCGTGGCGTTGATCACCGCGTCGGGGCGGAACCCAGTGAAGACCCTGCGCACCGAGCCGAAGTCCTGCACGTCGATGCCGCCCTCCGCATTGCCCGCATGGAACAGCCCGAAACCCGCGTAACGCTCGAGCGGCCCGCGCAGTGTCGCACGCGCCTCGTGGCGCGTGCCGAAATGGCGCAGCAGGCGGTGCCCCAGCATGCCGTCACCGCCCAGTATCAGTATCCGCATCAGCCTTGTCCGTCAGTTCATGCATCCAGCCTTCGAGCCGGTCGAGCAGGCGCTTGCGCTCGAAGTGCTCGCCGAACCAGGCTAGCCCGCGCGCGCCCATTGCCGCCCGCGACTCCTGCGGCAGCTCCGCCATGCGCAGGGTCAGTTCGGCCAGCGCGGCTGAATCTCCCGCGGCGCAGGTCATGCCGCCCCCCGATTCGGCGATGACACGCGCGCCCTCGCCGTCCAGCGCCCCGATTATCGGCTTTCCCGCGGCGAGATACGACTGGATTTTGCTGGGGATGGTCAGCGCAAACACCGGATCGGGCCGCAGCGTGACCAGCAGCGCATCGGCGGTGCGGAAGAACGCCGGCATGGCGGCCGGCGGATGGCGGCCGAGCAGGTGCACGGCGGCCTCCAGTCCGCGTGTCCGGATTTCCGCCGCGACCGTGTCGCGCATCAGGCCGTCGCCAACGATCAGCCAGTGGATGTCGCGGCGATCGCGCAGGCGCTCCGCAGCGGCAAGTATGGTGTCGAAGGACTGCGCCGTTCCGATGTTGCCGGCGAACAGGATGCGGAAGCCCTCGAAGCGCGCCAGCGGGTCTTGGTGGTCCGTTGTGTCCGCGGACCGGTAGAGCTCCTCGGCCCAGTTGGGCAGGTAGCGCAGGCGCGCCTGCGGCAGTTTGCGCGCGAGCAGGCAGGGCATGAAGGCGCGCGACTGCAGCAGCAGCAGGTCGCAGCGGCGGTGCACGAAATTGGCTACCGCGGCGCCCGTGGACAGGGCGGGTCCGCTCAGTCCCATCGCCTCGAGCGTGTCGGGCCACAAGTCCTGAATCCACAGCATGACCGGTGCCCGCTTCAGCTTACCTAGCAATAGCGCCGGCAGTCCGACGGTGATGGGCGAGGGCTCGAACACGAAAATGAGATCGAACCGCCCGCGGCAGCGCAGCGGTCCGAGCAGGCTGGCGAAAAACGCGAAAGACAGGTAGTTCAACGCCAGCCGCCAGTTGCGCGCGCGTCCGCGGCTCAGCAGCGGCACCCGCAGCACGCGCATGCCTTCGAAGCGCTCTTCCGCCGGTCTCAGCCCGTCATAACCCGGGTAGAAGCGCCCCTCGGGATAGTTGGGCATGCCGGTGAGCACCGTCACCTCATGGCCGCGGTCGCGCAAGCCGACCACGAGGTCGTTGACGCGGAAGGGCTCCGGATGGAAGTACTGGGTGACGACGAGGATCCTCAAGTCTGCTTCACCTCGCGCGATCCATAGGCGGAGTGACTAACAGGAAACAGCCATGCCAGCAGCAGGCCCCACAGGAAGAAGGTCAGGATGCCGGGGTAGGGCTGGCGCATGCCTACCTTGAAGGAATTGTCGACGATAACCACGAAAAGCACGACGGCCGCGAGCCCGGCATGGGGCAGCGAGTTCTGCAGCCTGGGCCACTGCCTGAGGATGCCGACGACGGTCAGTCCAAGCAGTCCCAGCAGCGGCAGCAGCGGCACGATGCCGAAGTTGTAGGCGAAGTCGAGATAATAATTGTGCGCGCTGGGAAATTGGGTCCGTTCGGGCGGCGTGACGTGCCCCAGCGCAGCCGTCCTGGGACTGGATAGGATCTCCCCAGAATAGAACTTCCAATAGGTTATTCTCTCAACCAAGTTCCTAGGGGCGAGCATTTTGGCATCGGAGGACCGCCTAAAAGCGTCGGTTTGCAGCGTGATCAAGTCATACTTTCCCCCGAACTTGCCTACGGCAAGCGAGAAGTAGGTGCTGCAGCAAAGCGCAACAACCATGGCCAGCAACCATGCTGTGACGACACGTTTATTTCTGACACCGAGCATGAGGGCTAGACCGAAGACTCCGGCGATCAGGCAGACCACGGCCAGCGCCGAGACCGATGCCCCCGCATAAAGCCCCATCAGCGGCCCGAGCCAGAGCAGCATCCTGCGCTGGCCCGGTGTGTTCCAGAGCGTGTAGAGGGCGATCAGGTAGGCTGCGACGAAGGCCATAGGCACGTACTGCAGATGCTGATAAATGCTGAACAGATAGAGATAAGGCGTCAGCAGCAGATGACTCTGGGTCCAGGTTGCCAGCAGCTGCAGCGGCACCAGGATCGCAAGGATCCACAGGAAACTGCGCGCGACCAGCACGAGTCCGCCCTGTCCCTGCGGCAGTGCCTGGCCCAGAACCAGCGCAAACATCGGTAGCACGAACTGGATGAGCAATATCAGCTTGGCCTGCTCCTGACCGGCATGCACATGCGACAGCAGCACGCTGGAGGTCAGCATCAGTGCGAAAGTCGCGAATATCACCGTCAGCGAGAGCCGGGCCCGGGTATAACGCCCGAGCAGGACAATGCCGCCGTAACAGGCGAGCACCGAGACCGGCACCGGAAGCCGCGACAGCAGCCCCCCGGTATCGAAGACATAAGCGGTGTCGCGGAACACGCTGCCGTCCAGCAGCAGGAACAGCGGCAGCAGCAGCAGCACCGAGATCGTGACGGTCAGGCGCGGCGCGGAGGACTGCAGGCCGCCTTCCCAGGCCCGTAGGGTTTTTTCGGCACTGGCATAGAACAGCATCGCCAGGATGGCGCTAAGCAGGTAAAGGAAGGCAAGCGATTCGACACCCAGCAGGTAGAAGACATAAGGCACCGCCGCAACGATCAGGATGTTGGCCATCACGTCCGGCCCGAAGACATCGGAGTCGGCATGGTTCTGCAGCAGGCGCAGGCGGAACCGCTGCGCCAGCACCATCACTGCGCCGCCGGCCAGCGATGCGCCCGCGGCTTGCCAGAACAGCAGGGATTTGCCGGCAAAGCCGCTGGCGGTCGACGCCGTTGCTGCCGCGTAGACACCGATCCCGATCACGCCGGCTGCCGCCAGCGTGATCGCCAGCCAGGCCGGAAAGTGCGAGGCCTTGCCCGCCTTGGAGGCCTGCAGCGCCAGGGTCGGGCCGATGGCCTGGGCGAATACCGAACCCAGCAGTCCGCCGATCGCGAACGCGGTGAACAGGTCGCCGGCGACCGCCTTGCCGACCAGAAGAAGGATTAGCAGGCGGAATACGTAGACCGAGATGCCGATGACTGCCGTCGAGCCGAAATGCGGCAGCAGGCGCTGCCAATCTCGGAACGGATGAAGGGCTGCCTGTGTGAGCACGTAGCCGACGCTCAGCCAGACCGGCGACGTGGCCCAGGCGACAAGCACCGGCAGCCCGAAGGGCAACTCGGCGAGCAACCATGCGGCCGCAACGGCAAACAAGACGGACTGCAGCAGCAGGAAACGTCCTGCCAGCGGACTATCCTCCGCGAGTTCCATCTCGCTGAGATGGACTTCGGCGAGCCATTCCGCGCAGCGGCGCAGTACCAGCGCCGCGGCCAGCGCGAACTCCACGCTGCCCAGGCGCAGGCTCAGCCACAGCGACAGCAGACCGAGCGGAAGCAGGAGTAGCAGCCGGCTGCCGAGCAGCATCGAGCTGGTGATCGCCGATGACGGATTGAGGATGATACTGCGCGCGTTGGCCGAGAATGAATACAGCACGGCCGTCGTTGCGCCGTGCACGATGCCGAAATCCGCGGCGCTCACCGGCTTGCCGCAGAGCCCGAGCAGGATCATCAGGCCTGTGACCGAAAACGTGTTGGCCATCAGCGCCGCCGGGTAGGCGTAGGTCATGCGCCCCTGAGGTTTCGCGGGCGTCGCGCCCGCCGGTCCAGGCCCGGCGGTATCCGGGGACGCGCGGGTTACCACGGGCCGGAGGCCAGCTGACGCAGGAACTCCTGCGGGCTCAGCGGGGCTGGTGGCGGCTCCGGATGCTGCAGCAGGCGCCTCACTGCGCGCGCGAGGGACAGCGGGGATCCCGGATCGAAAGTCTGGTCCGGCTCGACGACGTCGCGCACGTAATCCAGTTCCGGCGCGACGATGGCGAGTCCCGCCTGCCGCGCTTCCAGCAGCGGCAAGCCGAAGGATTCCAGCCGCGATGGGAACACCAGCGCGCTGCAGCGCCCGTAGAGGGCCTGCAGGGCTTCCGGTTCCAGCGGACCGTGATTGACGATGCTCGGGCCGGCGTCTGCGGTCCGGGCGATCGCCTGCGCGACAGCTGATCCGGACTCAACGGTCAGATGCAGTTCGGGGCGGATGCCCCAGGTATTGAGCAGGCGCCAGGCGTCCAGCAGCAGCTGATGATTCTTGTGCGGTTCGGCCGATGCCGGATAGACGAATCGTGGAGGTTGCGACCGGTCCCGCGCTGCGGCGGGTACAGTCGTCCCGCCGACAAAGGGCAGCACCCGTGCCTCGGTGCCGAGATGGCGCCGTGCCGCGTCCTGCATCGAGGGGGTCTGGACAATCAGTTTCGTTTCCGGACGCAGGCACCCCTTCAGCCAGAGCCTCTCGATCCCGATGCGCAGCCGGGCGCGCAGCGGGAAGCCCGCCAGCGATGCCGCCTCGACGAGATAACGATTCTGCAGGAAGACCGCGGTGCGTGCCGCGCAGTTCAGCAAGGGGGGCAGGTTGCCCATGCACAAAACGAGGTCGGCAGCGCCTGCCACCGCGTGCAGGCGTCGTTCCGCTGCAAGACGGCCTGACATCGTCGCCGAAAAACGCTCCACTGCGACATGGGAAGGGATGTCACCACCCAGCCGATGATCGGCGATCAGCATGCAGGGCGATCCGGCAGCGGTTGCCTGCAGGATGGCCTGCAGCAGGGTACGGCCGCCGCCGCGATGCACGTTTGGCGCGTGGATGATCAGCGTCATCAGGCGGCGGTGGCCAGCACCATAAGGGTTTCGCCACCGAGCATTCGCGCCCCCCAGTCCCGGTTGAGCGCGAAAATCAGCCTGCGCGGCAGGCGGGCGATCTGCGTTTTCCATCCCAGCTGTGGCGCATTGAACGCCGCTCCGGTGTAGCGCGCATCGATGATCCGGTAATCGCAATCCTGCAACAGTGCCAGCGCCAGGCCGCGGGTGAAGTAATGCACATGGCCCACCTTGCGGCGTACATGCAGGAGCGGTTTCTCTCGCAGCACACTGGAGGCCGACAGATCCAGCGGGAAGTGGAACACGTAATGACCGGCGCGGCCGTGGATTTTTGTCAGAAAGGCAAAAGGATCCTGCAGATGTTCCAATACATCCAGCGCCAGCAGCAGGTCGAAAGGCGGAGTTTGGCTGGAAATGAAATCGCCTACAGTGAGTTCGACGCCACGGGCACGCGGCACCGCCCAGAACCGTTCGGCATCGGGGGCGATGTCGAAGCCGGAGAGGCGGGCATCGGGATAAAGACGCCGCAACTCGGCGAGCACGATGCCTGCGCCACAGCCGATATCGACGATGCTGGCCGGTTGCAATTTGTTGGCCACCAGTATTTCCCGCACTTTTTCGGCTTTCCAGGGCGAGTCCTCACTGTCCCAGGATGGATTACTCCGGAGATAATCGGCGCCGAGATAACGCGCGGCGACGGGATTCTTGTCTTGCATGCCCCGATTTTAAGCTTTTGCGCGGGTGTTGTTGCGCAGTCGCCAGAGAAGATGGTGCAAAGGCCGGCTGAAAAGCGCATTGGCGGCGGAGCGCCAGGTTTGCCATTGCAGCAGAGTGCGGGGATACAGCCGCTGGGCGCGGAGGATGTTGGAGATCGCGGCACGGTAGCGCCCGGCACGGCCATGCAACTGCGCGCAGTAGAGGTGCGCGCGTGCCATCGATTTTGGCTTCAGTCTCGATAGCCCGGGATCCACGCCAGTCGCCGCAAAAAATTCCGTGATTACCATTACCGATTCTTCGGCGCGATCGGGCGAGGCCACCGCGAAACTCTGCGAACCGGGATGCACGCGCCAGGCTGCCAGCACTTCGGGGATGTGGGCGAAGCGCCCATGCTGCGCCATGCGCAGCCAGAAGTCGAAGTCGGGGATCTGTCGCAGCTGCGGGTTCCAGCCGCCCGCGGCCGCGTAGGCGCTACGGCGGAAAAATGCGCCCGGCCCCGGTGGACAGTCAAGGGTGGCCAGCATGCGTTCGAGGCTGAACTCCGGCCGCCGCACCGTCCGCAGCCTGCGGCCGTCGGGGTCGACGTGATCGAAGTCGCAGTAGCTCACGATCACGTTGTCCGCTGACAAGGTGGCCGCTGCAGCGCGCACCGCACCCGGATAAAGGAAATCGTCGGCGCTCAGATAACCGAGGATGTCGCCGCGGGACATGGCCCAGCCCTTGTTGAGGGTCGCGGCCTGCCCCATGTTGGGTTGCGATTCCCAGCGAACCCTGCCGTCGTATGCAGTGAGCACCCTGCGGGTGTGATCGGTGGAGCCGTCATCGAGGACGATGATCTCAAGCGCCGGATAATCCTGGGCGAGCAGGCTGTCGATCGCTGCGGGCAGGGTGTCTGCGTGATTGTAGGCGGGGACCACCACGGATACCGGGGTCGCGATGCCTGTCGTCATGGCTGCGCGGTCAGTGTCCATGTCCCTCCTGCCGTTTGCCGGCAGATGCGCTGGGCAGTGACCTCATCGTAGATCAACCGCAGTATCTGGATGCCGTTTTGTTGTTGCCGGATATCCAGTTGGACATGGTCGGGGCGAGGTGTGTTCATCAGGGCATCGTAAGCCTGTCCGTGACTGGTCCGGTCAATCACCAGCCAGCGGAAGCCACCGGCAGCCAGTGCATCCCAGGATAAGCCCTTTCCGGCGCCACTGAATCGTGCCATCGCGTATTCGCCGCCCCGATCCTTGCATTGCAGAAGGTCATCGCGCATCCAGTAAGTGTAATAGCCGAGCGTGTAGACCCGGTCACCGGGCATAGCCTCTGCATTCAGCTGCTGCAATGGCGCGCAGTGGATGCTGGCGAGTGCGCAGGGTCCTGACCCGCGGCCGAGCAATTGTCTGGCGCTTTCGGCTGCTGCGGGCAACACCGGATAGGAAAAAATCGCCAGCGCCCCCAGAGCTACGGCGTAAATGGCCGCCCCCAGCAATTTGGGCGCGCATTGGTTATCGAGCATGTGTTCGGCAGCGCGCGCGGCCAGCGGGTAAAACAGCAGCAGCACCGCCAGCAGGTATCGCGGCGCGATGATCGAGGGGCGCAGCACAATCCACACCAGCATTCCAGCCAGGCCGGCGAGGCAAAGCTGGAACAGCACACTGTCCCGGAGTTGCTCTGGCCGCGGCAGCCACCATAAAAGTGGCAGCAGGGTCAGCCAGAGAAAACTCAGGTTGCCGCCTTGCATCGGATAGCGACCGAAAGTGAGCGCGAAGGGGTATGTGGCGATGATCCATTGAACGACATTGGGCGCGAACCAGACTTGCTGCAGCCAGTTCTGATCGGAAGATCCGCCGAGAAATGGCGCCAGCGGCGCGGCAAACATCGCCCAGTTCTTGACCAGATGGGGAATTGTTGCCACCGCAGCCGCGCAACCGACGATGAGAGTCGCGCGGAAGCGTGGAATGTCCGCCTTGCAATGTGGCCACCAGAGGAGCACCAGCATCGCCGGTGCCAGCGAGATCGCATAAGAAAACTTTGCGACCACCGCAAACCCCGCGGCCAGCCCGGCAAGCACGAGGGCAGACTTGCCGGTGCGTGTTGTTCGAGCGGCCAGCGTCCAGTAAACGGCGAGCAGCCCCAGCGCGGCGGCAAACAGATCCACTTTGCCATCCCAGATGTGGTGGGTGTAGGCCGTAGTTGTGAACAGCATGACCAGTAACAGCAGGCTGCCGCGGCTGCCGAGGCCCGCCAACCGCCCGATTGCCAGCAACAGGCCGGCCCCGGCTATCGCAAGCGGCCAGACAAACAGCTTGGCCGCGGGTACGCCAGACAGGGCGATCAATGCTGCGAAATGCGGCTCACCGATCATGCCGATCGAGGAAAAAGTCTCGTAAAGTCCGGGCATGGGTTCGAGGCGCCCGCTTGCGGCAATGATGCGCGCGTAGGTCATGTAGAACGCTTCAGCATCACCGAACGGGGGTTTGATCCAGGCGGCGACGGCAAATGCCAGCACCAACAGGGCGGTGGAAACAGTCAGTAACCGCGGCAGCGGCGTCTCTGTAAGCCACCAGCCCAGTAGAGCGATCAACGGTTGCCGGGCGAGCCGGCTAACCCCGACCGGTTGCACCAGCAATACCGCAAGCATGATCATTATCATCAGCCAGATCGGCAGGGGTTTAAGCCATCCCACAAGCCCGAACAGCAGCCAGATCGAGGCGAGCAGGGCCTGTCCCAGAACTACCGCTGTCGACAGCAGGGGCGCAGCCATCATGCTGACCGTGGTGTGCAGGATGCCGAGCATGCGCAGGGCAAGCAGCCCCGTCCCTGCGCAAGCCGCGGTGTAAATCAAGGTGATGAATATTCCGCTCATCGCTGGAAAGTTCGAACAGGGAGCAGGTATCTCAATATAGGGACGGCGCCTGGAACAGCGGCAACAGGATGTCGCGCAAGCCCAGCAGCAGTCCCGGCAAGGCAGCTGCCAATGCGCCATCAGGTGACAGCGAGACCAATACAAATGTCAGCATCACCGTCAGCATCCAAGCCACCAGCATCAACTGCGCGACAAGGGACGGATATGTCCTGCGATGGTGCTGCATCAGCGTGTCCCTTCCAATGTGTCGGTGTCGGGTGTGGCGACTATCCGCGGCCAACCCCGCCAAGCCAGGCAGCCCACGCCAATCAGGCTCGAGCCTAGGAGCAGGATCGCGTGCAGTACCACTATGAATCCGAGGGCTGCTCCTCCGGCTACGCCCAGCACCGCGAGTGCATTCAGGCCAAAGAACTCGAAAGTGCCAATGTAGCCGGGAGACGATGGCACCATTGTTCCGAAAAGGATCATCAGCATGATGAACAGCAGGTCGGCCGGTCCGATGTCCAGGCCGAAGGCGCAGGCGACTGCGTACATCACACCGATTTCAAGCGCCCATATCACTGCGCTGCAGCCAATAAAGTAAACCACCCGCGCTGGCGACATCAACCCGGTGAAACCGATCGAGACCTGGCGGACAACGTGTTCGAATCGGACGAACAGCGGGCGCGGTGAAGGACCGGCGAGCAGTGCTATCCGGCGCGCGACACTCTCGCCGATGAGACCTACTGTGACGATGAACGCGGTTGCGCACAGCGCGATCACGGCGACTACCAATCCTGCCTTGCGTGCCCACTCCGGAACAGGATAGGTCAGTAGAAGCACCGCGAGAAGGCCGATCGCGATCAGCAGATCTGCGGCTTTTTCAACAATGACCGTCGCAAGAATCCGGCTTTTGGAGAGCGCGGCAATTTTCCCGAGCAGATAGATCTTGACGAATTCACCGCCGCGCGCAGGCAGTATGTTGTTGAACAGGTTGCCGATCATCATCACGGAAAAAAAATCGCTAAGGGCGGCCCGCTGGCCGGTCGCATAAAGCATGCGCCAGCGTATGGCCCGCAGCAGGAAATTGATCATCAAAACAGCAGGGATCGGCAGGAGATAGACGTAACTTGCGGACCTGACATGCGGCAGCATTTCACCGAAATCGTACTTGGTAACCAGCCATACCAAGGCGGCCAGACTTACAACGAGCCCGATAATGTTGCCCAGCTTTTTCATGCCGGCTTGACCTCGGCTGCCAGCAAGGAACCGAACAGTCGCTCGAAGTCGGCTGACACCTTGTCCCAGTTCAGATTGGTGGTGACGAAGGTGCGGCCACCCCCGCCAACCTTGCGACGCAAAGCTGAATCCTCAAGTAGCTTGCGTATGCTGTCTGCGATGAGATCCGGCGACAGTTTTTCGATGAGAACGGCGTCCTCGCCATTTCTGAGCTGTGCCGTGCCCAGCAGGTCGGGATAGGCATTGACCACGGTGGGCACGCCCATCAACATGGATTCTATGGTTGCAGTGCCCAAACCGATGTAGCGCCCGGTAAGTGATGAAAAAAAGAGATCACTTTCCCGGAGTGACTGCAGCACGACCGAGTGCGGCTGTTCTCCGGTAAACGTGACTCGATCTCCGAGGCCATGCTCGGCCACATACCTTGGCGCGGCATCGTGGTAGACGTGACCGATGATTTTCAGCTTGAGTGCCGGAAAATCCGGCGCCAGTTTCCGGAATGCCTGCACCAACGCAAGGAAATCGCGCTGCGCTATGACGGCGCCAACCCCCAGAATCTGGTTGTGGACCTCGTAGCTGTGGGTATGTTCGAGAAAAGCCTCGGGTGACCCGTTGACGCCGTAATTGATGGTTACAGACTTTCCACTGACCTTTGCTCCGTGCACGTCGTGTAGATAGCGCAGTATTTCATTATCCCATGAAACGATGCTGTCGCAGAAAGGAAAAACCATCCTGCCGCAGATCAGGCGGTCAAGCATGTTCAGAATGCGGTGTTTGCCCGGACCGGGCGACTGCAACTGAGTGCCGACTGAGCAGACCAGTGGAATGCCGTTTCTGTACGCGGCATGGATCGCCGGAAACGCGATATCCAGGTAGTGGTTGACCAGCAGTACGACCTCGGCTCCGGTTTCACGGGCAATCCGGGATAAACGGGAGTAATTCGACGGAAAGCAGGAGCTGATGCGGAAATGCTTGAAAAAGTTGCGCAGTGGAAAATGCAACGCAGGCAGCCGGATAACGGGAAACCGGCGATGGTCATCAATTTCCTCTTCATTGTGCAGCGTGACTACCGTGACCGAGTGTCCGCGTGCGGCAAGCGCTGCGGCAAGGTTGTCGGAGTAATAAGAGGTGCCGGTTCTGATCGGGGGAAACATGGCGGTCACGATCAGGATTTTCATGATGCCGATGCCGGGTATTCGCTGCCGGAGCGTATGAGTTGGCAGTGCCCCAACGCAGAAATCATGAGCTGGTCGTATTCCGGCGGAGTGCCGCTGCTGGATTGCCGGCGACTACAGTGTCTGGCGGTACGTCCCGGATGACTGCCGCACCAAGGCCTATCAATGCACGGTCGCCGACGGCCAGGTCGTGGGTCAGCGAGGCGCCGGCGCCGATATAACAGGCCTTGCCGATGCTGACGCGGCCCGAGACATTGACGCCGCTGGTAATGATGCTGAAGTCATCGACCGTAGCGTGATGATTCAATACACAGTTGGCCAGCACAGTGACATGGCGGCCGAGCCGGACACCGGCCATGATTACGGTGTTAGGGTATACGATGCAGCCTTCGCCGATTTGCGCATCCCCCGCGACGAAGGCACTGGGAGCAATCAGAGTTTCGAATCGCAGGTTCAGCAATCCTTTGGCGCGCAGCAGATTTTCACGGCCCACATAGCTGCGGGGGCTGCCGAGACAGTCCACGAGCGTTGCTCCTGCGGGAACTGATGAAGGTGTGAGCGGCCCGAGTACGGGCAGGCCGTGACTCACGCCGCCTGCCAGACCAGGGTTGTCGTCGAGTACGCCGATGCAGCGGTAGCGCGACGTGACCCTGTTAATCGCATCAACGATGGCAAGGACGTCAGCGCAAGTGCCTCCGGCACCGACCATGACCAGGCCGGCGGTCATTGTTCCCCCGGTCTGCTGACTGCGGTCAAAGCGAATTTTCCCGATACCATTTTGCGGTGCGCAGGATGCCTTCCTCAAGGTCAATCCGTGCCTTGAACCCAAGCAGCATTTCGGCCTTTTTCGTTTCCGGGATGCGCAGTTCAATGTCGGCTGACAACGCGTCTTTGAATACAATCTCGGAACGTGATTCCAGTACCCTGCAGACGGTTTCGGCCAGACCGAAAATGGTGGTAACCGCCCTTGCATTGCCGATATTGAAGGATTCGCCAACGGCCTTGGGGCTGTCGATGGAGCGCATCAAGCCGTCCACCATGTCGTCAACATAACACCAGGCCCGGATCTGGGTTCCATCGCCATAAATCGAGATCGGTTCATTGCGCAACGCCCGGCGAATGAATATCTGAATCGCCCCTTCGCCCGTTTGTCCCGGCCCGTAAACATTGAACGGCCTCAGCGTCACTGTGGGCAGATTGTACTCGCGGAAGTAGGCGTGCGCGAGATGCTCGCCAGCCAGTTTGCTCACGGCATAGACCCATCGTGCTTCGCCGGCAGAGCCGGCCACCGCTTGGGTTTCTTCGCTGACGCGATAAGCCATGCTGCCGAACACCTCCGAAGTCGAGAACTCGATCACGCGGTCGCTTACCCCGGCTTCGTGCGCAGCACGCAGCACGTTGGCGGTACCTATCATGTTGACTTCCATGGTGAGTACCGGTGATTTGATCACGGTATCAATACCGGCAATGGCCGCGGCATGCACCACGATGTCCGCGCCTTTGACCGCGGATCGGATTGCCGACGGATCAAGAATATCGCCGCGCACCAGGGTGACGTTGGGGAGTTTGTCGACCCCGGTATGCTGGATCGTGTTGCGGGCCAGATTGTCGAACAGCACGATTTTGTTCTTGTCTGCCAACCGGCCGGCCAGAGTGGAGCCGATGAAGCCGGCCCCGCCAGTGATGACTATGCGCTTACCGACAATTCCCATGGAAATCCTTTGATTGAGTCAGTTTAGTGGCCGACATACGATGCCGGATAGAAAAATTGCAGTGTGAATTACCGCCGGCGTCGCAGTAAAGCCATACGATCGTTCCCATCCAGGCCGAATCGATAAGCGAAAAAGGTACTCAATAGCAAAAGCCCTAGCTTAATAATCACTGCCGTAGATTCCCAACCGACGTCGGCTGGCGGCCATTTAAGCCCCATGATTACGAGAACTATCACCATCCCAAGGGAAACAGCGATTTTAGTGCCTTGATAAGTCACTTTAAACCATTGGAGTCCAAGTAATACATATCCCGCGAATACAACAGCGGGTGCAACGGTCGCCGACAACGCTGCGCCAGATAGACCTAGCCAAGGAGTAAGTGTGAGCGACAGAATGAGATTAACCAGTGCACCGGTTACGTTTAACAAGGCGACATGCCCTGTCCGCCCGCTAAGAAATAGTCCAGGTGCAAATACATATAATGTCGATAACATCGCCCCCAAGGTTAAAAGCGGAAGTATGGTACTGCCTGTGTGAAAAGAGGGGCCTGTAAGCGTTGTGATTATTTCGGATGCGAACAGCGAGATGGTGCCGACCAGTGGCACCATTGCAACCAGATACCATCGACAAATGTTTGCCAACTTGTCAGCAGTTCCAGGTTCACGCCAGTGCCGAAACACCAGTGGAGCGAGGGCGACCTGAAGGCCCACGGCTAGGATTGATACCACCGACGCAAATCGGGCTGTAACGCCATAGATTCCCAGTGCATCAAGTCCTAGGACTTCGCGCACGACTATACGATCGATAAACATATTGCCGAATACCGCCATACCTGACAGAACCAACGGCAACGAGTACCTCAGCATCGTGATCAGGCGGCTCAGGTCAAACGCTCGAGAGAGTAGCCCCCGAGCCCCTAGCAGTGACACAGTGCCGCCCAATGTGGCCCCCACCAGCTGACCCCAGAACACACCAGCCACACCCATGCCTTGTGCCGTTACTAACCAGATGCCTACTCCAGCGCTACCAAGCATGTAGGCCAGACCTGCAATCAGGTAAGAGCCAGGACGAAGTTGCCAGCGCAGCAAATCCTGCACGATTACAAAAACCCCGTTGACGGCTATCGCGCAAGCGGCCAGCGTTAGGGCATGCGGGGTCGCCTGATCGACAAGCAGCAAGTTGCTCAACTCCACTTGAAACACAGCAACGAGCAATGCAAATACCCCGTATGCGATGCTAGCGAAGATCAGGGCGGTGGTCGCGAATGCTCGTCGGTCGTGTTCAGTTGTGGCATCGGCAACGTAGCGTGCCATGCCTTGGGATATCTCCAGTGCCACGGTTAGGTTAATGAGCGCACCGGCGATGGCGACCGTTTCTACTACCCCGTACTCCCCTGTGCCCAGTACGCGCGAGTACACGGGGATCAGGAATATCTGCAGACCTCGGATAAGTAGCGTGGACAGACCGTAGAGAACCGTATCCCTTCCGAGTCGCTGAAGCCCCATGGTTAAGTGCTCAACTTTGACCCTCGCGCACGAACGCCATCAGCATTTCACGCAGTTCAGGGTTGTGATCGAGTTGAAGCGCTTGCTCACCGTGGCGCGAGACGATCGCCCGCACAATCGCGCGAATCCGGTCAGCCGAAATACCGCCGCCCAGGTGGTAAAGATTTCGGTAGGGATCATTCCACCACGTTTGCGGCGCACTGCCGTCGAGCAGCCGGAGATACTTGGCGGCCACGCTGCTAGGTGACCATGAGTCAAGTACGAACTGGCACATGCGCTCGCCGACTTGCGCACGGTAGATAGGGTCCAGGACAAGTCGTTCGATTGTGGCCTGCATCTGATCTGGCGTCGTAAAGCAGGTGGGAGGGATCGTTTCCTCGGGCATGTCCCGCTGTACGAAAGCTGCGTAATAACCGCCCATGACTACCGGCTTACCAAAGCGCGCTGCCTCAGTAGCAAAACCTGCCATCGGTGTGTCAGCCCATTGGCCGTCCACCACGAAGTCGCATGCCTTCAACTCATCCAGTACGCGCAGATGAGGTTGTCCAGTCATTACGATGAAATCAATTGGCAGGCCCCTCTGGATCAGTTCCTCGATCAGGCCCCGTGTAATAAGTGTGCCTCGCCCCACCATATCTGATGTCGCATGTAGGATGCGGACCCGGCCGTCGGGGGCGCGTGGTATCGGCAAATTTGTGTTCTGGGGTGGTGAAAACGGGATACCTATCACTGCAAAGTTGACGAAAGGTTTCTCAAGCAATTGCGCAAAGCCGGGACCGCAAATCACCACTTCGGCATGGCGTTCGATCCAGCGCACATCTCTGCGGCGCGCGCGGGTAGTTGAAACATAGGCATCAACAAATTCGTCGTCGAGGGCCGGGGGCGTCACATCGCTTTGACGTGATCTGGCATGGCGCTCTTGGTAAAACGAGCCATCGAGATAGGCTGGCCGGGAGTCTGTGCCATGCAGAACGTAGATCACCCTTCGTCCGAATAAGCGTAGCAAAGGAAGATCCCAGAACCGGAAAAAGCTCGAGCCACCGCCCATAATGAAGACATCGAATTGGCGTAAGGCCCACAAGAACAGGATGACGCGGGACGCGAGAACCGGGATTAGCCACGCCCTGCGTCGCCATCGTGCGGCTTCTGGTACCGCCACACGTCGCTTGACGAAGAACCGGGCAACTCGAGCAGGCCAACCCATGTCGGCTGACTCTTCATAAGAAAATCTGTGCGCCTGAATGGGAATGTGTACGCACTCGATACCTAGCTCGGCAAACCCCTTCCGCAGCTGCGCATAGTAGCCAGACACCTCTGTTAAGCCGAGAAAGATGCGTGGTGTACGATCGCGCCGATTTGTGTTCATTGCCCCTGTTTCATTCCCGAAGCAGGCGCTGACGTCGTCGGAACATTGTCCATCACTAGCTGTGCCCGGCCATCGGTATCAAGGAATGTTTCGCCGATACGGCGTGCCGGGACGCCGGCAACAATAGTGCAACTGGGAACATCCGATGTGACCACGGCGCCTGCACCAATTACGCAAGCGTCGCCGATGGTGACACCCTTAAGAATGACTGCGTGCGAACCGATGAAGCAGCGATTGCCGATGACTACCGGTGCGTATTCGTAGGATTGTTTGCCGCCGGAGAGGCACCAGTGAACCGTGTCGTGTGTAAGTATTTGTGCCCCCACCGACAATGAGCAGTGGCTACCGATGCGTATGCCAGCAGTGCCATCGAGTGAACAGAAGGGGCCAATCCATGTGTGCTCGCCAATCTCGACTTGCCCCGCAATACTCGTAGAGTTGTAGATGGTGATGCCGTCACGACCGCTCCAGTAACGGCCTCTTTCTTTCCAGTCGAATAGGTCTTCGTAGAATGGATTAATGCGGCGGTAAGTACTGTAGGTGTGTTCTCGCAACTTGCCATGAAGTGAGCGCAAAGTTTGCAAGAGGTGCTTTTCATCATTAGTCAGATCCACGCTCTGCCTCCTTCCAGATCCATCGCTGGGCTGTTCATTAGTGTATGGCGTGCCGCCTCGGTCACGCTCATGCCTGACTGCCTGGCTCGAGTCATGACCTGACCGACTTTGATGCCCGCAGCAAACAGATCCATTACCGAATACGGCCCTAGTTCCGAGGGCATATAGGACATGAAGCCCGGGGGCGCCAATTGCTCCGGATACACTGATATGCCGTGTTGTTCTAGATGGTCTCGATCGACTAGCCCCGACACAACGCCGACGCCGGTGGTATTGGCTTTTACCAAGGATTGCGTATCGATTAGACCACCCGGACCAAGCAGCAGCCGGTGGTTTGCGTGCTCCGCCACGATAATGTAGGTGGCCCAGGCTGCCGCCTCGGTTGCTTCGGAGAATACGCAAGTCGGGGATATCCGCCTGCAGGCAATATTTAGTCTGTGAAATCCATCCACAATTGGTTGGGCCAGAGTGTACTGATCGCCGATAACAAGTATGCGGTCATCGATAATCGATGCTTTATGGCTCATGGCCAGATGAAGCGCGGTGAGGAAGCTATATGGGCGTAAGTCACACGGGGCTTGATGTTCGTTGGTCCCCATGATCAATATGCCTCTTCGCCGGGCCGTGTCGAGGTCAATCTCTTCTGGACGAAATTCCCAAGACTCCCACATCAGCGGCAACACCGCGGTATTTTTCATCTTTTCGATAAAATTAGTTTTGAAAGGCCGAAGGTGGCCACTATTGGTGACGATATCAGCGCTGCCGATGGTGGTTTCATCGAGATGCGTGCGAAACTCGTAGCGATTTAACAGACCCACTTCGTCGTAGGCGACGTTCATAGATTCTTCGACTTCCTCTGTGCCGGCATATCTGCTGTTCTTGCAGAAGGTGATAACACGGTCGGCTCCGCCAAGCAGGGGAATCATCGGATTGAACAAATAGGCGCCAGATGCTGCCTCGGTCAAAACGGTGAGGCCTCGGCAATCGATTTCGTACTTCTGCACTAGTTGCCGAGCATATTTTATGGCGCGTGTGGGAGGGACCTGCATGGAGGTGAGTTAAGTCAGAAGATTTGTCAGCCAAGTCCGGGCGCCATCGCCGGAGCAACGCATCGCTTGCAGCGCTAGAGGATCGTTGCCTTGGGTGCGAGCTGCGAAATAGCGGTCTAGGCTTTCAGTGTTAAGAAAAAGATGGATGGGGTGGAAGTTGTATACCTGAAGTCCACTGTCAGATGCTTTCAAATCGCGATTAATATCGAACGTGATGGAGCGCGTTGCTCTCTGGTAAAGCATTCCGTCGTCGGCGAAATAGACGGGCCCCTCAAGCAATCCGTTGAGCTGATAAAAGGGATGTATGTTGCGATCGCCGAACATCAGATAATTGCTCAAGTGGGTTATGCCCGCGCTGCGGTAGAGATCCAGCCATCGACCCGACGTCGTCATGGCATGACTTCGTAGAACCTTTGCCTCAGGTGCGATGCGCGCTAGGTTATTGATGATGTCGCTAGCAGATACGTTGCTGTTGCCGCTAATTAATGGGTCGAAGTTGGGGTGTAATCCGAGTTCAAAGAGAGGGTTGTTGCGCAACCGATCCAACAGTGGCGTGTCGTGAGTAATGAAGAAGCAGGCCTTCACTCCGGCACGCTCGATCAATTCAAGTGTGTCTTCAAGAATGGCATCGTGTGCCCAGTCGATATCGACGGACAGAATGCGCTTTCCTGCCCAAGTGTCGGCCTGAGAGGGGTCGAGATCATGGAAATGGACAAACTCAGACATCAGAATACGCCAAGCCGATTCCATCTAAACCAAATCGATTGCCGTTGTAAAACATGAAAAGCCGATTACCGTGGCGGACAACCTCCATTTTGTCGATAGCCTCGCTGTCCCATCCGCTCCTGCTGACGGGAAGGCACATGCCTTCTCGCCGCACCCAGTGCGTACCGTCCACGCTTTCGGCATAGCCGCACTGGTAACACGCACCCTTCCGTTTGACGGGAAACCACGCCCGGTACCCACCTGCGTGCTCGTCGATGGTCATCCGTGAGATGTTGGTTTCCCCCTCTTGCAAGCCAAGCGCCACTTCACCTTCACGCGTCCACTCAATGCCATCGCTTGAGCGGGCGATCTTGATGTCGTACCACGATGTGGGTATGTCTGACGTAAACTCAAACTTGAATCCCGAGAGGTAGTACATTACCCATTGATTTTTCTTGCGGATTACGGTTCCCCCAGATACCATCCATGGGTCGAATCGGCTGCGCTGAAGTATCGGTGCAGGGGAATACTTATGGAACGTACCACCGCCATCGCGGCTGATAGCCAGTCCCATCGAGGCGTAGAACAAAGGTTCTTTCTTGCCGGTGTTCCAGCCTAGGTAATAAAGGTAGATGTCCCCATTGTCGGCCTTTACGAGGCTACAGGCTTGAACGCCGTGGTCGTCGAAAAACCCCCAATCCCCTGGCTCCAAAACTGGGTGCTTTGTTGTGTCAAGAATCCGGCGAGGCTCTTCGAGGTCAAGGTCGAATCGGCCGACATGGGCGCGGTTGTCTTTGTCGCGCGAACTGAAAAATATACGAAATTGGCTACCGCCGAGCGACATTCGGGTGGGCAGTGCGGCATGGCTCGCTTGCCAGGACAGGCTGGTGTCGGGTTGATAGATTAACCCGAGCTTATGCCAATTTATCGATTTTGCCTTCATGGTCCTCTCAAAGATGCCTATACAGGTAGTTCGAAACACCCTCTACGGCGCCACCGACCATTTCCTGAATCTTATGATTGGCTTGTAATTTATAACCGCACCCTCGCATAAAACGGGTTAGTCGAGACTCCATTCGATCTTCGGTCTCGATAAGCACTTCGCGCACGTGCCCAGCCTCTAGAAGAGTTCGCGCACCGTCTAGGACACTAAACTCGGCGCCGTCCACATCTATCTTCAGATAGTCCGGGCGGGGCAGGTCGTGGCGCTCAATGAGTGCGCCGAGCGATTCGGCCAAGCACGGCTGCGAGTAAAGCACCCCTCTGTTCACAAGTCCAACTCGTTGTTCTGCGCCGGTGAACTTGCCATGCGCTCCTTCATAAGGCAGGTCAGGGGATACTAGATCGACAAGACCAGGTCGATCCGAAAGTGCAACCTGTAATGTAATGAACGGGCGCTTCAGACTGTCGTGGTTCAGCAATCGATTCTTGCTAAGCAATCCGAAGTTGAGCGCATCGGGTTCGAAGGCGACGATTACGCAGTCTCGTGTGATTGCGCCGAATAACGCAAACAAACCGTTCGAGGCACCTACATCATAGAAACAGGAGCCAACGGTAAACGACTCGATCCAACGAATTGTATCGGGCTCGATAGCAAAAAATCGTTTTGCCACGATCGCTGAAAGCTGGTTTGGTGTGGCAAGTCTCATGGACCCACTAGCCAAGGGCACCTCAACGACATCGGTTGGTGCAGGACCTCTTAGAAGATCGATTGGCTCGTACTTGGTGAACCCGAGCGAATCCAGCTTTCGAGTCATAGTCCGCCAAGCAAGACCGGCAACCAGGATACGTTCGAACATGCTGCGTCGATCAATCGCTTGTTCGACCGAGTAAATTGGTATACCGGCGTGAAACTCCCCGGCTTTGCCGTCGTCGATGATACAAGTGATGCTTAGATCGGAGCGGTCACGTTGAATGGCATCAAAGACAAATCTACCCACAGCTCCGAAACCGTAAAGGGCAATTGGGCCCGGTGGGAGGGCATGCAGATCGGTGATCATGTAAACGTTGTGTGGAGCTGGTCGAGTGATGGAAAGTTCTGGGTTACCAATTCCTGGCTCGGTTGATAAACGGAATAGGGATGAGGCATTCCTCGATTAACAAAGTTTGGCTCGGCCGCATCATTGAAGCGCACGTGAATCGACCAGCGAATAGCTTGCGTCACGTTGTCACCAGAACGGTGCACGGCAAAGGCCGAAAACGCAACGAGGTCGCCCGCTCGAACTTCGACCGGCACAAACGACGAGGCGGGTGCAATTGATTCGGGTATACGGCGGTACCACTCATCTTTCTCGGTCAAGCGGAGGCCTGTCAGGTGGCTGCCGGGAATGAACTCGATAGCACCTAGTCCGACGTCGATATCGACGAGTGGCACCCAGATGACCACCGAATTGAGGCTACCCTGCATGCTCCGCCAGTCTTGGTGCGGAGGAGTCTTATAGTGGCCTTCGTTTTTCGCGAGATGTCTCGAGTTGAAGTAGATGATGGGTTTCACACAGACAATAGGCATCGCTAACCCTAAGCCGTGTAACAGATCCGAAATCTGTTCCGAGACCACGAAGCGATGCATGCTGATTAAATGCTGGGCCGCACGGGCGGCACCAAGAAAATCGGCATAGCTGACTGTGAATAACTGGTAGAGCGCGTCGGCAAATCCTTGCTCTCCCGAGTGCTCGTCAAGCCAGTTCTTGCGAAACATCTTGCGGAAGAGTGCTTTTGCGTCTTCCTTGATGGCCTCCACTGACCGAGGGTCCACCGCATTACGCAACAGCACGTATCCGTCGCGTTTATAAGATTCTAGATGTTGCATGGAAGGCTCCTGCAAATCAGTGACGCACGATAATCGTCCACTCATACAAAGGATAGTCATGCAACAGTGCGACTTTGCGTGCGTAGTGACGCTTGCAATGGTCAAACCAAAAGAGCGGGTCGCCATAAAACAGATGCTGCTCCTGCCAGTCAACGTAAGTCGAGAGCAAGTTGAAGGAAAAGCCTCGGCGTGAGTGTCGGTTAATCTCGTCCAGCTTTGTGAGAATAAACTGTTTCCATTCTTCCTCGGTAGCATCGAATCGCACATTAAACGTGCCGGACACGAAGGTGTAGTCGGCTTCGGATTGCAGTTGGGTCGATTGATGCAGATCGAGTTTTCCGTTGAAATCTTTTTGTCGGGTTCGGGCGGTTGCCAGCATCTCTGAGCTAATGTCGTAGCCATGATAAGCGTTCACGCGCATTCCCCGCCCCTGGAGATATTCCAGATGTGCGCCATAGCCGCAACCATAATCATTCACGCTGAAGGGTTGACCATCGTCGACTATCACCTCGGTTAGTTTGTCAAAGCGCAGCTTCTGAGACTCGGCCGAATTCCAGCCCACTGCAGTTGAAACAGGTCCGTCTCGCCCAAGGTTATCGCTGTAAAGGTCGCGAATGCGCGAGAGCGATTTCGGTGTGCCCACTTAGAACTCCAGTTGATCGCTTGGTTTGGGAAAAACCTTTGTGGCGTTGGGTACATAGACCTCGCGTGCACGAGTATCGCGGGCGATGACAGCGCCGGCCCCGATCAGGTTCTCGGCCCCGATGTTCAGGCTGTCATGCAATGTCGAATTGACACCGAGGAAGCAGTTATCGCCGATATGGCAGGAGCCGGACACCACCACATGTGAGGAGATGAAGCAGTGATTGCCAATCGTGGAATGATGGCCAATGTGGTTGCCACTCCACAACACAGTGTTGTTGCCGATGCTAACGTAAGGTTGAATGACGTTGTTCTCAAAGATGAACACGTTTTCACCAAAGCGGTTGCTACCCCAGGTTTTGACACCAGGCGCAACGAATGTTGCAAACGAATAACCTCTGGACTTTAGCTCCTCGTATGTGCCTTGGCGTATCTTGTTCATCTTGCGATATCCAATGGCCACAAAAACCGTTACTTCATCCGGTCGGTAGTGCTGCGCAAGGTTCTCAATCGTGATTACCGGTGCGCCACAGAACTCCTCTTGGTTTTTGTGCTTCTCGTGGCAAGAGAAGGCGCGCACACGGTAGTCGGTGTATTCGTGAAAGTAGTCTCGGACGACCTCCGCAAACAAGGACGTGCCTACAACAACCATGTCTTTCATGTGATTTCCTGTTCTGCGCTTTTGGCTTTTAGGTTAGAAAACGGCAAAACAAAGAAGCCTGGGTACTCGCGCAGCAGAGTATCACGCGTTGCAACTCGAACGGCCGACGATCGCACGCGTGTGAAGTAGTAATATGGAATGTCCGTTGTGCCCCATTTTTTCTTGAATGCGTACACGCCGCCCTGACTGAGCCAAGTTCCCCCCCAATTCCATTGGCGGTATCCGGCCTTCATCGCGTCTACCATTGCCTGATAGATCATCAGCGGCAGCGCTTGCAAGGGGCGATGTTCTTCAACGACGCAGGGTGTGTAGTATTCCACCGTTAGATTGTAATAAAGCAATAGCAGTGCCGCGATGCGTTTACCTTCATGCTCTGCAAGGTAGATTTTCCAGCTATCTGCGGGTAAGAGCTCTGGGATGCGCTCGAAGAACGCTAACCGCTTTGGTAGTCCGCCAATTGATTTTATATTCTGGTCGTGCGTGGCATGTAGAAAAGCAATCGCATCAGATGATTGCGATGCCGTAACCTGAACGCCGCTGCGTTGGGCCTTGCGGATGTTACGCGGTCTCGGATCGGCGAATAGCCTCATGAGGCTGTTTGCTTGCTGATCCAAGGGAAATACGGTGAATTGACCAATACGCTCGTCACGAAGGTCGTAGGGTAAATGAGTCTCATACAAAGCGTGATCACCCAGCAGCGGATTAGTGATTAGCGTAGATGCGCAGGCGTCGGCTTGTTCGCAAAATGCAGTGAATGCACGGATTGCAGCGAGCTTGGCTTCAGTGTCGTCCCCTTTCGTCATGACGCCCCCGTTACTCCCGTAATATGCGAGCGAGTTGACCACGGGGCCCAAGGCGCCGTTTTTGATCAGCAACGGCAGAGCCCCTCGCAGGCCGGACTCATCGCTTACTGTGATCCAGCGCGCAGTAGATCCTGTTTCATGGGCAATCAGCTTAATGTAGTGTCGGCTACTGTAAATCAATGAGCGAGAGTCAGACAGCAAAAATGCCTCAATATCGTCTGTTCCGTACTCGTCAATGATTTCTACCGTTAGCATGGGTCAGTGTGGAGTGACGATGAGCAATTGTCTGGGCGATGGGTCAGATAACCGGGAAAAAACCATATCAGGCTAACCTAGCGTCGATTCAAGCCATTGTTCGATGTTTAGTAGGGACCAGATTAGTAAGCGCCGATTTTTGCGTCCTTCCAGATGTTCGTTTATTAAAGTGGTAACGGCCCCACGATCAAGATGGCGATATATGTGTGGCTCGCCATTTAGTAACTTGCGTCGGACAAAATTTATGCTCTCTCCTTTAAACCAGCTTGCGTCTGGCGAGGAAAATCCTTGCTTCTCAGCGCCTGTAATTTCCTTTGGAATATAACGGCACATAACATCGCGCAACAGTTGCTTGCCATCGCGAGTTTTCTGAAAGTATTTAGCGGCCTTAATGCCAGGCTCATTTTCGTTGATCCGCACAGCCTCGGCCAGATTGTTGAGCTTCAGGTTGACCGGGCACTGCATGGCGAAATCAACGAGGTTGTTGTCCATGAATGGAACCCGTGTTTCTAGGCCATGCGCCATGCTGAGCTTGTCCTCGACTACGAACAAACCGTGCAGAAAGGTTTTTGCCTCGAAGTACAGGGAGTGATTGATGTAGTCCTCCGGGCGGTCGAGTTCATTGTCGTGGGTCAGAAAGACGTCGCGGAAGATGTCGCGGGTCCATACGTGTTTGACTTCGCTCCAGACCGGGGCAAATACCTTGGATAGGACGCTGTTGGGAATCAGCCGCTGCCAGAACACGTAGTATTGATCGATGTAATGCTCGAAGTCCTGGTTGACGACGGCACGGTAATAGCGCCAGGGATAGCCGCCAAAAAGCTCATCGCCTCCGCTGCCCGAAAGTACGACCTTGACGAACTTGCTGGCGAGTTTCGCGGCATAGTAATTCGGGTAGCTTTGTCCTACACGCGGCTCTTCTAGGTGGCTGGCGAGTTTCGGCAGGCAGCGTTCCATGTCGCCAGCCTTGAGTACCATTTCGTAATGTTCGGTCTTGAATCTCGCCGACATGGCTTCGGCCTCGCTGCGTTCGTCGAAGGCCAGTTCGATACCAGAAGCCGAGCTCAGGTCGAAGCCGCAGGTGAAGGTTTTCAGGTAGGGAAAGGACTGTGCGGCGATTGCGGTGATCGATCCGCTGTCCATGCCGCCACTGAGATAGGCGCCGAGCTCGACATCGCTGACCAGCTGTCGGTTGACTGCCTGCCGGAACAGCCGGTCAAGCTCTTCCAGATACTCTGCCTTGGAGGCGGGCCGGTCGGGTTCGCGGAAGCGGTAATCCCAGTAGCGGGTCAGCGCGGGTTCCGCGCTTTGGGCGCCGAGGTCCAGGGTTGCGTAGTGTCCGGCCGGGAGCAGCTGGATGTTTTTCAGCAGAGTTCGCGACGTGAAGATGTTTTGGAACGTGAAATATTCGAGCAGTGCCGGCGTGTCGAGCGCCCTGGTGAACGCGGGGTCGGCGAGAATCGCTTTCTGCTCCGAGGCAAAACTGACACGCCGGCCTTGTGTCCCGACATACAGTGGCTTGATGCCATAACGGTCGCGTGCGAGCAGCAGTTTTCGCTTTTGTCGGTCCCACAGTGCGAAGGCGAACATGCCGTTGAAGCGCCGCAGTGCCTCGGTTCCCCAGCAGGCCATCGCGTAAAGTACGACCTCGCTGTCCGTGCTGGAACGGAATCGGTAGCCGGCGGCCTCCAGTTCAGTGCGCAACTCGCGGAAATTGTAGATTTCACCGTTGTAACTCAGGACGTAACGGTGATCCGCGCTGATCATCGGCTGGTGGCCTGCCGGAGACAGGTCGATGATCGCCAGCCGGCGATGGCCCAGTCCCAACGGCCCGTCGATGTAGCTGCCTTCGCCGTCCGGGCCGCGATGGGCGATGGCGTCGGTCATTCGCTGCAGCAGCACCGGCGCCACCGGTTCGCCATCAAGGTTCAGGATACCAGCGATTCCGCACACGGCTCAGGCCATTTCCTTCAAGGCGTCGACGATGTAGCCGTAGTCGGCTTCAGACATGCGGTTATGCAGCGGGATCGACATGCTGTGGCGGTCGCAGTCGCGAGCGCCGGGGAGGTCGTCGGGGGAGTAACCAAAGCGATCCCGGTAGTAGCCAAGCATGTGCACAGCATGGGTCCCGGGACGGGTAGATATGCCTCGCTCCTGGAGTTTTTCCATCAGCGCATTTCTCGGCATCGGGGCTCGGTCCGGATCGACATAGCAGACGAAGGACTGCCAGCCATGGCGGCTGCCGGCCGGCGTCGACGGCATGCGCAGCCAGGGGATGGCGGAGAGTTCGGCACGGTAGAAATCCGCCCAGCGCTGGCGTTCATCGATGAATTCATCCAGCCGCTTCAATTGCACCAGCCCCACCGCGCCCTGGAGATCGGTCATGCGGTAGTTGAATCCGAGCAGATTGAATTCCGGCAGCAGATACGGGCGCGGCCCGTGGTGGCGCTGCTCTTCGGAAATGCTGGCGCCGTGGTTGCGCAGCTGGTTGCAGCGCTCGGCGAGGGCGCCGTCGTCGGTGGTGACCATGCCGCCTTCGCCGGTGGTGATCGACTTGCGCGGATGGAACGAGAATGCGGCGGCGGTCCCCAGCGCTCCGGCGGGCTTGCCCCGGTAGCCGCTGCCTGCGGCGCAGGCAGCATCCTCGACGATGGGAATGCCGGGTGCCGCGGCGCGGATGGCATCGATGTCCGCGCACAGCCCGAACAGGTGCACCGCGATGATGGCCTTGGTCCGCGGGCCGACTTTCCTCGCGACGTCCTGCGGGTCCAGGTTGAAGCTGCTGCGGTCGACGTCCGCCAGCACGGGCGTGGCGCCGCAGTACAGAACCACGTTCGCGGTCGCCACCCAAGTGAATGCCGGCACGATTACCTCGTCACCGGGGCCGATGTCCATTGCGGCGAGTATCAGGTGCAATGCCGTGGTGCAGCTGGTGGCCGCCAGCGCGTGTTTGACCTGATGGCGCTCGGCAAAGGCTTTTTCGAAGGCGGCGACCTTCGGCCCTTGGGTCAACCAGCCCGTCATCAGGGGCTCGCGGACGGCCTGCCATTCCTCTTCGCCGGTGGCGGGAAGCGAAATCTGGATGGTACGCGGCGGCTTCATTGGGCGATGCCCGCGGCGCGTCTGCGCATCTCGACTTCGGCTTTGTGGTTGCGCCGCCAGTCGATGACCCTGCGCAGGCCCTCCATCAGGTTGACCGAAGCCTCGAAGCCGATTTCGGCCTTGGCGCGTTTCGGACAGCCGATGCGGTTGCGCACCAGCGTGGCCTGGCTGCGCGGCGCGTAATTGATCGGTTTCTCGCAGCCGGTCAGTTCGACGATCATTTCGGCCAGTTCCTTCAGCGAGGTGCGTTTGCCGGTGCCCACATTGTAAAAACGGTCAACGATATCGGCGCGCATTGCACACAGATTGGCCTTGCCGCAATCTTCGACCGCGACAAAATCGAAGGCTTCGCTGCCGTCGCCGAGTATCGTGGGACCTTCGCCGCGGTCAATGGCGTCGAGCATTTTCATGATTACCGCGATGTAGGCACCCTGGTAGTCTTGGCGGGGCCCGTAGACATTCATGTAGCGCAGACCGACCATCGGCAGGCCGTAGCGGTGGTGGAACGCCCTCGCCATTGCCTCGCTGGCGATTTTGGTGGCGCCGTAGAAATTCTTGTTGTTGAACGGATGGTCCTCGTCCATCGGTTCGCGCACTGCGTCGCCGTAGACCGAAGCCGAAGACGAGTAGACCAGTCGCTTGACCCCCTTCTTGACGCAAGCTTCGAGCACGTTGAAGGTGCCGCGGATGTTCACGTCGAAGGCGGAGCGCGGAAAGTCGTGGCACTGCAGCAGCCACAGTGCCGCGAAATGGAAGACGCCGTCGATGTTGTCCATCGCCGCCTCAAGCACGTCGGTCTGGCAGATGTCGCCGCCGATGTCGAAGACCTTGACGCGGGGATCCTTCAGCGCGCCGGCCAGATTTTCCGGGCGGCCGCGGACAAAATTGTCATAGATGACGATTTCCTTGACGTCTTCACGGGTCAGGGCATCGACCGTATGCGAGCCGATCAGGCCGGCGCCGCCGATGACGAGCAGGCGTTTGCCGCGGAGGTCCATTTTATAAGTCCTTGTTTTTAAACATATTTATAAGATACTTGCCCTCAGCCCGGCGACAATCGCGTCCTGGGTCGGCTCATCGAGGTCAGGGTGCATGGGCAGACTCATCACCTCCGCCGCCAGCGTTTCGGCCGCAGGAAAATGCAGTTCCGCACCGTAGGCCCGGTAGGCCGGTTGTCGGTGCAGCGGCAACGGGTAGTGTACTGCGGTCGGTATGCCGCGGGATTTGAGTTTTGCCTGGAGGGTTTCGCGATCGCGCACGCGCACCGTGTATTGGGCATAGACGCTGCTGCGCTCGTCACGCACGGTAATCAGTTCCAGCCTGCCGCCGAAGTCCTGCAGCAGCTCGTCGTAGCGGCGGCCGACAGCGGCACGGCGCTTGACCTCCCAATCGAAACGCTCGAGCTTGGCCAGCACCACCGCGCACTGGAGGGTGTCCATCCGGCCGCCGACGCCGAGCCGGGTGTGGTAATAGCGCTTCTCTTGGCCGTGGACGCGGATCTCGCGCATCGCCTGCGCCAGCGCGTCGTCGCTGGTGAACAGGGCGCCGCCATCACCGTAGCAGCCCAGCGGCTTGCTCGGGAAAAAGCTGGTGCAGCCGATGGTAGACAGGTTGCAGCTCCGGCGGCTTTTGTAGGTGGCACCGAAGCTCTGCGCGGCGTCCTCGATGACCGGCAGGCCGTGTTTCGCAGCGATCGCGTTGATCGCATCCATGTCGGCGGTCTGGCCGTACAGCGACACTGGCAGGATGGCGCGGGTGTGGGGCGTGATCGCCGCTTCGATTTTCGAGGCATCGATGTTGGCAGTGTCGGGTTCGACGTCCACGAACACGGGGATGCCGCCCAGCAGCGCGATCACCTCCGCGGTGGCGACGAAGGTGAACGGCGTGGTGACGACTTCGTCGCCAGGCTTAAGGTCGAGCGCCATCAGCGCGATCAGAAGCGCTTCGGTGCCGCTGGCACAGGTGACGCAGTGGCGTGCTCCGGTGTAGCGGGCGAGCGCCTCCTCGAGTTCTCGCACCTCGGGCCCCATGATGTACTGGCCGTGGTCGAGCACCGTCTGCATGCGGGCGTTGATCGAAGCACGCAGGGCCGCATACTGGGCCTTGAGGTCGATGAATTCGATGGCCATGGGTTCAGGCAATGCGGCAGGAGGCGGCGTCGACGCGGTAGCGAGTCGCGCAGGCGGCGCAGGCGATCGTCCCTTCGCCTGCGGGCAGCCGTTCGCCGCAGCGGCACATCCAGCCGATGCGCTTTGCCGGTGTTCCTACCACCAGCGCGTGGGCGGGCACATCACGGGTGACCACCGCGCCGGCGCCGACGAAGGCATATTCGCCGATGGTATTGCCGCAGACCACGGTGCAGTTGGCGCCCAGGGTTGCGCCGCGGCCCACCCGCGTAGCGAGGTAATCGTCCTTGCGCGGCACGTGGCTTCGCGGGTTGATCACGTTGGTGAACACCATGCTGGGGCCGCAGAACACGTCGTCTTCGAGCGTCACGTCGTCGTAGACCGAGACGTTGTTCTGGATTTTCACGTTGCTGCCGATGACGACCTTGTTGGCAACGAATACGTTCTGGCCCAGTGAGCAGTTGTTGCCGATGCGTGCACCGCCGCAGACGTGTACCCAGTGCCAGATGCGCGTGCCGGCCCCAATCTGCGCGCCGGGGTCGACGATCGCGGTCGGATGGACTGAGTGTTCCTGAGCGGCGGCCATCAGTAATCCAGAGGTAGCGGCACGCGGCGTCCATCGCGCGCCGAGCGGTAGATGGCAACCAGGACTTCCAGCGATTTCAGGCCTTCGCGGCCGTCGGTTTCTGGCTCCGCTTCACCGCGCAGCACCCGGATCACGTTGTCGTAGTAGAGCGGATGGCCGAATCCGTAGACCGAGGTGGTCTGATAGCTGGCGGCCTTGACGGTTGCGTCATCGGGATGGGGCTCGGCGAATTCCCAGTGCTGGATCTCGTTGACCGCCACGCCGCCGACGCGCACCGTGCCCTTTTCGCCGATGATCGTGATCGAGCCTTCCAGGTTCTTCGGATAGGTCAGCATCGTGACGTTGACCGAGCCCATTGCGCCGGTGCGCCAGCGCACGCTGGCCACGCCGGTGTCCTCGACCTCGATGTCGCGGGCGAGCGTGCCGGTATAAGCCTGCACGCTTTCGACCGGCCCGATCAGCCAGTCCAGCAGATCGATGTAGTGGCTGGCCTGGTTCATGAAGGCGCCGCCGTCGAATTCCCAGGTGCCGCGCCATTTCGCGCTGTCGTAGTAGGACTGCGGCCGCGTCCAGAACACGTTGATGTTGACCATGAAAATGCGGCCGAAACGGTCTTCCTCCACAGCTTTTTTCAGCAGTTGCAGTGTCGCGTTGCGGCGGTTCTGCTTGACCACGAACAGGCGCACGCTGGCGGCGTCGCAGGCCTGCACCATACGCTTGCCGTCCTCCCAGCGCGTGGCCATCGGTTTTTCGGTCATTACGTGGCATCCCGCCGCGGCGACCTCCACGGCTTGGCCAGGATGCAGTCCGCTGGGCGTGGCGAGCACGACGATATCGGGGCTGGATTCTGCCAGCAGCCGATCGAGGCTGCCGAATCCCGGCGCTCCGGTAGTAGCAGTGGCCGCCCGCAGCGCGGCGGGATCGGTGTCGCAGACGGCGGCGATTTCGGCGCGTTCAGCGTGCTGTTTCAGCGCGGCGAAATGATTCTGCGCGATGCGGCCGCAGCCGACGATGGCAAAGCGCAGCTTGCGGTCGGTGACGGGGGCGGTGTATCTGATCAAGCGCGGCTCCAGAGTATTCTCGGCTCAGGCTTTGACGACATTGGGCGCCGGTTCGAGGTAGACGCCGCGGGTGTCGATGATCAGCCGGGCGTGCGCCTTGACCAGTCCGTAGTCGAAAGCATCGTGGTTGGTGGCCAGTACGACGCAGTCGCTGAAAGCCAGCGTCTCGGGCGTCAGCGCGACGCTCTTCAGGTCGAAGCGGTGCTCGCGCATTTTCGGGAATACCGGCACGTGCGGATCGCTGTAGGCGATGTCCGCGCCCTTGGCGCGGAGGATTTCCATCAGCATCACTGCTGGCGATTCCCGCATGTCGTCGACGTTTTTCTTGTATGCAATCCCGAGCACCAGCATGCGGCTGCCTTTGATCGCCTTGCCGCGCTCATTGAGTGCGTCGGCGATCTTGCCCACCACCCAGTCGGGCATGCTGCGATTGACTTCACCCGCAAGCTCGATAAAGCGTGTATGCAGGCCATAGGCGCGCGCTTTCCACGTCAGGTAGAAAGGGTCGATCGGGATGCAATGCCCGCCCAGGCCGGGGCCGGGGTAGTAGGGCACGAATCCGAATGGCTTGGTTGCTGCGGCGCGGATCACCTCATGGATGTCGATGCCCATCCGGTCGGCGATGATTTTCATCTCGTTGACCAGGCCGATGTTGACCGCGCGGTGGATGTTTTCCAGCAGCTTGGTCATCTCGGCGGCCTGGGTTGAACTCACCGGCACCACGCGGTCGATGACCTGGCCGTAGAGCGCGAGGCCGGCCTCCAGGCAGTCCGGCGTCTGGCCGCCGCAGACCTTGGGGATGGTCTGGGTCACGAAATCGGGATTGGCCGGATCCTCGCGCTCCGGAGAGAACACGAGGAACACGTCCCGGCCGACCTTGAGTCCGCGCGCTTCGATGCGCGGTTTAAGCTCCTCTTCCGTGGTGCCGGGATAGGTCGTGCTTTCCAGCGACACGATCTGTCCGGCATGCAGGTGGGGCGCCAGCGCTTCTACGGTGTTGATCACGAAACTCAGGTCGGGTTCGCGGTAGCGGTTCAGGGGTGTCGGCACGCAGATGATCAGCGCGTCGGCGTTTTTAGCTGCGCCGAAATCGCAGGTGGCCTGAAAGCCTCGCGCCTTTGCCGCAGCTATGGATGTGCCGGTGATGTGCTCAATGTATGATTCGCCGCGGTTGAGGCGCTCGACCTTTCCGGCATCAATGTCAATGCCGATGACACGGTAACCCACATCGCTGAAGCGCAGCATCAAGGGCAGGCCGACATAACCCATGCCGACGATGCCGATACAGGCAGTCTTGTTCCTCAGCTTCGCGATGAGTTCGGTTTTCATTCCAAATTTCAGGAAAAACGCAAATTATACAGAGCAGTAGGCTGTCTGAACTTGCTTATCGGGATAGTTGGCTCCAAGACAAACTCCGCATGCATTCATGTAGCTGTTCAGTCCAGCCAGTCAGGCTGGCGCCAAAGGTTTCGGCGAAACGGTCCTTGCTGGTGGAGGCGTTCAGGGGCCGTTTAGCCGGGCGTGGGAATTGACAAGTGGTGCACGGCATTAATTTGGCCCAGCCTTTGTCTGAACCCGAAAACTTCGCAGCCAGGCACAGGATTTCCTGTGCATACGAGAAGCGCGACGCATGACCGCCTGCAGAAAGATGATAAGTGCCAAGTTTTTCAGATAGGCAAGGATCGCTAAGAACATGCGCAGTCGCACCTGCCAACCATCGTGCCCAGGTCGGCGAGCCGATTTGATCTGTAACGACATGGAATTCTCGTTTCTGTCGGGCTAGCCGCAGGATGGTCAACAAAAAATTTACTCCGCGATCCGCGTAGAGCCAGCTAGTCCTGAATGTCAGGTGCCGGCAGCCGATAGCTTCGATATTGCGTTCACCCTCGAGCTTGCTGCGTCCGTAGGTGTTGACGGGATTCGGGAGGTCGTCTTCGGTATATACGCTGCCCTTGGTACCGTCGTAAACATAGTCCGTCGAGTAATGCACCAGCAGCGCGCCGGCGCGCCGTGCTTCTTCGGCGAGGATACCGGGCGCGGTGGCGTTGACCTGGTGGGCCAGTGCCGCCTCGGATTCTGCCCCGTCGACCGAGGTATAGCCGGCGGCGTTGACGATGATGTCGGGTGCCGTGTCGCGCACGCAGCGCACGATCGAATCCGGTTGCGTCAGGTCAAGCCGGTCGCGGCCGACGGCGATCACCCGTCCCAGCGGGGCCAGTGCGGTGACGAGTTCATGGCCGACCTGGCCGGTCTTGCCGGTGAGCAGGATGGTTTTCACGGATAGGTTTCGGCGTTTCGTAGCGGCATCCCGACCTGATCCTTGGTCGACAACTGCGGGGCTCCCTGCAGTGGCCAGGTGATGCCCAGGTCGGGGTCGTTCCAGAGCAGTGAGCGTTCTGCTGCAGAATTCCAGTAAGTTGTTGTTTTATATAGTATTTCTGACTTTTCCTCGAGGGCGAGGAAACCATGGGCAAATCCCGGCGGCACCCACAGCATCTGGCGGTTGGCGGCCGACAGCTCGCGTCCGCGCCACTGGCCGAAGGCCGGTGAATGCCGTCGCAGGTCGACGATGACATCGAAGACCGCGCCGGCGATGACGCGGATCAGCCGGCCCTGCGGCGTGCCGATTTGGTAGTGCAGTCCGCGCAGCACGTTGCGCGCGGAGCAGGAGTGGTTGTCCTGCACGAAATGCAGGTCGAGCCCGGTCGCCGCAGCGAAGTCGCGTGCGTTCCAGCTTTCGCAGAACCAGCCGCGGTCGTCCGCGTGGACGGCCGGGGTGATCACCAGCGCATCCGGCAGGCCCGCCGGGCTCACGCCGAAGCTCATGCCTGTTCGCGCAGCATGTCGCGCAGGTAGTGCGCGTAGGGGTTGTTGCCAATGGCGGCCGCGAGTGCTTCGACTTTTGCGGCGTCGATCCAGCCCATCTGGAAGGCGACTTCCTCGGGGCAGGCGACCTTGAGGCCCTGCCGCTTCTCGATGGTCTCGATGAACATCGATGCCGCCAGCAGCGCTTCGTGGGTGCCGGTGTCGAGCCAGGCCACGCCGCGGCCCATGGTCACCACGTTCAGTTTGCCGCGGCGCAGGTAGTCGAGGTTGATGTCGGTGAGTTCGAGCTCGCCGCGGGCGGAGGGTTTCAGGCCCTTCGAGATGGCGATCACGTCGTTGTCGTAGACCGCGAAGCCGGTCTGCGCATAACGCGATTTCGGCTGTTTCGGTTTTTCCTCGATCGACAGCACCTTGCGGTTCTTGTCGAACTCGATCACGCCATAACGTTCCGGGTCGTGCACCGGGTAGGCGAAGATCGTCGCGCCCGGTGCCTGGCGGGTGGCGGCCTGCAGGTCGGCCGAGAGTTCATGGCCGTAGAAAATGTTGTCGCCGAGGATCAGTGCGCAGCTGTCGTTGTCGATGAAACCGGCGCCGATGATGAAAGCCTGCGGGATGCCTTTCGGCTCCGGCTGCACCGCGTAACGCAGGCTGATACCCCAGCGCGAGCCGTCGCCCAGCAGCTGCTCGAAGCGCGGCGTGTCCTGCGGCGTGGAGATCAGCAGCATGTCGCGGATGCCGGCGAGCATCAGCGTGGTCAGCGGGTAATACACCATCGGCTTGTCGTAGACCGGCAGCAGCTGCTTGGAGACGACCTGCGTCGCCGGGTAGAGCCGGGTGCCGGAGCCGCCGGCGAGGATGATGCCTTTCATGGTGACTGGTAATTGGTGATTGGTAATTGGTTTTTCAGGGACGGACGGTTTTGTGCAGGCCTGTCAGTAGTCGGGAAATGCGGTGAACCAAGGCAAAAACCGGATTATCTTCTCTCATGTAGCCCAAGTCTGAGGCAATCAGTAACTGTGTATCCAGCTCGCTGAGGGATCCTCTAGCGATACTCAGAAACTGTGCGAATTCCTTGTTCCCGGTGCGTGCGGCGCCTTCGGCGATATTGCTGGGGATCGAGATTGCGGAGCGGCGGATCTGCAAGGTCAAGCCATACATTTCTTCCTTGGGAAATCCTTTGGTAAGGGGGTAGATGTCGGTAACCAGCTTTCTGGATTGCTTCCAGGCTTCGAGCTTGTGGTGTCCACGTTTTTCCGGTGCATTGCCCATTGTGCCCCCGTGCCCCACCAATTACCAATCACCAGTCACCAATTACCTTTTCCGTTCATCGCTTCCCGTAATTCAGGTCGACCCACTTGCGGTAATCCCCGCTGGTCACGTTGCGGATCCATTCGGCATTTGACAGGTACCACTGTACGGTTTCGCGCAGGCCGGCTGCAAAGGTCTTGGTTGGCTCCCAGCCCAGTTCACGCTTGATCTTTTCCGCATTGATCGCATAGCGCCAGTCATGGCCTGCACGATCTTCGACGAAGGTGATCAGCTTCGCATGCGGGGCGCCGGCGGGATGCAGTTCGTCGAGTATCGCGCATACCGCGTGCACGACCTCCAGATTGGTTTTCTCGCTGTTGCCGCCGATGTTGTAGGTCTCGCCCGGCTTGCCGCGGGCCAGCGCGGCGCGGATGCCGGCGCAGTGGTCGCCGACGTAGAGCCAGTCGCGCACGTTTTTGCCGTCGCCGTACACCGGCAGCGGCTTGCCGGCCAGCGCATTAAGGATCATCAGCGGGATCAGCTTTTCCGGGAACTGCAGCGGGCCGTAGTTGTTGGAGCAGTTGGTCGTGATGACCGGCAGGCCGTAGGTGTGGTGCCAGGCGCGCACCAAGTGGTCGGAGCCGGCCTTGGACGCGGCGTAGGGGCTGTTGGGCGCGTAGGGTGTCGTTTCGCTGAAGGCGGGGTCGCTGTCACCGAGTGAACCGTAGACCTCGTCGGTCGAGACATGCAGGAAGCGGAATTTCGCTTTTTCCGTTTCGGCGAGCCCGCTCCAGTAGGCGCGGGCCTCCTCGAGCAGGCTGAAGGTGCCGACGACGTTGGTCTGCACGAATTCGCCGGGACCGTGGATCGAGCGGTCGACGTGGCTCTCTGCGGCGAAGTGGACGATGGCCCGCGGCTGGTGCTGTTTCAGCAGGCCGGCCACCAGCGCGCGGTCATTGATGTCGCCCTTCACGAAGATGTGGCGCGCATCGCCCTGCAGCGACGCGAGATTGGCCAGGTTGCCGGCGTAGGTCAGCTTGTCGAGATTGACGGCCGGCGTGCCTTCATGGGCAATCCAGTCCAGCACGAAATTGGCGCCAATGAAACCCGCGCCGCCGGTGACCAGGATCATGTGCCGGTCCTTCCCGAAACCGTCAGGTTCCGATCGGACAGCACGCCGGCCGCGCGCAGCAGGTCGATGACCTGCGCAGCGCAGCGGGCGCTGTCGTGCAAAGCAGTGTTCAGCACGAGTTCGGGTGCCGTCGGCACTTCATAGGGAGCCGACACGCCGGTGTAATTCTTGATTTCCCCGGCTTGTGCTTTTTTGTAGAAGCCCTTGGGGTCGCGTTCCGCGCAGACGGCTGCGGGGCAGTTGCAATGGATTTCGAAGAAGGCGCCTGCCGGAATCCGTGCGCGGACCTTGTCGCGGTTTTCCCGGGTTGGCGATACAAATGCGCAGAGCACAATCATGCCGGCGTCGTAAATCAGCCGCGACAGTTCGCCGATGCGGCGCAGATGCTCGCTGCGGTGCTCCGGGCTGAAACCGAGGTCGGCGCTGAGGCCGTGGCGTACGTTGTCGCCGTCGAGCACATAAGCCTGGCAGCCCATGGCGAACAGCTGCCGTTCGACTTCATGCGCCGTCGTGGATTTTCCGGAACCGGGAATGCCGGTGAACCACACGACCGCGGCCCGGTGGCCGTTGGCTGCTTCGCGCTGTTCGCGCGATACCAGCGACGGATGCCGGACGATCTGGGATTTGTTCACGAATACAGGTCCGAGGTACGGGGGAGGCCTTGTATTTTATGCGGAACAAGCAGCCGGGTGTGGCTTGATGCCCGGATGATGCAGTAGCCCGGAGGAAGGCCGCAGGCCGGAGTCCGGGGAACGCCGTCGCCCATGGTAACGACTAACCCGGATTCCGCTTCGCTCCTTCCGGGCTACAACCCCGCGTGTGCCGGGGTGTCGATGTAGCCCGGAGGAAGGCCGCAAGGCCGGAGTCCGGGACCGCAGTGACTATTGGTGATGGACTGGCCTTGATTCCACTTGGTTACCTCATCAGAGGGGCGCTCCGGGGGAAACGGGTACTGCAAGGCCAGCAAGGCGAATTATTCACCCTGCGGGCCAGCGTTGTCAGGCTGCGATTTTCAGTACCTTGGGCTGAGGTTGTTGGCGTGCCCGCCACAGATCATGGCCCGCCTGCATTTCGATCCACATTTCGGCGCTGGTGCCCAGTGCAGCTTCGAGCCGCAATGCCATTTCGGCACTGATGCCGGCGCGACCGTTGAGCAGGGCCGACAGCGCTTGCCGCGTGACGCCGAGACGCCTGGCCGCTTCGGTTACGCCCAGAGACTCAGGCAAATATTCCCGCAGTACTTCGCCGGGATGTGCGGGGTTATGCATGCGGGTCATTCCCAAAATCCTTGTCAGTGATAATCCAGGTAATCGACCAATTCAGCATCTTTGCCTTCAAAACGGAAAATCAATCTCCAGTTGCCGTTGACAGTAATCGAGAAAAAACCTTTCAGGTCACCGCTCAACTTGTGCAGACGCCAACCGGGAGCATTCAAATCACCGGGATTTTTTGCATTATCCAGTGCCGTCAGCATGATGCGCAGTTTTGATGCATGGCTGGCCTGAATACCCGCCTTGCTGCCGGTCAGGAAAAACGCTTCAAGGCCCTTGTGGCGAAAACTCTTGTATCGATTGTAATGCGTAAAGTGATGCTTTACATCAGTGACCTGATTGGAGCGCTGTTCCCAAATGAACTTCTTTGGGAAGCCATTCCAAAGCAAGTGGTAGCCCGGAGTAAGGCCGCGTGACCGGAGTCCGGGGACAAGGTGGCCAATGGCAACAACCGACCCGGATTCCGCTGCGCTCCTTCCGGCCTACAACACCGCGAGTGCCGGGATGTAGATGTAGCCCGGAGGGAGGCCGCAAGGCCGGAGTCCGGGAACGCAGTAGCCGATGGCAATGACCGCCTCGGATTATTGAGAATTACATATGTAAGTGACACGAAGGCTGTGTCCCCGTCATTCCTGCGCACCCGAAGGAAGTCCCCTTGGGGGGCAAGCTGGAATCCAGGGGTTTTGTATTGAAGCGAAACTGGATTCCGGCTCGCGCTACGCGCGTCCGGAATGACGGTATCTTTGTCACTGAATTATGTAATCCTCAATAAGAGCAGGACTGTACCCGGGCCGCGCCTTGCTTTTCTGTCCTCGAGTGCTAACCTGCGGCCCAGAGTTTCGGCGATTTTCCAAAATAACTTCGAGACACCGCGCCCATGCCGCGCATCCTGCTGATCAAGACCTCTTCGCTGGGCGATGTCGTGCACAACCTGCCGGTGGTCTCGGATCTTGTCACAGCCCTGCCTGGGGTCAGCGTCGACTGGGTGGTGGAGGAGGCCTTTGCCGCGATCCCGCGCTTGCATCCCGGTGTCGCGCAGGTGCTGCCGGTGGCGCTGCGGCGCTGGCGGCGCACGCCCTGGCGGCCTGTGGTGTGGCGCGAACTGCAGGGCTTCCTCGCTGCGCTGCGCACGAACGAATACGATGCGGTGATCGATACCCAGGGACTGTTCAAGAGTGCCTGGATCGCGCGCGCGGCGCGCGGTGTCAGTCATGGCCTGGACCGCGCGAGTTCGCGCGAACCGCTGGGCTGGTTCTACGATCAGGTGCACGCCGTGCCCTGGGATAGGCATGCGGTGGAACGCAATCGCCGGCTGGCCGCGCTCGCGCTGGGACGCAGCGTCGATGGCGCGGCCTGTTACGGCATACGCGCGGAAGCGCCGCTGCCGGCTGGGCTGGATGAGGGGCCGCATGCCGTGCTGCTGCACGCGACCAGTGCCGAGCGCAAGCTGTGGCCGGAGGCGCACTGGATCGCGCTCGGCAATGCGCTGGCCGCGCGCGGACTGGTTTGCCTGCTGCCCTGGGGCACGCCGGCGGAGTGTGAACGCAGCGAACAGCTGGCGGCGCGGATAGCGGGCGCCCGGGTGCCGCCGCGTCTGGGTATCGATGCGCTGGCGCCGCTGCTGGCGCGCGCGCGCATCGTCGTTGGCACCGATACCGGCCTCGCCCACCTGGCCGGCGCGCTGGGTGCGCCGACGCTGGGCATTTACTGCGCGACCGATCCCGCGGCGACGGGGCTGTACGCCTGCCCGCGGGCGCGCAACCTCGGTGGGCCGGGAGCCCCGCCCACCGCGGACGCTGTCATCGCGGCGGCGCTGGAGTGGCTGGCATGAGCCTTATGCGATTGTTGTACACGCTGCTGTGGTATCTCGCGACGCCGCTGCTGCTGCTGCGCCTGCTGTGGCGCGCGCGGCGGCAGCCGGAGTACCTGGACCATGTGGCCGAGCGTTTCGGTTTCTATCGCGGTGCTGACGATGCGGGGCCGTGGATCTGGGTGCATGCGGTGTCGGTGGGCGAGACCCGCGCGGCGGCGCCGCTGATCCGCGCGTTGCAGACCCGTTGCCGCGGGCATCGCATCTTGCTGACGCATATGACGCCTACCGGGCGCGAGACGGGCGCTGCGTTGTTCGGCGACGGGGTGCTGCAGTGTTACCTGCCCTACGACCAGCCCGGCGCGGTGGCGCGTTTCCTCGACCGTTTCCGGCCGGCGACGGGCGTGCTGATCGAGACCGAGATCTGGCCCAACCTGATTCATGCCGCGGCGGCGCGGCAGATCCCGCTGCATCTGGTGAATGCCCGGCTGTCGGCGCGGTCGCAGGCGGGTTATCGCCGCAGCGGCTGTCTCGCGCGCGACGCGCTGCGCGCATTGGCAGGCATTGCCGCGCAGACCGACGAAGACGCCGCGCGGCTGCGCGCGCTCGGCGCGCCGGCGGTCACGGTCGCCGGCAATCTGAAGTTCGACATCGAAGTGCCGGCGGATCAGGTTGCCGCCGGTCGCGAACTGCGCGCAGGCCTCGGTGCACGGCCGGTGCTGCTGGCCGCAAGCACGCGCGATGGCGAAGAAGCCCTGCTGCTCGATGCCGTGCAGAGAGAGGGACTGGGTGATGCGCTGCTGGTGATCGTGCCGCGCCATCCGCAGCGTTTTGATGAGGTCGCAGCACTGGTGGCGGCACGCGGATTGCGGATGCAGCGGCGCAGCGCGGACGCGGTGATTGCCGCGGAGACGGCGGTGCTGCTCGGCGATACGCTGGGGGAAATGTATTTTTATTACGCCGCCTGTGATGTGGCGCTGCTCGGCGGCAGTTTCCTGCCCTACGGCGCGCAGAACCTGATCGAGGCCTGCGCACTGGGCAAGCCGGTGGTGATCGGTCCCTCGACCTACAATTTTGCGGAAGCGGCGGAGGCCGCGGTGGCCGCCGGCGCGGCTCTGCGCGCGGCGGATTTCGACGAGGCGCTGCCGCTGGCCCTGCAACTGGCGCGGGATGCGGAGCGTCGCCGTACGATGGCGCAGGCGGGATTGGCGTTCACCGGGTCCTACCGTGGCGCGACACAGCGGGTGATGGCGCAGCTGCTGATTCCGGAACCCGGCATCGGCAGCCCGGGTGGAGCGCAGCGGAATCCGGGGCAGTCGTAGCCACAGGCCATCGTGTTCCCGGACTCCGGCCTGCGGCCTTCCTCCGGGCTACGTTGGTATCCTGGTGCATCGCGGGGTTGTAGCCCGGAGTAGCGCAGCGGAATCCGGGGCAGTCGTAGCCACAGGCCATCGTGTTCCCGGACTTCGGCCTGCGGCCTTCTCCGGGCTACGTTGGTATCCTGGTGCATCGCGGGGTTGTAGCCCGGAAGTAGCGCAGCGGAATCCGGGTCAGTCGTTGCCTTATCCCGATACATCTCGCACCGATCCACCGGCCGGGTTATTCCCCGTATCGCTGCGGCTTATCCTCGATCGGCACGCCGCCCCAATCCACTGGCAGCCGTCCCGCGCGCACATAACGATGAAACGATGAATGCGGCCAATCGGCCACGCGTGTCACGTGACCATGCTTTACCGGGTTGTAATGGATGTAATCCACGTGGTGCGCGTAGTCCCGCTCGTCGCGGATGGTGTGTTCCCAATAACGGGGCTGCCAGATGTCATAGGCGCCGTCGGCGGATTGCCGCACTGGCACACCGGATTTTGAAAGCGCCCGGCTGAAGCGGCTCTTGATCGCGCGCCAGCGTTGCGCGAAATCGGCATCATCCGGCGGCAGGGTCCAGACCGCATGCAGGTGATCCGGCAACACAACCATTGCATCGATCTCGAAGGGTTGCATACGCTGGGTCTGGCGCAGCGCGTCCTGCAGCAGATTCACGTGCGTCACCAGCCAGTCCTTCTTGCGGTCAAAAAGGGTGACCGTGAAGAAATAGCTTCCGCCAGGAACGGGATTGCGACGGTAGCGCACCATCGCAAAAGTGTATGCCCCGATCGCTGGTGGAGCTATGGGTGAATCAGGTTACGGGGTTGTAGCCCGGAAGTAGCGCAGCGGAATCCGGGGCAGTCGTAGCCTTGATACGGTGTCCCGGACTCAGGCCTGCGGCCTTCTTCCGGGCTACGTCGGTATCCCGGCGCATCGAGGGGTTGTAGCTCGGAAGGAGCGCAGCGGAATCCGGGGCAGTCGCCGCCATGGTCGACGGCGTTCCCGGACTCAGGCCTTCGGCCTTCCTCCGGGCTACAGGAGGGGTTGTTTATAAATAATTGATTTTATTGATATTTTTATTTATCCAGCCAGCTGTTGACGCGTTCCAGGTCGGCTTCACCAAGCTGGCCGGCGGCGGCTTTGAGGCGCAGCAGGGAGAGGATGTAGTTGTAGCGGGCCTGCGCGAGATCGCGGCGTGCGCTGAACAGCTGCTGCTGCGCGTTGAGGACGTCGACCTGGGTGCGCACGCCGACTTCCTGGCCGAGGCGGGTTGAGTCGAGCGAGCTCTGGTTGGACACCAGTGCCGCTTCCAGCGCGCGCACCTGCGCGATGCCGCTGGTGACACCGAGGTAACCCTGGCGTGCGGCGAGTTCCGCGGCCCGCGTCGCATTCTCCAAGTCCTGGCGGGCCTTGTCCTCGTTGGCGATGGCTTCACGCACGCGCGAGCTGATCGCGCCGCCCTGGTAGAGCGGGATCGCCAGCTGGAGGCCGATCACCTTGGAGCTGGTATCGGTGCCCACGGCGCCCTGGGTGCCGGCGCCGGAGGAGGATTCGGTGACGGTGGCATATGCATCCAGCGTCGGGTGATGCGCGCCGCGGTTGCGCCGGATTTCCTGGGAGGAGAGCTTGAGGCTTTCGCGGGCCGCGCGCACCTGCAGGCTCGCGTCGCGCGCCTGTTCGACCCAGGATTCCATCGATACGGGATCCGGCGCCTGCAGCGTGAAGCGTTTGCCGAGCAGGGCGAGGCGTGGCGCGGCACGGCCGATCAGCTGTTCCAGCGCGCGGTTGCGTACTTCGAGGTCGTTGCGCGCGGCGATTTCCTGCGCGGTGACCAGGTCGAAACGGGCCTGCGCCTCGTGGGTGTCGGTGATCGTGGCATTGCCGACCTCGAAATTGCGCTTGGCCTGTTCCAGCTGCTGGCCGATGGCGGCCTTCTGCGATTCGGCGAAGGCGACGCTGTCACGAGCGAGCAGCACGTCGAAATAGGCCTGTGCGGTCCGCAGGATCAGGTCCTGCCCGGCCACGGCAAGCTGGACGTCGGCTAGCGCGACCTGGGTCTTGCCCTGTTCGTAGGCGGCGAGGTTCTGCTGGCGGTAGATCGGCTGGGTGATCGAGATCGACGCCGAATTGGAATTGAACTGGGAGTTGGTGCCGGGCTGGGTCGGGCTGCGGAAACTCAGGTCGCGGTCGTTGTGCTGGGTGGAGGCCGACAGCGAGGCCTGCGGCAGCAGTCCGGCACGGCCCTGCGGCAGTTTCTCCTGCGCGGCCGTCCAGCTTGCGCGTGCGGCGCTGTAGACCGGATCGGAAGCGAGGGCCGCGCGGTAGATTTCGAGCAGATCGGCAGCGCTTGCCGCTGCAGCCTGCAGCAGGCAGGCGCCCAGAAAGACGTGGACTAAGCGACGCATGCCGCGTTGGACGCCTCAGAACACGAAACGTTGCAGACGCGGCGCGTTTTTCAGCGGCGGAATGCAGGTTTCGAACAGCGCGACGCTGCGGAAGGCATTGTTGCCGGTGCAGGTGATCAGGCGCGCCTGCATCGCCGGCGCGTTACCCACCACGGCCAGCAGTCGCCCGCCGGGTTTCAGGCTCAACTGGAAGCTCTCGGGCAGCACCGGCACCGATCCGGTCAGCACGATGGCGTCATAGGGGCCGTGCTTGTCCCAGCCGCGGGCGGCGTCACCGGTCTCGAGCGTGACATTGCCGATGCCGGCGGTAGCGAGTTTGGGCGCTGCGCCGCGCGTGAACTCCGGCTCGATATCGACGCTGTAGACATGGCGGCCGAGGCTGGCGAGCAGTGCCGTCATGTAGCCGCTACCGGTGCCAATCTCGAGGATCGAATCGCTTTCATTCAGCATCAGTTCCTGCAGCATCCGCGCCTCGAGTTTCGGCGACAGCATGGTTTCGCCGTGGCCGAGCGGGATCTCGAGATCGGCGAAGGCCAGTGCGCGGTGTGCCGGCGGCACGAAATCCTCGCGGCGCATGCGCATCAGCAGGTCGAGCACGACCGGATCGAGCACTTCCCAGGGGCGGATCTGCTGCTCGACCATGTTGAAACGGGCCTGTTCGATGTCGATGCGGGGTGCGGTGGAGGCGATGCTGTTCATGGCCGGGCGGTGGCTTGTCTGGAGCTTGTCGGATACGGCGTTTCAGGTCTGAAACAGGCGCCGGAATGATCTTTCCGGTGCCTTGCAATTATCCCATAATTCCATTAGCGTAATCACCACACGTAGGGGTCCTGGCGGCGGGTGTCGCCGGGTGAGAAAAACCCTTATAACCTGATACGGGTAATGCCGTCGTAGGGAAGCGTGGCGCAGGGTCCCGTCGTTTCCTCCGCTCGTGTTCCTCCCGCGGTTCCGCAGATTACGGAGCGAGCCATGAATGCCAACCCCAAGTTCCTGAATGCCACTGCCCGCGTCGACGAAGGTGCGGTCAAGCCCCTGCCCAATTCGCGCAAGGTGTATGTCGAGGGATCGCGTGCCGACATCCGCGTGCCGATGCGCGAAATCACGCAGTCGGACACGCCGGCCTCGATGGGCGCCGAAAAGAATCCGCCGATTTTCGTCTACGACACCTCGGGGCCGTATACCGATCCCGCGGTGAAGATCGACATCCGCTCCGGCCTGCCGGCGCTGCGCGAACCCTGGATCCTCGAGCGTAACGACACCGAGGAATTGCCGGGCCCGACCTCGCGCTACGGTGTCGAGCGCCTGAACGACCCCAAGCTCGCCAGCCTGCGCTTCAATCTCGGCCGCAAGCCGCGCCGCGCGAAGGCCGGCATGAACGTGACCCAGATGCACTATGCGCGCCGCGGCATCATCACGCCGGAGATGGAATACATCGCGATCCGCGAGAACCAGCGCCGCGAGGGCCTGTCGGAGCTGCTGACGAAGCAGCATCCCGGCCAGCATTTCGGCGCGGCGATCCCGAAGGTCATCACGCCCGAGTTCGTGCGCGACGAAGTCGCCCGCGGCCGCGCGATCATCCCCGTCAACATCAACCACCCGGAAATCGAGCCGATGATCATCGGCCGCAATTTCCTGGTGAAGATCAACGCCAACATCGGCAACTCGGCGGTGACCTCCGGCATCCAGGAGGAAGTCGAGAAAATGACCTGGGCGATCCGCTGGGGCGGCGACACCGTGATGGACCTCTCCACCGGCCAGCATATCCATGAGACCCGCGAGTGGATCATCCGCAACTCGCCGGTGCCGATCGGCACGGTGCCGATCTACCAGGCGCTGGAGAAGGTCGACGGCAAGGCCGAGGAGCTGACCTGGGAAATCTACCGCGACACGCTGATTGAGCAGTGCGAGCAGGGCGTGGATTACTTCACCGTGCACGCCGGCGTGCGCCTGCCCTTCATCCCGATGACCGCCAAGCGCATGACCGGCATCGTCTCGCGCGGCGGCTCGATCATGGCCAAGTGGTGCCTTGCCCACCACAAGGAGAGCTTCCTCTACACCCGGTTCGAGGACATCTGCGAGATCCTCAAGCAGTACGACGTGGCGTTCTCGCTCGGTGACGGCCTGCGGCCGGGCTCGATCTACGACGCCAATGACGAGGCCCAGCTCGCGGAGCTGAAGACGCTGGGCGAGCTGACGCAGATCGCCTGGAAGCACGACGTGCAGGTGATGATCGAGGGTCCGGGCCATGTGCCGATGCACATGATCAAGGAGAACATGGACCTGCAGCTGAAGTACTGCGACGAAGCGCCGTTCTACACGCTGGGGCCGCTGACCACCGACATCGCGCCCGGCTACGACCACATCACCTCCGCCATCGGCGCGGCGATGATCGGCTGGTACGGCACGGCGATGCTCTGTTACGTGACGCCCAAGGAGCACCTCGGACTGCCCGACAAGAACGACGTCAAGGACGGCATCATGGCCTACAAGGTGGCGGCGCATGCCGCCGACCTCGGCAAGGGCCATCCCGGCGCGCAGATCCGCGATAACGCGCTGTCGAAGGCGCGCTTCGAGTTCCGCTGGGAAGACCAGTTCAACCTCGGTCTCGATCCGGACAAGGCGCGCGAGTTCCACGACGAGACGTTGCCGCAGCAGGGCGCAAAGTTGGCCCACTTCTGCTCGATGTGCGGCCCGCATTTCTGCTCGATGAAAATCACCCAGGACGTGCGCGACTATGCCGCGGCCCAGGGTGTGGCCGAGCAGGAGGCGCTGCAGAAGGGCATGCAGGAGAAGGCGAAGCAGTTCGTCGAGCAGGGCGCAGAGGTTTACCGCAGGACCTGAGGCGCGGTGCACCGTCCGCGGTGCCGCGCGTTAACAGGTTCATCGCAGGAGGAAAGGACATGCCGCTGAAAAGCCGATTGCTGGCCATCGTACTGTGCGGGACGCTGTCCTCCGCGCTGCATGCCCGTGAGCCGGAGGCACCGGCCTTCCCCGAGCCGCGGCAGCTGCTGGGCGGTGTCGTGACCGAGGGCGATGTCGGGCAGCTGTTCGAGCATCTGCGCGAGTCGATGCGCGCGGCGGCCGAAGGACGCGAGCCGCCGCCGATGCCGGAGGCGCTGGCGCGCCGGCTGGAGGCCGCGGGCGGCGAGCTGCGCCTGCGCGGGCTCGACGCGGCGATGCTGCTGACGCGCTTCGTCGAGCAGGCGGTCCGCGGCGCAGTCCGCGAACTGGCGCCGCCACCGTCAAACCCGAATTGAGCCGCCGCGAACTTCGCTGCGGTATGCGGTGTCGTAACCGGCACCGTCCCGACAGGCGTCCGTCCGGAGCCCTTCCCTGCAAGGTCGAATCTTGAACAAGAAAATGATGCTGATCGCCGCCGCGATCCTGGGCCTGGGGCTTGCCGGGGCCGCGTACTGGCATTTTTCCGGCGGCCAGGCGCAGCAGGGCTACCGTTTCGCGAAGATCGAGCGCGGTGACCTGGTGGCGGCGGTGTCGTCCACCGGCACGCTGAATCCCGTGGTGTCGGTGCAGGTGGGCTCCCAGGTCTCCGGCCAGATCAAGGACATTTTCGTCGATTACAACTCGGTGGTGAAAAAGGGCGATGTCATTGCCCGCATCGATCCCGACTCCTTCACGCTGCGCGTGAACCAGGCGATGGCCGACCTCGAGGCCGGGCGCGCAACGGCAATGACCCAGCGCGCCAACCTCGGCGCGCTGCAGGCCGAGGTTTCGCGCGCCCAGGTCGCACTGGCGGAGGCCGAGCGCAACCTGAAGCGCAACCAGATGCTGGTGGAGAAGGGTTTCGTGTCGCAGGCCGCGCTGGAAACCGCGCAGGCTGCGGTGGCGACGGCGCGCGAGCAGGTCAAAACCGCGCAAGCCCAGCGCGCGGTGGGTGAGGCGCAGGTGCGCAACGGCGAGGCGCTGGTGAAGCAGCGCGAGTCGCAGCTGGCGCAGGCGAAGGTCGATCTCGAGCGCACGACCATCCGTGCGCCCGTGGACGGCATCGTGATCTCGCGCAGTGTCGATGCGGGCCAGACGGTGGCGGCCAGCCTGCAGGCGCCGACGCTGTTCCTGATCGCGCGCAACCTGACCGACATGCAGGTCGAAGCCTCGATCGACGAGTCCGAAATCGGCCGCATCGCGGTCGGGCAGGAGGCAACCTTCACCGTCGATTCATTTCCCGGGCGGACATTCCGCGGCAAGATCACCCAGGTGCGCAAGGCGGCGCTGGTGGTGCAGAACGTCGTGACCTACACGGCGATCATTTCCGCGCCCAACCCCGACCTGACGCTGCTGCCGGGCATGACCACCAATGTCCGCATCACGGTGGCGCGGCGCGAGGGCGCGCTGAAGCTGCCCAACGCGGCGCTGCGTTATCGCCCGCCCGGCGCGCAGGCGCCAGCGAAGGGGCAGAAGCCGCCGGCGGAAGCGGGCGCCGCCGCGCCCTCTGCGGGCGCAGGCAGCCAGGCGCAGGCCACCCGCGAACGCCTGACCCGGGAGCTCGGCCTCAGCGAGGAGCAGGTGGCGAAGCTGGAGGCGATCCAGCGCGCCACCGCCGAACGCATTGCCGCGATCAGCGTTGATGACCCGGCGCAGCGCAAGAAGGAGATCGGCCGCCTGCGCGTGCAGGCGCGCGTCGAGATTTCCGCCATTCTCAACGACGAGCAGCGCGCGCGTTACGAGGCGATGGCCAGCGAGCAGCGCGGCGTCGCGACGCGCAGCGGCAGCGTGTGGATCGCGGATGCGTCGGGCAAGCCGAGGCCGGTCACCGTCCGACTCGGCATCACCGACGGCACCCATACCGAGCTGCTGGGCGGCGAGCTGAAGGAGGGCGACTCCGTGATCATCGGCAACCTTGCCGCGGGCGCGCGGCCCGAGGCGAAGGGCGGCACTGCCCCGCGTTTCGGATTCTGAGCGCAGTGTCCGGCGCAAAGGCCATGTCCCCGCCGCTGATTGTCACCCGCGGGCTCGCCAAATCCTACGAGCTCGGCGGCTATGTCGTGCATGCGCTGCGCGGGGTGTCGGTCGAGATCGCGCCCGGCGAGTTCGTCGCGGTGATGGGGCCTTCGGGTTCAGGCAAGTCGACGTTCATGAACCTGCTCGGCTGCCTCGATACGCCTGACGGCGGCGAATACCTGCTTGCCGGCGAGCGCGTGTCCGGCCTGGACCGCGACGCTCTCGCCGCAATCCGCAACCGGCGCATCGGCTTCGTGTTCCAGAGCTTCAACCTGCTGCCGCGCACATCCGCGCTGGAAAACATCGCGCTGCCGCTGCTCTACTGCGGCGTGCCGGCCGAGGAGCGCAACCGCCGGGCGGCGGCGCGGCTGGCCGAGGTCGGCCTTGCCGAGCGCGGACACCACCACCCGGCGCAGCTCTCCGGCGGCCAGCAGCAACGGGTGGCGATCGCGCGGGCGCTGGTCAACGATCCGGTGCTGATCCTTGCCGACGAGCCGACCGGCGCGCTCGACACGCTGACCAGCTGCGAGGTGATGGCGCTGCTGCAGCAGCTGAATGCACGGGGCATGACCGTGGTGCTGGTGACGCACGAGCGCGACATTGCGGATTTCGCGAAACGGGTGATCACCTTCCGTGACGGCGCCGTGGTCGAGGACCATGTTGTTGCCGCACCCAAGGATGCCGCCGCGATGGCGGAGCGGCTGCGCGCGGCGCAGCCTCAGGCGGGCGCGCGCGCATGAATGTGCTCGCCAGCATCCGCATTGCCCTGCGCGCGCTGCGCATCAACAAGCTGCGCAGCGCGCTGACCATGCTCGGCATCATCATCGGCGTTGCCGCCGTGATCACCATGATCGCGGTCGGTTCCGGGGCGCAGCAGCGCATCGAGGAGCAGATCAAGGGCCTCGGCACCAACCTGATCATCCTGATGCCGGGCTCGACCACCGCCGGCGGCGTGCGCATGGGCGCGGGTTCGCGCAACACCCTGACCGAGGAGGACGGCTATGCCATCCAGCGCGACATTCCGGGCGTGCAGGCTTCGGCGCCGACGCTGCGCGGCACCGGCCAGGTGGTCGGCGGCAGCGGCAACTGGTCGACCGTGTTTTTCGGGGTCACGCCGGAATACTTCGATGCGCGCAACTGGGTCGTTGCTCAGGGCAAGGCTTTCGATGCGGCCGACGTCGCCGGCTCCGCCAAGGTCGCGCTGCTCGGCGACACCGTTGCACGCAGCCTGTTCGGCGATGCCGATCCGATCGGCCAGGTGATCCGCATCCGCAAGGTGCCTTTCACCGTCATCGGCACGCTGGAGCGCAAGGGCCAGAGCCTGATGGGCCAGGACCAGGATGACGTGATCCTGATGCCGATTTCCACCGCGAGGAACCGCGTGCTCGGGCAGGGCGCAGGCCGGCTGCGCACCGTGGGCTCGGTGTCGATCAAGGTGCGCGACGGCGAGGACATGAAGGAGGTCGAATCGCAGATCCGCGAGCTGATGCGCCAGCGTCACCGCATCCAGCCCGACCGCGAGGATGATTTCACGCTGCGCAACCTGTCGGAAGTGCTGGCCACGCGCGAGGAGTCCAGCCGCGTGATGGGCCTGCTGCTTGCCGCCGTCGCCTCGGTATCGCTGCTGGTCGGCGGCATCGGCATCATGAACATCATGCTGGTGTCGGTGACCGAGCGCACCCGCGAGATCGGCCTGCGCATGGCGGTCGGCGCCCGCGGTCGCGACATCCTGACCCAGTTCCTGGTCGAGGCGATCACGCTGGCGCTGATCGGCGGCCTGCTCGGCATCGTGCTCGGCATCGGCGGCTCGCTGGCGATCGGCCATTTCGCCGGCTGGCCGATACACCTGGGCATCGAGCCCGTCGCGCTGTCCGTCGGCTTCGCCGCGGCGATCGGCATCTTTTTCGGTTTCTATCCCGCGCGCAAGGCGTCGCTGCTGCTGCCGATCGAGGCCTTGAGGTACGAGTGATTGGTGACTGGTAATCGGTAAACGGCGGATCGGGTCGAATTACCGGTTACCAGTCACCAATTACCGGTCATCAAGGTTTCTTCTCAAGTAAAATCCGGCAATGGATCCCGTACTGGCCCTCAAAGCCCTGATCATGGGCATCGTCGAAGGGCTCACCGAGTTTCTTCCGATTTCCAGCACCGGGCACCTGATCATCGCCGGAAGCCTGCTCGATTTCGATGACGGCAAGGGCAAGGTCTTCGAACTGGTCATCCAGACCGGCGCGATGCTGGCCGTGTGCTGGGAGTTTCGCGGGCGTTTCCTCGGTGTGCTGGGTGGATTGACGCGGGATGCCGGAGCGCAGCGTTTCGTGCTGAACCTGGTTGCGGCATTCATTCCGGCGGCGGTGATCGGACTGGCGCTGGGCGGCATGATCAAGGCGAACCTGTTCCATCCCGTGCCGGTGGCGCTGGCGCTGATCGTCGGCGGCTTCGTGATTCTCTGGGTCGAGCGGCGGGAGCAACCGGTGCGCATCGACGACGTCGACCGCATGACCTGGCGCGACGCGCTGAAGGTCGGTTTTGCGCAGGCCTTCGCGCTGTTTCCGGGCGTCTCGCGCGCCGGGGCCACCATCATCGGCGGCATGATGTTCGGGCTGTCACGGCGTGCGGCGACCGAGTTTTCGTTTTTTCTTGCAGTGCCGACGCTGGTGGCGGCGGGCGCCTATGATCTCTACAAGAACCGCGCGCTGCTGTCGGCCGACGATCTCGGCCTGTTCGGCATCGGCACCGTCAGCGCCTTCATTTCGGCGTTCATCTGCATCCGCTGGCTGATGCGTTACGTCGCCACCCACGATTTCCGCATCTTCGCCTGGTACCGCATCGTGTTCGGCCTGTTCATACTGGGCAGCGCGTACACCGGTCTCATCACCTGGTAAGGCGCGGCCGCCCGCCGCGGTTGCCGCGATTCATCCGGAACTCCGGCCCGGCACCGGAGTCGGACTGGCAGAGGAGGAATACCGAAAATGAACACAACGCTCTCCGATCCCAAGGCCCGCCTGCAGATCCGCAATGCCACGGCAGCCGACGTTCCCGACATCTGCGCGCTGAGCGATCGCGTGTATGCCGAAGCCGGCATGAAAGGCTATTCGGCCGGGGCAATCACCGGGCAGATCAACATTTTTCCCGAGGGACAGTTCGTCATCACTGTCGGTGACCGGATTGTCGGCTATTGCGCGACCTTCATCACCCGCGGCGAGATCGCGCTCAAGCCCCACACCTGGGTGGAGATCACCGGCAACGGCTATGCCGCGCGCCATGACCCGGACGGCGACTGGCTCTACGGCATGGAGGTTTTTGTCGACCCGGACTATCGCGGCTACCACCTCGGCCAGAGGCTCTACAACCAGCGCAAGAAGCTGTGCGAGGAGCGCAGGCTCGAGGGCATCGTGTTCGTCGGCCGGCTGCCGACGCTGGCGCGCAGGCTGAAGCGTTTCGGCAGCGCCGAGAACTATGTGCGCGAGATACAGCAGAAACGGCAGCGCGATCCGGTGCTGAATTTCCAGTTGCGCAACCGCTTTGAAATCATCGGCGTGATCCCGGAATACATTGTCGGCGACCGCGAGTCCCTGGGCTACGGGGTGCACCTGGTGTGGCGCAATCCCAAGGCGCCGCAGCAGGCGGCCGGCGACCGGGCGCGGAGTTATTCGGGCGGGCGCCTGGCCGATACGGTGAGGGTGGGAACCGTGCAGTACATGCAGCGGCGCGTGCACTCGTTCGAGGAGTTCATCAAGTTCGTCGAGTATTTCGTCGATGTGGTCGCCACCTACAACGGCGATTTCGTGGTTTTCCCGGAACTGTTCACGCTGCAGCTGCTGTCGATCGAGAACCAGGAGCTGCGGCCGGCCGAGGCGATCGAGGCGCTGACCGAATACACGCCGCGCTTTCGCGCGGCCATGCGCGACCTCGCGTTGCGCCACAACATCAACATCATCGGCGGCTCGCATCCGACGCGGGTGGCGAGCGGACGCGTCGAGAACATCTCCTACATTTTCCTGCGCGACGGCAGCATTCACGAGCAGCCGAAGATCCACCCGACCCCGAACGAGGTCGCCTGGTGGAACATCGAGGGTGGAAACACGGTGGCCGCCATCGAAACCGACTGCGGGCCGATCGGCGTGCTGGTCTGCTACGACACCGAATTCCCGGAGGTGGTCAGGCACCTGACCGACCAGGGCATCCACATCCTGTTCGTTCCCTTCTGCACCGACGAGCGCCAGAGCTACCTGCGGGTGCGCTACTGCTGCCATGCGCGCGCGGTGGAGAACCAGATTTACGTGGTGATGTCGGGCAATGTCGGCAACCTGCCGAATGTCAGCAACATGGACATCCAGTACGCCCAGAGCTGCGTGCTGACGCCCTGCGATTTTCCCTTCGCGCGGGACGGCATCGCCGCTGACACCACGCCGAACGTCGAAACCGTGGCGATCGCCGACCTGCGGCCCGAGACACTGATCACGGCGCGCAACAACGGCACGGTGCGCAACCTGCGTGACCGCCGCCACGACCTCTACGGCGTGGTCTGGCGCGGCCGGTAGGCTTCAGCTCTGCACCCAGGGCAGGCCGGCCGCGCGCCAGCCGCCGACCGTGTTGCGGTGGCCCTGGGGATCCCGATCGCCCTCGAAGCCCTCAAGCACGTTGTAGGCTTCGCCGAAGCCCGCCTGCAGGGCGAGCATCGCCGCGTTGTGCGAGCGTCCGCCGCTGCGGCAGATGAACATCACGGGCGCCGCGGGATCGGCCTTCTGGGCGAGTTCCTGCATGAAGGCCGGGTTCGGGCGGTTGCCGGGATAGCCCAGCAGTTCGATTTCGATGGCGCCGGGTATGCGCCCGACCCAGTCCCACTCGGCCCGGGTGCGCACGTCGACCAGCTGGGCGCCGGGCCGTGATTTCCAGAGCTGGAAGGCCTCGGCCGGGGTCAGCGCGCCGCTGTAGGGCAGGCCCATCTGGTCAGCCCGCTGGCGGGCGTTGGCAAGAATCTGTTCAGTGGCATCCATGGTGTTTTCCGGTGCGGGATCCGTGGGGTTTGCGGGTGGCGAATTCTAACCGGCGGCAGCATGCGAATGAATGCACTATAATGAGGCGCAACCCATACCGACGCACCATATCAGTGCACCTCCGGCCGGCTTGTGGATAAAAATATCATAATAATCAAATAGATAATGATGCACCGTGGTGGTACATATCCTGCTCAACAGGACCGCGGAGCTGTTCAACCTTTTTTTAAATCGTTCGCAATCAGTTAGGAGAGTTCGATGGGAAGCACTGCCGATGTCATGAAAATGCTGAAGGACAACGAAGTCAAGTTCGTTGACCTGCGCTTTACCGATACCCGGGGCAAGGAACAGCACGTGTCCGTGCCGAGCAAGGTGTTTGGAGAAGACAAGTTCACCGACGGCCATGCCTTCGACGGTTCGTCCATCGCCGGCTGGAAGGGCATCCAGGCTTCCGACATGCTGCTGATGCCGGATCCGGATTCGGCACGCATGGATCCTTTCACCGACGAAGCCACGCTGATCCTGACCTGTGACGTGATCGAGCCTTCCGACGGCAAGGGCTATGACCGCGATCCGCGTTCGATCGCCAAGCGCGCAGAGGCCTATCTGAAATCGACCGGCATCGGCGACACCGCCTACTTCGGTCCCGAACCCGAGTTCTTCGTGTTCGACTCCGTGATGTGGCGCGTCGACATGTCCGGCGCCTCGGTCAAGATCAAGACCGCCGAAGCGCCGTGGTCCTCGGAAGAGGAAAACGACGGCGGCAACATGGGCCACCGTCCCGCGGTCAAGGGCGGCTATTTTCCGGTGCCGCCGGTCGATTCGCTGCAGGACATCCGCTCGGCGATGTGCCTGGCGCTGGAAGAGCAGGGCGTGCCGGTGGAAGTGCATCACCACGAAGTGGCGGCTCCCGGCCAGTGCGAGATCGGGACCCTGTTCGCGAGCCTGGTGAAGCGCGCCGACTGGAACCAGATCCTGAAATACACGGTGCACAATGTCGCGCACTCCTACGGCAAGACCGCGACCTTCATGCCGAAGCCGGTGGTCGGCGACAACGGCTCGGGCATGCACGTGCACCAGTCGGTGTGGAAGGGCGGGCAGAACCTGTTCAGCGGCAACGGCTATGCCGGCCTTTCGGAGACCGCGCTGTATTACATCGGCGGCATCATCAAGCATGCCCGCGCGCTGAATGCGATCACCAATCCGGGCACCAACTCGTACAAGCGCCTGGTGCCGGGCTTCGAGGCGCCGATCAATCTGGCCTACTCCGCGCGCAACCGTTCGGCGTCGATCCGCATTCCGCACGTCGCGAGCCCGAAGGCGCGCCGCATCGAAGTGCGCTTCCCGGATCCGACGGCGAATCCGTACCTCGCGTTCGCCGCGATGCTGATGGCCGGACTCGACGGCATCCAGAACAAGATCCACCCCGGTGACGCCGTCGACAAGAACCTCTACGACCTGCCGCCGGAAGAAGCCAAGAAAGTGCCCAATGTCTGCTCGTCGCTGGACATGGCGCTGGACTGCCTCGACAAGGACCGCGAGTTCCTGACCCGCGGCGGCGTGTTCTCCAACGACATGATCGATGCCTACATCGAGCTGAAGATGGAAGAGGTCACCGCTTTCCGCATGACCACGCATCCGCTCGAGTTCCAGCTGTACTACAGCCTCTGATCGGTCGCGCACCGGCGAAAGGGCGGGCCCGTGTCCGCCCTTTTGTTTTTTCCGGCCGGATTGCGACTTTATCTTTGTTGACATAGACTTAGCCGATATCTCTTCATGCTGCAGGTCAACCACGCGGCCGCCCTTTCCGTTGCGGAAACAGCCGGCCTTGTAGCAGCTTCAACCGGGGTTATCGATGCGCTTGCTGATGCTTTTTGTGCTGTTGCTGGTAATGTCCGGTCCGGCGCGGGCCGATATCTGGGAATGCGTCGACAGCAACGGCAACAAGCGCTTCACCAACCTGAAGTCGGAAGCGGCAGGCTGCAAGCCGATGAGCCTGCCACCGATATCGAGCGTTCCGGCACCCAAGCCGCCGGCGGCCGCGCCGGGCAAACCGGCTTCTGCTCCGCCGAAGCCGCAGGCGACGCCGGGAAATTTCCCCAAGGTCGATGCGCCGACCCAGCAGCAGCGCGATGCGGAGCGCCGCAAGATCCTCGAGCAGGAACTCGCCAGCGAGCAGAAGCTGCTCGACCAGGCGCGCAAGGAACTGGCCGAGCAGGAAGCCATCCGGCTCGGCAGCGAGCGCAATTACCAGCGCGTGCTGGATCGTCTGGAGCCCTTCCAGAAGAAAGTCGCCCTGCACGAAAGCAATATCGCGAACCTGCGCAAGGAACTGGGCTCGCTGCGCTAGCAGCCGGCGTCCGCGATCGGCGCCGGCAGGCCGGAATCCCGCCCGGTCATCGGTACCCCTCTCCCGGCGCCCTGCCGGGCTTTCCGCTTGGCGTGCTTTTTGCTCCGGCATGCCCTGAACTCCGGCCATGAATCCTGCCCAGCTGCGCGGACTCGATCTGCTGGCGACGGCCGTGGTCCTGGCGGATGACCGGAATGCCGTGATCCACATGAATCCCGCTGCAGAAAACCTGTTCGAGGCTTCCGCCACCCATCTGGCGGGGCTGACGCTCGAGCGCCTGTTCGGCGACAACGCGGTGCTGGCGTCGGCGATCAGCTACGCGCACGCCAACAATTGCAGCTACACGGAGCACGAGGTCGAATTCACGGTCAACGGCCGGCTGCGGCTGAACCTGGCCTGCACGGTCAGCCCGACCGAACTCGGCGACGGCAGCGAAGGCACCCTGCTCGAGCTGCGCCAGATCGACCGCCAGCTGCGCGTCGAGCGCGAGGCGAGGCTGCTCGAGCAGAGCCAGGCGCATCGTGAGCTGATCCGCAATCTCGCGCACGAGATCAAGAATCCGCTGGGCGGCATCCGCGGCGCCGCGCAGCTGCTAGACCGCGAGCTGGAGCGTCCGGCGCTGCACGAGTACACCCAGGTCATCATCAAGGAATCCGACCGCCTGCAGTCGCTGATGGACCGGCTGCTGACGCCGCACCGGCTGCCCCTGCCCGGTCCGGTGAACATCCACGAGGTGCTGGAGCGGGTGCGCAGCGTCATCCTCGCGGAGTTTCCCGGAATCCGCGTGCGCCGCGACTACGACACCAGCATGCCGCTGCTGACGGGGGACCGCGAGCAGCTGATCCAGGCCGTGCTCAACATCGCGCGCAATGCCGCGCAGGCGATCCGCGGCAGCAGCATGGACATCTCCGACGGGGAAATCAGCCTGCGGACCCGCATTGCGCGCCAGGTGACGCTGGCGCGCCGCCGCTATCGCCACGCCGTTCAGCTGGAGATCACCGACAACGGCCCGGGCATCCCGGAGCCCATGCGCGAGCGGGTCTTCCAGCCGCTGATTTCCGGGCGCGAGGGCGGCAGCGGCCTCGGGCTCACGATCGCGCACAACTTTGTCACGCAGCACCAGGGCACCATCACTTTCGAGTCGGCACCCGGCCGGACCTGCTTCACGCTGCTGTTGCCGGTGCAGGACGATCCGCGTGCGTCGCCACCGGCCGAGCGCCAGCCGCCCGCAACCCGAACCCAATGATGATTGCGAAGAGCCATGAAACCAGTCTGGATCATTGACGACGACCGTTCGATACGCTGGGTGTTCGAGAAGGCGCTGACGCGGGAGAACATCGCGTTCAAGGTGTTTTCATCGGCCCGCGAGGCACTGGCCGCCCTCGACGAGGAGGTGCCCCAGGTGGTCGTCAGCGACATCCGCATGCCGGGCGAGTCCGGCCTCGAGCTGCTGCAGCAGGCGAAGTCGCGGCATCCCTCGCTGCCGGTGATCATCATGACCGCCTACTCCGACCTGGAGAGCGCGGTCACCGCCTTCCAGGGCGGCGCCTACGAGTATCTGCCCAAGCCCTTCGACGTTGACCACGCGGTCGAACTGATCCGCCGCGCGATGGACGAGAGCGTGCGTCAGGACAGCGCCGGGGAAATCAGCGAATCGGTGCCGGAAATCCTCGGCCAGGCGCCGGCGATGCAGGAGGTATTCCGCGCCATCGGCCGCCTGTCGCAGTCCCATGCCACGGTGCTGATCACCGGCGAGTCGGGCACCGGCAAGGAACTGGTGGCGAGCGCGCTGCATCGCCACAGCCCGCGTGCCGGCCGCCCTTTCATCGCCATCAATACCGCGGCGATTCCGCGGGAGCTGCTGGAGTCGGAACTGTTCGGGCACGAGCGCGGCGCCTTCACCGGCGCGCAAACCATGCGCCGCGGGCGTTTCGAGCAGGCCGAGGGCGGCACCCTGTTCCTCGACGAGATCGGCGACATGCCGCAGGAACTGCAGACGAGGCTGCTGCGCGTGCTGTCCGACGGGAATTTCTACCGCGTCGGCGGACACCAGCCGATCCGCGCCAACGTCAGGGTGATCGCGGCCACCCACCAGGATCTAGAAGCGCGGGTCAAGCAGGGGCTGTTCCGCGAGGACCTTTTCCACCGGCTCAACGTCATCCGGCTGCGCCTGCCGGCACTGCGCGAACGGCGCGAGGACATTCCGCTGCTGGCGCGCTATTTCCTGCAGAAAAGCGCGCGCGACCTGGGCGTGGAGCCCAAGCGGCTTGCCGACGCGACGCTGAAATATCTGTCGGCGCAGGACCTGCCGGGCAATGTGCGGCAGCTCGAGAATCTCTGCCACTGGCTGACCGTGATGGCGCCCGCGGCGACCATCGAGATCAAGGACCTGCCGCCGGAGATGCGCGCCCAGCCGGCGGCTGCAGGCGGCGAGGATTGGATCGCCGCGCTGGGCCGCGAGGCCGAACAGCGGCTGCACCGCGGCGAGACCGGCATCATGGGGGAACTTACCCAGCAGTTCGAGAAGGCGCTGATCCTGAAAGCGCTGGCGCAGACCGGCGGACGCCGCATCGAGGCGGCGCAGCTGCTGGGCCTTGGCCGCAACACGCTGACCCGGAAAATCCAGGAACTGAAAATCGAGGCCGGACGCGGCGAAGACGCGGTGTAACATTTCCCGGGAACCTTTTTCCGGGAGTGCGGCATGGCGTCACGCTACGACTTCGACCTGATCACTGTCGGCGGCGGTTCCGGCGGCGTGCGCGCGAGCCGCATGGCGGCGGCGTTCGGCGCGCGCGTCGCGCTGATCGAGTCCGCAGCGCTCGGCGGCACCTGCGTCAACGCCGGCTGCATTCCCAAAAAGCTGTTTTCCTACGCCGCCGGTTTTTCCGGCGATTTCGCGGATGCCGAGGGATACGGCTGGCGCCTGCCGCGCCCGGATTTCGACTGGACCGCGCTGCGCGCCGCCAAGGACCGCGAGATCTCGCGCCTGAATGGCGTCTATGCGAAGCTGCTGGGCGAGGCCGGCGTGCAACTGGTCGAGGGCCGGGCGATGATCCGCGATGCGCATACGGTCGAGGTCGCCGGGCGCCGGCTCAGCGCCGAACACCTGCTGCTGGCCACCGGCGGCCGCGCGGTCAAGCCGGACATCCCGGGCGCGGAGCTGGGCATCACTTCCGACGAGGCCTTCCATCTTGCGGCCCTGCCGCGCCGCGCGTTGCTGGTCGGCGGCGGTTATATCGCCGTCGAGTTTGCCTCGATATTCAGCGGCCTCGGCGTGGATACCACACTGGTATACCGTGGCAGCCGCCTGCTGCGCGGTTTTGACGAGGATGTCGCGGCGACGCTGACTGCGGAATTGCAGCGGCAGGGCGTGCGGCTGCTGCCCGGCGAATCCCCGGCCGGCGTGACGCGCGAGCACGGCGGCCTGCGCCTGGCCCTGGCGTCGGGCGGGGAGCTCGATACGGACCTCGTGATGTTCGCGACCGGGCGCCGGCCGAATGTCGGGGGACTCGGGCTCGAAGCGGCAGGTGTTGTCCTTTCGGATCGCGGCGCAATCAGGGTGGACGAGCATTACCGCAGCGCGGTGCCTTCGGTGCATGCGGTGGGCGACGTCATTGGCCGCGTGCAGCTGACACCGGTGGCGATTGCGGAGGGCGCGGCGCTTGCCCGGACGCTGTTCGGCGGCCGGCCGACAACGGTGGATTACGGCAATATCCCGACCGCGGTGTTCAGCCATCCCCATGTCGGCACCGTCGGCCTCGCCGAAGACGCGGCGCGGCACCGCTACTCCGACGTGAAGGTCTATCGCAGCCAGTTCCGCCCGCTGAAGGCGACGCTGTCCGGCGATGCCGGCAAGGTGTTCATCAAGCTGGTGGTGGATGGCGCATCGGATCGCGTCGTCGGCGCGCACATGGTCGGCGCCGAGGCGGGGGAGATCATCCAGGGACTTGCCGTCGCGATGAAATGCGGCGCAACCAAGGCGCAGTTCGACGCCACCATCGGCATCCACCCGACGGTCGCCGAGGAGTTCGTCACGCTGCGCGGCTGAGCCGCGCGGGGAAGGGCGGTCAGCCGAACTCGGCGACGACCGGCGCGTGGTCCGAAGGGCGCTCGTTGCGCCGCGGCTCGATGTCCACCGTGCAGGATCTGCAGCCCTGCGCCAGGGCGTCCGAAGCGAGGATATGGTCGATGCGCAGCCCCATCTTGCGGCGGAAGGCGTTCATCCGGTAATCCCACCAGGTGTAGGACCGCTCGGGCTGATCGAAAAGGCGGAAGGTGTCCTTCAGGCCGAGTGCCGCGATCGCCTGGAACGCCGCGCGCTCGGCGTCGCTGCACAGCACCTTGCCGGCCCAGGCCTGCGGATCGTGCACGTCAGCGTCGCCCGGCGCGATGTTGAAATCACCGAGCAGTGCGAGTTTCGGGTGCTGCGCCAGTTCCGCGCGCAGCCAGCCGGTCAGCGCGGCGAGCCAGTCCAGCTTGTAGCGATACTTGTCCGACTCCACGGCTTCGCCGTTCGGCACATAGACGCAGATGACACGCACACCGTCGAGCGTGACCGCGATCACCCGCTTCTGCGGATCGTCGAAACCGGGGATGCCGGTTGCCGCGGCGAGGGGCTGCCGCGTCAGGATGGCGACGCCGTTATAGGTTTTCTGGCCGCTGAAGGCGGCGTTGTAGCCGGCAGCCTCGATCTCGGCCCGCGGGAACTTGTCGTCCTCGAGCTTGGTTTCCTGCAGGCAGAGGGCGTCGGGCCGGTGTGCCGCCAGCCAGTCGAGCACCTGCGGCAAGCGGACCTTCAGCGAGTTGACGTTCCAGGTGGCCAGCTTCATGGAGCCGGCGCGGGCGGCGGCTCCGCAGTGTCGCCGGGCACCAGGGGCGCGGTCGTGGCGGCCGGAGGCTTCGCCGGGGCCGGTGCCGCGGGCGGCTTGGGTGGGGTGTAGCCGGGCAGCGGCTGGCGCGCATAACCCGCGGTGTCGAGCAGGCGGTCCCACGCGCCCTGCTCGTAGCCGGCGAATCGTTCGCGGCCGACGAAGAGCAACGGCACCTGCATGCCGCCATTGGTCAGCTTGCGGTAGCCCTCGACGTCATGCTGCGGATCCTTCAGCGCGAAGGGAATGCCGCGGCGCACCAGGTGGTCGCGCGCCTTGTCGCAGCCTTCGCCGCAGTTGCCGGCGTACAGCGTGACCGGGAAATTTTTCACGGCCTGCTGCTGGCTGTAGGGCAGGGTCGAGGTCTCGATGACGCTGCCGCCGACGCTGCGCTTCTCGACTTTCCTGGCATTCGCAGGCGGCGGCGTATCGCGCCATTCCACGCGTCCTTTGTCGTCAACCCAGCGATACAGCTGCGCCGCCTGGGCCGGGATCGCGAGTGTCAGTGTGGCGAGCAGAACAGCGGTTTTTTTCATGGTGTCACCTCCCGAAAGTAGGGCCATGCAGTCCGGACAGGCCTCCTGCCGCAAGGCCGCATGATACCGCGGCCTGCGGGAGGGCGATCCGCACTCAGGCGGTCTCCGCGACCATGCCGTTGTGGCGCAGCAGGGCGTCGATTTTCGGTTCGCGGCCGCGGAAGGCGACGAAGGACTCCAGCGCCGGGCGGCTGCCGCCGACGGCCAGCACTTCGTCCCAGAAGCGCATGCCCGTCTGCGGGTCGAGCACCCCGTTTTCCTCGAACAGGCTGTAGGCGTCGGCCGACAGCACTTCCGCCCACTTGTAGCTGTAGTAGCCTGCGGCGTATCCGCCGGCGAAGATGTGGGAGAAGTTGTTGGGGAAGCGGTTGTATTCCGGGGGAAACACCACGGCGACTTCGCGGCGCACCTCGTCGAGCAGCTGCAGCGCGGTGCGGCCGCCCGCCGGATCGAAGTCATGGTGCAGGCGCAGGTCGAACAGCGCAAACTCGATCTGGCGCAGCGTCTGCATGCCGCTCTGGAAATTCTTCGCGGCGAGCATCTTGTCGAACAGCGCCTTCGGCAGCGTGGCACCGCTGTCGACGTGGCGGGTCATCGGTGCCACGACGTTCCATTCCCAGCAGAAGTTTTCCATGAACTGGCTGGGCAGCTCGACGGCATCCCATTCCACGCCGTTGATGCCGGAGACGCCGAGATGGTCGACGCGGGTCAGCAGGTGGTGCAGCCCGTGGCCGAATTCGTGGAACAGCGTGATCACCTCGTCGTGGGTGAACAGCGCCGGTTTTCCGCCCACGGGCGCTGAGAAGTTGCAGTTGAGGTAGGCCACCGGCGACTGGATACCCTGCGATGTCGTGCGGCGGGTGATGGCGTCATCCATCCACGCGCCGCCGCGCTTGCTCGGGCGCGCATAGAGGTCCAGGTAGAACTGGCCGACCAGGCTGCCCTTGCGGTCGCGGATCGAATAAAAGCGCACGTCGGGGTGCCATTGCGGCGCCTCGGTCTGACCGATGCTGAGGCCGTACAGGGTTTCCACCAGCCTGAACATGCCGGGCAGCACCGTGGTCTCGGGAAAGTACTGTTTCACCTCGTTCTCGGAGAATGAGTAGCGGGCGACCCGCAGCTTCTCCGACACGTAGGCGTAGTCCCAGGCTTCGAGCCGGGTCATGCCGAGTTCACTGCGCGCGAAGTCCTGCAGCTCGGCAAGATCGCGTTGTGCATGGGGTTTGGCGCGCGCCGCCAGCTCGCGCAGGAATTCGAGCACCTGCGCCGGCGTGTCCGCCATTTTCGCCTCCAGCGAGAGCTCGGCATAGCTGGCGAAGCCGAGCAGCGTCGCCAGTTCGCGGCGCAGCGCGACGATTTCCGCGATCAGCGGCGTGTTGTCGAGTTTCGGATCGCCGAATTCGGAGGCGCGGGTAACGTAGGCGCGGTACATGCGCTCGCGCAGTGCCTGGTTGTCTGCATACTGCAGCACCGGCAGGTACGAGGGCGCATGCAGCGTGAATTTCCAGCCGGTTTTCTTGTCGGCTTCGGCGGCGCTGCGTGCCGCTTCCCGCGCGTCCTCGGGCAGGCCGGAGAGTTCAGCGGCATCGGTGACGACATGCGACCAGGCGTTGGTGGCGTCGAGCAGGTTGTCGCTGAAGCGCGAGGTCAGCGTCGACAGGCGGTCGCTGATTTCGCCATAGCGCTGCTTGCCTGACGGCGGCAGCTCGGCGCCGCCGAGGCGGAAATCGCGCAGTTCGTTGTCGACGATTTTCTTCTGCGCCCGCGTGAGTCCGTCCCAGGCTGCGCCCGCGCGCAGCGCCTTGAACCTGCGGTACAACCCCTCGTGCTGGCCCAGCTCGGTGTGATACTGGGTGATCTTCGGCAGCGCGGCATTGTAGGCCTCGCGTAGCTCGGGGCTGTTCATCACCGCGTTGAGATGCCCGACCTGGCCCCAGGCACGGTGCAGCCTTTCGTTGGCGTCTTCCAGCGGGCCGGCAAAGTTCTCCCAGGTCGGCGCCGCGCCGTCTGCGGCGAGACGCTCGACCAGCGCGCGGTTTTCCGCGAGCAACTGGTCAATGGCCGGCGCGACATGCGCCGGCTGGAAATCGGCAAAGCGGGGCAGCCCCGAAAAATCGAGCAATGGATTCATGGTCTAAGCAGGTCTCAGGAGAGGATCGGCAATGTGACCGCCGGATTGTCGCTTAGTTTACTTGGGGACATTTCGTCCCGAGGCAAGCGACTATTATAACTATTTGTTTTTATTAATATTTTTTTCGTAGACGATGTTTCCGCCAACCAGCGTATGGCTGACCCTGCCACAGAGCTCGAAACCGGAGTAGGGCGTATTCTTGCCCTGGCTGCGCAGTGCGTCGGGCGTGACTCGCCAGTGGTGGCCCGGGTCGAAGATGCAGATGTCGGCAGCGGCCCCCGCGGTCAGGTGGCCGGCGTCGATGCCCAGTATCGCGGCGGGCCGGACCGTGATGCGCTCGATTGCCGCTGCCAGCGGCAGCTGCGATTCGGCAGCCCATTTCAACGCCAGCGGCAACAGCAGTTCAACGCCGGTGGCGCCGGCCTCGGCTTCGGCGAAGGGCAGTTGCTTGACGTCCTCGTCGACCGGTGTGTGGTCGGAACACAGCGCATCGATGGTGCCGTCGGCAAGCCCCGCGCGCAGCGCATCGCGGTCGCGCAGGCTGCGCAGCGGCGGCGACAGATGGCAGTTGGGGTCGAAATAAGCGATGTCCATCTCCGAGAGATGGGCGTGGTGAATGCCGATGTCGCAGCTGACGGGCAGGCCGCGCGCCTTGGCGTCGCGCACCATGGCGACACCCTCGGCCGAAGACAGCCGGGCGATATGGATGCGCGCGCCGGTCTCCCGGGCGAGGATCAGTATCGTTGACAGCGCGATGACTTCGGCCGTGGACGGGATTGCCGGCAGGCCGAGCCGGGTGGCGACTTCGCCATCGTGGGCGACGCCGCTGCCGGCGAGCGCCGGGTCCTGCGGGCGCAGCCATACCGGAAATCCGAAGGTCGCCGCGTATTCCAACGCGTGCATCAGCACCTGGTTGTCAGCGAAGGGCGCCTCGGCCTGCGAAAACGCGACGCAGCCGGCATCGCGCAGTTCCGCCATTTCGGTGAGGCGTGCGCCTTTGAGGCCCACGGTCAGCGCGCCGACCGGGTAGACATGCGCCTGGTTCAGGTTCTTGGCGCGAAACTTGAGCATTTCCACCAGGCCGGGCTCGTCGAGCGCCGGATCGGTATCGGGCGGGCAGGCGAGGCTGGTGATGCCGCCGGCGATCGCCGCCTCCATCTCCGATTCCAGCGTGGCCATGTACTCGTAACCCGGTTCGCGCAGGCGCACCGCCAGGTCGACCAGCCCCGGGCAGACGATCTTGCCAGCGGCGTCGATCACGCGGTTGGCGCTGAAACCGGCCGGCGCGTCGCCGACCGCGACCACCCTGCCGGCCGCGAGATAAAGGTCGCGCTGGGCGTCGATGCCGTTTCTGGGGTCCACGAGGCGGCCGGATTTGATGTGGATTTTCATCGGGAAGGAAGGCCTGTGCGGCAGTGCAGAGTGCAAAGTGCAAAGTGCAAAGTGCTCGGGCCTTTACGGCGGCCTGGCCGAGGGGTTGGCTTTTTCATTTTGCACTCTGCACTTTGCATTTTTAATTGCCTGCAAGAATGCTCATCACGGCCATGCGGATGGCGATGCCGAAGGTGACCTGCGGCAGGATCACCGACTGCTTGCCGTCCGCGACGCTGGAGTCGATCTCGACGCCGCGGTTCATCGGCCCGGGGTGGAGCACGATCGCGTCGGGTTTGGCCAGCGCCAGCTTGTCCTCGGTCAGGCCGTAGTACTTGTAGAACTCCTGCGCCGAAGGCAGCAGCGCGCCCTTCATGCGTTCGTTCTGCAGGCGCAGCATCATCACCACGTCCACGTCCTTCAGTCCCCGCTTCATGTCCGGATACACCTGAACGCCGAGCCGATCCACCTGCGAGGGCAGCAGGGTTTTCGGGCCGATCACGCGGATTTCCGGACAGCCCAGCGTGGTCAGCGCGTGGATTTGCGAGCGGGCGACCCGCGAGTGCAGGATGTCGCCGACGATCGCCACGCGCAGTTGCGTGAAATCGCCCTTGTAGTGGCGGATGGTGTACATGTCGAGCAGGCCCTGGGTCGGGTGCGCATGGCGCCCGTCACCGGCGTTGACGACATGGATCTCCGGCGCGACGTGCTTGGCGATCATGTATGGCGCGCCGCTCGCGGCATGGCGCACGATGAACATGTCGGCCTGCATCGCTGCGAGGTTGGCCACGGTGTCGAGCACCGATTCGCCCTTGCTCTGCGAGGACACGTTGATCGCGAGGTTGATGACGTCGGCCGACAGCCGCTTGGCTGCGATCTCGAAGGTGGTGCGGGTGCGCGTGGACGGCTCGAAGAAGAGGTTGAACACCGCCTTGCCGCGCAGCAGCGGCACTTTCTTGACCTCGCGCTGGGTGACGCCGACGAAGGACTCCGCGGTGTCAAGGATCTGCCGCAGCACGCCGGCCGGCAGGCCTTCCAGCGACAGCAGGTGGTGCAGTTCGCCGTTCTTGTTCAGCTGCGGATTGGCGGGATCGAGCCACATCGCGGTCAGTTCCGGTTCAGTTGCAGGGAGAGCAAGCCCTGCGCGTCGCGTGCCAGTTCGATGTTTTCATCGGCTGCCGCGCCGACCGTTGCGCCGGCGAAATCGGCGCAGATCGGCAGTTCGCGGCCGCCGCGGTCGACCAGCGTTGCCAGGCGGATGCGGGCCGGACGGCCGTAATCGAAAAGCTCGTTCATCGCGGCTCGGATGGTGCGCCCGGTGTAAAGCACGTCATCGACGATGACCAGGTCGCAGCCATCGACGTCAAAGGGGATGTCCGAGCTTTTGACGTTGCGGCGCAGCCCCTTTTTGTTGAAGTCGTCGCGGTAGAACGAGACGTCGAGGGTGCCGAGGGGAAGTTTGATGCCCAGCGCCCGGTGCAGGCGTTCGGCCAGCCACACGCCGCCGGTATGAATGCCGACCAGCCCGGTGTCCGGCCCGACGGCGGGCCGCATCCGGTCGGTCAGCGATGCGAGCAGTTGCTCGGCATCAGGAAGCGGGTTAGCCGGCATGGCGGGCCGTAGCCTAACACAATCGCCGCGCCGCCAAAATGCCTGCGCCATCTCAAGCCGCGGGTTCGGGCGGGCTCGTGAACCAGGTGCGCAGGATTTCGGCTGCGGCCGCGGCGTCGAGCATGGCGGCGCGCCGCCCGGCCCCTGTGCCGCTCTCGCGCAGGGCCGCATCGGCAGCCTGCGAACTGAGCCGTTCGTCGACGTAGTCGACCGGAAGTCCGAAGCGACCGTGCAGGCGCTGGCCGAAGCGCCGCGACAGCCGTCCGGTCTCGTGCGGCCCGCCGTCGACGTGGCTGGCGATACCAACGACCAGCCGCACCGGATGCCATTCGGCGATCAGCGCGGCAATGGCCGCAAAACGGCGGTCGTTGTCCTCCGCATCGATGACCGTCAGGGGATGGGGAATCGCCAGTTCGATTTCCCCCACGGCGACGCCGATGCGCTTCTCGCCGAAATCAAAGGCAAGCACCGCGCCGCGTGCCGGCCGCGTGCTCACGCGTGGCCGGCCTCGTCCGACAGATTGGCGTAATCGACGCCCAGCAGCTGCATGGCCGCGGGCAGGCGTTCCTCTGCCGGCAGATCGAACAGGATGTCGGTCCGTGCGGGGACGGTCAGCCAGGCGTTCTGTGCCAGTTCGTGCTCGAGCTGGCCCGGTGCCCAGCCGGCATAGCCGAGGGTGATCAGCATCTGCGGCGGACCTTCGCCGCGGGCAGCCGCCTCGAGGATATCCTTCGAGGTGGTCAGGCCGATGTCTTCCCCCACTTTCAGCGTGGATTGCCAGCTGCCCTGCGGTTTGTGCAGCACGAAACCGCGATCGACCTGCACCGGGCCGCCGAAATGCACGGGCACGGAAGAGAAGGACTGCTGCGGGTCTGGCGTGACCTTGACCTGCTCCAGCAGGCCCTGGAGGCTGAGGTCGGTGGGGCGGTTGACAATGATGCCCAGCGCGCCGTTCTCGTTGTGCTCGCATACCAGCGTCAGCGTTTTCGCGAAATGCGGATCGGCCATGGCCGGCATGGCGATCAGGAAGTGCTGCGTGAGGTCGACGCTGTTCATGGGTGGCTGAGTATTGTAAAGCCGGAGGGTGGCAGCGACAATTCGCCATCCCCGGAGACGCTTCCCGATGAACCGAACCGATGCCGCGCTGATGTGGTTTCGCCGCGACCTGCGCCTCGCCGACAACGCCGCGCTGTACGCCGCGCTGAAGGGCGCGCAGCGCGTGCACTGCGTATTTGTCTATGACACCGAAATTCTCGACAAGCTGCCCTCGCGCAGCGATCGTCGCGTCGAGTTCATCGTGCAGTCGGTGTCCGAACTGCAGCAGTCGCTCGCGGCGCATGGCGGCGGACTGATCACGCTGCACGGCGCGGCGCGCGAGGAAATTCCCCGGCTCGCAAGGAAGCTTGGTGTGCGCGCGGTGTATGCGAACCACGATTACGAACCGTATGCCGTCGCCCGCGATGCCGATGTGGCGCGATCCCTGGCGGTTGCGGGTATAGACTTCCTGACGCGCAAGGACCAGGTCATTTTCGAGAAGGACGAAGTGCTGACCCAGGGCGGCGCGCCGTACTCGGTGTTCACGCCGTACAAGAACGCCTGGCTGAAAAAACTTGAGCCGTTTTACCTGAAAGCCTATCCGGTCGAGCGTTATGCCGGGAACCTGGCGCCGCCCGCCGGCGGTCGCCTGCTGACGCTGGCCGATATCGGCTTCAAGGAAACCAATCTGCGCGAGCTCGGAATCGCCGGAGGCACTGTCGCCGCGCGCGAACTTTTCGCCGGCTTCCGGTCGCGGATGGCGCGTTACCGCGAGGCGCGCGATTATCCGGCAAGGAAGGGCCCGTCCTACCTGTCGGTGCACCTGCGCTTCGGCACGATCTCGATCCGCGAGCTTGCGCGTGCGGCCTGGCAGGCTGCGCGTGAGGGCGACGGGGGTGCGGCGACCTGGCTTTCGGAGCTGGTGTGGCGGGATTTCTATTTCATGATCCTGCACCACCATCCCCATGTCGTGTCCCGCTCGTTCCGGCCGGCCTATGACGCGATCCGCTGGCCCAATGATGAAGAACTGTTTTCGGCTTGGCGCGAGGGGTGCACCGGCTACCCGATCGTCGATGCGGCGATGCGCCAGCTCAACCAGACCGGCTACATGCACAACCGGCTGCGCATGATCGCCGCTTCGTTTCTGGTCAAGGACCTGCTGGTCGACTGGCGGCTCGGAGAGAAATATTTTGCCGACCGGCTTAATGATTTCGACCTTGCTGCGAACAACGGCGGCTGGCAGTGGGCGGCATCGACGGGCTGCGATGCACAGCCCTATTTCCGCATTTTCAATCCGGTGACCCAGTCGGAAAAATTCGATGCCGAGGGCGCGTTCATCCGCCGCTATGTGCCGGAACTGGCACGTTGCGATAAGCGCCACATCCATGCGCCCTGGACCATGACGCCGGCGCAGCAGCAGGCCGCCGGGGCGATCATCGGCAGGGATTATCCGGCACCGGTGGTCGATCATGCCAAGGCCCGGTTGCGGACGCTGGAACTGTTCAAGGCGGTGAGGGCCTGATTTTTACTTGCGCCAGAACGCCGGTGTGAATATCACCAGCAGTGCGAACAGTTCGAGGCGGCCGAGCAGCATCGCGAAGGCGCAGACCCAGGTCTGCAAATCGGTGAGCACCGAAAAATTCGTGGCAGGACCAACCCGGTGCAGGCCGGGGCCGATGTTGTTGAGTGTTGCGACCACGGCCGAAAAGGCGGTTACTGGATCGAGCCCGGTCCAGCCGAGGATCAGGGTCATGGTCACCAGCAGTGCGATCCAGACGAAGAAAAAGGCGAGTACCGCGAACACCACCGAATCGGCAACCACGTGGCCCGCAACCTTGACCGGACTCACGGCCTGCGGGTGGGCGAGGCTCTTGATCTCGCGGTAGACCTGCCGGTAGAGGATTACCGCACGCATCATCTTGATGCCGCCGCCGGTCGAGCCGGAGCAGCTGAGGAAGGTGCCGATGAACAGGATCCACATCGGCGCGAACGCAGGCCACAGCGTGTAGTCGGTGGTTGAGTACCCGGTTGTCGTGCCGACCGAGATGATGTTGAAGGCTGCGTAGCGCAGCGCGGTCAGCGGGTCTGTGTAGGTGCCGGATCCGTAGAGCAGCATTGCAACACCGGCGACGCTAGCGACGATGACCAGCGCGAAATAACGTGCCTCGGTGTCGCGTGCGTAGGTCATCAGGCTGCGGCTGCGCCAGACCAGGAAATGGGTGGAGAAGTTGATGCCGGCAATGACCATGAAGCAGATGGCCACCAGTTCCACCGTTGCCGAGTTGAAATGACCCAGGCTGGCGTCGTAGGACGAGAATCCGCCGAGCGACATCGTGGTGAAGCTGTGAATGAGGGCGTCCAGCGGCGACATGCCGGCCGCATGGTAAGCGAAGCCGCAGGCGATGGTAAGCGCCGCGTAAATCAGCCACAGGCCCTTGGCGGTCTGGGCGATGCGCGGGGTCAGCTGTTCGTCCTTCATCGGGCCTGGAATCTCGGATTTCGAGATCTGCCGTCCGCCAACGCCGAGCATGGGCAGGATCGCCACAACCAGCACGATGACCCCCATGCCGCCGAGCCATTGCAGTACCGCGCGCCAGACGTTGATGGATGCGGGGAGCTCTTCGAGGCCGGAAATGACCGTGGCACCGGTCGCTGTCAGGCCGGACACGGCCTCGAAATAGGCGTCGGTGAAGGACAGCTGCGGCACTGTCAGCAGCAGCGGCAGCGAGGCGAACAGGGATCCGCCGGCCCACACCGCAACGACCAGCAGGATGCCTTCGCGCAGGCTCAGTTCGCGCTTGTTGCGCCGGGTCAGCAGCCAGAGGATCGCACCGGCGCAGAAATTCAGCGCCATCGACAGGGTCAGGGCGCCGGCCATGCCGTCGTTGTAATAGAGTGACACGCTGATCGGCAGCAGGTGGGTGAGGCTCATCGCCATCGCGATCAGCGCAGCCACCGGAGCAACGGTCAACAGCCAGGACATGGGGAATCAGCGCCGGTAAGGTGTAACGCTGGCGGGTATCTTGCGGCGCACGGCGATGATGTTCACAGGAATCCGATGCTGACCTGGAACAGTTTCTCGACCTGGGGGACGATGCGCTTGTTGATTGTGAACACGATCACGTGGTCTTCTGACTCGATGACCGTGTCGTGGTGCGCGATCAGCACCTGGTGGTCACCCTCCGGCTTGCCGTCTTGGGCAGCCCGGGGCGGGCGGACCACGGCGCCGATGGTAGCGCCTTTCGGCAGCTCGATTTCCTCGATGCTGCGGCCGACGACCTTCGACGATTTTGCATCGCCGTGTGCCACCAGTTCCAGCGCTTCAGCGGCGCCGCGGCGCAGGCTGTGGACCGCCACGCAGTCACCGTGGCGCACATGGGCGAGCAGCGTGCCGATGGTCGTCTGTGCCGGGGAAATCGCGATGTCGATCTGGCCGGCCTGCACGAGGTTGACATAGGAACTGCGGTTGATCAGGGCGACGACCCGGCGCACGCCCATGCGCTTGGCGAGCAGCGATGACATGATGTTGTTCTCGTCATCGTTGGTCAGCGCGCAGTAGACGTCCATGTCGCCGATATTCTCGGCCTGCAGCAGATCCTCGTCGGTGACGTCGCCCACCAGCACCAGCGTCGTGCGCAGTTCGGCGGCCAGTTTTTCCGCACCGGCACGGCTGTGCTCGATGATCTTGACATCGTAGTGGTCCTCGATGGCCTTGGCCAGCCGGCGCCCGATGTTGCCGCCGCCGCCAATCATCACCCGCTTCACCGGCTTGTCCATGCGCCGCAATTCGCGCATGACACCGCGGATGTGCTCGGTGGCTGCAATGAAAAACACCTCGTCGCCGGCTTCGATCACCGTGGTGGCATCGGGGATGATCGGGCTGTCCTGGCGGAAGATCGCCGCCACCCGGGTGTCGAGTTTCGGCAGATGCTTGCGGATGGTCTGCAGCTCCTTGCCCACCAGTGGCCCGCCGTGGAAGGCACGCACTGCGACCAGGCTGACGCGACCCCCGGCGAACTCCAGGACCTGCAGCGACTCCGGGAATTCGATCAGCTTGGCAATGTAGTCGGTCAGCACCTGTTCCGGGCAGATCACGGTATCAACCGAAAAGTTTTCGGCTGAAAACATTTCCGGGTGTGACAGGTAGTCAGCGGCGCGGATGCGCGCAACCTTGGTCGGAACGTTGAACATCGTTGCCGAGAGCTTGCAGGCGACAAGATTGGTTTCGTCGCTCTGGGTCACGGCGAGGACCAGATCGGCATCGCGCGCTCCTGCGCGTTCCAGGGTCTCCGGGTGGCCGGCATTGCCGACCACCGTGCGCAGGTCGAGCCTGTCCTGCAACTTGCGCAGGCGCGCGGCATCGGTATCGACCACCGTGATGTCGTTGGCTTCTGAAACCAGGTTTTCGGCGACCGAACTGCCGACCTGTCCCGCGCCGAGAATGACGATACGCAAGCGGAATCTCCCTGCCTGGAGCCTCTAGGCACGCTGGTAAAGGGCGCAATTGTATACCTCTGTTGCAGCGCGGCGTCGCCATGGCCGGTCCGGCCGGGACATTTCATCCACGCATGCTATGGCATAATTTGAAGGGTGAGGAATAGAGCTAACCCATTGACTAGAATATATTTTCCGGATCTGATCGCGGATCATGGCCGGTGCCGACTGTCGCCCGCCAAGTCTCATCATCTGGCCCAGGTGCTACGCCTGGAAGTCGGCGATCCGGTCGAGCTTTTTGACGGGCAGGGTACTGCGCATGACGCAGTAATCACCGACTGCGCGCGTGGCGCGGTCAGCCTACAGGTCGGCGCCCGGCGTAATGAGCAGCGGGAGTCGCCCCTGCGGGTCACGCTGGCCCAGGCCCTGTCCAGCGGCGAACGCATGGATTACACCATCCAGAAAGCGGTCGAACTGGGCGTTTCCGGCATTCAGCCGCTGCTCTCCGAGCGCTGCGTGGTGCGCCTGTCGGGTGAGCGCGCCGAAAAAAAACAGGCGCACTGGCAGGGAGTCGTGGTCGCCGCCTGCGAGCAATGCGGCCGCAATGTGGTGCCCGCGGTGAACCGCCTGCTGGCCCTGCGCGACTGGCTGATGCAGCCGGGACCCGCAGACGGTCTGCGCCTGCTGCTGGCGCCCGGTGCCGAAACCACGCTGGGCCGGTTGCCGCGGCCTGCCGGCGCGATCACCGTGCTGGCCGGCCCCGAGGGCGGACTGTCGCCTACCGAACTCGAGGATGCGGTGCGCGCGGGTTTCACTCCCTTGCGCCTCGGGCCGCGCGTGCTGCGCACCGAAACAGCCGCGGTCGCACTGCTCGCGGCGATGCAGGCGCTGTGGGGGGATTTCTGAGCAGCGGCTTTCGTTGCCGCGGGTTCTCGCATACCATCCTTCGCGGGATGCAGCTGAAAGGACAGGGCCATTACCACCGATAACGATAACGCCTCCGGCGCGGCGGATGCCGGCAAGCTCCGCGGCGGCGCACGGCCGCGCCTGTCGGCGCAGGACCGTTTCATCGACTGGTTCCAGTCAGTGGCGCCCTATATCCATGCCTTCCGCGGCAAGGTGTTCGTCATCGCTTTCGGTGGCGAGGTTGTCGCGGACGGCCGCTTTTTCCACCTGACCCACGACCTGAACCTTCTCGCGGCGCTGGGCGTGAAGCTGGTGCTGGTGCACGGCTCGCGGCGCCAGATCGAGGCCAAGCTGAAGGCGCAGAACCTGCGCAGCCGTTTTGCCGAGAAGCTGCGTGTCACGGATGCCGCGGCGCTGCAGGCGGCGATGGAGGTGGCGGGCACGCTGCGCGTGCAGATCGAGGCCCTGCTGTCGATGGGCCTGCCCAATTCGCCGATGGCGGGCGCGCATATCCGCGTCGCCAGCGGCAATTTTGTCACCGCGCGGCCGATAGGCGTCGTCGACGGCGTCGACCTGATGCACACCGGCGAGGTACGCAAGATCGATGCGCCGGCGATCGAACGGCGGCTGAAGGACGACGAGCTGGTGGTGATTTCGCCGCTCGGCTACTCGCCGACCGGCGAAGTATTCAATCTTGCGCTGGGAGATGTCGCTGCCGCGACCGCGGTCGAGCTGAAGGCGGACAAGCTGATTTTCCTGATGGAGTCGGCGGGCGTCACCGGCCGTCGCGGCGAGCTGTTGCGCGAACTGACGGTGCGCGAAGCCAAGGGACTGCTTTCACGCGGGCGCATCGAGTCCGATGAGATGCAGTCCTACCTGCCGGCGGCGGTGCGTGCCTGCGAACAGGGCGTCGGGCGCGCCCACCTGATCTCCGGGCATCTCGATGACAGCCTGCTGCTCGAGCTGTTCACCCACAAGGGGGTGGGCACGCTGGTGACGCCGGACCCGCTGGAGACGCTGCGCCACGCAAAGATCGACGACATCGGCGGCATACTCGGCCTGATCGAGCCGCTGGAGGCTGCGGGGCTGCTGGTCAAGCGCAACCGCGACCTGCTGGAGATGGAAATCGACCGCTTCTGGGTGCTCGAGCACGACCGGAGGATCGTCGGCTGCGCTGCGCTGTATCCGTTTTCCGGCGAAAAATCCGGCGAGCTGGCCGGGCTCGCGGTGCATCCGGAGTTCCGCCGCCGGGGTGCCGGCGAGCGGCTGCTGGCGGCGATCGAGAAGCGCGCCCGCGGCATGCGGCTGAAGCAGCTGTTCGTGCTGACCACCCGGGCCGAGCACTGGTTCGTCGAGCGCGGATTCACCGAAACCGACGTCAGCGCGCTGCCGCAGAAGAAAAAGGAGCTCTACAACTACCAGCGCCGGTCGGTGGTGCTGACCAAGCGGCTGTAAATGGCCGCGGGAGCGCCGGAATCTGATCTGGCGCAACAAATCCGTAACAAAAAAGTCTTATTCTGGAGAAGTGACATGGCGCGTCAGGTGCATTGCGTAAAGCTGAAACGCGAGGCCGAAGGCCTCGATTTTCCACCCTACCCCGGGGAGCTCGGGAGACGGGTGTTCGAGCATGTGTCCAAGGAAGCATGGAAGCAGTGGCTGGAACAGCAGAAAATGCTGGTCAATGAAAACCGCCTCAACCTTGCAGACAAGAAGGCCCGTGATTACCTTGCGCAGCAGATGGAGAAGCATTTTTTCGGAGACGGCGCGGATACCGCGGCCGGCTTCGTCCCGCCGTCGAGACCCTGAGGGCCCCGGCGTCATCCCCGCCGGGCATTTTCCGCGATGAACTCCGCCGTCCGCCGCCCGCGGCGCGCGCCCGGCAAGGCCCGGTTCGCGCCGGAGTTCTACCTCAACCGCGAGCTGGGCCTGCTGTCCTTCAACCGGCGGGTGCTGGCGCAGGCGGAGAACAGCGCCTGCCCCCTGCTCGAGCGGCTGCGCTTCCTGTGCATCGTCAGCAGCAATCTCGACGAATTTTTCGAGGTCCGCGTTGCGGGCCTGCAGGCCGAGATCGAGGCCGGCTCGGCACCGGTCTATCCGGACCAGCTGCGCGCCGACCAGGTGTACCGCCAGGTCGCGAAAGAGGCGCATGAGCTGGTCGCGCGCCAGTATCAGCTGCTCAACGAGGAAATCCTGCCGGGCCTGGAGCGCGAAGGCATCCGCTTCCTGCGGCGCAGCGGCCTGACGCCGCAGCAGGCGGAGTGGACGCGGGGCTACTTCCTGCGCGAAGTGATGCCGGTGCTGACGCCGATCGGCCTCGATCCGGCGCATCCCTTCCCGCGGGTGCTCAACAAGAGCCTGAATTTCGCCGTCGAGCTGGAGGGCAAGGACGCTTTCGGCCGCAATTCCGGCATTGCCATCGTGCAGGCGCCGCGGGTTCTGCCGCGGGTGATCCGCCTGCCGCAGGACGTCGCCGGCGCCGAATACGATTTCGTATTCCTGTCCTCGGTGCTCCATGAGCATGTCGGCGAGCTGTTCACCGGCATGAAGGTTCTCGGCTGCTACCAGTTCCGGCTGACCCGCAACAGCGAGCTGTTTGTCGACGAGGAGGAGGTCAAGGACCTGCGCACCGCGCTGCGCGGCGAGCTGCCGCACCGGCACTTCGGCGACGAGGTGCGGCTGGAGGTTGCTGACAGCTGTCCGCAGCACATTTCGAATTTCCTGCTGACCCAGTTCAAGCTCGACGAAGAGGACCTCTACCGCGTCGACGGCCCGGTCAACCTCGCGCGCGTCATCAGCGTCCCGGACTGGGTGGATCGCCTGGACCTGAAGTTCCCGCAGTTTCGTCCCGGAGTGCCGGGGCGGCTCGACCAGCCGGGAAGCATCTTCGACGCGATCCGGGCGCGCGATATTCTGCTGCATCATCCATATCAGTCTTTTCAGCCGGTGATCGTTTTCCTGCAGCAGGCGGCTCGCGACCCGGCGGTGGCCGCCATCAAGATGACCGTCTACCGCACCGGTGCCGAGTCGGAATTGATGGAGGAACTGATCAGCGCGGCGCGCAGCGGCAAGGAAGTGACCGTGGTGCTGGAGCTGCTCGCGCGTTTCGACGAGGAGGCGAACATCAACTGGGCGCAGCGGCTCGAGGAGGCCGGCGCCCATGTCGTCTACGGCGTGGTGGGACACAAGACCCATGCCAAGATGCTGATGGTGGTGCGGCGCGAGGCCGAGGGGCTGCGCCGCTATGTGCACCTTGCCACCGGCAACTATCATCCGCGCACCGCCCGGCTCTACACCGACTTCGGACTTTTCACCTGCAACGAGGAGATCGGCAGTGACGTCGCCGACGTGTTCATGCAGCTGACAGGGCTGGGCCGGGCGACGAAGCTGCGCCACCTGCGCCAGTCGCCTTTCACGCTGCACCGGGAAATGATTCGTGCGATCGAGAACGAGACGGCAATCGCGCGCTCGGGGCGCAAGGGCCAGATCATCGCCAAGATGAACTCCCTGCTGGAGGCCGAGGTCGTGGGCGCGCTCTACGAAGCTTCCAAGGCCGGCGTGCAGATCGACCTCATCGTGCGCGGTGTCTGCGCGCTGCGCCCCGGGGTGCCGGGACTTTCGGACAACATCCGCGTGCGTTCCGTCATCGGCCGCTTCCTCGAACATACCCGGGTGTTCTATTTCCTCAATGACGGCGCCGAAGATGTCTTCCTGTCGAGCGCCGACTGGATGGACCGCAACTTCTTCGGCCGCGTCGAAGTCTGTTTTCCGGTGCTGGATCCGGAGCTGAAGCAGCGCGTGATCAGCGAGGGCTTGCGCGCCTATCTCGAAGACAACACCCAGGCCTGGCTGATGGGCGAGGACGGCCAGTATGCCTGCCGAGTGCCGGGCCGTGCGCGTCCGGTTGCGGCGCAGGAAGCGCTGCTGGAACTGCTCGCCCGCAAGACCGGGGCATGAGGACGGGGCGGCGCACGCGGGCGGATGCCGCGGTCGCGACCGAGGTGGAACTCAAGCTGCGCTTTGCGCCGGCCCGCCTGCGCGAGGTGCTGGGCCTGCCCGAACTCGCGGGCATGCGCCGCAGCAGCAACCGGCGGCTAGCCGCAACCTACTACGATACGCCCGCGCTCGACCTGTGGCGGCGCAGGATTGCCCTGCGGGTGCGTCGTGAGGGCGGGCGCTGGGTGCAGACCGTCAAGGGCGGGGGCTCCGCGGCTTCGGGCCTGCATCGCCGCCTGGAAGTCGACACCGTGCTCGGGGATGCGCGTCCGGACCTGTCGCGCCTGCCGCAGCATCCGGTCACCCGGATCCTGCGATCGCGCGCTGTCGCGGAGAGCCTGGTGCCCGTATTCCGTACCGAAATCCTGCGCTCGCTGCGCCTGCTCGAACCGGCCCCCGGGGTGCGCATCGAAGCCGCAATCGATCGCGGAGTCCTGCGCAGCGGCAGGCGGCGCCGTGCCGTTTCCGAGCTTGAGCTCGAGCTGAAAAGCGGGCCGGCCGTCGCTCTTTTCGATCTTGCCCGGCAACTCGCCCCGCGCCTGCCGCTGGCACTGGAGCACCGCTCGAAGGCGCAGCGGGGCTATGCCCTGTTCCGCGGCGCCGAAGAGCCGCCGGTGAAAGCGCAGGCCCCGGTGCTCGGCGGCGCGATGGACGCGGGCGAGGCCTTTCGCGAGATTGCCGCCAGCGCGCTGGCCCAGATGCATGCCAACGAGCACGGCGTGGTTCATGGCAGCGATCCGGAATACCTGCACCAGATGCGCGTCGGCATCCGGCGGCTGCGCTCGGCTTTCCGGTTGTTCCGCGACCTGCTGAGCGATGCCGTCGAGGCCGAGGCCCGGTCATTGCGCGAGATTGCCGACGCCCTCGCACCTGCGCGCGACTGGGACGTGCTGGTCACCGAGACACTGCCGGAGGCAGCGGCTGAGCTGGCGCTGCAGCAGGCTGCTCCGGCTCTGATCGAGGCCTGCGAGCGGCAGCGGCAGCGCGCGCGGACGAGGGCGATCCGGTCGATAAAGGCGGCGGAATACCAGGATGCAATGATGGCACTCGGGCGTCTGCTGGCCATGCCCGGCGGTCCGTCCGGCTCGGACGCGTGGCGCCGGCCCGCGCGAGAATGCGCGCTGCGCATTCTCGCGCACTGGCATGCGCGGGTGCTCAAGCGGGGACGCCGCATCGGGGATCGCAGCAGCGCGGAACTGCACCGCTTGCGGATTGCCGTCAAGCAGCTGCGCTATGCGGTGGAATTCTTCAACGGGCTTTTCGATTCGCGCCGCATGGCGGCACTGCGCGGCCGGCTGGCGCGGCTGCAGGATATACTGGGCAGCATCAACGATGCCGCGAGCGTGGCGCCGCTGCTCGAGAGCGCGGCCGCGACCGGTGCGCCGGGGGCGCAGGCTGCCGCCGAAAGCGTCGTTGCCTGGTGCGGTGATCGCGCCGCGGCCGATCGTGCCGAACTGCGGGCTGCGTGGCGGCGCTTTCGCGCCGAGCCCCTGCCCTGGCTGGAGTGAACATGGAACTGATCCTTTGGCGCCATGCGGATGCGGAAGACGGCCTGCCTGACGAGGCGCGGCGGCTGACTGCGAAAGGCCGCCGGCAGGCGAAGAAAATGGCGGCATGGCTGGCTGAACGGCTGCCGGGCGGCTACCGCGTGGTCTGCAGTCCTGCCGTGCGCGCCCGCGAAACCGCGGCTGCGTTGAGCGCTGATCCGCAGGTCGACAAGGCAGTGTCGACTGCGGCGACGCCGCAGGGCGTGCTGAAGGCCGCAGGCTGGCCCGGCGGAGCGGGCACGGTGATCATCGTCGGGCACCAGCCGACGCTGGGCGCCGCCGCGGCCCTGGCGCTGACCGGCAAGGCATCGGCCTGGAACCTGAAGAAGGGCGCGATCTGGTGGCTTGCCACCGACAACGGCGTCGATGTCGAGGTGCGCGCAATGCTTGCGCCCGGAATCCTCTAGGAGACAGCATGTTCGAATCAGCGAGCCTTGCACACCGCATCGACAAGGCAGCCTACCGCCGCGCCGAACCGAAGCTGCGGCAGGCCCTGCTCAATGCCCAGTACGACCTGAAGCAGGATGGCCGGTTTTCGGTGCTGATCCTGATTGCCGGTGTCGAGGGCGCGGGCAAGGGCGAAACCGTCAACCTGCTCAACGAGTGGATGGACCCGCGGCACATCGAGGTCAGCGGATTCGCCGAGCCGTCCGATGAGGAAAGCGAGCGCCCGCGCGTCTGGCGCTACTGGCGCGCGCTTCCGCCGAAGGGCAAGATCGGCATATTTTTCGGGGCCTGGCACACCCAGCCCATTGTTGACCGTGCCACCGGACGCATAAGCGCGGGCCGCTTCGATCAGTACATCAGTGAGATCCTGCGGCTCGAGCGCATGCTGGTCGACGAGGGCGTGCTGCTGCTCAAGTTCTGGTTCCACCTGTCCAAGTCGCAGCAGAAAAAGCGCCTGCGTGAACTCGAGGCCGATCCGGTCACGCGCTGGCGCGTGACGGCCAAGGACTGGAAGCTGTTCGAGCAGTACGACGATTTCGTCGGGGTTTGCGAGCCCTTTGTTCGCAAGACCAGCACCGGCGAAGCGCCGTGGCTGGTGGTGGCGGGCGCCGATCCGCGGTACCGCAGCCTGACCGTGGGCCGCACGCTGCTGGCGGCGCTGCGCGAGCGGCTCGACGAGAAGTCCGCCGCGCGGGCTCCCGACCGCACGCCACCGCTGCCGCCGGCGGTCGACAACCTCAACGTGATTCGCGCGCTGCAGCTGGACCAGGCATTGTCGAAAAAGGCCTACGAGACCGAGCTCGAGCGCCAGCAGGGGCGCCTGAACCGGCTGTTCCGCGACCCGCGCATGAAGCAGATGGCGGTGGTTGCGGTGTTCGAGGGCAACGACGCCGCCGGCAAGGGCGGCGCCATCCGCCGCGTCACGCGCGCACTCGATGCGCGCAGCTACCAGACGGTTTCCGTGGCGGCACCGACGGAGGAGGAACGCAGCAAGCCCTACCTCTGGCGGTTCTGGCGCCACCTGCCGCGGCGCGGGCGGCTGTTGATTTTCGACCGATCCTGGTACGGCCGCGTGCTGGTCGAACGCGTCGAGGGGTTCTGCTCGGAGGCGGACTGGATGCGCGCCTACAGCGAGATCAACGACTTCGAGCAGCAGCTCGCCCAGCACAACCTGCTGGTGGTGAAGTTCTGGCTCGCAATCAGCAAGGAGGAACAGTTCCGGCGGTTCAAGGAGCGCGAGAAGGTCGTCTTCAAGCGTTTCAAGATCACGGACGAGGACTGGCGCAACCGCAAGCAGTGGGATGCCTACGAGCGCGCCGTCTGCGACATGGTTGACCGCACTTCCACCAACCTCGCGCCGTGGACGCTGGTCGAGGCCAACAACAAGTATTACGCGCGGATCAAGGTGATCCGCACCCTGGCCGATGCCGTCGAGGCCGCGCTGGCGCGGGCCGGGGAGCAGGGCGAGAAGGACAAGAACGGGAAGAAGGGCAAAAAAGGCGGCTAGGGCGCGGTCAATCGGCGAGCACGGGCTCTTGCGCGAGCGCGATCTCGTCCAGTCCCGGCACCTTGAGCTCGAGCCCGACGCGCGCCCATTCGTCGACCTCCTCGCGCAGCGCCGTCGCCGTCAGCGGATTCGCCTCCAGCCAGGCGGGATCGAATGCGAGGCGCACGCGTTCCCCCTGCAGGCGGATGTCCAGCGGCGGAAAGCGCGCATCGCGCCGCGCCCGGCACAGCAGGACGGCAAGCCGCAGCGCCAGCACCAGCGCGCGGTTTTCCTCCTCGGGCAGGGCTTCCAGCGATTTTTTCAGCGAGCGCCGGTGATTGAGCACCAGAGCGGCGAGGCGCTCCTGTTCTTCGCGCGAGAATCCCGGCATGTCGGCGTTGCTGATGATGTACGCCGAATGCTTGTGGTAGCCGCTGTAGGCGACCGGGATGCCGATTTCATGCAGCTTTGCCGCCCAGGCCAGCAGCTGCGGCGCGGACTCGTCGACGGTGTCGCCGGCGAGTTTTTCGTACAGCGCGGTGGCGAAGCCGCCGACCCGCTTCGCCTGCTGCGCGTCGACGTGGTAGCGCTGCATGAACTGGGCAACGGTGACGTCGCGCATGTCGTGGTGGTGGAAGCGCCCGAGCATGTCGTAGAGCACGCCCTGGCGCATCGCGCCGGTTGCGGGGGTCAGCTCGTCGATGTTCAGCTCGTCGAGCACTGCATGAAGGATGGCCATGCCGCCGGGCAGGACGGGCCTGCGGTCGGCGCGCAGGCCGGGCAGATCGATCTCCGCCATGTCCCCGGTCCTGATCAGCTGGCTGCGCAGCCGGTCGAGCCCGGCCAGTGTGATCGGTCCCGCGGTGTATCCGGACAGCTCCAGGATCTCGGCGAGCGCGCGGATCGTGCCGGAGGAGCCGACAGCCTGCTGCCAGTTGCCGCGGATGTAGCGGCCGACGATCGGCTGCAGTTCGGCGCGCGCCGCAAGCTCGGCTTCCTTGAATGCCGACCTGCTGACCCGGCCGTCGCGGAAATAGCGCATGCTGTAGGACACGCAGCCCATGAACAGGCTTTCGAGCTTCTGCGGCTTGTAGCCGGCGCCGATGATGCATTCGGTGGAGCCGCCGCCGATGTCGACGACCAGCCGCTTGTCGCGGGATGCCGGCAGGCTGTGGGACACGCCGAGATAGATCAGCCGCGCTTCCTCGCGTCCGGCCACCACTTCGATCGGAAACCCGAGGGCTGACTGCGCACGGCGCAGGAAAGGTTTTGCATTCTTCGCCACGCGCAGCGTGTTGGTGCCGATTGCCCGCACCGCATGCCTGTCGAGCCCGCGCAGGCGTTCGCCGAAGCGGGCAAGGCAGGCGAGTGCCCGTTCCTGGGATTCTTCGTCGAGTTTCTTGTCCTTGCCGAGACCTGCGCCGAGGCGCACCGGCTCGCGCAGTGAATCCAGCGGATAGCACTGGTCGCCGGCAACGCGGGCAATCTGGCAATGGAAGGAGTTCGAGCCGAGGTCGACGGCGGCGATCGTGGACTGCTCAGCCACCGCTGGATGCCTCCCGATCCGACTTTGCGCCCCTGATCCGCATGCCTGTCCGCCCGCCCTGGTGACCGGGAGTCAGTGTACCACGCAGCCGTGGCGCGACAGCAGGATCAGCCGAGGGCTTCGCGTTCGACCGCCTCGACGCCGGTGTGGCGCACGTCCTTGCCCTTGACCAGGTAGACCACGTACTCCGACATGTTCTTGGCATGGTCGCCGATGCGCTCGATGGCCTTGGCGATGAACAGGATCTCGATGGCGTGGGAGATGGTCCGCGGATCCTCCATCATGAAGGTGATCAGCTGGCGCAGGATGTTCTTGAAGGCCTTGTCCACCTGTTCGTCCTGGCGCACGACCTTGGCGGCCACCGTCAGGTCGAGGCGTGCGAAGGAGTCCAGCGAATTGCGCAGCATGCCCAGGGCGAGCTCGGTGACCCTCTCGATCTCGGACACCCGGGGCACCGTCGGACGGTCGCTGTCGTAGATGGCCTGCGCCATGCGGGCGATCTTTGCCGCCTCGTCGCCGATGCGCTCGAGGTCGGTGATGGTCTTCACCACCGTCATGATGGTGCGCAGGTCCTTGGCCGCAGGCTGGCGCAGCGCGATCAGCGTGCTGCATTCCTCGTCAATGGTCACCTCGAGGGCATTGACCTGGTGGTCGTTTTCCATGACCTGACGCGCCAGCCCCATGTTGCCGGTGGTCAGCGCCTCCAGTGCACGGGTGATCTGCTCCTCGACCAGGCCGCCCATCTGCAGCACCCTCGAACGGATTTCTTCCAGCTCGGTGTCAAATTGCTTCAGCGTATGGTCGGGCATGGCGGCTTTTTCCTGCAAAAAGGGGCAGTAGAAGGGACGATATTAATAACAGCGGATTATGACAATTTCGTGGCTGCCGGGTGGCGCAGGGTCTCGACACCCCCGGGACCGGCCAGCAGCAGCACGTCGGCCGGACGCCGCGCGAACAGGCCATTGGTGACCACGCCGGTGATCTGGTTGATCCGCGTTTCCAGTTCGGGCGGATCGACGATGCTCAGGTTGCGCACGTCGAGGATCAGGTTGCCGTTGTCGGTGACAAATCCGCTGCGCCATTCCGGCTGGCCGCCGAGCTTCGCCAGTTCGCGGGCGACATGGGATCGCGCCATCGGGATCACTTCCACCGGCAGCGGGAAGCGGCCGAGCACATCGACCAGCTTGGAAGCGTCGGCGATGCAGATGAATTCACGGGCCACCGCGGCGACGATCTTCTCGCGGGTCAGCGCGCCGCCGCCGCCCTTGATCATCATCAGGTGGCGGGTGACCTCATCGGCGCCGTCGACATAAATCGGCAGGTCGCGCACGCCATTGAGGTCGAACACCGGGATGCCGGCGGCCTTCAGCCGCGCCGCGCTCGCCTCGGAACTCGATACCGCGCCCTCTATCCGGCCCTTGATGCCGGCCAGCTCGTCGATGAAAAAGTTGACTGTGGATCCGGTGCCGACGCCGACGATGGCGCCTTCCGGCACCAGCGCCGCCGCCGCCTTTGCCGCGGCCTGCTTTTGTGAATCCTGGCTCATTGCGAACTCCGGGTTGCGTTGCGTTTCAATATACACGAATGGCCGGCCGCGGCCCGCTTCGCGGCGGGGGCCCATTCCTGATAACCTTTCCCCGCGGGCGGCCTGCCCGAAGTGCATGAATCGATGATGAAAAAAACGGATTACCTGGAACGCATCCTCAACGCCCGCGTCTATGACGTGGCGATCGAATCGCCGCTGGAGCCGGCGCCCAACCTGTCGCGGCGCCTGCACAACCGCATCCTGCTCAAGCGCGAGGACATGCAGCCGGTGTTTTCGTTCAAGCTGCGCGGGGCCTACAACAAGATGGCGCACCTGCCGCAGGCGGCGCTGAGCCGCGGGGTGATTGCGGCCTCCGCCGGCAACCACGCGCAGGGCGTGGCGCTGGCGGCGAAGCGCCTCGGCTGCAGCGCGACCATCGTCATGCCGGTGACCACGCCCGACATCAAGGTCGACGCGGTGCGGGCGCGGGGTGCGAAGGTGGTGCTGCATGGCGATTCCTACGACGAAGCGGCGGCCCACGCGCGCGCGCTCGAGAAACGCCACGGCCTGACCTATGTGCATCCCTATGATGACCCGGAGGTGATCGCCGGGCAGGGCACCATCGCGATGGAAATCCTGCGCCAGCATCCCGAGCCCATAGACGCGATCTTTGTCGCCATCGGCGGCGGCGGGCTGATTGCCGGCATCGCCGCCTATGTCAAGCGGCTGCGGCCTTCGATCCGCATCATCGGCGTCGAGCCCGTTGACTCGGACGCGATGTACCGGTCGCTGAAGGCCGGCCGCCGCGTCAGGCTGGCCCAGGTCGGCCTGTTTGCCGACGGCGTCGCGGTCAAGCAGGTGGGCAAGGAGACTTTCCGCCTGTGCCGCACGCTGGTCGAAGAGGTCATCCGCGTCGACACCGATGCGATGTGTGCGGCGATCAAGGACGTGTTCGAGGACACCCGCGCGATTCTCGAGCCGGCCGGCGCGCTCGCCATCGCCGGCGCGAAAGCCTGGGTCGCGCGCAAGGGCATCCGCGGCGCGACCCTGGTGGCCGTGGCCTGCGGCGCCAACATGAACTTTGACCGCCTGCGCTTTGTCGCAGAAGAAGCGGAGCTCGGCGAGAACCGCGAGGCGATTCTCGCGGTGACCATTCCGGAGAAGCCCGGCAGCTTCAAGGCTTTCTGCGAGCAGCTGGGCCCGCGCAACGTGACGGAGTTCAACTACCGCTATGACGATGCACAGCAGGCACAGGTGTTTGTCGGGGTCCAGGTGCGGGACCGCCGCGAAACGGCGCAGCTGGTGCGCGCCCTGCGCCGGCGCGGGCTCAGGACACTCGACCTCAGCGGCAATGACCTCGCCAAGCTCCATGTGCGGCACATGGTCGGCGGCCATGCGCCGGTCAGCAACGAAATCCTCTACCGCTTCGAGTTTCCGGAGCGGCCGGGCGCGCTGATGCGTTTCCTGAGCAGCATGAGCCGCGGCTGGAACATCAGCCTGTTTCATTACCGCAACCACGGCGCTGATTACGGGCGCGTGCTGGTCGGCATGCAGGTGCCGCCCTCCGACCAGGCGCGCTTCCGGCGCTTCCTCGCGCAGGTGGGTTACCCCTGGGTCGATGAAACGCGAAACCCGGCGTATCGCCTGTTTCTGGGATAAAAGTGATTTATAATCAATCAGTTATGATCAAGCTTCGAATGCTGCCGCTGATTTTCGCAGCCTTGCTCCCTGCCGGTTTCGCCGTGGCGGCAAGCCTCGATGATGCCTTCCTCTCCGCCCGCGACGCGGCGCGGGCAGGTGATGCGCGGCGCCTGGAGCAACTGCTGCCGCGATTCCAGGGGCAGGTCCTCGAGCCGTATGTGCAGTACTGGCTGCTGCGGAACCGGCTCGACAAGCTGGAGTCCGGCGAGATCCGCGCCTGGCTGGCGGCGAATCCCGACACCCCGCTTTCGGATTACCTGCGCCGGGACTGGCTCAAGCTGCTCGGCAAGAACGGGCAGTGGGAGACCTTCTCTTCCGAACTGCCGGCGCTGGTCAACGAGGATCTCGAGACCACCTGCTACGCGCTGCAGGCCAGGGTGCAGACGGACAGCACGGCGCTGCGTGAAGCGCGCCCGCTGTGGTTCGTCGCGCGCGCGCTGCCGGAGAGCTGCGATCCGCTGTTCGATGCGCTGGTGCGCAGCCAGCAGCTGTCCACCGAGGACATCTGGACGCGGGTGCGGCTGGCGCTGGAGGCGGGGCAGGCCGGTCTCGCCGGACGGGTGGCCGCCTTCCTGCCCCGGGGACAGGCACCGGATGCACGGCTGCTCGCCGCGATCTCGGGCAATCCGGCGGCGCACCTTGCCGATGCACGCCTGGAACTGAAGTCGCGTGCCGGCCGCGAGTCTGCGATGTTCGCGGTGCACCGCCTCGCGCGGACTTCGCCGCAACAGGCGGCTGCGCACTGGACCCGGCTTGCGCCGCGCTTCTCCGAGGAGGAACGCGCCTATGTCTGGGGCATGATCGGTTACTTCGGCGCGATGCGCCACGACCCGGCGGCGCTGGAGTGGTTTTCCCGCGCTGCTGACATGAGCGATCTGCAGCTTGCCTGGAAGGTGCGCGCCGCGCTGCGCGCCCAGCGCTGGCCGGAGGTTCTTGCAGCGATCGAGGCGATGACACCGAAGGAGGCCGAGGATCCTGCCTGGCGCTACTGGCGTGCGCGGGCGCTGAAGGTTCTCGGCCGCGAGCCCGAGGCGCTGGCGCTGCTGAAGCCGCTGTCGGCGGAGTACAACTTCTACGGGCAGCTGGCGCAGGAGGATCTGGGCGGCGCGGTGCAGGCGCCGGCGGTTGCCTACAAGCCCACGGAACAGGAGATTGCCGCGATAGCTGCCCGGCCGGGCATCCGCCGCGCGCTGGCGCTGTTCCAGCTCGACGTGCGGCTGGAGGCGGTGCGCGAATGGCTGTGGGCGATCCGCGGCCTCAGCGACCGCCAGCTGCTGGCGGCGGCCGAAGTGGCGCGCCGCAACTCGGTGTATGACCGCGCGATCAACACGGCCGAGCGCACGCTGTTCGAGCATGATTTCGGATTGCGCTACCTCGCACCCTATCGCGACCAGCTCAAGGCCGCCGCGCGCCAGCTCGATCTCGACGAAGCCTGGGTCAACGGCCTGATCCGCCAGGAAAGCCGCTTCATCGCGCAGGCGCGCTCGCGCGTCGGTGCCAGCGGGCTGATGCAGCTGATGCCCGCGACTGCGAAATGGGTTGCCGGCAAGCTCGGCCTCAAGGACTGGCAGTGGTCCCAGGTTACCGAGGTCGAAACCAACATCAGCCTCGGCACCTACTACCTACGCCATGTGCTCGATACCCTCGACGGCAGTCCGGTGCTGGCTTCCGCAGCCTACAACGCCGGCCCCGGCCGGGCGCGCGCCTGGCGCGCCGGGGAGCGCATGGAGGCGGCAATCTACGCCGAGAGCATTCCCTTCAACGAGACCCGTGACTACGTGAAGCGGGTGATGGCCAACTCCAGTTACTATGCCCACAACTTCAGCCAGCAGGCGCAGTCGCTGCGCGGTCGCATAGGCGTCATCGAGCCGAGGCTGCGCGACCGCGAGAAGCCGCTGGGCGACACACCCTGAAGGCAACGATGAGTGATGAACGATGAGCGATGAGCAAAAAGCAGCAAGCGATGTGCGCGACGCCGGCCGCGGGGTTCCGTTCATCGCTCCCCGCTCCACCCTCATCGCTGTCATCGGCGGTTCCGGTTTTGTCGGCCGCCATGTCTGCCAGCAGCTCGCTGCGCGCGGCTACCGCGTGCGGGTGCCGACGCGCGACCGCGAGCGTGCGAAACCGCTGATCCTGCTGCCCACCGTGGATGTGGTGCGCGCCGACGTGCATGACGAAGCGGCGCTCGCCGGGGTTCTGCTCGGCTGTGACGCGGTGATCAACCTGGTCGGCGTGCTGCATGACGCCCGCGGTCCGCGCGGTTTCGCCGCTGCCCATGTCGAACTGGCACGCAAGCTGGTGGCGGCCTGCCGCAAGGCCGGCGTGCGGCGCCTCCTGCAGATGAGCGCGCTGGCCGCGGCCCCGGATGGCCCCAGCGCCTACCTGCGCAGCAAGGGCGAGGCCGAGCGCATCGTGCGCGAATCGGGGCTCGACTGGACCATCTTCCGGCCTTCGGTGATTTTCGGGCCGGAGGACAGTTTCCTCAACCTGTTTGCCGGACTCGCCCGGATGCTGCCGGTGCTGGCCCTGGCGAGCCCGCAGGCGCGTTTCCAGCCGGTTTACGTCGGCGACGTTGCCGCCGCTTTCGTGCATGCGCTGTCCGATGTCGCCAGCATCGGCCGCAGCTACGACCTCTGCGGTCCGCGGCGCTACACCTTGCGCGAACTGGTGGCCTGGGTCGGCCGCACCATCGGCAGGCCGCGGCCGGTCATCGGGCTCAACCGCACGCTGTCCTATTGCCAGGCCTTGGCGATGGAACTGCTGCCGGTGAAGCTGATGACCCGCGACAACCTGCGCTCGATGGAAATCGACAGCGTCAGCGACAGTCCCTTCCCCTTCGGCATCCGCCCCCAGGCGCTGGAGGCGCTGGCGCCGTCCTGGCTGGCCACGGAGACGCCCCGCGCGCGCTACGACAGGCTGCGCAGCCGTGCCGGACGCTGAGCCGACGCCGCCGCGCCTGCGATGAACCTCACCGCGGGACTGCTGCCCGCGGACTGGCTGGCGGCGCTCTGGCTGCTGTGGGGGCTGACACTGCTTCCCCTGCTCGCACGCACGGCCTGGCGTCCGCTGCGCCAGCCCTGGCGCCTGAACCTGTGGTGCGCCGCCATCGCCGTGGTATTCACGCTGTGGACCATCCGCTCCGGCATCAAGCCGGGGCTGGGCCTGCACCTGCTCGGCGCGACCGTGCTGATGCTGATGTTCGGACCGCGGCTTGCGCAGCTGGCCCTCTATGCGGTCACTGCGGTAGCCGCGTTTGCCGGCATGGGCGATGCGGCGGCCTACCCGGCCAATGCGCTGCTCGCCGGCGCGGTGCCGGTGTGGATGTCGTACGCGCTGCTGCGGGCGGTGGAGCGCTGGCTGCCGCCGCAGCTGTTCGTGTTCATTTTCGCCGGCGGTTTTTTCGGCGGCGCGCTGGCGATGGTCGCCGGCGTGCTCGTGGCTGCCGGACTGCATGCTGCCGCCGGCTCGTATGCCTGGGCTTACCTGGCAGAGTACTATCTGCCTTACGCCCTGCTGCTGGCCTGGGGCGAAGCCTTCATGACCGGAATGCTCACTGCCCTGATGGTTGCCTATTACCCGCAATGGGTCCTGATGTTTGACGACCGGCGCTACCTCGTCCGCCGCTGACCATGGCGATCAAGACCTACATCGTCGGCGGCGCGGTGCGCGACGAGATGCTGGGCCTGCCGGTGCAGGACCGCGATCATGTCGTCGTCGGCGCCACGCCGGAGCAGATGGTCAGGCTCGGCTATCGTCCGGTGGGGCGTGATTTTCCGGTGTTCCTGCATCCCGAGACCCACGAGGAATACGCGCTGGCGCGCACCGAACGCAAGACCGCGCCGGGCTATCACGGTTTCACCTTCCACGCCGCACCCGAGGTCACGCTGGAGCAGGACCTGCAGCGGCGCGACCTGACCATCAACGCGATGGCGCGCGACACGGATGGCCGCCTCATTGATCCTTATCGCGGCGCCGAAGACCTCGGCGAGGGCATCCTGCGCCATGTCAGCCCGGCCTTTGCCGAGGATCCGGTGCGCATCCTGCGCGTCGCGCGCTTCGCCGCGCGTTTCGGCTTCACGGTCGCCGCCGAAACGCAGGCGCTGATGCGGCAGATGGTCGAGGCCGGAGAGGCCGACGCGCTGGTTGCCGAGCGGGTGTGGCAGGAACTCGCCAAGGGTCTGATGGAGAAGACGCCGTCGGTGATGTTTGCCGTGCTGCGCGACTGCGGTGCGCTGGCGCGCGTGCTGCCGCAGTTCGATGCCCTCTACGACGACGGCGCGATCGACGCTGCGCTTGCCGCGCTCGATGCCGCGGCGGCGGCGAACGCGCCGCTCGATGTGCGCTTCGCTGCGCTGGCGCGCGCGCTGGAGCCCGAGGCCATCGACGCGCTCAGCGCAAGGCTGCGGGTGCCCGCGGGCTGCCGCGACCTTGCGCTGCTCGCCTCGCGCCACGGCCATGCGCTGGCTGATGCCGCGGCGCTGGAGGCCGGAGAACTGTTCGAGGTGATGGATGCGGCCGATGCCTGGCGGCGGCCGGATCGCTTTCGCGATCTGGTCGAGGCGGCGCTGGCCGGCGAGCAGGATGCGCCGCGCGCGCGCGCCCGGCTGCAGCGCGCGCATGCCGCCGCGCTGGCCGTCGATGCCGGCGCAGTGGCGCGCGCGCAATCGGGCGCCGCCGCGATCAAGGCCGCAGTGGCGCAGGCGCGCCGCTCGGCCATCGAGGCGTCAATAAAATAGTCAATTAAAACAAATACTTATGGAGGTCACCCGATGATCGATTTTTACACCTGGACCACACCCAACGGCCGCAAGGTCTCCATCATGCTCGAGGAATGCGGCCTGCCGTACCGCGCGCATGCGATCAACATCGGCCAGGGCGAGCAGTTCAAGCCCGAGTTCGTCGCCATCAATCCCAACAGCAAGATTCCGGCGATCGTCGATCCCGACGGCCCCGACGGCCAGCCGATTTCGCTGATGGAGTCGGGCGCGATCCTCATCTATCTCGCCGGCAAGGCCGGGAAATTCCTGCCGCAGGCGGTGCGCGGGCGTTACGACGCGCTGCAGTGGCTGATGTTCCAGATGGGCGGCGTCGGCCCGATGTTCGGCCAGGTGCACCACTTCCTGCGCGCGGCGAAGGAGCCGGTGCCGTATGCGATCGAGCGTTATGTCACTGAAACGCGGCGGCTCTACGGCGTGCTCGACCGGCAACTCGCCGGGCACGAGTGGCTGGCCGGCGGCGAATACACGATTGCCGACATGGCGACCTATCCCTGGGTCGCGCGCCACGAGTGGCACAAGACCGACCTCAATGACTTTCCCAACGTGAAGCGCTGGTTTGACCTGATGTCGGCGCGGCCGGCGGTGCAGCGCGGGATGGCGGTGCCGAAAGTCTAGTGTTTCGCCCGGCGGCGCGGCCGGGTCTCAGCGCCGCGCATGCCGCTGCAGCAGGCGCACGATTTCCCGCGTGTCGAGTTCGGGATTGGTGCGTAGCGCAGGGATGCCGACCACGGTATTGGTCCAGGCCATGTGCTGCTGCATGCGCTGCACCACCGACGGCCATTCGCCCGCGGTGTGGCGCTGCGGATCAGGCAGCGCGTGGCATTGCGAGCAGGCGATGCTGAACATCTGCCCGGACCGCGTTCCCAGGGCCGGATGCTGCGGATCGATTTCGCGCTGGCCGTGTTTGCGCAGGTAGGCGACCAGGGTGGCGGCTTCCGTTTCGCCGGGCGCCGTGACGCCGGCCATCATGTCCTTCATCAGGGCGCCCATGTTGCCTTCGCCGCGCATGCGCCAGAGCATGCGCTCGACCACCGGCTGCCAGCGCGCGGGAGTGTGCATCTGCGGATTGGGCAGGTAATGGCACTGGATGCAGTAGCGGGCGGTCAGGCGTGCGCCTGCCGACTGCGGCTCCGGCAGCTGCCCCGGTTCGATTGACGGCGGCAGCAGGCGTTCGAGCATGCGGCCGTGGGGGCTCTGCGACCAGAGGTACTGCGCGCGTTCGACCGCGGCGTCCTGCGCGGCGGCGCAGGACAGGAAGCCGGACAGGGCGGCCGGGACCAGGGCCCGGATGAACAGGGACGGCATCGCGGATCACCTCCAGTAGCGAATCCGGATTCGCGCCTTATGTTACACCGGCAGCCAGCCGCGCAAGGCCTGCCAGATCAGCAGCAGCGCGATCAGGAACAGCGCCCGGCGCAGCAGCCGGCTGTAGGTCTGCGCGCTGATGCGCGACTGCAGTTTCATGCCCGCCGCCATGCCGGCGAGCGCGATCAGGGTCAGCGGGATGTTGGCCAGCGCGGCGCTGACGCGGATCTCGCCGGCGGCGCCCAGCGTGGCCGCCTGCACGATCTTGCCGCCGAGAAAGCACAGGTTGAGCGCCTGGGTCATCACCGTGGTTTCGACGCCGAGCAGCATGAAATAGATCAGCAGCGGCGGCAGCGAATTGTTGACGCTGCCGGAGAAAAATCCGCCGGTCATGCCGAAGGCGAAGGCCGCGCCGCGCGGATGGCGGCCGAGCCAGCTCCAGTCGAGCCGGGCCAGCTGCTGCTGGCAGAGATAGGCGATGATCATCAGCGCCAGCAGCAGGCGGATCGGTTCCTGCGGCGCGAGGATCAGGAACTGCGCGCCGAGGAAGGATCCGGCCAGCACCCACACCGCGAGCGGCCAGTACTTGCCGAGGCTGGCGCTCCAGTTGCCGCCACGCAGCACGCTGATCAGGTTCACCGTGAAGTTCGGCAGCAGGTTGAGCACGATCGCGGACTTGACGTCGAACATCAGCACCAGCAGCGGCGTCGAGATTGCCGGGAAGCCGAAGCCCAGCGCGCCCTGGGTCAGGCCGGCGAGGAACAGCACGCCTGCCGCCGCAAGCCACAGCGGGTCGGAGAGCAGCGGTCCGATTCCCAAAGCGGTGCCCGCTTACAGCGCGTGCGAGCGGTCGCCGCGGGCGAAGCCGGCGAGCGGTCCCGCCAGCCCCCTGCCCAGGGCAATGACCTTGAACAGCTCGCCCATCTCCGCCGGCGACAGCAGCTTCTGCGCCTGCGCGGCGAGCGGCGCGTAGCGCGGGGCGTCGGTGGCCGGCACTTCGGCGAGCAGGTCGGTGATGCCGCAGTTGATCAGGAACTGCGCCTGGCTGGTGTAGCCGAGCACTTCGAGCTCCGGCGCGCTGCGCGCGATGGCGCTGAAATCGACGTGGGCGGTGATGTCCTGCAAACCGGGCCAGAGGAAGGGGTCGTCGTGCGCACGGTGGCGGTAGTGGCACATCAGGGTGCCGCGGTCGCGCTGCGGGTGAAAGAATTCCTGCGCCGGAAAACCGTAATCGAAGATGAGCAGCAGCCCGCGTTCCAGGCGCTGTCCGAGATCGGCGATCAGTGCCTGCGCGGCGAGACCGATTTCCGTTTCATAGCCCTCGGGCAGCCGCGGCGTGGCGGCGGCGAGTGCGGGGAAGGCCGCTCTGCAGTCCCAGGCGAAGCCGCCGCCGCTGTCCAGGGATACGCCGAGTTCCTGCGTGCGGCCGCCGGCGATGCGGATGCGGTGCACCGGCAGGGCATCGAGGACTTCATTTGCGATGACGACGGCGTCGATGCGATCCGGCAGGGCGTCCAGCCAGCGCACCCGATCGAGGAACTCCGGTGCGGCTGCGGCGATCTTCTGCTGCTGACGCTGGCGCAGGTCGGCGCTGATCTCGAGGATGCGGTACTGCCGCGGCAGGCAACCCAGCGATTCGAGCTCCGTGAGCAGCGTTGCGGCGAGCGCGCCGCTGCCGGCGCCGAGTTCGATGATGTCGGCGACGCCTTCAGCGATCAGGGGAGCGAGCTGCCGCGCCAGCGTGCGCCCGAACAGCGGCGACAGCTCCGGCGCGGTGACGAAATCGCCGCTGCCGCCGAACTTGCGGCTGCCGGCGCTGTAATAACCGAGTCCCGGTGCGTACAGCGCGAGTTCCATGTAGCGCGCAAAGCCGATCCAGCCGCCGGCTTTGTCGATCTCTGCACGGATCAGGGCTTGCAGGCGCGCGCTGTGGGCGAGGGCATCGGCGGCGGGTTGCGGCAGCGCGCTGTTTGCGGCGGGAAAAGTCACCGCGGGATATTACGCTAAAATAAACAATGAATTACACGATGCAATCAGGGATGGACCGCTGCTCATGAACGCTGCATTGGCTGGCAGGACGGTGCTGGTCACCGGGGGTGCGCGGCGCGTCGGCGCGGCGATCTGCCGGCGGCTGCATGCCGCGGGCGCGGCTGTCGCCGTGCATCACCATCGCTCTGCGGCGGATGCGCAGGCTCTGGTGCAGGCCCTCAATGTGCAGCGTGCCGGCTCGGCCGTCGCCCTGCAAGCCGACCTGCTCGATGCCGCGGCCCTGCCGCGGCTGGTGGCTGCAGCCCGTGACTGGACGGGCCGGCTGGATGCGCTGGTCAACAATGCTTCGAGTTTTTATGCCACGCCGGTGGGCGCCATCGATGAGCAGGCCTGGACGGATCTGATCGGCACCAACCTGAAGGCGCCGCTGTTTCTGTCCCAGGCGGCGGCGCCCGCGTTGCGCGCAAGCGGCGGCTGCATCGTCAACATCATCGACATCCACGCCGAACTGCCGATGAAGGAGCACGTGGTCTACACCGCGGCGAAAGGCGGGCTGCTGGCGCTGACGCGCTCGCTGGCGCGCGAGCTCGGCCCGGAAGTGCGCGTCAACGGCGTGTCGCCGGGGACCATCATCTGGCCGGAAGGCGGAGAATGGCAGGACGAGGAAGCGCGCCGCCGCATCGTCGGCCGCACGGTGCTCAAGCGCACCGGCGAGCCGGAGGACATTGCCGCTGCCGTTGAATACATGATCACCGCGCCCTTCGTCACCGGCCAGATCCTTGCCGTCGACGGCGGACGCAGCATCGTCGCATGAGCGACTGAAGGACCACGCGGAGCGCCCGCGCGATCTGCGGGGGGCGCCGGAACGGAATGCCATGGATACCCAGGTCATACACATTACCCCGCGCAGCAAGCGCGAGCGCCGCGACCACTACGAGTCGAACAAGCTGGTCAAGCGCCTGCGCCGCCAGGTCGGCCAGGCGATCGCCGACTACGACATGATCCGCGAGGGCGACAGGGTCATGGCCTGCCTGTCCGGCGGCAAGGACAGCTACGCGCTGCTCGACATCCTGCTTCACCTGCGCAGCCGCGCGCCCGTGGCTTTCGACATCGTCGCCGTCAACCTCGACCAGAAGCAGCCGGGATTTCCCGGGCACGTGCTGCCCGAATACCTGACAGCGCTTGGCGTGCCTTTCCACATCGAGAACCAGGACACCTACAGCATCGTCAAGCGGGTCATTCCCGAGGGCAAGACCATGTGCTCGCTGTGCTCGCGGCTGCGCCGCGGCGTGTTGTACCGCGTCGCCGGCGAACTCGGCGCGACCCGGATTGCCCTCGGGCACCACCGCGACGACATCCTCGAGACCTTCCTGCTCAACCTGTTCTACGGCGGCAAGCTGAAGGCGATGCCGCCGAAACTGGTGTCGGACGACGGCCGCCACGTGGTGATCCGCCCGCTGGCCTACTGCGAGGAACGGGACCTTGAGGCTTATGCGCAGCTGCGGCAGTTCCCGATCATTCCCTGCACGCTGTGCGGCTCGCAGGAGAATCTGAAGCGCAAGGAAATGAAGGCGCTGCTGCGCGAATGGGAAAAACGCCATCCCGGGCGTGTCGAGACACTGCTGACCAGCCTGCAGAACGTGAAACCGTCACACCTGCTGGATCGGACGCTGTTCGACTTTGCCGCTGTGCAGGCCACCGGTTCGCCGGTGGCTGACGGCGACACCGCATTCGATGGCGAATAGGCGACGGCGCACGGCGCCGCCGCCTGCCATCATGCCGGGTCTCAGGATTCCGGCTTGATGTCGTACTGCTTGACCGCCTTGCTCCAGCGCGCGATCTCCGCGCGCATGAACTTGTCGAATTCCGCGGGCGTCGTCGGCACCGGCTCGTAGCCGCGGGTGCGCAGCATGTTGCCGGTTTCGCCCTTGAGCACCGTGGTGACGGCCTTGTTGAGGGTGGCAATGGCTTCCTTCGGCATCTTGATCGGTCCCATCAGCCCGTACCAGCCGGAGATCGCAAAACCCTTGTAGCCCGATTCGCCCAGTGTCGGCACGTCGGGCAGCTGCGAGGCGCGCTTGGCGGTGGTCACCGCGAGGGCGCGGAGCTTGCCGGCCTTGATCTGCGGGATCGCCGCGCCGGGGCCGGAGAACAGCGTCTGCACCTCGCCGCCGACCGCGGCGGCGACCGAGGGGCCCGATCCGCGATAGGGGATGTGCACGAGCTTGATGCCCGCGGTCTGGAAAAAGGCTTCCTGCGCGATATGCGCAGTCACGTTGCCCGAACCGAAGTTCATCGCGCCGGGCTTGCTTTGCGCGAGCTTGACGAACTCCTGCAGGGTCTTGGCCTGGATGCTGGGATGCACGGTCATGATGTAGGGCTGCTCGATCAGCTGGCTGATGCCGGCGAAATCGCGGGACACGTCGAAGCTGAGGTTGCTCATCAGTGCCGGGGCCACGGCGGTCGCGCCGATTTCGGCGATGACGACCGTGTATCCGTCGGGATTGGCCGACGCGGCAATCGCCGTGCCGAGGCTGCCCTGCGCGCCGCCGCGGTTGTCGATCAGGATCTGCTGTCCGAGCGCCGCGGTCAGCGCCGGCTGCATCGTGCGCGAGACGAGGTCGGTGCCGCCACCCGGCGGGAAGGGAACAACCAGGCGAATCGGCTTGTTGGGGTAGGGGCCGCTTTGGGCGGCGACCACTGGGGCGGCCAGCGCCAGGGCGAGGCCAAGCAGCGGCAGGCAGGATTGGCGATTCATGTTTGCGGTCCTTGTTATGGTTGGAAAAATCAAGGCCGTCACATTATAACGACTTCATGACAGTTTGAAGTAATGACGATTTTACTAAATATTCAATAAAATCAAATAGTTATGATATATGACGAATGAACAGATGAGCTTGTCAAAATAATTTTGCCATGATAGATTGGCGGCCGTTTCCGATCCCGTCTTTCACTGAATCCGATTTCGCCAAGCCGATGAATTGCGCCGCCCGTCTCGTCGAACTGTTCGGCAGCCAGGCCGAAGTGGCCCGCCGCTTCTGCCTCGACCGCGCCGTGGTCAACCACTGGGTCAAGTCGGGCTATGTCCCGGCGCGCTGGGCGATGGAGGTCGAGCAGGTCACCGGCGGGCAGATCGCCGCCGTCGACGTGCTCAACGAGGCCACCTCGCGCAAGCCACTGAAGCTCAAGTCGCGGCCGGACGGAGAGAATTTTTTCGCCAACGCCACCCCAGGGAGTGAGTTCACCATGGACAAGTACGCGCCGAGCAAGCGCATCAACTCGTTTCACCCGCCGCAACGCACCTTGATGGGCCCCGGCCCGACGGAGATCCATCCGCGCGTGCTGACCACGATGAGCCAGCCGGCGATCGGCTATCTCGATCCGGTGTTCGTCGAGATGATGGAAGAACTCAAATCGCTGCTGCGCTACACCTACCAGACGAAAAACCCGCTGACCTTCCCGATCTCGGGCCCGGGCTCGGTGGGCATGGAATACTGCTTCGTGAACATGGTCAAGCCGGGCGACAAGGTCATCGTCTGCCGCAACGGCGTGTTCGGTGGCCGCATGATCGAGAACGTCGAGCGTACCGGCGGCATCCCGGTGGTGGTCGAGGACAACTGGGGCGAACCGGTGGATCCGCAGAAGCTGGAAGATGCGCTGAAGAAGAATCCGGACGTGCGTGTCGTGGCCTTCGTTCATGCCGAAACCTCCACCGGCGTGCTGTCGGATGCGAAAACGCTGGTCGGGATCGCGCACAAGCATGATGCGCTGACCATCGTCGACACCGTGACCTCGCTCGGCGGCTCGCCGGTGCTGGTCGACGAGTGGAAAATCGATGCCGCCTACTCCGCCAGCCAGAAATGCCTGTCCTGCACGCCGGGCCTGTCGCCGGTGACCTTCTCCGAGCGCGTGGTCGATTACGTCAAGGCGCGCAAGGACAAGATCCGCTCCTGGTTCATGGACATGAACCTGCTGCTCGGCTACTGGGGCGAGACCACCCGCACCTACCACCACACCGCGCCGACGAACTCGCTGTTCGCGCTGCACGAGGCGCTGCTGCTGATCCGCGAGGAAGGCCTGGAGAATGCCTGGGCGCGCGTGCACCGCCACCACACCGCGCTGAAGGCCGGCCTGGAAGGCATGGGCCTCAAGTTCCTGGTCAAGGAGCCGTACCAGATTCCGCAGATGAATGCGGTGCTCTGCCCCGAAGGCGTCAACGAAGCCGAGGTGCGCAAGACCCTGCTGTCCGAGTTCGGCCTCGAGATCGGCGCCGGCCTCGGCCCGCTCGCCGGCAAGATCTGGCGCTTCGGCCTGATGGGCTATTCCTGCCGTCCGGACAACGTGATGCTGTGCCTGTCGGCGCTGGGTTCAGTGCTGGAAGACATGGGCCACGACGTGCATGTCGGCGATGCGGAGGCGGCGGCGCACGCAGCCTATGCCTCGATGCACGCCACCGCGGCGCAGGCGAAGAAGCGCAAGGCGCCGGCCAAGGCCGCCTGAGCTTCCTGCGCTCCGCAGCAGAAAGGCCGCCCGCGGGCGGCCTTTTTGTTTCAGGCGATCGCGCTCAGATGAGCATTGCCGCCAGCCCCAGCAGCAGGCCCATGCTGACCACATCGGTGGCGGTGGTCAGGAAAATGCTGGAAGCCGTCGCGGGGTCGAAGCCGAAGCGTTTCAGCGTCAGCGGCACCATGGCGCCGGCGATGCCGCTGGCGACGCAGCTGCCGACCAGCGCGATCCACACCACGAGGCTCAGCATCAGCGCGTTGGGGTTGTCCTGATAGTTCGCGACGATGAACATGCCCAGCGCGGCCACCAGCCCGGTGAAGGCGCCGTTGAGCGCGCCCAGAGAAGCTTCCTTGACCACCAGCGCGCGTTCGGCGCCGGCCTTCAGCTCGCCCAGCGTCATGCCGCGCAGCGTCACCGCCAGTGCCTGGCAGCCGGTGTTGCCCGACTGTCCGGCGAGGATGGGCAGGAACAGCGCGAGGATCACCAGCCGGTCGACGGTGTCCTGGAATATGGCCACCACTGCACCGGCGATGAAGGCGGTGGCGAGGTTGATCTGCAGCCAGGGGTGGCGGAACTTGAAGCTGCCCTTCAGCGGCGTCGCCAGGCGCTCCTCCTTCTCGACACCGACCATGCTGCCGACCTGGGCGGTGATCTCGAAGGCCTGCTCGGCGAACATGGTCTGGCCGCGCACCAGGCCGAGCAACCGGCCCTCGCTGTCGCAGACCGGGTAGACCGGGTAATGGCGGTCGAGCACCAGCTTCATCGCGTCGGCCAGCGCCAGGTCCGGCGTCAGCGAGAAGGCGTTGCGCAGCATGATCGAGTCGAGAGGGGTGTCGTCGTCCGCGAACAGCAGGTCGCGCATGGTGACGATGCCCAGCAGGCGTCCGCCGTCGTCGACGATGTAGCCGTAGGTGATGAAGGCGGTGCGCACCAGCGGGCGCAGCTGCTCGATGGTTTCGCGCACCGTCATCTGCGGCCGGAATACCGCGCGCACCGGCTCCATCATGCGGCCGATGCTGCCTTGCGCGAACTGCTGGTTGGTGCGCCACTGGGCGACGGTCTGCTCCGGCGCCGCATGCGCGATGCCGTCGACCAGCCCGCCGGGCAGTTCGGCGAGGATGTCCTGGGTCAGCGCCGGCGGCAGGTCCTGCAGGACTTCGGCGATGCGCGCGGCCGGGTATTCGGCGAGCAGTGCCGCGGCCTCCGCGGGCGCCCGCGCCTTGGCGGCCGAGGCGAGTGCCTGGCGATCCGTTTCCGGCGGATTCTGCTTGTCCTGCTCCATCGTCCCCTCCCTCGATGTGGCGGGCGCGGCTGCGCCACCGCGAGTATAGCCACGGACGGCGCCGGGCGGCGCGGTTCCGTGGCTGAAGGTCTGGCTGCCGGGGGCGTGGAAAAGCTACAGGCCAAGCCGCTGCCAGATGGTCGTGGTCAGGCTGGCCTGGTTCATCGTGTAGAAGTGCAGCCCCGGCGCGCCGGCGGCGAGCAGGTCTTCGCAGAGGCGGGTCACGACATCGAGTCCGAAAGCGCGGATCGAATCGCTGTCGTCGCCATAGCCCTCGAGTTTCTTGCGGATCCAGCGCGGGATTTCCGCGCCGCAGGCATCCGAGAAGCGGGCCAGCTGGGAGAACTTGCCGATGGGCATGATGCCCGGGACGATCGGAATGTCGAGTCCCATCGCCTCGCACTGGTCGACGAAATGGAAATAGCAGTCGGCGTTGTAGAAATACTGGGTGATCGCCGAGTCGGCGCCGGCTTCGACCTTGCGCCTGAAATTGAGCAGGTCGTCCTGCGCGCTTTTTGCCTGCGGGTGATATTCCGGATAGGCGGCGACCTCGATGTGGAAATGATCGCCGAACTCGCCGCGGATGAAGGCCACCAGTTCGTTGGCGTAATGGAATTCGCCGGCGAAGGCGGTGCCCGAAGGCAGGTCACCGCGCAGCGCCACCAGGTGGCGGATGCCGTTCTCGCGGTAGCCGCGCAGGATGTCGCGGATGTCCTCACGCGAGGAGCCTATGCAGGAGATGTGCGGTGCGGCGGCATAGCCGGCGGCGCGCAGATCGAGCACCGCGCGCAGCGTTCGTTCGCGGGTCGAGCCGCCGGCGCCGTAGGTCACCGAGAAGAACTTCGGCTTCAGCTGCGCCAGCTGCCGTGCGGTCTGGCCAAGTTTTTCCAGCCCCTCCGGCGTATTGGGCGGGAAGAACTCGAAGCTGAAGCTGCGCGGATGTTTTTTCTGGGAGTCCATGGGTGTCTGCTTGTTCCGTCTGCTTGGCTAGGGCTGTTCAGCGGTTTCAGTGGCCGGGATCGTCAAGATTGCCGAAACATTCCCGGGCCGCTGTTCCAAGACGCTGGTCGAAAGTGGCGAGTGGTGACCTGAGGTGCACTGCAAGCCACAGATAAGAGGCATCGTAGGCCGAAAGATCGTAATGCGTCGCAATAGCGTACACGCCGTCTGCGGGAGCCGGTAGCGCGTGGCCACGCATCCAGGACTTGGCGACATCATTTTCTTCCTCGCCGAACAGCGCTGCGGCCAGCACGCTGGCGTCAACCACCAGCGGTGGACGGGCTGCGTAGGGCGCCCGCGGCTGGGCAACGATCAATTCGCTCATCGCGGCATTCAGCGATTGCGGCCGTCACGCATGGAGCGAATGAAGGCGACGGAGCTGGGAGTGCCCTCGGGAAACAGCGTTTTGGTGCGCGCGTGCAGGTCGTCGATGGTCACTTTTGCAGCGACCGGAGCCGGGGCGGTGTTTTCAGTCACTGCCGTCTGGATGATGTGCATCAATTCCCCCTGCAGCGACCGGTGATTGCGTTCAGCGCGGGCGCGCAAGGCCTCGGCCAGGGCGTCGGGCACGTTTTTGATGGACAGATTGACGGGCATGAATACTCCGGATCGGCTTCAATATGGATCCATAGTGGAGTCAATCCGGAGTCGGGTCAATCGACAAGGCCCATCGAGTCAGCTGCTGTCTCAGTAGCGATAGTGTTCCGGCTTGTACGGGCCATCGACGGGAATGTGCAGGTAGTCAGCCTGCTTCTCGTTGAGCACGGTCAGGTCCACGCCGAGTTTCTTCAGGTGCAGGCGTGCGACCTTCTCGTCGAGGTGTTTCGGCAGCACGTAGACCTTGTTCTGGTACTTGGCGCCCTGGGTGTAAAGCTCCAGCTGCGCCAGCGTCTGGTTGGCGAAGGAGCTCGACATCACGAAGGACGGATGGCCGGTGCCGCAGCCGAGGTTCACCAGGCGTCCCTCCGCCAGCACGATGATGCGCTTGCCGTCGGGGAAGATCACGTGGTCGACCTGGGGCTTGATGTTTTCCCACTTGTACTGCTTCAGCGCCGCGATCTCGATTTCCGAGTCGAAGTGGCCGATGTTGCAGACGATGGCGTTGTGCTTCATCCGCTTCATGTGGTCGTGGGTGATCACGCCGAGGTTGCCGGTGGCGGTGACGAAGATGTCGGCCTTGTCGGCGGCGTATTCCATGGTCACCACGCGAAAACCCTCCATCGCCGCCTGCAGCGCGCAGATCGGGTCGATTTCGGTGACCCAGACCTGGGCCGACAGCGCGCGCAGCGCCTCGGCGCTGCCCTTGCCGACGTCGCCGTAGCCGCAGACCACGGCGATCTTGCCGGCGACCATCACGTCGGTGGCGCGCTTGATGGCGTCGACCAGCGACTCGCGGCAGCCGTAGAGGTTGTCGAACTTCGACTTGGTCACCGAGTCGTTGACGTTGATCGCCGGGAAGGGAAGCCGCCCTTCCTTCTCCATCTGGTAGAGGCGGTGCACGCCGGTGGTGGTTTCCTCGGTGACACCCTTGATGTTCTTCTCGATGTTCGAGTAGTAGCCGGGCTGCTCCTTCAGGCGCTTGCGCATCGCCGCGAACAGCACGACCTCCTCCTCGTTGGTGCCTTCCGGCGGCAGGGTCTTGTTGCGCTCGTGCTGCGCGCCCAGCGTCACCAGCAGCGTCGCGTCGCCGCCGTCGTCGAGGATCATGTTCGGCGTGCCGCCGTCATGCCATTCGAGGATTTTGTGGGTGTATTCCCAGTAGTCCTCCAGTGTCTCGCCCTTGTAGGCGAAGACGGGGATGCCGGCGGCGGCGATCGCAGCCGCGGCATGGTCCTGGGTCGAGAAAATGTTGCACGAGGCCCAGCGGATTTCAGCGCCCAGCGCGGCCAGGGTTTCGATCAGCACGGCGGTCTGGATGGTCATGTGCAGCGAGCCGGCGATGCGCGCGCCCTTCAGCGGCAGCTTGCCCTTGTTTTCCTCGCGGATGGCCATCAGGCCGGGCATCTCGGTCTCGGCGATGGCGATTTCCTTGCGGCCGAAATCGGCCAGATTGATGTCGGCGACCTTGTAGTCGGCGGCTTTGGCGTTCATGCAAAACTCCTGGATGGTAAAAAGAAAATTAAGCGGGCGCCGTTGCCAGCATTGCCGCCCGAGCCTGGCCGTCGGGAAAATCCTTCCGGTCGCAGCGCCCCTCGGAGGCATGCATGTTCAGAACTGCAAAAAAAAGCGCTCGCACCGTTGCCGGTGCGAGCGCCGTTGATTCTTGCTGAGCCTGGCCGGTGAGGGATTCGAAAATCCGCCGGTCGCAACGCTCCTCAGCGGGGCGGATTATAGCGGATGCGCCGCGCAGCGGCTTCGCCGCCTTCAAGCCGCCTCGCCGGATGACATATAACTATTTGTTTATAATGATATTTTTGAAATCGCGTCGAAAATGACCCTGAGCGCCGTGCTGGGCCTGCTGGCCTTGCTGCTGCATCTCGCCGGCTATGCCTGGTACGCGCTGGGCATATTGCGCGGGCGCACGCGGCCTAATGCCGCGAGCTGGTTCATGTGGCTCATCGGCGCCTGGGTCGAATACCGCACCTTCGATGCCATCGACAGCCACTGGGCGACTTCGGCGCTGCCGCTGGCCTGCTTTCTCGGCTGCTGCGCGATTTTTGCGGTGACCGCGGCACTGCAACTGGCGAAACGCGCCGCAGGTTCGCGCGAGGTCGTCTACCACCCGGCGCGCGGCACCGATTATCTTGCGGTGGGTTTCGATCTCGCTGCCTGGGCGCTGTATGTTCTGACCGGCGGCGCGGCCTGGGCGAATGTGCTGGCGGTGACCACCTCGGTCGTCAGCTTCATCCCGATCTGGAGAAGCACGCTGCGCCACGGGCATGAAATGCCGGGTCCGTGGTTTGTCTGGTGCGCGGCCTATCTGGCGATGCTCGCCGCGGTACTGAGCGGGCCGGGAACGCAGATGCTCGCGCAGAGTTTCTATCCCGTTTATTACTTCCTGCTGTCGGCCGTGGTGGCGATGCTGTCCTTCTCTGCAGTGCGCGCGCGTTTTGCATGACACCCAAACAAAAACGCCGGCACATGCCGGCGTTTTTGATGAGGCGGTGAAACTTACTTGATGCCGGCGTCGGCCTTCAGTGCAGCGGCCTTGTCGGTGTGCTCCCAGGTGAACTCCGGCTCGTCGCGGCCGAAGTGGCCGTGGGCGGCGGTCTTGGTGTAGATCGGGCGCAGCAGGTCCAGCGACTGGATGATGCCTTTCGGCCGCAGGTCGAAATGCTTCTCGACCAGGGTCGCGATCTTGTCATCGGCGATCTTGCCGGTGCCGAAGGTGTCGACCAGCACGCTGACCGGGCGCGCGACGCCGATGGCGTAGGCAACCTGGATCTCGCACTTGGTCGCTAGCCCCGCGGCGACAATGTTTTTCGCGACATAACGCGCGGCGTAGGCGGCCGAGCGGTCGACCTTCGACGGATCCTTGCCCGAGAACGCGCCGCCGCCGTGGCGCGAATAGCCGCCGTAGGTGTCGACGATGATCTTGCGGCCGGTCAGGCCGGTGTCGCCCTGCGGGCCGCCGATGACGAAGCGGCCGGTCGGGTTGATCAGGTACTTGGTGTCCTTGGTGATCATGTTCTTCGGCAGCACCGGCTTGCATACCTGCTCGATGATCGCTTCCGACAGTTCCTTGTGGCCGATGTCCTCGCGATGCTGGGTCGAGATCACCACCGTGTCGATGTGATGCGGCTTGCCGTCGACATAACGCACGGAGACCTGCGACTTGGCGTCGGGACGCGCCCAGGGGAGCCGCCCGTCGCGGCGCAGCTCGGCATGGCGCTCCATCAGGCGGTGCGAGTAGTAGATCGGCATCGGCATCAGCTGCGGGGTTTCATCGCAGGCGAAGCCGAACATCAGGCCCTGGTCGCCGGCGCCCTGGTCGAGGTCGAGGCCCTTGCCTTCATCCACGCCCTGCGCGATGTCCGGGGACTGCTGGTCGTAGCACACCAGAACGCCGCAGCTCTTGTAGTCGAAGCCGATTTCGGAATCGTTGTAGCCGATCTGCTTGATCACGTTGCGCGCGACCTGCGCGTAATCGACGCGCGCGCTGGTGGTGACCTGGCCGGCGAGCACGACCAGCCCGGTGTGGGTCATGGTCTCGGCCGCGACGCGGCCGTTCTTGTCAGCCGCCAGGATGGCGTCGAGGATGGCGTCGGAAATCTGGTCGGCGATCTTGTCGGGATGACCTTCTGACACCGACTCGGAAGTGAACAGGTAATTGCTCATGGGCTTGGACGTCTGGCTCGAGTAGGGGGTTGATGGACACCGGGCATTTCTATGCGGGGCCCGGCAAAAAGGCCGCTAGAATAGCACATAACTCCCGATTTCTTAACGGAATTCCCCTCTGGCGACGATGTTGTTGATGCTGATGCGGTGCTGCGCGCGCATGCCTTTGGCCGGACTGCATTTTTTCGGTGCGGGCCTGGGCTGGCTGGTCTACGGCCTGTCGCCGACGTATCGCCGGCGCCTGCGCGAAAACCTGCGCTCGAGCGGCCTGTGCGCGGACGAAGTCGCATTCCGGCGCACGCTGCATGCCGCGGTGGCCGAGGCCGGCAAGGGGATCACCGAGCTGTGCCGGGTCTGGTTCGGCCGCGACGAGGAGATCGACGCGATCGTGCGCTGCGATGACTGGAGCGTGGTGGAGGCGGCGCAGTGCGAGGGCCGGGGCCTCATCTTCCTGACGCCGCATCTCGGCTGTTTCGAGATTTCCGCGCTTTACGGCGCTCGGCGGCTGCCGCTGACCGTGCTCTACCGGCCGCCGAAGCGCGCTGCGCTGGAGCCGCTGATGCGCGCGGGCCGCATGCGCGCCCAGGCGCGGCTGGCACCGGCCAACCTGCAGGGCGTGCGGCGGCTCTACAGGGCGCTGCGCAGTGGCGAGGCCATCGGCGTGCTGCCCGACCAGGCGCCGGGAGTCGGTGAGGGCGAGTGGGCGGATTTTTTCGGCCGCCCCGCGTACACCATGACGCTGGTGACCCGCCTGCAGGAATCCACCGGCGCCGCGGTGGTGATGGCCTTTGCCGAACGCCTGCCCGGCGGCAAGGGTTACCACCTGCAGTTGCAGCGCGTGCCGCTGCCGCTGTCGCCGGCAGCGCTGAACCGCGCGGTGGAAGACGTGATCCGGCGCTGCCCGGCGCAGTACCTGTGGGGCTACAACCGCTATAAAACTCCAGCGCGGAGTGCGGAGCGATGACAAGGGCACACTTGAAGCGAAGCAACGATGAGCTGAAACCCGTGGGTCGATTGTGGCATTTTGTTCATCGTTCATCACTCATCACTCATCGCTGCTCCCAATGACCCGCCTCGGCCTCGCCCTGATCTGGCTGCTGCACTGGCTGCCGCTGTCGCTGCTGGCTCCGCTGGGCCGCGCGGCCGGGCTGCTGCTGCATGCGCTGGCGGCGGAGCGGCGGCGGGTGGTGATGACCAACCTCGAGCTGTGTTTTCCGGAACTGCGGGCCTCGCAGCGCGCGCGGCTCGCGCGCGAACATTTCGCCGTGTTCGCGCGCAGCCTGCTCGAACACGGCATCCTGTGGTGGGGCAGCCGCGAGCGCGTGCTGAAGCTGGTGCGCATCGAGGGCCTCGAGCACTGGCGCGCGGTGCGCGAGCGGCCGGTGATCTGGCTGGCGCCGCATTTCGTCGGCCTCGACATGGGCGGCATCCGCCTCACCGCCGAGTTCCCGCTGGTGTCGGTCTACAGCAAGCAGAAAAACCCGGCCTTCGACGCGGTGCTGCTGCACGGCCGCACGCGGCTGGGGCCGACCGAACTCTACTCGCGCCAGGACGGCATCCGTCCGGTGGCGAAGGCGATCAAGTCCGGGCTGCCGTTCTATTACCTGCCGGACATGGATTTCGGCGAGCGCGACTCGATTTTCGTGCCTTTCTTCGGCGTGCCGGCGGCGACCATCACCGGGCTCTCGCGCATCGCCGCGCTGACCGGTGCCGTTGTCGTGCCGGCGGTGACCACCCAGCTGCCGGGCAGCGAAGGCTATGTGCTGCGCTTCCACCCGGCCTGGGACAACTTCCCCAGCGGCGACCTCGCCGCCGACACGCGGCGCATGAATGCCTTCATCGAGGAGCGGGTGCGCGAGATGCCGGCGCAGTACTACTGGCTGCACAAGCGCTTCAAGACGCGGCCGCCGGGCGAGGCGCGTTATTACTGACTGGAAGCCATTTCAAATGCCCGTCATTCCGGCGTGCCCCGAAGGAAGTCACCTTGGGGGGCAAGCCGGAATCCGGAATGTCCTGGGTCCCGGCTTTCGCCGGGACGACAATCCCTGTTGAAATCCCAATCAGATGTCCATGGAGCCCGAAATCGCGCCGCTGACCGATGCCGATGTCGAAACGGTGGCTGCGCTGGCGCGCGCGATCTGGCATGCGCATTACCCGGGCATCATCAGCGTCGCGCAGATAGAATACATGCTGGCGCAGCGCTACGATCCGGCGGTGATCCGCGCGGAACTCGCGCAGGCGGATGTGTGGTGGTTCGTGCTGCGGCTGGATGGCGCGATCGTCGCCTACATGGCCCTGCAGAAGGCGCGCGATGCCGCGCTGAAGATCGACAAGCTCTACGTGCATCCTGCGGCACAGCGCTGCGGTTGCGGCGGCCGGCTGATCGCGCGGGCGGAGGCGCTGGCGCGGCGCGAAGGCTGCAGCGAACTAGAACTCGCGGTGAACCGCGGCAACGCCAAGGCGATCGCCGCCTACCGCAAACACGGTTTTACGGTGCGCGAAGCGGTGGTGAAGGATATCGGCGGCGGTTTCGTGATGGACGATTACGTGATGGTCAAAAAGGTCTGAACATGTTCGAAAACCCCGACGCACAGTCGCGCTGCGCACTGCTGAAGAAGGTCAAGACCATCGCCGTGGTCGGCCTGTCGCCGAACGCGTCACGGCCCAGCTACGGCGTATCGAAGGCGATGCAGGAGTTCGGTTTCCGCGTCATCCCGGTCCATCCCGCAGCCAGGGAGATTCTCGGCGAGAAGGTCTACCCGGCGCTGAAGGATATCCCGGAAAAAATCGATCTCGTCGACGTCTTCCGCAGCGCCGAGTTCATCGACGGCGTGGTCGATGAATGCCTCGCGCTGGGACTGAAGGCGGTCTGGATCCAGGAAGGCATCGTCAACGAGCCGGCGGCGCTGCGCGCACAGGCCGGCGGCATGACCGTCATCATGGATCGTTGCATCTATCGCGACTATCGCGACCAATGCAGGTGATGCGGCCTCGATGAAACGCCTCGAATTCACCAAGATGCAGGGCCTCGGCAACGATTTCGTCGTCGTCGACGCGACGAAGTCACCGGTGGCGCTGACGCCGGCGCAGCTGCGGTTCATCGCCGACCGCCATTTCGGCGTCGGCTGCGACCAGCTGCTGATGGTCGAGCCGCCGCGCAGCGCGGACACCGATTTCTACTACCGCATCTTCAACGCCGACGGCGGCGAGGTGGAGCAGTGCGGCAACGGCGCGCGCTGTTTCGTGCGTTATGTGCACGGACGCGGCCTGACAAAAAAAACCGTGATCCGCGTCGGCACGCTCACCGGTGTCATCGAGCCGCGGCTGGAGGCAAATGGCGAAGTCACCGTCAACATGGGCGTGCCCGAGTTCGAGCCGGCGAAGATTCCCTTCGCGGTGCCGGCGCGGCAGCCGCTGTATGATCTGGCGATCGACAAAAATATCATTAAAATCAATGTTTTATCGATGGGCAATCCGCATGCGGTGCAAGTCGTCGATAACGTCGACATGGCGCCGGTGGCGACCGAGGGTCCGCTGATCGAGGCCCATCCGCAGTTTCCGCAGCGGGTCAATGCCGGCTTCATGCAGGTCGTCGACCGCGCGCACATCCGGCTGCGCGTCTACGAACGCGGCGCCGGCGAAACGCTGGCCTGCGGCACGGGGGCCTGCGCCGCGGTGGTCGCCGGCATCGAGCGCGGCCTGCTCGACGCGCGGGTCAGGGTTTCGACGCGCGGCGGCGACCTCGTTATAGTATGGACCGGCGCCGGCCAGCCGGTGCTGATGACCGGGCCCGCGGTGACCGTATTCGACGGCGCCATCGAGCTGCCCGGCTGAACAACACCATCGAACAAGAACTGCAAGGAACAAGATGAAATCCGACGACGTTGCCGCGTACCTGAAGGAACACCCGGAATTTTTCGAGCAGTACGCGGAGGTCGTTGCCGACGTGTTCATTCCGCATCCCCACGGCGGGCGCGCGATCTCGATCAGCGAGCGCCAGATCCTGACGCTGCGCGAGCGCGGCAAGCAGCTCGAAAGCAAGCTCTCCGAAATGATCCAGTTCGGCGAGGAGAACGACGTCATCGGCGAGAAAGTGCACCGCCTCGCGCTGGCGCTGATCGGCGCGCGCGGCGCGGCCGCGCTGCGCCATGCCGTCGATTTCAACCTGCGCGAGGATTTTTCGGTGCCCCATGTCGCGCTGAAACTGTGGCATCCCGCGGCCGACGACGGCGTGTCCGAGGCAACGCGGACCTTTGCCGCGAGCCTCACGCATCCCCACTGCGGGCCGCTGGCGATGGCCGACACCGCCGCCTTCTTCGGCGAGGCTGCGCCGCTGCTGAAATCGTATGCCTATGTCGCGCTGGGCGGCAGCGGCAGCTTCGGGCTGCTCGCGCTGGCGAGCGAGGACGCGCAGCGCTTCTATCCCGAGATGGGCACCCTCTACCTCACGCGCATCGGCGAGCTGATCTCCGCCTGCCTGCGCCGCGAGCTGGAACCGGCGTGACCGCCCGCGGGCGAAAAGCTTCCGAAGCGCCCGCCGCGCAGATACTTCCGGCCTCGGCTGCACAGCTCGATGGCTACATCCGCCACCTGACCCACGAGCGCCGGCTGTCGGCGCACACCGCGAAGAATTACCGCCGCGACATCGAGGCCCTGCTGCGCATCGCCGCCGAACGCACGCCGGGGGAACTGACCGCGCACGACATCCGCCGCGGCATCGCCCAGCTGCACGGCCGCGGCCTCGACGGGCGCAGCCTCGCGCGCATGCTCTCCGCCTGGCGCGGCTTCTACCACTACCTCGCCCGCGACCACGGCGTCGCGCAGAATCCCTGCATCGGCATCCGCGCCCCGAAAAGCGCGAAGCGCCTGCCGCAGGCGCTGTCGCCCGACGAGGCGCGGCAACTGGTCGAGCTGGACGCCGATGATCTGCTGGCCGTGCGCGACCGCGCGATCCTCGAACTGTTCTACTCCTCGGGCCTGCGCCTGTCGGAGCTGACCGGCCTCGCGCCGGAGGACATCAACTTCTCCGACGCCACGGTGCGGGTCACCGGCAAGGGCAGCAAGACGCGCATCGTGCCGGTGGGCAGCCACGCCGTGCAGGCGCTGCAGGCCTGGCTCGCGCAGCGCGCAATGCTGCCGCAGGCCGAGGCCGGCGCGCTGTTCGTCAATCCCAGGGGCAAGCGCCTGGGCCCGCGCGCGGTGCAGTCCTGCGTGCGCGCCCGCGCCCAGCAGCAGGGCATCGCCGCCCGCGTCCATCCGCACATGCTGCGCCATTCCTTCGCCTCGCATGTGCTGCAGTCGAGCAGCGACCTGCGCGCGGTGCAGGAAATGCTCGGCCACGCCAGCATCTCGACGACGCAGGTCTATACGCAGCTGGATTTTCAGCATTTGGCGAAGATCTACGATGCGGCACATCCCCGAGCGAAGCGGAAAGGGAAATGAACTGGACTTTGGCTGCGGCCGGCCTGACGGCCTTAACGTTCGCTGCGCTCACGTTAGCCTGCGCCGCAACACGCCGCGCTGCAGCGTGTTGTCAGCATCTCGCCAAAATCTACGACGCTGCTCATCCGCGGGCGAAGCAAAAAACCTAAAAAACCATTCCCTCTCCCCGCTTGCGGGGACCTAGGTGCCCGGAAGGGTAGAGGGTGAGGGGAAAAGTATTCAAGTGCATAAACTCATACTCAAACCCGGCCGCGAGAAATCGCTGAAACGCCGGCACCCCTGGGTATTCTCCGGCGCCATCGCCAAGGTCGAAGCCAAGCCCCAGCTTGGCGACAGCGTCGAGGTGTTTTCGGCCGACGGCGCCTTCCTCGCGGTCGCCGCATACAGCCCCGAATCGCAGATCCGCGCCCGGGTCTGGTCCTGGATCGCGGGGGATATCGACGCCGCGTTTTTTGCACAGCGCGTCGCGCGCGCGGCGGCGGCACGCAGCGTCTCGGCGGGTGACAGCGCGCGCCTGGTGCACGGCGAATCCGATGGCCTGCCCGGCGTCATCGCCGACCGTTACGGCGACACCGTGGTCGTGCAATTGCTCAGCGCCGGCGCCGAACGCTGGCGCGGCGCGATCGCCGATGCGCTGGCAGCGCTGCCCGGCGTTGCGCGCGTGATCGAGCGCTCGGATGCCGACGTGCGCGCACTCGAAGGCCTGCCGCCGCAATCCGGCCTGCTGCGCGGCGAGGCCGCCGGTGCGCCGATGATCGTGCGCGAACACGGCCTCGAATTCGCGGTGGATGCGGAGCAGGGCCACAAGACCGGTTTCTATCTCGACCAGCGCGACAACCGCCTGCTGCTGCGCGGGCTGGCGCAGGACAAGACCGTGCTCGACTGTTTCTGCTACTGCGGCGGTTTTGCGCTGAACGCGCTGGCCGGCGGCGCGAAATCAGTCACCGCGATCGACAGCTCCGGCCCGGCGCTGGCCGCGGCCAAGGCCAATGCCGGGCGCAACAAGCTGCCGGGTGACGGGCAAACAGCGGAATGGCTGGAAGCCGACGTGTTCAAGACCCTGCGCAGCTTCCGCGACGGCGGCCGCAAGTTTGACATCATCGTGCTCGATCCGCCGAAACTCGCGCCGACCGCCGCCCATGCCGAGAAGGCCGCGCGCGCCTACAAGGACATCAACCTGCTCGGCTTCAAGCTGCTCAACCCCGGCGGCTTGCTGATGACCTATTCCTGCTCCGGAGGCGTCAGCCCGGACCTGTTCCAGAAAATCGTCGCCGGTGCGGCGCTGGATGCCGGGGTGGATGCGCGCATCGAGCGCTGGCTGCATGCGTCAGCGGATCATCCGGTGGCGCTGAATTTTCCGGAGGGGGAGTATCTGAAGGGCTTGTTGCTGCGCGCCGGGATATAGCGTTTGCGGCCAACCGCGCGGATTGCTCCTGCGGGCGTCCGCTGCGTTGCCGCATGCTCGGGCTTCACTTCGGCGGGGTCTTGGCCAGCCGCTCCGCCATGCGCGCCTGCCAGCCCGGGCCTGTCGCACGCCAGCGCTCGATGACGCTCTCGGGCAAGCGGATGGATATGAGTTTTCTCGGATTTGCGGCGCGGGGACGCCCGCCCTTGTTGATCCTGCCGCGGGCGAGCATGTCATCCGTCAGTTCCGGCAGTTCGTCGTACTCGTGCCGCTGAATGGTGTGGGCGTCCACGCGCTTCAGGTCAGAGCCCAAGGAGCGTCGCGAGACGCGCTTTTTCGCGGTCATTGGCTTTCCTCATGCTGAAGACGTGGCGATCCGCGCCACGCGGTGCATAGCCCACCACAACGATCCGTCCGCGCAGCACACCGAAGCAGATGATCCGGGTCTCGCCCTAATCTTTTTGCCAGTCCTCGATTTTTGGGTCGTTCCCGCAAAAACCAGTACGGGATCCTTGAAATCGAGGCCGCTTTCGGCAAGGACGGCGCATCGTTGCCTGCTGGTTGACACGGACGGTCAGCGCGCATTTGTGAGCGCGCTGACCAACTCTCGCGTAATCAGTGCCGCGGGGGCTTCCTTGCATCCGCTCGTGTTCTGTCCGGCCCACAAGGGTGAGAACTCGCTGCTGCCGAGGCTCTCGGCTTTCGCGCGAATAGGTGCGATGGCCGCCGTTGCCAACGGAAAGGCAGGTGCCGCAGGGTTCATCGGCCCGAGATCGCGCATGAGGCGATTCACGATGCCGCGAGCGGGCCGCCCCGAAAACAGGTTGGTCAGTGCTGTGACATGGGTTGTACCTCTCTTCAGTGCTGCACGATGTACCGTGCTCGTAGTGGCTTCCGGACACAGCAGGTAGGCTGTCCCGACTTGCACTGCAGAGGCGCCGAGTGCCATTGCGGCGGCGACGCCTCTGGCATCTGCGATACCACCAGCGGCGATGACTGGAACATTTATCGCGCGCACGATTTGTGGCACCAGCGCGAAGGTGCCAATTTGGGTGCCAGCATCCTCCGACAGGAACATGCCGCGATGGCCGCCCGCTTCGAGCCCCTGCGCGATGACGGCATCGACGCCATGTGCTTCCAGCCAACGCGCTTCGTCGACAGTAGTTGCAGAGGACAAGATTTTCGCGCCCCATTTGCGCACCCGTTGCAGCAGATCGGGAGCAGGAAGCCCGAAATGAAAGCTCACCACGGCAGGTTCGAACTCTTCGAGCACGTCGGCAGCCTCCCTGCTGAATGGCAAGCGCCCCGGGCCGGAAGGAATGGCGTTTACATCGACCCCGAGTTCGATAAAGTAAGGCAACAGCATCTGCCGCCAGGCCCCCTCGCGCTCAGAGTTGGGCTCGGGCTGGGTGTGGCAGAAAAAATTGACATTAAACGGTTTCGTGGTTCGGCTCCGGATTGTTGCCAGCTCTTTGCGCATGGTTTCGGGGTCGAGCATCGCGCAAGGCAGGGAGCCCAGCCCTCCGGCGTTGGAAACTGCGACAGCAAGAGCGCTTCCCTGAGAACCGGCCATCGGGGCCTGAATGATTGGAAGCTCGATTCCAAGAAGTTTCTGGAATGACATTGTTTTCTTCAAGCCACAGGCCGGTAGATTCATGGGAGGCAATCCAGCTACATGCTAGCGCGCTGTAGTCCTGCCTTCTACTCAATTCACGTCAACGGCGCATGTCAGTTTACAGGCAGGATCAATTCTCAGTCCGCGCCGGCGGTACATTATCGATCCCCCCCTCATGCCAGGGATGACACTTCCCCAGCCGCCGGATTGTCAGCCAGGTCCCCTTGATCGCCCCATGCGTGTCGATGGCCTCGCGCGCATAGGCCGAGCAGGTCGGATAAAACCGGCACTGCGTGCCGAAGAAGGGTGACAGCAGCAGGCGGTAGGCGTCGATCAGCAGGATCAGCAGGCGTTTCATCAGCCGCAGTATATAAGCGTGCCGCCGGGCGCCTGATTGCAACAAGGTTGCGAAAAATGCGGGGACTGCCTATGATCGCAACCTTGTTGCAATCAGGCGCCTGTACTGAATCGCCGGTTTTCCGGCGTGGGCTGGCGCAGGTCAAGGTATCGTGCAATCACGCTGACTATGGCGGGTGCAGCCAAGGGTTGAACATAAATAATTGTTTTTAATGACTAATTCATCTCGACGTTTGGCGCAGGAAGGCCTGTGTTTTAATCCGGCAATCCAAAAGATGACAGCCGTGAAAACCGACGCATCCGACATCGCCGAAGCATCCCTGCGCCGTACCGGGGCACGCATGACGCGTCCGCGCATCGCCGTGCTTGCCGTGCTGCTCGCGGCGGAGCGCGCGCTGACGCATACCGAAGTCGAGTCACGGCTGCCGGCGTCACTCGGGGTAAACCGCGTGACCATTTACCGCGTGCTGGAATGGCTCACCGAGCAGGGCCTCGCCCACAAAATTGCCGGGGATGACCGCGTCTGGCGTTTCAATGCCGCGGAGCATGCGCACCGCGGGCCGCACGCGCATTTCCAGTGCAGTGACTGCGGGCAGGTGTTGTGCCTGGATCCGGTGACCAGCGGTCCCGCGGTGAAACTGCCCGCCGGTTATCGCCAGCAGCGGGTTGAATTGACCGTGAAGGGGCTCTGTGCCGATTGCGTGCCGGTCCGCCGCAAGGCCGGTTCACACCGCCATCCGCACTGAACCGGCGACCTTGCTTTTTTTGCCTAGAAAAGCAACTCAATTGCAATAACCGGAGATCGTCATCGATACAGTCTTGCTCTGGATTCTTGTGGCGACGCTGGCCGGCGGCGTGTTGAGCCTGCTGGCTGCCGGGTTGCTGTCGTTTGCGCTGCTGTCGCGCTGGCTCGCGCCGATGGTGAGTTACGCCGCGGGCGTGCTGCTGGCCGCGGCTTTCCTGCACCTGCTGCCGGAAGCGTTCTCCCAGGCCGACAGCATCGAGGGCCTGTTCGCGGTCACGCTTGCCGGCCTGCTCGGCTTTTTCCTGCTGGAGAAGGCGGCGCTGTGGCGGCACGGCCATGATCACGTTGGCGAGAGAAGCGGTCACCACAGCCCGACCGGGATGCTGATCGTCGTCGGCGACGGTTTCCACAATTTTGTCGATGGCGTGCTGATCGCCGCCGCGTTCATGACCGACATCGCGCTGGGTGTGGCGACCACACTGGCGATCATCGCCCATGAGATTCCGCAGGAGGTGGGGGATTTCATGGTGCTGCTCAACGCCGGCTACAGCCGGAAAAAAGCGCTGCTGCTCAATTTCGCCTCCAGCCTGATGGCGATCGCCGGCGGCGTGCTGGGCTACCTTGCCCTCGATGGCGCGCGAGAGGCGACACCGTACGTGCTGGTGCTCGCTGCCGCGAGCTTCATCTACATCGCGGTGGCGGACCTGATACCGGAGATGCACCGCCGCAGCGACATGCGCAGCAGCATGCTGCAGATCGTGTTCATCGCCGCCGGCATCGGCACCATCCTGCTGTCACATCTGTTCCTGCATTCTCACTGAGGGCACCATGAATTCCATCAGCTACATGAAAACCACAAAGCGCGGCCGCGGAATGGTCGTGGAGCGTTTTGCGCCGGCAATGGCCGCGGTGATGCCTGCGGTTGCCAGTGTCCCGCACAACTCCGGCCCATCCGTGCCGCCCGCTGCCGCCGGAGCTGATGCCCGAAAAACCGAAGGGAGGCGGCCATGACCCGGTCCGTGGATGCGCGCATCCCGGTGACCATACTCACGGGCTTTCTCGGCGCCGGAAAGACCACGCTGCTCAATCGCATCCTGCGCGAGCCCCACGGCCACCGCATTGCGGTCATCGAGAACGAGTTCGGAGAGGCCGGCATCGACAACGAAATCCTGCTGCAGGAGCGCGATGAGCAGATTGTCGAGATGAACAACGGCTGCATCTGCTGCACGGTGCGCGGCGATCTGGTGCGCATCCTCGGCAGCCTGTCGGACAAGCGCTGCCGCGGCGAACTTGATTTCAGCCGCGTGGTGATCGAGACCACGGGGCTGGCCGATCCGGCGCCGGTGGCGCAGACGTTTTTTGTGGAAGAAGCCATCGTCCGCGATTACACGATCGACGCCATAATCACCGTGGTCGACGCCAGGCACGGACCGCAGCAGCTCGACGAACATCATGAGGCTCAGGAACAGGTCGGATTCGCCGACCGCATCCTGCTGTCGAAGACCGACCTGGTGCCCGAGCCCGAGGTGCAGGCGCTTGTTGCAAGGCTTAAAACGATGAACCCGCGGGCCCCGGTGAAGCCGGCGCATTTCGGTCAGGCCGATGTCGCGGACATCCTCGACATCCGCGGCTTTGATCTGGACGCGATCCTCGGCATTGATCCCCAGTTCCTGGACAACGTCGATCATGAACATGATGACGACGTGGGTTCTTTTGTCTATCGCGATGCACGGCCCTTCGACCTGCAGAAGCTGGAGACTTTTTTCGGCCTGCTGCTGCAGACCTTCGGTGCCGACATGCTGCGTTACAAGGGGGTGCTCAACATCGAAGGGCGCGACCGGCGGATCATTTTCCAGGGGGTGCACATGCTGATGAGCGCCGACGACGGCAAGCCCTGGGCCGGGGGCGAGGCCCGCAGCAGCGTGATGGTCTTCATCGGCCGCAAGCTGCCGCGGGTACTGTTCGAAAAGGGGCTAGCAATGTGCGTGGCCGGCGAGGACGCTGACCCGGCACAGGCGCTCGCGGGATGACTGCCATGAGCCCTCCGGACACGGGCTGGATGGATGCGGAGGAGGCGTCGCGGGCCGCTGCCGAGCAGCACGCCCGCGTCGTTGCGGAACTGCGCGCGGCATTTGCCCGCTGCGAACAGGGCGGGATCGACCGCGCGACCGTCAATGCAGCACTGATCGCGGAACTGTTGCCGCGGCTGGTGGAGGCCTACGGCCCGCTCGGCGTGGCCGGGGTGCTGGGCCAGCTGGCCTCGCATATTGTTGAAACCCACACCGGCGCCAACCAGACGCGCCAGTAATGACGGAAGGATTCGGCATGAACAGGAATGTGGCCGGGGAAACGGGGCGCTTGCCGGTGACGGTGCTGTCCGGATTTCTCGGGGCGGGCAAGACCACGCTGCTCAACCATGTGCTCAACAACCGGGAAGGCCGGCGCGTGGCGGTGATCGTCAACGACATGTCGGAAGTCAACATCGATGCCCAGCTGGTGCGCGAGGGCGGGGCGGCGCTGTCGCGGTCCGAGGAAAAACTGGTCGAGATGTCCAACGGCTGCATCTGCTGCACGCTGCGCGAGGATCTTCTGGTGGAGATCAACAAGCTCGCCGCCGAAGGCCGTTTCGATTACCTGCTGATCGAATCGACCGGCATATCGGAACCCTTGCCGGTGGCGGAGACCTTCACCTTCCGCGACGAGGAAGACCGCAGCCTGTCGGATGTCGCGCGGCTGGATACGATGGTCACCGTGGTTGATGCCTTCAATTTCCTGAAGGATTACGCGTCTAGCGATTTCCTGCACGACCGCGGCGAAAGCCTCGGCGAGGAGGATGAACGCACCGTGGTCGATCTGCTGGTCGACCAGATCGAGTTTGCCGACGTGATCGTTGTCAACAAGGGCGATCTGGTGAACATGGACGAAATGGCGCGGCTGGCCTCGATCCTGCACACCCTCAATCCGGAGGCCGAGATCGTGGTCTCGAAGTTCGGCGAAGTGCCGCTGGGCAAGATCCTCGACACCGGCCGTTTCGACTTCGACCGGGCTTCCGCGGCGCCCGGCTGGCTCAGGGAAATGCGCGGCGAGCACCTGCCGGAGACCGAGGAATACGGCATTTCAAGTTTTGTCTATCGCGCGCGCAGGCCCTTCCATCCCCAGCGCTTCATGGATCTGATCCGCTCCGAGTGGGATGGCGTGCTGCGGTCCAAAGGGTACTTCTGGCTGGCAACCCGCATGGATTTTGCGGGTTCATGGTCACAGGCCGGCGGTGTCTGCCGGCACGCAGCCGCGGGACTGTGGTGGGTGGCGGTCGATCGAGAAAACTGGCCGCAGGACGGCGAATACCGCAAACTAATCGATGGCAAGTGGGTCGAACCCTGGGGCGATCGTCGGCAGGAGCTGGTGTTCATCGGAATCGGCATGGACCGGGAAGCCATTGAAAAATCGCTGGAGTCCTGCCTGCTGAACGCAGACGAAATGGCGCAGGGTCCCGCGGCCTGGAGTTCATATCCTGATCCCTTTCCGGTCTGGACCCGTATCGAGGAGGAATAATTTTGTTCGAATTGCAGGGCGTAAGCCATGCCTATGATGGAACCGAAGTGCTGCGTGTCGATGCCTGGCGGGCCGCACAGGGAGAGCACTGGCTGCTGCTGGGGCCTTCGGGCAGCGGCAAGACCACGCTGCTGCATGCGCTGGCCGGCATATTGAAACCGGCCGCGGGCCGGGTGACGGTGGCGGGGCAGGATCTCGGTGCGCTGGGTGCGCAGGCGCTGGATCGTTTCCGCGGGCAGCACATCGGCATCGTGCTGCAGCGGCTGCATTTGGTTCCCAGCCTCGATGTCGCCCACAACCTGCTGCTGGCGCAGTATCTGTCCGGGTTGCCGCAGGACCGGCAGCGTGTCGATGACGTGCTCGGCAGTCTCGATCTCGCCGGCAAGGGCGGCGCGAAACCGCATGAACTGTCCTTCGGCCAGGCGCAGCGTGTCGCGATCGCGCGCGCGGTGGTCAACCGCCCGCAGTTGCTGCTGGCCGACGAGCCGACCTCGAACCTCGACGACGCGCGCTGCCTGCAGGCGCTGGAACTGCTGCAGGCCCAGGCCACTGCGTGCAATGCGACGCTGCTGATTGCCACCCACGACCAGCGCATCAAGTCGCGGGTCGCGCATCATCACGATCTGGGGGTGCGCGCATGAACATCGCGACCGTCGGATATTCCTATCTGCGCGCGCGGCCGCTGGCGACGCTGCTCAATGTGCTGCTGCTGGCGCTGGGCGTCGGCACCATCGTGCTGCTGCTGCTGGCGACCCACCAGCTCGAGGAGCGCATGCAGCGTGACGCGCGCGGCATCGACCTCGCCATCGGCGCCAAGGGCAGCCCGCTGCAGATCATCCTGTCGGCGATTTATCACATCGATGTGCCGACCGGGAACATTTCCTGGAAGGAGGCACAGGAAATCTCGCGCCACCGCATGGTGAAAAAAGCCATTCCGCTGGCGCTGGGCGACAGTTACCGCGGCTATCGCATCGTCGGCACGACACCGGATTACGTCGCACACTACGGCGCGAAAATCGCCGCCGGCCGGATGTGGCAGGCGCCGATGGAGGCGGTGATCGGCGCCGAGGTCGCGGCGCGCATCGGTTTTGGTGTCGGCGCAGAATTCCACGGCGTACACGGCCTCGGCGACAGCGGCGGACATGCGCACGAGGATCATCCGTACCGGGTGGTCGGCGTGCTTGAGCGCAGCGGCACCGTGCTCGACCGGCTGGTGCTGTCGTCCTACCAGAGCGTATGGGTGGTGCATGCCGAGCACCACGACATCAAGGACGTGACCAACATCGAGCAGCAGCTTGGTGACGATGAAAAGGAATTCACCGCGCTGCTCGTGCAGTATGCCTCGCCGCTGGCGGTGGCGATCCTGCCGCGTTACATCAACAACAACACCGGCATGCAGGCGGCATCGCCGGCGTACGAGACTGCACGGCTGTTCACGCTGATCGGTGTCGGCGTCGATGTGCTGCGCGCCTTTGCGCTGGTGCTGATTCTCAGTGCCGGGCTGAGCGTGTTCATCGCGCTCTACAACGCCCTGAACGAGCGGCGTTACGACCTCGCGGTGATGCGCACCCTGGGCGCGAGCCCGCGCCGGTTGTTGCTGTTGCTGCTGTTCGAGGGCCTGCTGCTGGCGGCTGCAGGCGCGGCGCTGGGGCTGCTGTTCGGCCACGCGATGGCGGAGGGCCTCGGCCATGCGCTGAAGGCGGCGCAGCAGGTCGAGATCACCGGCTTTGCCTGGGTGATGGAGGAGTTGTGGGTCGTCGCGCTGGCGCTGGCCACCGGCATCGTGGCTGCGCTGTTGCCGGCCTGGCGCGCCTATCGCACCGACATCGCCGGCACGCTGGCGCGGGGCTGAGCACAGAGGCCAATTTTTTGTTGCTGAAATATCGAGAGGAAAAGACATGAAACTGAAAACGTTCGTCGCACCGCTGTTCGCCGCCATCATCATGACCCTGGGACTGCCGGCTCAGGCGCAGCAGAAAGGGGGGAAGCCGCACAGTGCTGCCGAAATCAGGAAGGACATCGCCGACCATCGCGCGATGGCGGAGGCCCATCTCAACGCGGCGAAGTGCCTGGAGGGCGGCAAGTCGGAGAAGGAGTGCCATGCCCAGCTCGCCAAGGATTGCAAAGGGCTGGCCATCGGCAAATACTGCGGCATGAGGCATCGTCATTGATAGCCGGATATTTTATAAGTATTTGATTATAAAGGAATTTTATGAAAACCTGGATAGTTGCGATGTTGCTCGCCGTGGCGGCTCCGCTCGGCGCCCAGGGTTTTCAGCCCGGCTCCAAGGACCTGATGAAGCGCGATCCGGATGCCAACCTGCCGCCGTCGCCGTACGCGGCGAAGCCGCTGCCCGAGCTGAAAGGCGTGGTGTCGTGGAAAACGCTGGCCGACGTGAAAACGCTGAAGCAGAAGGATCGCTTCATTCCGGATTTCGGCAAGAGCGTGGTTGCGCTGGATCGCCAGGAAGTGAAGCTGCAGGGCTTCATGATGCCGCTGGAAATGGGCGAGCGGCAGAAGCGCTTCCTGCTGGTGGCGCTGCCACCGAGCTGCGCCTTCTGCATGCCCGGCGGTCCGGAGCAGGTGGTCGAGGTGCGGGCGAAGACGCCGGTGAAATACGGCTTCGAGCCGATCGTCGTCTCCGGCCGCTTCTCGCTGTTGCGCAATGACGAGATGGGGCTTTATTACCGCCTGACCGATGCCGCCCCGGTCACCCGCTAAGCCATGACCGCGCCCGCCGGGCTGCTGCGCCTGCGGCTGCTGCACGCGGCGCTGATCGCGCTGCTGCTGTTTGCCCAGCATGGCGCGCTGACCCATGCGCTGCTGCATGCCGCCCATCAGGGTGAAGCGGCCGTGCATGCCGACCACGCGCATGAGCACGCGCACGGCGATGAAAGTCCGGCCGGCGAGTGGTCCGCGAGCTGCGGCTTCGATCTGCTCTACAGCGAAGTCCTTGGCGGTGCTCCCGTTGGCAGCCAGGGCGTCGCAAACGTTGCGATTCGTGCAGTGCCGATCGCCACCGGCAATGTCGCCGCAGCGGGAAGTCCGGCAGTTCCCTACGATTCCCGCGCACCCCCCGCGTTCTCCTAGACGTCCCGCCGGCGACTGCCGGTCATTCCCGTTTTTGTTCCGCTACGCGCGCGCCCGAGAGCGCTGCGTGCGGCCCGACTCGTCCCTTGGAGAACTTCATGATGAAACGAAATACCTTCGCGCTCGCCGCGATGGCGGCCGCGGTGCACGCCGCGACCGCGCAGGCACAGCAGACTCCGGTTCCGGCGGCAACGCTGCCGGAGGTCGTGGTCACCGGCAACCCGCTGGGCAGCGACCTGTTCGAACTCGCATCGCCCGCGTCCCTGCTGCATGGCGCTGAGCTGTTCCGGCTGCGTGCGCCCACGCTGGGCGACACCCTCGACGGCTTGCCCGGCGTTGCCGCCACCGGCTTCGGACCCAATGCCAGCCGTCCGGTGATCCGCGGCCTCGACGGCGACCGCATTCGCGTGCTGCAGAACGGCGCGGGCGTGCTCGATGCCTCGTCGCTGAGCTTCGACCATGCCGTGGCGATCGATCCGCTGGTGATCGAGCGGGCCGAGGTGGTGCGCGGTCCCGCTGCGCTGTTCTACGGCGGCAATGCCGTCGGCGGCGTGGTCAACGTCATCGACAACCGCATTCCGCAGAGCGCGATCAACGGCATCAGCGGCCGCGTGGAGACGCGTTTCGGCGGTGCCGCGCGCGAGAAAGCGACCGGCGTGGTGCTCGAGGCCGGCAACGGCAGCCTTGCGCTGCATGCCGATGTCCATACCCGCGACACCGAGGACCTGCGCATCAAGGGCTTCGCGCGCTCGGCGCGGCTGCGCGCCGCCGATCCGCAGGCGGTCGAGGCGCAGGGCGTGTTGCCCAACAGCGCGTCGCGCTCCGATGGCGGTGCGGTTGGCCTGTCGCATGTCTGGGCCAAGGGCTACGTCGGCATTTCGCGCTCCGCCCACAACACCTTCTACGGCACGGTGGCGGAACCGGAGGTGACCATCGACCTGCAGAGCAGCCGCTGGGACCTCGCCGGTGAAGTGCGCGAACTGGGCAGGGTCATCCGCAGCGTGAAATTCAGGGCGGGGCATACCGACTATGACCATACGGAACTTGACGCCGGTGTTCCGGCGACGCGGTTCCGCAACAAGGGGCGCGACCTGCATGTCGAGGCGGTGCACGGCGACCTCGGTCCGCTGCGCGGCGTGATCGGCGCGCAGGCCACCGATTTCGATTTCTCGGCGCTGGGCGCCGAGGCCTTCGTGCCCTCGACGAACACCCGGGTCCGCTCGCTGTTCTTCTTCGAGGAACTGCCGCTGGGCAGCGTCAAGCTGAGTTTCGGCGGCCGCCACGAACGCAGCGAGGTCGGCAGTGAAGGCGGCGGCGCGGTGCCTTTCGGCGCCGTCGATCCGCGTTTCGGCGCGGCGCAGACCCGGACTTTCAGCGGCAACAGCGGCGCGCTGGGCGCGGTGTGGAGTTTCATGCCGGGTCTGGCACTGGCGGTGAACGGCAGTTACACCGAGCGCGCGCCGACCTATTACGAGCTCTATGCCAACGGCCCGCATGCCGCCACCGGCGTCTACGAGGTCGGCAACACGGCCTTCGGCAAGGAAAAATCGAAAGCCGTGGATATCGCGCTGCGCATGAAGTCGGGGAAACACTCCGGCAGCATCAGCGTGTTCCACAACCGCTTCAGCAACTACATCGGCCTGTTCGACAGCGGCAATACCCGCGGTGCCGACGGCGAACTCAATCCGCCTGATGCCGGCGACGGCACTTCGCTGAACACCGGCGAGGAAATCCTGCCCGAGTTCGCCTGGCGCGCGGTGCCGGCGCGTTTCCGCGGCATCGAGGGCGAAGGACGTTTCCGCGTGTTCGAGCGCGGCGGCAGCCTCGACCTGCTGGTGCACGCGTCTTATGTGCGTGCCGACGACCGCAGCAGCGGGCAGCCGCTGCCGCGCATCGCGCCCTGGCGCTACGGTGCCGGCGTGGAATACCGCTACGACCGCGTCAGCGCCCGCCTTGATGCCACCGTGCACGACGACCAGGACCGCGTCGCCCCCGGCGAGCGGCCCACCGACGGCTACACCATGCTCAACGCGGCGCTGACGTACCGCCTGCCGGCCAAGGGCATGCGGCTCGAAGCGTTCCTGCGCGGCATCAACCTGCTCGACGAGGAAGCGCGCAACCACGTGTCCTTCCTGAAGGACATTGCGCCGCTCGGCCGGCGCAGCGCGCAGCTCGGCCTGCGCGGGCAGTTCTAGCGATGGCCCTGCCGTCGCGGGCCTGCAGCCGGGCCCGCGACGGTTTGTCCGGCCTTGCTGATGTGCCGGATAATGCCTGTCCCTTGAGTCATACCCTCCTCATGGCCGACCGTCCTCGCATTTCCCGGCGCACGCTGGCCATTTTTCTGCTGGCGAGTGTCGCTGCGCATGCCCTGCTGCTGGTCTATGTGCCGGGATGGCGGGTGTCGCTGCCCGCGCCTGCGCCGGAGATGCCGATGCTGGATGTGGTGATGGTGGCGCCGCAGCCGCCGGTGGCAGCCTTGCCGCCGCAAGCCGCTGCGCCCGCAGTTCGCAGCCCGACTCCGCCGGCGCCGCGCAAGGCCGTGCCGCCGCTTGCGCCGGAACCCGCGATACCGCCGGTCCCGGGGACAGCGGAACCTGCGGGCGCCGCGGCATCTGCAGCGGCATCCCCGCCGCCATCCGAAGCGGCATCATCATCGCTGCCGGCGGTGGAGCCCGCGCCACCGGCTGCGGCACGATCTTCGGCGCCGCCGGCATCGCCGGCCGCTCAGGCGCCGCCGCCGCTGATCACGCCACCGGCCTTCAGTGCGGCATACCTGCGCAATCCGCCGCCGGCCTACCCGGCGATGGCCCGGCGCAACGGCGAAGAGGGCACGGTGCTGTTGCGCGTGCTGGTCGGGCGCGACGGCACGCCGCTGAAAGTCGAAATCGACCAGTCGAGCCGCTCGCGCCTGCTGGATCATGCGGCGCTCGATGCGGTGAAGGGCTGGCGCTTCGTGCCGGCTCGCCGCGGCACGGATGCCATTGAAGCCTGGGTGCGTGTGCCGGTATCGTTCCGCCTGGAGTCCTGACCGGCGGCCGGGTTGAAACCGCGGCTGGCGCCCTCATATTCCAAGGGCAGGTCATCTCCGCGCTTGCGGCATTCCTCAAATAATCAAGAGCTTGTCCCCCATGGCAGAGACTGTTTATCACGGCACGACCATTCTTTCCGTTCGCCGCGGGCCACGCGTGGCGCTGGGCGGCGATGGCCAGGTGACGCTGGGCAACATCGTGGTCAAGGCCACCGCGCGCAAGATCCGCCGCCTCTACCAGGACCGCATCCTCGCCGGTTTTGCCGGCGGCACCGCCGATGCCTTCACGCTGTTCGAGCGTTTCGAATCGAAACTGGAAAAACACCAGGGCAACCTGATGCGCTCCGCCGTGGAACTGGCCAAGGACTGGCGCACCGACCGCATGCTGCGCCGGCTCGAGGCCATGCTGGCGGTGGCCGACCGCGAGCATTCGCTGGTGATCACCGGCAACGGCGATGTGCTGGAGCCGGAATACGGCCTCGTCGCCATCGGCAGCGGCGGCGCCTACGCGCAGTCCGCCGCGCGCGCTCTGCTCGAGAACACCGATCTCGCGCCGGCCGACATCGTCAAGAAATCCCTGGCGATTGCCGGCGATCTCTGCATTTACACCAATCAGCAGCATCTCATCGAAACCCTGGATTGAAGGGTAATTGGCAAGTCTGAACTGGAATTGAGGTTCAGAGTCCATTCGCTCATCGCTCATCGCTCATCGCTCATCGCTCATCGCTCATCGCTTACCCATGACCCCCATGACCCCGCAGGAAATCGTCCACGAGCTCGACAAGCACATCGTCGGGCAGAACGCCGCCAAGCGCGCGGTGGCCATCGCGCTGCGCAACCGCTGGCGCCGGCAGCAGGTGCCGGAGCCGCTGCGCCAGGAGATCACGCCGAAGAACATCCTGATGATCGGGCCGACGGGCGTGGGCAAGACCGAGATCGCGCGGCGGCTGGCGCGGCTGGCCAATGCCCCCTTCATCAAGGTCGAGGCGACCAAGTTCACGGAAGTGGGCTATGTCGGCCGCGACGTCGACACCATCATCCGCGACCTCGTCGACGCGGCGATCAAGGACGCGCACACCGAGGCGATGCAGCGAGTGAAGCACCAGGCGCAGGACAGCGCAGAGGAGCGCGTGCTCGACGCGCTGCTGACGCCGGCGCGTGACACCGCGACCGACAGCGAGTCGGCGACGCGCCAGAAATTCCGCAAGATGCTGCGCGAGGGCGCGCTCGACGAGCGCGAGATCGAGATCGAGGTCGCCGCGGCGCCGGCGCAGATGGAGATCATGACGCCGCCGGGCATGGAGGATCTGACCGCGCAGCTGCAGGGCATGTTCCAGAACCTCGGTGCCGGCCGGCGCCGGACGCGCAAGATGAAAATTGCCGACGCGATGAAGCAGCTGGTCGACGAGGAAGCGGCGAAGCGCGTCAACGACGAGGAGCTGAAGATCGCCGCGGTCGCCAACGTCGAGCAGAACGGCATCGTGTTCATTGACGAGATCGACAAGGTCGCGACGCGCTCCGAGGTGTCGGGTGCCGACGTGTCGCGCCAGGGCGTGCAGCGCGACCTGCTGCCGCTGGTCGAGGGCACCACGGTGACCACCAAGTACGGGATGATCAGGACCGATCACATCCTGTTCATCGCCAGCGGCGCCTTCCACCTGTCGAAGCCCTCGGACCTGATACCCGAGCTGCAGGGGCGGCTGCCGATCCGTGTCGAGCTGCAGAACCTCACCGTCGACGATTTCGAGCGCATCCTGACCAGCACCGATGCCTGCCTGATCCGCCAGTACGAGGCGCTGATCAAGACCGAGGATGTCGAACTGGTGTTCACCCCGGATGCGGTGAAGCGGCTGGCGGAGATCGCCTGGCAGGTCAACGAGCGCACCGAGAACATCGGCGCGCGCCGCCTGCACACGGTGATGGAGCGGCTGCTGGAGGAGCTGTCCTTCACCGCCGGCCGGCGCAGGGAGACGGTGACCATCGATGCCGCCTATGTCGATGCGCGGCTGAAGAACCTCGCGCAGAGCGAGGACCTCGCGCGTTACGTGCTCTGACGCCCTGCGGTTTGACGCTGCGGGACGGGGGCGCTTAACATCCGGCCCCATGCGCCTGCACCTGCAGCGCCGGATCATCTCCGGCATCACCCTCGCCGCTGTCCTGTTCGGCTTTGCCGTTCCGGCTTTCGCCGTCGCGCTGCAGGCGCTCGATCCCGTTGCCTATGCCACGATCTGCCGCGTCGATGACGGCAGCCGCGATGACGGGAGGCAGGACCGCCTGCGCGAGGCGCATTGCCTGCTGTGCCTCGGCGCGGGATCGCCGCCGCCGGCAATCCCGGCGGCAGCCAGGCCCGCAGACTTTCCGGAATTCCGTCTGCCGGCCCTGCAGGCCGGCGCCGGCTTCGATGATGCTGCCGCGCTGCAGCCGCTCAATCCACGCGCGCCGCCGCGCGCCTGAACTGTCCTTCGCAGTGCTGCGCACCAGCGGTGCGCCCGGTCGTTCTGCGCCTGCCGGACGATGTTATATAACTATTTGTTTATAAAGGAATTTTTATGATTTCCATACAGCGGCTGAAACTCTGCGGCCTGCTCTTCACCCTGTTCTGCGCCGGTGCCGCGCAGGCGCAAACCGTGACCGTCCGTGATGCCTGGATCCGCGGCACCGTGCAGGGCCAGAGCGCCACCGGCGCATTCATGGAACTGACGGCAAAAGCCCACGCCCGTCTCGTCGCCGCGTCCAGCCCGGTCGCCGGGGTCGCCGAAGTGCACAACATGCGCATGGAGAACGGCGTGATGCGGATGTTCCCCGTCGCCGGCATCGACATCCCCGCCGGGCGGAGCGTGAAGCTCGCCTCGGGCGGCTATCACGTGATGCTGATGCAGCTGCAGAAACCCCTCAACGCCGGCGACAAGGTGCCGCTGTCGCTGACCTTCGAGCTGGCGGACAAGAAGCGCGAGACTGTCGAACTGTCAGTCGAAGTGCGCGATGTCAGGGGCCAGCCCGTCAAAAGCCATCACGGCCACTGAGCGGTTCAGCGGCTGACGACCACCGGCTTCGCGCCCAGCGCCTGGGCGGCGCGCTCCGCCGCCTCGCGCGCGGCGGCATCGCTGGCAAAGGGTCCCGCCTGCACACGGAACAGCCCGTCGCCGTGGTGGATGCGCAGCGTGCCGGCGAGCCAGTCGGCCTGCGCCTGCAGGCGCGCGAGATAGGTTTCCGCGTTGGCCTGCACGCCGAAAGCACCGAACTGCAGCCAGGTACCGCCCGCAGCGGCGGTCGTTGCGGCCGGGGCGGGCGCGCTTGCAGGCAGGGGGCTGGCGGTGACCGGTGCTGCAGGGGGCAGCGGGGCGCTCTCGATCACCGGGGCCGGGGCCGGCGCGACCGCCACCGGCGGCTCCGCAGCGGGGGAGACGCCGGGGATGATGCTTTCGACTTCGACCATGCCGCTGCCGGCGCCGATGATGCCCAGCCGGTGCGCCGCGGTGTAGGAGAGGTCGATCAGGCGGTCGCCGATGAAAGGGCCGCGGTCGTTGACGCGCACCACCACCGAGCGGCCGTTGGCGACATTGGTGACCCGCACATAGCTCGGAATCGGCAGCACGGTGTGCGCCGCGGTCATCGCGTACATGTCATAGGGTTCGCCGGAAGCCGTGGACTTACCGTGGTAGCGCCGGCCGTACCAGGTGGCGATGCCGCGCGCCCGGTAGGGCTCGAGCCGCGTCATCGGCGTGTAGCTGCGGCCCATGACCGTGTATGGCCGCTGGGTGCCGCGGTGCAGGGGTTCGATTTTCGGCACCGCGTCGGGAATCGCGTCGAGATTCGCCGGCGCATTGGCGCCGGGGCCGTCGTCAAGGTAATAGCCGCCGCCGCGCGCCGGAGGCGATGCCGGCGCGCCGGCCGAGGATTCCCGTTTCGGTGCCGACCCGCAGGCGCTTAGTAGCAGCGTCAGCGACAGGACCAGCGCGCCGGCACAGCGATGAACGATGAGCGATGAGCGATGAACGCAGCCATGGGTTCTTTGCTCATCGTTCATCGCTTCGCGCTCCTCGCTGCTTTGCTCATGTTTGCACCAGCTTCTTGTGGGTGTTGATGCTCATCAGTATGCCGAAACCGAGACAGATCGACACCAGCGAAGTTCCGCCGTAGCTGACCAGGGGCAGCGGCACGCCGACCACGGGCAGGATGCCCGAAACCATGCCCATGTTGACGAAGGCATAGGTGAAGAAGGTCAGCGTGATCGATCCGGCGAGCAGCCGCGCGAACAGCGTCGGCGCGTTGGCGGTGATCACCATCGCGCGGCCGATCAGGAACAGGTAGAGGCCCAGCAGCGCGGCATTGCCGAGCAGGCCGAATTCCTCGGCATAGACCGCGAAAATGAAATCGGTGGTGCGCTCCGGGATGAAGTCGAGGTGGGTCTGGGTGCCGTTCATCCAGCCCTTGCCGAGCACCCCGCCGGATCCGACCGCGATCGTCGACTGGATGGTGTGGTAGCCGGCGCCCAGCGGGTCCGAGCCCGGATCAAGCAGCGTCAGCACGCGCTGGCGCTGGTAGTCATGCATCAGCGACCACAGCAGCGGCATGCCCGCGGCCGCCGCTGCCGCCAGCGCGATGATGATCCGCCACGGCAGCCCGGCGAGGAAAATAAGGTAGCCGCCGCTGGCCGAGATCAGCAGCGCGGTGCCGAGATCGGGCTGGCGCATGATCAGCGCCGCCGGGACCGCCAGCATCACCGCGGCAATGACGTAGTTGCGCAGCTTCAGCGAGGCCTCGTTGCGGTTGAAGTACCAGGCAAGCATCAGCGGAAGGGCGATTTTCATCAGCTCCGAGGGCTGGATGCGGGTGATGCCGATGTTCAGCCAGCGCCGTGCACCGTTGACGATCTCCCCGAACAGCGCGACGCCGACCAGCAGCGCGCAGCCGGTGAGGAACAGCGGCACCGCCATGCGCATCAGGTAATGCGGCGGGATGTTGGCGAAGGCCCACATCACGCCCAGCGCAACCATCATGTTGATCAACTGGTCGGACAGTCTGCCGAAGCTGCCGTTCGCCGCGCTGAACAGGGTCAGCAGCCCCGTGAACATCAGCAGCAGGATCGCCGACAGCAGCACGCCGTCGATGTGCCGGGTCAGTAAAACCAGCAGGCGCCGCAGCACGAAGGGCATCAGTCCGCCTCCGCCGGCTTCGCGGGCAGCTTGCCCAGCAGGTGGTAGTCGAGCACCTGGCGCGCCACCGGCGCCGCGGCGCGGGCGCCGAAACCGGAGTTTTCGGCGATCACTGCCAGTGCGATGGTCGGGTTGTCGGCGGGCGCGTAGACGATGAACCAGGCGTGGTCGCGGTGCCTCTCGGCGACGCGGCTTTCGACGTATTTCTCGCCCTGCTTGATCGCGATGACCTGCGCGGTGCCGGTCTTGCCGGCGGCGACGTAAGGCGCGTCCGCAAACACCCGCGCCGAGGTGCCTTCCTTGTTGACGCCGACCATCGCGTCCTTGACCACCTTCAGGTGCTCCGGCTTCAGCGCCAGGTCGCGCAGGGGCTTGGGCTCCACCGGTGTTTTTTCCCCGCTGCGGATGTCCTCGACATAGTCGACGATATGCGGCCGGTACATCACGCCGTCGTTGGCGATCGTCGCGGTCGCCGAGGCGAGCTGCAGCGGCGTGTAGCTGTTGTAGCCCTGGCCGATGCCGACGCTGATGGTTTCGCCGGCATACCACTTCTGCTTGAAGCGGCGCAGTTTCCACTCGGTCGAGGGCAGCACGCCGGCGGACTCGCCGGCGATGTCGATGCCGGTGCGGCTGCCGAAGCCGAACTTTTCCATGAACCGGGCGATCGGATCGATGCCGAGTTCGTTGGCGAGCGTGTAGTAATAGACGTCGGAGGACACGACGATCGAGCGGTGCATGTCGACCGCGCCCAGCGGCACCGGGCGGCCGTCGCGGAAGCGGTGGCCGCCGAACATGAAGTAGCCGGGATCGCTGATGACCTGCTGCGGCGAGCGCTTGCCGTAGAACAGCGCCGCCAGTGCCATGAAGGGCTTGAAGGTCGACCCCGGCGGATAGGTCCCGGCGGCGGCGCGGTTGAGCAGCGGCTTGTCGGGGGAGCCGTTGAGCTCGTTCCAGCTCTGCGGGTCGATACCGTCGACAAACAGGTTGGGGTCGAAGCCGGGCTTGCTGACCAGCGCCAGCACGCCGCCGTTGCGCGGGTCGATCGCGACCAGCGCGCCGCGGCGGTCGCCGAAGGCCTGGTAGGCGACTTCCTGCAGCTTTGCATCGAGGTTGAGCACCAGGTTGTTGCCCGAGACCGGCGGCGTGCGCGACAGCACGCGCACCGCCCGGCCGCCGGAGTCGACCTCGACCTCCTCGACACCGGTGGTGCCGTGCAGCGCCGCCTCATAGCTCTGCTCAAGCCCGGTCTTGCCGATGTAGTCGCTGCCGCGGTAATTGGCGAGGCGCCCGGATTTCTCGAGTTGTTCGATCTCGCGCTGGTTGATGCGGCCGATATGTCCGACGACGTGGGAGAAGATCTCGCCCTGGGGATACTGGCGGAACAGCCGGGCCTTGGCTTCGACGCCGGGAAAGCGGTAGCGGTGCACGGCGAAACGCGCGATTTCCTCGTCGGAGAGCCGGGTTCGGATCGGCAGGCTCTCGAAGCGCTTGCTCTCCTCGAGCAGCTTGCGGAAGCGCCGGCGGTCGCGCGGCGTGATCTCGACGATGGTGGCGAGCTCGTCGATCGTCTGCTCGAGGTTGCCGGCCCGGCTCGGCGTGATCTCCAGCGTGTAGGCCGAGTAGTTGTGGGCGAGCAGCACGCCGTTGCGGTCGAGGATGACGCCGCGGTGGGGGGCGATCGGCAGCACCGAAATGCGGTTGGCCTCGGCGAGCGTGCTGTAATGGCGGTGCTGCACGACCTGCAGGTAGGCGAAGCGCAGGAACAGCAGGCCGAACAGCAGCAGCACGAAAATGCCGGTCAGCGCCAGCCGCCCGCGGAAACGCTGCAGCTCGCGCTCCGAGTCCCGGATCTCGATGCCGGGGTTGATCGACAGTTCAGACACGGTCGGGATCGGGGCGCGGGCGCTGCGGCAGCTTCAGCAGGTAGTAGAGGACCGGCCACAGCGCTGCACCGGTCAGGCTGCCGATGAAATAGGCGTAGCCGGGGAAATCCGCGCCGGCCAGCGCGCGCACCAGCAGCACGACGAGGTCGGTGAACAGCAGCAGCGGAATCACGTGCAGGATCTGCGGCGCCAGCGAGAATCGCTGCACGCGGCGGTGCAGCGCCATGCCGGCGTAGGCGAGGATGCTGTAGGCCAGCGCATGCTGGCCGAAGAGGCTGCCGTCGGCGATGTCCATCAGCAGCCCCAGGCCCCAGGCCGCGAGGAATCCGATCTTGCGCGGCTCCTCGATGCACCAGTAGAGCACCAGCAGCGCGACAAAGTCCGGCGCGAGCCATGCACCCCAGCCCGACCACGGCAGCAGGTTGGCGAGCAGGGCGATCACCAGCGTCAGCATGATGAAGCCGGGCTTGACCGGCAGCAGCAGTTCCTGCGGTGTCATGGGGCGGGCGGCCATCAGGATCTGCCCTTTTTCTTTTTTGCCGGTGCCGTGGCCGGCTGTTCGACGGGACGCTCCGGCAATCCGGGCTGCCGACCCAGCACCAGGACCTGGGTGCCGGCGCTGGGCGAGGCGAGCGGCTTGCAGGCGATGCTCGCAAACAGGAAGGCGGTGTCGCGCTGGACATCGGTCACTTCCGCCACCGGCAGACCCGGCGGATAGGTGCCGTCGATGCCGGAGGTCACCAGCTGGTCGCCGGGCTGGAAGTCCGCGGTCAGCGGAATGAAGCGCAGCTCGAGCCTGCCTTCGTCACCGGTGCCGGACATCACTGCGCGCAGGCCGGTGCGCACGTTGAGCACGGGCACCAGCTGGCTCTTGTCCGTGATCAGCGTCACCTCCGACAGCCAGGGATAGACCCGCGTGACCTGGCCGATGATGCCGACATGATCGGCCACCGGCCTGCCCGCTTCGATGCCGCCGAGCTGGCCCCGGTCGATCATGATTTTTCGCGAGAAGGGGTCACGCGCGGCGTAGAGGATCTCGGCGGCCAGCGAGGGCGCGGCGATGCGCTCGCGCATGTCGAGCAGGCCGCGCAGTCGCTTGTTCTCTTCCTGCAGCGCGGCTGTGCGCTGTGCAGCCGTCGCGAGCTCGAGGTTCTGCACCGAAAGGCGCTCCTTGTCCTCGCGCAGGCTGGCGTGGCTGACGAAAAAATCGGCGATGCGCGAACCCAGCGCCGCCGGCGCCGCGGCGATGCGCTGCAGCGGGTACAGGATGACGCCGACCGCCTGGCGCAGCGGCGTCAGGTAGTTGAAGCGCGCGTCGGCGATCAGCAGCACGACCGACAGCATCGAGAAGACCATCAGGCGCGCGAGAGGCGTGAGCCCGGTGCGGAACAGGGGTGGCGGCGTGTGCTCCATCAGGCGTCAGGCGTCAGGCGGCGGCCGGAAATGCGGCCGGCCCGCATTCGCCGCCGGTGAAGGCCAGGTAGCGAAGGCGGGCCGGCGGGAAGGACATCAGTCGTTGGCGAAGATGCTGCCGAGGTGTTCCAGTTTTTCCAGCGCCTTGCCGGAGCCGCGCACGACGCAGGTCAGCGGATCCTCGGCGATGATCACCGGCAGGCCGGTCTCCTCCATC
>JAHCAI010000005.1 GCA_019634975.1 Burkholderiales bacterium
ATATCATCGGGTTACAGCCAGAATCGGCCCTGACTTTGTCGCGCGGCTTGCTCATATTCGCGATATGAGCTGCGCCGCGCTTCGCGGCAGAACCGATTCTGGCTGTAACGCACACGTGTTTCATTCTGTTAGGCGCTCTTAACCGCCGCCGGCCGCCGGCCTGCGGTAGATGACGTGGTACACCAGCGCCACCAGAACGCTGCCGCCGACAATGTTGCCGGCGATCACCGGCACCAGGTTGCGGAACATGGCGTACACGGTGATCGCGTCGGCGCCCGCGGGCAGCGCGATGCCGCTGTCCTTCAGCAGCAGCGCCAGCGGAAAGAAATACATGTTGGCAATCGAGTGCTCGAAGCCGGCGGCGACGAAGGCCGAGATCGGCAGCACGATGGCGACGAACTTGTCGACCACGCTGCGCCCCGCGAGCACCATCCACACCGCCATGCACACCAGCACGTTGCACAGCACGCCGCGGAAGAACAGCTCGGACAGCGGCATCGTGCTCTTCGCCGCGGCGATCTTCAGGTAGGCCTGCGCGATGGCGCCGTTGTTGAGGCCGGCATGGCCGGACCAGTACACCAGCAGCGCGAGGCCTGCGGCGCCGATGAAATTGGCGACGCAGACCACCGCCCAGTTGCGCAGCACCTCGCCCGTGCTGACCTTGCCGTCGGCCCAGGCCATCGCCAGCAGGTTGTTGCCGGTGAACAGTTCGGCACCGGCCACCACCACCAGCAGCAGGCCCAGCGAGAAGCACACCGCGCCGAGCACCCGCGCAGTGGCAAAGGACAGGCTCGCATCGCTGATCACCAGCGTGTAATAGAGGGCGCCGAGCCCGATGAAGGCGCCGGCGAGAACGCCCAGCATCGCCATCGACAGCAGCGGCAGCCGGGCCTTGACCACGCCGACGTTCTGCACTCGATCCGCGATCTGCTGCGGGGAGAAGGCATCGAAGCCGTAGACTTCTCCCGCGCGTGTGCCGATGTTATCCGCCATGTCGAGATTTCCCCTTTGTGTGCCGGTGTAACCAACCGGTAGTGTAAGCGCGGCTGCCCGAATCGGGTAATCTTGCCTGCCATGTCCGTCCGCAAATCCGCACCGCCGCTGAAGCTTGCCGACTACTACATGGGCCGGGACCGGCTGCATCGCAGGGAACTCACCCGTGAGCTGCGCGCCAACGCGCGCGAAACCCTGCGCCGCGTCAACCGCCTGCTGCGCAAGGCCGGCCTGTCGCGCCGTATCAGTTCAGGCTGGCGCCCGGCTGCGATCAATGCCGCGGTGCCCGGCGCCGCCCCGGGGAGCAAGCATCTGAGCTGTCAGGCCGTCGACCTCGAGGACCGCGACGGCCGGCTCGACGCCTGGTGCATGGCCAACCTTGCCGTGCTGGAAGAACTGCAGCTGTGGCTGGAACATCCGGATGCGACGCCGGGCTGGTGCCACCTGCAGATCCTGCCGCCGCGCTCGGGACGGCGGGTGTTTCATCCGTGACGTTATAAGTTGTTGTTTTTAAACAGTTTTTTTAAAAGCTGAGCCATTCCGGCCGGAACAGCAGCAGCATCCCGATCAGCAGCAGCAATGCCCCGCCGACCAGGTGCGACCAGCGCGCATAGTGTCCGGTCAGCCCGGTGACCTGCAGCGTCTTCATCGCGATCACAAAAATCAGCAAATCGTCGAGCATGAATACCAGGATGTAGAGCAGCAGGTACGCATGGTACTGCCACACCGGCAACGCACTGAGCGTCAGCACCTGCACATACACGGCGGGAATGCCGGCTGAACAAATGAACTCGATCAGGTTGACGGCCACCGCCAGCGCCATGATGCCGGCCAGCGCGACCCAGAAGCGGCGCTCCAGCGCAAGCTCGCGCAGCCGCTGCAGCACGCGCTGCCGCGATTCTGCGCCGGTGACCTTGCACAGGGCTTCGGGATTGACAAAAAATTCCCGCACATACCAGGCGCCGCCGGCGAACGCCAGCAGGCCGACGGCCATGCGCACCCACAGCAGCACGCCCAGAAACAGCAGCAGGTTGAGCCAGGCCGCGAGGAACAGGTAGTACACCAGCGCCGAGGTGGCGATGAAGGCGGCGCCCAGCGTCCACATGCGCATCCGGTCGCCGATACCCACGAGCAGCCCCATCAGGAACAGCAGCGTCCACATCGCGCAGGGATTGAATCCGTCAATCGCCGCGAGCAGCACGGTCAGCACCGGCAGTGACAGCGTCGCGACCTCCACTTCCCCGACCAGCGGCAGGCGCAGCGTCCGCGGCGGCAACTGCAACGGTGCAGGCGGCTCCGCGGCGGGCCGCGCTTCGCCCGCAATCAGCGCCGCCATGACGTCGTCGCAGGGCTTGGCGCGGCATGCCCGGGCGGCCGCGAGAAACTCGGCACCGGTCGTCGCGTCGCGGCCATAGCCCACCCAGTGATAGGGACCGATGATCACCAGCGGCACCGCGGGATTGGCCAGGGCGAAATGGGACACCGCCTTCATGAACCATTCCCGGTGCAGCGGGTCGCCGACTTCATATTCCAGCAGGCGCAGCCGATGCTCCTGCGCTGCGCGACCGAGGAACTCCCGCGCGTTCTCGCAATGCGGGCAGCCGATGCGCCAGAACACGTGCACATCCACCGGATCCGCCGCGGTGGCGCCGGAGCCGCCCTGCGCGGATACCGCACCGCCCCAGAGGCAGAACAGCATCAGCAGCCACACCTGCCAGGACGCGAAGCGGCGACCCGCGGATCTCATGACGGCATGCGCGCCGCCGTGTGCGATGGCATCAGTCGAGAAACACCGTATATTCGCCGAGCGCGATGCGTTCAGGCTGGAAGCCGTTGACGATGGCATCGCCGTCGGCGTAGCCCATCGCCATGCCGCAGATCACCACGCGGTCATCAGCGAGCCCGAGTTCCCGGCGCACGATGTCCGGGTAGCTGGCGATCGAAGCCTCGGCGCAGGTATGCAGGCCCTTGGCCCGGGCCGCCAGCATCAGCGTCTGCAGGAACATGCCGTAGTCGAGCCAGCTGCCCTTCTCGAGCTTGCGGTCGATGGTGAATATCAGGCCCGCCGGGGCGCCAAAGAACACGTAGTTCTGCGCGCGGAAGGCCTTCGATTTTTCGTGGTCGCCCTTGCCGATCCCCAGCGTGCCGTAGAGCCCCCAGCCGCAGGCGCGCCGCCGCGCGAGATAGGGCTCGAACACCGGGTCGGTGTAATAGTCGTAGTCGCGCCGGTGGCCGGGCTCGTCGTCGAGGAAGGCTTTCTGTATCGCATGGCCGACGCGGCGCAGCGTCGCGCCGGTCAGCACATGCACCTGCCAGGGCTGGATGTTCGAGCCGCTGGGCGCATGGCGTCCAAGCTCGACGATCTCGCGCAGGGTTTGCGGCGGCACCGGATCGGGCCGGTAGGCGCGGATCGAGCGGCGCGAGCGCGCCGCCTCGAAGACGCCGGAAGCGGGAGCATTGATGTCTTTCATGGCGGGTGATGATCCTTACCGAGGTCACGGGGTTGCCGGCGCATGTTAGCAAACGCGGGCCGATTGACCGTCCGTCCCGGCTTGGTCAAACTGCGCCCGCCGCCATGAATCCGCTCACGCCGCGCATCGGCGTCTACTTCGCGCTGCTCCAGTTGCTGTTCACGCTGACGTGGACGGTGTACGTCATTTTCCTGCCGCGGCTGGCGGCGGAAGCCGGCATTCCGAAGTCGTGGATACTCTGGATCCTCGTCGCCGACCAGCTGGTCTTCGTCATCGCCGACTGGCTTATGGGCGCCCGCGCGGACCGCATGTCGCGAGTCGTCGGCCGCCTCGGTCCGCGGCTTGCGCTGGTGACGCTGGTCTCCGCGCTCGCTTTCCTGCTGCTGCCCTTCGCCGCGCCGCTGGCCAGCCCCGTGCTGCTGCTCGCGCTGACCTTCGTCTGGACCATCACGTCCTCCGCGCTGCGCGCGCCGCCGCTGATGCTGATCGGCAAGTACGCCGCGTCCGGCGCGCGGCCGGTGATCTCGGGGCTCTGGCTGTTCGGCTTCGGCGTCGCCGGCGCAATGGCCCCTTACCTCACCATCGCGCTGCGTGACGCCGATCCCCGCCTGCCTTTCGCGCTGGCATCGGTTTCGGTGGCGATCGCCGCCTGGGCGCTGGGCTGGGCCGAACGCAGTCTCGCCGCTGCCGCGCCCGCCACGGAGGCGCCGGTACGAAAACCGCTGCCGATCCCGGGATTCCTTGCCGTGATCGCACTCGCCGCGCTCGGCTTCCAGCTGCATTTCTCGCTGTCCTCGGCACCGCAATACCTGCGCTTCGTCACGACAGAACAGCTGGGGCAGTTGATGCCGGCGTTCTGGGTGGGCTTCAACCTCGCGATGCTGCCGCTGACCCTGCTGATCCGCCGCTACGGCGACTTCCGGATCCTGGCCGCCGGCGCGCTGGCGGGTGCGCTCGCCGTGCTTTACGCCACCCAGGCGGCGTCACTCGCCCTGTTGATCGCCGCGCAGGTCGCCGCCGGTGCAGCCTGGGCCGCGGTGATGTTCGGCGCCTTCGGCGCGGCCATGCTGCTGGGACGCACCGGGCGCGAAGGCTTTGCCACCGGTGGCCTGTTCTCCATGCTTGCCTTCGCCGCGATGCTGCGCATCCTGCTGATCGCCACGCAGCTCAACCAGGATGCAGGACTGCAGCAGGCCCTGGCCTACCTGCCGGCCGCCTGCTGGGGCGCATCCGCCGCACTGCTGCTACTCCTGCTGCGCGCCGGCCGCGCGGCCGCCTGAGGCCAGGACCAGCGCCAGCTTTTCCGCCCGGCTCAGCTGCTTGATGCGGTATTCGCGCCTGCTCGCTGCCGAGCGGCTCTCTGCAGGCTCGCAGTAGACCAGCACCACCGGGCGCCGCGCCCGGGTATAGTTCGCCGCCGCGCCCCTGCCCGTGTTGTGCTCGGCGATGCGCCGCTCGACATCGCGCGCGATGCCGGTGTACAGCGTGCCGTCGGCGCAGCGCGCGATGTAGACCTGCCATGAACCCATTGTCCGAATCACTGTCTGTCTGGAGCCAAGCCCCGTATCATGCCGCCAATGAAATCAGTCCGCCATCTGTTCTGCACACTGCTGCTGTGCCTGCCCGCCGCCCTTCAGGCCGCCGAATCCCGCAACGCGATTTTCGGCGTCGAGCTCGGCACGCGCTTCCAGTTTCCGGCCTGCGCCCGCAACCAGGACGCGCTGACCGGCAGTCATTGCCATAACGCGGCGCAAAAAATTAAGACCTCCCGCGGCACCGAGGAACACCGCGTGTTTTACCCGCGCCCCAAGGTCGTGCCCTGGGCGCGCGGTGAACTGCAGGTGGAAACACGGGACGGCATCATTGTCGCGATCCACGTCAACACCTGGGGCCTCCAGGGCCAGGACACGGCGCTGGCGGACCTGAGCGCGAAGTACGGCCCGCCGACACGCCAGCGCAGCGAAAAAATCACCGGCCAGCGCTCGCGCTTCCCGTCCAAGTTCGCCGAGTGGGACCTGAAGGACATCTGGGTCAGTCTCGACGGCACCACCAGCACGGTCGACTGGGGCCGGGTAACCCTCGCCACACCCGAGCATCGCCGGAGAATGCAGGCCGGCGGGGGGAAATAGCCGACGCTGCACCGGTTTCGCGGGACGATGACCCGGGGCATAATGCGGCCTCGATTTGAAAACGACCAAGGAACAGCCATGTCAGCCATCACCCTCGCAAGCGGACTGATCATCGAAGACCTCGTCACCGGCGACGGCGCCGAAGCCTCGGCCGGCCAGGAAGTCACCGTGCATTACACCGGCTGGCTCACCGACGGCAGGAAATTCGATTCGAGCAAGGACCGCAATGATCCCTTCGTGTTTCCGCTGGGCGGCGGCCGCGTGATCCGCGGCTGGGACGAGGGCGTGCAGGGCATGAAAGTCGGCGGAACCCGCAAGCTGACCATCCCGCCGGCGCTGGCTTACGGCGCGCGCGGGGCCGGCGGCGTGATTCCGCCGAATGCCACGCTGGTGTTCGAAGTCGAATTGCTGGCCACGGATTGAACACGATGGCGGGCCGCTCACTCCGCATCCGCTCCTCCGGCGGCGCCGGAGAGTTCGACTGCTATCTCGCGCTGCCCGCCGGCAGCGCGAAGACGCCCGCCGTGGTGCTTGCCTCGGCAGTGCATGGCGTCAATGACGACATCCGCGGCATCGCCGACGAATTTGCCTCCAGGGGATACATCGCGGCGGCGCCCGACCTGTTCTGGCGCACGCTGCCCGGGCCGCTGCCGCGCGAGGACGAACGCGCGGGCCAGCGTTCGCAGCCGCGCCTGCCGGTATTGAAGGCCGGAGAAACCGACATTGCCGATACGCTGGCGATGGTGCGCAGTCTGGAACAGCACAACGGCAGGGCGGCAACCATGGGCTTCTACTTCGGCGGCCCCTATGCGGTGATCGGCCCGAAACGCCTGGGCTTCGATGCCGGCATCGGCTGCCACAGCACGCAGATGAAGGATTTCCTTGCGGAGTTCGACGGCCTCGAGAAGCCGGTCTGCCTGATCTGGGGCGACCGGGATTTCGCAGCGCCGCCGGACGTGCTCGCGGCCTATACCGAACGCGCGCAACGACAACCGAACCTCGAGGTCCACGTCTTCCCCGGCGTGCAGCACGGCTACATGATGCGCGAGAACGCCCAGGCCTGGAGCCCGCAGACCTATGAGTTCTCGATGGGCAAGGCGCTGGGCATCCTGCAGAGCCTGCGGTGATTGTTGCCAGTGATTGGTAATTGGTGATTCGTAATTGGCGGGGTAATGCCATCCGCCCGACAACCAGTCACCACTTACCATTTACCAATCACCAATTACCAGTCACCCGCCCTCCTGCTGCCTGCCGATCAGGCACAGCAGCAGCGCGCGCTGCTCGTCGCTGAGCTCCGGCGACGAATCATCCGGCGCCCAGCGGCGCTTGAAGGCGGCAATGGCTGCCGGCAGCCGCGTCACGTCATAGCCCAGTGCCGCCAGCAGCAGGGCGTCGTCCGCCGGCGCGACAGGCTGCGGGTACGGCGGCTCGCACCACAGCCCGAAACCCGCCTCGGCCAGGCGCCGCCAGGGAAACAGCGCGCTGGGATCAACCTTGCGTCCCGGTGCAACGTCGCCGTGCCCGAGCACGTTCGCGGCCGGAATGCCCCAGCGCGCGGCCAGATCGCCGAGCAGCGCGATCAGGGCTTCGATCTGCGCGTCCGGGAAAGGCTCGCTGCCGTTGTTGTCGAGCTCGATGCCGATCGACGAGGAGTTCAGGTCGCGGTTGCCGCCCCAGTACGACTCTCCGGCATGCCAGGCGCGCTTCTGCTCGTCGACCAGGTAAATGATGCGGCCATCGCGCGCCACCAGGTAATGCGCGCTGACCTGCGTCAGCCGGCTGGTCAGGGTTGCCACCGCCTGCTCCGCCGTGTCGTTGGTGGTGTGGTGCAGGATCACATAGTTCGGACGCCGTTCGCTGAAATTCGGCGAAGGATGAACCGCCACCGGCAATGTCGTGCGGATCGGCAGCGGCGCACAGGCGGACAGGACCACCGGCAGCAGCCAGGCCGCCCGCCATCGCCACGGGGATCCGCCCCTCCTGATTGCCGCCGTCGCTGAGTTCCGTTGCGCCATCGCGGGCACTGTACCATGCAGGGCGGCAATCGGTTACCCTCGCGCCATGAACTCGCCCGCCCCGCATACGATCACCCGCGAAGCATTGAACGAACTGCCGGTGTGCCGCTACGAAGGCCCGATCCATTTCGTCGACACACCGGCACTGCTGCATGCCGCGCGCAAGGACATACTCGGCGAGGCCGTCGTCGGCTTCGACACCGAAACCCGCCCCGCTTTCCGCAAAGGCGAGAGCTACCTGCCGAGCCTGGCACAGGTGGCCACAGCGTCCGCGGTGCATATTTTTCCGCTGCGCTATCCGGACACCCGGGGCCTGCTCGCGGAAATGCTCGCCTCGACCATGGTCAAGGCGGGGGTGTCGCTGGCCCATGACCTGCGCATGCTGCGGCAGGTGTTCCCCTTCGAGGATCACCATGTGGTCGACCTCGGCGTCATCGCCAAACGCCAGGGCTACGGCCAGACCGGCGTGCGCAACCTCGCCGGCCTGCTGCTCGGCTACCGGGTGCCCAAGGGCGCCAAGACCACCAACTGGGCGGCGCCGCGGCTGACACCGGCGCAGATCGCCTACGCCGCGACCGATGCCTGGGTATGCCGCGAGCTCTGCCTGAAGTTCGGGGCGCAGGGCCTGGTTCCCGGATTGCGATCCGTGCCCGGAACCGACAAAATCCGCGCATGAACTCATCATGCTCCTTCCGGACCGTGTCCGGACCCAGCCGCATCGCCGCCACGCTGACCGCCATCGCCCTGATGGTGCTGGTCGGCAGTTGCGCGCAATTGCCGTCCACCGAAGTCACACCCATCGTGTTCAAGCCCGATCCGGTGACCAAGACCCTGGAAAGCGAAGCCGTGCGCACCCAGGTGGTGGAGCGCAATCTCGGCGTCGACCAGTTCAGGCTGCGCGGCCCCTTCGAGGTCAGCGTGCGCAGCGGCCAGTACATCCAGCTGTCGGCCAAGGAGCGCATTCCCGCCGACTTCTACCTCTCGGCGCTGGGCAACAACGCGCCGCTGGCGATCCTGCTGCACGGTTACAGCAACGGCAAGGCCGACCACGCCTACCAGGGCATGCATCTCGCAACCTGGGGCATCAACAGCATTGTCCTGCAGCTGCCCAACCGCGGCTCCTGGGTAACCCATGGCCGCACGCTGGCACGCGTCGCCGACCATATCCGCAAGCGGCCCGCGCAGTTTCCCAACATCGACACCCGCAATATCCTGCTGGTCGGCCACTCCTTCGGCGCCTCGGCCGTGTCCTATGCGATGGGCCAGGGGGCACCGGTGATCGGCGGCGTGCTGCTCGACCCCGCCTCCTTCGGCAAGGGCCTCGCCACGGCCCTGGGCCGCGTCGGCCGGCCGGTGATGATCCTGCTCGCCGACGAGTCCGTGTTCCCGGCGCGCGGCCGCGAAGTATTCCTGAACAACCTCCGCGGGAACGCCGGCGAACTGTCGGTACGCGGCGCCGGGCATGAGGATGCGCAGTTCAGCCTCAGCGATGACGCCGACAACCAGGAACGGCTCGCCTTCCTCAGCGCGCTCACCGCGGCGGCCATCAGCATCAGCTCGACCGGCCAGCTGGACTACGCCTGGCAGAGTTATGAGCCGGCGATTGCCGCCGGCCGCCTCTTTGACGCCCGAAAAAAATAGATTAGATAAGCACTCCAGCGGAGGATCATGTTGCATCGCATCGCCATCACCCATCGCCTGCTCGCCGGGCTACTGGCCGTCGCGGGCTTCGCGCTGCCGGCTCAGGCGGCATCACCCGCATTCGATCTCGAGGCTTCCCGTCAGCAGAGCATTTACCATAGTCGCGGCGAGACCCGTCCCGACGGCTACGTGATCGACCGCGGCCTCGCCGCCTATGTGCTGGCGCTGATGCCCGGATTCGAGTCCGCCGTCGAGAACCTCGGCCCGACCGACCGCTGGCTCGACATCGGGGCGGGCCGCGCGCAGGCGATGATTGATTACCACACCCCGGCGCGGGAAGACGGCGACGTCGACGGCGCGCCGCCGCGCCGCAAGGCAAGCACGGTGGCCATGTCGATCGAGGACCGTCGCACCGAAGCCTGGTACCGCGCCGCGGCCACGGTCGAACCCGAGCGCATGCGTTACCTGTTCAACAAGCCACTGCGCGATTTCACGAGCGGCGAGCTCGGCGGCCCCTTCCAGCTGATCAGCGACGTCATCGGCGGATTCTCCTACACCGACAACCTGACACGCTTCATGGAAAAAGTGCTGGAGCTGCTGGTGGTCAACGGCACTTTCTACACGGTGCATCAGGACGTGATGTCGGAGGCCGGCGACAACAAGCCGCACTATCCGAACGAGCCCTTCCTCACCCAGATCCGCGATGCCGACAACAAGGACATCAGCATCTGCGCCTGGCTCAGGCAGATCAGCTGCGTCGAGGTCCTCTGCCAGTCCAAGAGCGGCTGGGTGCCGCCGATACAGACCTATCGCGTGCGCAAGACCTGCAACGAGACCAGCGTGCCCGCGCTGGACCGCATCCAGTACATCTCGGGCACCCCGCCCCAGCGCGTCTTCAGGTCGCCGGCACCGGCGCGGAGCGGAGCGGCACCGGCCGTCTCTGCCGCTCAGTAGCTGAACTCGAAGGTCGCTGCCACGGTCAGGGTGCGGCCGGGCGCCGGCTCGTAGTAGCGGCCGTTGCCGTCGGCGACGATCACCGAGCCGACATAGGCCCTGTCGGCGACGTTGTCCATGCGCAGGTACTGGTTGAACCGCCAGCCGCGGCCCTGCTGCCTGAACCCCGCGCGCAGGTTGCCGATGGTGTAGGCCGCGGCCGACTCGCTGTTGCGGTCATCGACATAAACCCTCCCCGCATGGCGCAGCTCGATCCCGGCATGGAAGCCGCTGGCTGCATCGCGCCACAGCAGTTCACCGTAAAACTGGCGCGCCGCAACGCCCGGCAGGCGGTTGCCTGCGGCCACCGCCTGCGGCGGCGTGCCGGACACGAAAGGCTGGCGGAAGCTCGCATCGAGCAGCGTCCAGGCCAGCGCGGATTCGAATCCGCCGGCATGGCGCTGCTGCCAGGACAGCTCCAGCCCCTTGCGCCGGGTGCCGGCGGCGTTGCGGAAGTCGCTGCGCCCGCTGGCTGCGCTGTTGACGACGATTTCGTCGCGGGTATCGATGCGGAAAAGCGCGGCATTGAGCTGGCCCCGATCACCGGTCAATGCCTTGATGCCCAGTTCGCGATGCAGGCTGGTCGAGGGCCGCAGCGCGAAATTGAGCCCTGACGCCCCGCCCGACCGATAGGCCAGTTCGGCGAAAGTCGGGGTCTCAAAGCCGCGGCCGGCGTTCGCATACAGGTTCATCTGCGGCGACACGCGGAAACTCGCGCCCAGTGCCGGCGTGGTGCGCACGAATTCCACCGTACCGCTGTCATCGCCGTTGCCGGGGACAATGAAATAATCCCGCGATTCAAAGCGCACGCGACTGTGGCGCAGGCCCGCGAGCAACGCAAGCCGCGGCGGAATCTGCCACTCGGCCTGGGCATAGACGTCAGTGTTCGCCACGCGATTGTCCTCGTCGCGCTTGAGCGCGCCGCTGACGCCCAGGTTGTTGATGAAGCCGCGCCGGCGCTCGTCCATGCGGTCATGATCGATGCCGGTACTGAACGAGGCCCGCCCGCCGGCAAGCTGTCCCTCGCGGGTCCAGCGCAGGCCCAGTCCGCCGAAACCACGGTCGAGGTCGACAACGCCGCCCGACTGCGTCGCCGCAGCCTGCACCGCCAGCGGTATCGCCAGATACTGGGTCACCCGGCGGTCACCGATGTAGGCCCGCGCCTGCACCGCATGGCCGTTTCCGAGGTCGATGTCGTAGGTCAGACCGGCCTGGCCCTGTGCAATGCTCTTGCGTGTATTGAATGCGTAGGCAGCGGCCACGGCCTGTCGCGGATTCTGCGCAAGCTGCGCCGCGGTCAGCCCCAGCGGATCCTCGGTCTCCGGCTGGTCGAGGCTGTTGAGCACCAGCGTCAGGCGACCTGCCCTGCCCATGTCGTAGCCGATGCGCGCATTGCCGGTGTCGCGCCGCGCTGAACCGTGGTCGCGGTAACCGTCGGTCTCGAAACGCGCCGCCTCGAGACGCAGCCCCAGCGGCCCGTGCCGTCCGCCGTACTGCAGGCCCGCGCGCGCGCTGCGATGGCTGCCCAGACTCAGGTCCACCAGCAGCGTCGGCTCCGGCGGCGCCTCCGCGGTGAAGATCTGCACCACGCCGCCCGCTGCATTGCCGTGCAAGCTTGAAAACGGTCCGCGCAGGACTTCGATGCGCTGCGCCGAGGACAGGCTGAAATTCGCCGCCTGGCCCTGGCCGTCGGGCATGGTCGCCGGGATGCCGTCGGCGACAAGCCGGATGCCGCGCACGCCGAAAGCGGCGCGCGCGCCGAATCCGCGCGACGAAATCTGCAGGTCCTGGGCATAGTTCTGCCGGTTCTGCACCGCGATGCCGGGAACACGTCCGAGTGCTTCCGAGAGGTTCACCTGCGGGCCGGCCTCGCGGATCGTCCGCCGCTCGATGCTGTCGATGGACAGCGGCAGGTCCAGGTTGTCGCGCTCGATGCGGGTCGCGCTGACGGACACCTCGGGCAGGGTGACGGCCTGCTGCGCGCGCGCCGGCGCCAGCATGGCCAGCACGGCAAACACAGCACCCGCAGCGCTGCCGGCGGCGGCGCCCCTCCACATCAGCGCGGACCCGGGGACTACTCCCTGGGCAGCTTCGCCGCGGTGATGACCCTGCCCCAGGCGGCGATCTCGGCCTTGATCTGGGCGAGAAACTCGTCGGGCGAATTGCCCTCGGGTTCGATGCCGAGCGCGGCCAGCCGCTCTGAAATCTCCGGCCTGCGCACAATGGTCGACAGTTCGCGGTGCAGGCGGCTGACGATCGCCGGCGGCGTCCCCCGCGGCGCATGCAGACCGTACCAGGACAGCACTTCGTAGCCGGGCACGGTTTCGGCAATGGTCGGCAGTTCGGGCGCCGACGCCAGACGCTTGGTGCCGGTGACGCCCAGCGCCCTCAGCTTGCCCGCCTGGATGTGCGCAAAGGCCGAAGAGTAGGCGCTGATCAGCATGTGCACCTGCCCCGCCATCAGTTCGGCGAGCGCCGGGCCGGCGCCCTTGTAGGGCACATGCAAGATGTCGATTTTGGCGAGGTGCTTGAACTGCTCACCGGCCAGATGCGCGGTCGAACCGGAGCCTGCGGAGGCGAAGTTGAGCGCGCCCGGCTTCGCTTTGGCCAGCGCAATCATGTCCTTCACCGACTTCGCCTGGACCGAGGGATGCACAACCAGCACCAGCTGGCTCGCACCGACACGGCTGATGGGCCTGATGTCCTTCGTCGGATCGTAGGGCAGCTTCAGCCGCAGATTGGGCGCGATCACGATCTCGCCGCCCGCCGACATCAGCAGCGTGTGGCCGTCGGGAGCCGCCTGGGTCAGCAGCGTCACCGCGAGTGTGCCGCCGGCGCCGCCGCGGTTGTCGATGACAACCTGCTGGCCCAGTGCTTCGGTCAGGCGCGGCCCCACCAGGCGCGCGGTCAGGTCGCTGGGACCGCCCGGCGGATAACTCACCATCATGCGCACCGGCCGCTGCGGATAGGCCGATTCAGCCGCCTGCAGGTAACCTGCGCCGCAGGTCATCATCGTCGCCGCGGCCAGGACCGCAACTCGCCATTGCTTCGTATTCGCCATCTGTGACTTCCTCCGGTTGCCGGCCTTGATGCCGCCCGGCCATATTAACGCAGCACCCGCCTGCAGGGCCACGCTCAGGACGGATGCTCGAGCCCGCGGATCATCTGCCGCAGCTGGCTGCCGCTGATCAACTCGATGTCGACGCGGTTCTCGTCGACGAAGCGGCGCGCCTCCTCGGTGAAGGTTCCGGAGGTCACCACGAAAACCCCGGCTGCGCCTTCGGCTGCAGCCACGCCGCAGATTTCACGCACGACCTTCACGCCGACTCGCTGCATGCGCCAGTGCTTGCACTGCACGAGGTAGCGGTCCTCGCCGATGCTCGCCACCCAATCGACGCCGCCATCGGCTGCGTCGCCGCCGCGCTGCTCGACGCGGAAGCCCTTGCGCCTGAAGAATTCGCCGACCAGGTTCTCGAACTCGCGCCAGGACAGCAGCTCAAGCGCCGCATGTCCGCGCTCGCCCGCAACCATGGCGTAATTGCGGCGTTGCCGGAAGTTATGCCAGGCCGAAACTGCCGCGGCAATCAGGAAAAACACCGGCACCAGGTATTGCAGCGCCCGGACCAGTTCCATCGCCGTCGCGCGGAATGCGGACCACGGAGTGCCCGGCGCGGTTTCGAGGCCGCCAGGAATCAGGGCCGTGAGCGCCTGCAGCAGCAGGCCCGACGCCAGTGCCGCAAGCACACCGGCCCACCAGGGCCAGCGCGCCATACAGTCGACCAGCCATTCCAGCGGATTGATTCTGCCCCGCGCCATGCGCACCTCCTTGCGGGAGATTCTGTCGCGGCAAGCGGCAGGACAACAATGCACTGCTGCACATGCGCAGCCCCGGACTCGCAGCCCTCACTCGGCATTATATTATAAGTATTTGATTTTATTGATTATTTTAATTTTCCGGAATCGTCAGCACCGGCTGCTGCGGCTCCACGCCGGTTTCCGCGATCGAGGAAAATATTTTCAGGAAAGAAAACGCGCGCTTGGATGCAAGGTCACGATCGTCGATCCGGAATCCGTGGTCGTAATAACTCATCGCCAAAGGTGGTTATCCGATCGGTGTACTTGGCTCGCAACCCGTGTCCTCAGTGTTCCCGCGGTAGCAGCAGCACCGCCGCCAGGCCACCCTCCGGACGGTTCTTCAAGTCGATCCGCCCGCCATGCAGTTCGGCGGCGTTCTTGGCGATCGACAGGCCGAGACCGGTGCCGCCGGTATCGCGGCTGCGCGAGCCCTCGACGCGGAAATACGGCTCGAACACGCGCTCGAGATGCTCCGCGGGGATCCCCGGTCCTTCGTCCAGGATGCTGATGCGCAGACCGCCGGCGCCGTCGTCGACCACGACATGGGCCGTCCGGCCATACTTGACCGCATTCTCCAGCAGGTTGGCGAGGCAGCGTTTCAGCGCCTGCGGCCGCCCGGGGTAAGGACTGGCTGCACGCCCCTCAAAGGTTACGGCGCCGCCGGTCTCGCGCAGGTCCGCCTGCAGGCTCTCCAGCAGCGCATTGATGTCCACCGGCTGCAGCGGTTCACCGTTGTCCATGCCGCGCAGGAAATCGAGCGCGGATGCGACCATCCCCTCCATCTCGCGCAGGTCGCGCTCGAACTTGTCGCGCATTTCCTCGTCCTGCAGCAGCTCGGCGCGCAAGCGCAGCCGCGTGATCGGCGTCTTCAGGTCGTGGGACATGGCGGCCAGCACCTGGGTGCGCTCGCGCAGATAGCCGGCGAGCCGCGATTGCATGGTGTTGAAGGCGCGCGCCGCCTGCACCACTTCCGCCGGTCCGGTCTCCGCCAGCGGCGGGCGGTTGATGTTGCGGCCCAGTTCATCCGCCGCGTCGCCCAGCGTTTTCAGCGGCCGCGTCGCCCAGCGCACCGCGATCAGCGACACCGTGATCACCGCCGCCAGCAGCAGCAGGATGCTCGCCAGCAGGCGGTAGGGCCAATGTTCGGTGGTCTGCGGCGGCCGCGTGTCGAACGTGGCCAGCGTGCCGTCGCGCAGGGTGACCTGGGCGACGAATACCAGTCCGCCGCCACTGTGGCGCATCATCGGCGGTGCCGACTCGCCGCCGCCTTCGGCCCACCGCGGCGCATGCATGCCCGCGCCGCCTCCGCCCGGTCCCGGCTTGCCTGCATATCCCGGCCTGCCGACGGCCATGGCAACCGTCAGCGGCCGCTCGTTGCCGAGATAACGCCGCAGCATCGTCGCGAACAGCAGGGCACGGGCTCCGGATTCGCTGTTCGCATCGGCCGGCGGCAGAGGCGGCCGGTCCAGGCTCACTGCCAGCGGCGGCGCGGCGAGCACGCGGACAAACTTCTGCCGCTCCGCGGGAGCCAGCGTGTCGAGGAGATTGACGATGTCGGCAATGCGCTGCGCCGACTGCATGCCGCTCGCCTGTGCCAGCAGTTCGCCGCGGTCGTGCATGTGGATCGCAAAACTCAGCAGTTGCGCGACCAGCAGCCCGCCCAGCAGCACCAGCGTCAGCCGGCTGAACAGCGAGCGCGGCAGCAGGCTCATTGCGCCACGCTCTCGACATGCGCGGCGAACACATAGCCCTGCCCGCGCACGGTCTTGATGATCGCAGGCTCCCTGGCGTCCTCGCCGAGACGCTGGCGAAGGCGGCTGACCTGGATGTCGATCGCGCGGTCGTAGGGACCGGCCTCCCTTGCCAGCATCAGGTCGACCAGCTGGTCGCGTGTCAGCACGCGGTTGGGATGGTCGACAAATATCTTCAACAGCCGGTAATCGGTGCCGGAGAGCGCCACCAGCACGCCCCGGGGCGACGTCAGGTTGCGGGTGGCCGAGTCAAGCGTCCAGCCGGCAAAGCGGAAAACACCGGTGTCGGCGTTCCTGAGGTTCTCGGGCAGCGCACGCGCGCGCCGCAGCACGCTCTTGATGCGCGCCAGCAGCTCACGCGGACTGAAGGGTTTGGCGACATAGTCGTCGGCGCCCAGCTCAAGGCCGACGATGCGGTCGGTCTCCTCGCCGCGCGCGGTAAGCATGATCACCGGAATCTCCGATTTCGCGCGCAGCTCGCGGCACAGCGCCAGGCCGTCCTCGCCGGGCAGCATCAGGTCGAGGATCACCAGGTCGGGATGGACCTGGGCCATCGCCGCACGCATGCCCCTGCCGTCGGCAGCGGCGCTGACGCGGAAGCCCTGCTGTTGCAGGTATTCGCTCAGCAGGCTGCGGATTTCCCGGTCGTCGTCCACCACCAGGATGTGGTCCGGCGTGTTCATGGTTTGCGTTTATACCGGAGGGCCGCGCAGGCTGCCCGGAAAATTGTATCGCAGTGTATCAACACCCCTTCAACCGCAAATCTGCGATACCAAAGTCCCCTTGCCGGCAACAGTTGGCTTACAGGTTAATGCGTTAATGCAGACGTCGGGAACGTCGGAACAACGGCAAACGGACCCGGACAAACCTCCATAACCCACGCAAAGGAAGAGACCATGAACAAGCTGAACAAGATCGCTGCCGCAGTCGCCCTTTCCCTCGGCCTCGCCGCCACCGCCTCCGCCCATCCGATGGGCGGCAACATGGGCCACGGCGCACAGCAGGGCGGACATCAGCACCAGGGCATGCAGGGCCATGGCGGCCAGAACCGCATGGAAGGCATGAAACACGGACGCATGCAGGGCATGAAGCACGGCGAATCGCAGGCCGGACACGGCAAGGCCGAAGGCCACGGCCCGCGCGGCACGCAGGGCGGGCAGTCCCTGATGAGCCCGGAAGAGCGCACCGCCTTCCGCGACAAGATGCGCAACGCCAGCACGCCGGAAGAGCGTCAGCAGTTGGCCCAGGCCAACCGTGCCGAGATGGAAAAGCGCGCTGCTGAAAAAGGCATCACCCTGCCCCAGCACCGCGGCCCGCGCGGCCAGGGCACCGGCCCGGCAGCCGGCGAACACAAGCACTGAGCCTGGCGGCAACAGTGGGAGGGGCGCGGTCCGGCCCCTCCATTTTCACACCTCGAGGAGATTTCGGATGAGAACCAGCAGCCAGTTCATCATCGCAGCGGCCGCCGCCGCGGTCTTTGCAGCCAGCGCTGCCATGGCGCAACAATCCAGCCCTCGTGGAGCGGGCGCCGACATGCACAACCACGGCAGCGCCGGCCACGAATCCATGATGCGCCAGGGCATGGGCCCCGGCATGGGGCGCGGCCCGGTCGGCATGCTGACCACGCAGGATGCCAACTCAGCCACCGACATGGGCATAACCATGAACCTGGTGCACGAGAACACCAGGATCAAGCGCACGGTCACCCGTCTCCCCGACGGCATCAAAACCGTTACTGAATCCGACGACCCCAAAATCGCGCAGGACATCAAGGCGCATGTCGCCAGCATGTCGGGCCGGCTCGCCGAGGGCAAGGAATTCAACATTTTCAGCACCACCTTGCCGGTGATCTTCGACAACGCGAAGAACATCAAGTCCACCGTCGAATACACGGCCAGGGGCGCCATCGTCACCCGCACTGCCCAAGACCCCAAGGTGGTCGCCGCGCTGCAGGCGCATGCCGACGAAGTCACGGAACTGGTCAAGGAAGGGCCGGTGGCCTTCCACCGCGGCATCGACTCGCGCGTGGCGATGGGGCCCGGCGGACCACGCGGCGCAAGCGCCGGCACTGCCAATCCGGCGGGACAGGGCCGGCAACTGCAACACGCGCATTAAAATCCAAAGAAAGCAAAACAGGGAAACCCCGGCATGAACCGATTCACGCTGCTCATCACATTGCTCTGCTCGCTGTCTGTACTGCCGGCAGCCGCACAAACCCCGCACCGGCATGACCACAGCTTCAGCGGCGCCGAACACTGGGCAAAGATATTTGACGACCCGCAGCGCGACGCCTGGCAGAAACCGCACGAGGTGATCCAGGCGCTGCAATTGAAGCCGGACGCGGTCATCGCCGACATCGGCGCCGGCACCGGCTATTTCGCCGTGCGCTTCGCGCACATGGTGCCCAAGGGCAGGGTTTACGCGGCAGACGCCGAACCGGACATGGTCAAGTACCTTGCCGAACGCGCGAAACGTTCAGGCCTCGGCAATCTCACCGCAGTGCAGGCGCAGCCCGGCGATCCGAAGCTGCCGGGGCCGGTGGACCTCGCCATCCTGGTCGATGTGTATCACCACATCGACCAGCGCGAACAGTACTTCCGCAGGCTGCAGGATTCCCTGAAGCCGGGTGGCCGGCTGGCAATCATCGATTTCAGGCTGGATTCGCCGGTGGGACCGCCGCGGGCAGCGCGCATCGCAGCGGAGCAGGTCAAGGCGGAATTGCAGGGCGCGGGTTATGTGCTCGCCGAAGAACACGGCTTCCTGCCAAACCAATACTTCCTGGTTTTCCGGCCTGCGGGGGGATGATTAAAATATCTTTTAAAAACATATATTTATAAACAATATGGTCCTGTTTCTTGGATACGGCGCGAAGCAGAAACTCTCAAGGTCGATATGCAATGCATCACTCCGGAAAACCGGATACTCCTGATGCACTTAAAAGCCATGCCAGCGGGAAGTCGTTGCGCATCAGGTGTATTGGTCTGATGCGATTTGCCTTCACCTGATCACCCGACTAACATCGCGGCCATGCGCCGCTCCCGTACACCGCGTCAGCTGATCGTCGGCATTGCCATCACCCTGATGGTGTTCTGCCAGGGCGCGGCCCTTGCATCAGCCTGTGCACCGGCGCCGTCCGCTGGAAGTAACGTGGCCGCACCACCCTGCCACGACGAATACGCTCCCGAACAAAGCAACGCCGACAAAGACGGTTGCACGTCACAATGCCAGGCATCGCTGACTTCGCCCGAGCCGTCAAAGTTCGACAGCGGCATGGCCATCACGCTTCCGCTGCAGTCGGCTTACACCGTCACTGCCGCCGGCGTTTACTGCGCCGCACGCTACGAGCCGCCGCTGCAGCACGCCACAGCCCCTCCACTGCCGATAGTTCTCTGCCGTCTGCTGAATTAGCCTCCGCCAGGCCCTGCCACCGGTATTCACCGGTGGGTTTCCATCGGAACTTGCGGAGGTTACATGCGCTCATCATCAGCACCGGCGGCCTCGCGGCCGCATGACTCATCGTTTGCATCCCGCGCGGCACTGCTGCTCGCATTCGCCCTGTTTGCGTTTCCCGCCGCGCAAGCCGCGGAAAGGGCGCTCACACTGGCCGAGGCACTGGCCATTGCCGAGAGGGAATCGCCTGCGCTGGCTGCGCAGCGCTCGTCGGTGGCGGCCGCGGCGGAAATGACCTCGTCAGCACGCGAACTGCCGGACCCGAAACTGCGGCTCGGCATCGACAACCTGCCGGTGGATGGCGCGGATCGCTACAGCCTGACGCGTGACTTCATGACAATGCGCAAGATCGGCGTGGCGCAGGAGTTCGTCCGTGACGAGAAGCGCGAAATCAAGGGCAGGCGCGCCGAGAATGAGCTGCACCGTGAGCAGGCCATGCTCGGCGACGCGCGGGCCGCTCTGCGGCGTGATGTCGCACAGGCCTGGGTCGAACGCCATTTTGCCGAGCGCATGGCAGATGTCGTTGACGAGCAATACGCGGAAACGGATCTGCAACGCGAGTCCCTGCAGGCCGGGCTGCGCGCGGGAAAGGCGCAGGCCGCGGACCTGCTCGCGGTGCAGGTCAATCTGCAATCGCTGCTCGACCGCCGCGCCGAATACCGGCGACAGGCGGCACGCGCCACCGCCCTGCTGTCGCGCTGGCTGAAAAATGAAAGCGCCCGGCCGCTGGCCGCGCTGCCCGCCCGCCTGCTTCCGGCGCGGCACCACGATGTCGCAACACATGCAGAAAACCATCCGCATCTGCAGACGCTCGAGCGCCAGATCGAGGTCGCGCGCAACGATGCCGCGCTCGCCCGGGCGGCGAACAAACCGGACTGGGGCCTCGAAGTGGCTTATGCGCAGCGCGGGCCGCAGTACTCCAACATGCTGTCGGTGCAGGTCTCGATCGACCTGCCGCTGTTCCAGGCGAACCGGCAGGACCGCAGCGTCGCCGCAAAAATGGCGCAAGTGGAACAGGCACGCGCCTTGAAGGAAGATGCGCTGCGCCAGCATCTGGCGGAAGCGCGGGCCACGTGGGCGGACTGGGAGGCGGCCACCGCGCGATTGCAGCGTTTTGATGAGGCCCTGCTGCCTCTCTCCCGCGAGCGCTCGCAACTGGCGCTCGCCGCCTACCGCGGCGGACAGGGACCACTCGCTGCCGCGCTTGAAGCGCGCCGCGTTGAAATCGAACTTCGTTTGCAGCAATTGCAGCTCGCCGCCGAACAGGGGCGCGCTTATGCGCAATTGCTCTACTTTCTGCCGCAGGAGAATCAGCCATGAAACTCAAGACCTCACTATTGATCGCGGGCACGCTCGCCCTTGCCGGCGCCGGCATCGGCGGCGGTTACTGGTACGCCATGCAGCGCATGGGCAGCATGACGGCTCCGCAACCCCCAGCTGCCGCAGATGCAGCAGGCGGCGCACCGGCGGACGCCGAACGCAAACCGCTGTACTGGCATGACCCGATGGTGCCTGGCCCCAAGTTCGACAAGCCGGGCCCGTCGCCTTTCATGGACATGCAACTGGTGCCGGTGTATGCCGATGCCGGCGCCGATCAGGGCAGTGTCACCATCAGTCCTCGCACAACACAGAACCTCGGCATCCGCACCGTCGAAGTGATAACGGGGCGCATGAACAACGGCCTTACGACCGTCGGTGCAGTCAGTATCGACGAACGCACGATGGTGACGGTGCAATCGCGGGTTAGCGGGTACATAGAAAAACTCCATGTACGCGCCCAGTACGACGGCGTCGTGCGCGGCCAGCCGCTGGCGGAAATCTACGCACCGGAATGGCTGGCGGCGCAGGAAGAATATCTCGCGCTCAAACGCAGTCCGCAAACAGGCGCAAGCGATCTGGCACAAGCAGCACGCCAGCGGCTGTCGCTGCTCGGCATCGACGAGGCGCAGATCAAACGCATCGAACAAAGCCGTAAAGCCGATGCACGCGTCACGCTGTCCGCACCCGTCGGCGGCCTGGTCTGGGAACTCGGCGCCCGCGACGGTATGGCGGTCAGCCCTGGGGTGACGCTGTTCCGGCTGGTGAGCCTCGATTCGGTGTGGATCAACGCCGAAATCCCGGAAACCGATGCCGCGCTGGTCAAACCCGGCGCAGCGGTCACCGCGCGCACGGCGGCGTTCCCGGAACAAGGTTTTAACGGCAAAGTCGCGATGCTGCTGCCCGACGTCAATGCCACCACGCGCACCATCAAGGCGCGTATCGTGCTCGCAAACCCCGGTGGCCGTTTGAAACCGGGCATGTACGCCACGCTGAATTTTGCCAGCACGGACAAACCCGCGCTGATGGTGCCGTCGGAAGCAGTGATCCACACCGGCACGCGTGCCGTCGCCATCGTCGCCGAAGGCAAGGGCAAGTTCCGCCCGGTCGACATCGAGACCGGACGCGACAGCGGCGGCATGACCGAAATCCGCAAAGGCCTGACTGCGGGACAACGCGTTGTTGCCTCGGGGCAATTCCTGATCGATTCCGAAGCCAGCCTGAAAAGCACCCTGTCCCGCCTGGAAAGCGCCGTGGAAGCCCCGGCCAACGATCCGCCCGGTGGCGGTCATGTCGGCGCCGCGCGGGTGAACAGCATAGATGCCGCCGCTGGAAAACTCGACATCACCCACGGACCGATCCCGTCGCTGCAATGGCCGGAGATGACCATGGGTTTCCGCGTCGAAGACAAAACGTTGCTGCAGGGACTCAAAGCCGGCGACCGGATCACTTTTGAAATGCGCGGCGAACCGGACAAGGACGGCGATTACATCATCACCCGCATCCAGCCTGATTCCGGCGGGGACAAGAAATGATCGCGCGCCTGATCCGCTGGTCGATCGTCAACCGCTTCCTGGTGCTGCTGGCTACCCTGATAGTCGCCGCCTGGGGGATATGGGCGATGCTGAAGACGCCGCTGGATGCGATCCCCGACCTGTCCGACGTGCAGGTCATCATCCGCACCACCTATCCCGGACAGGCGCCGCAGATCGTCGAGGATCAGGTCACTTATCCGCTGACCACCACCATGCTGTCGGTGCCGGGTGCTAAAACGGTGCGCGGTTATTCCTTTTTCGGCGATTCCTTCGTCTATGTCCTGTTCGAGGACGGCACCGATCTCTACTGGGCACGCTCGCGGGTGCTTGAATACCTCAACCAGGTGCAGGGCCGGTTGCCGGCGCAGGCCAAACCCGCCCTGGGCCCGGACGCCACGGGTGTGGGCTGGATTTATGAATACGCCGTGGTCGACCGCAGCGGACGCAACGACATCGCGCAACTGCGCGCGCTGCAGGACTGGTTCCTCAAGTACGAATTGAAATCGGTGCCCAACGTCGCCGAAGTGGCCTCGGTGGGCGGCATGGTGCGCCAGTACCAGATCGTCCCCGACCCCGACCGCCTGCGCGCCTACAACATTCCGCTGTCGCGGGTGATTGCGGCGGTGCGTGCCGCCAACCGCGAGGCCGGCGGCGCGGTGCTCGAACTCGGTGAAGCCGAATACATGGTGCGCGCGCGTGGTTATCTGAAAACGCTCGATGACTTTCGCGCGATACCCATATCGACCAGCGATGGCGGCACCCCCGTGCTGCTGAAGGACGTGGCACGAATCCAGGTCGGCCCCGAGCTGCGCCGCGGCATCGCCGAACTCGACGGCGAGGGAGAAACCGTCGGCGGCATCATCGTCATGCGCCAGGGCAAAAACGCGCTGGAAACGATCGAAGCGGTAAAAGCCAAAATCGAAGCATTAAAACCCGGGCTGCCGCCGGGTGTCGAAATCGTGCCAACCTATGACCGCTCGGGCCTGATCGAGCGCGCCGTCAGCCACCTCCGGGACAAACTGGTTGAGGAATTCATCGTGGTGGCGCTGGTGTGTTTCGTTTTCCTGTTTCACCTGCGCTCCAGCCTGGTTGCCATCATCACGCTGCCGCTCGGCATCCTGATCGCCTTCATCGTCATGCGTTACCAGGGCGTCAACGCCAACATCATGTCGCTGGGCGGCATCGCCATCGCCATCGGCGCGATGGTCGATGCCGCGGTGGTGATGATCGAAAACGCGCACAAACATCTGGAGACCTGGCGGCATGCGCATCCCGGCGCAAAGCTGCAGGAACAGGAACGCTGGCGTTTGATCGGTGATGCCGCGGCGGAAGTCGGTCCGGCACTGTTCTTCTGCCTGCTGATCATCACGCTGTCATTCATCCCGGTGTTTGCGCTCGAAGCGCAGGAAGGACGCCTGTTTTCACCCCTCGCGTTCACCAAGACCTACGCCATGGCGGCGGCGGCCGGCTTGTCGGTGACACTGGTGCCGGTGCTGATGGGGTACTGGATACGCGGCCGGATACCCGACGAAAATAGAAATATAATCAACAGGTTACTGATATCCCTCTATCGGCCGCTACTGGCTGCGGTGTTACGTTCCCCGCGCAGCACACTGGTTGCCTCAGTCGTGGTGCTGGCGATCAGCATTATTCCCGCGACACGCCTCGGCGGGGAATTCATGCCACCGCTGGACGAGGGCGACGTGTTGTACATGCCCACCGCCCTGCCCGGGCTGTCTGCCGGCAAGGCCGCGGAAATCCTGCAGCTGACCGACCGCCTGATCAAGAGCGTGCCGGAAGTCGCTCGCGTGTTCGGCAAGATCGGCCGCGCCGAAACCGCCACCGATCCGGCACCGCTGGAAATGGTCGAAACCACCATCCAGTTCAAACCGCAAAACGAATGGCGTCCGGGCATGACCCGGGACAAACTGATCGAGGAACTTGACCGCACCGTGCAAGTGCCCGGCCTCAGCAATATATGGGTGCCGCCGATCCGCAACCGCATCGACATGCTCGCCACCGGCATCAAGAGCCCGCTGGGCATCAAGGTCTCCGGTCCGGACCTGGCGCAGATCGAACGTGTGACGCAGGACATCGAGCGCGTCGTGAAGGATGTGCCCGGCGTCACATCGGCGCTGGCGGAACGGCTGACCGGCGGACGCTACATAGACGTCACCATCGACCGCCTGACCGCGGCGCGTTACGGCATGAACATTACCGACGTGCAGGACATTGTGTCGGCTGCAGTCGGCGGCGAAAACATCGCCGAAACCGTCGAAGGCCTGCAGCGCTTCCCGATCAGCGTGCGATATCCGCGTGAACTGCGCGATTCCGTCGAAAAACTGCGCAGCCTGCCCATCGTCACGGAACGCGGCGCGCAGATCACGCTCGGCACGCTCGCCGGTATCGCCATCGTTGACGGCCCGCCGATGCTGAGGAGCGAAAACGCGCGGCTCTCGGGCTGGGTCTATGTCGACCTGCGCGGTCGCGACCTGCAGTCGGTGGTCAACGATGCGCAGCGTGCGGTGCGCGAACAGGTCAAGCTGCCCGCCGGTTATTCGGTGGCGTGGTCTGGCCAGTTTGAATATCTGGAACGCGCCAAAAAACGCCTCGCACTGGTGATCCCCTTCACGCTGGTGATCATTTTTGTGCTGCTCTACCTGACGTTCCGCCGTATCGGTGAAGCGCTGCTGATCATGGCAACGGTGCCGTTCGCGCTCTGCGGCGGACTGTGGCTGATGTGGCTGCTCGGCTACAACATGTCGGTGGCCTCGGCAATCGGTTTCATCGCGCTGGCGGGCGTGGCGGCTGAATTCGGCGTGATCATGCTGCTCTACCTGCGGCAGGCGCTCGACCGGCGCATCGCCGCCGGCGCAACACCGGATCTGCAACTGGTCATGGCAGCCATCACCGAAGGCGCGGTGCTGCGGGTGCGGCCGAAAGCGATGACCGTTGCAGTCATCGTCGCCGGCCTGCTGCCGATCATGTGGTCCAGCGGCACCGGCGCCGAAGTGATGCAGCGCATTGCTGCACCGATGATCGGCGGCATGATCACCGCCCCGCTTCTATCGATGCTGGTGATTCCGGCGGCGTGGTTCCTGATGCGGCGGCGCCAGGCGATGCTCCCATCCACGGCGGCATGAATTTATTAATAAAAACAATTACTTAAAATAAATTCGAGCAGGGAACACCATCGTTGTTGACCCTGCACCCGGGTTCAGGGTTTAAATTGCGTTCGACGATCAGGAGAATTTCATGAGCGCACCCGAACGATTGACCCGCGGCAAACTGGCCGGACGCGGCGGCGTCAACATCGCGACCATCCGCTATTACGAAAACCGCGGGCTGCTGCCGCAGGCGCCACGCACCCGGTCCGGCTACCGGGTTTACGACGGCGACGCGCTGCGCCGTCTGCAATTCATCCGGCAGGCGCAGGCTCTCGGTTTCACGCTGGAGGAAATCGGAGAGCTGCTGTCGCTGCGCATGCAACCGGGAATCACCTGCGCCGACATCCAGATGCGCGCGAGAGAAAAAATCGCTGCCATCGAGAACCGAATCCGGGATCTGCAGCAGATCAGGAACGCGCTGAGCGGGCTGGCTGCCGCTTGCCACGGCGATGGGCCGACCAGCGAATGCCCGATACTCGAAGCACTGGAGATGGAGCGCCAGCAATGAAAGTCGAATTGATCTACGACGCCGATTGCCCCAATGTCACGCAGGCCCGTCGCCTGCTGATCAAGGCATTTGCCCGCACTGGCGTTTCAGCACGATGGCTGGAATGGGATCGCGCCTCACCCGAAAGCCCCGGCTACGTGCGGGCCTTCGGCTCGCCGACCATACTCGTTGACGGTAAGGATGTTGCCGAAACCGGTGCCGTGTCGGGAGCAGGCGCTTGCCGCGTCTACAGCGACAGCACGGGCCGGCTGAGCGGCATCCCACCGCTGGACACGGTTTCCTCGGCACTGCTGGCAAAAGCCGTCCCCTTGACGCCATCAACCCCGGGACGTTGGCGGGCACTGGCCGCCGCTTCCCCGGCACTCGGCGTGGCGTTACTGCCCAAACTGGTCTGCCCGCTGTGTTTCCCCGCGTACGCCGCGATACTGAGTGCGCTGGGCATTGAGTTCATTGATTACACGCCCTACCTGCTGCCACTGACGACATTTTTTCTTGCCGTAGCGCTGGGCGTGCTGGCGCTGCAGGCGCGGCGCACGGGTAATGTCACCGCGCTGCTGCTCGGCCTGGCCGCGGCAATGATCGTGCTTCTCGGAAAATTTCATTTCGAACACGACTGGCTGACGACCGGCGGTGTCATCCTGCTGATCGTGGCCATACTTCTCGGCAACCGCAACCGAACAAGCACCACGCCAGCCTGCCCGGCCTGCGTCTCCGGCGGCAACGATCAACCAATCAGGACGCATTGAGGAGAACATCATGGCGGCAACCCGAAAAATCGAAGTATTCAGCGCCGGATGCAGCGTGTGCGATGACACCGTCGCATTGATCAACCGCATCGCATGCCCGTCCTGCGAGGTGCTGATCCTCGACATGCACGAACCCGTGAATGCAAAAAAAGCCAGGCAATACGGTATTCGAAGTGTTCCCGCCGTTGTTGTCGACGGAAAACTCTCGGATTGCTGTGCCGGGAGCGGCCCGGATGAACAGACTTTGCGGGCACTGGGTGTCGGCAGGCCACTGTAGCCTGTTCAGGTGTCAGTGCTTTGATCGTTGAGAGGGCTTTACTGAAACTCCAGGCATGATTTTCATGCTTGAAGACCGTCCTCGAGCTCACACGATTATCACGTTGACGAAATGATCATAAATTTTTCAGACTACACGCTGAGGTTGTAGCACGATAATCGCCATGCCTGCCAAAGCTACAGCAGCTCCAGCCATATCCCACGGCGTTGGCTCTATACGATCGATCAGCCAGAGCCAGATGATCGCCACCAGGATGTAAACTCCACCATAAGCGGCATAAGTGCGTCCCGCAGAAAACGGGTGCAACGTTAGCAGCCATGCAAAAGCTGCCAGGGCGAAAATGGCCGGCACGAGCAGCCATATCGATTTTCCCTGCTTGAACCAAAGATACGGCAAGTAACAACCGATGATCTCGGCCAATGCCGTGACTACAAATAAACCGAATGTGCGTAGCAAATCATTCATGATCATGGTTTTATGGGGGTAATTGGAAACTCGCCGTGACAAATGCAGGCCTCACCGTGCGCCGCTGCAACCAGTTCATGCAGGATGCCGCATTCGGTCATGGCGTGGCGGGAATCACAGCGCTTGCGTAACTCGGTGAGTTGTTGTTCAAGCGCTCGCATGGATTGCAGCCGCGCCCGAACCCGCACCAGCTGCGCATGAATCAGGCGGTCAATGTCACCGCAATCGCCGTCCGGTTGGTCCAGGAAATTGATCAACTGGCGAATATCGGCGAGCGGGATGTCAAGGGCACGGCAATGGCGTATGAATGCCAGCCGTTCAAGCTGCTGCTTCCCGTAATCTCGATAGCCGTTCGCCTGCCGTTGTGGCGGCGCCAATAACGCTTCCCGCTCGTAATAACGGATGGTTTCCGGTTCCACGCCGGTTGCAGCAGCCAATTCCCCAATGCGCATGGGAGTCTCCTTGTCGATTCATTCTACCCTTGACCCTATAGTGACTATAAGGTTTTAAATACGCAATGCGAAGATCAAAAAGGAGTATTGGCATGGACAAATGTGGAGCAGAAGGTTGCACAGGCGCCTCGGAAAGCACGGCACAGCACGCAACTTACCGCATTGAAAACATGGACTGCCCGACCGAAGAGGCACTCATTCGCGACAGGCTCGGGAAGCTTGCCGGCGTTACCGGATTGGACTTCAATTTGATGCAAAGGACGTTGGCGGTAAGTCACAACTTGCCTTCGCTGCAGCCAGTGGAAGCCGCCCTGGCAGACATCGGCATGAAGGCGCGGCGTGAGGACGCGGGCGAAAACCGAACCAGCGTGTTGCACATTGCGAAGATGGATTGCCCGACCGAGGAAGGCCTTATCCGCGGCAAGCTGGCTGGCATGGCGGGCATTGCCGACATGCAGTTTAATCTGATTCAGCGCACCCTGATTTTGCAGCACGCTCCGCAGGCACTTCCGACTGCATTGGCTGCACTCAAGTCTCTTGGTTTCGACGCTGTATTGGAAAATCCGGAAACCGAGCGCCTTGATGAAGTCGCGCCCTCGGCTACAACCAACTGGTGGCCAATGGCTATCTCCGGTGCAGCCGCATTGTCAGCCGAAATCGTCGAATGGACCGGCGGCACCCAATGGCTGGTTGTCGCACTGGCCTTGGGAGCGATTCTCACAGGTGGGCTGCCAACCTACAAGAAGGGACTGATTGCGGTCAAAAACCTCAATTTGAACATTAACGCGCTGATGTCGATCGCAGTAACCGGTGCAATGGTGATCGGCCACTGGCCCGAAGCTGCGATGGTCATGTTCCTGTTTGCACTGGCGGAAGTAATCGAAGCGAAGTCACTCGACAGGGCGCGAAACGCGATTCGTGGCTTGATGGATTTGGCGCCCGAGACTGCCACAGTGCGCCAGCAGGACGGCAACTGGATCGAGGTACCTGCTAAGTCGGTGGCCATGGAAGACATCGTGCGGGTGAAACCCGGTGAGCGCATCGCACTCGATGGAGTGATTGTCTCCGGACAATCGGCGATTAACCAAGCGCCAATCACTGGAGAAAGCCTGCCAGTGGAAAAAGCCATGGGCGATCAGGTCTTCGCCGGCACCATCAACGAATCGGGCTCGTTTGAATACCGGGTTACGGCCCGCGCAAGCGATTCCACGTTGGCCCGTATCATTCATGCTGTCGAATCAGCGCAAGGTGCCCGCGCGCCGACGCAGCGCTTCGTCGACCAATTCTCCCGAGTGTACACACCGGCGGTCTTCGCGATCGCGGTGCTGGTGGCGGTTGTGCCGCCGCTGGCCTTTGGCGTAGCTTGGATGGATTCGATCTACAAGGCGTTGGTACTGCTGGTGATTGCCTGTCCCTGCGCGTTGGTTATCTCGACCCCCGTCACCATCGTCAGCGGTTTGGCCGCCGCCGCTCGCAAAGGGATCCTCATCAAGGGCGGGGTCTATCTTGAAGGAGGCCGCAAGCTGACCACGTTAGCGCTGGATAAAACCGGCACCATCACGCACGGCAAACCCGCACAAACCGACTTCAAATTATTAACCGGCGATGAAGCAACAGTCCGGGAGCTGACCGCCAGCCTCGCTTCCCGCTCTGATCATCCGGTCTCGCAGGCGATTGCCCGCGCTGCGCAGGAGGCTGGTATCGCACTACGCAACGTGCTCGAATTCGCGGCCATTCCAGGCCGTGGCGTGCGCGGACAGATAGACGGCCAGCTATTCCACCTTGGGAATTATCGGCTTCTGACGGAACTTGGCCTGAGCACTCCGGAATTGGAAAGCTCACTGGGACAACTCGAACGTCAAGGCAAGACCGTGGTGTTGCTTACCGGCACCGAAGGGGTGCTCGGCATGTTTGCGGTCGCCGACACCGTGAAGGAAACCAGCCGGCAGGCCATTGCTGACCTTCACGCGCTTGGCGTGCGCACCCTAATGCTTACGGGTGACAATCCGCATACCGCCGAGGCTATTGCGAAGCAAGTCGGCATTGACGAGGCACGCGGCAACCAATTGCCTGAAGACAAGCTGAAGGTAGTCGAATCACTCATTGGCACGGACAAACAGATCGGCATGGTGGGAGACGGGATTAACGACGCGCCGGCGTTGGCTCGTGCCGATATCGGTTTTGCGATGGGTGCGGCCGGCACCGATACCGCGATCGAAACGGCCGACGTGGCGCTGATGGATGATGACCTGCGCAAGATTCCAGCATTCATACGGCTGTCACGAGCGACTTCGCGCATTCTGACGCAAAACATTGTGCTGGCGCTCGGCATCAAGGCGGTGTTCCTCGTGCTCACCTTCACTGGCCACGCAACCATGTGGATGGCTGTGTTTGCCGATATGGGGGCGAGCCTGCTTGTAGTTTTTAATGGCTTGCGCCTGCTGCGCCTCAATAAAAATGTTTGAATCGCGATTGCATGGAACTGAGCTGGAAAGTCTTTCTGTACGACTGGAACGGCGCCAACAAGGCGCTTTTTATAGCCGTCAATCAAGGACTGCCGTACATGCTTACGCGCCTCGCATGGCTGGGCAGCACGCTGGGAAGCTACTGGGGGGCGCCGTTGGCATTGACCACCCTTGCATGGCGCGCGCAACGTGCGAGCCGGCCGGGCGCGTCGCAAGCGATCACCTTGCAATTAATGCGATTCGCCATGGCCTGCTTATTGGCATTCGTCTTGACCGTCATGCTGAAATTAGGACTGAATTTCCCGCGCCCTCCGGCCGTGTTGGGGACGACCATACATGTCTTCGGCGAAATGGAATTACATCGCAGTTTCCCGAGCGGCCATTCAGTGTATGCCGCACTCTTGGTCGGCACGCTGTGGCGCATGGTGCCCGCGCCTTTGCGCAGCCTACTGATCGGCTACCTGTTTTGGGTCGGCTGGTCACGAATCGCGGTTGGCGCACATTTCCCGGCGGATGTGTTGGCGGGCTGGTTACTCGGTTTCGGCTGTGTTTGGGCCGCTCAACGCCTTGTCAACTCAACCCGTCTGCATCAGGAAAATGACATGCAAACGGAACCCTCGTCTAACCCGCCCCAAACGTGGTTATCCAGAGGCGCTGGCTGGTGGAGTCTCGCTTTACTGCTGGCCAGCGCCGATCAGGCCATTAAGTACGCGGTCCATTCCGGAATGCCATACGGAGCGTCGATTCCGCTCACCGATTTTTTTAATTTTGTCCATCGCTGGAATACCGGAGCGGCGTTCAGCTTTTTGGCTGAAGCCGGGGGCTGGCAACGTTATTTGTTTACGGTCATCGCGATCGTCGTGTCGGCTGTGCTCATCTGGATGCTTACCAAGCCGCAACCAAAAAAAGAGGCGTTAGGCTACAGCCTCATTCTCGGCGGCGCCCTTGGTAATGTCGTTGATCGCATCAACCGCGGCTACGTCGTTGATTTTCTCGATTTCCACTGGCAAAGCTGGCACTGGCCGGCCTTTAACCTCGCGGATATTGGAATCTGCGTCGGGGCAGCGCTGCTAATCGTTAATTCCTTCCGCTTAGGCCCAAAACATCATCCATCATAGGAGTGACTAACGATGTTGCACCACAAAACCCATCGCCACTGGTCGATACTTGTACTGTTTGCTGCGGCCATCGGGATTGCCACCACCGGTGCGCAGTCAAGCAGCTTTATGGAGAAATTAACCGGCAAGACGAACGAGCCGGTTGATCCGGAACTGGCCTTCAGCGTTAGGGCCCGCACCATCGGCCCGCAGCAAATGGCACTTGAGTTTTCCATCCGGCCGGACTATTACCTGTATCGCGAACGTATCAGCGTAGTCCTGAAAGACTCACCGGGGTGGAGGATCAAGAGCAGTGTATTCCCGCCCACGACCATAAAGGAGGACAGAATATTCGGTCGATCGCCGGTCTACACCAAATCCTTTTCAGTGCCCGTCCAACTGGAAGGCAAGTCCGGATCACCGGCATCGCTACTGGTGCAGTATCAAGGCTGCTTTGAGCCGCTGGGCGTGTGTTACCCGCCTGCGACAGCGATAATAAAAGTCACGCAGTAACCATCATTAGTTAGTGACCTTTCCAGCTCAACCTGAGGAATAGTGCGGTGGATGGCTTACCGCCACGCCAATCGAACGACAGTCATCAAGCAGTCGATGATCGAACTCAAGCACGACCCAATAAAATCTTAATATTCCCCGGTGAACTTAAAAACATAATCCTCGTCCAATCTGACCTGGACATCAGCCGTTTAAGGGTAATAACTACAACCGGACGGCTTTGATCTTCGACAAAATAAATTTTCACTGGTAAGATTCGCGCATGAAAAAGTTGCTGGCCATCCTTCTGCTGGTTCTGCTACCCGGGCAAATTGCCTGGTCGGCCGTCGGCAGCTTGTGCCAGCATGAAAACGGTACTGCCGCCAATCATCTTGGACATCACAACCATCAGCACAAGCTGGATCCCGTTGGAGACGCTTCTTCCGACAAAGCCAAATTCGGCGACAAGGATTCGGATTGCGCCGTATGTCACGCCGGCTGCGCTACCGTAATCCCGGAATTTTCAGCTTTTGTTGCCGATATCACCGCGGTTCACAGACCCGCGGCGAGTCCCGGGCAGTTGATGCCCCCCCTTCCCGAACGTCCCGAACGCCCACAGTGGCGACACCTCGCCTGATCGGCGGGGTGCAACCCTGATTTTCAGTCGCTGCTTCTGACGCTCCCCGCTTGCGGAGAGCGCAGACTGTTTGCCTGTTGCCGGCGATCCCGTGGATTGCCGCCCGCCGATTCCCCCTGTCGTTTCAAGATCAACGGAGAATCGGATGCACCGAAGGAATTCATTACTGTCGCGGCACAGGCCGCACGCTGTTTTTGCCATCACATGCATGGCCGTCATCTTCGGCCTGCCCGGCCAACCGGCGACCGCGCAGACCATGGCGCAGCAGCATCAATCGTTCAGCCTCAAGGAGGCTTTTGATTCGGCCTGGTCAAGGCAGCCCGAAGCCCGATCCCTGTCCGCACGTGAAGAAGCCGGGACCGCCCGCCGTGAAGCCGCATCCAGCCTGACCGCGGAGCCTGTCGCGCTGGAAATTCTGAGCAAAACCGATCGCCTCAACCGCAATCAGGGCAGCCGCGAGTACGAAGTCGGAATTGCACTGCCTCTGTGGCTGCCCGGAGAAAGATCCCGCTCCATTGCGCTGGCGGAAGCGGAAATACAAACACTCTCCGCCAAAGTAGCCGCAGCCCGGCTGCGTACTGCAGCATCAGTACGCGAGGCGTACTGGTCATGGCAGCGCGCTATTATCGAACTCGCACTGGCGCGTGATCGTCTGGACTCGGCACGCGCACTTGCAACCGACGTAGCCAGACGGGTTCATGCCGGCGATCTCTCGCGCGCTGACCAGCATCAGGCGGATGGCAATCTCGCCGCAGCGGAAAGTGCATTTGCGGAAAGCCAGGCCCTGCTCGCCGCGACACAACAGCAAATGCGGCAAATCACCGGAATTCCGCTTCAACCTAATCCAGACGCGATCGTCGCCGATGCAAGCCTGCGCGCGGAAACCTTGCCACGCATCAAGACACCAGCCGGCAGTCCCGAAAACACACACCCTGACATCGTCGACCCAGCCGCGCAGGCCGAAGCCGCCCGCCGCGCTGCTGATCTGGCCCGTGTGCAGACCCGCGCCAACCCGGAACTCACGCTGAGCACGAGTCGTGAACGAGGCGATTTTGCGGATCGATACCAGCAAACCATTACCGTAGGTTTGCGTATTCCTTTCGGATCGGGCGCGCGTCATCGCTCCAAAAATGCACAGGCCCTGGCCGAAGCGCTGGAGGCAGATACACAGCTGCTTCTTGCCGAGGAACGCGTCGCCGCCGAATCCGAAGCCGCGCGACAGCGCGTCGAATCAGCACGCCTGGTGGCAGATGCGGCAAACAAGCGGGCAAGGCTGGCGAGGGAAACCCGGGGATTTTTCGAGAAATCCTTTCGCGCGGGTGAAACCGATCTGCCGACGCGCCTGCGCATCGAACTCGAAGCCATCGAAGCCGAGCGTCAGGCGCAACGTACGCAGATCGATTACGCCGCATCCATCTCCGCCCTGCGGCAGGCCATGGGCCTGCTCCCCGAATAATACATAACTAATTGATTTTAAACATATTTATGAAACCACTCCTGATACCTCGAAACAAACCGGACGCCTCGTCCGGCCGGAGCATTGCTGATACCGCGCCCCCCCAGTCGCGCATGTTCCTCATGTTGCTGCTGGTCACCGCGCTACTGTGGTTCGGTAACGCCATTGCCGGCCCCGGACACGATCATGGCGACGAAGCTCCGGCATCCTCTGGCGGAGTCGCGCTGCCACGATTTGCAGCGACTTCGGAACTGTTCGAACTTGTGGGCGTGCTGAACGGCACCCGCCTGACGCTGTACCTGGACCATGCCGACACGAACGCCCCGGTCAAGGACGCTCAACTCGAACTCGAGTTCGCCGGCAGCAAACTGAAGGTCGAACCGCATGGCGAGGGCGAATTCGAAACCACGCTGCCCGCCGCACCCAAACCCGGTGTGATCGCGATTGCAGCCGTCGTCGTTGCAGGTCAGCAAACCGACCTGCTGGCAGGTGAACTCGATCTGCATGAAGACAAGACAGAAACGGCAGCTTCGGAAGTTATCAACTGGCGGCAGGTGCTGCCCTGGGCTGGCGGATTGATCACACTGGCTGGCCTGATCGCATTCCTCATCCGACGCAAACGGCAGCGCAGCAGTGTCCTCAACGGTCGCCGTGGAGGTACCGCGTGAACAACTTCAGAAAGATACGAACGATGAATAACATTCGCGGACTGTGGCTATGTGGTGTCCTGTTGTTGGGATTGAACTCTCCGGCCTTGATGACCCAAGCCTGGGCCGGCCCCGGCCACGATCACGGCGACGAGTCACAGCCGGCAGCGGCGGGCAACGGTCCAAGTCGCCTGCCTGATGGCAGCGTTTTCCTGCCGAAACCGGCGCAGCGCCAGATCGGGGTACGCACAGCTTTGGTTGCCGCCGCCGATCTGCCCCGCGCATTTGAACTCGCGGGCAAGGTTGTCATGGACCCTAACGCCGGCGGCCTGGTGCAAGCCACCCAGTCCGGCCGCATCGAAGCCGGGCCACGAGGGCTGCCCACGGCCGGTCAGACAGTACGCAAGGGCGATATTCTTGCCTACGTGCTGCCGTCTGTCGGTGCCATCGAGCGCTCCGGCCAGGCCGCGCAACTCGCAGAGCTGCGCTCGGCCAGATTGCTGGCCGAAAAACGCCTGGCACGGCTCAGGAATCTCGCGGATACCGTGCCGCGCAAGGAAATCGAAACAGCGGAAGCCGAACTGGCGAGCCTTTCAGACCGTGTTTCCGCGATCAGCGGCGGTCTGTCAACAAGGGAAGCCCTGATCGCCCCGGTGTCCGGGGTCATTGCCTCGGCCAAGGCTGTTGCCGGCCAGGTTGTCGATGCCCGCGAAATCGTGTTCGAGGTAGTCAATCCTGCACGTCTGCACATCGAAGCGCTGGCCTACGATATCGAAGCAGCCACGTCCATCGCATCCGCCACGCTGGCTTTAGGCGGAGAACGGGTGGCGCTGAAGTATGTCGGTTCTGCGCGCAGCCTGCGCGAGCAGGCACTGCCGGTCATGTTCAGGGCCGAAGGTGCCGCGCTTGGCAAACTCGCTGTCGGACAGGCGGTGCGGGTGTTTGCACAGGGCACCAGCAAGGTACGCGGTCATCGTGTCCCTGCCACGGCACTGGTCAAGAACCCGGCCAACCAGACCACGGTATGGGTCAAAACCGCGCCGGAACGTTTCGAATCGCGCGCAGTCACGCTTGCGCCGCTCGACGGCACGGCAGTGGCCGTCACTTCCGGGCTGAAGGACGGTGAGCGCGTGGTGACCGAAGCAGCCTCACTCGTCAACCAGATCCGGTAGAGGACCACTCATCATGTTCAAGTGGTTACTCGAAAACAGCCTCGGCAACCGCCTGCTGGTGATCATCGGCAGCGTGGTGCTGATGGCCTACGGCGCGTTTACGCTCTCGCGCACACCGGTTGACGTATTTCCGGACCTCAACAAGCCAACGGTCACCATCATGACCGAGGCCGGCGGTATGGCCGCCGAGGAAGTGGAACAGCTCATCACCTTCCCTCTGGAAACCACGATGAACGGTCTGCCCGGCGTGGAATCCGTGCGCTCGGTGTCCAGCGCCGGCCTGTCCTTCATCTACGTCACCTTCGACTGGTCCACGGAAATATTCCGTGCCCGGCAGATGGTGTCGGAGCGGTTGTCGTCGATGGAAGAAGGCCTGCCGGCAGGTGTCACGCCGCGGATGGGGCCGATCAGCTCGATCATGGGCGAAATCATGCAGATCGCCATACCTGTGGATGTCGCCAAAATTTCGCCGATGCAGGTGCGCGAATACGCGGACTGGGTGCTGCGGCCGCGGCTGATGGCAATCCCGGGGGTCGCGCAAGTGATTCCCATCGGCGGCGAAGTTCGCCAGTTCCAGGTGCAGCCCGATACCGTGCGCATGTCCGAACTGGGAATCACGCATGATCAACTGGAAGCAGCACTCAAGGGCTATTCGTCGAATACTTCAGGCGGTTTTCTTGAACTCAACGGCCGCGAGTACCTGATCCGCAACCTCGGACGAACCTCGCAGCTGGACGATCTGCAGAACGTGGCTCTGAGTGCGAGAAACGGGCAACCAATCCTGCTGCGGCAAATTGCCAACGTGATGTTTGCGCCCGCCATCAAGCGTGGCGATGCCGGTTTCGAAGGCAAACCCGCAGTCATTCTCGGCATCCAGAAGCAGCCCACCGCCGACACCATCACGCTGACCCGCAGCATCGAAACGGCTCTGTCGGAAATGCAGAAAAGTCTGCCCGCCGGCATGGAATCACCCAGAGTCACCTTCAGACAGGCCAGTTTCATCGAGGCTTCAATCACCACGTTGCAAGGCAAGCTGATCGGCGCATCGATTTTCGTGGCTGTAATCCTCTACCTGTTCCTTGGCACATTGCGACCGACGCTGATCGCACTCACCGCGATTCCGGTATCGATTTTCATCACCGCGCTGGTATTCAAGTACTTCGGCCTGTCGATCAACACGATGACGCTGGGCGGCCTCGCCATTGCCATCGGCGGATTGGTCGATGACGCAGTTGTGGGTGTGGAGAACGTGATACGGCGCCTGAAGGTGGACCGTGCAAAACATCCGGAACATCGGCTGAACCCGCTGGAATTGGTCTCACGCGCGACCATGGAAGTGCGCTCGGCAATTCTTTACGCCACGGTCATCATCGTGCTGGTGTTTCTGCCGTTGTTTGCCTTGCCGGGCATGGAGGGCCGCCTGTTCGTTCCTCTGGGTATTGCCTTCATCGTGTCCACAGCCGCCTCACTGGTGGTTTCGGTCACTGTGACGCCCGTCTTGGCTTACTACCTGCTGCCGCCGATGAAATCACTGCATCACGGCGATACCCGGATGCTGGCTTGGCTGAAGACCCGTTACCGGAAAAGTCTTGAAACTGTACTGCAGCGCCCGAAGGCCGCGATCGTCAGCGGCGGACTCGCAGTCATTCTGGCCGCAGTGGCGGTTCCGTTTTTCCCGACCTCGTTTTTGCCACCGTTCAACGAGGGCACGCTGCTTGTCGGCATGCGGCTTAATCCTGGGGTAACGCTGGCGGAATCCTCAAAGCTGGCGCAACAGGCAGAGGTGCTGATCCGCCAGGTGCCGGAAGTCACGCATGTCGGCCGCCGCAGCGGCCGCGCCGAACTCGACGAGCACGCAGAAGGTGTTCACGTCAGCGAATTGGATGTGGGACTTAAACCGGCGGGAGAACTCGAGCGCTCGATGACCGAAATTCAGGCTGATATACGCTCGCGGCTGATCAACCTGCCAGCCGCCGTTGCAATCGGCCAGCCGATTTCACACCGCATCGACCACATGCTCTCCGGCGTGCGCTCGCAGATCGCCATCAAGGTGTTCGGAGAAGACCTCGACACGCTGCGCGGACAGGCCGAGGTGCTGAGGGGCAAACTCGCCGGGATCAACGGCCTGACCGATCTCGAAGTAGAGAAACAGGTCCTGGCGCCCCAGATCAAGGTACGCGTTGACTACGCCAAAGCCGCCCAGTACGGCGCTTCACCATCGCAGATACTTTCGGTGCTGCAAAGTATGGTCGAAGGAGAAAAGGTCGCGCAAATTGTCGAAAACGGCAGGCGTTTCGCGCTGGTGGTACGTCTGCCAGAGTCCGCCCGTTCGGTCGAAGGATTGGCGCAGATCCTGATCGATACGCCGACTGGACGCGTGCCACTATCAAAAGTGGCGACGATTGAAGACGGCGACGGCCCTAACCAGATCAGCCGCGACGACGGCAAGCGGCGCATCGTGCTGTCGGGCAATGCCCAGGGGCGGCCGCTGTCGGATGTAGTCGCCGATATCCGGACCGTGGTGGCGGAAACGCGGCTACCCGAGGGCTACTTCATCACCCTCGGCGGCCAGTTCCAAGCGCAGGAGGAAGCGTCAAAGCTGGTGGGACTGTTGTCCATCGTCTCGCTGGTGCTGATGTTCGTGGTGCTCTACAGCCGTTACAAATCGGCCACGCTGTCAGCGCTGATCATGGTCAATATCCCGCTTGCGCTTGTCGGCGCCGTGATAGGGCTGTGGCTGTCGGGACAGCCGCTGTCCATCGCCGCACTGATCGGCTTCATTACTCTAGCCGGCATATCGGTGCGTAACGGCATTCTCAAGGTCAGCCATTACATCAACCTGATGCGCATCGAAGGCGAAGACTTTGACCACAAGATGATCTTGCGCGGGTCTCTGGAACGTCTGTCTCCGGTGCTGATGACGGCACTCGTAACCGCGTTCGCCTTAGCGCCACTGCTGTTCGAGGCCGAGCGTCCGGGAACGGAAATCCTCCACCCGGTAGCCGTAGTGATCTTCTCGGGACTGGTCAGCTCCACGCTGCTCGACACTTACCTGACGCCGGTGCTGTTCTGGCTATTCGGTCGAAAAGACACTGAAAAACTGATGGACGAGCGTAAACAGGAAGCGTTTTGATGATCTCCAAATCGTTTAAGCACAATTTTGTAATCTTTAACCGTCAAAGGAGCATTACATGAAATTTTCGACAATCATTCTGGTCACTTCCCTTATCGCGAGCGGAAACACGCTTGCAGCCGAAAAACACATCCACAACGATGATCACAAACCCATGCATGGAGGCATTGTTGTCGAAAGCAAGGATATCGATTTTGAACTGGTGGCAAAACCGGATCTGCTGCAGCTCTATCTCCGTGATCACGGCAAGCCTATGGATATCAGCAAAGTCGCGGCAAAAATTACGTTGCTTGCAGGCACCGAAAAGCAGGATGTCGAACTCAAGCCTGCGGGAAACAGACTTGAAGCCAAGGGCCAGTTCAAGGTATCTGCCGGAACCAAAGCCGTGGCGCAGGTAAGCATCGCTGGCAAATCGTCGAGCGCACGATTCGTACTGAAATAAACATGTGGCAACGGGGCGAGATCGACACTTGTGGGGGGGCATCATGATTCCCTTAGTGTCGCTCCTCGTTTTCACCCTTAACATCGGCTGCCTGCCAGGCATCAAAAAGGACACTAAAAAATGAAAATACTGTCCCTGTTCGTAGTAGCCATCCTGGCGATGACTGCCGTCTTCCTGTTTGCAACCAAATCCTACAAAGACAAACAGGTCGAAACCGTGCAGCAGATCGCACAATCCGCCGACTCACCGCTTAAACGCAGTAACGTCCCGACAATCGGCACGATCATGGCCAAGGTCGAGATCGTCGAGTTCTTCGATCCTGCCTGCGAAGGCTGCAGGGCATTTCATCCTTACGTGAAATCGGTGCTGAACAACCATGGCCCGCAAGTCAGACTGGTGCTGCGTTATGCCGCCTTCCACTCCGGATCCGACCGGGTCGTGATGCTTCTCGAGGCGGCACGCATGCAGGGCATGGACATCTATGTCAGGGTGCTGGAAAAGGTTCTCGAAACGCAGCCTCAGTGGGCAGATCATGCCAATCCCAGTCCGGACAAGGTCTGGCAACTGGTCAAGGATACGGGACTCGACATCGACCGCGCCCGCAAGGACGCGGATGATCCTTCGATCAGGGCGCGCCTAAAACAGGACGCCGAAGACATCGTAAAGCTTGATATCGGAAAAACACCGACCTTTTTTATCAACGGCAAGCCCCTGAGAGAATTCAGTCCCGCGGGCTTCGCCGCGCAGGTCGCGGAAGAAATCCGTGTGAACTACGGACAGTGAGGCGCCTGTAGAAACCTAGCGGCTACGCCGCCGACCCGGGCCTACCAACCCAGAGTCATTACTGACGCAGTTGATACTCCTTTAAACGGGCGCCAAGGCGCCCGTTTTGATTGCAGAAACGCTCTTCCTGGCTCTTCAGAAATCCTTCAGCTTGGGTATCGATAATGATTTCGTGGCCTCGATGAACGATGCCTCTGTTAATCAAACCCTGAAAGGAATAACACCATGAAAACAACTTCCCTGAAAATGCTTGTCGCAGTTGCGCTGGGCATCAGCGCCGTTTCCGCAGTAAATGCCGCTCCGGCGGTCTTCAAGTTCCCCTCGACAATTGCCTATGATCAAGGTGGTAATGACCCCTTCCCGACCTCCGCACCCGAAGCGGGTAGCAGCGGCGTGACGGTCATCGCCTATCACGAGGGAGGGACGGATCCCTTCCCGATTTCGTCTCCCGACGCTCGCGATGAAGGGACGACAACCATCGCTTACCATGAAGGTGGTACGGATCCGTTCCCGACCTCGGCTCCGGAAGTTCGCGATAGCGACGCAAAAATCCTCGCCTACCACGAAGGCGGCACCGACCCGTTTCCTCCGTCGGCGCCCGAAGCCGGTGTCATCGCTTGATTTTCGGCCGGGTTCGCTCAATCATCCGCCTTGCTCCGCATCCCGGGGCATCGCGGATGATTATTTTCAACGCCTATTAAATGTAACAATTCCCCCAAGAATCACGACGATGCGACTGCTGTTGGTTGAAGATGATGAGATGATCGGTAAGAGCATCCGTGAGGGCTTGCGTCGAGAAAGCTATGGTGTTGACTGGGTACGTGACGGCTGGGCCGCTGAACAGTCCCTGATCGCCACTGATTACGATCTGCTAATCTTGGACTTGGGATTGCCGCGTGTGCATGGTCTTCAGGTCTTAAAGAATGTCCGCCAAAAAGGCAAAAAGGTGCCCGTGTTGATCATCACCGCACGTGACGGTGTAGAAGACAGGGTCAACGGTCTTGATGCAGGTGCCGACGATTATCTGGTCAAGCCTTTCAGCATGTCCGAACTCGGCGCCAGAGTGCGCGCCTTACTCAGGCGCAGCGCTGGCCAGGCCGATCCGGTGTTCCGGAATGGCGGAGTGGAGCTTAACCCGCTTACCCGGGTAGTGCTCTTAAACGGAAAAGAGATTACCTTGTCCCAAAGAGAATTTGCGATTCTGGAAAGCCTGATACGGCATCCCGGCACGGTGATATCCAGAGCCAGCCTCGAACAGAGCGTCTACGCTTGGGGACAAGAGGTGGAAAGCAATGCTGTCGAGGTGCACATATCCAATCTGCGCAAAAAGCTGACCCCGAAACTGATCAAGACCGTCCGTGGTGTCGGCTACAAACTTTCTGAACTATGAGTTTTTCCATCAGAAAACGCTTGCTGTGGACCATGCTGTCCACATTGCTGGTTCTCGCTGTCGGCGCCAGCAGCGTGACCTATATGCGTGCCAGATCGGATATCAACAAGCTGTTCGATTACGAAATGGAGCAAATGGTCTACGCACTGGCGATGCACATTGCGTCACACCCGGAGTTGACCGAAGAGCCTCTGCTCCGCATCGAACATGACTTCGTGACGCAGGTATGGAGCAAAACCGGAAAATTACTGTTCTCCTCCAAGCCAGGCACAGGACCTGTCGCCGTATTGGAGAATGGTTTTTCGGATTACGGCGGATCGACCGGCTGGCGTACGTTCACGACCGGGGGCGGCAACTACGTCTTGCAGGCCGCGCATCCGCAAACACTGCGTCGCAAGCTGGCCACCGACATAGCCCTCAATGCCATGCTGCCCATCTTGGCCATCGTTCCGATCGGCGGAGCCCTTGTCTGGCTGCTGCTAGGGTACGGGCTCGCGCCGCTGCGCTTGATTGCACGGGAGGTGGAGTCCAGGGATCCAAAGGTGCTGCTTCCGCTGAGCCTGTCCGGCCGCCCTTCAGAGATCATGCCCCTGGTCTATTCACTGAACGACCTTCTGGGCAGACTGGATCGGGCACTCAAGGTCGAACGCGAATTCATTGCTGATGCCTCCCATGAATTGCGCTCACCAGTGACTGCACTGCAATTGCAACTGGAACTGCTGGAATCCACCCGTGAAGAGTCCGGGCGGGCAGAGCTGATTGCCGACATCCGGCAGGGCGTGAGCCGCATCAGCCGGCTGATCGAACAAATCCTTACCCTCGCCCGGCTGGACCCGGATTACGGGGCGCAAACCGAAACGATCCGGCTTCAGGAATTCGTCACGGGAATATACGAGGATCTGCAGCCACAGGCAGCGGCCAAATCAATCAGATTCAGCTTGAATGCCGATTCCCCGGCATCCATCAGTGGAGATGCGACCAGCTTGCGTGCATTGCTGCGTAATCTGGTCGATAACGCGATCCGGTATACCCCTGTAAATGGTGCGATAACCATCGAACTGAGCACATCGGACAAGGGTGCGGAAATTACAATCACAGATACCGGCCCCGGGATGTCCGGGGACTTGCGCCGTAAAGCCTTTGCCCGTTTTTACAGGGGCGACAACGTCCCAGAAACCACTGGGACCGGTCTGGGACTTGCCATTGCCCGCCGCGCCGCTGACCGTCTGGGCGCCAGACTGACCCTGGAAGATGGCCGGACCGGATCTGGATTGACCGCCGTGGTGGGTTTTCCCGAAGCCGTTATCGAGAAAAAACCGATGTAAAGCCTATTTTCATCAGAAAAGAATTTGCACTTTTAGTCAAACTGACAGTCTTAATTGCCGTTTCCGGGTGTTTTCTTATAAACTTGCGCCATATGCACAATCGACTCAAACATATCGTGTTTGCTGTGCTGCTGCTGATCCTGCCCCTGCAGGGTCTGGCTGCGGCACTGACGCCGATCCTGTGCCACTCCGACGAACAGCAGCAAACCGTTGTTTCCGTGCAAGCGCACGGATCGGATTCCTCGTCTCACGAAGAGCCGACATCAAATCACGATGGCAAGGGGGGAACCGGCTATTCCGGCCATCTCTGTTGCCATCACCCGGTCGGCGCGATGCCGGCCACTTTTGCAGCTTTCGCCGATTCCGATCCTTCTACTTACGTTTCGCTCCCTCAAGTCTTACCCTCACTGTTCTCCCCCGAACAGCAACTGCGCCCCCCGCGCGGCTGATCCCGTTCTGACCCGGTAGTCAAGGCTTGTGCCTGTCATTGGCACGAGAGTTTGGTAATGCGCGTCTACGACGCGCTACGGAACGAGGACACTCATGTTTTCCCTTTTTGCAGCATTGCTGTTTGCCGCAGCCATGGCCCCGCTGTCGGTTCTGGCCGCGCAGCCCAGCCCGGCGTCAAATCCGGCTTCCCCGGAGGCGCCCGTACGCCAGTCAACTTATGAATCCGTATTCGCCGGTTATCAATCTTACAAAGACGAAAAGCCTGCGTCATGGCGTGAAGTCAACGATGAAGTCGGCCGCATCGGCGGACAGGCCGGAATCTTCGGCGGCGCCGGCCATGCAGGTCACGGCTCGGCCAAACCTTCCACCAATTCACCCCCTGCCGCCTCTAAGCCGCAACAGGCTCCGCAACCGATGCACGGCAAGGGACATCAAGGAATGATGAAATGAAAGCGACCATTCAACGCACACGAGGACGCCCGCAGCGTGTCTTTGCCGCTCTGCTGACGCTGGCCTTTCTTGGCGGCTGCGCGACATTCTCGACCGACGGCGGCCTGGAAAGTGTTCAGACCGCGGGCAAGGAACGCGGCCTTGCCCAGAACGTGGCATGGCTGAAAACCGACAAGGACGCCGAGACTGCCCGCGCCTCGGTAAAAAAGCTGCTGGCCGCCCCGTTGACTGCGGACAACGCCGTGCAGATCGCGCTGCTGAACAACCGCGGCTTACAGGCCACCTATGCAGAGCTTGGCATCGCTGAAGCCGACGTGGTTCAGGCCGGCCGATTGCGCAATCCCGGATTTTCGTTCGGCAGGCTCACGCGTGCTGATGAAGTGGAGATCGAGCGCACCTTCCTGTTCGACGTGCTGGGCCTCATCACGATGCCGATACGCACGGATCTTGAAAAACGACGCTTCGAACTCACCAAAGGCCGGGTAGCGATGGAAACCCTCCAGGTTGCAGCGGATACCCGGCGTGCTTTCTTCAGCGCCGTGGCTGCACAGGAATCGGTGAAATACATGGAGCAGGTCAAACAAAGCGCCGAAACCAGCGCCGAACTGGCGCGCCGCATGGCGTCAGTCGGCAACTTCAGCAAGCTCGACCGCGCCCGTGAACAGGCGTTCTATGCCGAAACGACCGCACAATTTGCGCGCGTCAAGCAGCAGGCAATGGCCGAGCGGGAACGTCTGACACGGTTGATGGGACTCTGGGGCGATGATACCGGTTTCAGGCTGCCGGAACGCCTGCCCGACCTCCCGAAATCGCCGCGCGACATCGCCGATCTCGAAGCCACCGCCCTCAAGAAACGCCTCGATGTACAGGGTGCGATGCAGGAAGCTGAAAACATCGCTTCCGCTCTTGGACTCACCAAAGCCACCGGCTTTCTCAGCGTTCTCGAGGTCGGTTATATGCGAAACAGTGAGTCAGGGCTGCCGCGGCAGACCGGTTATGAGATCGAATTGAGGCTGCCAATATTTGACTGGGGCAACGCCCGGGTCGCCCGCGCCGAATACACCTATATGCAGGCCGTCAATCGGGCAGCAGACACCGCGGTCAAGGCACGCTCCGAAGTGCGCGAGGCCTATTCAGCCTACCGCACCACTTACGATTTGGCGAAACATTACCGCGACGAAATCGTGCCGCTGAGAAAACGCATCTCCGAGGAGAACCTGCTCCGCTACAACGGAATGCTGATCAGCGTGTTCGAGTTGCTCGCTGATGCGCGCCAGCAGGTGTCCGGCGTCAATGCCTACATCGAGGCCCTGCGCGACTACTGGCTGAGCGAAACCAGTTTGAATCTCGCGCTTACCGGCAAATCACCCGGCACCATGAGCGTCGGAAACGGTGCGCAGGCTGCTGCTGGCGACGCCCCCGGCCATTAACCATTTTCTGGAGAGATCATGACATCACGCCGCAATTTTCTGCGCACCGCCGGAGGCGCCCTGCTGGGTGCCGCCACAGTCAGCAAGGCTGCGCAGGGCGCCGTACCGGAAGCACCGATTCAGACAAAACCCGACATGCAACCGCCGCTGTCTCCGCCCAACGGCCGCCCCTACAACCCGGTCGCCACACTGAACGGCTGGACCCTGCCCTGGCGCATGAACAAGGGCTGGAAAGAGTTCCACCTGATTGCCGAACCGGTACGCAGGCAGCTCGCGCCCGGCATGACTGCCAACCTTTGGGGCTACAACGGTCAGTCGCCAGGCCCGACCATTGAATGCGTCGAAGGCGACAAGCTGCGCATTTTCGTCACCAACAAGCTGCCGGAACACACCACCATCCACTGGCACGGCATCCTGCTGCCCAACGGCATGGACGGCGTCGGCGGCCTGAACCAGCCGCAGATCCCGGTCGGCAAAACCTTCGTCTACGAATTCGAGATGAAAAAGTCCGGCACCTTCATGTACCACCCGCACGCCGACGAAATGGTGCAGATGGCGATGGGCATGATGGGATTTTTCGTGGTGCACCCAAAAAACCCGAACTTCATGAAGGTCGATCGGGACTTCGTGTTTCTGATCAACGCCTACGACATCGAGCCCGGTGCCGCCACACCGAAAATTGCCACGATGACGGACTTCAACCTTTGGTCCTGGAACAGTCGGGTGTTTCCCGGCATCGACCCTTTCGTCGTCAGAAAAGGTGACCGGGTGCGCATCCGCTTTGGCAACCTGACTATGACCAACCATCCGATCCACATGCACGGCTACGACTTCGAAGTCACCTGCACCGACGGCGGCTGGGTACCCAAAGGCGCACGCTGGCCGGAAGTCACGGTCGATGTAGCGGTGGGCCAGATGCGGGCCTTCGAGTTCGTCGCAGATGCCCCGGGCGACTGGGCGATCCACTGCCACAAGTCGCACCACACCATGAACGCCATGGGCCATGACGTGCCAACGATGATCGGCGTTGACCATCGCGGCATCGCGCAGAAAATCATCAACCTGGTGCCCGACTACATGGTGATGGGCGAACGCGGCATGGCCGACATGGGCGAGATGGAAATGCAGATCCCTGACAACACGTTGCCGATGATGACCGGCACCGGACCGTTCGGCCCGATCGAGATGGGTGGCATGTTCAGCGTGGTCAAGGTGCGCGAAGGCTTGGCGAAAAATGACTACAAAGATCCAGGTTGGTACAAACATCCGCCCGGAACAGTTTCCTACGAATGGACGGGAGCTCCACTGGTCGCGGAGCGCCCCAAATCCACGCCGCAGTCCGCCGCCAAAACAGCAGCCCCCGAACGTGAACTACGTGTACGCAAACCTTCCGGTGGCCACTCAGGCCATTAATTATTATTTAAAATCAAGGAGATATAAATGAAATACCTTTCCGCCGTTGTTGCCACCCTGATCATTACCGTAGCCCCTGCCGCTTGGGCGCATGGCGATGCAAAAAAACCGCACGCTGCAAAAAAAGCCATCTCCACCGAAGAAAAAACTTTCGGTCGCGAAGGCGACCCAGGTAAAGCAACGCGCACTGTCAATGTCGACATGAGCGACAAGATGCGTTTCACCCCGGACTCCCTCACGCTTAAACAAGGAGAAACCGTCAAATTTGTCGTGAAAAACTCGGGGAAAATCATGCATGAGTTCGTGCTCGGCACCATGAGCGAGCTGAAGGAGCACTCGGCGCTCATGAAGAAGTTTCCGGGCATGGAACATTCCGAACCCTACATGGCGCATGTCGCACCGGGAAAGACAGAAACCATCGCTTGGCAATTCACCAAAGCGGGCAATTTCAATTTCGGCTGCCTGATCCCCGGGCATTTTGAAGCCGGCATGGTCGGCAATGTGGCCGTCAAATGAACCTGCGTTCCTGAAACCCGATCCGCTGCGCGAACTTAATGGATTGCGCAGCGGTCAACACTTACATCGCAAAAAACTATCCGCTGCCCAACTCACAAAGGCTTACATCATGAACCGCATCGCTCTCATTCTCGCTTCAACTATTTTTTCCCTTACCGCCCTGCCGCTGGGCGCACAGACCACCGATCACAGCGCACACCATCCTGAACCCGCTAAAGTGGCACAGGCTGCTTCTCCGATGGCTGACGGTGAAGTACGCAAAGTGGATATGGAGACCAAAAAAATAACCATTCGCCACGGCACCATCGAGAATCTCGGCATGCCGCCGATGACCATGGTATTCCAGGTCAAGGATCCGGCTCTGCTCGACCAAGTCAAAGCCGGGGACAAAATCCGGTTTAATGCTGAAAAATCCGGCGGTGCTTTTACGGTCACTCGGATCGAATCCGCTCAATAATCTCATGACCGTGAGATCAGGGTTCGATGCCCATCCGAACCGATATCGTTCGGTCTCGGATTACCGTGATCTTGCATCAACGTATGACGCCAGTTGCCGACGAATTGGTTATATCCGTAGTGCCGCGGTGAATGCCCTGGTGTTGCAGCCAGGGCAAACCGTCTTTGACGTTGCCTGCGGCACCGGCGCTACACTCCTTGAGCTGGCCTGCCGCGTCGGCCCTCGCGGGAGAGTCATTGGCATCGATCACAGCCCTGAAATGGCTGCCATTGCCCGGCAGCGCATTGCCGCATCCGATGCCCGGAATATTGAACTGGTTGTTGGACCGGTCGATGCGGTACGTATCACCGATCATGCCGATGCGCTGTTGTTCTGCTTTGCACACGACGTACTGCAATCAGCCGCATCGCTCAAGAACATTTTCTCGATGGTACGTCACGATGCGCGTGTGATCACGGTCGGCGCAAAATTGATAGACCGGTGGTGGGCCTTTCCTCTTAACAACTGGATCCGATGGCGAGGACAGCGTTACCGCACCACAGACCGCGGCCTTGCACGCCCTTGGGAACCATTGCGGGACTATTGCCCGGGCATTCGGGTAATTGAAACCTTTCATCTGGGCACCAGCTATCTCGCGGAAGGAGTCTTTTCCGGAAACATCTCTGCCCACTCAAGAATGCCGCACATTACGTGAAGTCCAGCACCAAAAGAAAGATCAGCATCGTGGCAGCCATGGTCACTCTGCTGCTTCTCGTCGGGGTGATCATATCCATGAAAATGGACGGCCGTCCATCGCGCGCTGATCCCGACAACCTGTCCCAGGTATCTGTCGGCAAGCGCATATACAACATTCACTGTGCAGCCTGTCACGGTGTACGACTTGAAGGTCAGCCGGACTGGCGCAAAAAACTGCCGAGTGGCCGCATGCCTGCTCCTCCTCATGACGCTACCGGACACACCTGGCATCACACGGATTCCATGCTGTTCGGCATCACGAAGTACGGACTGCTACCGGGCAAATACGCACCACCAGATTACCGCAGTGACATGCCAGCTTTCATGGGTGCTTTGTCCGACGAAGAAATCTGGGCCGTTCTGGCCTACATCAAATCCTTCTGGCCGCAGGAACTCCGCCAGGCGCAACGCGACCTGACCTTGCACAGACAGTGATCAGATCGTGCGCCGGAACGCCACGGGAAATAACCACAATTCCATCATGTTTTACCGGAGTTTGATGTACATCAATAAGAAAGTCTGGAGGTGCGCTAGCATTCTTCTCATGCTCAAAGCTTATACAAAAGGGGTTGATCTGGTTCGAATGATCGTACTTGCGGCGACTCTGCTGCTGGCCCCTTATGCAGCTTTCGCAGGCGGTCTCGAGCATCATGCCTCCAAGCCTGACAATCATTCTGCAGCCAGCCATCAGGCCGATGCTGTAATTGATTCTGCTTCGGGAAACCACAACACTCCCGCAGGGGCTCCACTGCACTGCCACGAAAAATCACCGACCCCGCAGGCAACTGCGCTGACCCTTGAGCCGATTTCTCCAGATCTGCCACTACTGATCATTGAGGGAACCCCTCCACTCTTCAGACCAGCCTCCACCTCGCTGAATAGTGCCACAGCCCGGATTCTCATTGCCGGGCCGCCCCGCTTCATTCTTTTCAGCAATTTCCGCAGTTAGTTCCGCTGCCGGCGTCTCCCGTCGGTCCAATCCCTGTTGTACCCAGGAAGTCCCGCGCCGGATCATTTCCGGAGCAAATTTCTTTCATATACCCAAGGAGAAACCATGAAATCCGCCATTTCCGCAGCAATGCTGGCCGTACTGACCCTTTCCGCCCCTGTCGCGCTGTCCGCTGAAACACCCGCCAAGCCGATGGCAGGAAAACCGATGTCCATGATGGACGACAAGCACATGGCGCAGATGCAGGAAAACATGAATCGCATGCAGCAGCAGATGGACAAGATCCGCCAGACCAAGGATCCGAAGGATCGTCAGAAATTAATGCAGGAGCACATGCAGACCATGCAAGCCAACATGCAAATGATGCGTGGCATGGGAGGTTCCATGATGGGTGCTCAAGGCAACATGGGCATGAGTTCCGGCGCAGGGGGCAGTCAAATGTCCGGCATGGACCCGAAACAGCGCCAGGACATGATGGAAAAGCGCATGGACATGATGCAGATGATGATGGAGCAGATGATGCAGCACGACCAGATGATGCAAGGCATGCCCGCCAAGTGAGTAGACGGAAGCGTCTTGCCTCGCGGGAGGCCTCCTTCAAGAGAGGGAATATCCATGGATACAGAAAGCCTAAAAAACCTCGGCTGGCTTCTCGTCTGGGGCGCCCTGTTTTTCGTGATGATGCGATACGGCTGCGGGGCGCACATGATGGGCAGACACAGCAAGCGCCAGAAACATCACAACTCCGCATCGAACGGAGAAACCAAAGACCCGGTCTGCGGGATGAGCCTCAGCCCGGCAAAAGCCGCAGCAGCATCCGCTCTGAAGGGAAACACCTACTACTTCTGCTCCACGTCATGCCGCGACAAGTTCGAGAAGGCGCCGGGCGCCTACATTACCGTCGCGCATGAGACGCATTGACACACGGTCCAATCGAAAGAGCAGCAGCGCACAGAAACTCCCGCATTCACGGCTTAGCTTTAAAGTGTCAAATGTCGTAATGTTTATCCGTCAGCCCTGCGGCGATCAAGGAGACCGGCAATGAAAACAGACGTAAAACATACCCACCATGATCATAACCACGATCAGGATCACAAAAGATACATGCCGCACGAACCCGCTGACTCGGCAGGCACTGCGCAATGGACCTGCCCGATGCATCCGGAGATTCTGCGCAATGCTGCCGGTGACTGTCCGATCTGCGGCATGGCCCTGGTGCCCGTTGCCGGAACCGCGGAAGTCGATGACAGTGAACTTCGCGACCTGACACGCCGCCTGTGGATCGGCATCGTGTTGTCGATCCCGCTTGTGGTGCTCGCGATGTCACCCATGGTAGGCATAAGTGAACCCTTCGGACTGGCGCCAAAACAACGCGGCTGGTGGGAGTTTGTGCTGGGCACACCGGTAGTGCTGTGGGTAGGCTGGCCGATCCTGCGCAAGTTCTGGCTGTCGCTTGCACACCGTGCGCTCAACATGTATTCGCTGATCGGCTTGGGCGTGGGACTGGCCTACCTGTTCAGCCTCGCCGCAGTGTTTCTCCCCAGCCTGTTTCCACCAGAGTTCCGCGAACATGACGGCGCAGTCGGCACCTATTTCGAAGCTGCCGCAGTCATAGTGACGCTGGTCATTCTCGGCGACGTGCTTCAGGCACGCGCCATGGGGCAGACCAGTCAGGCAATTCGGGAACTGCTGCAACTCGCGCCCAACCTCGCCTGGCGCCTGCGCGAGGATGGCATCGAGGAGCAGGTGGCGCTCGACTCGGTCATGGTCGGCGACCGCCTGCGCGTAAAGCCTGGGGAGAAGATACCAGTAGACGGCAACGTGATCGATGGTGCAAGCCGCGTGGATGAATCGATGATCACCGGGGAACCTGTGCCTGTCGCCAAGGCGGCCGGTGACCGGGTGACTGGTGCGACCATCAACGGCAGCGGCTCACTGGTGATGCGCGCCGAACGCGTGGGATCAGACACATTGCTCGCCAAAATCGTGCATATGGTAGGTGAAGCGCAGCGCACACGAGCGCCAATCCAAAGGCTCGCTGACATCATTGCCGCGTATTTCGTTCAAGTCGTTGTCGTGATCGCAGTCGTGACTGCGCTGGTCTGGTGGATTTCCGGGCCAGAGCCTCGTCTTGCGTACGCACTGCTGAACGCCATCGCCGTGCTGATCATCGCCTGCCCCTGTGCCGTCGGACTGGCCACACCGATTTCAATGACAGTCGCCATGGGTGAAGGCGCGCGCTCGGGTATCCTGTTCCGCAGTGCCGAAGCGATCGAGCGCATGCGCGATATCGATACCCTGGTCATCGACAAGACAGGCACCCTGACAAAGGGCAAACCTGCACTTACCGATTTTGCAGCGGCCGGCATGCCTGAAGACGAGGCACTCGCGCTGATGGCCGCAGTCGAACAACTGTCCGAGCACCCCATAGCGCATGCCGTGGTCGAAGGCGCCAAAGCCCGCAATCTCGTGCTACAGACGGTTGAAAAATTCGAAGCCGCCAACGGCTTGGGCGTACAAGCGGAAATTGCGGCCCACAAGATCCTGGTCGGTAACCGGGATTTCCTGAAAAAATACGATATTGATACACGGCAATGGGAAACGCAGGCGGAGACCCTGCGCGACCAGGCCAAAACCGTGGTGTTTCTGGGAGTGGACGGGGCTGCCATCGCCATCGCAGCCGTCGCCGATCCGATCAAGGACAGCACACCCGAAGCGATTGCGGAGCTCAAGCGCACCGGTGTACGCATCGTTATGCTGACCGGTGATTCGCGCCGCACCGCCGAGGCTGTTGCACAGCAACTCGGCATCGACGAAGCACTGGCCGAAGTGCTGCCGGAAGACAAGGCTGGCCATGTCAGGCGCCTGCAATCAGAGGGACACAAGGTCGCAATGGCAGGAGATGGCATCAACGACGCTCCTGCCCTTGCCCAGGCTGACGTCGGCATCGCCATGGGTACCGGCACCGACGTTGCCATGGAAAGCGCTGGCGTAACCTTGATCAAGGGCGATCTGCGTGGCATTGCCCGTGCCGCCAAGCTGTCCCGTGCAACGATGCGCAACATCCGCCAGAACCTGGTATTCGCCTTCGGCTACAACGCGCTCGGGATTCCGATTGCAGCAGGCGCGTTGTATCCTGCTTTCGGGATTTTGCTGTCGCCCATCTTTGCGGGCGCAGCGATGGCATTGAGCTCAGTCTCGGTCGTCACGAACGCACTGCGTCTTCGTCGTCAGTCCGCGAGATGAATCAGGCAACGAAGGGCAGTGACTGTCGGAGGAACGTATCCGCGGCCAACCCCGAAACTCCTGACTGTTCATTTTGCGATGACAAAATTACGTTTATAAACATATACTTAACCGATGCCCCCGATTATGCTGCTCATTTGTACAAAGCCTCGCGCACCTTGCCGCGGAACACCCGGTAGGCAAACACCGTGTAGCCGGCAATGAAGGGCAGCACGATGGCCGCGCCCCAGAACATGAACCACAGCGCGCTATCATGCGAAGCCGCATCCCAGATGGTCATGCGGTCGACAACGACATAGGGAAAGATGCTGTAGGCGAGTCCGAGGAAAGCCAGCACGTAGATCGCCACCGCACCGGCAAAGGGTTTCCAGTCGGCAACACCGGCGCGCAGGCTGTGCCACAGCCAGAGGCCGGCAGCCAGGCTCGCCGCAGGCAGCAGCATCAGGCCCAGCGTGCGCGGAAAATCGAACCACTTGTCACGCACTGTTTCGCTGGCCAGCGGCGTTGCAATCGATACCAGCGCGACGCCCAGCGCCACCCATAACAGTCCCCATTTCGCCCAGGCCCGTGCCTTGCGCTGCAGCTCGCCCTCGGTGCGCAGCACCAGCCAGGTCGCGCCGAGCAGCACGTAACCGCCGCAGACGCTGCCGCCGACCAGCAGCGCAAACAGCCAGTAGGCGAAACCCGGCTCGAAACCGGTGATGTAGCGGCCGAGCATGAAACCCTGGGCGAGGCTGGCGAGGAAGGAGCCGAACCAGAACAGCCAGTTCCACAGTTCCGCGTGCCAGCCCAGCGCCTTCATCCGGAATTCGAAGGCCACGCCGCGGAACATCAGGCCGATCAGCATCACCGTCACCGGCAGATAGAGCTCGCCCAGCACCACGCCATGCGCTTTCGGAAACGCCACCAGCAGCAGGCCGATGCCCAGTACCAGCCAGGTTTCGTTGGCATCCCAGAACGGGCCGATCGAGGCCACCATCAGGTCCTGCTCCGAAGCACTGGCCGCCGGCATCAGCATGCCGACGCCGAGGTCGTAACCGTCGAGCACGACATAGGCAAGGATCGATACCCCCATCAGCACCGCAAACACCACCGGCAGGTCGATATTCATTTCCGCATCTCCTGCTGTTCTGCCCCCTTGCCGGCCATGTGCGTGATCACCACAAAATACGCCAGCAGCATCAGGCTGTAGGCCAGCACGTAACCGGTGAGGCTGGCGCCGAGCTCGGCACCCGAGACATGGCCGACGGCATCCCGGGTGCGCAGGATTCCAGTCACCAGCCAGGGCTGGCGGCCGATCTCGGTGACGATCCAGCCCGCGAGCGTGGCAATCCAGCCCGAGAAAGTGAACGCGGCAAAAGTCCACAGCAGTGCGCGCGGCAATGTCCCGCCGCGGCGCAGCCGCCAGACGCCGAACCAGGCCAGCGCCAGCATGCCGACGCCGATGCCGACCATCAGGCGAAAAGCGTAGAACACCGGCGCCACCGGCGGCCGGTCCGGCTCAAACTCGTCGAGGCCCTTCAATTCGCCATCGGGATCATGCTTCAGGACCAGCGCAGCGCCCTTGGGGATTTCAATGGCGTAATCGTTGCGTCGTTCCTGTTCGTTGGGCACCGCGAACAGCACCAGCGGCGCACCCTTTTCCGTTTTCCAGATGCCTTCGATCGCGGCAATCTTCGCCGGCTGGTGTTCCAGCGTGTTGAGTCCGTGCAGGTCCCCGACAAAAATCTGCGTCGGCGCCAGCACCGCGGCCACCAGCACCCCGGCGCGCAGCGTCTTCAGCGCCGACGCGTCATCGGGCGCCTTCAGCAGCCGCCACGCCGACAATCCGGCAATCACGAAAGATGCAGTCAGCCCGGAAGCCAGCATCATGTGCGTGAAGCGGTACGGGAACGAGGGATTGAAAATCACCTGCAACCAGTCACCGGCGATCAGCTGGCCGTCGGCGATCACGTGGCCAACGGGGGTATGCATCCAGGAATTGAGCGCGAGGATCCAGAACGCCGACAGCGAAGTGCCGATGGCGACGATCACCGTCGACAGGATATGCAGCCAGGACGGCACGCGGTTCATGCCGAAAAGCATGATGCCGAGGAAGGTGGCCTCGAGAAAAAATGCCGTCAGCACCTCGTAGGCGAGCAGCGGGCCGGCGATATTGCCGACCGTGTTCATGAAACCCGGCCAGTTGGTGCCGAACTGGAAACTCATGACGATGCCGGACACCACGCCCATCGCGAAACTGAGCGCGAAGACCTTGATCCACAGCCGGTAGATCGCCAGCCACGCAGGATCGCGGCTGCGCTCGTAACGCACGCGGAAATACACCAGGAACCAGGCCAGCGCGATGGTCAGGCTGGGGAAAAGAATGTGGAAGGCAATGTTCAGCCCGAACTGGGTGCGGGCCAGCAACAGGGCTTGTGCAGCGTCCATCGTGCGCTCCTTCCCGGATAGGGCCCGCCGGGGTGGCGGGAAGTTCCCCTTCGAGGCGGGACTGTCATGGTACATCAGCCCACTCGCCAAGCCCCGCCATTACACCTGATGTGACTTGCCCGGGCCTGCGGTTTACGTCCCCCCTCCTTTGACTCACTCACTCTGAACTTCCGCGTCCTCCAGCAGTCCATCCGTTGCGGTTGCCTGTAAAGCCCCTTAAACTGCGCCCACATGAAACCGGTTCGACACCTTGCCGTCTGGCTGTTGCTGCTGGCCCTGCCGCTGCAGGGTCTGGCCGCATTCAAGCCCTCGGCGCACTGCAGCGATGCGCCGTCCAGCCAGGTCGTACAGGACAGCCACCACGGCCATCACGCCACCGCCCCGCAGGCGGATGAGCACCAGCATCACCCGCAGCCGGACACCGGTCAATCCTCCGAACAGGCCGGCGGCCACTCCTGCTGCCATCATGTGTTTTCCGGAGTACCCGCCGCCGCAGTGCCGGGCCTGCCTGCCCCTCCCGGCAGCGTGACGCCCCGTGTTGCGCTGCTTGCCACTCTGCACATCCCCGAACTGCCCCAGCGCCCGCCCCGGGCCTGATTCCCGTCTGAACTGCAACGATGCCTGCGCCCTGTGCGCCGGCGTCATGTCGGGCAGTCACCCGCCCGCAATCTGCATCGGGGAATCACATGCAAGCGAAACTCGCAGCACTGTGCTGTGCGATTGCTGCCGCCTGGCTGTCGCCGGCGGCGGCGCAGCAAACCGAGCGCAAACACCCGGCCGATCCCTCGGCGGCGGTGCCGGCGCCGGTCCATTCATCGGCCTTCAGCGGCTACCAGCCGCTCGGCTCCGAAAAACCCGGACCCTGGCGCGAACTGAATGACGAGGTGGCCCGCATCGGGGGACACATCGGCATCCTCCGCGGCACGGCCCCGGGCGCGACATCCGGCAAGGCCGGCGGACATGCCGGACATCATCCCGGGGGAAAGAAATGAACGCCCTGCGCAAGTTCATGATTGCCGCAGTTGCACTGCTGCTCGGCGGCTGCGCGACGTTTTCGGAAGACGGCGGCACCGGCAAGGTCAGTGAAGCTCTCTCGGCACGCGGACTCACCCAGCAGGCGCCGTGGATCAAATCCGAAGCGGATGCGGACCGCGCAGCCGACCAGGTGCGCAAGCTGCTGGCACAGCCGCTGAGCGCCGATGCCGCGGTGCAGATCGCGCTGCTCAACAACCGCGGCCTGCAGGCGCAGTACGCCGAACTGGGCATCGCCGAGGCCGATCTGGTGCAGGCCGGCCGCCTGCGCAATCCCGGCTTCTCCTTCGGCCGCAGCCATCGCGGCGACGAAGTCGAATACGAGCGCGCCTTCATCTTCGACCTGCTGGGCCTGCTGACGATGCCGGTGCGCACACGCATCGAGACGGAACGGTTCCAGCTCGCGCAGAACCGGCTCACCGCGGAAATTCTGCAGGTGGCTGCCGACACCCGGCGCGCCTGGATCCACGCGGTCGCCGCGCAGCAGTCGGCCGCCTATGGCGAACAGGTCCGGGACGCGGCGGAAGCCGCGGCGGAACTGTCCCGGCGCATGGTCCGCGCCGGCAACTTCAGCAAGCTCGACCAGGCGCGGGAACAGGCCTTCTACGCCGATGCCGCGACGCAACTCGCGCGGTCGCGCCAGGCCGCGCTGTCCTCGCGCGAGCAGCTCACCCGGCTGATGGGCCTGTGGGGCCAGGAGATCGCCTACCGGCTGCCGGAACGGCTGCCGGAACTGCCGCCGGCGCTGCGCGACATCGCGGATATCGAGCAGCAGGCCATGCGCCAGCGCCTCGACGTGCAGGGCGCGATGCAGGAAGCCGCGAACATCGCCAGCACCCTGGGCCTGACCCGGACCACCGGCTGGTTCAGCGTGCTCGAAGCCAAATACATGCGCAACAGCGAGAGCGGAGAACCGCGGCAGACCGGCTGGGAAATCGAGCTGCGGCTGCCGATCTTCGACTTCGGCACCGCGCGCAATGCCCGCGCCGAGCACATCTACATGCAGGCCGCCAATCGCGCCGCGGACCTTGCAGTGCGTGCGCGCTCCGAAGTGCGCGAGGCCTGGGGCGCCTGGCGCACGGCCTATGACCTCGCCCGGCACTACCGCGACGAGGTCGTGCCGCTGCGCGCGCGCATCGCCGAAGAAACCCTGCTGCGCTACAACGGCATGCTGATGAGCGTGTTCGAGCTGCTTGCCGAGTCCCGGCAGCAGGTCGGCGCCGTGATCGCCGCGATCGAGGCGCAACGCGACTTCTGGATCGCCGACACCACGCTGCAGTTCTCCATCAACGGCAAGTCCCCGGGCGCCATCGCCGCGCCCGGCGGCGGCCTGCGCGCAACGGCCGCAGCGGCCGAAGCCGGACACTGAGATCAAGGAACCAATCATGAACAACCGCAGAAACTTCCTGCGCGCCTCCGGCGCCGCCCTGCTCGGCGCAGCCACGGTCAGCCGTGCCGCGCAAGGCGCCGTGCCCGAGGCGCCGATGCAGTCGAAACCCGACACCCAGCCGCCGCTGATGCCGGCGAACGGCCGACCCTACAACCCCGTGGTCACGCTCAACGGCTGGACCCTGCCTTGGCGCATGAACCGCGGCTGGAAGGAATTCCACCTCGTCGCCGAACCGGTGCGCCGCCAGATCGCTCCCGGCATGACCGCCAACCTCTGGGGCTACAACGGCCAGTCGCCGGGCCCGACCATCGAATGCGTCGAGGGCGACAAGGTGCGCATCTTCGTCACCAACAGGCTGCCGGAACACACGACCATCCACTGGCACGGCATCCTGCTGCCCAGCGGCATGGACGGCGTCGGCGGCCTGACCCAGCCGCAGATACCGGCCGGCAAGACCTTCGTCTACGAATTCGAGATGAAAAAATCCGGCACCTTCATGTATCACCCCCACGCCGACGAGATGGTGCAGATGGCAATGGGCATGATGGGCTTCCTGGTGGTGCACCCGAAGAATCCGAACTTCATGAAGGTCGACCGCGATTTCGTGTTCCTGCTGAACGCCTTCGACATCGAACCCGGTGCCGCCACACCGAAGGTCAACACCATGCTCGACTTCAACCTGTGGTGCTGGAACTCGCGCGCCTTTCCCGGCATCGACCCCTTCGTCGTGCGCACCGGCGACCGCGTGCGCATCCGCTTCGGCAACCTGACGATGACCAACCATCCGGTGCACATGCACGGCTACGACTTCGAGGTCACCTGCACCGACGGCGGCTGGGTGCCGAAATCGGCGCGCTGGCCGGAAGTCACGGTGGACGTCGCGGTCGGCCAGATGCGCGCCTTCGAGTTCACCGCGGACGTGCCCGGCGACTGGGCCATCCACTGCCACAAGTCGCACCACGTGATGAACGCGATGGGCCACGGCGTGCCGACAATGATCGGCGTCGACCACCGCGGCGTCGCGCAGAAGATCATGAAGTTGGTGCCCGACTACATGGTGATGGGCGAGCGCGGCATGGCCGACATGGGCGAGATGGAAATGCCGCTGCCCGACAACACGCTGCCGATGATGACCGGCCACGGCCCCTTCGGCCCGCTGGAAATGGGCGGCATGTTCACGGTGGTCAAGGTGCGCGACGGACTCGCGCGCAATGACTACAAGGACCCGGGCTGGTACAAACATCCGCCGGGCACGGTGTCCTACGAGTGGACCGGCGAGGCGCCGGCTCCGGTCAAGGCTGCGCCGGCAACAGCAGCGACGCCGGGGCGCGAATTCCGCGCACGCAAGCCGGCTTCCGGACACAATCACTAAGTATTTGATTTTATTATTATTTTTATTAAGGACGCTCGATGAACATCCGTTACCCGCTGGTAGCCGCACTGATGCTTGCCGCTTTCTCGACAGCACCCGCCTGGGCACATGGTGAAGCCCATGGCAAAAAAAGCGGCAAACCGGCCGCGATCAATCCGGAGGAAAAAGCCTTCGGCAAGCAGGGCGACCCGAAACGAATCGACCGCACCATCCATGTCGACATGAACGACAAGATGCGTTTCACGCCGTCTGCGCTGACCGTGAAACAGGGCGAAACCATCCGCTTCATCGTCAAGAACTCGGGCAAGGTCATGCACGAGTTCGTGCTCGGCAACATGGCAGAGTTGAAGGAACACGCCGAGCTGATGAAAAAATTCCCGGACATGGAGCACGACGAGCCGTACATGGCCCATGTTTCGCCCGGCAAGACGGAAACCATCGTCTGGCAGTTCACCAGGGCCGGCGAGTTCCATTTCGGCTGCCTGTTGCCCGGACATTTCGAGGCCGGTATGGTCGGCAAGGTCAACGTAACCCGGAGGTGATCCATGAAAATCCAGAGACGCCAATTCATGCTCGCACTGGCTGCAGCCGCAGTGACCGGCGCGGCCCACGCCAATGAACCGCCGCTGGTCACGGTTTATCTGAATCCCAGTTGAGGCTGCTGCGGCGCGTGGATGGATCATCTGCGCGCCAACGGCTTCCGTGTGAAGTCCGTCGCAATCGAAGACACCGCCGTCGAGCGCAAACGCCGCGGCATTCCCGAATCCCTTGGCGGCTGCCACACCGGCGTCGTCGACGGTTACGCCATCGAGGGCCACGTGCCGGCGCGTGAGATCAAGCGCCTGCTCGCTGAGCGCCCCGCCGCAGTCGGACTCGCCGTGCCCGGCATGCCGCAGGGCTCGCCCGGCATGGAATCGCCGACGCCGCAGCGCTACAACGTGCTGCTGGTCAACAAGGACGGCCGCCATACCGTTTATGCCCGTTACTGATTGATCCGACAACAAACCACGCCTGGAGAAACACCATGAGAAACACCCTGCTGCTTGCCGCGATGCTCGCGACCGCGCCCGTTTTCGCCCAGCAATCGGGCACCGATCATGCTGCCCACCATCCGGCGCCCGCCGCTTCCGCTGCAAAAAGCGCGCTGTCTGACGCCGAGGTGCGCAAGGTCGACCTCGACGCCAAAAAAATCACCCTGCGCCACGGCCCCATCCCCAATCTCGACATGCCGCCGATGACCATGGTGTTCCAGGTCAGGGATCCGGCCCTGCTGCAAGGTCTCAAGACCGGCGACAAGGTCCGCTTCAGCGCGGAAAAAATCGGCAGCGCCTATACCGTGACTGGCATCGAAGCCGCAAAGTGACACTTTGATTGGGGTTTTTTGCATGATTTGCGACCCTTAAGAGGCACCCTCGCGGAGAATGGCGAAGCCGGATTCCGGTTAGCGGCGGAGAAACGCCGGTATTTCGCCCTGCAAACCGGAATTTCCATTATTCTCGCGGTCAAGTCTGTCAGTTAGCGGTGTCAACAATAAACCGCCGTAAAGGGCTGCTTGATAAAACTGCAGAGACCATTGTCAGCAGGCGCTGGCATTACCCTGGCCATTGTGGCGTTCAACGCCCTGCTGCTTGGCGTCTTGTGGCTTTCCATTCTGGAAATCGTCGATACGGACCGCCGGGAGACCATCCAGGCTGCCATCGATAGAAACGACAATCTGGCCATCGCCCTGGAGGAATACGCTGAACACATACTCGAGAACGCCGACCAGTTCCTGAAACTGCTGGTGCGCAGTCACGCGCGCAACCGTGGAAACATTGATCTCGAGCAGTTTGTCGCCGATCACACGATCGACAGCATGACTCATGCCGACATCGCGATTGCCGACGAAAACGGCAACGTATCGGCGACCGTCCATCACTGGCGCGGCGGCGGGAAGGTCAGCGTGGCGGACCGCGAACATTTCCGCGTCCATCGCGACACCGATACCAAGGCGATGTTCATCGGCAAACCGGTCACCGACCGCTTCAGCGGCAAAACGGTGGTCCCCCTGACCCGCCGCCTCAACAGGCCTGACGGAAGTTTTGCCGGCGTGGCGATGTTGCTGATCGAGCATCCCCGCTTCACCATTGTCCTGCAGGACGCGAAAACGCGCCCGCTCGACGTCCTCTCCCTCGTGGGACTCGACGGCATCACGAGGGCGAGATTGCGCGGCAACACGCCGACCGCGGGCGAAGACATCAGCAAAAGTCCGCTGTTTGCTGCCCAGGCCCGGCGCGCCACTGGAAACTATGCCGCGCAGGGCCAAGTCGACGGCGTAAAACGGCTGTTCAGCTACCGGACGCTGCCGGAGTATCGCCTGATTGCCACCGTCGGCACTGCGGAAGCCGACGTGCTTGCCCCACACCTTCGCCGGCGGACGCAGTATTTCTGGGGCGCCGGCATCGCCGGCGTCCTGATCGCCGGCTTCACGGTGATGCTGACCGGCGCGCTGACCAGCCAGCGCCGCGCAATGTCGGAACTGGCGCGTAGCCAGGCCCGCCACCTCGCCACTTTCAACCAGGCTGCTGTGGGCATCGCCCATTCCGATCTCGACGGCCGCTGCTTGGAGGTGAACCAGAAACTCTGTGACATCACCGGCTATGCGCGGGAGGAACTCATCGGCCGGCGATTCACCGACATCACCCATCCCGAGGATGTCGCGGCGAGCATCGAGTTCCGCAAGCGGGTGGCGGCAGAGCATGATCCGGTCCTGTCGGAGCAGCGGGAGAAACGCTACGTACGCAAGGACGGCTCCATCGTCTGGTGCCTGCTGACCTCTTCTGCAGTCCGCAACGAGTCCGGTGGCATCGACTATCTGGCGGCCGTGATCCAGGACATCAGCGACCGCAAGGCGGCGGAACAGGCACTGGGCGCCCTCGAACAGGAACAGCGCCGGCTGGCCGAACTGGCCGAAACGGAACGCGCCCGCCTTGCCGAGGCCCAGTCGGTCGCCAGGATCGGCAGCTGGGAGACCCGTTTTCCGGAGCTCGCCGTCGACTGGTCAGCAGAAACCTTCCGCATCTTCGGAACCCATCCGGGCAGCTTCCAGCCGACGCATGAGCGCTTCCTCGACTTCGTCCATCCCGATGACCGGGAGGCCGTGCATTCAGCGTTCACCGCATCGATCGGCACGCCCTCCCCCCAGATGATCCAGCACCGCATCGTGCTGGCCGACGGCAGCATCAAGTTCGTGGAAGAACGCTGGCGCACCTTTCTCGACAACAAGGGGGAGCCCGTGCGTGCCGTGGGCACCTGCCAGGACATCACCGACCAGAAAAAAACCGAAACGGAACGCGCCCAGCTTGCGGCCATTGTCGAATCGAGCAATGACGCCATCATCAGCCGCACCTTGGACAGGATCATCCTGTCCTGGAATCCGGCCGCGGAACGCATGTTTGGCTGGACCGCCGCGGAAGCCATCGGCAAATCAGTGAGCCTCATCACACCTCCGGAATACGACAGAACGCTGGGGCTGCTGGTGGAACGGCTGCTGCTTGGCGAAACAGTGCCTCCGGTCGAAACCTGGCGCATGCGCAAGGACGGCACCCGCTTTGAAGTACAGATCTCGTTTTCAGCCGTCCGGGATGACCGCGGGAATGTCACCGCCATCGCCACCATCTTCCGGGACATCACCGAGAGCAGGCGCGCAGAAGCCGCACTGCGCGCATTGACCCGCCGCCTGAGCGAAGTCGAGGAAACCGAACGCCGCAACATACACCGTGAACTGCATGACCAGATCGGTGCCAGCCTGTCCGCGCTCAAGCTCGATCTCGGCCTCATTGGCGGAATGCTCGATACCGAAACCCGGAAAACCGCCGGCATCCGCCTGCAAAAAGCCGAGGAGCTGACCGGGGACATCATCGCCCGCATCCGCGACGTGATGGGGAACCTGAGGCCGCCGGCGCTGGACGATTACGGGCTGCTTGCGGCGCTGCGCGCCCATGCCCAGTCGTTCTCGGCACGGATGGACATCCCGGCGCAGGTCATCGGCAAGGCCATCGAACCGCGACTGACCATTGCCGTCGAGACCGCGCTGTTCCGCATCGCCCAGGAAGCGCTGACCAATATCTCCAAGCATGCGCAGGCCCGCCGGGTGATGGTGACGCTGGACAGCACCCCCGCCCGGATCACGATGGTGATCGCCGACGACGGCTGCGGCTTCGACGCCAGCGAGAAAAATCCCCGTGGTGAGGGCTGGGGATTGCGCACCATGGCCGAACGCGCGCAGGCTGTGGGCGCCGAGCTGCGCATCGAGTCCTCGCCCGGCGGCGGCACGCGTGTGATCGTCGAACTGGCGCGGGAGGCCGCATGAGCATCCGCGTGCTGCTGGCCGACGACCACGCCATGATGCGTGACGGGCTGGAAGCGCTGCTCGGGGCGGCAGGCGACATCGAGGTGGCGGGATCAGCGGGCACCGGGCGCGAAGCGCTGCGCATGGCCGGCGAACTGTCGCCCGACGTTGTGGTGATGGATATCACCATGCCCGACATGAACGGCATCGAAGCGCTGGGCCTGCTGCGAGCGAGGCATCCGCATATCCGCGTGGTCATGTTGTCCATGCATTCCAGCTCCGAACACGTCTACCGGGCGCTCAATGCCGGCGCGGCCGGTTACCTGCTGAAGGACTCCGCAGGCGGGGAAATCGTCGCGGCCATACGCAGGGTTCATGCCGGACGCCCCTACATGAGCCGCGGGCTGGCTGCCCTGGAACGCCGTGCCGAACGGCGCGTCGCCAGCGGACCGCTGGCGAGCCTCAGCCCGCGCGAACGCCAGGTGCTGCAACTGGTGGTCGAGGGCCGCACCAGCAGCGAGATCGCGGCGCTGGTGCACCTTTCCCCGAAGAGCGTGGACACCTATCGCAGCCGGCTGATGAAAAAACTCGGCATCGGCGACCTGCCCGCGCTCGTCAAGTTCGCCGTCCGCCACGGACTCACGCCGCCGGGCTGAACCCCGCCACGGACACGCGGCCGACTCCCCCGAGCCGGGTTCCCGGCCATCGGCACAATAAAATAATAAGTATATGATTTTATTGATATTTTATCGGGGACTGCAGCCCAGCTGTCCAACTCTCCCGACAGACCGCGACGCCACGGCTGCGTAAAGTCCGGCCCGCAACAAGGCACGGTGTAATCGCCGGATATCCCCAAACAACCTCGCAACGGAACAAAAAAATGCTCATCGTGGAAGACCAGGACTACATGCGGCAGATGCTGCGCGAATTCCTGCAGGGCGCGTTCCCGGGAAAAAACATCCTCGAAGCCTGCGATGGCCACAGCGCCCTCGCCCTGTGCAGCGAACGCCGCCCCCGGGTCGTGCTGATGGACATCGGCCTTACCGATGTCAATGGCATCGACCTCACCGAAAAAATCAAGGCGATGCTGCCCGATACCGCGGTGATCATCGTTTCCAGCCACACCGGCAGCGCCTACACCGAACGGGCCAGGGCCGCCGGCGCGTTTGCCTATGTCAACAAGGACGCCGTGCACGCCGAGCTGCTGCCGGCGATCAACGCCGCGCTTGGCCGGACACCGCCCGGCAACAATCCGCGCCAGATTCAGTGAATGCACCAGGACAAGACCCCTGCCATGACCTCAAATGCCGCCATCACCACCGCTCCGGATCTGGTGTCGGACCTGTACTCGGCGCCACACCAGGCTGCAGGCGGGAGCGACAAATTGAGCCACGGCCGCAAAGCCCAGTACCTGACGCTGGCCGGATTTGCGTTTGCCATTGTCACCCTCGCGGTGATCGCCCTGCTCGCCTTCCACCAGGCGCGGGTGTTCAAGGCAGCAGCCCGTGAAATCGCCCAAGGCCAGGACATCCTGCGCGGGCTGGAACGTGTGCGTGCCGCCGTCGCCGGTGCCGAAACCAGCCACCGCGGCTACCTGATCACCGGCAACGCCGGCTATCTGCAAACCCACCGCAGGATGCTCTCGGATATCAGCCCCGAACTGGAGCGCCTCCTGGAGCTGGTTGACGACAATCCCCAGCAATCCGCCCGGACACTTGAATTGAAGCTGAACATCGAGGCCCGCGTGCGGACTTTCGGGCAGGTCATCGCCGCATACGAGACGCGGGGATTCAAGGCAGCGCAGGAACTGGTGGTGCAGGATGCCGGCCGCCGGCAAACCCTCCAGATCCACCACAGTATCGACAGCATCGGCGCCCTGGCACAGGAGCATCTGGTCCGCGACCAGCAGCTCCAGGCTGCCGCCGAAGCGCGGTTGCGCCACAGCATTGCGGCGCTTGCGCTGGTTCTGCTCGCGGCCTTGTCGCTGATTTACGCCTTGGTTGCCCGTAGCGTCACGGCGGCGCGGCGGGCGGAAAACCTGCTGAACCGCATCAATATCGCCCTTGAAACCCGGGTGATCGAGCGCACCACAGAGCTTGAGGAGCGCAGCCGCCAGCTCGAGGAACGCTCCGCCCAGCTGGAAAAAATCAACCAGCAGCTGGAATCCTTCAGCTATTCGGTATCGCATGACCTGCGCGCGCCCCTGCGCGCCATACCTGCCCGTGGTTACGGGCGACGATATCCTGCTGACCCAGATCTTCACCAACCTGATCGACAACGCCCTGACCTATCGCAAGCCCGGCGAGACGGCGCAGGTGACCCTGCAGTGGCGCCACGCCGGCGACGGACAGGTGGTGATCAGCATTGCCGACAAGGGCATCGGCATTGCGGCCGGGCACTTCGAGAAGATATTCAGCGTGTTCCAGCGCCTGCACAGCCAGGATGAATATCCCGGCACGGGCATCGGCCTCGCCGTGGTGCAGAAATCGGTCGACATGCTGGATGGCAAGGTCTGGCTGGAATCGACGCCCGGCTCCGGCACCACCTTTTACCTGCAACTGCCAGCGGCACCGCAGAATTAGATTCAAAAACCGTTTTTATCGGCATTTCAACCTTCAGCACCCGCAGACCGGATCGCCGTGACACACACCCGCCCCGCACACATCCTGCTCATCGAGGACAACCGCATGGACATCGAGCTGACGCTTGATGCCTTCCGCGAGCGCAGGCTGTCCAACACCGTCCATGTGGCCCAGGGCGGCAAGGAAGGTCTGGATTACCTGTTCGGGCGCGGCAAATACGATGACCGGGAACAACATCCGCTGCCCGACCTGATCCTGCTCGACCTGAAAATGCCGGTGGTCGACGGCCATGAAGTGCTGCGGCAGATCAAGCAACTGCCGATACTGAAACGCATCCCGGTGATCGTGCTGTCCTCGTCGAAGGAAGAGGGTGACCGGGCCATGACCTACGACAACGGCGCCAACAGCTACCTGGTCAAGCCGGTGTCCTTCGACGGATTTCTCGACGTGGTGCACCAGATCGACAGCTACTGGCTGTCGCTCAACGTGCCGCCGCCGCTGTGAGCGCGATGGGCACGGCCGGGACATTGCGCGTTCTGATCGTCGAGGACAATCTGCTCGACGCCGAACTGATCATCAATCAGCTGCGGGAGGCAGGCTATCGCCCCGAATGCGTCCGCGTGGATTCCGCCGCGGAATACCTGTCTGCGCTCGAGGCAGCTCCGGACGTCGTGCTGTCCGATTACAGCCTGCCCGGATTCGGCGGCCTGCAGGCCCTGGACCTGCTCAGGCAGCGCGGGCTCGACATCCCCTTCATACTCGTCTCCGGCACCATAGGCGAGAGCCTCGCAGTCGCCGCGATGGTGGCGGGCGCGCAGGATTGCGTGTTGAAGGATAATCTGGCCAGGCTGCCCGTGGTCGTCGAGCGCGAACTGCGCGCCTGCAACCTGCGCCGCGAGCGGCATATCGCGCAGGCACGGCTCGAACACCAGGCGCGGGACCTGGCGGAGCGCGTCAAGGAACTGACCTGCCTGTATGGCGTAACCGCGCTCGCCCAGAAGTCCGCCCTGCCGCTGGAGGAGCTGTTCGAAAAAACCATGGACCTTTTGGTCCGCGCCTACCAGTGGCCGGAGCATGCTGCCGTGCGCATAGTCCATGGCCAGACCACGCAGCAAACACCCGGATTCCGCCTCACCGAGTGGCGCCAGGATGCCGAGCTGACACCCGATGGCTCGGCCGCCGGCACGATCACGGTCTGTTATCTCGAGAAACCGCCGGCCGTGGCCGGGCGCATTTTCCTCCACGAGGAACAGCTGATGCTGGATGCCGTGGCGCGGCGCATCAGCGACAGCATGGCCGATCGCCGGCTGCGCGCGGCGCTGACTGAAAGCGAGCGCAACTTCCACGCCACCTTCAACCAGGCCGCAGTCGGCATCGTCCACACCTCGATCGACAAGCGTTACCTGGAAGTCAACCGGAAGTTCTGTGAAATGACCGGTTACAGCCGGGAGGAACTGCTGGGGATGAAGACCTCGCAGATCGTCCACCCGGACGACCAGACCGACGATGTTGTCCACCAAAGGCTGCTGTTCGCCAACCGGATCGAAACCTACGCCGGCGAAAAACGCTACCTGCGCAAGGACGGATCGATGTTCTGGGCACGGCGCACGGTTTCCCTGGCCCGGGACGGCGCCGGGAATCCGATGCATTTCATCCGGGTGATCGAAGACGTCACCGAGCGCAAGGCCACCGAAGGGAGTTACCGCGCAACCTTTGAGCGCGCGCCCATCGGCATCATGCACAACAGCCTCGACAGCCGCATCCTGCACGTCAATCCCAGGCTGTGTGAAATCCTCGGCTTCACGCGAGAAGAACTGCTGGCGATGACTCTCGCGGACATCATTCCGCATGATCAGCAGGGCATCGAGAAGGAAAAATTCTTCGAGCCGATGCTGAGCGGAGAAATCGGGCACTTTTCCTCGGAGCGTCCCTTCCTCCGCAAGGACGGCAGCATCGTCTGGGTCAACCGCCACATATCGCTGGTCAGGGATGATGCCGACCAGCCGCTGTACTTCCTGCGCACCATCGAGGACATCAGCGACAAAAAATCGATGGCTGACGAGCTCGCGCGCGAGCGGCAGCTGCTGCGCACGGTCATCGATGCGATACCGGACCGGATCTCCGTCAAGGACCGCGAGGGCCGTTTCCTGCTGCAGAACACCGCCAATATGGAGACGCACGGTTTTGAGCGACATGAGGACATCCTCGGCAAGACGGTGTTTGACATTTATCCACCGGCATTGGCTCAGCAGCGCGACGCCGAGGACCGCGCCATCATCGAGTCCGGCCTGCCGTTGATCAACCGCGAGGGCCAGACTTTCTTCGGAGACGCGGACAAACGAGAACGGGAAACACGCTGGCACCTGACCTCCAAGATTCCGCTGCGGGATGCCACGGGCCGGATCTACGGCATTGCCGGCATCAACCACGACATCACCGAGCAGAAACTCGCGGAAGCGAGGTTGCAGGAATCCGAACGCTTTGCAAAATCAACCATCGACGCCCTGTCCAAGCACCTGTGCGTGCTGGACGAGACCGGCACCATCATTGCCGTCAACAAGGCCTGGCGCGACTTTGCCGCGGCCAATGGCGGCGCAGCCGATCCGGAACTTGCCGAGGGCGCCAACTACCTCGCCGCCTGTGAAAACGCGACCGGTGACAGTCGAGCCGAGACCCGGGAATTCGGAGCAGGCATCCGAGCCGTGCTTCAGGGTGAACTCGCAAATTTCGCCCTCGAATACCCCTGCCACGCGCCCGGTGAACAGCGCTGGTTCGTGGGCAAGGTGTCGCCATTTCACGGCACCGGACCGCGCCGGGTCGTGGTCACCCATGAAGACATCACCCAGCGCAAGCTCGCGGAAGCAAGTCTCAGAGACGCCCAGCAAAAGCTGCAAACGGCGGTCAGGAGCGCGAATATCGGGCTCTGGGACTGGGACCTCAAGACCGACCGCGTGCAGTATTCGGACGAGTGGAAAATGCAGCTCGGTTATGCCGGGGCAGAAATCGGCGACTCCGTGGAATCGGCAAAAAATCTGATGCACCCGGAGGACATCGACAAAACATTCGAACGGGTTGGTCAATGCCTGTCGGGCGCCCTGCACGAGCTCGAAGTCGAATTCCGTATGCGGCACAAGGACGGCAGCTACCGCTGGCTGCTGTCCCGGGGCCGGGTACACAGGGACGCGCAGGGCAGACCTGCCCGCTTTGTCGGCGGCCACGTGGACATCACCGAGCGCAAACAGGCGGAACAGCAGATCCGGCGCCTGAACCGGCTCTACAGTACCCTGAGCCAGACCAACGCCGCCATCGTCCGCATCAAGGATCGCGGCGAGCTCTTCAACCGGATCTGCCGGATCGCCGTCGATCACAATCCGTTCTCTCTGGCCTGGATCGGGCTGTCCGAGCCGCAGGACTCCTGGATACGCGTTGCGGCTTCGGCCGGCAAGGCAGGCTCCTATCTGGAAAGATTGCGCGTGTCGACCGATCCCCGCGTTCCCGAGGGACAGGGGACCAGCGGTTGCGCGATCCGCGAGGGTCGGACCGTGGTTTGCAACGACATCGGAAACGAGGCCAGCCTGCACCTCTGGCATGACCAGACACGGGCGGCTGACCTGAAATCCGTTGCCAGCCTGCCGCTGAGAATATCGGGCAGAGCCGTCGGCGTGCTGACGCTGATGGCCGGTGAAACCGGGTTCTTCGATGACGCACTGGTTGCACTGCTGGAGGAAATGGCGCTGGACATTTCCTTTGCGCTGGACAGCATCGACCTCGAAGACAAGCACCGGCTGGCGCAGCTGGCGCTGCAGGACAGCGACGAGAAATTCCGCGAGCTGACGCGGAACATACCCCAGATATTCTGGATGACCGATGCCGCGCAGAAAGACACCATCTATGTCAGCCCGGCATACGAGAAAATCACCGGACGGCCGGTTTCGAAACTGGTCGCAGAGCCGAAATCCTGGCTGGAATCGGTCCACGAGGAAGACCGGGAACGCGTGAAGTACGCGCGCAAGGAGCGCGCTTCCGAGGGCACCTACGATATCGAATACCGCATGCTGGGCGCCGACGGCCGCCTTCTGTGGATCCATGACCGCGCTTTTCCGGTACGGGATTCCCGGGGGATGGTCTACCGCATTGCCGGCATCGCCGAAGACATCACCGAGCGCAAGCAGGCGCAGGAACAACTCGCGAATCTTGCGCACTACGACAGCCTCACCGGGCTGCCCAACCGCGTGCTGTTCAACGACCGCCTGCGGCAGGCCATCGCCCAGGCCCATCGCAACCAGTGGGTCCTCGGCGTGCTGTTCCTCGACCTCGACCGCTTCAAGACCGTCAACGATACCCTGGGCCATTTCAAGGGCGATCAGCTGCTCAAGCAGGTGGCCTCGCGGCTGACAGCCTGCCTGCGCCCCACCGATACGGTCGGAAGGCTCAGCGGCGACGAGTTTGCAGTGGTCCTGTCCAAGATTGCCGTCGCGCAGAACGCAGGCTATGTCGCGCAGAAGATCCTGAACGCCCTCGCCGCCCCTTTCGACCTCGAAGGCCACGAGGTCTTTGTGACCACAAGCATCGGGATCACCGTCTATCCCTCGGACAGCCAGGATGTCGACACCCTGCTGCGCGATGCGGATGCGGCAATGTACAGTGCCAAGTCCGCCGGACGCAACACGTACCATTACTACACGGCCGAGATGAATTCGCGCGCGCAGGAAAAACTGCGGATCGAGACCGGCATCCGCCGCGGACTGCGGCGCGGTGAACTGCTGCTGCACTACCAGCCCAAGGTCAACATCGCCAGCGGGCGCATTTCGGGGCTGGAAGCCCTGCTGCGCTGGCAGTCTCCGGAACGCGGCCTGGTGCCGCCCGGACAGTTCATACCGGTGCTCGAGGAAACCGGGCTCATCATCCAGGTCGGCGAGTGGATCGTACGGGCGGCCTGCGCGCAGCTCGAAGCCTGGCGCAATGCGGGCGTCAGGCCGGTACCGGTGGCGATCAACCTGTCGGCGCGCCAGCTGCGCCAGCAGGGCTTCGTCGAAATGCTGCGCAGCGCACTGCGGGATCACGGGATCGAGCCTGAGCTGATCCACATGGAGATCACCGAAAGCTCGCTGATGGAAAACCCTGAAGAGGCGATCAACATTCTGAACGAGCTCAAAGCCCTGGGCATACGGCTCGAGGCTGACGATTTCGGCACCGGATACTCGAGCCTGAATTACCTCAAGCGTTTTCCTCTGGATGCGCTGAAGATCGACCGCTCCTTTGTCAGGGACATGATCCAGGACGAGAACGACGCGGTGATCGCGCGCACGGTAATCAGCCTCGCTCACAGCCTGGGATTGAAAGTCATTGCCGAGGGCGTGGAAACCGAGCAGCAGCTGGCCTTCCTTCGCGACAATCATTGCGACGAGGTGCAGGGCTTCCTGCTTGCGAAACCGCTTTCCGCGGATGACTGCCTGTCCCTGCTGTCCTCCGATTGCTTGCTGCACCGCCCGCACAGGGAACTTGAGGTCGACGACCAGAAACCAGCCATCCTGGTAGTCGACGACAACAAGGACGAACTGATGCTGGCGCGGATCCTGCTGCAGAAGGACGGCCACAACATATTGACCGCCGACGATCCGCGGCAAGCTCTCGGGATGATGGACAGCCATCGCATCGGAATCGTGATCTCTGACCAGAACATGCCCCAGATGAGCGGCGTGGATTTCCTGCGCCAGGTCAAGCTGATGTACCCGAGAGCCACGCGCATCATGTTCAGCGGTGTCGAAGACTTCGATACCGCCAAGACCGCGATCAACGAGGGCGAGATCCAGAAGTTCTTCATCAAGGGACGCGATGAAGAGCTCCTGCGCAGCGAAATCCGGCGCAAGATCGGCTTGCACTCGCCGGAATCGGGCATCACGCCGCAACAGCCAACATAGGCAATTCGGGCCGCAATGGTCTCGGGTGTAGACCCGCCTTGTGCCATCAAAATTCGAACTTCGGCAGCGCTGATCTCCGCGGCGCCACGGCATGGACAAGGCCGTGCCAACATAAAACAGGCCGGTCATGCCACGGCCGGCAAATCTGCCTTATCCTTAGCCCTCAGGGTTCAAGAGCTTAAAATAGCGAAAACCAATTACAGGGTAAATGATGAGCCCCCAGACCGCCGGCCCCACGATGCACTGCCTTGCACGACATGCCGCGGCCGCCCTGCCCGAAACCGGCGGATCGACCACATGCTGAACCCGGTCCGCAGCCTGCGCATGCTGCTGGTCGAGGACCAGGATGCCGACGCCGAACTGCTGATGGCCACGCTCCGCAGCAACGGCCACATCCACCAATGGACGCGGGTGCAGACCGAGGCGGACTACCGGACAGGACTGGACGCCGGCCCCGACCTTGTCATTTCCGACTACCACCTGCCGCGTTTCAGCGGCCTGCGCGCGCTGGCACTGCTGCGTGAACGCGGCCTCGACATCCCCTTCATCCTGGTTTCCGGCGCCATCCGCGAAGCGGAAGCAGCCGAGGCCCTGAGGCTGGGCGCCGACGACGTGCTGCTCAAGGATCACCTGAGCCGCCTGCCAGCCGTCATCCAGGTCGCCCTCGAACGGCGGCGGCTGCGCGACACGCTGCAGCAGAACGAAGCCCGCCTGCAGGCCTTCCTCGAAAACATGCCCGCGCTGACCTTCATCAAGGACACCGACGGCCGCTACCTGCATGTCAACCGCCGCCACCTGGAAACCCTGGGATTCGCGGAAAACGAGGTGATCGGCCGCGCGGATGCCGAAATTTTCGGCGCCGAGCTGGCGGCCGGTTTCGCGGCCCAAGACCGGCAGGTGCTTGAGAAGGGCGCCGCAATGACCTTCGAGGAACAGGCCCTGCATGCCGACGGACCACATACCTACCTGGTCACGAAGTTTCCGCTGCGCGACGCCCGAGGGATGATTTACGCGCTGGGCGGCATCGCGACCGACATCTCCGACCGGAAAGCCGCGGAACAGAGGTTCCGCACGACCTTCGAACAAGTCACGGTGGGCATCGTCCACTCCTCCCTCGACGACCGCTATCTTCTGGCCAACAGCCGCTTCTGCGAAATGCTCGGATACGATCACGACGAAATCCTGCGCATGCGCACCCGCGACGTGGTGCTACCGGAAGACCACGGCAAGGATCTTGCCCAACGCCGCCAGCTGCTTGCTGGCGAGATCAAAAGCTTTTCCGGCGAAAAACGCTACCGGCGCAAGGACGGCAGCCTGCTCTGGGTCAACCGCACGGTGTCGCTCGCCCGGGACAAGGACGGCAAGCCTTTGTACCTGATCCGGGTGGTCGAGGACATCACCCGGCGCAAGGAAGCCGAGGCGCGCCTCGAACAGACCTTCGAGCAGGCGGCCGTGGGCATCGTGCGCACGGATCTCGATCGAAATATCGTCTCGGTCAACCGCCGGTTCTGCGAAATGACCGGCTACTCCAGGGAAGACCTGATCGGAAGCAGCCTGCGCCAGATCAGCCACCCGGATGACCGGGGCAAGAACGCACAGGACCGGCAGCGCCTGTTTGCCGGGGAAATCGACCACCTGCAGACCGAACGGCGCTACCTGCACAAGGATGGCAGGACGATCTGGGTCAGGCGCACGCTCTCGCTGGCGCGGGATCCCGCTGAAAGGGACCCGCACTACATTTACGTCGTTGAGGACATCACTGAACGCCGCCTGGCCCAGGACAGCTATCGCGCGACCTTTGAGACGGCTCCCGTCGGCATCATGCACACCGGCTTCGACCGCCGCATCCTCGACGTCAACCCCAAGGCCTGCGAAATCCTCGGCTACTCGCGCGAGGAACTGCTGCAGATGACCACAGCGGACATCCTGACGCCCGAGTACCTGGAATCCGACCGCCCGCACTACATGCAGCAGATGCTGAACGGCGAGATGAAGGTCTACGTCTCCCAGAGACCTTATGTGCGCAAGGACGGCAGCATGGTGTGGACCAACCGGTCCATCTCCCTGGTTCGCGACTCCGCTGGCGAGCCGCTGTATTTCCTGCGCATGATGGAGGACATTTCGGAGCGCAAGAAGGTCGAGGATGCCCTGGCGCAGGAACGCCTGTTGCTGCGCACGGTGATCGACGCCCTGCCGGAACGCATCTATGTGCGTGATCTGGAAGGCCGCATCATCCTGCCCAACGCCGCGTACCTGAAAATCCGCGGCTTCGAGCACCATGAAGACATGATCGGCAAGACCGTGGATGAACTGTTCCCGCCCGACATGGCGAATCGCTACCGGAAAGAGGACCAGACGATCATCGAATCCGGCATGCCCATGGCCGATCGCGAGGGCCGCACCTACGTTTCAGACCGCGGTTTCAGCGACCGCTGGCACCTGACCTCCAAGGTGCCGCTGAAGGACTCCGCCGGGAAGGTGTTCGGACTTGTCGGCATCAACCGCGACATCACCGAGCGCAAGCTTGCCGAGATGCGCATACTGCGGCTGAACCGCTTTTTCAGCACGCTCAACGCGACCAATGCGGCAATCATGCGCGCGCGGGACCGCGACAGCCTGTTCCGGGCGGTGTGCCGCATCGCGGTCAGCGACGGCGGCCTCGGATCGGCCTGGGTGCGCATCCATGATCCGGCCAGCGGAGAGCTCAAGGTGGTCGCCTACTCCGGCGTCAGCAAGTATTACTTCGAGGACCTGCGCGTGTCCGCCAACCCCGCGCTGTCCGATGGACGCGGCCTCGCGAGCCGCGCCTTCCGCGAAAACCGGGTGATGTGCAGCAACGACCTGCTGAAGGACCCGGTGGTCGCGCGCTGGCACGAGCGGGCCCGCGAGCACGGATTCCGCGCGCTCGCCTCGCTGCCGCTCAGCTGCAACGGCGAGACGATCGGCGTCATGGGCCTGCAGGCGACCGAACCGGGCTTTTTCGATGAAGAGGTCATCAGCCTGCTCCGCCAGATGGCCGGCGATATCTCCTTCGCGCTGACCAATATCAGCCTGCAGGCCGACTATCAGGCGACGCTGCGCGCACTGCGCGACAGCGACGAGCAGTTCCGCCAGCTCGCGCAGCATGTGCCCCAGGTATTCTGGATCACTGACGCAGAACAGCGCCGCACGCTGTATGTCAGCCCCAACTACGAGCTGATCACGGGGCGCCCGGCGAGCGAACTGGAAAGCGACGCCCGGTCCTGGCTGCGGGCGATTCATGAGGATGACCGGCAGCGCGTGCAGTACGCGCGCCGGCAGAAGGCGCCCCTTGGTGCCTATGACATCGAATACCGTGTGGTGCGCGCCGACGGCAGCGTGCGCTGGGTGCACGACCGCGCTTTCCCGATCCGCAACGCGGCGGGCGAGGTTTACCGCATCGCCGGCATTGCCGAGGATGTCACCGAGGCCAAGCTCTCCCGTGAACAGCTGGCACAGCTCGCCCATTACGACAGCCTCACCGGGCTGCCCAACCGCGTGCTGCTCAACGACCGCCTGCGCCAGGCCGTGGCGCAGGCGCGGCGCAACAACTGGACCCTCGGCATCCTGTTCCTCGACCTCGACCGCTTCAAGCTGGTCAACGACACCCTGGGACATGTCACCGGCGACCTGCTGCTGAAGCAGGTCGCGGCGCGGCTGACCGCGAGCCTGCGCCCCAGCGACACCGTCGCCCGGCTCAGCGGAGACGAGTTCGCGGTGATACTGCCCGAGCTGTCGAGCCCGCAGAATGCGGGGCATGTCGCGCAGAAGGTGCTGCGCGCGCTGGCCGCCCCCTACGACCTCGAAGGGCATGAGGTATTCGTCACTGTCAGCATCGGCATCACGCTCTATCCGGTGGACAGCCAGGATGTCGAGGTGCTGCTGCGCAACGCCGATGCCGCGATGTACGGCGCGAAGACGGCCGGACGCAACAATTTCCAGTATTACACCGAAGCCATGAACGCCCGGGCCGCCGAGAAGCTCCAGCTGGAGACCCGGATGCGCCGCGCCCTGGAGCGCCGGGAGTTCGTGCTCCATTACCAGCCCAAGATCGACATCGCCAGCGGCAGGGTATCGGGCCTCGAGGCGCTGCTGCGCTGGCAGTCGCCCGACCAGGGACTGGTGCCGCCGGCCCAGTTCATCCCGCTGCTGGAGGAAACCGGCCTGATCGTGCCGGTGGGCGAATGGGTCGCGCAGGCCGCCTGCACGCAGATCCGCGCCTGGCGCGATGCCGGCATCCGGCCGGTGCCGGTGGCGATCAACCTCTCGGCGCGCCAGCTGCGCCAGCCCGGTTTCAGCGAGGTCATGCGCCGTGCGCTGGCAGAGTCCGCCGTCGAGCCGCAGCTGATCCAGATCGAGATCACCGAGAGCTCGCTGATGGAGAATCCGGAAGAAGCGATCGTCATGCTCAAGCAGCTGGAAGCGCTGGGCATACTGCTTGCCGCCGATGACTTCGGCACCGGTTACTCGAGCCTGAGCTACCTCAAGCGCTTCCCGCTTGATGCGCTGAAAATCGACCGTTCCTTCGTCCGCGACATCACCGTCGACGCCGACGACGCGGTCATCGCCAGAACAGTGATCACGCTGGCGCACAGCCTGGGGCTGAAAGTGGTTGCCGAAGGCGTCGAAACCGAGGAGCAACTGCGCTTCCTCGGCGAAAACGGCTGCGACGAGGCCCAGGGTTACCTGTTTTCCAAGCCGCTGCCGGCCGCCGCCTGCGCCGCACTGCTCGGCGCCGAACGCCCGCTGCACCGCGCGCGTCTGGCGGAAGCCGCCGGGCGCACGCCCGCGGTGCTGATCGTCGATGACGACAGCGACCACCTGCTGCTGAACCGGCTGCTGCTGCAGAAGGACGGCCATCCGGTGCTGACGGCAGGCAATACCCATGACGCCTTCGAGCTGCTCGCGACCCACTCCGTCAGCATCGTCATCTCGGACCAGAGCATGCCGGAGATGAGCGGCGTCGAATTCCTGCGCCGGGTCAAGCTGATGTATCCGGAGATCGTGCGCATCATGCTGAGCGGCGTCGGCGATTTCGGCACTGCGACGGCGGCCATCAACGAGGGCGAGGTCCACAAGTTCTTCATCAAGGGCCGGGACGAGGAGCTGCTGCGCCGGGAGATCCGCCTGAGAATCCGCCAGTCCCCGGACCGGCAGCGCGGCGGCCAGGAGCAGCAATAGCCGGGCCGCTGCGGCGACGCCCGGCCCCGGCCGCCGACCGTGCCTATTGACAGCAGGCCGCCGGATTCCGAACAATGGTCCGGCACCCTGGAGAGGAGGCTCGATGGAACGCCGGGATTTCATTCGCGTCTGTGCCGCAACGGCAATCGCCCTGCAGGGCGGCAAGGCGGCAGCCGATGCGCGCCCCCGCAGCTATGCCCGCTCCCTGCTGGCCGATGAGGGCGGACGCGCGCTGCGCGCCTCGCAACTCGCCGTCGGCGAGAACTATGTCTTCCATTATCCCTTCGAAGGCACTCCCTGTTTCCTGCTGAATCTCGGCAAACCGACCGGGCGCAATGTGCCGCTGAAAACCGAAACAGGGGAAACCTACGAATGGCCAGGCGGCGTCGGACCGCGCGCGGCCATCGTTGCCTACTCGGCGATATGCTCACACCAGCTGACTTATCCCACCCGGCAGATCAGCTTCATCAGCTACCGTGATCGCTCGACGGCATCGCGGATCAGCAAGCCGAACATGATCCACTGCTGTTCCGAGCACAGCGAGTACGACCCGGCGGCCGGCGCGCGCGTGCTCGGCGGTCCGGCGCCGCAGCCGCTGTGCGCGATCCTGCTCGAATACGACGCCGCCGGAGACACGCTGACTGCCACCGGCACGCTGGGCGGCGAAATGTTCAACACCTTCTTCAGCAAATACGAAATGCGGCTGGCACTGGAACACGGCTCGACGGCACGGGCGCAGCAGCGCGTTGCCGCCAAAACCGTGGTCACTCCGTTGCGGCAGTTCTGCAAGCAGCAAGTGCGTTGCTAAAAAAATAACATATAAATCAAATACTTGCGTGTGGGAAACGATGCTGCTGACGGCATCGCATTCAATCCGACAAAGGAGAGCCCATGAAACGCTTCGTCATTACGACGCTACTCGCCGGCATCACCGCGGCCTGCGCCGGCCCCGCAATCCAGCAGGAACCGACAGCCACCGCCGTACTCGAGCCGCGCAGCGGCAGCCAGGTCCGCGGCACCGTGACCTTCACCCAGGCCGGCCCCGACATCGTCCGTGTCAGCGGCAGTTTCAGCGGACACACCAAGGGGCCCAAAGGCTTCCACATCCATGAAAAAGGCGACTGCAGCGATCCCAAGGGCATGAGCACCGGCGGCCATTTCAATCCGCGGGGCCACAAGCACAGCGGACCCTACGAGTCGGCAAAGCACGCGGGCGACCTGGGCAATCTCAATTTCAACGACAAGGGCACCGCGACCATCAACATGGTTGTCGGCGGCATTTCCGTCAGCCGTGACAAACCCGACGGCATCATCGGCCGCGCGGTCATCGTGCACATGGACGCGGACGACCTGAAGACCGATCCGACCGGCAACGCCGGCGGCCGCGTGGCCTGCGGCATCATCCGCTGACGGCGGCCGGGCATCGGCTCGCGCGCTGCCGCGGAACAACATCGGCCGCGGCAGCGCGGCATAGTCAGCCGCCGGGCCGACGGAAGGACACCCTGTCAGCGGCCGGCACGGCCCGAAGTTTCTACCGATACAGCGGCAGCACGCCCGGCCTCGCGCATCAGCGCAGCAGTTCGGCGAGTCCCGGCGCTACGCGACACAGCAGGCTGTCGCCGTCGCGCGCCGCCGGCTGCAGCACATGGAGCATGCCCCAGATGCCGACGGCGGCAATCGCCGCACTTGCCGCATAACGCAGCGCGCGCATTTGCATCCAGCCCCGCACACGCCCCACCGCGGCGCCGATCAGCAACAGGTTGGGCAGCGTGCCGAGACCGAAGGCGGCAAGGATCAGCGCGCCCTCGGCTGCGCTGCCGGAGGCCAGCGCGGTGAGCAGCACCGCGTACACCATGCCGCAGGGCAGCCAGCCCCAAAGGGCGCCCAGGCCGAGCGCCTGCCAGGGCGCGGTGACCGGCAGGAAACGGCCCGAATGGGGCTGCACCCGGCGCCAGAGGAATCCCCCCGCCGCCTCGATGCCGCGGGTCACCGGCGTGACGCCGGCGACATTCAGCGCGACCACGATCAGGGTTGCGCCCATCAGGAACATCAGCAGGTGCTGCGCGAGCGCGCCGCCGCGCAGGGCCATGCCGGCCTGGCCGAGGGCGCCGGCCAGCGCGCCGGCAAGCACATAACTGGACATGCGCCCGGCGTTGTACGCCAGCGCGAAACGCCAGCGCCGCTGCTGCGGCGATGCCGCCGGTGAACAGGTCAGTCCGACGATGCCACCGCACATCGCCGCGCAGTGCGCGCCGCCGAGCAGTCCCGCACCGAATGCGGTAAGCATCATCGCCTGCAGCCAGCCGTCCATCGGCCAATTCTAGATCACACGCGAATAACGCGTGGTCTCGCGCTCCCGGCGCAGGTACTTGTCGAATACCATGCAGATATTGCGGACCAGCATGCGCCCCCGCGGTGTCACGGTGATCCATTCCGCATCGAGCTGCACCAGCCCGTCGACCGCCATGCCGCACAGGTCCGCCATTTCCTCGGAAAAATAGCGGTCAAAATCGATCAGGTAGGCGATTTCGACGGAGGTTTTGGACAGCCGGAACTGGCAGCTCAAGGCCTGGATCACTGCGCGGCGCAACAGGTCGTCGGCCGACAGCTCCAGGCCGCGCGCCACCGGCAGCACGCCGCGGTCGAGGCTGTCGTAATAGCTGGCGAGCTCGCGGTGGTTCTGGCTGTAGGTGGGGCCGATCGCGCCGATCGCCGACACGCCGAGACCGATCAGGTCACAGTCGGCATGGGTCGAGTAGCCCTGGAAATTGCGGTGCAGGAGGCCGTTGCGCTGCGCCACTGCCAATGCATCCTCCGGCTTCGCGAAATGATCCATGCCGATGTAGACATAGCCCGCCTCGCCGAGGCGGCGCGCGGCCAGTCCGAGCAGTCGCAGCTTTTCCTCGGGCAGCGGCAGATCGGACTCGGCAATGCGCCGCTGCGGCTTGAAGCGGGTCGGCAGGTGCGCGTAATTGTAGATTGCGATGCGGTCGGGGGATGCCTCGATGACACGGTCCAGCGTGCGGTCGAAACTCGCAACGCTCTGCTTCGGCAGGCCATAGATGAGGTCGACGTTGATCGACGAGAATCCCGCCGCGCGCGCAGCCTGCATCACTGCCAGCGTCTGTGCCTCGCTCTGCACGCGATTGACCGCGCGCTGCACCTTCGGATCGAAATCCTGCACGCCGAGGCTGACCCGGCCGAAGCCCATGGCGCGCAGTGCATGCATGCCGGCGGCATCGACGCTGCGCGGATCGACCTCGATCGAGTACTCGCCGTCCGCGGCCATGCGGAAATGGCGCCGCAGGCGCTGCCACAAGGACTCGAGCTGGGCCATCGTGAAAAAGGTCGGCGTGCCGCCGCCCCAGTGCATCTGCTCCACCACGCGGTCGTCACCGAACAGCGGTCCCTGCAGGTCGATTTCCCGGAACAGGTAATCCAGATAGCGTTCGCCCTTGCCGCGGTCGCGTGTAACCACCTTGTTGCATGCGCAGTAGAAGCAGATCGTGCTGCAGAACGGCAGGTGCACGTAAATCGACAGCGCACGGCGGATGCCGCCGATGTTGCGCCTTGCCACCCAGGATTTGTAGGCTTCGGCGCTGAATGCCTCGACAAAGCGGTCCGCCGTCGGGTACGAGGTGTAGCGCGGACCGTTGCGGTCCATGCGCCGGATCAGGTCGAGATCCACCTCGAGGGACGGGACATCGGGAGTTGCTGTTGCCTGTACAAGTCTCATTTGCGCGCTGGGCCACGGAATGCCTGCCATTCTGCGCAACGGGTTGAACCGCTGTTTTGACACAAATCAAAATGGCGGTAATATCCTGTATAAGGCAATCCGAATATAAGCCCTCCACACCATCCCGGCATGGCAACCCCCCTGCGCATCGTCGAAGTCGACAAGCTGAAAACCGCCTGCTCGACCTGTAGCCTGCACGAGCTGTGCCTGCCTGCCGGACTGACCCCCAGCGAACTGAAATCGATGGACCGGATGATCGACATCCGGCGGTCGCTCAAGCGCGGCGATTACGTGTTCCGCGCCGGCGCGCCCCTGCACGCGCTGTATGCGATCCGCACCGGCTTCATGAAAAGCTGCGTGCTGCACGAGGACGGCCGCGAACAGGTCGCCGGATTTCACATGATGGGCGACCTGATCGGCATGGACGCCATCGGCACCGGCCAGCATCTCTGCGACGCCGTGGTCCTCGAAGACAGCGAGGTCTGCGAAATTCCGCTGAAGTCCCTGGAACTGATGTCCCGGGAAATCCCCTCGCTGCAGCAGCATTTCCACCGCATCATGAGCCGCGAGATCGCGCGCGACTACGGGGTGATGCTGCTGCTGGGCAGCATGCGTGCCGAGGAGCGCCTGGCGGTTTTCCTGCTCAACCTGTCGCAGCGCTTCGCCGCGCGCGGCTATTCGTCAACCGAGTTCCACCTGCGCATGACCCGCGAGGAAATCGGCAGCTACCTCGGCCTCAAGCTGGAAACCGTCAGCCGCACGCTGTCGCAGTTCCAGTCCCAGGGCCTGATCGCGGTGCAGAACAAGCACCTGCGCATCCTCAAGATCGACAGCCTGCGCGAGCTGGTCGGGCAGCACGGCTGCCGGGTCTGACCCCGAAACCGGGCTGAATCGCCCTCGGGGGCCTCAGCCCTTCCCCTCGCCATACATGTAATCGCGGGTCATCGGCACGCGCTGCCCGCGGGTGTTGTCGGCGCGGCAGGCCAGCACCTGGTAGAGGTTCATCCAGCCCTCCGCGAATCCGTAGGCGCAGCCGGCGAGGTAGATCTGCCAGATGCGGGTGCGCCTGCCGCCGGCAAGGACCTCGGCGCGCTCACGGGCGGCTTCCAGGCGGTCCGCCCATTCGCGGCAGGTGCGCGCGTAATGCCGGCGCAGCGACTCGACATCCAGGACCTCGAGTCCGGCACCCGACATGTCGTGCAGCACCTGCGAGATGTGGGGCAGCTCGCCATCCGGAAACACGTAACGGTCGATGAATTCCCCGGCGCCGAGCGGCATCCAGCGCGCCTCGGTGTCCGAGGTCGTGATGCCGTGATTGAGCACCCGCCCGTCAGCGGCGAGCAGCGAACGGATTTTCGCGAAATATTCCGGCAGGTGCTGCAGCCCGACATGCTCGAACATGCCGACGCTGGTGATGGCGTCGTATTCGCCCCCGAGATCACGGTAGTCGCAGAGCTCCACCCGGCAGCTGCCGTCAAGGCCGGCGGCGCGGATACGCTCCCGTGCATGCTCCAGCTGTCGCGAGGACAGCGTGACACCGGTCGCCTGCACGCCATGGCGCTGCGCCGCCCGCATCACCAGGGCACCCCAGCCGCAGCCGATGTCGAGCAGCCGGTCGCCCGGACGCAGTGCCAGCTTGCGCAGGATATGGTCGAGCTTGGCCTCCTGGGCTTCGTCGAGCGACATCGCCTCGCCGCGGTAATAGGCACAGGAATAGACCATGCCGCGATCGAGAAACAGCGCGTAGAAATCGTTGGAAACATCGTAGTGGTACTCGATCGCGCGCCGGTCGCGCTCGCGGGTATGCCGGCGCCCGCGCGCGCGGCGCGGCATGACATCGCCCGCAGCTTCCCGCGCAAGGCCCTCCCCGACCCGGAACACCTCGTGTATGGGACCCTCTACCTGGATGTCGCCCTCGACGAAGGCCTCGCCGAGCTTCTCGAGATCCGGGTTGACCAGGTAACGCAATGCCGAAGGTTTGGGCACCGAGATCGTCACCGTCGGGCTGGGCGACAGGTCGACGCAGCGCCCGTTCCACAGCTGCAGGCGCAGGGGCAGTTTGGCACGCGCGGCCAGACGGTCCACCAGACTGTCGAAACGACTTTGCAGGAGCATGACCACCTCCCGTCATTCAAGCGCCGCGGCGCGGCGGCCGCAGCAAAACCGGGCTCAACAGCCGCAGAGTAACGCCATCGCGTCCGGCTGTGAACCCTCCGCGCTCAGTCGGCGCCTTCGGAAGTCGTGCGTTGCAGGAAGCAGGTGAAGGCGCTGGAGGCCGCGGCGATCAGCCAGAACATGAAAAAGCCCACCGAATACACTGCAATCGGCGACCAGTGCACCGGCTCGCCGAGCAGGTACAGTTCCTGCGGATCGATCAGCGTGAAAAACACGCCTTCCGCGATGCCGCCGACGATGAACGACGGCCACAGTATCCACATCAGTCGCTTGCCCATTTCCCCTCCGCGCCCGGCTCAGCCCGGGCCCTGACGCTGTTCGTCCTCGGCGATCTTTCTGCGGAAGAACAGGTAGAGCCAGATCCCGATGCCGATGATGACCACGATGGTCAGCAGGCTCATCAGGCCAAAATCCGATCCAAACAAGAGTTTCCAGGCCATGTCTTCCTCCTATCCCGGATTGTCCGGCAACAGCGTGACCGCGGAGTGCGCGGGCACCGTCAGCATGCCGCCGATGCGCCAGCTCGCCTGCAGGTCTTCCAGCACCAGAATCCAGCGGCCGGCGCTCAGCTCGGGAACGGCACCCTCGTACTGGCCGGCGCCGGTCTGGCGCAGCAGCACCAGCCCGTCACGGCCGGCGCGTGTCGGGTGCACGACGCGCAACTGCAGCTGTGGCGGCAGGGCCGTGCCTGCCGCCGCATCCAGGCGCAGCGACAACCGGCGGGCATCGGGGGCAAGCTGCAGTTCGCCGCGGTAACCGAGACGCGCCGCCAGCGCGCCGCGCTCCAGGGTCTGGTTGATCGCCAGCCCCTGCTTGTAATAGTCATCGACCACCAGGCCGTCGCTGCTGACCACCGCGATCCAGATGGTCGCGATGCCGGCGAAGATCACCGCGACCGGCCCCGCCATCAGCAACCAGGGCCAGGGTTCGCGGTACCACGGCAGCACAGGCCGCGTCAGGTCGTGCATGGCGCTCTCCTCAACGGACATAGAAACGGGATTTTTCACGGGCGCTCACTTCGGGCCGGTCGACATCATTGATCAGGAAGACTATCGGGTGCGAGCCTTGCGCAAGCCCGGCGGGATCGACGCGCACCGACACCGGGAAGGCCTGGGTCGTCGCCGGCGGCACCTCGATCGGCTGCGGGCTCATCACCCGCAGGCCGGGCAGGCCCTCGACGCTGACCGTATAGCGGCGCGCAAGCTCGTCGGTGTTGATGAACTGGAGACGGTAGACATTCTCGATCTGTCCGCCCGGCGCGTCGCGCATCAGGGCACCGCGGTCGCGCAACACGTCCACCTTCAGCGGGCTGCGCAGCAGCAGCCCGCCCATGAAGGCGACAACCAGCACGCCGAGCAGCGCGGCGTAGACCAGCACCCGCGGCCGCAACACGTGGCGCCGGATATCCGAATCGGCATATTTCCCGGCCATCGCGTTCTCGGTCGAGTAGCGGATCAGGCCGCGCGGATAGCCCATCTTGTCCATCACCTGGTTGCAGCCGTCGATGCAGGCGGCACAGCCGATGCACTCGTACTGCAGGCCCTTGCGAATGTCGATTCCGGTCGGACAGACCTGCACGCAGATGTTGCAGTCGACGCAATCGCCCAGACCCAGCGCCTTCGGGTCGGCCTTGCGGCCGCGGGCGCCGCGCGGATCGCCGCGCTGCGCGTCGTAGGTGATGATCAGCGTGTCCGGATCGAACATCACGCTCTGGAAGCGCGCGTAGGGACACATGTACTTGCACACCTGCTCGCGCATCCAGCCGGCGTTGCCGTAGGTGGCGAAGGCGTAGAAGAAAATCCAGAAGGTCTCCCAGGGACCCAGCGTCCACGCGGCAAAGGAGGCCGCAAGCGTGGTGATCGGCGTGAAATAGCCGACGAAGGTGAAGCCGGTCCACAGCGCAAGCGCGATCCAGGTGCCGTGCTTCAGCGCCTTGAGCCCGAACTTGCGGACACTCGGCGGCCCCTGATCGAGCCGCATGCGCTGCACCCGGTCGCCCTCGATGCGGCGCTCGATCCACATGAAGATCTCGGTGTAGACCGTCTGCGGGCAGGCGTAGCCGCACCACAGGCGTCCGGCAATCGCGGTGAACAGGAACAGCGAGTAGGCGGAGATGATCAGCAGCACCGTCAGGAAAATGAAATCCTGGGGCCACAGCACCATGCCGAAAATGTAGAACTTGCGCGAGACCAGGTCGAACAGGACGGCCTGGCGGTCGTTCCAGGTCAGCCAGGGCGTGCCGTAGAACACCAGCTGGGTCAGCACCACCAGCGCCACGCGCCACCAGGCGAACCAGCCGGTGACCGCGCGCGGATAGATCTGCCTGCGGACCTCGTAGAGCGAGGTTTCGACCTCTTCGGCGCCCGCGGCGGCGGCCCGCCCGTCCTGCGCCATCTACTTTTTGCCCTGTCCAGAGATGCCGAGCACGTAGGCGGTCAGCAGGTGGATCTTGCCCTCGTCGAGAAAGTCCTTGTGCGCCGGCATCTGGTTGACGCGCCCCTTGACGATGCTCTCGGTAATCGCGGCCTCGGTGCCGCCGTGCAGCCAGATATCGTCCGTCAGGTTGGGCGCCCCGAGCTGCTGGTTGCCCTTGCCGTCGGGACCGTGGCAGGCGACGCAGGCGGTCGCATACTTCGCCTTGCCGCGCTGTGCGCGCAGGCCATCGTGGGTGCGACCGGCCAGCGCCAGCACATGATGCACGACGTCGCGCACGTCCTCGCTGCCGCCCAGGGCTGCGCCCATCGGCGGCATCACGCCGTTGCGTCCGGCGACGATGGTCGTGCGGATCGCCTCCGGGTTGCCGCCGTAGAGCCAGTCGCCGTCACGCAGGTTGGGGTAGCCGCGCGATCCGCCGGCATCGGAGCCGTGGCATTGCGCGCAGTAGTTGAGGAACAGCCGTTGACCGATCTCCCGGGCCTCGGGATCGGCAGCCACCGCAATGACGTCCTGTTTGAGGAAGCGGTCGATGACCGGCCCGAAGGTCGCTGCGGCGCGCTTCTGCTCTTCCTGGTACTGGCCGGTGGAGGACCAGCCGAGATAGCCGCCAAAGGAGCCCAAACCCGGATAGAGGATCAGGTAGACAAAGGAGAACACGATGGTGATGTAGAACAGCCACATCCACCAGCGCGGCAGCGGGTTGTTGTATTCCTCGAGTTCGTCCCAGGAATGGCCGGTGGTGCCGGGCTTCTCGCCCTTGGCCAGCTTCTGGGTCGACAGCATTTTCAGGAACACCGCGCAGGCCAGCAGGCTCACCACCGTGATGATGGCGATATACAGGCTCCAGCCGTCATGTACGAAATCGCTCATTGCCGCCCTCTCCCGTTGCGGGCCATCCGTTCTTCAGCCATGTCGTCGTCCAGCGGCAACCGCGCCGCCGCCTCGAAATCCTCGCGCTTGCCCTTGCTCCATGCCCACAGCACGATGCCGATGAACACGATGAACAGCAGGGCGGTGAGCAGCGAGCGGACCAGATTGATGTCCATGGGTCACCTCACGTTCCGCAGCACGGTGCCCAGCCCCTGCAGGTAGGCGATCAGGGCATCCATTTCGGTCTTGCCCTTGACGTTCTCCGCGGCCTTGGCGATGTCCTCGTCGCTGTATGGCACGCCAAGCCGGCGCAGGGCGCGCATCTTCGGCGCCACCGACTCCGGATCCACCATGGCGGCGGCGAGCCAGGGATAGGCCGGCATGTTCGACTCCGGCACCAGGTCGCGCGGATTGATCAGGTGGACGCGGTGCCATTCGTCGGAATAGCGGCCGCCGACGCGCGCGAGATCCGGTCCGGTGCGCTTGCTGCCCCACTGGAAAGGATGGTCGTAGACGAATTCGCCAGCCACCGAGTAATGCCCGTAGCGTTCGGTCTCCGCGCGGAAGGGCCGGATCATCTGCGAGTGGCAGTTGTAGCAGCCCTCGCGGATGTAGACGTCGCGCCCGGACAGCTGCAGCGCGGTGTAGGGCTTGAGGCCGCTGACCGGCTGCGTGGTCGACTTCTGGAAGAACAGCGGCACGATCTCCACCAGTCCGCCGATGCTGATGGCGACGATGATCAGTGCGATCAGCAGCCCCAGGTTTTTCTCGATAATCGCATGGCCCGAAGTGTCCATGTCTTCTCCTGAATCAAAAATCCGTTTATAATCAAATACTTATACAATCAGGCGTGGGCGCCGGCCGGCGCCGGTATCGGTGCATCCACCGCTTTCTGCCCGACCACCGTCCGGTACACATTCCAGGCCATGATCAGCGCGCCGGCAAAATAGAGCAGGCCGCCGAGCAGCCGCACCGCGTAGTAGGGATAGGTCGCCTTCACCGACTCGACGAAGGCATAGGTCAGCGTGCCGTCGGGATTCACTGCGCGCCACATCAGGCCCTGCATCACGCCGGCAATCCACATCGCGGCGATGTAGAGCACAATGCCGATGGTCGCCACCCAGAAATGCAGCGTCACCAGCTTCATGCTGTGCATCTCGGTGCGGCCGTAGAGCCGCGGAATCAGGTAGTAGAGGCTGCCGAAGGTGACCATACCCACCCAGCCCAGCGCGCCGGAGTGGACGTGGCCGATGGTCCAGTCGGTGTAATGCGACAGCGCGTTGACGGTCTTGATCGACATCATCGGCCCCTCGAAGGTCGACATGCCGTAGAAGGACAGCGAGACGACGAGAAACTTGAGGATGGGGTCGGTGCGCAGCTTGTACCAGGCGCCCGACAGGGTCATGATGCCGTTGATCATGCCGCCCCAGGACGGTGCCAGCAGCACCAGCGAGAACAGCATGCCGATCGACTGCGCCCAGTCCGGCAGCGCGGTGTAGTGCAGGTGATGCGGACCGGCCCACATGTAGGTGAAGATCAGCGCCCAGAAATGCACCACCGACAGGCGGTAGGAGTAGACGGGGCGGCCGGCCTGCTTCGGAATGAAGTAGTACATCATGCCGAGGAAGCCCGCGGTCAGGAAAAAGCCCACCGCGTTGTGGCCGTACCACCACTGCACCATCGCGTCCTGCACGCCGGCATAGGCCGAGTAGGACTTGGTCAGGGTCACCGGCATCGCCGCGCTGTTGACCAGGTGCAGCACCGCGACGGTAATGATGAAGGCGCCGAAGAACCAGTTGGCGACGTAGATATGCGGCGTCTTGCGCTTGGCGATGGTGCCGAAGAACACCACGGCATAGGACACCCAGACCAGCGTGATCAGCACGTCGATCGGCCACTCCAGCTCCGCATACTCCTTGCCGGAGGTCATGCCCAGCGGCAGCGACACCGCAGCGAGCACGATCACCGCCTGCCAGCCCCAGAACGTGAAGGCCGCCAGCCAGTCGCCGAACAGCCGCACGTGGCAGGTGCGCTGCACCACGTAGTAGGACGTCGCGAACAGCGCCGAGCCGCCGAATGCGAAAATCACCGCATTGGTGTGCAGCGGGCGCAGGCGGCCGTAGGACAGCCAGGATGCGAGGTTGAGATCGGGCCAGATCAGCTGCGCGGCGATGACCAGCCCCACCAGCATCCCCACGATGCCCCAGACCACCGTCATGATCGCGAACTGCCGCACGACAGTATAGTTGTAGGTCGATTGCGACTGCATTACAGGCTCCCCGGCCAAATGATCATGCGCAGCAGCATAAATTCCGGCTCCGGCCCGCGTCTTGATCTACATCAACCCGCAGGGTTCGGCCGCGGGCTAAGTTGGCGTTACAATGAAAGTTCAAGTCGAGATCACCCCATCAGAAAAGGAGAAAACCATGTTCCGCAACATCCTGGTTCCGACTGACGGCTCTGCCCTGTCGCGCAAGGCGGTCAAGAAAGCCGTCGCCCTGGCCAAACTCAGCGGCGCGAAAGTGACCGGCTTCCACGTCGCCCCGGCCTACAAGTTCAACGTCTACGCCGATTACATCCCGCCCGATTTCATCCTGCCCAAGGAATACGAGGCAAAGGCGAAGAAAATCGCCGCCAAGCACCTTGATGCGGTGAAAAAGGAATGCGCCGCCGCCGGTGTGTCCTGCGCGGCCTACTCCGTATGCAGCGACTTTGCCGCCGATGCCATCATCAAGGCCGCAAAAAAATACAAATGCGACCTGGTCGCCATGGGCTCCCACGGCCGCAGCGGGCTGTCGAAGCTGCTGATCGGCAGCGAAACCCAGAAAGTGCTGGCCGGAATCAAGATCCCGGTCCTGGTATTGCGCTGAAGCCGCCTGATCACCGAAGGAGCCGGGCATCGTGCCCGGCTTTTTTTGTCCGTAAAGCGGTGCCCGGCGGTTTGATGCGCATCAAGGACACCCGCCGAGAGGCGGCCATAATGGGCGCGTCCCTTCAGCCGAGCCCGCCGCGATGACCATCACCGAACGCATCGACAACATCACCCGCATCCCGCCTGAATTCCGCCGTGCGCAACCGCCGGCGCCGAAAAGCGTCAAGATCGAAATTTCCCCGCGCTGCAACTACCGCTGCGGGTTCTGCGCGCTGCGCACGCGTGAAGTCCAGCCCAAATGGGACATGGACTTCCGCCTGTTCCAGCGCATCACCCGCGAGATGCGCGAGGCCGGGGTCGAGGAAATCGGCGTGTTCTACCTCGGTGAATCCTTCATGAATCCGCGCCTGCTGGTGGACTGCATCGCCTGGACCAAGCAGGAGCTGGGCTTCCCCTACGTTTTCCTGACATCGAACGCCTCGATGGCCTTTCCTGAAGCGGTCGAAGCCTGCATGCAGGCCGGGCTGGACTCGCTGAAATGGTCGGTCAACGCCGCAGACGAGGCGCAGTTCGAGCAGATCATGGGTGTGTCGGGCAAGCTGTTTCACCGCGCGCTGGACAACATCCGTGCCGCCCATTCGGTGCGCGCCGCCGGCGGCCACAAGACCGGCCTCTATGCCTCGTCGATCCGCTATGACGGCGAGCAGCAGGTGCGCATGGAAGCGCTGCTGCGCGATCGGGTATTGCCCTGGGTCGACAAGCACTACTGGCTGCCCTTGTACTCGATGGGCGCATTCGCCACCCAGCGCGAGGAGCAGCTCGGCTACCGTCCCACTGCCGGCAACCAGGGACGCATCGGCGCCCTGCGCGAACCCCTGCCCTGCTGGTCCGCGTTCACCGAAGGCCATGTCACCGCCGAGGGCCGGCTCTCGGCCTGCTGCTTTGACGCCACGGCCCACTGGACCATGGGTGATCTGAACAAGATGTCCTTCATGGACGCATGGCAATCGGACAATTTCACGCGGCTGCGGGCCGCCCATCTGAAGAAGGACGTCCGCGGCACGGTATGCGAAAACTGCATCGCGTACGGCTGAGGAGATTCGCGCGGCCCCGCATGTTGACACAGGTCAAGCTGTGAACCGTTGATCGCGGTTTCAATGGCAGGCAGTTTTTCCTGCGAGAAAACCGCCATGCCGATGAACCGGGAACCGCCCCGGCCGGGTATCCCCGGCGCAAGCACCAGCGGGGAGCCGCGCGCGGCGCGTGGGGATGCCGTGCCGGACACTGCAGTCCTGCTCGCCCGTACCGCGCTGTTCGGCAGCCTTGAGACCGAAACGCTGGGCCGGATCGCCGCCGCAACCGCGATGGTCCGGGTGACGCGCGGCAGCCTGCTGTTCCGCGCAGGGGATGCCTGCACGGGATTCCACCTCGTCATCGACGGGCGTATCAAGCTTTCGCTGCACAGCGCCCAAGGCGCGGAACGCGTCGTCGAACTGCCGGGCCCAGGCCAGACCTTTGGCGAGGCGGCCATGTTCCTGCGCATGCCTTACCGCGTGTCCGCGGAAGCGCTCGCCGACAGCCGGCTGCTGCATGTCGCCGCCACCGCCGTGTTCACTGAACTGGAGCAGGATCCGCGGCTGGCCCACCGCATCATCGCCAGCCTCAGCATGCGCTTGCACCGGCTGGTAGGGGAAATCGAATCGCAGTCGTTGCTGTCCGGCACCCAGCGCGTGGTCGGCTACCTGCTGAGCCTGGCCGATGCCCCGGCCGCGATGGAAACCGTGGTTCGCCTGCCGGCGCTGAAGAATGTGATCGCCTCCCGGCTCAACCTGACCCATGAACATTTCTCGCGCATCCTGCACGGGCTTGCCACTGCGGGCGTGATCCGCCTCGACGGTCCCGACATCCGGATCCCTGACCTCGAGATCCTGCGCAGGCACTCCGGCTGACAGCCCGCGGGGTGATGCACATCAAGGCGCTGCGGGCCATAACCCCGCATCATCAGTGCTTTCCGGATCAGCCACCCGCCGCAATGAACCTCAGTATCCTGCCGCAATGGACCCTGCGCCGTCGCGCCCTGCTGCCCGTAGTACAGGGCGGCATGGGCGTCGGCATCTCCGCCCACCGCCTCGCCGGCAGCGTCGCCGCGCTGGGCGCCCTTGGTACGATCTCGAGCGTCGATCTGCGCCACCACCACCCCGACCTGCTGGAACAGACCGCCGGCTGCCGCGATGCGGAACAACTGAACCGCGCCAACCTGGTCGCGCTCGACCGCGAAATCGGCCACGCGCTGGCATTGGCAGGAGGCCGCGGCGCAATCGCCGTCAACGTGATGAAGGCCGTCGCCGCGCAGGCCGACTACGTGCGCCAGGCCTGTGCCAGCGGCGCACACGCCATCGTCATGGGCGCGGGACTGCCGCTCGACCTGCCAGAGCTGACGCGCGACTTTCCCGACGTGGCGCTGATTCCGGTCCTGTCGGATGCCCGCGGTGTAGGCATCGTCGTCAAAAAATGGCTGCGCCGGCAGCGCCTGCCGGACGCCATCATCATCGAACATCCGCGTCATGCCGGCGGCCATCTCGGCGCCACGCGCAACGAGGAAATCGCCGATCCGCGCTTCGATTTCGCGCGCGTGCTGGAAGAAATTCCGGCCCTGCTGCGCGGTCTGGGGCTCGAAGCCGAACAAATACCGCTGATCGTCGCCGGCGGCGTCCACCGCCATGACCAGGTCCGCGAACTGCTGGGCATGGGCGCAGCCGCAGTGCAGGTCGGCACCCCTTTTGCAGTGACCACCGAGGGCGATGCCCACCCGGAGTTCAAGCGCGTTCTGGCCGAGGCCCGCCCCGAAGACATCGTCACCTTCATGAGCGTGGCCGGCCTCCCTGCGCGCGCCGTGCTGACACCCTGGCTCAGGAACTACCTGCGCCGCGAAAAGGCGCTGCAGTCACATGCCAAGTCGGATCCGCGGCGCTGCGTGCAGGGCCTGAACTGCCTGACGGTCTGCGGCCTGCGCGACGGCGTCGCCGGCGCGGGACAGTTCTGCATCGACACCCGCCTCGCTTATGCGCTGCAGGGCGACGTCAAGAAAGGGCTGTTTTTCCGCGGCTCCGAGCCGCTGCCTTTCGGCCGCGCCATCCGGCCGGTCGCCGAACTGCTGGATTACCTGCTCAAGGGCATCATGCCCGTTGGCGCGGCCTGAGCAGCGCGACGCCTCAGCTGGCGGTCCAAGGCAGCGGATTGCGCGTCAGCGCCACCGCGACGATATAGAAAAACACCGCCTGCGCCGCCAGCCATGCCGCCACCCGCTGCTTCAGCGTACGGCCGCGTTTCAGCGCAATCGAGCCGAGGACGATGTAGAGCAGCAGCGCCAGCAGCTTGGCGGTCAGCCAGCCGGCAACGAAAGGATACTGGCGGATCATCAGCGCCATCGCGACGGCACTGCCGAGCAACACGGTATCGACGACATGCGGCAGGATGCGCACCCAGCGCCGCTGCAGCCATTCCGGGCGGAACATCATCCAGAGGCCGCGGAGCAGGAACAGCACGTAACTCGTCGCCACGCAGCCCACGTGCAGCGCCTTCAGCGTCAGATAATCCATGAAGCTTCGCTACAGCGCCTACTGCAGCAGATCGACGCCGGCCAGCGGGTCGTCCCTGTCGCCGGGCCGGTGCAGTCCGGCATCGAAAGGCGCAAATTGCCCGCTCTCGACATCGAGCACGAGGATCTTGCCCTCCTCGATCAGGTAATGCCAGCCGCGCAGGAACAGGCGCCCGGCTTCGACACGCTCACGCACCATCGGATAGCCCATCAACCGCTCCAGCTGCAGGGCCACGGACCGCTGTTCGGTGCGCCGCAGCGCTTCTTCGGACAGCGTCACCGGCAGCACCGCGTCGCGGCCCAGTTCCAGCCACTTCGCCATGTGCCGCGCCTCGGCCGGCGCGCCCGCATACAGGGCACGCACCGCGCCGCAATGACTGTGGCCGCAGACCACGATTTCGCTGACATTGAGATTCAGCACCGCGAACTCCACCGCCGCCACGGTGCCGTGATAACCCTGCGAAGCGTCGTACGGCGGCACGAAATTGCCGACATTGCGGACGATGAACAGCTCCCCTGGTCCGCTGTCCATGATCAGATAGGGCAGAACCCGCGAATCGGAGCAGCCGATGAACAGCACCGTGGGGTGCTGGCCTTGCTCGACCAGGTGGCGGAACTGGCTGCGCAACCGCGGAAAATAACGTGTCTGGAAGCGCCGCAGCCGGCGCAGGATTTCGTCGGTCACGGCCCGCTCCCCAACGCGGTACGCCCGCTGCCTACGGCGCGCATTGCGCCGGTTCCGGTGATTCCCCTCATCACTGAGCCTCCTTCCGGTTGATGGTATCGCCTGTCCCGGGCAGTAGCCACAGCAGGGGCAGTATGCGCATCGCGAAAATGAGCAGCGCAAGCCAGCCGAGGATTCCGCCGACGGCGGCAATCGCGCGCAGACCCGCAGCAAGGCCGCCGAGCAGGATAACCAAACCCGAATGATGCAAACCAAACTGCATCCAGGCGATCGTTCCCGAGGCTATGGGCCGGCCGGTGAAGCGCGGCAGCATGTGCCCCCCGAGGCCGTAGATCAGCGTCTGCACAAATCCGGCGCCAAACAGGTGCAGGCCGACGCCCCTCAAATTCCCCTCCGCCGTCAGCGCACCCTGCCCCGCGAGCCACAGCGCGCAGGCCAGCAGCCAGAGCATCGCACTCGAGACAAACCAGCGGTTGTCGACGGACAGTGTGATCCCGGCATGGCGGCGCGCAACATGGCGGGGCGGCGCCGCGGCCACCATCTGCCGCGCCTCGGCCGGGCTCTGCACCCCCACCGCCTTCAGTTCGCCGTCGATCACGACTGCGGGTATCGTCCGCACGCGCAGGCGGTGCGCAAGTTCACGGCCGGCGGTCTGGTTCAGATCGAGGACCGCGAATTCGAAATCCCGCTCGGCGGCAACCTGCGTCCACACCTGCTCCGCCTGCGGGCAGGTCGGGCACCACTCGGACACCAGCAACTCGACCTTCAATCCGGCCACCGATTCATTGCGCGCAACGCATGCACTGCACGTCGTAGCGGTCGATCCAGGACTTCAGTCCGTCAATTGCCGCGCGCCCGGTCACGAGATGTTCCAGCGCATGCGCCGGGTCATCCGGCCTGAAGAGCACCAGCCAGGCTTCAGTGTAAGGGGCAATATTGATCAGGTCCGGGCGTTCGAGGACCTGCTCGTTGCGCTCGGCAATCACGCCATCAAAGGGCGCCGGTATCCCGCCCGCCCATTTCCCCGACTCGAGCCTTGCCAAAGGCTTCCTGCGCGGGCGGCGCGATCCGGGGGGACGGATGACGACATGCTGGATCCGCCCGGCCATGGTCTGCGAGGGATCGGTGATGCCGATCCGGTACAGCCCGTCCGGCTCCGGCTTCACCCACAGGTAGTCGAGGTCGTACCAGAGATCCTCCGGCAATTCACAGCCGCGGTATTCGGCGTGGGCCATGATCAACTCCGGTCCAGCGGCGAGCGCCAGCGCACGGTCAGCAGCATGTTGATGCCGAACAGCGCCATCGCGCCCACAGTGAAGGCGCCGCCCAGCGCCACCAGCCGATTGTCATAAACCAGCCACCCGGCAACCATCAGCGGCAGTCCGGCGTTGGCCAGCCAGAACTGGACCGTCGCCACCCGCTCGGAACGCAAGGGATAGCCGCCGAAGCGGGGAATCACGTGCAGGCCCACGCCGTAGATGGTCATCAGCACGAAACCGAGCAGCATCATGTGCCCGTGAATGCGCAGCACATTGCCCGGCAACAGCTGCGGGTCGACGAGGCGCAGCAGCATCAGCAGGCCGCCCAGCAGGCCGTAGCCCAGACCGATCGCGACATAGAGCCGGTTACGCCGGTGCATCGTCCCTCTCCACCGGGATGGCCTGCAGAACCTCGCGTGCGTGTGCCTGGAAAGCGCGGTAGCCGGGTTCCCAGGCGCCGTCCCGCGGCGCGGTCACCGCGAGCTGCTGCAACAGCGCCCGCAGTGCTGCCAGCTCGGACTGTGCCCGGGACCATGCCGCAAGAACGCGGTCGTAATCAGCCGCATGGACGAACTCAGCCCTGCGGTCCTGGCACACACCGATGCAGGGCTGCGCACCTTCAATGCGTCCGCAACCGATACATTGCCACGCGGCAAAACGCTCGGCCTCGGCCACCGCCGGCATAATCTGCCGGCCTTCCGCGGACTGTTTAGCCCGGTTTGCCATCCAGGCGCGGCCGGCTGAGTATCGGCCAGTAGCGGACGGCATAAATGCCGAACGCGGCGGCCCACAACAGGCCTGAAATCTGGATGCCCGCCAGGTATGCCGCCGGAAATACCATCGGAACGAATACGCGCACCAGCGCCGCGACCTGGATCAGCAGGAAACAGCACAGTTCGAAGCCGTCTGCACGCAGCGGCCGCGCCGTGTGGCCGCGTGCGGTGCGCGTCATCATGCCGAGTGTCAGCCCGCCGATCGCGCCCACGGTCAACGCATGAAAGGCATGGGTTTCAGCCACCCATCCGGCCGCGGCCAGCACGCGCAGGCCGAGATAGACGACGATCCAGGCATAACCCGCGTGCAGGATCCAGACCAGCGGCGTAGACAGGGTCCGCCAGGACCGCCACAGCAGCAGGCGCAGGCCATGCGCGAGGGTCGCGACCAGAGCCACGGCGGCGATTACCGCGGTGCCGGGCTGCAGCAGGTCGGCGACAAACAGCACCAGCACCGAGCCCAGCGCCAGCCGCTCGAGCCAGAGCTGGCGCGTCGCGCCGGCGCCGGGCACACCGTTGTTGGTGAACATCGGGATCACCCGTCCGCCGATGACAGTCATGATGAACAGCATCACGTCCAGCCCCAGCACCAGCCCGGCTCGCGGCGGCAGCGACACCACGCCCAGCATTGCGAGGTGCAGCGTGGCCACCAGACCGGCCATCAGCAGCAGCAGGCCTACGAAAAAGTAGTTGCGGGCATTGCCTGCGCGCCACAGCGGCAGCGCAATCGCGACAGCAAGTGCCGCCGGAAACGCCGCATTGACGGCTGCAGCCAGCCCGCCCAAAGGCGTCAGCACCAGCACGCGGCCCGCGACCCAGAGTGCGGCCAGCGCCATCAGCGGAACACCGGTCGGCGTCGGCTCGCCGGTCCAGGCCCGCACGGCCGTCAGCAGAAAACCGGCGACCACCGCCAGCGTGTAACCGAACAGCATCTCGTGTCCGTGCCAGAGGGGTCCCTGCAGATAGGCGTTATCCAGCAGTCCCGACAGCTGCGCGACCCACAGCAGCAACGAGACAACGCTGAATACGCTGGCCAGCAGGTAGAACGGCCGGAACCCGAGGTTCCAGAGCGCAAAATGGCCCATCGCACCCCTCAATCCAGCAACAGCGGACGACCCTGCCGGTCAAAGGGCAGGAACGATGCAAGGGCGCCCGCCTTGATCGCCTCGATCATCCGGTCCAGCGCACGGCCCGCATCGGCAGTGCCGGGCGCACGGCCGTTCCTCCCCGACAGCGCCGCGACGAACACCACCGACCAGTCGCGGCCGAACTGGCGCGACTCCTCCGCCAGCGCGGCAAACCCGGACAGCTCCTCTGGCGTCTTGTCCACGCTCATCAGGGGCACCAGCGCCCCGCCCTCGCCTTGCTGAAAACGCGCGCGCTGCTCCGGTGTGCAGTCTTCCGGCAGTTCCGCGCCGGCGAACACGAACAGCAGGCGCTGCGGGTCAGGCTGCATCCGTGCAGCCCGCAGCAAGTCGTCGAAACTCGCGATGCCCATGTCCGCTTCCGCGGCACCCTCCGTGCGCGCCATCATTGCACCAGCGGCGTGTCGGCCGCATCCAGATCAATGCCGCGGATGTCGGCCTGGCCTGCCAGCAGCGACAGGTACTGCCGCAATGCCGTCACGAAAGTCTGCTGGCGCAGGCTGTTGTCCACCGCGCCGCGCACGGCCTCGAAGGACTGCGCCTGGCCCGGCTCGCGGGCCAGCACCTCGACCACATGCAGGCCGAAGCGGCTGTGCACCAGCCGCGGCAGCACGCCCACTTCGCTGCGTCCGAACAGTTCCCGCGCAAACTCGGGCGCGCAGTCTTCGGCGTTCAGCCAGCCGAGATCGCCGCCGTTGGCGGCACTGGGACAGTTGGACAACTCGCGGGCGGCGCTGGCAAACACGCCGGCCGACTTGCCGTCGTGGCAACGCACGTCGAGCAGCGCGATCTCCGCGCGCCGGCGCAGCGCCGGCAGATCCATGCCCGCGGTGACCGCAAACAGGATATGCCGGGCATGAACCCGTTCGCCGGTCTGGTAACTGCCGGCATGGGCGGCATGGTGGCGGCGGCAATCGGCTTCCGAAGGCTCGGGCACCGCGACTTCCCGGTCCAGCAGCTTCTGTATCGCATCCGCAGCGGCTTCGCTGATGACGCCATCAGCGGGTGCCTCGTCTTCAGCGCCCAGCAGACCGGTAGCCTGCGCCGCCTGCCGCAGCAGTTCGGTGCAGGCCCGCTGGCGCAACTCTTCCGCGGAAAGTGCCTCTCCCGGCGCATGGATGGCGCGGCCGTTGACGCTGGCCGCTTCGGTTTCGGTCGGTGTTCCGGCAATCATCTTCGTCTCCGCTCAGGGTTGTCTCGGCTGGTCATGGCCCGCCGGCAGATTGAGCCGGCGGCTGCGCACCAGTTGCTTCGGCCGCAGCAGGTAGAACACGGTGGCAAAGCCGCTCCACACGTGAACCAGCCGGCTGAACGGAAACAGCAGGAATATGGTCATCCCCAACACCAGGTGCACCTTGTACGGCCAGTCCAGCGCGACCAGGCCTTCGGCGGCGCCGACGCGGAAGGTGAACACCCGCTGCGCCCAGTCCGACAGCACCAGCATCACGCTGCCATCGGAATGCGACAGCGAATACGGCAGCGTGATCATGCCCAGCACCAGCTGCACCCAGAGAATGATCAGGATGGCGAGGTCCGTGCGGTGGCTGGTCAGGCGGATGCGCGGATCGAAGATGCGGCGGTGGATCAGCAGCGTCAGACCGATGAAACAGATGAATCCCGCAATGCCGCCGGCAACGATGGCCACCAGCTGCTTCTGCGCCGGCGTGATGAAGGGCTCGTAGATCCAGTGCGGCGTCAGCAGCCCGAAAAAATGCCCGAAGAACAGGAACAGGATGCCGACATGGAACAGGTTGCTGCCCCAGCGCAGCGTTCCCGTGCGCAGCATCTGCGACGAGTCGCTTTTCCAGGTGTACTGGTCGCGGTCGTAACGCGCGAGGCTGCCCATCAGGAACACCGCCATGCAGATGTACGGATAGGCGCTGAAAAAAAACAGGTGCAGGTAGGTTTCGAAGGTTGTCATGCTGCGGCTCCCGTTTCCGGTTTGCGTCGTACCAGGTGGATGGGCTGCACGCGGTCCGGCCGCGCCTGCCCTTTCACGGAGCAGCCGTCAAAGGCCGGCGGCTCGGTCCAGCTTTCGTCGAGCGGCGGCTCGGCTGCCGGTGCGGCCGCTGTCGGCTTCTCGCCGGCAATCTCGAGCAGCGCGGCGGCCACCTCGGCATACCGTGTCCCGCGCTGCGCCAGCGCCGCGTGCAGCGCATCCAGGATGTGCGTCATCTCGCCGAGGAAGGCGCGCGCCTCACGGGGCGGCTGCGTCGATGCGAATTCGAGCACTGCCGGCAGGTAGTCCGGCAACTCGCCCGGCTCAAGAAACAGTCCCGCCTGCTCATAGGTTCGCGCAAGGTCGATCATTGCCGGTCCGCGATCACGCGAATCGCCATGCACATGCTCGAAGAGGTGCAGCGAGGTCGCGCGCCCGCAATCGAAGATCTGCACATATTCCGCCTCGGCCTCCAGCGGGTCAGCCAGCATCAGCGAATTGATCAGCCCCCCGAGCCCGGCCAGCCGCGGCGCAGGCACCGCGGCCTCCCCGCGCAGCGCGGCGTGCATTTCCGGCAGTTGCGCCCTCAGCCTGGCATCCGGGTAGCCCAGCAGCGCGGACAGCACGCGCAGCGTACGGGAGGCGGCGGGTGCCCTGTTCAGGATGGCCATGGTCAGACCTCCAGCTTCACGGGAATGGTGCGTTTCTTCTCGCTGCCGAACAGGCTCGTTTCGGTGGTGCCTTCCGAGCAGCCGTTGCCGAAGGAGAAGCCACAGCTGCCGCGGACATTGAAGGCGTTCTCGGCATACTCGCGGTGGGTGCTCGGGATCACGAAGCGGTCCTCGTAGTTGGCAATGGCCATGATTCGGTACATGTCCTCGACCGTCTCCACGGACAGGCCGACCTGCTGCAGCACGGCCTCGTTGCGCCTGCCCTCGACATGCTTGTCGCGCTGGTAGGCGCGCATCGCCAGCATGCGCTGCAGCGCGCGCTCCACCGGCTGCGTGTCGCCGGCGGTCAGCAGGTTGGCGAGGTACTTCACCGGGATGCGCAGCTGGCTGACGTCGGGGATGCCGCCACTGATGCCGAGGTGACCGGCATTGGCGGCAGCACTGATCGGCGACAGCGGCGGCACGTACCAGACCATCGGCAATGTCCGGTATTCGGGGTGCAGCGGCAGCGCGACCTTCCACTCCACCGCCATCTTGTAGACCGGGCTGTTACGTGCGGCCTCCAGCCAGTTGTCGGGAATGCCGTCGGCGCGCGCCTGGGCGATGACCTGCGGGTCGTTGGGATCGAGGAAAATGCCGAGCTGCGCCTGGTAGAGGTCGCGGTCATGCTCGGTCGATGCCGCCTCGGCAATGCGGTCGGCGTCATACAGCAGCACGCCGAGGTAGCGGATGCGACCGACGCAGGTCTCCGAACACACCGTCGGCTGGCCGGCCTCGATGCGCGGGTAGCAGAAGATGCACTTCTCGGCCTTGCCGCTTTTCCAGTTGTAGTAGATCTTCTTGTACGGGCAGCCGCTGACGCACATCCGCCAGCCGCGGCACTTGTCCTGGTCGATCAGCACGATGCCGTCCTCCTCGCGCTTGTAGATCGAACCCGAGGGGCAGGACGCGACGCAGGCCGGGTTGAGGCAGTGCTCGCACAGCCGCGGCAGGTACATCATGAAAGTGTTCTCGAACTCGCCGTACATCTGCTTCTGGATGTCGTCGAAGTTCCTGTCGGCACTGCGCTTCTCGAACTCGCCGCCGAGGATTTCCTCCCAGTTCGGCCCCCAGACAATCTTGTCCATCTGCATGCCGGTGATCAGGCTGCGCGGCCGCGCGGTAGGGCTCGCCTTCATTTCCGGCGCGTTCTGCAGGTGCGCGTAGTCAAAGGTGAAAGGCTCGTAGTAGTCGTCAATTTCCGGCAGGTTCGGATTGGCGAAAATCTTCATCAGCAGCTTCCACTTGCCGCCCTGCCGCGGCTCTATGCTGCCGTCGGCGCGGCGCACCCAGCCGCCGTTCCACTTGTCCTGATTCTCCCATTCCTTGGGGTAACCGATGCCGGGCTTGGTCTCGACGTTGTTGAACCAGGCGTATTCCATGCCGGGACGGCTGGTCCAGACATTTTTGCAGGTGACGGAACAAGTGTGGCAGCCGATGCACTTATCGAGGTTGAGCACCATGCCGATCTGGGCGCGGATTTTCATACGGCCTCCTGAAGGGCCGCCCCGAAGGGGGCCGTCGCCCCCCTCGGGGGGCAGCGAACGAATGTGAGCGTGGGGGTCGTTCATACTGATTCTCCTTGGGCCTGGACAGCGGCAACACGCTCCGCGCCGACCGGTGTATCCAGCCAGTCAATCCTGTTCATCTTGCGCACGACAACGAACTCGTCGCGGTTGGTGCCGATGGTCCCGTAATAGTTGAACCCGTAGCTGAACTGGGCGTAGCCACCGATCATGTGCGTGGGTTTCAACACGATCCGGGTCACCGAGTTGTGGATGCCGCCGCGCACGCCGGTGATCTCGGAGCCCGGAGTGTTCACGATCTTCTCCTGCGCGTGGTACATCATCACCATGCCCGGGTTGACGCGCTGGCTGACCACCGCCCGCGCCGCGATCGCGCCGTTGATGTTGAACAGCTCGACCCAGTCGTTGTCGGCGATGCCGGCGCGCTTCGCGTCATCCTCCGACAGCCAGACGATCGGTCCGCCGCGCGACAGCGTCAGCATCATCAGGTTGTCGGTGTAGGTCGAATGGATGCCCCACTTCTGGTGCGGCGTGATGAAGTTGAGCAGGATCTCCGGATTTCCGTTGCTGCGGATGCCGTGGATGCCGGCAGTGGTCTTCAGATCCACCGGCGGCCGGTAACTCGACAGGTTCTCGCCGAATGCGGTGATCCACGGGTGATCAAGATAGAACTGCTGACGGCCGGTCAGCGTGCGCCAGGGGATCAGCTCATGCACGTTGGTGTAACCGGCGTTGTAGGACACCGTCTCGCTCTCGATGCCGCTCCAGGTCGGCGAGGAGATGATCTTGCGCGGCTGCGCCTGGATGTCGCGGAAGCGGATCTTCTCGTCCTCGCGATGGAGGGCGAGGTGGGTATGGTCGCGGCCGGTGGCCTTGCCCAGCGCCTGCCAGGCCTTGACCGCGACGTGGCCGTTGGTTTCCGGCGCAAGCTGCAGGATCACTTCGCAGGCGTCAATGTCGGTCTCGATCCGCGGCAGCCCCTTCGCCGGCCCGTCTTCGCGCACGAGGCCGTTGAGTTCGCCGAGCTGGCCGACCTCGGTCTGGGTATTCCAGGCGATGCCCTTGCCGCCGTTGCCGACCTTGGCCATCAGCGGCCCCAGCGCGGTGAAGCGTTTGTAGACGTTGGGATAGTCGCGCTCGACCACAGTCATCTGCGGCGCGGTCTTGCCGGGGATCAGCTCGCACTCGCCGCGCTTCCAGTCCTTGACGTCCAGCGCCTGCCCCAGCTCGGCGGGGCTGTCGTGCATCAGCGGGCTCAGCACGAGCTCCTTTTCGACGCCGAGGTGGCCGGGGCAGAGTTCGCTGAATTTCTTCGCGAAACCCTTGTAGATCTCCCAGTCCGAACGCGACTGCCAGGCCGGATCCACCGCGGTGGACAGCGGGTGGATGAAGGGATGCATGTCGCTGGTGTTGAGGTCGTTCTTCTCATACCAGGTCGCCGTCGGCAACACGATGTCGGAATACAGGCAGGTCGTGCTCATGCGGAAGTCCAGCGTCACCAGCAGGTCAAGCTTGCCCTCCGGCGCCTGCTCGTGCCAGGCCACTTCCTGCGGCTTCGCGTCCTGCGGACCGAGATCCTTGCCCTGCACGCCGTTGCTGGTGCCGAGCAGGTGCTTCAGGAAATACTCGTGCCCCTTGCCGCTGGAGCCGAGCAGGTTGGAGCGCCAGACAAAGAGGTTGCGTGGCCAGTTCGCCGGATGATCGGGATCGCCGCAGCTCATCTTCAGCGAACCGTCCTTCAGCGCCTTCACCGCGTAATCCTTCGGATCCATGCCCGCGGCCTGCGCGTCGCGCACCACCTGCAGCGGATTGGTCTGCAGCTGCGGCGCCGAGGGCAGCCAGCCCATGCGTTCGGCGCGGGCGTTGTAGTCGATCATGCTGCCGCCCCACTGCTTGCGGTCTGCCAGCGGCGACAACACCTCGTCAAGGCCAAGCTTCTCGTAGCGCCACTGGTCGGTATGCGCGTAGAAGAAGCTGGTGGAGTTCTGCTGCCGCGGCGGCCGGATCCAGTCCAGCGCGAAGGCCAGCGCGGTCCAGCCGGTCTGAGGCCGCAGCTTTTCCTGGCCGACGTAGTGCGCCCAGCCGCCGCCGCTTTTGCCGATGCAGCCGCAGAGCATCAGCATGTTGATGACGCCGCGGTAGTTCATGTCGCTGTGGTACCAGTGGTTCATCGCCGCGCCGATGATCACCATAGAGCGCCCGCCGGTCTTGTCGGCGTTGTCGGCAAACTGGCGCGCCACGGTGATCACCTGATCGCGCGGCACGCCGGTGATGCGCTCTTGCCAGGCCGGGGTGTAGGGGACATTGTCATCGTAGTCCTTCGCGCAGTTCTCGCCGGCGATGCCGCGGGCGACGCCGTATTGCGCGACCTGCAGGTCGAACACCGTCGCCACCAACGCCTCGCCGCCGGCCAGCGCCAGCCGGCGCGCCGGCACGCCGCGCAGCAGCACGTCGCGCTGCGGATTGGCGGTGAAGTGCTCGTGGTCAATGCCGCCGAAATAGGGAAAACCGACGGTTGCGGTCTCGACGCCGGAAGCTCCGCCCTCCAGCGCCGACAGCCGCAGCTTCACATCCCCGCCGCGTGCGTCCTTCGCCTCCAGGTTCCAGCGTCCGGCGTCGGCACGTCCGTCTGGGCCCCAGCGGAAACCGATCGAACCGTGGTGCAGAACGACCTTGCCGTCCTCGCCGCAGGCCACGGTTTTCCAGTCGGCGTTGTTATCCTGGCCGAGGCGGTCGGCAAAGTCCGAGGCGCGCACATAACGGTCGGGCACCATGACCTTGCTGCCGTCGGGCAGCGCCTGCTCCTTCAGCATCACCAGCATCGGCAGGTCGGTGAACCTGCGCGCATAGTCGTCGAAATAGGCGCTGCGGCGGTCGAAATAGAACTCCTTCAGGATCACGTGGCCCATTGCCATCGCCAGTGCGGCGTCGGTGCCCTGCTTCGGATGCAGCCACAGGTCCGAGAGCTTGGCGACTTCCGAGTAGTCCGGCGTGATCGCCACGGTCTTGGTGCCCTTGTAGCGGACCTCGGTGAAAAAATGCGCATCCGGGGTGCGCGTCTGCGGCACGTTGGAACCCCAGGCGATGATGAAATTCGAGTTGTACCAGTCGGCCGATTCCGGCACGTCTGTCTGCTCGCCCCAGATCTGCGGGCTCGCCGGCGGCAGGTCGCAGTACCAGTCATAGAAACTCATGCACACGCCGCCGATCAGGCTCAGGTAGCGGCTGCCTGCGGCATAACTGACCATCGACATCGCGGGAATCGGCGAGAAACCGATGACACGGTCGGGACCATGCTTGCGGATGGTGTGGATATTGGCGGCGGCGATGATCTCGTTGACCTCGTCCCAGCTCGAGCGCACGAAGCCGCCGAGACCGCGCACGCGCTGGTAATCGCGCCGCGCCTCCTCCGATTCGACTATCGAGGCCCAGGCCTCCACCGGCGCCTTCTCCAGCCGGGCCGCACGCCAGCGCTTGAGCAGCCGCCCGCGGACCATCGGATATTTGACCCGGTTGGCGCTGTAGAGGTACCAGCTGTAGCTCGCGCCGCGGGCGCAGCCGCGCGGCTCGTGGTTGGGCATGTCCCAGCGCGTGCGCGGGTAGTCGGTCTGCTGGGTTTCCCAGGTGACGATGCCGCCCTTGACGTGGATTTTCCAGGAACAGGAGCCCGTGCAGTTGACGCCGTGGGTCGAGCGCACGATCTTGTCGCTTGCCCAGCGGTTGCGGTACGCATCTTCCCAGCTGCGATCCTCGCCGTTGGTCAGGCCATGGCCGTCGGCAAAGGGCTCCCGCGGAGTCGCGAAGTAGTTCAGTCGGTCAAGAAAATGGCTCATGTCTGCCTCGTCATGCGGTTAATCATTGTTCGGTCGGATGCGGCGTTCAGCAGGGCATTTCGGCGTTGCGGCGCGCGTAATACCACCAGGTCATCGCAATGCAGCTCAGGTAGAACACGATGAAAATCCACAGCGCGGCTTCGGGTCCGCCGGTGCTGGCGATCGAGGTGCCGTAGCTCTTGGGAATGAAGAAGCCGCCGTAGGCGCCGATCGCGCCAGTGAAACCGAGCACCGCCGCCGCCTCCTTGTTGCCGTCACGCACGGCCTGCTCGCGGGCCGGCTCACCCTTGCCGTCGGCTTCGCGCAGGCGCTCGGTCAGGAAAATGACCGGGATCATGCGGAAGGTCGACCCGTTGCCGATGCCGGTGGTCAGGAACAGCAGCATGAAGCAGGCGAAAAAGCCGGCAAAACTGCCGCCGGACGGGCCGGAAGGCAGGAAATAGAGCACTCCGCCGACCGCCAGCGCCATCACCACGAAATTCCAGAAGGTCACGATCGCGCCGCCGAGCTTGTCCGACAGCCAGCCGCCGAAAGGCCGGATCACCGCGCCGACCAACGGCCCCATCCAGGCGTACTGCAGCGCGTTGATCTCGGGAAACTGCGACTTGATCAGCAGCGGAAAACCCGCCGAGTAACCGATGAAGGAGCCGAAGGTGCCGAGATAGAGCCAGCACATGAGCCAGTTGTGCTTGCGCCGGAAAATCACCGCCTGGTCGGAGAACGAGGCCTTGGCGTCGGCGATGTCGTTCATGCCGAGCCAGGAAGCCACCGTGCAGATCGCGATGAAAGGCACCCAGACGAAGGCGGCATTCTGCGCCCAGATCTCGACCTGCTGTCCCGCCTTGTTGGTGATCAGCGTGGGGTCGCCCTGGAAAGCCAGCCAGATCGGCATCGTCACCACCAGCGGCGCGAGAAACTGCACCGAGGACACGCCGAGGTTGCCGAGGCCCGCGTTCAGGCCCAGCGCCGAACCCTTGCGCTCCTTGGGAAAGAAGAAGCTGATGTTGGCCATCGACGAGGAAAAGTTGCCGCCGCCCAGACCGCAGAGCAGCGCGAGGATCAGCATCGTCGGGAAGGTGGTCGAAGTGTCCTGCACGGCGATGCCGATGCCGACTGCGGGAATCAGCAGCGACGCGGTTGACAGCGCGGTCCAGCGCCGGCCGCCGAAGATCGGCACCATGAAGGAGTAGAAAATGCGCAGCGTCGCCCCCGACAGCGCCGGCGCGGCGGCCAGCCAGAACAGCTGGTTGGTCGTGAACTTGAAGCCCAGCGCATTGAGGTTCACGGCAACCACGCTCCACAGCTGCCATACCGCGAAGGCGAGGAACAGGCAGGGAATCGAGATCCACAGGTTGATGTTGGCGATGGCGCGGCCCTGCTGCTCCCAGAACGCCTTGTCCTCGGGCGTCCACACCGCAAGCACCCGGCCGCGTGCGGGTTTTTCGGCAACCGATGGCGTATTCATGCGGGCTCCTTTGATGGTTTTCCGGCGTTCAGCCCGCGCGCGGCGCGGCCAGCGGCGCCCCGCCGCCGGCGTTGCGCAGCGGCACGATCTCCGTCCAGTACATCCAGATCAGCGACACCAGCGTGACGCCCCACATCAGCATGAAAATCGTGCTGTTGACGCCGGTGATGTCCACCAGCGCGCCGAACATGATCGGCAGCAGGAAGCCGCCCATCCCGCCGGCCAGACCGACGATGCCGGAGACCACGCCGATGTTGTGCGAGTACTCGTCGGAGATGTATTTGAAGACCGAGGCCTTGCCCACCGCCCAGGCCACGCCCATCACGAACATCAGCGCAGTGAACACCCAGACGTTGAGCCCGATGTGGAAGGACATGTCGCCCTTCGCGGTGCGGATCACCAGGTCGGTCTGGGGATAAGACAGGAAGAACAGACAGACCCAGGAAATCAGCATCACCCACCAGGTCACCGGGTGCGCGCCGAAGCGGTCCGACAGCCAGCCGCCGATCGCGCGCAGCACGCCCCCCGGAAGCGAAAAGCAGGCGGCGAGCAGCGCGGCCGCCCGGATGTCGAAGCCGTACTCGGTGATGTAGTACTTGGTCATCCACAGCGACAGCGCGACATAGCCGCCGAAGACGATGGAATAGTACTGGCACAGCTTCCAGACATTGGGGTCCTTCAGCACCGCCAACTGCTCCTTCATGGTCACCGATTTCGGCACGACGTGGGATTCGTCGTGGTGCGACAGGAACCAGAAGGCCAGCGCGGTCACCAGCATCGCCGCGGCATAGACCTTGGGCACCATGGTCCAGCCGTAGGCGACGACCAGCGCCGGTGCCACGAACTTGGTCACCGCCGCACCGGAATTGCCGGCGCCGAACACGCCCATCGCCATGCCCTGGCGGTTTTTCTCGAACCAGCGCGCGACATAGGCAATGCCGACCGAGAAGGAGCCGCCGGCAAGGCCGACAAACAGCCCCAACACGAGGAAATGCCAGTACTGCGTCGCCTCGCTGATCAGCCAGATCGGCACCACGGTGCACAGCATCAGGATGAAGAACACGATGCGGCCGCCGTACTTGTCGGTCCACATGCCCAGCGGCAGGCGGATCAGCGAGCCGGTCAGCACCGGCATCGCGGCCAGCAGCCCGAACTCGGTTTCGTTGAGGCCCAGCGTCTTCTTGATCGGGATGCCGATGACCGCGAACATCATCCACACCATGAAGCAGACCGTGAATGCCAGCGTGCTGCCGCCGAGTACCGACCACTGCCTGGTTGCCTGGGTTGTCATTGCCGCGCCCTTTCCATGTCCATGCATGGACGGTATCGCGCGGCACTTCGCGGCGGCATTCGCCGGAAGGCAGTGGCCGCGGGGCCATACGCACTATCCGTGGAAGCCGCAGACTAGTACCAAAGTACTAGGGGATGCATGCCGGATGCGGCCGCACCTCGAGAAATAATATTAAGTATTTGTTTTTATTGATATTTTTGATACGCCGTGCTCGATCGCGTACACCGCGGCCTGCACCCGGCTGCGCAAGCCGAGCTTGCGCAGGATGTTCTGCACGTGGATCTTGACCGTGCTCTCGGCAAGATCAAATTCGCGGGCGATCGCCTTGTTGCTCTCGCCGCGCGCGAGAGCAACAAGGATTTCACGTTCACGCGGGCTGAGCTGTTCATGCTCCTCGCGCGGCGGGACGGCGCCACCGCGCTTCAGTCCGGCGACCAGCTTTCCCGTCATCTCCGGCGAAATCACCGAGTCGCCTGCCGCGGCCCGGCGGATGGCATCGACGAAATACTCGGCATCAATGTTCTTCAGCAGGTAACCCGCGGCGCCCGCCTGCAGCGTACCGAGCAGGTCTTCCGCATCCTCCGACACGGTCAGCATCAGCACCCGGGTGTCAGGCAGTTCCTCGGACAGCGTTTTCACCACCTCGCGCCCGCCCGCGCCGGGCATGTGCAGGTCAAGCAGCACGACGTCCGGGCTGAGCTGCCTTGCCTGCTGCACGCCGTCGAGGCCATCCGCCGCCTCGCCCACGACCTCGATATCGGGCTGGCGCGCGAGCAGCGCGCGGATTCCGCTGCGGAACAGCTGATGATCGTCGACCAGCAGCACGCGCAGCCGGCTGCTCATCCCGGCACTCCGTGGAGCTGCGCCGCGGCCTGCACCACGGGCAGGATCAGCGTCACCGTGGTGCCGCCGCCATCAGCGGAACAGACCTCGATGCGGCCGCCGATGCGCTGCGCCCGCTCCTGCATGATGCGCAATCCGATATGCCCGTCGGAAGCCGCAGCGGCGGCGGCAACGTCGAAACCGTGCCCGTCATCGCGGATCGTGAAGCGGTAATCGGCGTCGCGCTGCACCGACAGCGAAACCCTCCCGGCAGCGGCATGCTTGCGAACGTTGGAAAGTGCCTCCTGCAGGATGTGCAGCACCTGGAGCTGGGTCTCCGCCTGCAGCGGCACGCCCGTACCGGCGTCCGCGAAGTCCGTCGCCAGCCCCGATTGCCGGCCGAAGCGCTCGAGCATATGGCGCAGCGCACTCCCGATATCCTCCTCCTGTTTCACGCGCACGCGGAAATGCGTCAGCAATTCCCGCACATCGTCATAACTTTCCTGCACACCCTCGCGGATGCGTGCCAGCACTTCCTCGACTTCGCCGCGAGCGTCGCGCCGCAGGGAATCCTCCAGCATCTGCACCTGCAGATTGAGAAATGCCAGTGACTGCGCGATCGAATCGTGGAGTTCTCTCGCCAGCAGGCTGCGCTCCTCGTAGACCGCGAGCTCGCGGTCCCGCGACGCGAGACGGCGGTTCTCGATCGCCACGCCGAGGTGCTGGCCCAGGGCCTCCAGCATCTGCCGGTCTTCAGCCGTGATCCGGTGCGGCGCGCTGAAATACAGGTTGAACACGCCGAGCAGCTCGCCCTTCAGGCGGATCGGGAAAATGGCGACGACCCGGTAGCCGGCCTTGCGGCAGTCGGCGGCGACATCGGGCGCGATCTCGTCGAGGGAGTCGACCTCGCTGCGCGCGCGCTGCGCGGCCGCGCCGCACAGGCACTCGCCCATGTCAATGCAGCGTTCCTCCGAGGCGAAATCGGCGGAAAGTCCCTCGTGCGCATACAGATGCAGGCGGCGGGTTTCGGCATCGAACAGGCGCACGGCGCCGCCGGTGGCGCCGTGCAGCACCATCAGCCGGCGCAGAAAGCCGCGGCACAGCTCCTCGGTCACGGCAGGCTCATTGAGCAGCTGGGCGACGCCGTAGAGCTCGGCGAGCTCGCGGTTGCGGTCCGCGAGGTCGCGGGTTTTTTCCGCGACCCGCTCCTCCAGCGTGGCATAAAGGTCCTGCAGGTGTTTCGCCATGCGGTTGAAACCCTCGGCCAGATCCCCGAACTCGTCGCGCGTCTCGACCGGGAGCCGAACCTCAAAATCCCCGGACGCCATCCGCTGCATGCCGCCTGCCAGGCCTTCCACCGGCCGCACCACCAGCAGGAACATCAGCTGGATCAGTGCCACGGTGCCGACCAGGGCAAGCAGGATCAGTCCGAACTGCATGTAACGCAGGATCGCGATATTGCGCGCATTGTGGGTTTCGGCGAGCCGCACCACCTGGTCGATCCGCTCAACGAAGGATTCGATGATCGGGCGCAGTTCCGGCATCAGCCGCGCACGCTCCAATGGGTCGCTGCCGGAAATCCGGAGCACCAGAGGCTTCACAATCTGCCGCCATTGCTGCTCGACCCCCGCCAGTTCGGCAAGTATCTCGCCATCCCTGGGCAGCACCAGCGGACGCACCGGATCACCCGTCTTGAGCCCGGCGAGCACTTCTTCGAAGCGCCGCAGCTCCGCAGTCAGCTCGCTGCTGCCTGCCGGATCCCTTCCCTGCGCATCCTGCGCCAGCAGGTAGGCTATGCGGTACGAGCGCATGCGCTCGCTGCCCATGTCGTTGATGACCGCGGCACCCCCTTCGAGCTTCCAGGACTCGTAAAGCGTGAAGCCGACCGCCATCAGCGCCACGGAGAAGAACGCAATGGCCATCCAGAACAGCTTGACGCTCAATTTCGGTCGGGGCGATGCGCTTGACACTTGCGGCTCCGTGGACAATGTCCAGGCGCTGTGGACCAGGCAATGTTACCCCTTGTGCTCGTCGTCATCCATCAGGATGCGGTGGGCGGGCCCCTCCATGTCGTCGAACTGCCCGCTCTTCAGCGCCCACCAGAATACAGCGCCGATCGCGAAGACCAGCACCACGCTCAGGGGAATCAGCAGGTAAAGAATGTCCATCCCGGCCCGATCCTACTATTTTCCCGGTGACGCCAGCCGCAGCGCATTCAGAACCACCAGCAGGGAACTCGCCGACATGCCGATCGCCGCCACCAGCGGCGTGACCAGTCCCGCCATCGCCAGCGGCAAAGCCACTGCATTGTAGGCCATGGCCCAGCCCAGGTTCTGTCGAATCACCCGCAGCGTCCGGCGTGCCGCACGCACGGTGCCGGCGAGCGCTTCAAGGCGGTCTGTCAGCAGGATGATGTCGGCACTGACCTGCGCGAGTTCTGTACCGCTGCCGAGCGCGATCGAAACCTGTGCGCGGGAAAGCACGGGGGCGTCATTGACACCATCACCGATCATCGCCACCACCGCGCCCTGCGCCTGCAGCTTTTCCACATAAGCCAGCTTCTCCGCCGGGCTGGCCTCACCGGCATGATCCGCAATGCCAAGCTCGAATGCGGTATGGGCCACGCGCTGCCTGCGGTCACCGGACAGTAATGCGACATGGGCGCCACCGGCCGCCAGATCACGAACCAGCGCCGGTGCGTCGTGGCGAACCACGTCATCAAGCAGGAACAGCGCGATCCAGCCCTCCTCATCGCCAAGAGCAACCGCCGCAATGGCATCGGGCACGCAATCCATGTCCGCAGGCAGGGCCTGCCCGTGCAGGGCAGCCACGTATTCGGGACGGCCGATGCGCAGCAAGCGGCCGCCGACGCGTCCTTCAACACCCTGCCCGGTGACAACGCTCACGGCGCTCGCCACCGGATGAACGCCGTTGGCGGCAGCCACCAGCGCGCGGCCGACCGGGTGCTCGGACCAGGATTCGAGCGCCGCCGCGAGTGCAAGGCATTGCGCAGATGACTCCACCCCCAGGGTGCGGATGCCGGCCAGCACCATCCGGCCGCTGGTCAGCGTGCCCGTCTTGTCGAACACGAAATGGGTGGCGCGCGCCAGCGTCTCCAGCGCGGCGCCGCGGGTCACCAGCACGCCGTCGCGGTACGCAGAGCCGGTCGCAGCGGTCAAGGCGGCGGGGGTGGCCAGCGACAACGCACAGGGACAGGTCACGACCAGCATGGCCACCGCTATCCAAAGGGCACGCTGCGGATCAATCTGCCACCAGACCGCAAAGGTCATCAGCGTCAGCAGCAACAGGGAGGCCACGAACCAGCGTGCAACCCGGTCAGCGAGCTTTGCGATGCGCGGCTTTTCGGTCTGAGCACGATCCATCAGGCGCACGATGCCCGCCAGCACGGTGTCCTCACCGATACGGGTAACCCGCATCACGACCACGCCGTCGAGGTTGACCGCACCGCCGGTCAGCGGGTCTCCCGGACGCTTGTTCACCGGACGCGATTCGCCGGTCAGCAAGGCCTCGTCGGCCTTGCTGCTGCCCTCGACAACGGTGCCGTCCGCCGGAATGCCTTCGCCCGGGCGCACCCGCACGAGATCGCCCGGGCGCAAGGCCGCGGCGGCAATGCGCTCGGCGGAGCCGTCCCCGAGGATGCGCTCGGCAGAGGCAGGCACCAGGCGCACGAGGCGTTCCTGGGTCCTTACCGCCTTCGCCCGCGCCTCCATCTCGAGATAGCGCGCACCGAGGAGCAGGAACACGAACATCGACACCGAATCGAAATAGACGTCTCCGCCGGCCGTCCAGGTCGCGTAGACGCTCGCCGCGAAGGCGATCACTATGCCCAGGGTTACCGGGACATCCATGCCGACGCTTCCGCGGCGCAGGTCCCGCCAGGCACCGCCGTAGAAGGGAACGGCCGACCACAATGCCACCGGCAGCGTCAGCACGAGGCTGGCGATGCGCATCAACTGCTCGATGTCGGGCGTCATGGCGCCCTCGGCGATGTACACCGGAACGGCGTACATCATCACCTGCATCATGCTGAATCCGGCGATGAACAGGCGCCACAGCAGGATGCTGCGCTCGCGGCGCAACCGCTCCTCCGCGCGTCCGGCATCGTAGGGGTGTGCGGAGTAGCCGAGCGCCGCAACCGCGGCGAGAATGGCGCTCAGCGCGGTTTCGCGGGCATCCCAGCGCACGCGCGCGCGGCGGGTAGCGTAATTCAGCGACACGGCCGACACGCCGGGCAGGCGCGCGATGCGCTGCTCGATCAGCCAGACACAGGCGGCACAGGTCACGCCATCGATCAGCAGCGATGCTTCCTTCTCGTGCTCATTCGCATCCCTGACGAAATTGCGCTGCACCTCCGGCATGTCGTAGACCGCGAGCTCCCCGGGAACCACCTGCACGCTCCGGGCCGAGGGCGCCATTGCCGTGCGGTTCCGGTAATAGGCGCCGAGGCCGTTGTCGACGATCGTCTGCGAGACGGCCTGGCAACCGCGGCAGCAGGTGGCCCTTTCGACGCCGTCCACCCGCACCGGAAACACGGCTTTTCCGACCGGCAATCCGCAATGGAAACACCCCGCGGCGGAATGCGTCGCGGGGTGCTGTTGCGCGTTTTCCGGCGGGGATCCCGTCATCCGCAATGCACGTGCAGCGCTGTCATCAGAACTTCATTCCCACGCCCAGGCCCAGCACGACGGGATTGATCTTGAAATTGGCGGCAGCTGCGCCCGACACGTCGGTGTCAATCCAGATCTTCTTCAGATCCACATTCAGGAAGAAGGTCTTGTTGATCGGAAAGTCGGCCCCGACCTGCAGCGCCCCACCCCAGCTGTTGCGATCAACCGTAGCCGTGCCGCCGAGAAGGTTGATGTCGTAAAAGCGGGTGTAATTGATGCCCGCGCCGACATAGGGCCGGAACGACGGGCTGTCCGGTGCGAAATGGTACTGCAGGGTCAGCGTCGGCGGCAGCAGCGCGACGGATCCGATGTTGGCGCCAGCCGCGGTGATGCCGTGCTTTTTCGTGGCGAGGATCAGCTCGAGGCCGAGATTGCGGGTCACGAAATAGGTGAAATCAAGCTCCAACGTCGTTTCGGTGCTGGCATCCAGGTTCAGCGCCGAGGAGCTCGCGTCCGGATTGATATTGATGACGCGCGCGCGCGCCAGCCAGTCGCCCTGCGCAGCCTGTGCCGCGCCCGCCATCATGCCGATCGCCAGCAATGCCGGCAGCCATGACCATCGTTTCATCTGCATCTCCCGGTGAGGGTTGTTTGGAATGCTGCATGGACGGTGCAATCCTAAGCAGGGCGCTCGCCGCGCATGTTGACCCAAATCAAATGCCCTGCACGCCGTCAGGGTTGTCCTTTTAAAATGACGCCATGATTCCCTGGCTCGAAGACAGCGAACCCTTTCCGCCATTGTCACGGGCCCTGCGCGAGCCCAACGGCCTGCTGGCAGCCGGCGGATCGCTGTCCGCCGAGCGTCTGCTCGACGCCTATCGCCAGGGCATCTTTCCCTGGTACAGCGAGGGCCAGCCGGTGCTGTGGTGGAGCCCGGATCCGCGCATGGTGCTGTTGCAGGGGGAATTCCGCCTGCCGCGCTCTCTCGCCAAGCGCTTGCGCCGCCGCGACTTCGAGATCCGCATCGACACCGCCTTCGAAACCGTGATGCGCGCCTGCGCCGCGCCGCGCCGCGACGGCGCCGGCACCTGGATCACGGAAGACATGATCTCGGCCTATTGCCGGCTGCATCACATGGGTCATGCACACTCGGTTGAGACCTGGATGGGCGGCAAGCTGGCCGGCGGCCTCTATGGCGTTGCCGTGGGGCGCATGTTCTACGGGGAATCGATGTTCACCCGGGTGGCCGACGCCTCCAAGATTGCCCTGGTCGAACTGGTGCGCCGCCTGGAGCGCCACCGCTTCGGGATGATCGATTGCCAGATGAACACCGCGCACCTCGCGCGCTTCGGCGCCCGCGAAATTCCGCGGCAGGCATTTTCGCTGCGCCTCGGGGAATTGGTAAACTATTCCGCATCCGCCGATGTCTGGCGATCTGACGAAGACCTGACAACCTGAGCGCCATCGGTGACTTACCTTTCCGAATTTCCGCTTTCGGTGCTCCAGTTCTATGCGACGGCACCCTATCCCTGCAGCTACCTGCCCGAGCGCATGGCGCGCTCCCAGGTTGCCACCCCGAGCCACCTGATCGACGGCCCGGTGTACAGCGAGCTGGTGCGTGCCGGCTTCCGCCGCAGCGGCGCTTTCACCTACCGGCCGCATTGTGATCATTGCCGTGCCTGCGTCCCGGTGCGGGTCAACGTCGAGGAATTCCGCGCCAGCCGGACGCAACGCCGTGCCTGGAAGCGCCATGCGTTGCTCGACGCGCGCGTGCTCGACCTCCGGTACAACGCCGAGCACTACGCGCTGTATCTGCGTTACCAGGCCAGGCGCCATGCCGGCGGCGGCATGGACCAGGACAGCCGCGAGCAGTACCGGCACTTTCTGCTGCAGAGCAACGTCGATTCGCAGCTGGTGGAGTTCCGCGAGGGAGGCGCGTTGCGCATCGTCAGCATCATCGATCAGCTGCAGGACGGGATTTCCTCGGTCTACACCTTCTTCGATCCGGACGCAGCCGGTGCGAGCTTCGGCACCTACAACATCCTGTGGCAGATCGAACTCTGCCGTCAGCTCGATCTGCCCTACCTGTACCTCGGCTACTGGATCGGGCAAAGCCGCAAGATGGCCTACAAAATCCAGTTCCAGCCGATGGAAGGGCTGGTCGACGGCCGCTGGCAGCCTCTTGAGGGCTGAGCCGCACCCGCATCCGCCCGGGGCCGGTACAATGCCGGCATGTATCCGCTGATCAGACCCCTGCTTTTCGCGCTCGATGCCGAACGGGCGCACCATCTGACGCTTGAATCGCTGCGGTTCGCCGAGGCCTGCGGCCTCGCGGGCCTCTGTTCCCGGCGCATCGCAGCACTTCCGGTCAAGGTCATGGGTATCGAGTTTCCGAATCCGGTGGGCCTCGCTGCCGGCCTCGACAAGAACGGCGATTACATCGACGCGCTGGCCGCGCTGGGCTTCGGTTTTCTCGAAATCGGCACGGTGACGCCGCGACCGCAGCCGGGCAACCCGCGGCCGCGGATGTTCCGCCTGCCGGCAGCACGCGCGGTGATCAACCGCATGGGCTTCAACAACCACGGCGTCGACGCACTGCTCGCCAACGTGCGACGCGCCCGCTTCCGCGGCGTGCTCGGCATCAACATCGGCAAGAATTTCGACACCCCGATCGAGCGCGCCGCCGAGGATTACCTGGCCTGCCTGCGCAAGGTCTACGAACACGCCAGCTACGTGACCGTCAATATCTCCTCGCCCAACACGAGGAACCTGCGCCAGCTGCAGCAGGGCGACGAACTCGGCCATCTGCTCTCGGCGCTGCGCGACGAGCGAGAACGCCTCGCCGACCGCCATGGCCGGCGCGTGCCACTGGCACTGAAAATCGCGCCCGATCTCGAGGCAGACCAGGTCTCGGCCATTGCCGAACTGCTGCTCGTTCACCACATCGACGCAGTCATCGCCACCAACACCACGACCGCGCGCGACGCCGTGGCAGAACTGCCGCACGGCAGAGAGGCCGGGGGGCTCAGCGGCGCGCCACTCACCGCACAGGCGCAGAACATCACCGCACAGCTCGTCGCCGCGCTCGGCGGCGCCCTACCGGTCATCGGCGTCGGCGGCATCATGTGCGGTGCGGACGCGGCTGCGCGGATGGGCGCCGGAGCCAGCCTGGTCCAGCTCTACACCGGACTCGTCTACGCCGGCCCCGCGCTGGTCGGCGACTGCGTCGAAGCCATGCGGAGGGCGCACCCGTGCTGATCGGCATCCCGAAAGAGATCAAGGACCATGAATACCGCGTCGGTGCCACGCCGGACGGCGTACAGGCGCTCGTCGCTGCCGGCCATGCCGTCAGGGTGCAGCGCGATGCCGGACTGCGTGTCGGCTTCGGCGACGACACCTACCGCAGCGCCGGTGCCGCAATCGTCGACTCGGCGGAAGAAGTCTATGCCGCGGAGCTGGTGATCAAGGTCAAGGAAGTCCAGCGCAGCGAATTCCCGCTGCTGAAGCCGGGCCAGATCATCTACGGCTACCACCATTTCGCGCCGGACCGCGATCTGCTTGAGGCGATGCTGCAGGCCGGCGCGACCTGCATCGCCTACGAAACCATTACCGATGATGCAGGACGCCTGCCGCTGCTGGTGCCGATGTCGCAGATCGCCGGACGCCTGGCGCCGCAAGTGGGCGCCTGGGCGCTGCAGATGGCGAACGGCGGCAGCGGCGTGCTGCTCGGTGGCGTGCCGGGCGTGCTGCCGGCCCGCGTGCTGGTCATCGGCGGCGGCACCGTCGGCGAGAATGCCGCCCGCATCGCGGTCGGCATGGGCGCCGACGTCACGCTGCTTGACCGCAGCGCCGCGCGCCTGGCTGCGCTGGAAGCGGTGTTCGGCAGCCGCCTGAAGACCGCGATATCGACGCCGCAGGCGTTGCGCACACTTCTGCCGCAGCACGACCTGGTAGTCGGGGCGGTGCTGCTGCCCGGCGCGCGTGCGCCGAAGCTGGTCACCCGCGACGACCTGCGGCGCATGCGTGCGGGCTCGGTGATCGTCGACGTCGCCATCGACCAGGGCGGCAGCTGCGAAACCTCGCGTCCGACTTCGCACACCGAGCCGCTCTACACCGAGGAAAACATCGTGCACTACTGCGTGCCCAACATGCCCTCGGCAGTGGCCCGCACTGCGACGCTGGCGTTGACCCAGGCAACGCTGCCCCATGCGCTCGCAATCGCCAACCGCGGCCTGCGCAAAGCATTGCTGGATAACCCCCACCTGGCCGCCGGGCTGCAGACCTGCGCAGGCCGGGTCACCCACCCCGAACTAGCACGCGATCTCGGTCTGCCCTTCGTCGCGCCAGCCACGGCCCTGTCATGACCGTGGCGGTTGAGGCCGTCGACGAGCTGTTGCCGCAGACCCAATGCCGGCAGTGCGGCTTCCCCGGCTGCCGGCCCTATGCCGAAGCCATCGCCGCGGGTGTCGTTCCGATCAATCGCTGCCCGCCGGGTGGCGACGAAGTCATCGCTGAACTCGCCGCGATGCTGGGGATCCCTCCTCTGCGGCTCGACGAAGGTTGCGGCAGCGCCGAAGCACCGGCAGTCGCCGTAATCGACGAAGCGGCTTGCATCGGCTGCACGCTGTGCATCGCCGCATGTCCGGTTGATGCCATCGTGGGCGCGCGGCGCCTGATGCACACCGTGATCACCGCCGAATGCACCGGCTGCCGGCTGTGCCTGCCGCCGTGTCCGGTCGATTGCATCGACATCCGGCCCACCGGGGCGCCGCGCGACCGGCAACGGCAACGGGAACTGGCCGGACGCATGCGCCAGCGCTACCTCGCGCGGGAACAGCGCCTTGCGCGTCCATCATCGCGCCGACGTGCGGCCGTGGCAACAGCGTCGACGCCGGCGGCGACACGCAAGCGCGCGGTGATCGAGCGCGCACTGTCCCGCGCACGAGCGCGCATCGCCGCAAAACGCTGAAAGGACACTCAGCGCCCGAATATGCCGCGCAGCAGCTGGGCGGGATCTATGCCGATACCGCTGCCGCCCTTGGGCGGCTGATCGGCAAGCCCGCGCGCACCGTCCGCCGGCAGCGGCCTGGCCGAGCGCATCGGCCCTGCCGATTCCGCGACGCGGCGGATGTCGAGTTCGCGTCCGGACGGGAGCGTCGCGAGCACCGGCGTCAAAGCTGCGCCCAGCTGATCGAGGCGATCCCCCGGCAGCGGATGGGTCTTGAAGAGCAGCGCAAGGGACCCGTCCGCGCTGCCGCGCGCGGCCAGCTTGTGCAGCACGTCGACCAGCCCGAAGGGGTTGTAGCCGGCGCGGGCTGCAAGCACGACGCCGATGGCATCGGCCTCGTATTCCGCGCTCTTGTCGAGCCCGCGGGCAAACACTTCGGCACCGGTGCCGATCATGTTGTTGATCAGCGCCGAGCGGTTGTCGCGCTGGGCGAGCTGGGCGCCCGCGGACAGCGCGGCGCTCTTCTGCATCACGGTGACATGGTGGCGGCGCACCACATGGGCGATTTCATGGCCGAGCACGCCGGCGAGCTGCGCCTCGTTATCGAGGATTTCGTAGAGGCCGCGGGTCAGCATCACGTATCCCCCGGGGGCCGCAAAAGCATTGATCGACGGCGTATCAATGACCGCAAAGCGCCATGGCAGGTCGGGCCGCTCGCTCTGCACGGCCACCCAGCGCCCGACCCGGTTGACATAGGCCTGCAGCCCGGCATCGTTGACCAGCGGCGCCGCCCCGAGCATGCGGCCGGCAATCTCGCGCCCCATGGAACGCTCTTCCTGCTCGCTGACGCCCGCCACGGCGGTTACCGCGTCGCGGCCGATGCTGAAAATACGGTTCAGATCGATGGTCTGTGCCGGCGATGCAAACGTCGCCCCCGTCAGGACAACGATTGCCGCCAGGCGCAGGAGGGTCCGCCGGATCATGGCGTTGCGCCCCCCGTTTCCTGCTCTGCGGGCGCGGACGTCTGACGCAGGTAATCGATGCGGGCAGCCTGCAGCCCGGCGCCCTGAGCATGCGCTTCGGCCTGTTCGCGGCTGGCGGCAAAGCCGTCAAGCGCCTGCAGTTGGCCGTCGTCGAGACGCGCCTGCTTGAGGTCCTCCTCATCCAGTCCGCGGATGCCTATGGTGGCCGTCACATTGACCTTCTGGCGCGGCGCAAAGACCCGGCCCAGCACCGAACCCGCGCCGCCCCCGTCGCCCGGGGACGCAGCCATGGCTCCAAACCGCAGGTTGAACGAATAAAGCCACCCGGTCGCCGTCGCCGTCCTGACCTGCACCCAGGCACCCTGGCGGGCAAGGGCCTCCCCGGCGGCACCTTTCGCAAAATTTGCGACCACAGCCGAATCGGTCCGCGGTTCGGCACGGACCACGCTGTCGCGCTCGATCGTAACCGGTTCCGCCAACGCCACCTGTGCAGTCGCGGCCAGCAGACAGGCGATCAGCCAATGCCGGACTGCCCTGCGTGTCGCCCTTTGTACCACTGCGAGTCCTCCCAGGATCCTGCGGCCCATTATAATCGGGTCCATCCTTTCCGCACGATGTTCCTCACCCATTGAATCCAGCGAAGAGACAGGCCATCTTCGAGCGGTTCCGCGCCGCCAATCCCGAGCCGCGCGGGGAACTCGAGTACTCGACGCCGTTCGAGCTTCTGGTGGCGGTGATACTGTCGGCACAGGCCACCGACAAAAGTGTCAACCTCGCGACCCGGCAGCTCTACAGGAAGGCCAACACGCCGCAAGCCCTGCTGAAGCTCGGCCTATCCGGCCTCGAGTCCCACATCAAAAGCATCGGCCTGTATCGCACCAAGGCAAAAAACATCATGGCCACCTGCGCCATCCTGCTCGACAAGCATGGCGGCGAAGTACCGCGGGACCGTGAAGCACTGGAGGCGCTGCCCGGGGTCGGCCGCAAGACGGCCAACGTGGTGCTTAACATTGCTTTCGGCGAACCGACGATCGCAGTCGACACCCACATATTCCGCATTGCCAACCGCACCGGCCTCGCCCCCGGCAAGGATCCGCTGGCAGTCGAAAAAAAGCTGCTGAAGGTGACGCCCGGGGAGTTCCGCCTGCACGCTCACCACTGGCTGATCCTGCACGGCCGCTATGTCTGCACCGCTCGCAGCCCGCACTGTCCCGAATGCCTGATCCGGGACCTGTGCGAATTCCGCGGGAAATCCGCTTAGGAGATACCCGCAAAAAAAACGCGCCGGCGGTTGCGCGGCGCGTTTATTGGCGAAACGGGAGCGCTCAGTAAGTGCTCAGTACTTTGTCGTCAGCCCCTGCTGCCGCGAGTAGAACGCCGCCAGATCCTCGATGTCGCGCTTGGACAGGGCAGCGGCCAGGGGAGCCATGATGGCATTCTTGCGTTCGCCGGACTTGTATTCCGACAGGGCCTTCACCAGGTAGTCATAGTGCTGTCCGGCAAGCCGCGGGAAATCCGGAGCCGTGCTGTTGCCGTCCGGTCCGTGACAGGCGGCGCAGGACTTGGACTTTTCCTTGCCCGCGGCCGGATTGGCGGCCTGCGCGGCAGTCGCGCCGGCAATCATGGATGCCAAGCCGGCAACCCAGAGAATCTTCTTGCTGATCATCATTCCGCCTCTCATTTCGAAGCCGCCCGTGCCGCCGGCGCAGCATAGTAAGCCGCAACATCCGCCATGTCCTGCTCGGACAGGCCGGCCGCAATGGCGCGCATGGAGGGATGCTTGCGATCGCCGTTCTTGTAAGCCTGCAACGCCTTGACTATGTAGGCCGCATGCTGGCCCCCGAGCTTGGGCACATTGTAGGTGTAGGGAAATGCCGTCTTGTAGCCGGGGATGCCGTGGCATCCGATGCACATCGAAACCTTTTCCCTGCTCACGGCCGGGTCGGCATCGGCCGCATGGGCGAGGACGGGTGACAGCGCGGTCAGCCCGAGACAGAGGCTGAGTGCAGATATCCGTTTCATGAAAGCGCTCTTTCGTGTTTTGGGACGTTGCAGCGCCGGGATTATAGCCCAAAAAAATCGCTGATTGCCCAGCAAAATTAGCTGATTGCCGAGCAAGGGCCCTATGTTTGATAATCAGGGCAGTCGCGTCGGGAATCCCATTGAAGTTTCCATCCCTATCTGTGCCCGAACTGCAGGTGTTCGCGGCACGGCTGTTTCCGTTCCTGAAATGGTGGCCGATGGTCAGCCGCCGGACCGTGCGCGCCGACGCGCTGGCCGGACTGACGGGCGCCATGGTGGTTTTGCCGCAGGGCGTCGCCTTCGCGACGATCGCCGGCCTGCCACCGGAGTACGGGCTCTACGCAGCCATGGTTCCGGCCGTCATTGCCGCGCTTTTCGGCTCCAGCTGGCACCTCGTTTCCGGACCGACCACCGCAATCTCGATCGTCATCTACTCGACGATGAGCGGAATCGCGGTGCCCGGAACTCCCGAATACATCCGGCTGGTTCTGATGGTGACCTTTCTCACCGGCATATTCCAGCTGGCGATGGGACTCGCCCGCATGGGCACGCTGGTCAACTTCATTTCCCACACGGTGGTGCTGGGCTTCACTGCGGGCGCCGGCCTGCTGATCATCAGCACCCAGCTGCCGAACTTCCTTGGCATCCCGATGCCGCGCGGCATCTCTTTTGCTGAAACCCTGCAACTGACGGTGGCCGGCCTCGACCAGATCAACTGGTACGTTGCATCCGTCGGCATGCTCACCCTGCTGGTGGGCCTGTTCGTAAGACGGCGGTTCAATCGCCTGCCCTACATGATCGTGGCCATGATTGCGGGCAGCCTGTATACGGCGGCACTCGGGCTGATTCCCCAGCTTGACGCCCGCAGCCAGATCGAGACGGTCAAGGCGCTGTCCGGCGTTTTCCCGCAGTTCTCGGCACCGGAGTTCTCCCTTGAAGCCCTGCGCAAGACCGCGTCCATCGCAGTCGCCATCACCATGCTCGGGCTGACCGAAGCCGTATCCATCGCACGCGCCATTGCCGTGCGCTCGGAACAGCGCATCGACGGCAACCAGGAATTCATCGGGCAGGGACTTTCGAACATTGCCGGCAGCTTCTTCTCCGCCTACGCCTCCAGCGGATCCTTCAACCGCAGCGGCCTCAACTACGAAGCCGGGGCGCGCACCCCGCTGGCGGCAGTCCTGTCCTCGGTTTTCCTGCTGCTGATCGTGCTGATGGTGGCGCCGCTGGTGCAGTTCCTGCCAGTGCCGACCATGGCGGGCATCCTGTTCCTGGTGGCCTGGGGACTGATCGACATCGCCCAGATCCGCAACATCATCCGCACCAGCCTGCCGGAAAGCATCGTTCTCGCCGTCACGCTGCTGGCCACGCTCTTCGTGCAGCTGGAGTTCGCCATTTATGCAGGCATCCTGCTGTCGCTGATGCTGTACCTCAAGCGCACCTCCCACCCGGTGATACTCGACGTCAAGCCTGATCCCGGCGAGGGCAGCTACCATTATTCGGCGGACACCGGCCTGCCCGACTGTCCGCAGCTGAAGTGCGTGCGCATCAACGGATCGCTGTTTTTCGGCGCGGTGGATCATGTGCAGCAGGTGCTGCAGCATTATGGCGAGCGCACGGCTCAGAAGCACCTGCTGGTGGTGGCCGGCGGCATCAACTTCGTCGACGTTGCAGGCGCTGAAATGCTGGCCCACGAAGCCAAGCGCCGCAAGCGCGCCGGTGGCGGGCTGTATTTCTACCGGATCAAGGACGAAGTGGTGCGACTCCTCAAGAGGGGCGGCTACATGCGCGACATCGGCGAAGACCATGTCTTCGCGGTCAGGCAGCCAGCCATTGCGGCTATCTACCCGAAACTGGACACTGCAACCTGCCGCGAGTGCAAGCTGCGCATCTTCCGCGAGTGCCGCGACAACCTTCCCGACGGGTCGCCCCGCTCCGCCGTCGCGGCGCCCGGCGCCAAGGACACGCCATGAGAATCCACCAACGGATGTTCCCTTTCCTGCGCTGGCTGCCGCTGCGCCGCGATTCGCTGCGCGCGGACATCGTCGCCGGGGCGACGGTGGCCATGGTGCTGATCCCGCAGTCCATGGCCTATGCCCAGCTCGCCGGCCTGCCCGCCTACTACGGCCTTTATGCGGCCTTCCTGCCGGTGATCATCGGCGCGATGTGGGGTTCCTCCCACCAGCTGGCCACCGGTCCGGTGGCGATGGTGTCACTGCTGACGGGCTCGGCGCTGGCGCAGTTTGCCGCGCCCGGCACCGAACAGTTCATTGCATTGGCGATCCTGCTCGCGCTGATGGTGGGCGTCATGGAACTGGCAATGGGCCTGTTCCGGCTGGGTGCAATAGTCAATTTTCTGTCCCATCCGGTCATAGTCGGCTTCACCAACGCTGCGGCAATCATCATTGCATTGTCCCAGTTCAACAAGCTGCTCGGCGTTCACAGCGCGCGCTCCGACCGCTTCCTCGCCGATGTCTGGGACGTGCTGCTGCGTATCGGCGACACCCACCTGCCGACGCTGGCAATGGGGCTGCTTGCACTGGCCGTGATGTTGCTGGTGCGGCGCTACCGGCCGAAATGGCCCGGCGTGCTGATCGCTGTCGCCCTGACCACGGCATTGAGCTGGGCGATCGACTTTGAGCGCAATGCCGATGCGGGGCCGGCCGACTTCCGCGATCCCCAGGTACGCAACGTGATCGACTCGCTGATCGCGCTGTCCGCACGCAGTGCGGTGCTACGCCAGGAGACTGCCGCGAAGACCGGGGAAATCGATGACCTGACAATCAGCGAAGGCAACAGCCACCCGCGACTGATCATGCTCAATGCCGATCTCGAATTCCTGAGACTCGAGCTTCGCGCGGTGGAAGCAGAGCAGAGGGTGCGCTTTGCAGAACTGAGGCGTCTGCGGTTCAGCCGTGTCACGAATGAAGCGGGCGAGGTCGCCTACTACCTGACGAGGACAGTGCAGCCGGGCATGACCACCGACGACCGGCGCTGGACAGTCACCGCACTCGACGGCAGCCGCATCCGCATCAAGGGCGGCGGCGAGGTTGTCGGCAGCATACCGGCGGGCATTCCCAGTCCGGTCCTTCCGAAGTTCGACTGGGATACCCTGATCAAGCTGCTGCCGACCGCGCTGATCATCGCACTGGTCGGCTTCATGGAGGCGATCTCCATTGCCAAGTCAATGGCAACACGCACGAAGCAGCGCATCGATCCGAACCAGGAACTCGTCGGCCAGGGCCTCGCGAACGTGGTTGGCAGCATTTTCCAGGCATTCCCCGTCAGCGGGTCCTTTTCGAGATCCGCGGTCAATCTTGCGGCAGGGGCGGCCAGCGGAATGTCCTCGGTGGTCGCCGGGGCGATCGTCCTGGTGACGCTGCTGCTGTTCACGCCGCTGCTCTACCATCTGCCGCAGGCGGCACTGGCCGCCATCATCATGCTGGCGGTGTTCAACCTCGTGAACTTTCCGGCGCTGCTGCATGCATGGAAGGCCCACCGCCACGATGGCGTTGCCGCCGTGGTCACCTTCATCGCCACGCTGAGCTTCGCCCCCCATCTCGATACCGGCATCCTGGTCGGCGCGGCGCTGGCCATCGTGCTCTACCTTTACCGCACGATGCGCCCGCGGGTCGCCGTGCTGGGCCGCCATCCCGACGGCACCCTGCGCGATGCGCAGCTGTTCGGCCTGCCTACCAGCGAACGCCTGATCGCGATCCGTTTTGACGGCTCGCTGTTCTTTGCGAACGTGCCCTATTTCGAGGACGTCATCCTCGATCAGGCCGCGAAGCATCCTCAGGCACGTTACATCCTGATCGTGGGCGATGCCATCAATGAGCTCGATGCTTCGGGCGAGGAAATGATCCGGCACCTCGCCAGGCGATTGCAGGAAAACAATGTCACGATGGTATTCAGCGGACTGAAGCGGCAGGTGCTCGGCATCATGGAGAAAACCGGGCTCTATGCGAGCATCGGCGCACAGAACTTCTTCCGCACCGAGGACATGGCGCTGGAAGCCATCTCCCAGTGGCTGAACGATCCCGCGTTTGACGAGAAGTTTTTTCCTTTGCGCGCGGCAGCCCCGGAGACCGCAGACCGGGATCCCGGAAAATAGCTCGGGCACGCGCGACCGCATCGGGCGCCTATAATGGGCGCCCACTGCAACCCGGGCGACTCCCATGGCTAACCGGCTTTCGAAAATCGTGACACGCACCGGAGATGACGGCACCACCGGCCTGTCCTCCGGCGAGCGCATCGGCAAGAACCGCAGCCGCGTGGCTGCAATGGGCGATGTAGACGAGCTGAACAGCGCGATCGGCGTGCTGCTTTGCGAGCCGCTGACGCAGGCCGTGCGTGAGGCGCTGACCGGAATCCAGCACGACCTCTTCGATCTGGGCGGCGAACTGAGCCTCCCCGGCCATACGCTGGTCGGCGAAACCCAGGTCCTGCGGCTGGACAGACTGATCGAGCACTTCAACAGCGGCCTCCCACCCCTGCGCGAGTTCGTGCTGCCGGGCGGCACGCGTGCCGCGGCGCTGGCGCACGTCGCGCGCACGGTGTGCCGGCGCGCCGAACGCACGCTGGCGGCATTGGGCGCTGAGGAGAGCCTGCAGCCCCAGCTGCTGCAATACCTCAATCGCCTCTCCGACCTGCTGTTCGTGCTTGCACGAGCCTGCAACCGCGAGGGCGGCAACGGCGATGTGCTGTGGCAGCAGGGCCGCAACCGCGGCTGAATCACGTTCCGCTCAACGCCGCGCGGCGCGCACCGAGTCGAGATGGGCGCAAACCTGCCGCGCACCGTCAAGCAGGCGCGGCGCAGGCCGCTGGATCAGATCGGGCTCGATGTAACGCACCGGCAGCGAGGACAGCGGCGGCGGGCGAGCCGCCCACCGCGCCGCCTGTGCCAACGGCGTCTCCGCCGAGCTTCCGCCGAGCACCACATGCGGGCGGGCGGCAAGCAGGGCCTCAATTGAAACCTCCGGCGTCAGCGGCTGCAGACCGCCGAACACATTGATCCCGCCGCAGAGGGCGATGATTTCGCTGATCACGTGTCCGTCGCTGACGGTCATCAGTGGCGAGGGCCATATCTCGTAGAACACGCGCAGCGGCCTGCCCTGCCGCTTTGCCGCACGCAGTTCTCCCAGGCCGCGTTCAAACGCCGCCGCAGCCTGCGCTCCGGCCGCCGGGGTTCCCGCAAGGGCGGCCACGGCAAGAATGACGCCACCGATGTCCTGCAAACGCCTGGCGTCCGACACGAATACCGCCAGGCCTGCACGCTCGATCCTTGCCACTGTCTCCGGGGGCGTGCCGCTGCGCCATGCGAGCACCAGGTCTGTCTTCAGCGACAGCAGGCGCTCGACGTCGACATGCAGTGCATCACCCACCACGGGCAGCGCCTTAGCCTCCGGAGGGTAATTGCTGAACCGCGCCACGCCGGCCAGCCGGTCGCCGGCGCCGGCGGCAAAAACGATTTCCGTGAGATGCGGAGTCAGGGTGACGATGCGCTGTGCCGGTCGCTGCAACCGGATGACCACGCCGCGATCGTCCTTCACCGTGAGCGCTGCGCCTTGCGGGGACACCAGCAGGCCGGCCATGGCCAGTATCACGCAGGACATCCGCCACGGCCGGCGCAGGAAAGCGGCAACGCCGGGACTTCGCACCGAGGTGTTTACTGGCGAGCCTCTTCCATCACCCGCAGCAGGCGGGCGCTGGTCTGGCGCAGCCGCAGGGACAGCATGGTGACCATTTTCACCAGTATTTTCGAACCGAGCCCCGGATGGTCAAGGATGATTTTTGCCATGTTGTCGCGTGTCAGCACGGCAAAGGTCGTGGGCTGCGAAGCCATGCAGGTCGCAAACCGCGGCTCGCCGTCGATCATCGACATCTCGCCGAGCGTCATGCCCGGTCCGGCGCTGGTCATGTGCTGCTGCTCGGCGCGATGGCCCCTCTTCAGGATGTCGACCTCGCCGTCGACGATCAGCACCATGAAGTCACCCTCATCGCCCTCGCGGATGAGGATCTGGCCAGGCTGGGCGCGATAGACATCCATGTAGCCGGCCAGGATGGATATGTCATCCTTGGAAAACTCGGCGAAAAACTGCGATTTGCCGACGAGCCCGAAAATCTCCTCGGCGATGACCGAGCCCGCCCCCACCCTCTCCAGTTTGGCGAGGTTGCCCTGGTCGGCCAGTGTTCCGGGATCATCTTGGGCCATGGCGGAGTCAGCTGTAGTCAAGCTGCCTGTGGTTATGTCCCGGACATCGGGGTCAGTCCGAGGCGATCGCCTTGAGGCGGCGCTTGCGCACCCCGTCGGCCAGTGTTTCGAGCAGGGTCCTGCTTTCTTCCCAGCCGATGCAGCCGTCAGTGATGCTGACGCCGTAGGTCAGCGGCTTGCCAGGCACCAGATCCTGGCGTCCGGCTTTGAGGTGGCTTTCCACCATGACACCGAATATACGGTCGTCACCGGCCGCGATCTGCCGCGCGACATCCTGCCCGACATCGACCTGCTTCTCCGGTTTCTTGCTGCTGTTGCTGTGGCTGAAATCGATCATGATGCGCGCCGGAATGCCCGCTTCCGCGAGTCCGCGGCCTGCGGCATCCACGCTCGCCGCGTCGTAATTTGGCGCCTTGCCGCCGCGCAGGATCACGTGGCAGTCCTCGTTTCCGGTAGTGGACACGATCGCCGAGTGTCCGGCCTTGGTTACCGACAGGAAATGATGCGGCGCCTGCGCAGCGCGTATCGCATCAATCGCAATCTTGATGTTGCCGTCGGTGCCGTTCTTGAATCCGACCGGGCAGGAAAGCCCGGAAGCCAGCTCGCGGTGAATCTGCGACTCTGTCGTGCGTGCGCCGATGGCGCCCCAGGACACCAGGTCGGCGATGTACTGCGGGGTGATCATGTCGAGGAATTCACAACCCACCGGCATGCCGCTTTCGTTCAGCTCCAGCAACAGCTCGCGGGCGATCTTCAGGCCTTCGTTGATGCGGAAGCTGCCGTCGAGGTTGGGATCATTGATCAGCCCCTTCCAGCCGACCGTGGTGCGCGGCTTCTCGAAATACACGCGCATCACCACCAGCAGGTCCGCAGCCAGCTTCTTCTTCGCCTCGAGCAGCTTGCCGGCATACTCCTTGGCTGCTTTCACATCGTGCACGGAGCAGGGCCCCATGACCACCAGCAGGCGGTCATCGGCGCCATGGAGTATGCGGTGAATGTCCTGGCGCGCCTCGTAGGTGGTGTCCGCCGCCTTTTCGCTGGGCGGAAACTCCCGCAGCAGGTGCGTCGGGGGCGTCAGTTCCTTGATTTCCTTGATCCTGAGGTCGTCGGTGCGGTGAAGCATCAAAATCTCAACTTTCCATTAAATTCAAAGCATTATAAACGATTCCTGAGCGGCCTTACACGGTGCCGCCGACGGTCAGTCCGTCAATGCGCAGGGTCGGCTGGCCGACCCCCACCGGCACGCTCTGGCCTTCCTTGCCGCAGGTGCCCACCCCGGAATCGAGACGCATGTCGTTGCCGATCATGCTGACCCGCGTCAGCGCGTCCGGGCCGTTGCCGATCAGCGTTGCGCCCTTCACCGGATAGGCGAGCCTGCCGTTCTCGATCATCCACGCCTCGGAGGCCGAGAACACGAACTTTCCGCTGGTGATGTCGACCTGCCCGCCGCCGAAGTTGACCGCGTAGAGCCCATGGTCGACCGAAGCGATGATCTCCTGCGGATCACGGCCGCCGTTGAGCATGTAGGTATTGGTCATGCGCGGCATCGGCACGTGCGCGTAGGATTCACGCCGGCCGTTGCCGGTGGGAGCGACGCCCATCAGCCGCGCATTCATCGCATCCTGCAGGTAACCGCGAAGCACGCCGTCCTCGATCAGCACGTTGTGCCGCGTCGGATTGCCCTCGTCATCGACATTGAGGGAACCGCGCCGCCGCGCCAGGGTACCGTCGTCGACAACCGTGACACCGGGCGCGGCGACGCGCTCGCCTATGCGTCCGCTGAAAGCCGATGTGCCCTTGCGGTTGAAATCCCCCTCGAGCCCGTGGCCCACCGCCTCGTGCAGCAGCACTCCCGGCCAACCCGGTCCCAGCACCACGGTCATCATGCCCGCCGGCGCCGGCCGCGCCTCGAGGTTGACCAGTGCCTGCTGCACCGCTTTCTGCGCATACTCGCGCAGAACCTCCTCGGTGAAATAAGCGTAATCGAAACGGCCACCGCCGCCCGCACTGCCCTGCTCGCGGCGGCCATCGGCTTCGACTATGACCTGCAACGACAGCCTCACCAGCGGCCGCACGTCGGCAGCCTGCATGCCATCGCTGCGCGCGACCATAACCACCTCGTATTCACCGGCAAGCGACGCCATGACCTGGGTCACCCTGGAGTCAATTCCGCGGGCGATGCGCTCCAGGCGCTCGAGCAGCACCACCTTTTCCGGCGCATCAAGGCTTGCCAGCGGATCCCGGGGCGCATACAGCGCCAGAGCGTCTCCGCGCCGCGCTATTGCCGCGCTGCCATCACCGCCCTGCCGGGCAATCGCCCGCGTCGCCTGGGCAGCCGATTGCAGGGCACTGAAACTGATATCGTCGGAATAAGCGAAAGCCGTGCGGTCGCCGCTGACCGCGCGTACCCCGACACCCTGGTCGATGTTGAAACTGCCGGATTTGACAATGCCCTCCTCAAGGCTCCAGGACTCGCTGCGCGAATACTGGAAATACAGGTCGGCATAGTCGACGCGGTGCGCGAGCATCTCGCCGAACACCGCCTGCAGACGCCCCTCATCCAGGGCATGCGGCGCCAGCAGCAGGGCGCTGGCGGTTTCGAACACGTTGGCAGCTTGCATGTCGCGAGAAACTCCTTAAAAAAACCAATAAAATCAATAGCTTATAAAATTCAGCGCAAGGTGCGGTGCTGTAGCGCCGGCAGACTCTGGCGCAGACGCTGTATATGGGTCCGGTTCATCCCGGCGACAACCACCCCGGAACCGCGCGGCAGGCGATCGAGAACCACTCCCCAGGGATCGACGATCATCGAATCGCCATGTGTTTCCCGACCGTTGACATGATACCCCCCCTGCGCCGGCGCCAGCACGTAAGCGAGGTTCTCGATGGCGCGCGCTCGGATCAGCGTCTCCCAGTGTGCCTTGCCGGTCGTCTCGGTGAAGGCGGACGGAACCAGGATCAGGTCGACCTCGCCCATCGCACGGTAGAGTTCGGGAAAGCGCAGGTCGTAGCAGATCGACAGGCCGATGCGGCCGAAGGGCGAGTCGAAGGCCACGACCTTTTTGCCGTGCTCGATGGTGCGTTCCTCCGAATATTTCTCCTGGCCCATCTCGAAGCCGAAGAGGTGGATCTTGTCGTAACGGGCCACGCAGTTCCCCCGCTCGTCATAGACCAGGCTGGTGTTCAGCACCTTGTCCCTTGAAGAGGCCACCAGGGGCACGGAACCGCCGACGATCCAGATGCCAAGCGCACGCGCAGTGGCTGACAGGAAGTCCTGGATCTGCCCGCTGCCGAATTCCTCGCGCACAGCAACCTTGTCGGTATCCTTGATGCCCATGATGCCGAAGTACTCGGGCAGCGCGACCAGGCGCGCACCCAGTTCCGCAGCCATTTCGATCAGCCGCGCGGCCTCCTTCAGGTTGGCGTCCACGCGCGGACCGGAAGCCATTTGCACCGCGGCAATCCGGATGACACCGGCCTCCCCGCGGTCGGCCTGCCGTGCCGCACCTCTCTTCTGCAACCTCGTCGACCTCAGTCTCGTCCCCATCGTTGTCCGCTCACTCGATGACTATCCTCAATGACCTTGCAGCGGGGTCTGCACGCAGAAACAGCCTGGTGCCGTCGATGGCCAGCGCCACCAGCCAGGCCCTCAGCTCGGCAGCCTGCAGCTGCGCCTCCTGCCCGCCGCCATGAATAATGACCAGGCGCGCCGCCGGACGGGCATGGTATTCCGCCACTGCGTGACGAACCGCGTCCTGCGCCAGCATCGCGGAAGCCGAGCGCGGCCGGTCCCAGAATTCCGGCGCCAGCTCGGCTGCCGCAAGTGCCGGCGCGCAGCAGAGCACGCAGGCCGCCAGACGGGAGAACAGCCTCATGGCGATTCCTGCAGCGCCTGCGGCCGCTCGACCCTGGCAACCACCGGGTCGGCCCAGGTGCCCGTGACGTCATACTCGTAGGCGGCAATCTGGTCCAGCGGGTCCCGCAGCAGCTTCTGGGCGACAAAGGCAGCGAGCCCTGCGATCGGTCCGCCGATCAGCGCACCGGCCACCGACACCGTGTCCGACAGTTGCGGATTGATTTTCACGCGCAGCTGCTGCGTCTCCCTGGCCAGATCGACCTGGCCCGACATGTTGATGCGAGCTGCGGGGCCGGTAATGCGCAGGTTATCGGTGCTTGCAATGCCATTGGCCACCTTGATCGCGCCGACAATCTCGTCAAACGCCAGACCGTCGCTGAAAATGTCGCGGAAGTCGAGCGTGATGCGTCGCGGCAGCGACTGCAGGCTGAGTATCCCCAGCAGCTTGCCGATGCCCGGCTCGAGCTTCAGGAACTGGCCTTTACCCGCATCGAGCACGAAATTGCCATTGAGTGTCGGGTAATCCAGTTTCTGCGGGCTGCCCGCCCAGGACAGGTTGCCCTCGAGCTTGGCAATGCCGCGGCGCACACCCTCGGGATAGCCAAACCGCGTCAGCAGGCGGCCGATGTCGTTCACATCCAGACGAACATTGACCTGGACCCGCGGGCGCGTGAGCCAGGTCTGCCACAGCCCATCGAGGTTCAACTGGCTCTCCGGCGTGATCAGCGTCAGCCGCTCGATGCGCCAGTCGCGCTGTTGCGGCACTGCCTGCAGGTCCAGCTTGCCCAGCGACTTGCCCGCGATCAGCAGCTCCTCGACCTGCACGTCCAGGCCCGGCAGCTCGGGAGCCTTGGCTTCCGTCGCCACGGAGGCCTGCACGGGAGCCGCCGCTGACGCCGGTTCGGCAGCGGGCAGGTTGAGCCGGCGCAGCCGGGCCGTGAGCCGCCCCTTGCCCTGCGCCCGCCAGCCGAGGCTGCCCTCGATGTCACGGCCGCGGATGCCTGCCTGCAGTTGGCCTGACTGCTGCGCCGCCTTGATGCCGACATCCGCAAAACGGCGCTCGAAAACCCTCAACTCGTCGATGCGCAGATCGACAGAGGACAGCACGGGCCCGCCCTCCCGCGTGCCCGCATCCCCAGACAAAGCGAGCCATTCGTTGAAATCCAGCGCCTTGATCACGCCGGACACCGCGATTCCGGGCTGCTGCGGATCCTTCGCGGCGCCGTCGCCGAAACGCAGGCTGCCGCGTTCGACACGCGCATCCCTGCCCTCGCCGCGCCTGAGCAGGACTGCACTGACAAGATCGCCAGCCACGACCGCGATGCGCTCCTCGCGCGGTCCGGTGTACCGCCGCTCGATGCGCAGCGGCATCGCCTCCACCGCGGTTTTGGTGAACGGGGCCGGCAGGTTTATCGCGAGCCCCTGCAGGCTCGACTCGACAAGCAGGTCGACGCGCTTGTTGCGCATGGTCAGCGTGCCGCGCCAGTCGCTGGCCCCACGGACGTGGCGCAGCCATTCAATGCCGCCCGCACGGCGCGCCGCATCGGCATTGATGCGTCCCTGGAACTGGATGCTCACCGCGGCATCGCGCTGGCTGCCCGCAGTGACACTCAGCGGCCCACCCAGAAAGGTCGCCGTCGCCGCCGGCACGCGCACGCTGTCCTGCGTGAACTCGATCCGGCCGTTCACCTGCTCCAGGGGCGGGAATCCCGGCTCCGGTTCCAGCCGGTTGTTGATGAACTGGTAGCTGCCACTGACCCTGCTTTTCTCCAGCGCCTGCAGCGGCAGCTGCAGCTTCAGGCCGAGCCGGCCCTGTCCCTGGGCGCGCATGCCCTCGGTAAAACCGTTGATCATCGCGTTGACCGGGCTCTGCGCGATGAAATCGAGGAAATCGGCGGTTGCCCCTTCCGCCTCGCCGCCGATGATCAGTTGCTCTTCGTGGTGGAGCAGGTCCGGAATCTGCGCCCGAACCTTGGCGAGGCGCACATTGCCGATCCTGGCTTCGCGCGCGTTGACTTCCAGGCGGGCGCCGCGAAACAGGAAATCTCCCTCGATGTCGCTGATCCGCGGCCAGCTTTCCCCGTAATGCAGTGCCCCGCCGTTGACCTTGGCCGCAACCTCGAACAGGCCGTTGCGCTCGTCGGCAAAGGGGAAATGGCGCAGGTCCCCCTTGAGCCGGAAACGCACATCAGCGGAGCTGCCGGCCGTGAAGGCGCGATCCAGCCAGCCGCGCGAATTCTTGGCCACCGTCAGCGGCAGGTATGCAGTGACCCGCGGCGCGAGACCACGGCTGAGGTGGCCCGTCAGGTCAGCGACACCCGGACCATCCGCCGCGGTCCGGTAAGTACCGAACAGGGTTCCCGCGAGGTCGGCATTGGCGTAGGCGAAGTTGCTGAACCGAAGCTCCGTGCCGCCGGCGGTCTGCGACCACCCGAGCTGGCCGGAAAGGGTGTCGAACCGCAGGCGCTCGCGGAAGAGCTGCGGCATCTCCAGCACGGCCTTCTGGGTCGTCACGTGCAGCGTGCCGCCCTTTTCGTTGCCGTCGATGTTGCCGCTGAATCCGGAAAAACCGGGAATCGCTCCCTGCCGGCGCAGCGACAGTTCGTGAAAGCGTCCGCGCAGCGCATAACTCGCGGGCCTGGGCCAGGCGCCGTCCCAGCGCAGGGACAGGTCATACAGCGCTCCCGAGGGCGCATAGGCCGCGAATGACTTGCGCAGCTCCGGATCGAGCGGGAGACGGTCAGCCAGCTGCAGCAGCGGCGCGAGCTCCAGCGCATTGGCCTGCAGCTCTCCCCGCGCATAACCGGACGCCCCGGATCCTCCCAGCTTGAGTGTGAGATCAACCGCGGGCAGCACCAGTCCATCGCCGGTGGTAAATGCCAGCTTGCGGGTGCCTATCTCCACGCCTTCCGTGCTGCGCCTCCACGAAAAGCGTCCGCCCAGCTCGCGCATCTCGAGCTCCGGCAGGCTGTTGCCGAGACGGGTCCTGACCTCGCGCAGCCGGGTATCGGCGATGACTCCCTGCAGCTCGCTGTCGCCGAAGCTGAGCCAGGCCCGCAGCGCACCCCGGCCCTGGGGGAACTGCACCGGAAAATCAATCCACTGGCGCCAGGCCGCGATGTCGACATGGTCGACCTGCACGAACAGCTGGCCATTCTGCAGCGCGGCTAGCGACTTGAAATCCCTGCCCCTGAAATCGGCGCGGACATCCAGCGGCGACGCGAGCGCGGCCGGCGGCACGGCGCGCAGGCCGACACGATGGCGGCGGCCGCTATTGACAATGCGGAGCTGCAGCTGGTCGAGCTGCAGCTCCGGCGCAGCACGCATCTCGTCATTCCAGATCAGCCGCGCATCGTGAATGCCGATGTCGCGCTGCGACAGTAACCAGCGCGAAAAACCGCCGCCGTGGCCAGCCTCGAGATCCATCGGTATGCCCGCCACGGTGACGCCGCCCTTGCTGTCGCGGCGCACCGTCAATGCAGGCCGGTATATGTCCAGCGAATGAAAATCCACCTGCAGGCGCAGCGCAGACCGCCATGACATGGTGGCATCGACCTGCGGCAGCTCGAGGGCCGGACGCCCCTCGGCATCATGCACCACGACCTGCGACAGGCCGAGCTGGGGACGCAGGCCGTCCCAGTTCGCTGAAATGCCGCCGATGCCGATGCGCTGCCCGGTCGCATCACTGAGCACGCGCGCTATCGATTCCCGGTAACTGGAAATATCGGGCAATATCCAGTAACGCAGGACCAGCACCGTCGCGCCGAAAAGCAGGCCCGCCGCAAGCACGGCCCAGGTCAGCACCCGGTAAATCAGCAGTGAGCTGCTGCGGATCCATTTGCGGGCTGCTGCGAGCGCCATGTCGGGCCTAAAAAATATAAAATGCGAATGTGAAACAAGGGCTTAGCCATTCTAACGCGAAACCCGCGGGGACCGGTCATGGAATCCGGTGAAAGCATCAGCCTGCCTGACGCCGGCGATGCCATCACCAGGGCCGCCCGTTACAGCCGCTACCTGCAGCGGCTGCTCGCGGCGGATCCCGGAGTACTTTCGACGCCCGAACTGGCTCAAGCGTTCACTGCCGGCGACATGCAGGCGGAACTCGACCGCGCCGGCATCCGGGACGACCGCAGCCTCGGCCGCGCCCTGCGGCGGCTGCGCCAGCGGACCCTCGCACGCCTGATCGCGCGCGACCTCGGCGGCCTCGCCGATCTCGCCGAAGTGGTGACCACCGTCACCGCGCTCGCCGAAACGGCCATCCGCAGGGCTGTAGCCCAGCTCCACCAGGACCTCGCTGCCGTCCATGGCGAGCCGCGCAGCGCGACGGCCGGCGCGCCCCAGCAGCTGCACGTCGTCGGCATGGGCAAGCTCGGCGGCGCTGAGCTCAATGCGTCGTCGGACATCGACCTGGTGCTGGTCTACCCGGAGGAAGGCGACACGGACGGCGGCCGTCCGCTGAGCAACCACGAGTTCTTCACCCGGCTGGCACGCCGCCTGATCGGCGCCCTCAGCGAGTGGACCGAGGACGGCTTCGTGTTCCGGGTCGATACCCGGCTGCGGCCATACGGCGACAGCGGCCCGCTGGTGGTCAGCTTCGACATGCTCGAGAACTACCTGATCACCCAGGGCCGGGCATGGGAGCGTTACGCCTGGATCAAGGGCAGGCCACTGACCGGCGACCAGCAGGATGCGCTGCTCGCGCTGGTGCGCCCCTTCGTCTACCGCCGCCATCTCGATTACGCCGCCTTCGCCTCCATGCGCAGCCTGCACAGCCAGGTCCGCCATGAGGTAAACCGCCGTGATCGCCAGGACAACATCAAGCTCGGACCGGGCGGCATCCGCGAAATCGAATTCATCGCCCAGGTCTTCCAGCTGATCCGTGGCGGGCACGAACGCGCGCTGCAGCAGCAGTCCACGCTGCCGGTACTGGCGGTGCTGGGAGAGCGCGGTTTCGTGACCGCGGAGGCCGTTGCCGAGCTGTCCGCGGCCTATGTGTTCCTGCGCAACCTGGAGCATCGACTGCAGTACCGCGACGACCAGCAGACCCAGGATCTCCCCCGGCAGGACGAGGAACGCGCGCTGCTCGCCGCGAGCATGGGTTTCCCCGGCACGGACGAGTTCCTCGCCGAGCTTGCACGGCATCGCGCCGCCGTGACACGACATTTCGGGGCGATTTTTGCCGAGAGCGACAGCGGCGACGAACATCCCCTCTCCGCGCTGTGGCAGGAGCAGCCGGAAGGCGGCGAAGCGGACGAGGCCGCCGTGGAGCAGCTGTCCGGGCTGGGCTTCGCACGGGGAGAAGAACTCGCACGGCAGCTCGCCCTGTTCCGCAACGGCAGCCGCTACCGCCAGATGCCGGCCGCCAGCCAGCGCCGGCTTGACCGACTGGTGCCGGCGGCGATCGCCGCTGCCGCCTCGAGGCGCAACCCGGACGACACCGCCGGGCGCCTGCTGGCCCTGTTCGAGAGCATCAGCCGGCGCGAGGCCTATCTCGCATTGCTGCATGAGTATCCGCATGCGCTCGACCGCGTCGCCGATCTGATGAGCGCAAGCCCCTGGGTCGCCGAGTACATCACCCGCCATCCGATCCTGCTCGACGAACTGCTCGATGTCCGCACGCTGCTTGCGGCCCCGGACTGGGACATGCTGCGGGCAATGCTGCGCGAGGGACTGGACGCCGCCGCAGGCGACATCGAAAGACAGATGGACCTGCTGCGGCATTTCAAGAACACCCAGACCCTGCATTTCATCGCCCAGGACCTCGCCGGACAGCTGCCGCTGGAAACCCTCAGCGACCATCTCTCCGATCTTGCCGGCGTGATACTCGATGCCGTGCTGCGCCTGTCATGGCAGGGCCTGCGCCAGCGTCACCGCGAGGAGCCCCTGTTCGCGATCGTCGGCTACGGGAAGCTCGGCGGCAAGGAGCTCGGTTACGCCTCGGACCTCGACATCGTGTTCGTGTATGACGATCCCGCACCTGAAGCCGCGGAAAACTACGCCCGTCTCGCCCAGCGCATCAACTACTGGCTGACCAGCACCACCGCTGCCGGGGTGCTCTACGAAACCGACCTCAGGCTGCGCCCGGATGGCGCCAGCGGGCTGCTGGTCACGCCGCTCGACAGCCTGCGCCGCTACCAGCTCGAGCAGGCCTGGCTGTGGGAACACCAGGCGCTGACCCGGGCCCGCAGCGTGGCCGGCGACTCCGGGATCAGCAGGAACTTCGAGGACCTGCGCATCAGCGTGCTGCGCCAGCAGCGGGAGCCGGGCGGGCTGAGGGAAGGGATTGTCGAAATGCGCCGCAAGATGCTCGATGCACACCCCAATTCCAGCGGCCTGTTCGACCTCAAGCACGACCCCGGCGGCATCATTGACGTCGAGTTCATGGTGCAGTACCTGGTGCTGGGACATGCCCATGTACATCCCGAACTCGCCGCCAACTCCGGAAATCTGGCGCTGCTGAAGGCGGCGGGCAGCCTGGGTCTTGTTGCCACGGACGAGGCCGAGGCTGTGCGTGACGCCTATCGCCAGTTCCGCAAGCTGCAGCATCAGCTGCGGCTGGCCGGCGAGCGTTACGCCCGGGTCGAACCCGCAACAGTCGAAGCGGCGGCGACGGCCGTCAAGGTCTTGTGGCGGAGGCTGTTCGGAGCGGCCGGGAATCTGCCCGGCAAGATGTCCGGAGTCAGACAGTGACGTCGCGCAGGTGCGGTGCGACGTCTATCAGGCGGTACACCTCGATCACGCCCTTGCCTTTGCCGGTGATCTGGATCGGCCCTTCGTACTCGAACTGGGTGCGTGAACGGCGGTAGGTCATGACGTCGACGTAAATGACGCCGGACTTGGCCTCGCCGGTCACCCGGCTCGCGGTGTTCACGGTGTCACCCCACATGTCGTAAATGAACTTGCGGGTGCCGATCACGCCGGCGACCACGGGGCCGGTGCAGATGCCGATGTGGATGCTCAGGCTCATGCCCTTTTTCTCGGACAGTGCCTGCATGTACTGGCGCATTTCCAGCGCCAGCCTGAGCATGGCCGACGTGTAATCGCGCGCATCCACCGCGAAATCGACGCCCTCGTGCTCGAGCAGCCCCCCGGCGACCATGTAGGCATCGCCGATGGTCTTGATCTTCTCCAGCCGGTGCGCATCGGCCATGGCATCGAACTTCGAGAACACCTCGTTCAGCAGTTCGACCATCGCCTTCGGCGGCACCTCCTCGGCGAGCCGCGTGAAATCGATGATGTCGGCAAACATGACGGTGACGTCCGCAAAGCCGTCGGCAATGATGCCCTGTTGCTCCTTCAGCCTCCGCGCAATGGGCGCCGGGAGGATGTTCAGGAGCAGCGACTCGGACTTGTCCTGCTCGATGCGCAGCAGCCGGTTCTGCTCGGTGACATCCGCCGCAAGCTTGTCGCGCTGGCGCACGAAAAAGCTGATCAGCAGGTACATGATGGTCGACATCGCGGCAAAATTCAGGGTGAAGAACACCGCGATGCTCTGCATGGTGACCCCCTGCTCGACACCAAAAGTCAGCCAGTAGTCGAAAAAACCGGACACCGCGGTCAGCACGATGTAGGCGGCAAACCACGGCAGCGACTGCCGGGCGCCCTGGAAGATCATCACGCCGACCGGGGCCAGCAACGCCCACAGCGCGACACCGGAGGAACTGACGTAGCTGCCGATGCTCCACTGCATGATGAAGGGCATGAACAGGAACAGGCTGACCTGCAGCGTCCGGAATACCGCGAAATTCAGCGTGTAGACATAGTACGCGAGTGAAGCGGCGGAGACGGCCAGATACGACAAGGGCACCGTGGACGAAAACTTGATGCCCATCGCCCAGTATAGCGCCAGCCAGAGCACGGAGCCGAAGCCCATCAGGCCGCAGGCAAAGATCAGCAGCGTCTTGTTGAGCTTTTCCTGCTCGCTGTCCTGCTCGGTGATGACGCGCTCGCTCAGGCCGTTGAGCCAGGCGCGCAGCCGTGTCAGCATCTTTTCTCCCGATGGTCCCGCCGGAATCCGGCCGGGCCAACCCCCTTTTTGCTCCGAAGTCTTATTGTAGCCGGTAACCGCCGGCGCCCGTACCTCTTCGATACGATCTCGCACAGCCCCGAGCGGGCATCGGCAGCCCATGTCAAATCGGCTAGAATGTGCGCCCGGCCGCCGGTGAAATTCGGTCATCGCCGTACCGGACCGCGAAGTGCCCGGGAATGGCCCAATCGTTAACCGCCGAATTCCGGGTGATAAATGGGTTTTTTTGCTTCATTTTTGACACTAATCGGAGAACTACGGCATGTCCATGGCTGATCGCGACGGGCAAATCTGGTACGACGGGAAGCTGGTGCCCTGGCGCGACGCGACCACCCACGTCCTGACCCATTCCCTGCACTACGGCCTGGCGGTTTTCGAAGGGGTGCGCGCCTACAACACCGGCATCGGCACTGCGATCTTCCGGCTGAAGGAGCATACCGACCGGCTGTTCAACTCCGCGCACATCTACATGATGAAAATCCCGTACACGCGGGAAGTCTTGATGGAAGCGCAGAAAGAGGTTGTCCGCGCCAACAAGCTTGAATCCTGTTACATCCGGCCGATCGCCTTCTACGGCTCCGAGAAAATGGGCGTGTCTCCCAAGGGCGCCAGCGTGCACGTGGCCATCGCTGCCTGGCCCTGGGGCGCCTACCTCGGCGCCGAGGCGCTCGAAAAGGGCATCCGCGTCAAAACCTCCTCCCATGCCCGCCACCACGTCAATGTTTCGATGTGCCGCGCCAAGTATTCCGGCACCTATGCCAACTCGATTCTTGCCAACCTGGAGGCCACCGAGCACGGCTACGACGAAGGCCTGCTGCTCGACGTTGACGGCTTCGTCGCCGAGGGCTCGGGGGAAAACCTGTTCATCGTCAAGGACGGGAAACTCTACGAGCCCGAGCTGACCAGCGCGCTGATCGGCATCACCCGCGACTCGATCATCACTCTCGCGCGCGAAATGGGCTACGAGGTATCCGCACGCCGCATCACCCGCGACGACCTCTACATCGCCGACGAGGCCTTCTTCACCGGCACTGCGGCGGAAGTGACGCCGATACGCGAAGTCGACGGCCGCACCATCGGCGAAGGACGGCGCGGGCCGGTCACCGAACGCCTGCAGAGGAAGTTCTTCGACTGCGTGAATGCCAGGACCACCGAACACCGCGACTGGCTGTCCCCGGTTGCAGTCTGAAGCCGCCATGACCCAGCCCGCCGAAAACAAGTCGCGCCAGATCGAAATCACGGCTGCCGACCTGCCGCTGCACTGCCCGACACCCGCGATGATGCTGTGGAATGCACACCCCCGCGTGTTTCTGCCGGTGGAAAAAACCGGCGAAGCGCTCTGCCCCTATTGCGGCACCCGCTACATCCTCAAGGGCGGCGCCGTGGTCGGTCACCACTGAACGCGGGCATCCTGCAGGGTCGCCGCCGGCAATGAACATTCTCGTCGTCGGTCCGTCATGGGTCGGCGACACCATACTGTCCCAGCCGCTGCTGCGCCTGCTGCTGCAGCAGCACCCCGGCGCGCAGATCGACTACCTCGCGCCGCCGTGGACGCTGCCCCTGCTTGCCCGCATGCCCGAAGTGCGACAGGGCATTCTCAACCCCTTCGGCCACGGCGCATTGCGCATCGCCGAGCGCCGCCGCCTCGGGCTCGCCTTGCGGGCTGCCCGCTACGACCTTGCGGTGGTGCTGCCCAATTCCTGGAAGTCGGCGCTGATTCCCTGGTTCGCCGGCATCCCGCAGCGCCGCGGATTCCGTGGCGAAGCGCGCTGGGTTCTGCTCAACGACCTGCGCCGGCTCGACGGGCAGGCGCTGCCGCAGATGGTCCAGCGCTTCGCCGCGCTGGGCCTGCCGCCGGGCAGCCGGCTGCCCGATCCTTTGCCGTTACCCGCACTGCAATCCACGGCGGCCGGCCGCGAGGCCCTGCTGGCGCGGCTCGGCCTCAACCCGCAGCGACCGGCGGTGGCCTTCTGCCCCGGCGCGGAATACGGTCCGGCCAAACGCTGGCCGGAAGCGCATTTCGCCGCACTGGCCAGGATGCTCGCCGCACGCGGCTTCGCCGTCTGGCTGGTGGGCTCCCCGAAAGACCATCCGGTCGCCGAAACCATCCGGCAGCAGGCCGGAGACGCCTGCATCAACCTCTGCGGCTGCACCGACATCGCCGAGGCCGCCGACCTGCTTGCCGAGAGCCGGCTGGTGGTCAGCAACGATTCCGGACTGATGCATGTCGCGGCAGCTGTCGGCCGCCCGCTGATTGCCCTGTACGGCTCCAGTTCGCCCCGCTTCACGCCGCCGCTGAGCGGGGACGCGCGCATCCTGTCACTGGGCCTCGGCTGCAGCCCCTGCTTCAAGCGCAGCTGCCCGCTGGGGCACCTGCGCTGCCTGAATGACATCCTCCCGGAGCGCGTCCTCGCCGAGATCGACTTTGCTAGAATCGGCGCCTGATTCGCGCAGGAGCACTGCCGTGAAAAAAACGCTGTTCGCCACACCGCAGGATGCCGAAGCCGCTTTCTACGAAGCCTTCGTCAAGCGCGACCTGGAAGCAATGATGGAGGTCTGGTCGGACGAGGACGACAGCTACTGCGTCCATCCCGGCGGCGCACGGATCAGCGGCGTCGAAAACATCCGCGAATCCTGGCGCGGGATTTTTGCCGCCGGCCAGGAACTGCGGTTCAGCCTGCGCGACAGCCAGCACATTCACACGATGATGCTCGCGGTGCACAGCGTCTACGAGCACATCACCGTCTCCGGCCAGTCGCGCACGCCGCAGCCGATGATTGCGACCAACATCTACCAGCGCACCGAACGCGGCTGGCGCATGGTCGCGCACCATGCCGCGGCGGCCCCGGCCTCGGTGCGCAGCGCCGGCAGCCCCGAACCGGCCACCAAGACCCTGCATTAGCGGATGCGACGCAGGCAATTGTTGTCCGCAGAGCGGACTATTGACTGATTGCCGAGGGACCATCAGCTATAATCAATAAGTCCGATTAGTGGACGGGCGCGCAGGGCGCCTCCGGAATCCGGTCCGGCCCCTGTCTTACAGCCTTGATCCATTTTGTTTACGAGCGGCGGCGCTGCCCTGCCCGTGACGCCGCCAACGACCGCAGGCCATCCAGACCATGACCGAACGCAATACCGTGAAAGAACTCGCCCTGCCGCAGCGCAGTGCCAAGCCGCGCCGCCGCGGCATCACCTCGATGATCGACTTCGGGCCCGACACTTTCGGCTGGACCGGCGGCGAGCGCGGCATCGCCGACCTGCTGGATGTCGCGGCCGATTACATCGACTACGCCAAGATCTACGCGATGAACGCGCTGCTGATACCCGGCGAGACGGTAAAGCGCACGACGAAGCTTTACCTCGACGCCGGCGTGATGCCTTTTGCCGGCGGCATCCTGTTCGAATACGCCTGGCACCGCAACGAGCTCGACGGCCTGATAGCCCTGCTCAAACGACTCGCCATTCCCGGGCTCGAAATCTCCGAGAACTACGTGACGCTCAGCGAGGACGAGCGCGCGCGCATGATCGACCGCTTCCAGAAGGCGGGCATCAAGGTCGTCTACGAATTCGGCCGCAAGAATCCGGAAGACCCGCTGAGCCTCGATTACCTCGAGGGCATCGTGCGCGCGGTCGCCGCACAGGGAATCCACCATGTCACCGTCGAGCAGTGTGAAATGGACCTGCTTGCGAAGGACTCGCCGCAGAGCATCAAGGCACTGTCGTCCCAGGAATGGTTCGACCACGTGGTCATCGAGGCCGATCCTTACCGCTTTCCGCAGCAGCACGTGCAGATGCTGCGCGACTTCGGCCGCGACGTGAACCTCGCCAACATCGCGCCCGGCCAGGTGCTGCGCCTCGAGGGCTTCCGCCAGGGCGTAGGCCGCGCGGTGAACTACTCCCTGCTGTCGGGCGACGATTCGCGCGCCGCCGGCATAGACCGCTGATCCGTCCACCTTCGTTTCAATCGACAACTGAAGAGACCAGAAACCCCATGAGTGATTCGATATTCGGAAACCCCGACGTCATCGTTGTCGGCGCCGGCAATGCCGCCGCCTGCGCCGCCCTCGCCGCCCGCGAGTCCGGCGGAAAAGTGATCATGCTCGAAGCGGCGCCGGTCGAGGAGTGCGGCGGCAACAGCCGCTATACCGCGGGCGCGATGCGCGTGCTGTTCAACGGCGTGGATGACCTCAAGCAGCTGGTGCCCGACCTCACGCAGGCCGAGATCGACAGCGCGGACTTCGGCACCTACACCGCGGAACAGTTCTACGACGACATGGGCCGCATCACCCAGTACCGCACGGATCCGGACCTCTGCGAAATCCTGATCTCGCGCAGCCTCGAGACGCTGACCTGGATGCGCAAGAAGGGCGTCAGGTTCCAGGCCAGCTTCGGCCGCCAGGCGATGAAGGTCGACGGCAAGTTCAAGTTCTTCGGCGGGCTCGCCGCAGAGACCTGGGGCGGCGGACCGGGCCTCGTGGAAAACGAGCACAAGGCCTGCGAGCGCGAAGGCATCACCATTTTCTACGAAACACCCGCCACCGGGCTGATCCAGGATGACGACGGCAAGGTGATCGGCGTCAAGGCGAGGCACAAGGGCCGGAACGTCGAGATCCGCTGCAAGGCGGTGGTGCTCGCTTGCGGCGGCTTCGAATCCAACGCCGAGATGCGCACGCGCTACCTGGGTGCCGGCTGGGATCTCGCCAAGGTCCGCGGCACGCGCTTCAATACCGGCGCCGGCATCCGCATGGCGATCGAGGCCGGCGCGCTGCCCTACGGCCACTGGTCGGGCTGCCATGCGGTGGGCTGGGATCTCAACGCGCCGCCCTTTGGTGACCTCGCGGTCGGCGACAACTTCCAGAAGCACAGCTATCCGATCGGCATCATGATCAACGCCAACGGCGAGCGATTCGTCGACGAAGGCGCCGATATCCGCAACTACACCTACGCCAAGTACGGCGCGGTGGTTCTCAACCAGCCGGGAATGTTCGCCTGGCAGATTTTCGACGCGCAGTCGATTCCGCTGCTGCGCGACGAGTACCGCATCAAGCAGGTAACCAAGGTCCGCGCCGATTCCCTCGAGGAACTCGTCAAGAAGCTCGAGGGCGTCAATGCCGAGGCCTGCCTGCGCGAGATCAAGGCCTACAACAAGGCGGTGCGCACCGACATCCCCTTCAACCTGACCATCAAGGACGGCCGCCGCACCGAGGGCCTGAAAGTCAACAAGTCGAACTGGGCGCTGACCATAGAACAGCCGCCTTTCGAGGCCTATGCCGTGACCTGCGGCGTGACCTTCACCTTCGGCGGCGTCAAGGTCAACGGCGATGCCAATGTCGAGGATACCGCCGGCAAGCCGATTCCGGGGCTCTACGCCGCAGGCGAGATGGTCGGCGGCCTGTTCTATCACAACTACCCCGGCGGCACCGGCCTCACCTCCGGCGCCGTCTTCGGCAAGCTCGCCGGCAGCAGCGCCGGCGCCTACGCCAAGGCCCTGTGACGATGGCGCCGTTCCAGACTGTGAGCACACTCGCTTGCGCCCGGAAGCCCCGGGCGTAAAATCCCCAAGTCCCCAAGGAGGAACAACGATGAATGCACCCGCGATCAAGATCACCAAGCCTGTCCGCGAGCAGGTCAGCAAGGAAGAATGGGAAGCACGCGTAAACCTCGCCGCCTGCTACCGGCTGATGGCCGAATACGGCATGGTGGAGATGGTGGCGAACCACATTTCGGTGCGCGTGCCGGGCACCCACAATGAATTCCTGATCAACCCCTACGGCATGCTCTACGAGGAAATGACCGCTTCCTCGATGCTGAAAGTAGACCTCGAGGGCAATGTACTGTTCAACGCCACCGAATACGGCGTCAACCAGGCCGGCTTCGTGATCCACAGCGCCGTGCATGCGGCCCGTCACGACGTCGAGTGCATCATCCACACCCATACTCTGCCCGGCATGGCGGTTTCGGCGATGAAATGCGGCATCCTGCCGATCGCGCAGTCCTCGATGCGCTTCCTCGACATCGCCTACCACGACTACGAGGGTGTCGCGCTGCGCCTCGACGAACGCGAGCGCCTGGTGCAGAACCTCGGCAACCGTGAAGCGATGGTGCTGCGCAACCACGGCCTGCTGACCGTGGGTGCCAGCATCCCCGAGTGTTTCAACAACATGTTCCGCCTCGAGCGCGCCTGCGAACTGCAGGTGATGACCCTGTCCTGCAACACCGAACTGCAGCTGCCGCCCGAGGAAGTCACGAAATACACCAACAACCTGATGCTGCCCGGCGTGCGCCGCCGCTTCGGCCTGCTGGAATGGCCGGCGCTGCTGCGCAAGCTCGACCGCAAGGATCCCTCTTACCGCGATTGAGCGGCCGGATCGGCACGCAAAAAAAGGGCCCCGAGGGGCCCTTTTTTGCGGAATGCGAAACCTATTTCAGCAGGCGGATCGCGAACGGGTAGCGGTAATGCTCGCCCTTGGACACGGCCAGCGCGGCAAGGATGCAGAACACCAGATTGGCGATCAGCAGCAGGGGCATCAGCAGTGCGCCGATCAGGACCAACATCAGGATGCCTGCTGCGACGAAGGCGATCAGCATCGTGATCTGGAAATTCAGCGCTTCCTTGCCCTGCTCGTCGATGAATGCCGACTGGTCCTTCTTGATCAGCCAGATGATCAGGGCGCCGATGAATCCGGATACGATGCCCAGCAGGTGCGCCAGCATCGCCAGGTTGCGGTCGTCATTGCTCGGGGTCTGTGCCACGGGATCGTTCATGGTTCGTTCTCCCTGTTGTGGTTGTCGCCGGTAGGCCCCGCGATTGTGGCATGCCGGTAGAAGAGGCGTAAACCGCGTACCATCCGCACATGTCCGGATCGCCACCCGTGTACCGCGCGCCGCGATGGCTGCCCGGCGGAAACCTGCAGACCCTGTACCCGGCGCTGCTGGCGCCGGTGCCGGCCGTGGCCTGGCACCGCGAACGCCAGGACACGCCCGACGGCGATTTCATCGATCTCGACTGGACCGAACCCGGCGGCGGGGACGGCAGGCAGCCGCTGCTCGCGCTCTTTCACGGACTCGAAGGCAGCTCGAACAGCCATTACGCGCGGGCGCTGATGCATGCCGCCATGCAACGCGGCTGGCAGGGCGTGGTCGTGCATTTCCGCGGCTGCAGCGGCGAGATCAACCGCCTGCCGCGCGCCTACCACTCCGGCGACAGCGCGGAGATCGACTGGATCCTGCGCCGCCTGCGGGAAAGTCATGCCGGCCCGCTGTTCGCCTGCGGGATCTCGCTGGGCGGCAACGCGCTGCTGAAATGGCTGGGCGAACAGGGACCCGCCGCCACCGGCATCCTGCAGCGTGCCGCGGGCATCTCCGCCCCGCTGGACCTGCAGGCAGCCGCCACGGCGCTGGAACGCGGCTTCAACCTCGCCTACACAGGGCATTTCCTTGCCACCATGAAGCGCAAGTCCCTCGCCAAGCTGCGCGCGCATCCGGGACTGTTCGATGCCGCACGCCTGCGCGCCGCACGCACGCTGCGCGAATTCGACGATCTCGTCACGGCGCCGCTGCACGGCTTCCGTGGCGTCGACGATTACTACGACCGCTCCAGCAGCAAGCCGTACCTCGCGCGCATCCGCGTGCCGACACTGCTGCTCAATGCGCGCAATGATCCCTTCCTGCCCTCCGCCGCGTTGCCGGCGCCCCATGAACTGGCGGCCGAGGTCACTGCGCTATTTCCCGACGAGGGCGGGCATGTCGGATTTCCTGATCCTGCGGGGACGCTCGACTGGCTGCCGCACACCGTGCTCGAATTCTTCACGGGCGAATGATAGAATTCGCAACTATTTGTTTTTATTGATATTTTTATAATGCTCCCGACCACTCCCCCCGCCACCATTTTCAAGGCCTATGACATCCGCGGCATCGTCGGCGACACGCTCACCGAAGCCGGTGTCGAATCCATCGGTCGCGCCATCGGCTCGGAAGCCCGCGCCCGCGGCCGTGACTGCGTGGTGATCGGCCGCGATGGCCGTCACTCGGGACCGGCATTCGCCGCGGCGCTTGCGCGCGGGCTGCAGGCGAGCGGCGTCGATGTCATCGATGTCGGCCAGGTCGCCACGCCGATGCTCTACTTCGCCGCCCATGAACTGGGCACGCTGTCGGGTGTAATGGTCACCGGCTCGCACAATCCGCCGCAGTACAACGGGCTGAAAATGATGCTCGCCGGCGACACGCTGGCCGGCGATGCCATCCAGGCCCTGCGCGCGCGCATCACCGGCAACGACCTGGCCGCCGGCAGCGGCAGCTACCGGACGCATGACATCCGTGCCGCCTACCTCGAACGCATCGTCAGCTCGGTAAAATTGTCGCGGCCGATGCGCATCGCCATCGACTGCGGCAACGGCGTCGCCGGCGCCACCGCACCTAATCTCTACCGCCGGCTCGGCTGCGATGTTGAAGAGCTGTTCTGTGAAGTCGATGGCTCATTCCCGAATCACCACCCCGATCCCTCACAGCCGCACAATCTTGAAGATCTTGTCGCGGCACTGAAGGCGGGGGCGGCTGAAATCGGCCTCGCTTTCGACGGCGACGGCGACCGCCTCGGCGTGGTCACCAAATCGGGAAAAATCATCTACCCCGACCGCCAGCTGATGCTGTTCGCGGCCGACGTGCTTGCACGCGAACCCGACGCCGAGATTATTTTTGACGTCAAGTGCACGCGCCACCTGTTCGACTGGATCCGCCGGCACGGCGGCCGTCCGCTGCTGTGGAAAACCGGCCACTCCTTCATCAAGAAAAAACTGAAGGAAAGCGGCGCGCCGCTCGCCGGCGAGATGAGCGGCCACATTTTCTTCAGGGAACGCTGGTACGGCTTTGACGACGGCATGTATGCCGGCGCACGGCTGCTGGAAATCCTCAGCCGCAGCGACGATCCCTCGGCCGTGCTCGAGGCGCTGCCTGACTCGGTGAGCACTCCGGAGCTGCAGTGGCAGCTCGCCGAGGGCGAGAACTACACGCTGATGGACGCCTTGCAAAAAACGGCCCGCTTTCCCGCCGCGAAGGAAATCATCACCATCGACGGACTGCGCGTCGAATATGCCGACGGCTTCGGACTGGCACGCCCTTCCAACACCACGCCCATCATCGTGCTGCGTTTCGAGGCGGACGATGCCGCCGCCCTGCAACGGATCCAGGAAGATTTCCGCAAGGTTCTGCTCGCGGTCAAACCCGGTGCCACACTTCCCTTCTGAAGGTTCAGCCCGGACTTTATTGACGTGACCGTCCTGCCCCAGCTATAAATTCCGCAGCCGCCAGAAGGTTCGCGGCATTTCGGAGCGATCCTCGACCAGTGCTCCTCGACGAAAGCGGCATTTACGCGATTAATCAAACCCATGCAGCGATCCGCCACAGGTTTCACGCTGGTTGAATTGGTCACGGTGATCGTCATTCTTGGCGTGCTGGGCTCGTTCGCGCTGCCGCGACTGGTCGATCTCCGCGATGAGGCGCACAAGACCAGCGTAGCCGGAACCGCAGCCGCCTTTGGCTCGGCGATCCAGCTTGCCTTCCTGGCATGCCAGGCCAGAAGCTACGCCGGCAGCGACAATCTGCCGGAATTCGGCACCGGCATAGTGGACTTCAACGCAAACTGCTTTCCATCATCGACAAACGGCAACAACGGAAACGTCAATGCCAATCGTTGCCTGCAGGTCTGGAACGGTGTTCTGCAAGGCGCGCCGACCATCAGCACGCCGGCGATAGCGACTACTGAATGGCGTGCCCAGGGTTCCGGCACGACCTGCACCTATACCTACCGCCGGGACACTGCCACTCTCCGCAGATTCACCTACAGTACCGCAACCGGCGCGATCACCATCAGCAATCCCTAGAACGTACAGCGCGGACGCCCGCCGCGGCAGCCATGCGCCGGTCTGCTGCTACAGCCGCTGTTCGACCCAGCCAGGCACCGAAGCCAGCGCCTGCGGCAGCTTCGACGGATCGGTGCCGCCGGCCTGTGCCATGTCCGGCCGGCCGCCGCCCTTGCCGCCGACCTGCTGGGCGACGAAGTTGACCAGCTCGCCGGCCTTGACCTTCGCCGTGAGGTCGGCGGTGACGCCGGCGATCAGCGTGACCTTGCCGCCCTCGCTGCTGGCGAGCACGATTGCCGCGCTTTTGAGCTTGTCCTTCAGCTTGTCCATCGCTTCCCGCAACCCCTTGGCATCGGCACCGTCGATCGCCGAGGCCAGGATGTTGGCGCCCTTCACCGCAACGGCCTGATCGGCAAGGTCGTCACCCTGACTGGAGGCAAGCTTCGACTTCAGCCGTGCCAGTTCCTTCTCGAGATTGCGCACGTTGTCGACAATCTGGGCGATCTTCTGGCCGACTTCCTGCGGCGAAGTGCGCAGCGCCGCGGCGGCCCCGGCCAGCTTCTGCTCCTGCGCCTGCACCCAGGCCAGCGCGCGATCGCCGGTGGTCGCCTCGATGCGGCGGATGCCCGCGGCGACACCGCCCTCGGACATCACCTTGAAGAAGCCGATGTCGCCGGTGCGCGCCACATGGGTGCCGCCGCACAGTTCGCGCGAAGTCCCGATGTCGAGCACGCGCACCTCGTCGCCGTACTTCTCCCCGAACAGCGCCATCGCGCCGTGCTTGACGGCATCGTCGAATTTCATGATGCGCGCAGAGGTGGCGGCGTTGGCAAGAATCTCGGCATTGACGATGGCTTCGACCCGGCGGATTTCCTCCCCGGTCAGCGGCTCCATGTGCGAGAAGTCGAAACGCGTCTTGTCGGCGTCGACCAGGGAACCCTTCTGCTGGACATGGGAGCCCAGCACCTCGCGCAGCGCCTTGTGCATCAGGTGGGTGGCGGAGTGGTTGCGCATCGTCCGTGAGCGGCGCAGCGCATCGACACGCGCGGCCACCCTGTCGCCGACGCTGAGCCGGCCCGTCTCCAGCTTGCCGTGATGGCCGAAAACATCGGACTGGATTTTCAGGGTATCTGCAACCGCGAAAGTACCGTGGTCACTGACCAGCTCGCCGGCATCGCCCGCCTGGCCGCCGGACTCGGCGTAAAACGGCGTGCGGTCGAGCACGATCACCGCCGCCTCGCCGTGATTGACCGACTGCACCGCTGTGCCCTCGCGATAGATCGCCACGACCTGCGCGTCATCCACCGCCAGCGTCTCGTAACCCCTGAACTGGGTCTTCACGCCCTGGTAATCCACGGCGCTGCCCATCTGGAACTTGGAGGCGGCCCGCGCGCGCTCGCGCTGCTGCTCCATCGCCGCCTCGAAGCCGGCGTAATCCATCATCACGCCGCGCTCGCGCGCGATATCCGCAGTCAGGTCCACCGGAAAACCGTAAGTATCGTAGAGCTGGAACACCGTCTCGCCGTCGAGCATCTTGTCCTCGCGACCGAGCGCGCCCTCGAGCACCTTCATGCCGTGCTCCAGGGTCTCGGCGAAACGCTCCTCTTCCTGCTTCAGGATCTGCATCACCCGGTCCTGCACCTTGGGCAGTTCGGGATAGGCTTCGCCCATCGCCTTCGACAGGTCGGGCACGACCTTGTGAAAGAAGGGCTTGGTCTGGCCCAGCTTGTAGCCGTGGCGGATCGCGCGGCGGATGATCCGGCGCAGCACGTAGCCGCGGCCCTCGTTGCCGGGGATCACGCCGTCGACGATCAGGAAGGCGCAGGCGCGGATATGGTCAGCGATGACCTTCAGCGAATTGCTGTCGAGGTCCTTGGCGCCGGTCTCGCGTGCGGCGGCCTTGATCAGGGCCTGGAACAGGTCGATTTCGTAGTTGGAATGCACGCCCTGCAGCACCGCGGCAATGCGCTCGAGTCCCATGCCGGTGTCGACCGAAGGCTTGGGCAGCGGGTGCAGCACGCCCTTCTCGTCGCGGTTGAACTGCATGAACACCAGGTTCCAGATCTCGATGTAGCGGTCGCCGTCGGCATCCTTCGAGCCGGGCGGGCCGCCCTCGACCTCGTCGCCGTGGTCGTAAAAGATCTCGCTGCAGGGGCCGCAGGGGCCGGTGTCGGCCATCTGCCAGAAGTTGTCGGAGCCGCCGCCCGGCTTGTCGCCGATGCGCACGATGCGCTCTTTCGGCACGCCGATATCCTTCGCCCAGATGTCCCAGGCCTCGTCGTCGGTCTGGTAGACGGTGACCCAGAGCTTCTCCTTGGGCAGTCCGTAAACCGAGGTCAGCAGTTCCCAGGCGTAGTGGATGGCGTCCTTCTTGAAATAGTCGCCGAAGGAGAAATTGCCCAGCATTTCGAAGAAGGTGTGGTGGCGCGCGGTATAGCCCACGTTCTCGAGGTCGTTGTGCTTGCCGCCGGCACGCAGGCTGCGCTGCGAGGTCGTCGCGCGCTTGTAGGGCCGCGACTCCTGGCCCAGGAACACGTCCTTGAACTGCACCATGCCCGAGTTGGTGAAGAGCAGCGTCGGATCATTGCCCGGCACCAGCGGGCTGGAGGCCACGATGGCGTGGCCCTTGGATTCGAAATACTTCAGGAACTTGTCGCGGATTTCTGCGGATTTCATGCGGGTGCGCCGGTAAGGTTGCGTAAGGCGCAGATTTTAAACCAGTTTTACCGCTGCATTCCGCGCTGCAGCGAGCGGCCGCTCAGAAGCGGCGGATTTCCTCGACCCGCAATCCCAGGGACTGGCCGCCGATGATGGCCGCGCTGCGCACGGTGCCGCGCAGGCCGACAGTCTCGTCTGCCGCCGGCAATTCTCCCCGCGTGGTCACGCTGATCTCGCCGGTCGCATCCTGCAGGGTGTAGGACCGGAGGTCGAGGATAGGCAGCTTGGTCACCGACGTGACCTTGCCGCGCAACTTGACTTCCTTGCCCTCGAAATTCGCCGGTGCGGCGGTGATGTCCCTGATCGGCGTGTCGCCGAAAGGCAGGGCATCGCAGCCTGCCAGCAGCAGCACGGCGATGGCCATCGCCGACCAGAACACGAAAGAATCCTTGTTGCGGATCATGATCATTCCTCCCCCACACCGTTCATGCCGTCGCGGGACAAGCCGCGCAGCAGCCTGACTATCGTTTCACTGCCGAAACCGCGGCCGAGCAGGAAACGCGCCTGCCTGGCCCGCTCGGCGGCGTTCGCCGGCGGTGCGCGGAACTTCCGTTTCCACACCGCCCGCGCGGCCTCCAGTTCACCGTCCTTCAGCGTGGCCAAGGCAGCAGCGCTGGCCTCCGCCGATACGCCTTTTGCCTCCAGATCACGGCGTATGCGCGCCGGGCCGTAGCGGCCGCGCCGCGCATGTACGATCTGCTCGGCGGCACGCTGCTCGGACAGCCAGCCGCGCTGCGTAAAGTCGTCGAGGATCTGCGCCACTTCGGCTTCCGACCCGGCGTGCGGCGCGAGCTTGAGCGCCAGTTCGTGGCGGGTATGCTCGCGCCGCGCCAAGTGCCTAAGTGCGCGTGCCCTGAGACTGGGTTCTTTGGCGGGCATGCCGCCTGCCGCCGGTAAGCCGGATTACTGCCCCGACGCCTTCTTGCGGGCAGCCGGATCCGACTCGACCACTTCCAGCGCCGCCTTGTCCTTCTTCACCTGCGGTCCGCCGCTGATGCCCAGCACCGCGCGGATCTTGGCTTCGATTTCATTGGCGATCTGGGGATTCTCCCGCAGGTAATCGCGGGTGTTGTCCTTGCCCTGACCGATGCGGTCCTTGCCGTAGGAATACCAGGCACCGGACTTCTCGATGATGTTGTGGGCCACGCCGAGCTCGATGATCTCGCCCTCGCGCGAAATGCCCTCGCCATAGAGGATGTCGAACTCGGCCTGGCGGAACGGCGGCGCCACCTTGTTCTTGACGATCTTGGCGCGGGTTTCGGAGCCGATGACCTCCTCGCCCTTCTTGATCGAACCGATGCGGCGGATGTCGATGCGCACCGAGGCGTAGAACTTCAGCGCGTTGCCGCCGGTGGTGGTTTCGGGGTTGCCGAACATGACGCCGATCTTCATGCGGATCTGGTTGATGAAAATCACCAGCGTATTGGAGCGCTTGATGTTGGCGGTGAGCTTGCGCAGCGCCTGCGACATCAGCCGCGCCTGCAGGCCCATCTGCGGCTCGCCCATCTCGCCCTCGATCTCGGCCTTGGGCACCAGCGCCGCCACCGAGTCGATGACCACCACGTCGACCGAACCGGAGCGCACCAGCATGTCGGCGATTTCCAGCGCCTGCTCGCCGTTGTCGGGCTGGGAAATGATCAGTTCATCGACCTTGACGCCGAGCTTGGCGGCGTACTGCGGATCGAGCGCATGCTCGGCATCGATGAAGGCCGCGGAACCGCCGAGTTTCTGCATCTGCGCGATCACCGACAGCGTCAGCGTGGTCTTGCCCGAGGACTCCGGACCGTAGATCTCGACCACCCGGCCGCGCGGCAGGCCGCCGATGCCGAGCCCGATGTCCAGACCCAGCGAACCCGTCGATACCGCCTGGATGTCGCGGGCGATGTCCGATTCGCCCATGCGCATCACCGAGCCCTTGCCGAACTGCTTTTCGATCTGCGACAGCGCCGCTGCCAGCGCCTTGGTTTTGTTTTCGTCCATGATGTCCTCTTCCGTGTTCTGGGTTGTGCGGTGTGCTGCAACAGGTCTGACGGCGCCCATTATACACATTTTGGGGTCCTGTGCTGGTTATTTATACAGTAGTGTGCAAATAACCAGCAAATAACATAAATTATATTTAAAAACAATTACTTATCAACATCTATTGTGGCCGGCAACAGCCCCAGAACCCCCTCCAGCGCAACCTTCACTGCGGCCCGCCGCACCGCTTCGCGATCGCCGGAAAAGCGCCGCGTCGCGCTCTTCGGTTCGCCGTTCTTGACCGCCCACGCGAAACACACGGTGCCCACCGGCTTCTGCGGCGTGCCGCCGGCAGGACCTGCCGTACCGCTGACCGCCACCGCCACCTGCGCGTGGCTGTTGGCGAGCGCGCCGGCGACCATTTCGCGCACGGTTTCCTCCGACACCGCGCCGTGCGTGCCCAGCGTGTCCTGCGACACGCCGAGCATTTCGCGCTTCGAGATATAGGTATAGGTGACGAAGCCGCGCTCGAACCAGTTCGAACTGCCCGGCACTGCGGTTACCGCCTGCGCCACCCAGCCGCCGGTGCAGGATTCCGCGGTCGCCAGCATCAGGCCCTGGGCCTTCAAGGCCTCGCCCACCTTCGCCGCAAGTTCATTCAGGATACTGTCCGGCATCATCATCTCCGTTGTTTATGCGAGCCATGCGTGGGCGCCCGCGACCAGCAGCAGCGTGTAACCGGCCGCCAGCAGGTCGTCCCACATCACGCCAAAGCCGTTCTTCAGCAGGCGGTCATAGTAGCGGATGGGCGGCGGCTTGAAGATGTCGAACAGGCGGAACGCCAGGAAGGCGAAAGCCTGCCAGTAGCCGGTCACCGGCACGAAGAACAGCACCAGCAGGAAAGCCACTGTTTCGTCCCACACCATGCCGCCGTGGTCGGCAACGCCCAGCGCGCGTCCGGTGACCCCCGAGGCCCAGACGCCGATCCAGAACAGCGCGAGGATCAGCACCAGGAAACTCCAGGGATCGAGCAGCGGCGACAGCGCATGAAACAGCGGCAGCGCAAGCAGCGTGCCGAAGGTCCCGGGTGCTGCCGGCGACAGGCCGACACCGCCGCCGAAGGCGATGAAATGCGCCGGGTGGCGATAGACAAAACGCAGGGTCGGACGGACGAAGGCTTCAGACACGGCGGGCTTCTTCACTGTTGCAGTCCACCCGAACATACCACCGGAAGTCGCCGCTCACGTCATCCACGCCCTTCGGCGCGGGCGGCCTGCCGCAACGCCTTGAGCCGGCACGCGATTTCCGTCCGGGCGGCCTCCGCCGGCATTCCGCCGTCGCGGTGCGGTTCCAGCACGGATTCCGCGGCCGCAGCCGCCCGTCCGACGCCGGCGCAACCGAAGGTTTCCGCGGAACCGGCAAGCGCATGCACGGCGCGGATCAGTTCCTGCATGCCCTGCACGGCATTCTCGCCGCGGAGAACCTGATCCCACAGCGCATCGACCGTCGCGATGCGGGCAGGCAGCACCGCGCGGAAATCCGCGCTGACGGCGTCCATCAGCCGGCGCAGTTCCTCGTCGCTCATCGGCAGCCGGACGGCGCCTGCGCCGTCACTCGACCCGGCCCCGGCGGTCGAAGGGATTCTTCGACACGCCGAGCACCGTCTTGACCGCGGTAATCAGGGAATCCGGCTGAAAGGGCTTGGTGATGTAGCCGTTGGCGCCGCCGGCAAGCCCTCTCAGCACCGATTCCCGCGTCGCCTTCGCGGTCAGCATCAGCACCGGCACCGCCTTCAGTGCCGGGTGCTCGCGCATTTTCACCAGGATGTTGAAGCCGTCAGCATCGGGCAGCATGACATCGAGCAGCACCAGGTCCGGCGGCGGCTGGCGCCGCAGGCCGGCGATGATTTCCTCGCGCTTCGATGCCGTCGTCGCCGCAAAACCTTCCAGTTCCAGGTATTGGCGGAGAAATTTCGCCAGCGCTGGATCGTCCTCGACGATCAGCACCGATTCACCGCCTTTCGATTCCGGGCGCTCCGCCGCCCGCATCGCGATGCGCACGTAATAGCCGGTACGCTGCAGCGTGGTCACGCCGGCCTCGGCCTCCGATTGCAGTTCACCGGACAGCGGACCTGCCGGCTGCTGCGGCTGCGAGCTGAAAAATTCGATGAAGTCGTTCGACTGGGTCAGCTGGTTCGACGCCAGGTCGATACAGGACCCGCCCAGCAGTTCGCGCATCGCCGCCAGAAACTGCGCGTCCCCCGCCGGCGCCCCCGCGCGCCGCCGGACCTCGGCCACCGTTGACTGCCCGTCGATCAGCACCAGCAGCCGGAGTGCCGCGGCGCTGAGTCCCGTTTCCGAAGCCTGCAGTTCGTTGTTGCCCTTGAAGGTCGGAATATAGACATCGGCATCGTTGATCACGAATGAATGGCTGGATGGCATGCTCTCGGCCTCCGGAATCGCCGTCGTACGGCAGGTTGCAGGCGGGAAGAACCCGGACAGCACGAGTTTACCAATCCCGGCCGCAGGCCCGGCACCCGGTTGCGGCCGCCCCGTGCAGCTCAGCCGAAGTGGTCAAAACCGCGCTGCGCCGGTGCGAGCGGCAGCCCGTCGCCATCCACCACTGCGACGCTGCACACGCCGGCCGGCGCGCGGATCACCCGCCCGATGCGCGTCACCCGCGTGCCCGAGCGCAGCGCGGCGCGCTCGACCGCCGCACGCCGCGCCGGCGCCGCGGTGAAACACAGTTCATAGTCGTCCCCGCCGCCGAGCAGCGCAGCCAGCCCCGCCGGCGCGTGACGATGGCGTCGCATCAGCGGCGACAGCGGCAGGCGCTCCAGTGCCACCACTGCAGCGACCTTCGAACGCTCGCAGATGTGCCCCAGATCGGCGAGCAGGCCATCGGATACATCGATCGCGCTGCGCGCGACACCGCGCAACGCGAGGCCCAGCGCAACACGCGGCTGCGGCCGGTCGAGGCGCTGCCGGGCCTGTTTCAGTTCGGCGGGTTTCAGCCTGATGCGTTTCATTCCGGCCGCCACCGCCAGCGCCGCATCACCGAGCGTGCCGGACACCCAGATGTCGTCGCCGGGTTTCGCGCCGTCGCGGCGCAGTGCCTGCCGCGCCGGCAGTTCGCCGATGATCTGCACGCAGAGGTTCAGCGGACCGCGGGTGGTGTCGCCGCCGATCAGGTCCACCCCGTGCCTGCGCGCCAGGGCCATGAACCCGCGCGACATCGCCGCCACCCAGCGCGCGTCGGCCCGCGGCAAGGCAATGCCGAGTGTCGCCCAGCGCGGCCGCGCGCCCATCGCCGCCATGTCCGACAGGTTCACCGCCAGCGCCTTGTGGCCCACGGCAACGGGATCGGCATCCATGAAGAAATGCCGTCCGCCGACCAGCATGTCGGCGGCCACCGCCAGCACCTGGCCGCGCGAGGGGCGGATCAGCGCGGCGTCATCACCGACGCCGAGCAGCGTGCGCGGCGCGGCGTGGGTGAAATGATCGGCGATGAGCCTGAATTCGGAAGCCATGGTCAAGGGCAAAGGATATCCGCCATCCAGTCCGCGGTCTGCGTCTGGAACATGTAGCGCCGGTTGTTGACGACATGGTTGCCGCCCTTGACGATCAGCAGCTCGCAGGGTCCCGACACCTCGGCGGCGATGCGCTCGGCATTGTGCGGCGGGGTCAGCGTGTCGAGCTCTCCGCCGACGACATAGATCGGGCAGGTGATGTTCCTGGCCACGCCCTCCAGGGTCAGCGTCCTGGCGTTCTCGCGCGCGGCATCCATGTCCTTCGCGTGGGAACGCACGCGGAAGGCCTCGCGCGACAGCTCGTTGCGGCCGTCGAAAGTTTCGACCCAGCTGTAGGGCCCGGACAGCGAAATGCAGGCCTTGATGCGTTTTTCGAAGGCCGCGCCGCGCGCGGCATAGTAGCCGCCCAGCGACACGCCCCAGAGGCCGATGCGCGCCGCGTCAAGGTCCGCGCGCGCGGCCACGTAATCAACCACCGCCTTCACCGCCACCTCATAATCGCCGCGGATGGGCAGGTCGTACTCCGCCTCACCCTGCCCCGGGCCATCGAAGGACAGGGTGGCCATGCCGCGGGCGAGGAAAATGTTCTCGTAGACCTCAAGCTCCTCCTTGGTCGAATCAAGTCCCACGCACATCACCACCACCGGATGCGGCGCCCTGCCGGCCGGCTTGCGCAGGATGCCGGCCAGGCTGCGGCCCTGGTACGGCATTTCCACGCGTTCGCCCGGATTCGGCAGCAGCGGCAGGGCGAGCTGCCGGCACTCGATGACCTTGCGGTGCGCCGCCCTCATCTGCGGAATGTCGTGGACGAACATGAACTTGCCGAAGTGGTAACAGATCGCTGCGCGATTGAGGTGCTCGCCGGCAGACAGCCGGTAACCGCCGGCCAGCGCCTTGCGGCCCAGTTCCTCGTGAACCGCCGCCCGCGCGCTCCACGCCGCGCACCACTCGTCCCAGTGCGAGATGCCTGCGGTGACTTCCTCGAAATCCGTCAGCGGCACCCCGCTCGACACAAAGCGCGGTGCCCAGTGATGTATCGCGGTTTCAATGCGCTTGTCCCGGGCTGGCCCGCCTGCGGTGTTCGTCATGTCATCCCTGCCTGCGTGATCAATGAATCTCAGTCCGTGTTTTACCAGAAAACCGCCGGTCCGCCGCTGCAGCCTCCATCCCGGCCGCCAATTCTCCCGCCGGCGGTTTTGGTGCAGAATGCGCCCCTCCGACGCAGGCCCCGACGACGCCATCCACAACATGAACATGACCGCGAAACCCGCACGCACTGCAATCACCGCCGTCCTGCTGCTTGTGCTGAACATCAGCACGGAGGCCGCGGCACAGGCCTGGCCTTCACGGCCGATCCGCATGATCGCGCCGATCTCCGCCGGCGGCGGCGCCGACGTCGCCGCCCGCCTGCTGGCCAAATCAATGGGCGAGACGCTGAAGCAGCAGGTCGTGGTCGAGAACCGCCCGGGCGGCGGCAGCGTGCTCGGCACCACGGCGGCAGCGGCCGCAACGGCGGACGGCCATACCCTGCTGTGGATCTCCGGCGCACACGCCATCAACGCGGCCTTCAACCGCAATCTGCCCTACGACTCGATCAAGAGCTTCGAGCCGGTCGGGCTGTTCGCAAAAATGCCTTTCGTGCTGGTCGTGCACCCCGGCATGAACGCGAAGACAGTGCCCGAGCTGCTGGCGCTGGTGCGCGCCAGCCCCGGCAAGTACAACTACGCCAGCAGCGGAATCGGCAGCGCCTCGCACCTCGGCCTCGAAATGCTCAAGCTCGGCGCGAAACTCGACATGGTCAACATCAGCTACAAGGGCGCCGCGCCCTCGCTCGCCGGCCTGATCGGCGGCGAAGTGCAGATGGCGATGCTCGGCCCGCTGTCGGTGAAGCCGCATATCGCCTCGGGCAAGGTGCGGCCGCTCGCCGTGACCACCGCAAAGCGGTCAGCCGCCTTCCCCGGGCTGCCCGCCCTCGGAGAAAGCGTACCGCAATACGAGATGACCAGCTGGTACGGCATGCTGGTGCCGCGCGGCACGCCGCCGGCCGTGATTGCCCGGCTCAATGCCGCGATGACTGCTGCGCAATCCGACAAGCCCGTCATTGACGGTCTCGCGGCAGAAGGTGCCGAACTGCCCTCCACCACGCCCCAGGCATTCCGCAAATACCTGGAAGCGGACATCGCCCGCTACGTGGCGCTGCGCCAGAAACTCGACATCAAACTCGAATAAGCCGTCACCATGGAAGGAACCCGAACAATGCCCACCGCACACGTCAACGGCACAGACATCCCGTACGAGATTCTCGGCGACGGCGGCCCCTGGGTCGCGCTGAACCCGGGCGGGCGGCGCGGCATGGCGGAAATCCGCTCGCTGGCGGCGCGCGTCGCCGCGAGCGGCTGCCGCGTGCTGATCCACGACCGGCGCAACTGCGGCGCAGCCGCGGTGTCCGTCGGCGGCGGCAACACCGAGCATCAGCTCTGGGCCGACGACCTGCATGCCCTGCTGCAGCATCTGGGCGCATTGCCGGCGGTGATCGGCGGCAGCTCCTCGGGTTGCCGGATGTCGATCGACTTCGCGCTGCGCTACCCGCAGGCGGTGCGCGGACTGCTGCTGTGGCGGGTCACCGGCGGCGCCTTCGCCGTGCAGCGCCTGACCGAAAAGTACTACGGCGAATACATCCGCGCGGCCCAGGCCGGCGGCATGGCCGCGGTCTGCGAAACCGAACATTTCCGCGAACTGATCGCCGCGCGCCCGGCCAACCGCGCTGCGCTGATGGCAATGGATCCGGCGCAGTTCATCGCCGCGATGCGCGAATGGGAGCGCGAGTTCCGTGCCGGCGGCGGCGAGCCGGTGATCGGTGCCAGCGCGGCGCAGCTGCAGTCGATCACCGTGCCGGCCTGCGTCGTGCCCGGCAACGACCGCACTCACCCGCGGGCCGCCGCGGAAAAACTGGCGCGCCTGATGCCCGGGGCGGAACTGCAGCTGCTGATGGGCGAGGATCTCGATATCGACGTCGATCCCGCGGCGAACTGGGATCTGAAGGAAGCCGGACTCGCGGCCATCCTCACCGGCGGCCTGCGCCGGATGAAAAGCCCGGCTTAAGCCTGGGTTTTCTGCTCGGCGGCGGCCTTCTCGGCCTGTTCCCGCTGCAGGCGCCGGGACTCCGCCATGAATTCGGCGTATTTCCGCTTCATCTGCTGCGGCATCCAGAAATCCACCGCGGCGAAGCCGAAGAAGAACAGCATCATGATGGTGCGCGTGCCCTGCTCCAGCTCGCCGCCGTAGAACAGCACCCAGAAGCCGAGCACCAGGTTGAGCAGGCCGGCAAAATAAAACACGTAGATGCGCTTCTTCAGCTTTTCGTCAAGTTCCTTGCTCATCGTTCCTTCTCCAGTCTTCAGCCGCGCGCGGCCTGCACTTCCGGCGCGCGCAGCTGCGCCGCCATCTTGTCGAGCACGCCGTTGACGTACTTGTGGCCATCGGTGCCGCCGAAAGCCTTGGCCAGCTCGATCGCCTCGTTGATCACCACCCGGTACGGCACCTCCGGGCAATGCCTGAATTCGTAGCCCGCGAGCAGCAGGATGCCGCGCTCCACCGGCGACAGGCTCTTGTAGGCACGATCGAGCAGCGGCGTGACGAGCTGCTCCATCTCCGCCGCGCCGGCAATCGCGCCGTCGAGCAGCTTCGTGAAATAGTCGGCGTCGCTCTTGCCGAAATCCTCGGCTTCGCCGAGCTGCGCGGCAATGGTCACGGGATCGGTGCCCGCGAGCTGCCACTGGTAGAGGCCCTGCAGCGCGAATTCGCGCGAACGGCGGCGGTTCGATTTCATCATGTTCCGGTGTGGCGGCCACACACCGTGCGGCACAAATTATCGTTTAAAATCAAATACTTATAAATAACCCGATCAGGTGTTCTCGGCGTCGCGCTTCAGGCGCTGCATCAGCCGCGCCATCTCCACCGCGGCCAGCGCGCAGTCGGCGCCTTTCTGCGCCATGCGCACCTCGGCCTGGTCGTCGTCCTCGGTGGTGAGGATGCCGTTGGCCACCGGCACGCCAGTCTCGAGCTGCACGTCGGTGATGCCGCGCGCGGACTCGTTGGACACGATCTCGAAGTGGTAGGTTTCGCCGCGGATCACCGCGCCCAGTGCCACCAGCGCGTCGTAATGCCCGCTGATCGCCATCGCCTTCAGCGCCAGCGGGATTTCCAGCGCACCCGGCACGCTGACGATGCGCATGTCCTTCTTGGCGACGCCCATTTTCACCAACGCCGCGGTGCAGGCCGACAGCAGCCCGTCGCCGACGTCAACGTTGAATCGCCCCATCACAATGCCGATGCGCAGGCCCTTGCCGTCGTGCACGGGTTCCAGTTCCTCGATGTCGTCAAAACGCGCCATGTCGTTCACCCAATCACTTGATCACTCAATCACTTAATCACTTAATCACCAGCTCACGCCTTGCCCGGCGGCTGCAGGTATCCCGTCACCTCGAGGTCGAAACCCGCCATGCTCGGCATGCGCAGCGGCTGCGCCAGCACGCGCATTTTCTTGACGCCGAGGTCGCGCAGGATCTGCGCGCCGATGCCGTAGTTGCGCAGCACGATCTTCGCCGGACTGCCGCGCTCGTGCTGCGGCCGCGCGCGCTCGAGCAGTTCCGCCGCGGTCTCCTGCCGGTGCAGCAGGATGATCACGCCGCGGCCCTCGCGGGCAATCGTTGCCATCGCATCGTGCAGGTTCCAGGAATGGCGCGTCGCGCCGGTATCCAGCAGGTCGATCAGCGACACCGGCTCGTGCACCCGCACCGGCACCTCGTCCTTCGCCGTGAACGAGCCGCGCACCAGCGCGAGGTGGGTCTGCTGGCCCGCCATCTCGGTGTAGGCCACCAGCCTGAACTTGCCGTGCGCAGTGTCGATGTCGCGCTCGGTCGCGCGCTTGACCAGAGATTCGGTGGCGCTGCGGTACTGGATCAGGTCGGTGATGGTGCCGATCTTCAGCCCGTGTTCGGCGGCGAAGGGAATCAGGTCCGGCAGCCGCGCCATCTCGCCGTTGTCCTTGAGGATTTCGCAGATCACCGCCGCCGGCGTCAGTCCCGCCAGCCGCGCCAGGTCGCAGCCCGCCTCGGTATGCCCGGCACGCACCAGCGTGCCACCATTCTGCGCCATCAGCGGAAAGATGTGCCCCGGCTGCACGATGTCCGACGGACCGGCATCGGCGCGGATCGCCGCCTGGATCGTCGTCGCGCGGTCGGCCGCGGAGATACCGGTGGTGACACCCTCGGCTGCCTCGATCGACAGCGTGAAGTTGGTGCCCATCGGCGAGCGGTTGTTGCTGACCATCAGCGGCAGGTTGAGCTGCCGGCAGCGCTCCTCGGTCAGCGTCAGGCAGATCAGGCCGCGGCCGTAGCGCGCCATGAAATTGATGGTCTCCGCCGTCGCGAATTCCGCGGCCAGCACCAGGTCGCCCTCGTTCTCGCGATCTTCCTCGTCAACGAGCACCACCATGCGCCCGGCGCGCATTTCGGCGATGATTTCTTCGGTGGAGCTGATCGCCACGTCGTGTTTTCCTGATTTCAAGATCCGTTTTCCTTGCCCGCGGCCATTTCGTTGAGCCGCTCCACATACCGCGCCAGCATGTCCACTTCCAGATTGACCTTCACGCCCGGCTTCAGGTTCTGCAGCGTGGTCGCGCCGAGGGTGTGCGGGATCAGGTTGACTTCGAAGCTGTCGCCGTCGACCGCATTCACCGTCAGGCTGACGCCGTCCACCGCCACCGAGCCCTTGCGCGCGATGTAGCGCGCAATCGCCCGCGGCGCTTCGACAACGAGGCGCCGATTATCCCCCACTGCGTCGAAGCGGGAAACCGTGCCGGTGCCATCGACATGCCCGGTCACCAGGTGGCCGCCGAGGCGGTCGGCGAGCCGCAGCGCTTTCTCCAGGTTGACCGGCGCGCCGGCGGCAAAGCCCGCGACCACCGACAGCGTCGCCTGCGACACCTCGGCCTCGAAATGGCTGTGGTCGAAGGCCACCACGGTCAGGCAGACGCCGCTGACCGCGATGCTGTCGCCGAGCGCCACATCCGCCATGTCCAGTCCGCCGGTATCGATGTGCAGGCGCAAGCCGCCCGGGGCGGGATCGGTTTTCGCGATGCGGCCGACGGCCGCGACAATGCCGGTGAACATTTATGCGGGCCTCGCCAGCATGCGCAGGTCTTCGCCGACCCGGCTCACCCCGGTGATCTTCAGCTTGCGCCGTCCGGCGAGGCTGTCCAGCGGCGGCAAATGGAACATGCCCTGCGCGGTGTCGCCGAGGATGCAGGGCGCCATGTAGATCAGCAGTTCATCGACCAGCCCTTCGTCGAGCAATGAGCCGTTGAGCTTGTGACCGGCCTCGACATGCACCTCGTTGCAGCCGCGCCGCGCCAGTTCCTGCAGCAATGCCGGCAGTTCGACCTTGCCCTCGTGGTTCGGCAGCACCACGACTTCGGCGCCCTTCGCGCGCAGCGCCACCGAGCGCGGTACATCGGCGCCGGCCGCGGCAATGATCGTGCCCGGCCCGAGGATTCTCGCCGCCAGCGGCGTCTGCATCCGGCTGTCGACCACCACGCGCAGCGGCTGGCGCGTGGTCCGCACTTCGCGGACATTGAGCTGCGGATCGTCATCCTTGACCGTGCCCACGCCCGTCAGCACTGCGCAGGCCCGGGCGCGCCAGGCATGGCCGTCGCGGCGCGCGTCACTGCCGGTGATCCACTGGCTCTGGCCGTTGGCCAGCGCGGTGCGGCCGTCGAGGCTCGCGGCAACCTTCATCCGCACCCAGGGCCTGCCCCGGGTCATCCGCGACACGAAACCGATATTGAGTTCGCGCGCTTCCGTGTCCATCAGCCCGACATCGACCGTGATGCCGGCGGCGCGCAGCTGTTCGAAACCCCTGCCGGCGGTCAGCGGATTGGGATCCTGCATCGCCGCCACCACCCGCGCCGGCTTCGCCTTCAGCAAGGCATCGACGCAGGGCGGCGTGCGGCCGTGATGGGCACAGGGTTCCAGCGTCACGTAGACCGTCGCGCCGGTAGCCTGTTTGCGCGCGTGCTCCAGCGCGATCGCCTCGGCATGCGCCGCGCCGGCCTTCTCGTGCCAGCCCTCGCCGACCACCTGGCCGTCCTTCACAATCACGCAGCCGACGCGCGGGTTCGGCGTGGTCGTGTACAGCCCGCGCGCCGCGAGTTCCAGCGCATAAGCCATGTGGCGGTGATCGTCGGGAGTGAACATGTCGGATTCAGCCTGCGCCGCAGCGGCAATGCCGCCTACTTGCGGCCCGGCTTGCGCACTTCCTTGATGGCGTCGGTAAAATCATCGACGCCCTGGAAGCTGCGGTAGACGGAAGCGAAGCGGATGTAGGCCACTTCGTCGAGTTTCTTCAGTTCGCGCATCACCATCTCGCCGACGCGCCGCGCCGGCACCTCGCGCTCGCCCAGCGACAGCAGCTCGTTGGTCAGCGCGCCGATCGCCTCGTCGACCAGCTGGGTCGGCACCGGCCGTTTGTGCAGCGCGCGCATGAAGCTGGTGCGCAGCTTGCCGAGATCGAACTCGGCGCGGCTGCCGTCCTGCTTGACCACCTGCGGCATGCGCAGCTCCACGGTTTCGTAGGTCGTGAAGCGCTTGCTGCAGGACACGCACTTGCGGCGGCGGCGGATGGTGTCCCCGTCATCGCTCTCGCGCGAGTCGATGACCTGGGTTTCGTCCGATTTGCAGAAAGGACACTTCATGAAGGCAGCGAGGAGCGATGAGCGATGAACGATGAACCAAGTTCAAAACCATGGGTTTCAGGGTATTCGCTCATCACTCATCGCTCCTCGTTCATCACTGTCACTTATAGACCGGGAAGCGGTCGCACAGCGCCTTGACTTCGCCGCGGACGCGGTCGATCACCGCCTCGTCCTGCGGCGCGTCGAGCACGTCGGCGATCAGGCCGGCGAGCTTTTCGGCTTCGGGCGCGCGGAAGCCGCGGGTGGTCATCGCCGGCGAGCCGATGCGCACGCCGCTGGTCACCATCGGCGGGCGGGTGTCGTTGGGCACCGCGTTCTTGTTGACCGTCATGTGCGCGCGGCCCAGCGCCTGCTCGGCCTCGATGCCGGTCACCGGCTTGTCGCGCAGGTCGAGCAGGAACAGGTGGCAGTCGGTGCGGCCGGAGACGATGCGGTAACCGCGGCCCTGCAGCACCTTCGCCATCAGGCGCGCATTGTCGAGCACCTGCTGCTGGTAGGCGCGGAATTCCGGGCTCATCGCCTCCTTCAGCGCCACCGCCTTGGCGGCGATGACATGCATCAGCGGGCCGCCCTGGGAACCGGGGAACACCGCGGAGTTGAGGATTTTTTCGTGCTCGGCCGCGGCGAGGATCAGCCCGCCGCGCGGGCCGCGCAGCGTCTTGTGCGTGGTCGTGGTCACGAAATCGGCGATGCCCACCGGGCTCGGATAGAGGCCGGCGGCCACGAGGCCGGCGTAATGCGCCATGTCGGCCATCAGCATCGCGCCCACGCTGTCGGCGATCTCGCGGAACTTCTTCCAGTCGATCGCCAGCGCGTAGGCCGAGGCGCCGGCAACGATCAGCTTCGGCTTGTGGGTTTTCGCCAGCTCGGCGACTTCGTCATAGTTGATGGCCTGGGTCTGCGGGTCGAGGCCATAGCTCACCGCGTTGTAGTACTTGCCGCTGATGTTGACCTTGGCACCGTGGGTCAGGTGGCCGCCGTCGGAGAGCCGCATGCCGAGGATGGTGTCGCCCGGCTTCAGCACCGCAAGGAACACCGCGGCATTGGCCTGGGCGCCGGAATGCGGCTGGACGTTGGCATAGCCGGCCTTGAACAGCGCCTTGGCACGCTCGATGGCCAGCGTTTCGGCGATGTCCACGTATTCGCAGCCGCCGTAATAGCGCTTGCCGGGATAACCCTCGGCGTACTTGTTGGTCAGCACCGAGCCCTGGGCCTGCAGCACCGCCGGGCTCGCGTAGTTTTCCGAGGCAATCAGCTCGATGTGGTCTTCCTGGCGCTGCGCTTCCTGGCTGATGGCGCGGAACAGTTCGGGATCGGTGGTTTCGAGGATGCTGTTGGACAGGGACATGGACAAATGCTCAAGGGTTGCCGGAGGCGGCCGCAGCGGCCGGAACAGGCCGGGATTTTATCATGCGGAACAGCCGCTTACCCCTGCCGGCGCAGCCCGGAGCCCGTATGATGTGGTCTGGATCAAAGGGGGGCATCCGCATCATGAAACCGCTGCTGGCGCTGTCGCGCGCGATCGACGCGCTGAACGAGGCCGTCGGCCGCGGCGCCTGCTGGCTGGTCCTGCTGTGCATACTGATCAGCGCCGGCAACGCGGTGTCCCGCTACGGCTTCAGCTACAGCTCCAACGGCCTGCTTGAAATCCAGTGGTACCTCTACACGCTGGTGTTCCTCGGCGCCGCCGGCTACACGCTGAAGCACAACGCCCATGTGCGCATCGACCTCGTCGCCGGGCGCCTGTCGCCGCGAGCGCAGGCCTGGATCGACATCTTCGGCCATGTCTTCATGCTGCTGCCGGTCTGCGCCATCATGCTGTGGTTCGGCTGGTCCGCCTTCCTCGAATCCTGGCGCATCAATGAAATGTCCACCGACGCCGGCGGCCTGCTGCGCTGGCCGATCAAGCTCGCCGTGCCGATCGCCTTCGCGCTGCTGATCCTGCAGGGCCTGTCGGAGACCATCAAGAAATTCGCGCTGCTCGGCGCAACACCGGCGGCCGACGGAACAGACGGCTTCGCAGAACGCTGACATGCCTGCTGAATCTGCAAATCAACCCGTGACCCCGGCAGAAGCCGGGGTCACGGGGTTTTGGGTCGGTCAGCACCGGATTCCGGCTTTCGCCGGAATGACGACGAAACAGGGGCGGACGTAATGGCCTTCGAACTGATGGCCCCGCTGATGTTCGTCGGCCTTGCGGTCCTGCTGCTGCTCGGCTACCCGGTCGCCTTCGCGCTCGCCGCCAACGGCCTGCTGTTCGCCTTCATCGGCTTCGAGCTCGGCCTGCTGCAGCCGGAGCTGCTGCAGGCGCTGCCGCAGCGGCTCTACGGCATCATGGCCAACCCGCTGCTGCTGGCGATTCCCTTCTTCACCTTCATGGGCCTCGTGCTCGAGCGCAGCGGCATGGCCGAAGACCTGCTCGACACCGTGGGCCAGATCTTCGGCCCGCTGCGCGGCGGCGTCGCCTACGCGGTGATCTTCGTCGGCGCGCTGCTCGCCGCGACCACCGGCGTCATCGCTGCCTCGGTGATCGCGATGGGCCTCATTTCGCTGCCGGTGATGCTGCGCTACAAATACTCGCCGCGGCTTGCCAGCGGCGTCATCTGCGCCTCCGGCACGCTGGCGCAGATCATCCCGCCGTCGATCGTGCTGATCGTGCTCGCCGACGTGCTCGGCGCCTCCGTCGGCGACATGTACGCCGGCGCGGTGCTGCCGGGCCTGCTGCTGGTGATGCTGCTGCTCGGCTACGTCTTCATCACCACGATGATCAATCCCGCCGCCGCCCCCGCGCTGCCGCCGGAGGCGCGCCGCCTGCGCGGCGCCCTGCTGTGGCGGCACGCGCTGCTGGTCATGGTGCCGCCGCTGGTGCTGATTTTCCTGGTGCTGGGCTCGATCTTCGCCGGCATTGCCACGCCCTCCGAAGGCGGCGCGCTGGGCGCGGTCGGCGCGCTGGCGCTTGCCGCGGTCCGCAAACGCCTCAACCTGAAAATGCTGCGCGAAGCACTCGATGCGACGACAAAACTGTCGAGCTTCGTGATGTTCATCCTGATCGGGTCCACGGTGTTCGCGCTGACCTTCCGCGCAGTCGACGGCGACCTCTGGGTGGAGCGCCTGTTCACGCTGGTGCCCGGCGGCGAGGTCGGCTTCCTCGTCGTCGTGCACCTGATGATTTTCGTGCTCGGCTTCTTCCTCGACTTTTTCGAGATCGCCTTCATCCTGCTGCCGCTGCTCGCGCCGGTGGCCGCCAAGCTCGGCATCGACCCGGTGTGGTTCGCGGTGATGATCGGCATCAACCTGCAGACCTCCTTCCTGACGCCGCCCTTCGGTTTCGCGCTGTTCTACCTGAGGAGCGTCGCCCCGAAGCAGATCAGCACCGCCGACATCTACAAGGGCGTCGCCCCCTTCATCGGCGTGCAGCTCATCGCGCTGCTGCTGGTGATCAGTTACCCGCAGCTGGTCAGTGCCTTCGCCGACAAGCCGGCAACGAGGGATATCGGCAACATCGAAATCAACATCCCCGCCGAAGGCAGCGCGAACAAGCCGGGTACCGACGGCCTGACCCCGGAAGAGCGGTCAGCCGCCGAGATCGAGCGCATGCTGCGCGAGGGGAAGTAAAAAATATCAATATAATCAAATACTTATATATCACCCCGCCGGCTGGCCACGATCCCCGGCCAGTGCCCGCGGCCGCATCAGCCGGAACACGGCCAGCGCCAGCAGCATCAGCACCGCAACCAGCAGGAAGGCGAGGCCCCAGGCGAAAGTGGACGCCCCGCCGGCAAAGTCCAGCACATAGCCGATCATCAGCGGGCCGAGGAAGCCGCCGGTGTAGCCGAGCATCGAATGCACGGCGAGCGTCGCACCGCGGCGTGAAGGCTCTGCCGTGCCCGCCGCACCGGAAGTCAGCGACGACGAATCGAGCCACACCACAAAACCGTAGAACACCAGCAAGCCCACCGCCAGCGGATACGACTGGCTGCCGGCAAAGCCGATGCTGCCGCCGACCAGCACCGAGGCGCCCATCGCCAGCGTGATCAGGCGCAGGCGTCCCCAGCGGATCGCCGCCTCGTTGCCGAGCACGCTCGCCAGGGTGCCGACGAGCGCGAGCACCGTCACCACCAGCGTCGGCGAAAAGCGCGCCTCGGCACCGGTGCTCAATGCGACGTAGGCGAGAAAAGCCACGCCCCAGCCGCGCAGGGCGTTCATCTCCAGCGTGTGGATGCAGTAGGCCATCGCATAGGCCATCGCCGAGCGGTTGCGGAACACCGGCCGGAAATCGAACAGCGCGTGGCCATCGGCGGCGGGAGGCGGCGGCTTGCGTCCCGGCACCCGCAGCGCGACCAGCAGCCAGGCTGCCGTCGCGGTCAGGCCGGCGACGATGAAAGCAGCCGGCCAGCCGTAAGCATGGGCCAGCAGATCGGCGCAGGAAAACGACAGCGCCCCTGAAATGCCGATGCTCGCCGCATGTCCCGCCACCGCGCGCGACATCAGTTTCGCATCGACCTGGTCCGCGAGCAGCTTGAGGCCGGTCATGTAGGTGCCGGCCCAGCCGATCCCCGCCAGCCCGCGCAGCCACAGCGCCGACCAGAAGCCCTCGGCCATCCAGCCGAAGAGCAGGTGGGCCGCGATGGTGCAGGCTACGCCGAACAGATAGACCCGCCGCGCATCGATGCGGTCGGTCAGCGTCACCAGGATCGGCACCGCCAGCAGATAACTGCCGTAGAACATCGCGGTAATCCAGCCTGCCTCGCTGTTGGACAGCCCCCACAGCGGCATCATGCCGGGCAGCAGCGCCGGCCAGAAATAGGCGCCGATCTGCACCAGCACCTGCGCCGCGCAGACCACTGCGACAAGTCGCGCGCCAGACAGGGTTGGGGGCATCGTGACGGGATTAATTACCGGAGCCCGGGCCCGACTATTCCAGCAACAGGTTCGGCCGCCCCAGCTGCAGCAGCAGACCCAGCTCGTCGGCAAAGGTCCAGTTGTCGACGCAGCGGCCATCCTTGAAAGTCATGATAGCCACCGCGTTGACGCCGACCTGCCGCCCGGTCGGCGCGATGCCGCACAGCGGCCCGCGGTGCGTGCCGCCGACGTTGAAGCGCATCCACACTTCATCGCCCTCCGCCAGCAGGATATCCACACCGTAGGCACGATCGGGAAAGGCGGCATCGAGATCGAGCGCGCCGTACCCCCTGGCCTCGCTGTACGCGCGCAGGTGCTTGAAACCCTGCCGCAGCGAATGCCCCGCCCCGGACCGCGCCTGCGGCGACAGGCGCGTGCGCGCCGCGGCAACCTTGTTGCGCTCGAGCGGCGAGAGGTCGCGCCCCTCGAACTGCCGCAGGCAGGCCACGGCATCCGGCGTCCGCGGAACCGGCGGCGCGATGATGTTGCCGTCAGCCCGCGGCGGCAGCTTCGCGCCCAGCTGCCGCAGCAGCTCCGCCTCGTCCATCATGAACCAGCCCTCGACCATCTGGCCATCGACGATGCGCAGCAGCGCGACTTCATAGACGTCGACCCGTTTGCCGGTGGGCTCGATGCCGAAGAAGCTGCCGGTATGGGTGCCGGTCACGCGAAACAGCAGCCCCACGCGGTCGCCGTCGGCGATCACCCGCTCGATGACATCCACCCGGTCCGGAAAGGCCGCGCGCAGGTACAGCGCCGGATGCGGCCAACCCTGGTCGCGGGCATTGTTCGCCAGATGCAGGTTGCCGCCGCGCACACGATCGTAGTTCGGCGCCAACACCTCCTTCTCCACCTGCGGCATTTCCGGTGTGCCCTGCTCCTGCTTGAAGCGGAGGGCGATTTCGACGTTGCGGGCGAGGGTGCCGCTGCGGTTGGGATTAGCGTGGATCATCGATAATTCTCATCCACCCTCAAGCTATAACCTTTCAAGCTGCTCTCGAGTCATGGGCAAAAACTGATCCTTGGGAATCTTTACCACAGTACTACCCCCTCCCCTCATATTCGTACCACCTCCCTGCTGATTCCAAGATGCAAACTGCGCCAGCTTGTCAAAGGTAATAAACCACCATTGCCGTAGCTCCCTAGTCTCCGTGTCAGAAATTTCTCGAACAACGAACATTGAATGAAGATTACCTCGCTTAGCAGCGTAATAAGCCAGCTTTACGAACGGGCCAACATCCAGCCCAAAAAACTCTCCTAATGAACGGTCGTTAGCGCTAGTTTTTTCTTTTATCTCCAAGGGGTACGTATATTGCTGCCCCCAAAAAATGCCGTCGATATCGGATACTTCCGCCATAAACGACGACTGAAAAGAAACTCTTAAATGTTCTTTTAAAAATTCCTCCGCAACATGCGGGTCAGGAATAGTAGAAACATCCGTCTTATAGCTAAGAAAATTATATTGACGAGAGCGCGCTCTCAAATACGGACTTAAGGCTTCGTTCAAACTCATAAAAGGATTTTCGTTCGGAGTACCTAATTGGACAGCTTGCCAACTCAGCCCATTCGCGTCATTTACCACTCTGACGTCTGGAACGCAGTAATAACCATGAATTCCAATCTGATGAAAAGTCGCACAAATCGTATGTAATCCACGGGAAGGCTCCGGAGAGATTCTTGAGGCACTTAAAATGCTACCGTCAGAAATTACCTCCGGGAATATCGCCACGGTAGATTGACCGAACTCGCCTGGGCCCGTACGCCGAGCGATCCAACCTCCCAAGGATATTCGATTCGCAAAACCCAATCTCGCTAAGTGATTCCTAAAATCAACCTCAGCAAGCAACCCCCTTAGCTTGTTTTGGTTCAACACACCTTTCGCACGATTACTTGCGATACTCTTTGACAAGTAATCCCGCATTGTTTGGATTTCCATTCCTGTCATCCCCATCCCCTCGATATCTTTTTCCCCAAACTAGCAACAAGTGCATCCACGCGCCCCCTCCGCACAGCCAGTCGAATCTCACATTCCCAAACCAAGAAATATCGCCAACTCGCCTTTTTCAGGCTCTCGTGGACAAAAGCATCTCTGCGGATGTTGCCGTTTATCTTTTTTTTCCAGAATCTACGATTGGTTTTTGGCCATTTAAAGTACTCGCATTGATGGCCATGCCAAAAACAACCATTTACAAAAATGACTGCTCGGTACTTTTTGAATACGATATCGGGCTTTCCGGGCAACGATGCAACATGCAAACGGTAGCGAAACCCTCTTTTGTGCAAAGCCGATCTAATCATCAGTTCCGGCTTTGTATTCTCCCCGCGAATACCGGACATCATCCGGCTACGCGTAGCCTTATCGACTACATCAACCATTCACAACGTCACGAAAAACCGACATAAAGACCGGGTACGCGGCGTCATAAACCTTATCACCTTGACAGGCAAACATACCCGCAAGTAAGTCGCGAAGATGCCGAACCTCGTCTTTGGAAAAGACCCGAACTCCGGTCCGGATATTTACTATGGACGCCGGATCGTCGTCGGGGTGAAAGAGCAAGTCACGGTCTGACATTTTCCTAAACCACCGATACATATTTCTCTTGTTGATTACTTTTATTTCAGGAATGCGGCTCACAACCTTCATATCTCCCTCCTAAGCAGCAACCGACAAATTCGGAATGAACAACTGAGAGTCATCAATGAGAATGAACTGGGTCATCAGGCGCGCAGTTTCCGCAATCACCGGAACAGCCACACAATTTCCAAACTGTTTGTAAGCGCGAGTATCCGAAACGGGTATTCGAAAAGTATCGGGAAACCCCATCAGCCGCGCACACTCGCGCGGCGTAAGCCTGCGAGGATTCTTGCGAGGCTGCTTGATCAGGATTTCCGAACCATCCTTGTAGTACCGAGCCGAAAGGGTCCTCGCAATGTCCTTTCCGGTTACCAAGCCAAAGCCGAATCCATTTCCCTTCTTGCGGTGCTTCTCGGCATACGCCTGAAGGTAATTCCAGAGGTGATCGGTCAGAGTGTACTTTGCGACGACCTTCCGCTTCGCATGATCGAAATACCGCCCCTCATCCCACGGCAACTCCGGTTCCGTGCCGTCGGTTTTGTGCAGGATGCTTTCGAGCTTGATTTTTCCCTTCTCGGGCAATCTCAACGCAGCCCAGTCAAAACCAACCGGCTCCCTGAAACCCACAATCAGGATACGTTCGCGATGCTGCGGCACGAAATGCGCTGCATCAATCACTTTCCAGTGAATGTGATAACCGAGATCTTCGGTAAGCGCGCGGCGTATGACATCAAAAGTCCTGCCCTTGTCGTGGGACTGCAGGTTTTTGACGTTTTCAAGAAGAAAAGCGCGCGGGCGTTTTTCCTTGATGATCCTCGCCACATCAAAAAACAGGGTTCCCTGGGTTTCATCCTCGAAGCCGTGTTTCCTGCCCAGCGCGTTCTTCTTTGAAACCCCGGCAATCGAAAACGGCTGACACGGAAAACCCGCCAAGAGCACGTCGTGATCGGGAATATCCCGGGCATCCACCTGCGTGATGTCGCCATCGATGACATGGGTCAGCGGGTAGTTGGCGGAATAGGTTTTCTGCGCGAATCCGTCCCATTCGCTCGTATACACGCAACGGCCACCCACCTGCTCAAATGCGGCGCGGATTCCGCCGATTCCGGCAAACAGGTCGATGAATGTGAATTCCCCTTCTTCCGGCTGGTCAGCCAAGAGGGGCAACACCAGTTGCTTAAGCGCGGGAATAATGTAACCGGGCGGCTCGCTCTGTCTCGCCTCCCAGCGACGGATGGTTCTGGCATCGACGGCCAGTTCGCGGGCCAGTTCGATTTGTGAATACTGCTTTCGTGCCGCTTTCAGGTAGTCATACACAGCACCTTGAGGCGCTGACGTGCGAAGCACAGTAGCCATTTCGGAATTCTTTCTCTGGGAACGAAACCGGACATTACGCCCTCTGGAATTCCCGGTCAAACAGAATCTCTTGCTACCGTCACCGCTCGAAGAAGAATAAAAATATCAATAAAAACAAATACTTATGAATTTTCTTTTTTTCCGGTCTTTAATCCCCTCGCCAACGCCCCACCCCCCAGCATCAACCCCGCCAGCAGCCAGAACACCCCCGACACCCCCACCACCGCGCCCAGCGCGCCGAAGGCCATCGGCCCGCTCATGCGCACGAAGTTGTTGACGGTGAGGCGCAGGCCCAGCGTCTGGCCGGAGCGGCCTTCCGCCGAGTTGGCGTACATCAGGATCACCGTCAGCGGGATGCCGATGCCCATGCCGAGGCCGAAACCGAAGGCGATGGCGCCGAGCACCCAGGCGTTGCCGGCAAAGGGCACCAGCGCAAAGCCGGCGGCACCGGTGAGGAACACATACATCAGCAGTTTCTCGCCGGGATACTTGTCCACCAGTTTGGCGAGGAAGGTGCGCACGACGAACACCGCCACTGCCAGCGTCGCCAGCACGCCGCCGATGGCCGAGGCCGAAAGGCCCAGCTTGTGGCCGTGGATCGGCACATAGAACTGGAACAGGTCGTAGCCGAGCTGCACCAGCCCGCCGGTGACCAGCATGACGACGACGCCGCGGTCGAGCAGCGCGCGCGGCGCGGTGTCGCCCTTGATGCGGCCGCGCGCCGGTGGCAGGCGGTCGCCGAAGGCGAAAAGCAGGCCGATCACCGCCAGCGACAGCGCCGCGGTGGCGAGGCAGGCCCAGTCGTAGCCGAAGTGGTCGATCGCCAGCCCTGCCATCAGCGGACCGGCGAAGCTGGTGGTGGCGCCGATCATGCTGAAGTTGGCGAAGTTGCGGGCGCGGGTCTTCGGGGTGCTGAGGTTGCCGATCAGGTTCTGCAGCGTGACGTGGAAAAAGGACAGCGCCAGGCCGTTCAGCGCCGCCGCGACATAGAACATCTTCAGCGACGGAAAAAAGTACATCAGCAGCAGCGACAGCCCCGCGCAGCAGGCGGCGAACATCAGGATGCCGCGCGCGGCCTTGCGGTCGGCAAGCCCGCCGACGACCCAGGACAACAGCACCGGGAACACGAACAGCAGGCCGCCGATGAGGCCGACAGTGGTGGCGGAGGCACCGAGGTGCAGCGCGTAGAGCGTCAGCAACACGCGCATGGCGTTGTTGCCGGTGAAGTTGAAGAAGGTCAGCGCGAGCGTGAGATGGATCGGCAAGGCAAAAAGCCGCGGGCACGGAGCCGCGGCATGCGGTGGTTCAGGGAGACCTTCTTATATCACGCCGCCCGCGCGGCAGTCAGCGCACTATGACCGGTTTTCCGCTGTCGGCGGAGGCGATGATCGCCTCCAGTGTCGCCACGCCGTTGATTGCCTCTTCGGCAGGCACCACGCAGGGCCGGCCCGCAGCCACCGCGTCGGCGAAGGCCTCCAGCGTCAGCTGTTCCTTGTCCACGGCAGGCAGGGCCAGACGCTCGCCCTTGCCGTCGTTGCCGAGGAATTCGAGCCCGGTGTCGCCGCGCATCTCCAGCCAGCCCTTGCTGCCGAAGACATGCACCCGCCACAGTTCGGCGGTGACGGTGATGGTGGTCAATTGACCGGTTGCACCGCCGGCGAAACGGAACAGCATCGCCGTCGTGTCGTCGACCTCGATGTCGGCGGCCAGCGCGCGCCGGCTGCTGTGGGCGCAGACTTCCGCCACCGGGCCGGCGAGCTGGATCATCGCGTCCAGCGTATGCACGCCGCGCGGGGTCATGCCGCCGGCGGGGGATTCGCTGCGCGAGGCGCGCCAGGCGCCGGGCTTCAGCTGCCAGCCCGAGGGTCCGGAGAAGTTGGCCTCGACATGCAGCACCTGGCCGATGTCGCCGGCGGCGACGCGCCGGCGCATTTCGACGAAGGCCGGAGCGTGGCGGCGGTTGAAGCCGATGCCCAGCGTGACGCCCGCCTTGCGGCAGGCCTCGACGGCCTCCTCGGCATGCGCGCGTTTCAGGGTCAGCGGCTTTTCAACGAAGACATGCTTGCCGGCACGGGCCGCGGCAATGATCTGGGCGTGGTGCTGGGTGTGCGGCGTGGCGAGTACAACGGCCTCGATCTGCGGGTCGCGCAGGACTTCAGCGTAGTCGGCAACAACAGCCGCGCCGTATTTCTGCGTGAATTCGGCATGGCGCGAAGGATCGCGCGAGACGCCTTTGACGATGCGGATCTTGCTGCTGGCCTTGACCGAGTCGGTGAGGCGGTTGCCCCAGCGGCCGAGGCCGTGCAGTGCTGCTCGAAGCATGGTGGTCTCTCCTCTACCGTCAATGTAAACACATCACGGGACAGTAGCCCGGATGAAACGAAGTGGAATCCGGGTCAGTGTCGTCACAGGCTGCCGCGGCCCCGGACTCCGGCCTTCGGCCTTCCTCCGGGCTACGGGTACGGGTCATCTTGTCCGGCGCGTCCGGCCCATGTCCCGCAAAACCGCAGGTCACTTCTATTTCTTCGCCGTCGGCCGCAGCGGGCTGGTAAAAGTAAAGTTGTCGTAACTCATCTCGGCGACGCGGAACCACAGGAACTGGTCGCTGCGGAATTTGAGCCACTGCGCGTAGATGCGGCGGAAATGCGCGCTTTTCTTCGCCGCCTCGTCGTAGATCTCGAAGGCCGCCTTCTGCGCCGCCTCCATCACCGGCTTCGGAAACTGGCGCAGCTGCGCGCCGCCGGCGACGAGTTTTTTCAGGGCTTCGGGGTTCTTCGCGTCGTAGTGCGCGAGCATGTGCACGTTCGCTTCGGCGCAGGCCGATTCGAAAATCGACTTGTAATGCTTGGGCAGCGCCTCCCACTGCTTGAGGTTGACGATGGTCGACAGCTGGGGTCCGCCCTCCCACCAGCCGGGGTAATAGTAGTACTTCGCGACCTTCTGGAAACCGAGCTTCTCGTCGTCGTAGGGGCCGACCCATTCCGCGGCGTCGATGGTGCCGCGCTCGAGGGCCTGGTAGATCTCGCCGCCGGCGAGCTGCTGGCCGACGACGCCCAGTTTCGCCAGCACCTGGCCGGCAAGTCCGGCAACGCGCATCTTCAGGCCCTTCAGATCGGCGAGCGACTTGATCTCCTTGCGGAACCAGCCGCCCATCTGCACGCCGGTGTTGCCGCTGGGAAACTGCACGCAGCCGTATTCCCTGAACAGCTCGGCCACCGCTTCCCTGCCGCCGCCGTAGTACATCCAGGCGTTCTGCTGGCGCGCATTGAGCCCGAAGGGCACCGCCGTGGCAAAGGCGAAGGCCGGATCCTTGCCGATGTAGTAATAGGGCGCGGTGTGGCCGCACTGCACGGTGCCGTTCTGCACGGCATCGAGCACCTGCAGGCCGGGCACGATTTCCCCGGCGGCGAACACGCGGATCTGGAACTTGCCCTCGGTGCCTTCAGACACGCGGCGCGACAGGATCTCGGCGGCGCCGTACAGGGTGTCGAGGCTTTTCGGAAAACTCGAGGCGAGCCGCCACTGGATGTTGGGCTGCGCGCGCACGATCGCCGGCGCGGCCACCGCGCCGGCGGCAACACCGAGACCCGCTTTCTTCAGGAATGAACGCCGCTGCATGTGGTCCTCCGCGGTGATATTATATAAGTAATTGATTATAAACGATATTTTCAGGTTCCGGCGAGGGTCATGCTCTCGACCAGGATGGAACCGCACTGGCGCGAGCTGCGCCGCGACACGTCGTTGCCGATGGCGACGATGCGCCGGTACATGTCCTTGAGGTTGCCGGCGATGGTGATCTCCTGCACCGGATAGGCGATGACGCCATTCTCCACCCAGAAGCCGGCGGCACCGCGCGAGTAGTCACCGGTGACGGCGTTGACGCCCTGCCCCATCAGTTCGGTGACCAGCAGGCCGCTGCCCATTTTTTTCAGCAGCGCGGCAAAATCCTCGCCGGTGTCCTGCAGGATCAGGTTGTGGTTGCCGCCGGCGTTGCCGGTGGATTTCATGCCGAGCTTGCGGCCGGAATAGGTGGCAAGGAAATAACCCTGCACCACGCCGTCCCTGACGATGTCGCGGGTCTGCGTCGCCACGCCCTCCTCGTCGAAGGCGCTGCTGGCGAGGCCCTTGGCGATCAGCGGCAGGTCGCGCATCTGCACGATCGGCGAGAACACGGCCTTGCCGAGGCTGTCGGGCAGGAAGGAGGACTTGCGGTAGAGGCTGCCGCCGGAGACCGCGGACACGAAATGCCCCATCAGGCTCGAGGCCACCCCCGATTCGAACAGCACCGGCACCTGCTGCGTGGCGATTTTGCGCGCGCCCAGCCGCGCCACCGCGCGTTCGCCCGCCCGGCGGCCGACCGATTCCGGCTCCGGCAGGTCGGCCGGGTCGCGCGCGGTCTCGTACCAGTCGTCGCGCTGCATGGCATCGCCCTTGCCCGCGATCAGCGCGCACCAGATGCCGTGGCGAGAACTCGGATAGCCGGCGAGGAAGCCGTGGGTGTTGCCGTAGATGAAATGCGACTGCTGGGTGGATATCGTCGCGCCCTCGGAATTGCTGATGCGTCTGTCCACCGCGAAGCCCGCGGCTTCGCAGGCCTTCGCCATCTCGATCGCGCGCTCGACCGGCATCTCCCAGGGATGGATCAGGTCGAGATCGGGAAACTCGCGGGCCAGCGTGTCGGGGTCGGCAAGCCCGGCGCAGTCATCGGAAGCGGTGTATTTCGCGATCGCCAGCGCGGCGTCGACGGTGTCGCGCACCGCCTGCGGCGAGAAGTCCGAGCTCGAGGCATGGCCGCGCTGCCTGCCGATGTAGACGCTGACGCCGATGCCCTTGTCGCGGTTGTACTCGATGGTTTCGACTTCACCCTGGCGCGCGGTGACGGTCTGGCCGAAGCCCTCGCTGGCCTCGGCGTCGGCAGCCGTCGCGCCGCGGCTGCGCGCGTAGGCGAGTGCGTCGCTGACGAGCTGCTGCAGCGCCGCCTTGTCATGGGAAAAAGGCCGTGATGCCGGCTGGTTTTCGGGTCGTGATGCCATGGCTCTGGAGAACGCCGGAAAGGTCCGGCGCGGAAAGGGCGTTATCATAACAGCTTCATTTTTGGTGCCGCCCGCCGTGGAAGACAGCCCCGATTTCGACGATCTGCCGAGCAAGAGCCAGCGCAAGCGCGACATGACCGCGCTGCAGGACATCGGCGCAGAACTGGTCGGGCTCAACGACCAGCAACTGGCCGCGATCGACCTGCCCGAGGGCCTGCACGAGGCGGTCGCGGAGGCGCGCCGCCTGCGCAGCCACGAGGCGCGCCGCCGCCAGCTGCAGTACATCGGCAAGCTGATGCGCCAGGTCGACCCGGCGCCGATCCGCGAGAAGCTCGACGGCTTCCGCTCGACCTCCGCCGCGGAGACCGCGCGCCTGCACCGCATCGAGCGCTGGCGCGAGCGCCTGCTCGACGAACCGGGCGCGCTCGCCGAGTTCATCGCCGCGCACCCCGGCACTGACAGCCAGCAGCTGCGCACGCTGATCCGCAACACCGCCGAGGAGCGCGCGCGCGGCAAGCCGCCGAAGCATTTCCGCGCGCTGTTCCAGATGATCAAGTCGGTGCTCGAGGCACGCGATCCCGCTGGCGACGCCGCAGCCTGAGGCTATAATCCGCGCCATGTCGAATCCCGCAGAACTGCTCATCGGTCTCGTCTCGATCAGCGATCGCGCCTCGCAGGGCGTGTACAAGGACGAAGGCCTGCCCGCGCTCGAGGAATGGCTCAGGCAGGCGATCAGCGACCCGCCTTGGCGCCCGGTGACGCGGCTGATCCCGGACGAGCGCCCGGTCATCGAGGAAACGCTGACGGAACTCGTCGATCGCGAGGGTTGCCAGCTGGTGCTGACCACCGGCGGCACCGGCCCGGCGCTGCGCGATGTGACGCCGGAAGCGACACTCGCCGTCGGCGACAAGGAGATGCCCGGCTTCGGCGAGCAAATGCGCCAGGTCAGCCTCAAGTTCGTGCCCACCGCGATCCTGTCGCGGCAGGTCGCGGTGATCCGCTATCGCCGCTCCAACCTCGAGCCGAAAACCGGCGCACTGATCATCAACCTGCCCGGCCAGCCGAAGGCGATCAGGGAAACCCTCGAAGGCCTGAAAGACGAGGCCGGCAAGCCGCTGGTCCACGGCATCTTCGCCGCCGTGCCCTACTGCATCGACCTCATCGGCGGGCCGTACATCGAGACCAATGACGCGGTGTGCAAGGCGTTCCGGCCGAAGTCGGCATTGCGGGAAAAACCTAAAACCTAGCCACAGGGCACACAGAAAAATCTTAACTTCAATTAACAGGATGGACAGGATATTCAGGATAAACCCCGCGCGGCGACCGCCCTCATCCTGCGAATCCTGTCCATCCTGTTAATTCGTTCTCCCCATGACCACACTTCTCGAAACCATCGAACTCGAAACCGCCAAAAACCCCACCGCCGCCGTGATCTGGATGCACGGCCTCGGCGCCGACGGCAATGACTTCGTGCCCATCGTCAACGAGCTCGACCTCGCCGGGGCACCGGGCATCCGCTTCGTGTTCCCGCATGCGCCGATGCGGCCGGTGACCATCAACAACGGCTACGTCATGCGCGCCTGGTACGACGTATCCTTCGGCGACCTCGAGGGACGCTCGCGCAAGGCCGACGAAAAAGGTGTGCGCGAATCGCAGGCGCAGATCGGCGAGCTGATTGAACGCGAAATCGAGCGCGGCATCGCGGCGGACAAAATCGTGCTTGCCGGTTTCTCGCAGGGCGGCGCGGTTGCGCTGCAGACCGGCCTGCGCCATCCGGAAAAACTCGCCGGGGTGATGGCGCTGTCCACCTACCTGCCGCTCGCCGAGAGCTTCGCGCAGGAGGCGGCGCCGGCCAATGCCAGGACCTCCGTGTTCATGGCCCACGGCACCCACGACCCGGTGGTTCCCTACGCGATGGGCAGCGGTTCACGCGACCTGCTGGCGCGGTCCGGCTACGCCGTCGAGTGGCACGAGTATCCGATGCAGCACTCGGTGTGCATGGAGGAAGTCGCCGACATCAGCCGCTGGCTGGTGCGGGTGCTGGGCTAAGGCGCCCTTTCATCCCCGGGCTTACTAGAACGAGAACTTCAGCTTCGGGCCCATGTTGACCTGGGGCTGCGGCTTGGGCTGCTCGACCTGCCTGACGTAGATGTCGTAGAGCAGCAGCCAGCGACGGGTGTCGGGATCGGCCACCGGCTCCACGCCGTGGAAGGAATTGTCGGTCTTGAAAAACGCAAACAGCGAGTTCGGCATGAACGGCATGGTACGCAGCCGGGAGAACTGGTCGCGCTGGTGATGCGGGCCGCCCGGACACCTGAAATCGAGGTCGTTCGGCACGTAAATCGAAGTGCCCAGGTGTTTTTGCGATTCATCAGGCGGCAGATAGAACAGCATGGTCACCACCTTGCGCGGCGCATCGGTGTGCGGCCCCAGCTTGTAATTGGTAACGTCCTGAACCAGCAGCAATTCGTCGTTGAATTGCACCGACTGCCCGTTGAAACGCTCCTGGATGAAAGGCTGGAACTTGTGCAGCACGAGGGATGAAAACCTTCCGGCGGTCATCCAGTCACGGAAATCGCTCCAGAATCTCCGCTTTGATTCAGGCAGCGTTTCCAGGTGCTTGTCCTCGAAGCCGAGAACGAAACGTTCCTTGTAGCCCTTGACCGGACGCGCCTGCTCGATCGGAACCATCGCTTCCGGGTCGGGCATGTTGTGCTGGAGCTCGCGGTAAAAATCCCCGGGGAACACTTCGGGTATGAAAAAGTGGGGAAACGGAAACATGTTGAACTGCTCATTGCCCACTTTGTATGCCAACTGAAGTTCAGCGTCGGAAAACATGCTCTGCAACTCCCTTGAAATCTCCTGACTTGCGTTCGGCGCGCGCAACTTGAGCCGGATCGTGCCTGAGACCCATCGCATTGAGCTCCCGCACCATCGCGCGGTGCTCCTCCAGATTCAGGTTGGTCTCGATCAATACCGACCGTACCGCAGGGTTCGCCAGCGTCTTGCGCGCACCGGCAACAACCTTGTGCTCGAAGCCGTCAACGTCGATCTTGAAATGGTTTGGCACCGGAATAGCCCCCTCCGCGACCAGTTCGTCGAGCGTGCGGGCAATACATCCCTGCGTGAACAGCGCCTTCAGCGGCCGCAGATGGGCGTCCAGCGGTTCGTCCACGGCATGGCAGGAACCGCCGACGCGCATGTCCGCCATGTGCAGGTCGAACAGACCCGATTTGTCGGAAAGCCCCATGCAATAGGCTTTCACGCGGTCGGCAAGCCCGTTCATGAGGATGTTGCGATTGAGCAGGGCGTAATTCTGGGCCTCGGGTTCAAGCGCATAGACGCGGGTGCCCCGGGTTGCGGCCGCCCAGATCGTGTACATGCCGACATTGGCGCCGCAATCGAGCAGGATGTCGTCCTGCCGGAAGGTCTCGATCCATTCCAGCGTCCAGGGTTCCTTCTGGTAGATCGACTCGACCCTCCACAGGGTCAGGGTGCTCGGCGTCGCGAACTTCATGACCTTGCCCGCGTGCTCGATTTCGCAGCTTGGATTCAGGCGTTCGTATTCCTGCAGCGTCAGGCTCATGTGCTCCGGATTTTCAGGTTGCCCCGCCCTTAGGCGGTCGCGGGAATTCTATACCAAGGCCCCTCATCCGCCATCAATTACCCAGCAAACGACGGCAATTTTGTAAAATTGCCGGGTTTTGGCCAATGACTGCCGTCGCAGCCGCGACTTTTTTGCTGGAGACCCGGATGACCCAACCCCTGGATGGCGTGCGCATCATCGACCTGAGCTCGGTGGTGATGGGACCGTTTGCGACGCAGCTGCTCGGCGACCTTGGCGCCGACGTGGTGAAGGTCGAGCCGCCCGACGGCGACATCCTGCGCCACATCGCGCCGATGAAGCATCCGGCCATGGGCCACATCTACCTGCACCACAACCGCAACAAGCGCTCGATCGTGCTCGACCTGAAGAAACCCGAGGGCCTCGAAGCGCTGCACAAGCTGCTGAAGACCGCCGACGTGCTGTTCTACAACGTGCGGCCGCAGGCGATGAAGCGGCTGAAGCTCTCCTACGAGGAAGTCGCCGCGATCAATCCGCAGATCATCTATGTCGGCGCCTACGGCTTCAGCCAGCGCGGACCCTATGCCGCCCAGCCGGCCTACGACGACCTGATCCAGGGCATGTCGGCGATGCCGGCGCTGTTCCACGAGGCCGGCGCCTCGGCGCCGCGCTACGCGCCGCTGGCGATCGCCGACCGCATCACCGGGCTTGCCGCGGTCAATGCCGTCACCACCGCGCTCTTCGCGCGCTGCCGCACCGGCAAGGGACAGGCGGTCGAGGTGCCGATGTTCGAGACCGTGACCCAGATGGTGCTTGCCGACCACATGGGCGGCTTCACCTTTGATCCGCCCGAGGGCGGCTACGGCTACGCGCGCATGCTCGCCGAGCACCGCGCGCCGTACCAGACGAGGGACGGCTACATGTGCGTGCTGATCTACAACGACAAGCACTGGCGCGCCTTCCTGAAGCTGGTCGGCCGCCCGGAGATGTTCGAGCAGGATCCGCGCTTCGGCAGCCACGAGGCGCGCTCGCGCAACATCGCCGAGGTCTACGCCTTCGCCGCCGAACAGCTGAAGCAGCGCACGAATGCCGAGTGGGAAAAGCTGCTGCGCGAGGCGGACATCCCGTCGGCGCCGATGAAGACCGTGGGCGACGTGCTCAACGATCCGCACCTTGCTGCCACCGGCTTCTTCAAGACCTCGGAGCATCCGAGCGAGGGCCGGCTGCGCGAAATGACCCTCGCCAGCCACTGGTCCGGCGCCGACCCGATGCCCCACCGCCCGGCACCGCGGCTCGGCGAACACAGCGCGGAAATCCTGCGCGAGGCGGGTTACGGCGACGCCGACATCCGGCGCATGGCTGCGGCGGGAGTTACCAAGCTGGCCTGAAGCCTGCCCCAGGCTTCTAGCCCTGATGGAGCGCAGCGGAATCCGGGGAAGTCCTTGAAGTAGGCCACCACAGTCCCGGACTCCGGCCTGCGGCCCTCCTCCGGGCTACTCAACCGAGATATCCCCGGGGTTGCAGCCCGGATGCGCCCGCAAGGAAGTCTTCCCGGGAAAGAGCACAGCGAAATCCAGGGAGTGGCCCCACTCGACTCACAACTGGCGGCGATACTGGATGAACCCGGAGCGCTCGGCGACCTGGTCGTAGAGCCTGCGCGCCGTGGCATTCGACTCCTGCGTCATCCAGTACACCCGCGGCGAACCGGCCTCCTGCGCACGTTCATAGACCGCTTCGATCAGCGCACGTCCGACGCCCTGCCCGCGCATCTCCGCCGCGGTATACAGATCCTGCAGGTAACACACCGGCGCCAGCATCGCGGTATTGCGGTGGAACAGGTAATGAACCAGGCCCACCAGCCTGCCGTCGCGCTCGGCGACCACGGCATGCATCGGCTCGTAGACATCGAAGAAACGCGCCCAGGTGATACGCGTGACCTCTCCCGGCACCCTGCGTTCATAGAAGCTGTTGTAACCCTCCCACAACGGCAGCCATTGTTCGAAATCCGCGGGCATCGCAGAACGGATGACGGGTTTAACGGGCACGACGGCTCCTCATTGCGGGGTACACGGCAACGCTCATGGTAACAAGTCTCAGGTTCGGCGCGACGGCGTGCTGATCACCAGCGCAACGCCGCCCAGCACCGCCACCGACGCCAGCACCAGGCGCAGCGTCAGCTGTTCGTCAAGAAAGACAATGGCGCCGAAGGTGGCGATCAGCGGCACGCTAAGCTGCAGCGTGGCGGCGGTGGCAGCCTTCAGCCCCGGCAGCGCGGCATACCAGATCGCATAACCGAGGCCGGAGGCCAGCGCGCCGGAGGCCACGGCATGCAGCGCTCCGGTCGCATCCCAGCTCGCGGCATCGATCAGCAGCAGGCTGCAGGCGAGCGCCAGAGGCACGGTTCGCAAAAAATTTCCGGCGGTGGCGCTGACCGGATCGCCGCTGCCGCGGCCGCGCAGCGAGTAGACGCCCCAGGACATGCCGGCGAAGATCATCAGCAGGGCGCCGCCCGGCGGCGGCGCGGACAGCCCCGGCAGCAGCAGCCCGCCAAGGCCGGCGAGCGCTACCGCAAGGCCCAGCCACTGCAGCCCGCGCATGCGTTCGCCGCGCCACAGTCCCCAGCCGGTCATCGTCATCTGCACCGCGCCGAACAGCAGCAGTGCGCCGGCGGCTGCGGTCAGGCTGCGGTAGGCGAGCGAAAACGCGATGGCATAGGCAAACAGTGCCGCCGCGGAGCGCCAGTCGCCGGCCAGTGCCGGGCCGCCGCGGCGCAGCACGACGATCAGCCACAGTGTCAGCGCGCCCGAAACCAGCCGGATGGTGGTGAAGCTTGCCGCGTCGATCGCGGTGTCGCGCAGCGCGGCGCGGCAGAACAGGGAATTGGCTGCGAAGGCGAGCAGCGCCAGCGCGGTCAGCATCACCACGCGTGCGCGTGTCACCGTGCAGTCGCCGCCGTCATGCCGGCGACTCAGCTGCTGCGCGCCATGACCTTGAACATCGCCCAGTCGAAGTCCTCACCGCCCTCCGCAAGCCGCGAAGGCATCAGCAGGTACGGCTTGTGGTTGACCGTCATGTCCAGGCTGTCGCGGGAATTGTAGGTGCTCTCGCGCAGCACCAGGCCGATCTCGCCGTTTCTGTCCGGCGTCGTCGACAGCAGCAGCGCGGAGTCCGTGGGCTCCGCCGGTGCCGAAGCAAAAGCGCCGCCGGACTTGCCGATGCGCACCGGGATCGCGATTTTCGACAGCAGCTGCACTCCGACGCGGCGCTGCTGGTGCTCATCGCGGGTGACGCGGCGGATGATGCCCACGCCCCAGTGCTTCGCGATCTCGGTTTTCACGCCGACCAGAGCGCCGACGCGCACCCAGTCGCTTTTCGCCGCGGGGATGATCGCGCCATAGCCGCCGTCGCTGACATTCTCGACGATCCAGCTCTCGGCGGTGCTCTCCGCAGCGGCCGGCGCGCTGAAGTCGAGGTCATCGCTGTTCTCGGGATCGAGCACGCGCAGGATTTCCGCCATGCCGTGCAGCACCGTCATGCGCGTTGCGGTGTGCCGGCGCTCGGCACCGCGCGCCGGCGCATCATCCGACCAGTACAGGCCGAGATGGGCCAGCACCGGCAGCACCACGGCCTTGTCGTAGCTGCCGCCGAGGTGCACGCCGGTGGGAACCGCCCCGGTCTCGCGGACCGCCGCCTCGACCTTCCGCAACTGCGCCAGCGCCTCGCCGGCGCCGAAAAAGCGCACCGTGGCCGGCAACGGCTTGCCGCCGATCACGCGGAACGGCGGCCTGCCGCCGGCGATGTCGAAGGCGTAACCGCAGCCGGGTCCGGGCGCGCGCGCGATGCGGAAATCCGGAGAGAAATGCGCCACCGCGCGCTCGGCAATTTCCTGGCGCAGCGGACTCAGGCCGTCGGTCGAGGACACGCTGAGCATCAGTCCCTTCAGCAATTCCTGGCGCACCGAGCCGCCGCCATGCGATCCGGGATAGATCTGGATCGCCGCATCGGCAAACCCGGCCGCCTCCGCCACCTGGTAGAGGCGCCCCATGTCCGACCACACCCGCGGCTCCACCGGACCGTAGCGCACGAGGATCCATTTCAGCTGCAGCGTCATCGCGCGCAGCGTGCGCGCGACGATCACCGGCAGGCTCTTGCGGATCGCGGTGCCGGTCTGTCCGGATTCAAAGCGGGCGACGCATTCGAGGTAAGCCTCGCTGAGCGCCTTCCAGAATCCGTAGCTGCCGGTCCACAGCCGGTGTTCCTGGAATTTCTGCTGGCGCGCGGTGCCGAAATAATCCTGCGCCAGCCGGCGCTGGTGGTTCTTCGCGGCCGCATCGAGCAGGTCGACGTTCTCGAACAGGCGCTCGGCGCGGAACGCCTTGGTGTCGCGCAGCGTCTCCAGCCAATGGGTGATTTCCGCCAGCGCCTTCAGCGGATCGACCGGCAGTTCCTCGATGATCTCCCGCGCGCGCCTTGCGTCCGCCATCGGGTGATCGATTTTTTCGCCCTTCAGGAAGCCGAGCATCCCCTGTTCCCCTGTTGCCGCATCCCAAGCTGCGTCCGCCGGTCGGCCGGCGGCCGCCGCGGATCGTTTGAGCCCATTTTATCCCGATCGGCCGGCTTCCCCGCCGCCGGTCGCGGCACGGCTGGCGGCGCGCCCCCGCGCCGCATCGACGCCGGCAACGATGGCCATGCCGATCAGGAAATAGCTGCCGGTGATCAGGATCGCCAGGCGGTGGTCGCCGCCGGACGCCCAGGTCACCGCGCCGTAGGTCAGCGGGCCGAGGATCGATGACAGCTTCACCGCCAGCCCCCACAGCCCGAAGAATTCGGCCTGGCGTCCCGGCGGGCTGAGGTAGCCGACCAGCGCGCGCCCGGCCGACTGGCTGGAGCCGAGGCAGAGCCCGACCAGGTTCGCCGCCACCCAGAACAGCGCGGCCCCCTCGGCCATCCAGGCCAGCAGCACGGTGAGCACCCAGCCCGCGAGGGTAAGCATGATCGTCGGCACATGGCCGAGGCGGTCCTGCACATGGCCGAAAGCGAAAGCGCCGATCGCCGCGGTGACATTGACCACGAGAATCAGCAGCAGCGTGTCGCGGGTGCTGAAGCCCATCGCCTGCTGCGCATAGATCGCGGCCAGCGCAATCACCGTCTGGATGCCCGCCTGGTAGAACACCAGGCATACCAGGAAGCGGCGCAGATCGCGGTAGCGCCGCGCGGTGCGCAGGGTCTCGCCGAGGCGCGCGAAGGCCGCGCGCACCGCGGTGCCGGCATCGGCCTGGGGCCGGGCGCGTTCGCGCAGGAACAGGAAAGTCGGCAGGCTGGCAAGCGCGAATATCGCCGCAGTGATCAGCATGGTCACCGGCACGAATTCCGCGGCGCCCGCGCCCTGCCCCTGGGCATGGGTCACGTAGGCGAGGCAGATGCCCAGCGCCACCAGGCCGCCGAAATAGCCCAGGCTCCAGCCCCAGCCGGACACGCGCCCCAGCGCCTCGCCCTCGGCGATCTCCGGCAGGAAGGCGGCAATCAGGTTTTCGCCGGAGCCGAAGAAAAAATTGGACAGCACGATCAGCACGATGCCGGCAGCGACATCACCGCGGCCGATGCAGGCCAGTGCCGCAGTGAAGGTGATGCAGCCCAGCGTCGTCGCCGCCAGCAGGCGCTTCTTCGCGGCACGCGCGTCGGCCCAGGCGCCGATCAGCGGCGCGCTGACCATGATCAGCGCATAGGACAGCGCCAGTGCCGCGGTCCAGGCGAACGTGGCCCAGGGCGCGTTGCCGGCGACCTCCGCAACGAAATAGGCACTGAACACCGCAGTGATGACCACCGTGGTATAGCCGGAATTGGCGAAGTCATACATCGCCCAGGACCAGACCTCGCGCGGGCGCACGCCGGGGGCGAGGCTGCTGCGGGCAGCTTCAGTCACGACGGGATATGCGGCGCGGCGGCATGGTGGCTTCGATGGTAACAGCGCCGCGGGCCGGCCCGGCCTCGGCGAAGGTCTGGCGCAAACGCGCGCACAGCGTGCGGCCCAGCCGCGCACCCGCCCACAGCGCGACGATGCCGAAGTAAACCAGCAGCAGGACCAGCAGGATGCTCATCTGACACCTCCTTTCCATTCTCGGATGTTGCAGTAGCCAGGAATGCACAAGGCGTGCCTGCGGCGGCACCGACCGGCGCGGCAGGCCGCCCGACCGGCGGTTGCTGCGGCCGCGATGAACGTCGAAGTCCGGACAGCCGCGGCGAGTTCGCGGCAGCGAAAAAAGTCACAGCCCGTCGGCCGGCACAGCGTCTCCGCCGGGAGACAAAAAAATATTCAATAAAATCATATAGTTATTGAAATATTGCCGTCCCCTGTCGTCAGCTGACGACAGGATGCGCCCGAAAATTCATTACAACCTGTTGTTTTTATTGATTTTTATGACCTGGCACGGAGCCTGCATTTATCCCGCTGCAAGTTCAACAACCCGAGGAAGGACATGAACAAACGTCTGATCATTGCAGTGTTGGCTACCGGCGCGCTGGCGCTCGGTGGTTGTTCCACCACGCCGACCAATGCCCAGGTGGGCGCAACCGCAGGCGCGGTGGTCGGTGGCGTGATGGGCTCTGCGCTGACCGGAAGCACCGCGGGCACCGTGATCGGCGCAGGCGCCGGCGCTGCCGTCGGTCACGAAATCGGCAAGCGGATCAAGTAGCCCGACAAGGCGGATTCCGCACAACTCCGACAACCCTGTTTCTGCAGTACTCCTCCGGCAGGGTAGCGAAAAGAACCCCTGTTTTCCCCGGCGCAAGCCGGGGTTTTTTTGTACGCCTGCTCCCCGCTCAGGGCGCCGCCGCCAGTTTGACCCGGTCGCGGCCGCCCTGCTTCGCCTCGTACATCGCGTGGTCCGCGGCGCGCACCAGGTCCTCGGCTGTGGCGGTGCCGTCGCGGCTGCACACGACACCGACCGACACCGTGATCGTGCCCAGCGCCTCGCCGCCGAAGGTCAGGCTCAAGGCCGAGATCTCGCGGCGCAACGCCTCCGCGCGCGCGAGCGCAATGTCCTCTCCGGCATCGGGCAGCACGATCACGAATTCCTCGCCGCCGTGGCGGGCGACGATGTCGGAACCGCGCACCACCCGGCGGATCGCGTGCGCGACATTGCGCAGCACCAGATCGCCGGCCTCGTGCCCCCAGCGGTCGTTGAAGGCCTTGAAATAATCGATGTCGAACAGCAGCACCGACAGCGGTGCCCCCCGGCGCCGCGCACGCATCAGCTCGGCGCCCAGGCGGTCCCAGAGATAACGGCGGTTGGGCAGTCCGGTCAGCTGGTCGGTGATCGCCTGCTCGTTAAGCTGCCGGATTGCCTGCTGCAGCTGCCCGTCGCGCGCCTGCAGTTCCGCGGCCATCGCATCGATGGCCGATCCCAGCAGCGCCAGCTCTTCGCGCCCGTCGCCGAATCCGGCGCGCGCGCTGTAGTCGCCGGCGCGGATGCGCCCCGCCACATCCAGCAATGCGCGGACACGCCTCAGCACGAAAACTTCCGAGGCATACCAGGCCACGAGCAGCACCAGCAGCGCCACGCCGATGACACCGGACGCCGTGCGCAGCAAGGCACCGTTGGCATCGGACAACACCACGTCCACCGGTTTGCTGACAACGACCCGGATAGGCGAAATGCCGTCGGGATTGAGGCCGACATGCTCGACTGCATAAAAACGCTGCACACCGCCGCTGTCGGTCGCCGTGAACACCCCTTTTTGGTGCCGCTTCAGGACTTTCAGCAAAAAGGGGTTGGGTCCCTCTTTGCCCAGCATGTATTTCTCGCTGGGCGGGTAGCGCGCCAACACCAGGCCACCACTGTCATAAATCGTGGTCACCAGCCCTTCCCCGGGCCGCCCAGGATGGTCAAGGTGCGATTCCCCCTGCTCGATGAATTTCTCGAGATTGAGCCCGGCAAACAGCACTGCTCGGACGCGGCCTTCGGCATCGAACACCGGTAAGCCGAAATTGATGCCGGACCGGCCCGACGTACGGCCGACCTGGAACTCTCCGACAACGAACTGCCCGCTCTCCAGCGCCAGCCGGAAGTAGGGACGGTCGCCGACATTGACTATTACCGTATCCGGCAATGCCGAATTGCAGTACAGCTCGCCATCGGGAAGGATCACGCCGAGCGAGCGGAAAACACCTTCGGCCTCGAGGGCCATTCTGCGGAAGTAATCCCTGCAAGAACTGCGGTCGCGCAGCAACTCGTCGCTGTTGGCGGCAATCGCCTGCAGCAACTGGCGCGCATGAAACAGCAGCTGTTCGGGACGTTTGGCGGTCAGTTCCGCGACGAGACTCAGTTTTTCACGCTCGGCTTCCTCCGCCGCCGCGCGTTCACGCAAGCCGTTATAAAGTGTCAGCGCCAGAATCGGCAGTATCGCCGCCAATACCAGCAGTACGATGCGTACGCGCGCGCCGAGATTATTCAAGGTGATAGTGATGCGCCATGAAGGGGCATCTGAATTCTATGCCGGAGAAATATGGCCCGGATACGGGAAATGAGCCGACGGCTTGACATGAATCAATGACAGGCCATATCCCCGCGATCAACCGGCCTTCAGCGCGGATCCAGCGGCGTCAGGCGGGCCAGCCCGAGCAGGCTCTCCAGCCATGCCCCCTGTGCAAACAGCGCCGCCTCCCCGCGCTGCGCACCGACCACCTGGAGCCCGAGCGGCAGGCCGCCGGCGGTGAATCCGCCGGGCAGCGCCAGCACCGGGCAGGCGGTCATCGTCACCGCGCAGGTCAGCGCCAGCCAGCCCATGTAACCGTCGAAGGCGACACCGTCCCAGCGCTCGGGATAACGCAGTTCCACCGGGAAGGGCGGGCACAGCGTCGCCGGGCAGATCAGCAGGTCGTATTTTTCGAAAAACGCCGCGGCGCGGCGGATGATTTCGCCCTGCGCAATCTCGGCGGCGACCACGTCTTCCAGCTTCAGGCCGAGGCCAAAGTCGGTGTTTTCGATGACCTCCGGTTTCAGCAAGTGGCGGTTCTGCGCCAGCAACGGCGCAATGCGCGCGATGTAAACCGCGCCGCGCAAAGTCAGGAAATGGCGGGTCGCGTCGCGCAGATCGGGACAGGCTTCCTCGACGATGATGCCCTCGCCCGCAAGCCGGCCGGCAAGCGCTTCGATCATTGCACGCACTTCGCGGTCAACGACCGGCGCGACACCGCAGAGGTCGGCGCTGACGGCAACGCGCAGCGGTCTGCGCGGCTGCGCCGCGCACTGCGCAAACGAAGGCAGCGGAGCGCGCGGCGACAGCGGATCGCGGGCATCGAAACCGGCTTCGGCGTCAAACATCAGCGCGACGTCGGCCACCGTGCGCGCCATCGGCCCCTCCACCGACAGCGGATTGAAAGGCTGCTTCTGCAATCGCGCCACCATGCCGGGGCTGGGCCGCAGGCCGCTGACCGAACAGAAGGCCGCCGGCGTGCGGATGCTGCCGCCGAAATCGTTGCCCGTCGCCAGCCACACCTGCCCCGCGGCGAGCGCAGCCGCACTGCCTCCGGATGAACCGCTGGCGCTCATCCGCGTATCCCAGGGATTGCGCGTGGCGCCGAAGACGTCGTTGAAGGTGTTGCCGCCGGCGGCGAACTCCGGCAGGTTGGTCTTGCCGATGACGATCGCGCCATGGGCCTCCAGCCGCTTCACCACCGGGTCGGAACCGGGCGCGATGCGGTTTTCGAAAACCCTCGATCCCGAAGTGCAGCGCACGCCCTCGACGTCGGTGTTGTCCTTCACCGCGATCGGCAGGCCGTGCAGGAAGTTCGCCGCGCGATCCGCGCGCGGTTCGTTCATCAGCCGCCGCGCGTGTTCGCGTGCACGCTCGACACACAGCGTCACCATTGCATTGATCCGCGGATTGGTGTCGGCGATGCGCCGTTCCGCGGCGTCGATCAGCTCAAGCGGCGACACCTCGCCGCTGCGCAGGCGCGCGACGGCTTCGGTCGCAGTCCATTTTATGAATTCGTGCATGGGCCCTCCTCCGCGTCGCAGTATAACGGCGGCGACAGGACGCGGCCGCGAGGCAAAAGCCGGGGCAAACGGGGGTCGTCCATGTTAGGCTTTCGCCCTCCGCAAAACCCCGATCCACACTCCAGGAACTCCAGATGACGGCCAAATCCGCCACTCGCCCGCTGATGCAGACCGGCGCGCAAATCCTCGTCGATTCGCTGATCACCCACGGCGCGAAGCTCGCCTTCGGCGTGCCCGGCGAGTCCTATCTCGCGGTGCTCGACGCGATCCATGAACGCGAGGACGAGTTCAAGTTCATCATCTGCCGCCAGGAAGGCGGCGTCACCAACATGGCCGACGCCTACGGCAAACTGACCGGCCAGCCCGGCATCGCCTTCGTCACCCGCGGCCCCGGCGCCACCAATGCCTCGATCGGCGTGCACACCGCCTTCCAGGATTCGACGCCGATGATCCTGTTCATCGGCCAGGTCGGCAACGACGTCGTCGAGCGCGAAGCCTTCCAGGAGATCGATTTCCGCCGCATGTTCGGCCCGATGACCAAGTGGGTCGCGCAGATCGACCGCGCCGACCGCGTCGCCGAGTACATCAGCCACGCCTTCCACGTCGCGACTGCAGGCCGCCCCGGCCCGGTGGTGCTGGCGCTGCCGGAAGACATGCAGACCGAGATGGCACCGGCATCGAAGGCGGGCCGCTACCAGCGGGTCGCCGCCAACCCCGGTGAATTCGACATGCACCGGCTGCGCGACCTGCTGGGCAAAGCGAAAAAACCGCTGATGATGGTCGGCGGCGGCGGCTGGAACAAGCAGGCCAGCGAAGACATCCTCGCCTTTGCCCGCGCCTTCAAGCTGCCGGTCTGCGCCTCCTTCCGCTGCCAGGACCTCATCGACAACCGCGACCCGCATTATGTCGGCGATGTCGCCGTCGGCCTCAACCCGAAACTGGCCGAACGCATCAAGGCCTGCGACCTGCTGCTGGTGGTCGGCGCGCGGCTCGGGGAATGGACCACCGCCAACTACACACTCGTCGACATCCCGAAACCGGCGCAGAAGCTGGTGCATGTGCATGCCGGCGCCGAGGAACTGGGCCGGGTTTACCAGGGGGAGTTGCTGATCAACAGCGGCATGCCGGAGTTCGCGGCTGCGGCGAAAAAGCTCGCGCCGGTGAAACCCGCCTGGGAAGCCTGGACCAGGGAAGCCCGCGCCGACCTCGAAGCCTGGCAGCAGCCGGTGAAGGTGCCGGGCAAGATGAACATGAGCGAAGTCATGGCGCACCTCCGCAAGCGCCTGCCGGCGGAAACCATCGTCACCAACGGCGCCGGCAACTTCGCGATCTGGGTGCACCGCTTCTATCCCTACCCCGGCTTCCGCACCCAGTTGGCGCCGACCAGCGGCGCGATGGGTTACGGCGTGCCCTCCGGCGTCGCCGCGAAGATCGTGCATCCGGAACGGCCGGTGGTGTCCTTCTCCGGCGACGGCTGTTTCCTGATGAACGGCCAGGAACTCGCCACTGCCGCGCAGTACGACGCGAAGGTCATTTTCATCGTCGTCAACAATGGCATGTACGGCACCATCCGCATGCACCAGGAAAAGAATTACCCGGGCAATGTCAGCGGCACCCAGCTGAAGAATCCGGATTTCGCCGCGCTCGCCCGCGCCTACGGCCTGCACGGCGAGACGGTCGAGAAAACCGAGGACTTCGCAGCCGCCTTCGAACGCGCCTGGTCGGCGAAGACCGCCGCGCTGATCGAATGCCGCGTCGACCCGGAAGCGATCACGCCGCGGACGACCCTGTCAGCGATCCGCGAAGAGGCTAAGAAAAGCAAAAAGGGCTGAACAGCGATAAAGCTGAAATCAAAAGCCAGCCACAGAGGACACAGAAATCACAGAGAAAAACCCGTGGATGAGCTGACTGAAAAAGTCATCGGTGCAGAGCCCGTAGCCCGGATGGAGGCCGCAGGCCGGAGTCCGGGGAGGCGGTGGCTAATTGCGACGACTACCCCGGATTCCACTTCGTTGCATCCGGGCTACAGCCCCGTGATGCGCTTACCTTGACGGTAGATGGGGATTACATTTTGTCAGGCGGTCTGAGTCACAGAGGGCACAGAGAACATAGAAAAAAAGCGTCATGAATAAGCTCGTTGAAAAGGTCATTGGCGCGGCATTGTCGATATAACATAACCATTTGATTTTATTTATAAATTCATGAACCCTTCGACTGACATCATCGGCTTTGCCGGCATCGGCGCCATGGGCACTCCCATGGCCGGCAACCTGGTCCGCGCGGGTTACAAACTCGTCGTGTTCGACCTCGATGCCGCGCGCACGGCAGCCTTCGCGCGCGAACATCCGGCAGCCACTGTCGCCGGGAGCCTTGCCGACCTCGGCGCGCAGTCGAACATCGTCATCACGATGCTGCCCGACGGCAAGGCGGTGCGCACTGCGCTGTGCGGCGCAAACGATTCGTTCAGGGACTGCATCCTCGAACGCGCGGCGAAGGACACGCTGGTGATCGACATGAGTTCGTCCTCGCCGGTAGGCACGCGCGAGCTCGGCAAGCTGCTCGCCGCGCGCGGCACGCCCTTCATCGACGCGCCGGTCTCGGGCGGTGTCAAGGGCGCGGTCGCGGCGACGCTGGCGATCATGGCCGGGGGTGACGCCGCGATTTTCGAGCGCGTGAAGCCGATGCTGGCGAAAATGGGCAGCCAGCTGTTCCACTGCGGCCCGCTGGGTGCCGGCCACGCAATCAAGGCGCTGAACAACTACGTGTCAGCAGCGGGACTGGTCGCCGCCTGCGAGGCGCTGATCGCCGCCGAACGTTTCGGCCTCGATCCCGCGGTGGCCACCGACATCATCAACGCCTCCAGCGGCATGAACAACACGACCAAAAACAAGGTCAAGCAGCAGATGCTCAACGGCGCCTTCGGCGCCGGCTTCGCCACCAGCCTGATGGCCAAGGACGTGCGCACCGCGCTGGAAGTGGTCGAGTCCACCGGCACCACGCCCGACCTCGCCCGCCACTGCGCGGCCTTCTGGAGCGCCGCCGAGCGTGAACTCCCGGCAGGCACTGACCACACCGGCGTCTACAAACTGATCAAGGACAAGAAGTCAGCGTGATGCGCAAACCGCTGACGGGCCTGCGCGTGCTCGACATGAGCCGCATCCTCGCCGGCCCCTGGTGCGGCCAGGTGCTGGCCGACCTCGGCGCCGAGGTGATCAAGATCGAGCGTCCCGGCAAGGGCGACGACACCCGCGGCTGGGGGCCACCCTTCCTGAAAGACCGCGAAGGTCGCGACACTGCGGAATCCGCGTACTACCTCTGCGCCAACCGCGGCAAGCAGTCGGTGACGCTGGACATTGCCAAGCCCGAAGGCCAGGCCATCGCGCGTGAGCTCGCGCAGCGGGCCGACATCCTGCTCGAGAACTACAAGGTCGGCGACCTCAAGCGTTACAGCCTCGGCTACGACACCCTGTCCGCACTCAATCCGCGGCTGATCTACTGCTCGATCACCGGCTTCGGCCAGGACGGGCCGCTGAAAGACCGCGCCGGCTACGATTTCATGGTGCAGGGCATGGGCGGACTGATGAGCATCACCGGCGAACGCGACGACCTGCCCGGCGGCGGCCCGCAAAAGGCCGGCGTCGCCATCGCCGACCTGATGACCGGCATGTATTCGACTGTTGCCATACTGGCGGCGCTCGAGGAACGCCACAACAGCGGCCGCGGCCAGTACATCGACATGGCGCTGCTCGACACCCAGGTCGCCTGGCTCGCCAACCAGAACACCAACTACCTGATCGGCGGCGAGGTGCCCGTGCGCATGGGCAATGCGCACCCCAATGTCGTGCCCTACCAGACTTTCGCCACGCAGGACGGCAGCATCATTCTCGCCGTCGGCAATGACGGCCAGTTCAAGCGCTTCTGCGAGGCCGCAGGCATCCCGGACACAGGCAGCGATCCGCGCTTCGCGAGCAACGCGCTGCGCATCGCCAACCGCGAAGCCTGCATCGCGACCATCACGCCAGCGATGAAACGCAAAACCACCGCGGAATGGATCGCCGTGCTCGAACCGCTGGGCGTGCCCTGCGGCCCGGTCCATCGCCTCGACGAAGTTTTCGCCAATCCGCAGATCCGGCACCGGAACATGAAGGTGAACGTGCCGCACCCGCTGTCGGGCACGGTGCCGCTGGTGGCGAATCCGATCAAGTACTCGCGGACGCCGCTGTCCTATGAAACGCCGCCGCCGCTGCTGTCGCAGCACACCGAAGACGTGCTGCGCGGCCTGCTCGGCAAAAGCGACGCCGAGATCGCGGCGCTGCGTGCCGCCGGCATCATCTGAACGAAAGAATACAGGCGGATCAGTCTGATGGCCGTATTTTGCCGGTTGCGTTCCGGCTTACTGCCGCGAGGCTTTTTTCAGTCCGGATCTTCCGGATGACCCGGAGTTGGGCCGCGGCTGATATCGCGGTGATGCACCATCCGCGGAATTCCCTGCAGCCCGCCCCTCTGCGGCAAGCCAGTCGCAGAACTCCCTGACTTTCGCTTCCGATTCCCGCCCCCTCCTGCAAATCACGTAGTAGCCGGGCGTGGCCACAACCAGCCTCGGGAAAGGCATTTGCAGTTTGCCCGAGCGCAGTTCTCCACCAATCATCGAAAGGGGTCCCATCGCAACCCCCATGCCATCCCCCGCCGCCTCCAGAGCCAGTGCGCTGTGATCAAATCGCAGCAGCTGCTTGGGCGCAAGGCCCGAGGCCCCAGCAGCGTCGAGCCACGCGTTCCAGTCGGCAGGACGCGCCTCCGCATGCAGCCAGACTTGCTGGCGCAGGTCGGACACCTGGCGCAGCCGGGCACTCAGTCTCGGATGGCAAACCGGGGTTATGGCCTCCTGCAGCACGAGGCGGCTGTAAACGCCCTTCCAGGTGTCGGGGCCGCGCCGGATCACGACATCTGCGCCGCGCAAGGCAAGGTTCACACTCTCGCGGCGGGTGCTGAGCCGGGTTTCGAGCAGGGGAAAACGGATCTGGAACCGGGACAAGCGGGGCACCAGCCACTGGATGGTGAACGTCGGCGGCGCGCTGATGTCCAGAACGTCCGGAAATCCCTGCCGGGAAACCTTGGTCGTCGCCGCGGCAATGCGGTCCAGTGCGTCCGAGATTTCGGTCTGGTAGGCCTTGCCCGCCGCGGTCAACACAACGCCGCCCGGACTCCTGCGAAACAACTCCAGTCCCAATCGGTCCTCAAGCAGGCTGACCTGCTTGCTGACCGCGCCGTGCGTCACCGACAGTTCCGCAGCGGCACGAGAAAAACTCTCGTGCCGGGCGGCGGCCTCGAAGGCGCGCAAGGCGTTTAGTGGCGGCAGGCGGCGCATGCTTGCGTGAGTTTATCTCACATCATTCCCCACCGATACTCGCTTGCCGCGCCTCTCCCACGGACCGATCATGCCGGACGCAGCCATCGCACAAACGAGAGGGGCCTGACAGGCTCCGGAGGAGAATCCATGAACCTGCAATTGCCTTCGCTTTCACTGGCCCGGCGCATAACCGCCTGCCTCCTGATCACGGTCATGCCAGGAATCCTGCATGCCGCACAACCCTATCCGACCAAGCCGGTGCGGCTGATCGTGCCGTTTGCGCCGGGCGGCGGCACCGACATCATGGCGCGCACCCTGAGCCAGAAGCTGGTCGAACTCTGGCGCCAGCAGATCGTCGTCGACAACCGCGGCGGCGCAGGAACGGTGATCGGCACCGAACTGACCGTACGGTCGCCGGCCGATGGCTACACGCTCATGCTGGCCAACATCGCGATGGCGCTGAATCCGGGGCTGCGCGAGAAACTGCCGTACGATGCGCTGCGCGATCTGGCGCCCGTGATCCTCATCGCCTCACAACCCAGCGCAGTTGCGGTCAATCCGACAGTGCCTGCAAAAACCGTCAAGGAACTGATCAAACTGGCAAAAGCCGACAAACTGAGCTTCGCGTCATCCGGCATCGGCGGCGTAGGGCACATCGGCGGGGAAATGTTCCGGATTGCCATCGGCGCCGACATGGTGCACGTGCCCTACAAGGGCGGCGGGCCGGCCGCAGTTGACCTGATGGCCGGTCAGGTGCCGGTTGCATTCATCAGCCTGCCGACCGTCACCCCTCATGCGCGAAACGGCAGACTCCGGATTGTCGCCATCACGGACAGCGCCCGCTCGGCGGCTGCCCCGGACATCCCCACGGTTTCAGAAACTGTCAAAGGCTACGCCGTCGACAACTGGATCGGCATGCTTGCGCCGGCCAAGGTGCCCGGGGAAATCATCACCCGCCTCAACGGCGATGTGCTGAAGCTGATCGGCCAGGCGGACATGAAGCAGCGCCTCACCGACCAGGGCTTCGACGTGCGCGGCAGCTCGCCCGGGGAATTTGGCGAGGTGATCCGGAGCGACATCGAGAAATATACGAAAGTCATCCGTCAGGCCGGCATCAAGGCCAACTGAAAGCCCTACCGCAAAACGAAAGGAACGGCAGCATGGCACTCAACATCGGCATTCTCGAAGGCGACGACATCGGTCTGGAGGTCGTACCGGAATGCATCAAGGTCATGAAAGAAGCGGCATCACGCACCGGGCTGGACATCACATGGAAGCCGGTGCCCATCGCACGCAGCGCGCACGAGCAGTTCGGACACACCGTTCCCCCAGGCACGCTTGAGACCCTTTCGGCACTCGACGGCTGGGTGCTCGGCCCGATCGGCCATCGCGAGTATCCGCGCAACGATCCCACCTGGCTCAACGCGCATCCGCTGTTCCGCACCCACTTCGGGCTCTATGCCAACTACAAGCCTTTCAAGTCCTATCCGAACCTGCCGTCGGTGCACAAGAACGTCGACATGCTGTTCCTGCGGGAAACCACCGAGGGCTTCAAGGTCGATGCCAACCTGTTCAAGGGTTACGGCGAATTCATGCCGACCGATGAACTCGCCATCGGCATTTGCGTCACCACGCGCACCAAGAGCCGCCTGATCGCCGAAGCCGCCTTCGAGGCCGCGCGCCACCGCCGGAAAAAGGTCAGCGCCGTGCACAAGAACACCGTTTACCGCATGGGTGACGGCCTGTTTGCCGAGGAATGCCGCAAGGTCGCAGCGCGCTACCCGGACATCGAGTTCGAGGAAGTGATCGTCGATACCTGCGCGCTGCGGCTGGTGATGAAGCCGCAGCAGTACGACGTGCTGGTCACCACCAACCTCTACGGTGACATCCTCACCGACGAGGCGGCGGGACTGGTCGGCGGACTCGGCATGGCGCCCGGCGTCAATGCCAGCGGCACGCATGCGATGGCACAGGCGACCCACGGCTCCGCCCCCGACATCGCCGGCAAGGGCATCGCCAACCCCTACGCGATGATCATGTCGGGCAAGCTGCTGTTCGACTGGCTGGGCATGAAGAAAAACGAACCGAAGGCGCTCGAAGCCGGCAGGCTGGTGGAACGTGCGGTGGAAAAGGTGATCGCCGAGGGCCGCTTCCTGACCGCGGATCTGGGCGGCAACGCAAGGACCGCGGACATGGGGGATGCCGTGGCGCGTGCGGTCGGCATCACCTGACAACGCGCCGGCGCAGGAACACCCCTCACGTCAGAGCAGCTTGCGCATTTCCGCATACAGCGCATTCTGCGCCTCGAAGCCGATGCCCGGCCGGTCGGGCAGCTTCAGCCAGCCATCCTCGACCTGCGCATCGTCGGCGAAGCCGGCAAACATGCCGAACACGCCGGGATAGGCCTCGCAGCCGCCGAGACCGAAGCCGCCGACGATGTGCAGTGTCATCTGGTTGCCGCCGTGGGGAAACACCGACTGCGGCGACCAGCCGCGCTCCTGCATCATTGCCAGCGTTTTCCCGAACTGCGCGATGCCGTAGGACTGGGGCACGTCGGTCTGGATGATGTCGCGGTCGGCGCGCAGGCCGCCGAAGGTGATCAGGTTCTTCACGTCCTGGGTCGAGAACAGGTTCTCGCCGGTGCCGATGGGCGCTTCATAAATGGCAGCGACTTCGGCAAGCAGCGCGTAGTCGAGCGGATCGGTCGGCTCCTCGAACCAGCGCAGCCGGTATGGCGCCAGTGCCTTCGCATAGGCCAGCGCGCGTTCGCGGTCGAAACCGGCATTGGCGTCGACCGCCAGCCGCGCGCTGTCGCCAATGAGTTTCAGCGCGGCCTCGACACGCGCGACATCCTCGGGAATCGACATCCCGCCGACCTTGATTTTCATCGTGCGGTAACCCTGGTCGAACTTTTCGCGGATCTCCGCCAGCAGTTCCGGGATGCCCTTGCCCGGCGCATACCAGCCGCCGCCGACATAGCAGGGAACCTTGCTTAAGTATTTGTTTTTATTATATTTTTTTGCAATCAGCGCATGCAGCGGCAAACCCGCGATCTTGGCCGCGGCGTCCCAGCAGGCGACTTCGATGGTGCCGATGGCGACCGAACGCTCGGTGTGTCCACCGGGTTTTTCCCGCTGCATCATGCAGGCGAGGATTTTTTCGGGATCGAGGTTGCTGCCCGCGACGTCGAGCAATGACTCCGGCGGCGCCTTGAGGATGCGCGGGATGAAACGCGCGCGCATCTGCGCGCCGCAGGCATAACGGCCGGTGGAATTGAAGGCGAATCCCGCGACGGGTTTGCCGTCGCGGATGACGTCGGTGATCACGGCGACCACCGAGGTGGTCATTTCGCTGAAATCGAAAACGGCGTTGCGCAGATCCGATTTCAGCGCGATCGACGTTTCGCGGATGTCAACGATGCGCATGGCAATCCGTCCCGCGCATCGCGCCCTGGCGCATCAGTTGACCTTGATGCCGGCGGCCTTCACCACCTTGGTCCACTTCTCCACTTCGACCTTCACCTGCGCGGCGAACTCGGCGGGCGAGCTGGCGATGATGTCGAAACCCAGGCCTTCGATGCGCGAGCGCACGTCCGGCTGCGCCATCATCTTGACCACCTGTCCATGCAGCCGGTCGACCACCGCCTTCGGCGTACCGGCCGGCACCAGCAGGCCCTGCAGCGTGTCGGCTTCCTGCCCCTTGAAGCCCACCTCCACCAGGGTCGGCACTTCGGGGATGGCGCCGACGCGTTTGGCGCTGGTCACCGCGATCGCGCGCAGCCGCCCGCCCTGGATGTGCGGTGTGGTCGGCGGCAGCGCGGTGCAGCCGATCGGCACCTGGTTGGCGACCACCGCCCCCACCGCGGGACCGGCGCCGCCGAAGGGCACGGTGATGAAATCGAGCTTGGTCGTCAGCTTCAGCAGCTGCGCCGACAGGTCCGGCGTGGTGCCGACGCCGGGGGTGGCCACCGAGAATTTCTTCGGATCGGCGGACACCAGCGTCAGCAGCTCCTTCATCGACTTGGCCGGTATCGTCGGGTGGATGGTGAACACGTTGGGCGAGGCCGCCATGTTCGACACCGGGATGAAGCTCTTGTAAGGATCGTAGGGAATGCTGGAATACAGGCCCGGATTCACCACGAAGCTGGAGCTGACGACGATCACGGTATGGCCGTCGGGGGATGCCGCCGCCGCCAGCCCCATGCCGATGTTGCCGCCGGCACCGGCACGATTGTCGACAACGACCTGCTGGCCGAGGCCTTCGGTCAGCTTCATCGCGACGATGCGGGCGATGACATCGGTCGGCCCGCCCGCCGCGAAGGGCACGATCATGCGCACCGGACGGTTGGGGTAATCCTGCGCGGCGGCAACCGTGGCGCCCAGGCCTGTCAGCGCCGCCATCACGGCGGCAATCATCATTCTGCGTTTCATCGGTTCATCCTCCCGGTTTGTCGTGTGCACCCGCTCAGTTCGCCGTCGCACCGGAGGCGCGCACCACGCGCCCCCAGCGTTCCGTTTCGCTGGCGATGAATTTGGCGAATTCCTCCGGCGTGCTGGTCCGCGCCTCGGTGCCGCGCGCGGCAAGCTGCTTGCGCATTGCCGGATCGTTGAGCATCTTGACGAACTCGCCGTTCAGACGGTTGATGATGTCGCGCGGCGTGCCGGTCGGCGCGAGCACCCCGTACCAGGTGTCGACCGTGAACCAGGGCATGCCCGCCTCGGCGACCGTCGGCACCTCGGGCACCGCCGGATCACGGTCCTTGCCCAGAGCCGCCAGTGCGCGCAGCCTGCCCGCCTTCACATGCGGTGCGGCCGCCGCGGTGCCGATCACCAGCATGTCGACCTCGCCGGAGAGCAGCGCGATCTGCGCCTGGTTCGCACCCTTGTGCGGAATCATTTCGATCTTGAGCTTGTTCTCGGCGATGAAATAACGGGCGCCGAGGTCATTCGTGGTGCCGGGTCCGCCGGAGCCGAAGTTGAGCTTGCCGGGATTCTTGCGGGCCAGCGCGACGATCTCCTTCAGCGACCGCGCCGGAACCGAAGGGTGCACCACCATCAGGTTGGGAATCGAGGCCACCAGAGAAATCGGGGTCAGATCCTTTGCCGGATCGTAGTTGAGCTTCTTGTAGAGGCTGGGACTGATCGCGATCGACGGTGAACAGAGCACGATGGAATATCCGTCAGGCGCCTGGCGCGAGGCATATTCCGCGCCGACATTGCCGCCGGCGCCGGGCCGGTTCTCGGCGATGACCTGCTGGCCGAGGTTCTCGCCGAGCTTCTGCGCCAGCATGCGGCCGAGAATGTCAGTGCCGCCACCGGGCGGGAAAGGCAGGATCATGCGCACCGGTTTGGCAGGATAGGCCTGCGCATGCACGGATGACGCGGCAAAAACCAACGACAGCGCGGCCGCTGCAACGGCCGCGACGCTCTGAAACTTTTTCATTTTTTTGCTCCTCGACATTACAGACACTGCGCCGGGTGGCTTGCCATTGTTCGGATTCTTGGCGCACGGCCGATTGTCCACGCGGAGCCCTGTTTGTCAAACCCGGGAAGGACGGCATGGCCAAAACGGTTAGAATGTCGACCTCCGCATTCACCGTTTTCCGCCATGAAATCCCCGCGCATCGCACTGATACACGCGACGCCGCTCGCGATCGAGCCCATCGTAGCCGCCTTCGGCCGCCTGTGGCCCGAAGCACGCATCACCAACCTGCTCGATGACTCTCTGTCGGCCGACCTCGCCGCCGAGGGCCGGCTCAGCGAAGCGATGATCGGACGCTTCCTGACACTGGGGCGCTACGTCCATGGCAGCGGCGCCGACGCCATCCTGTTCACCTGCTCCGCCTTCGGCCCGGCGATCGAGGCCACTGCCGCCGCGCTGCCGATCCCCGTGCTCAAACCCAACGAGGCCATGCTCGACGAGGCGCTCGCCGCCGGCAGCCGTGTCGGCCTGATCGCAACCTTCGGCCCCAGCATTCCGGCGCTGAAAACCGAACTCGAGGACATGGCCCGCGCCAAAAAGCAGGCTGTGCAGGTAGCCACCCGCACCCTGCCGGACGCCCTCGCCGCCCTGCAGCAGGGTGATGGCGCAACCCACGACCGCCTGATCGCCGCAGCCGCCGAGACGCTGATGCCCTGCGACGCGCTGGTACTGGGCCAGTTTTCGATGGCCACGGCCGCGCGGCTGATCCCGGCAAAACCCGGCTGCCGCGTGCTGACCAGCCCGGATTCGGCGGTGATGCGGCTGAAGGACACTCTGCGCGGCTGAGTTTTCGGCGGCGCAGAAAAAGCGCGGCCGCGGCCGCGCTTTTTTTCGGACTGCCAGGCAGCCGAACTATGGTTCGCCCAGCAGCGACTTCGCCGTGCGCTCGCACAGCCAGGCCTTCTCCTCGGCCGTCAGCCCCGGAATGCCGTCCACCGCGGCAGGGACGTCCAGCGGCGCCATGTCGAAGGGATGGTCGGTGCCGATCACCACGCGGTCCGCGCCGACCTGGTCGATCAGGTACTTCGCGGCCTTGGGATCGTGGGTCAGGCAGTCGAAGTAGAAGCGCTTGAACAGCTCGCGCGGCGGCGTGACATTGTTGACCTTGGGTTCGTTGCGCACCTGGTGGCCGTGGCGGAAACGCCCGATCTGGTACGGAATGAAGCCGCCGCCATGCGGCAGCACCACGCGCAGCTTGGGCATCTCGTCCATCGCGCCGCTGAACATCAGGTGCGCGACCATCAGCGTAGTGTCCAGCGGAAAACCGACGAAGTTCGACAGGTAATAGTCCTCCATGCCGCCCTTGGCGAGGCATTGGTAGGGATGGGCGAAGATGAAACAGCCCAGCTGCTCGATGGTCTTCAGCACCTTGCGGAACTTCGGCGCGGCGAGCGGCGTGCCCTCGATCGAGGTCGCCAGCTCCACCGCCTTGAAGCCGTGCTCCTTCACCACGCGTTCGAGCTCGGCGATCGCCGCATCCGGATCCTGCATCGGCAGGTGGGCCATGCCGCGCAGCCGCGACGGGTGTTTCGCCACCATCTGCGCGATGCCGTCGTTGGCCAGCTGCGCCGCGTAGAGCCCAGCGTCCGCTGGCAGCCAGTAGAAATAGATCGGCGGCCCGACCGAGATCGCCGATACATCGAGCCTGTTGCGGCTCATCCACTCGACCTTGGCGTCGGCGTCATAGAAATCCGGGCTCAGCACCGCCGGCCGGCCGTGCACGTCGAAGTATTTCTTGCCGTCCTTCTCCCAGATGCTGGTCTGGAAACGCTTGGGATCCTTCTCCATCGCCGCGATGATGGTCGGCGGGATGACATGGCTGTGCAGGTCGTAACGCTGGGTCATGCGAATCCTCCCAATGGGCGAGTCATTTCAAGGCGAGCAGCGGCCGCAGCGCGCGCGCATCGCGCAAGGCTTCGATTTTCCAAACGGCATCGATCAGTTTTTCGCTGCGGCGCGCGCCGAGCAGCGGCACGAGCAGGTCGCGCGCCTTGGCCGCCACCTCCTCCCGCGGCATCGGGTTGGCGGCGGTGCCGCGCACGGCTTTCGTGTGGTGGCGCAGCCGGCGGCCGTCGCGGGTTTCGATCTCGACAACGGCCTGGGTGGTCTTCGCCCGGCCCAGCGCGGCGCTGCCCTTCAGTTCGATTTTTTCCTTCAGCTTCAGCACCTTCGGATTGCGCACGCGGCGGTCGTCATGCGCCGAGGCAAAGCTGATGTCGCCATCGAGCAGCATCACCGCCACCAGGTGCTGGATGTTGATGCTGGCCATCGTGCGCTGGTTGACCGTGCGCGCGCCCTGCTCGTCGATGGTGATGGTCACGCGCCCGACGTCGGCTGCGCCAATGCGGTGTTTCTCCAGAATGTTCATCACCGCATCCAGCGGCGCCTGGATCGGGTAACCGACGGCCCAGCGCTTGATCGAGGTGTTCATGATCTCGTAGCGGCGGCCGAGGTCCGCCACCAGTTTTTCCGGGCTCGCGGTCAGGCCGTGGGCATGAAAAAAGCCGCGGTCGCCGTCGAACACGTCCTCGACGCCGGTGAACCTCATCGACGCCATCAGCGCCGCGGTGACGCCGTTGCGCGCCGGCATGCCGCCGAAATCGAAGGCCTTTTCGATGTGCTCTATGTCGCGCGCCCAGCAGGACAACCCTGAGGCCTGCTGCGCGGTGTACGACAGCAGGTAACGCGTCTGGTCGTAGTTCAACTTCAGTATCGCCGCGGCAGCGGCCGCCGCACCGAACATGTGGCCGAAGCTGTGCGTGGAATGGCCGCGCTCGCGGAAACGCTCGATGCCGAGCGCGATCGACATCCGCGCGCAGACGTCATAACCGAGCACCATGGCGCGCAGCAGCGCCGTGCCGCTCGCGCGCTCGCGTTCGGCCACGGCCAGCGCCGCCGGCACCACGGCGCAGCCGGGGTGCACCAGCGCGAGGTAATAGGTGTCGTCAGTCTCGTCGGCATGGGCATGCATGCCGTTGGCCAGCGCCGCATTGATTGCGGTGGTACGGAGTTCCGAGCCGATCACGGTGGCCTCGGGCGTGCCGCCCTGAGTCGCGACGAACTCGATCGCGCGGCGGCCCGGCAGCAGCTGCGAACCCGAAAGCATTGCCGCCAGCGTGTCAAGCAGGTGGTGCTTGGCGCGCTCGGCGACTTTGGCGGGCAGCGCGCGGCGCGGCGCGGCGGTGATGTAACTCGCCAGCCGCTGCATCAATGGCGAAATTTTCGCCGCGGTTTTCCTCGAAGCCATTCGTTTACTCCGGCTTGATGCCCGCCGCCTGGATCACCTTCGCCCACTTCGCCGTTTCGCTGCGCAGGTAGGCCGCGAATTCCTCGGGGCTGCTGCCCACCGGCTCGGCGCCGTCGTTCAGCAGGCGCTGGCGCACTTCCGGGTTCTGCAGCGCGCGCACGACGCCGGTGTGCAGTTTGCTGATGATGTCGCGCGGCGTACCGGCCGGTGCGAGCAGGCCGTACCACTGCACCGCCTCGTAGCCCGGCACGCCGGCCTCGGCGATGGTCGGGATGTCATCGGCGCCCGGCGCGCGCTTCGCGCCGGTGACGCCCAGCGCGCGCAGCCGCCCCGACTGGATGTGCGGCTTCGCCGACAGCATGTTGGGCATCATCGCCGGAACGTGACCGGCAACAAGGTCGGTGACCCCGGGCCCCGAGCCCTTGTACGGCACGTGCAGCATTTTCAGGCCGGTCATCACCAGGAACAGCTCCATCGACAGGTGCGGGCTGGTGCCGACGCCGGCCGAGGCGAAATTGATCTGCCCGGGACGCGGCTTCACCAGCGCGATGAACTCTTTCACGTTTTTCGCCGGCAGCGAGGGATGCACCACCAGCACGTTCGACAGCGAAACCGCCTGCGAAATCGGCGCAAAATCCTTCAGCGCGTCGTACGGTACTTTTTTGTACATCGCCGGATTGATTGCCAGCGTGCTGATGCCCATCAGCAGCGTGTAGCCGTCGGGCGCGGCGCGTGCCACCGCCTCGCCGCCGATCATCGTGCCGGCGCCGGCGCGGTTCTCGACGACCACCTGCTGGCCGAGAAACTGGCTCAGCTGCGGCGCGAGGATGCGCGCCGAAATGTCGGTGCCGCCGCCCGGCGCCGAGGGCACGACGATGCGCACTGCACGCGTCGGATAGTTCTGCGCTGCCACCGGCAGCACCAGCATGGACAGCGCGATGATTGATGATAAGTATTTGATTTTATTCATTATTTTAAACCTCCTCAAAGATGCGAGTACAGCACTTTGCCCGCCACCGGCATCTTCGCCGCGAGGATCTCGCCGCGATAGGAATCGCAGATGTAGAGCGTCTTGCGGTCGGCGCCGCCGTAGGCCATGTTGGTCATGCGCGCGCCCTTGTTGCGGCTCTGCACCCGCGCCAGCGGTTCGCCCATCGGCCCGAACAGCCAGATGATGCCGGGCCGCGCATGCGCTGCCGACAGGTTGCCGGCCTCGTCCATCGCCAGTCCGTCAGGGCCGTGGATGCCCGGCAGAACGCAGAACACGCCTGCCTTGTTCACCGCGCCGCCCTTCAGCGGGCAATGCCACATGCAGTTGGCGCGGGTCATCGCGACGTACATCACCTTGTCCTGCGGATCGAGCACGATGCCGTTGGGGCTGGGCCCGTTCGTGATCAGGCAGTCGAGCCGCCCCTCGGTGCTGTAGCGGTAGACGCGGCCCGTGGGATCGTGGATGCCGGTCTGGCCCTGATCGGTGAAGTAAAGATCGCCGTTCCTGGCGAAGGTCAGATCGTTGACGCCCTTGAAACCCTCGGACTGGTTGTGGGTCAGGAAATCCTCGACGCGGCCCGTCTTCGGATCGCAGCGCAGGATGCCGCGGCGATAGTCGGCGATGAACAGCGAACCGTCCCGGTGCACCGCCAGCCCGTTGGGCCAGCCTTCATACTCGGCCGCGACATCGAACTCCCCCTTGGGCGACATCCTGAGGATGCGGCCATAGGGAATGTCAACCATGTAGAGATTGCCCTCGCGGTCGAAGGCCGGTCCCTCGAGAAAACAGTCGAGCTTCGAACCCGGATGGTTGGCGTCGATCCAGCTCGACGGCGCCCCGCCCTTGCGCAGGCGCGCGGGCACGGATGCGAAGACTTCCGCCTCGATCAGCGGCGGCGGTTCAAAAAAAGACATCGGATCTCCTCCGTGTTATCGGTGGCCATGCGGTCACTCCGCCGGAATGCCGGCATCCTTGATGACCTTGGCCCATTTGGCGATCTCGGACTTGATGTAGGCCGCGAAAGCGGCCGGCGTGCCGCCGTCCGGCTCAAAACCCTGCGCTTCGAGGCGCTGCCGGGCCGGGCCTGCAAGAATTTTCACCACATCCGCATGCAGCCGGTCGACAATCGGCTTCGGTGTGCCCGCCGGCGCGAGCAGGCCGTACCAGGTCGCCGCGTCATAGCCCTTGACGCCCGCCTCCGCGACGGTCGGCAAATCCGGCATCGCCTGTGAACGCTTGGCAGTGGTCACCGCCACCGGCCGCACCTTGCCCGATTTCACATGCGGCATCGCCGCCGGCATGGTTGCGAACATGATCTGCACCTCTCCCGAAATCGTCGCCACCATGGCAGGACCGCCACCCTTGAAGGGGACGTGGACCATGTCGATGCCGGCAAGCGATTTCAGCAGCTCGCCCGCGAGATGCGAGGAACTGCCAACACCGGCCGAGGGAAAGTTGAGTGCGCCGGGTTTCGCCTTGGCCAGCGAGATCAGATCACCAATGCTTTTCACCGGTACCGAAGGATGCGCGACAAGTATGTTGGGGGTGATCGCCACCAGGCTCACCGGTGAAAAATCCTTCACCGGGTCGAAAGGAAGTTTTTTGAACAGGCTCACATTGACCGCGTTGGGCGCGACATTGCCCATCAACAACGTGTGGCCGTCGGGCACCGCGCGCGCGGCGAGTTCGGTGCCGATGTTGCCGGTTGCGCCGCCCCGGTTGTCGACGACGACCTGCTGGCCCAGCGTCTGGCTCAGCTGCTCGGCCATCACGCGCCCCACCTGGTCGGTACCGCCACCCGGCGGATAGGCCACGATCATGCGGATCGGCCGCTGGGGATAGCTGTCGGCGGCCTGCACCACGCCGGCGACCGCACACAGCACTGCCAGCAGCGCAGATTGCATTTTCATCAGGATCTCCTCGTGAGATTGTTATTGCGCCAGCGGCAGCGTCACCGCGCGGCCGGTGGCCATCGAATGCTCGATTGCCAGCGTCACCTCGAGGTTCAGCCGCGCCTCGCCCGGCTTGGCCAGGGTGCAGGGCTTGCCCATTGCCAGGTGATCGAGCCAGGCCCGCGTCTCGTTGGCAATCGGCCCCCAGAACTCGCCCAGCGCCCAGTCGCCGGGCGTGCCGCTCTGCAGGAACACCATGTTGACCGTGTGATCCGGCAGATAGACGTGGGGAATGCCCTTCTCGGTGTACATCAGCTGGTCGGTGTGGTCGTCGTCGAGGATCATCACGCCGTCGGTGCCGACCAGTTCGACGCGGGCGGCATGGCCCAGCGCCGGGTATTTCGCCGGCAGCGCATAGCTGATGCCGAGATTCATCACCGCACCGTCCTCGTAGGTCAGGATCGCGTAGCTGATGTCCTCGACATGGTCGTAGCCGGCCTCCCGCAGCACGCCCTTCTGCCCGCGCGCATAGACCTCGACCAGCCGCCTGCCCTCATGGAACCAGTTCATCAGGTCGACGTAGTAGGTCAGCGCGTCAACCACCGGCGTCGCATGCGGGTTGCGCTGGAGCATGCCCAGCGCCTGGGAGCGCGAGTTGAACACCCGCGCCGCGCCGCCGGTCAACCGGCCGACGCGCCCCTGCACGATCTGCTCCTTGGCGATCTGGTAGCGCTCCTTGTAGCGGCGGCTGTAGCCGACATGCACCGGCACTCCGGATTTCTCGATGGTCCGGATCACCTGGTCGGCATCGGCCAGCGACAGTGCGATGGGCTTCTCCACCAGCACCGGCTTGCCGAGTTCGAGCGCCTTCAGGATCGGCGCCAGGTGTTCACCCTCGCTGGTCGAGACGATGACCGCGTTGACTTCCGGGTGGGCGATGATCGCGTCGTTGTCGCCGGAATGCAGGGCGGCGCCGACCCTCTTCGCCAGGGCTTCCGCTTTTTTCGGATCCTGGTCGGAGGTGGCGATGAAGCGCACTGCGGGATGCCCGGCCGCGAGCTGCGCGCGCAGCCCGCCGATGCGGCCGGAGCCGATCACGGCCAGGCCCAAGCTCTTGCGTTCGATGATGTTCTCCCCCGGATGCACTGCGTGCATGGCGCAGCGACGGTCTGTCGGTGGTGTCGCGGGCCTTCACCGCACGACACGCATGACCGTGGAGTCTAGCCAAGGGGCACGGGCATCACAAGCCGGAGGCGGGCATTCCACATGCTGTGGCATGCCCGCCGCTTCATCGCAGTGAAGAAAAACGCGCCGCGCGGAGAGGGGTGGGGGAAGAACGGCGCAGCGCTAAAACCGCAACTCCGGTATCCGGCAACTACTGCTTCTGTATGCCCGCGGCATTGACCACCTGCTGCCAGCGCGCCACTTCCCCGGACAGATACTTCGAGAACTCCTGCGGCGCGCTGACGCGCACGGTCAGGCCCTGGCTGGAAAAGCGCTGGGCGACCTGCGGATCGCGGGACTGCTTCGCAAGGTCGCCGTGGAACCGCTGAACCACCGCGGCCGGTGAGCCCGCTGGCACCAGCATTCCGTACCAGGTGGTATAGGCGAACCCCGGCAACCCGGCCTCGCTCGCGGTCGGGATCTCCGGCGCCGCATCGACGCGCTTCTCGCTGGTCACCGCAACACCGGTCAGACGCCCCGAGCGCACCTGCGGCAGCGCCGTGGCCATGTTGGTGACCATGTACTGAATCTCGCCGGAGAGCAGGCCCGTGGTTGCCAGGCCGGCGCTCTTGTACGGCACATGGATGGTGTCAACCTTGGCCGAGAGCTTGAACAGTTCATTGGCAAGGTGGCTCGCGGTACCGTTGCCCGCTGAACCAAAGGCGTACTTGCCCGGCTCCTTTTTGAACAGCGCGATCAGCTCCGGCAGCGTCTTCGCCGGCACCTTGGGATTGACGGCGATGATGCTGGGCTGGTCGGCGATCAGTGTCACCGGCGCAAAATCCTTGAGCACATCAAACCCGATGTTCCTGAACAGCGCCGGTCCGATCGCCATGGTCGAGCTCGACACCAGCGCGGTGTAGCCGTCAGCCGGCGCCTTGGCAACAATCGCGGTGCCGATGGTGCCGCCCGCCCCGGGCCGGTTGTCGATGACCAGCGACTGGCCCCAGGCATCCGACAGCGCCTGCGCGGCGATCCGGGCCACGATGTCGCTGCCGCCGCCGGGCGCCAGAGGCACGACCACGCGCACCGGCTTGGCGGGATAGGCCTGCGTTTGGGCGGCCAGCGGCGCGGCACCCAGCACGAGGCCGGCTCCGGCCAGTACAGCGACAGCCGGCTTCAGGGGCGATCGGTTCAGCATGGTGGAATCCTCGTCAGTCGCGGCCGTGCCGCCTACGCGCAGACATTAATCCGTTTGCATTACAGGCTTGTGACAGGGCGCGCTGGCGGTGACATGCGGCGCGGCCGGCCGGCGGCGCGGGGATATGCCGTTGACAAACCCCGGGGCATTGCATAGAAACAAGGGGCCAAACAAAAAAACAAGGACCCATGCCGTGATCCATGCACAACCCGGGCTGTTCCTGCGATTCGAGCCCGCCGGCAGCCCCACTCCCCTGGTCGTCGATGTCTCCCGCAGCGGCCGCGAATACCCGAAGGAATACCGCTCGCCGCTGCCTTTCACGACCGTGCATGACAACGTGTCGATGTACGTCGAGGACCTGTGGGCCGGCGCGCCGGCCGCCGGCGGCACCCTGCTCTACTGCTGCTTCCCCAACACCTGGGTCGACGTCAACCGCAGCGAGGCCGACATGGATCCGGCCGTCGTCGACGGCGAGTGGCCGAAACCGCTGAAGCCGACGGCACGCACGCTGGAGGGCCTGGGGCTGATCAAGACCAAATCGCGCTACGGCGAACCCTTCCAGGAACGTCCGCTGACAGTGGCGGAAATTGAGGAGCGTCTTGATCGTTACTACCGCCCCTACCACGCCGAGCTGAAACGCCTGGTGGACGACACTTACCGGCGCTTCGGCGTTCTGCGGCAGATATCCTGCCACTGCATGTCGGCGGTCGGCGCGCCGACGCACCCCGATGCCGGAAAACCGCGTGCCGATTTCTGCATCAGCGACCTGAACGGAAAAACCTCGTCACCGCAGACGATGGACCTGATCGTCGACACGCTGAAAAGCCGAGGCTACAGCGTATCGGTGAACGACCCCTATGTCGGCAACGAACTGATTGGCCGCCACGGCGACCCGTCACGCGGCATCGACTCGGTGCAGGTCGAGATCAACAAGAAGCTGTTCATGGATACCAAGACCTTCCGCGCCACTGCAGGCCTGCCCGAACTGAGGGCCGACCTCGACCACCTGCTGCAGGTGGTCGCCGACGACGCGCTGAAGCGCGCCTGATCGGGATCAGTCGGCCTTGGCGCCCGACGCCTTCACCACCTTCGCCCATTTGGCGACGTCGCTCTGCACGACCTTCGCGAACTCCTCCGGAGTGGTCGCGTACGACTCGGCGCCCTGCTTGAGGAACAGCTCGCGCACCTCCGGCGAGTTGACGATGCGCACGATGTCGGTGTTCAGCTGCTGCACGATCTCGCGCGGCGTGCCGGCCGGCGCGAACACGCCATACCAGGCCACTGCCTCGTAGCCGGGCAGGCCGGATTCCGCGACCGTGGGGTAACTCATCGCGCTGGGGAAGCGCTTGGCGCTGGTCACCGCGAGGCCGCGCAGCTTGCCGGCCTCGACCAGCGGCAACGAGGACACGATGGTCGCGAACGAGAGGCCGACCTCGCCGGACACCACTGCCGGCATCGCCTGCGCGCCGCCCTTGAAGGGCACGTGCAGCATCTTGACTTTCGCCATGCTCGTGAACAGCGCGCCGCTCAGGTAAAGGAAATTGCCTGACGAGGCATAGGACAGGTCGCCAGGCCTTGCCCGCGCGAGGGCAATCAGTTCGCGCACGTTTTTCACCGGAACCGACGGGTGCGCGACCAGCATGTTCGGCAGCAATGCGGCCGGCGTGATGGCGACGAAGTCCTTGACCGGGTCGTAGGACGGCTTGGCATACAGGCTGGCATTGATGGCATGGGTGCCGGTGGTCCCCATCACCAGCGTATAGCCGTCGGCGGCGGCACGCGCCGCGATCTCCGAGCCGACCACGCCGCCCGCGCCGGCGCGGTTGTCGACCATGGCAACCTGCCGCTTGTACTGGTCATTCATTTTCTGGGCGACCACGCGGGTCACCACGTCCGTCGCACCACCCGGAGGAAAAGGCACGATGAAGCGGATCTGGCGGGCGGGATAGTCCTTCACCTGGGCCACTGCCAGCCCGGAAAAGGCCAGGGGCAGAACAGCGGATGCCAGTACGGCGCGAACAGCATTCATGGCATATCTCCTTCGCATCATTTCCAGTTTGCAGCTTAACAAGATTCGGGCCTCATACGTCGAAGATGTACCGGCCGGGATTCAACGACCGGGTCCACCCTGCAGGTCCACCGCCCGCTCCCGCAGCGCCTTGTCCTCGCGCAACTGGGCCTTGGCGATCTTGTGCGTGGGCGTGTGCGGCAGTTCGTCGACGAAGGCGACGAAACGCGGCACCTTCTGCGGCGCAAGCCGCGCGCGGCACCAGTCGGCGATCTCCTGCGCCGTGACGCTGGCTCCCGGCTTCAGCGCACAGACCACGAATATCTCGTCCTCGCCCAGCTCCGAAGGCACCGCGATGGTGCCGGCCTCGGCCACCGCCGGATGCTCGCCGATCACGCGATCGAGCTCGGCGGCGGCAATGTTCTCGCCGCGGCGGCGGATGATGTCGCGCTTGCGCGAAATGAAGTAGTAATACCCGTCGCTGTCGCGCTTCACGAGGTCGCCGGTCTTGAACCAGCCGTCATGGAAGGCATTCGCCGTCTGTTCGGGATCGCGGAAATAGCCCTGCATGATGATAGGCGTTTTTACCCACAGCTCGCCCGGCTCGCCGTCGGGCACGTCGCGGCCCTCGTCGTCGACGACGCGGCACTGCGCCCAGGGGCGCGCGGGATCGGGATGGCGGCCGATCGGCCCCATGCTGCCGAGTTTTTGCGGCCCCTCGAAGGGATTGCAGGTCACACCGGGAATCTCGGTCATGCCGTAGCCGCCGATGCGGTGCGCGATGTGGAACTCGTCGCGGAAGGTCGCATCCATGCTGGCGCGCACGCCGTAGACCTTGGAAATCCTGTGCTCCGGCCGGAACTCGCTGCGCGGCCGCGCGCGCAGGATGCTGCCGATGGCTTCGATGATGTTGACCTGGGTGGCGCCGGTGTCAACCGCGGTCTGCCAGAAGGTCGAGGCCGAGAACTTCGGCACGATGATCATGCAGGCGCCGGCGGCGAGCGTACCCGCCACCGAGTAGAACATCGCGTTGATGTGGAACAGCGGCAGCACCACCATCACGCGGTCGTCATCCTGCAGGTGGACACGCTGCACGAAGGCCTCGCCGCCGGTGACGAAACTCCTCTGGCTGTGCATCGCGCCCTTCGGAAATCCGGTGGTGCCCGAGGTGTAGACGATCAGGCAGGTGTCGTCTCCGGTGACGCCGGCAGGCAGCGCCGCGTCGGGCGCCGCCTTCAGCAGATCTCCGAGCAGCGGCACATCAGCGCTCGCCGCGTCGAGCATCACGAACCAGGCCGGCGTCTTCAGGCCGGCTGCGGCCTTGCGCGCCACCTCCAGCGTATCCTGCGTCGCCGCCACCGCGCTGACCCCGGCATGGTGCAGCACGTATTTCGCCTCCTCGACACCGAACTCGGGGTTCACCGGCACCATGATCGCCCCCAGCCGCGCCAGCGCGCACAGCATCAGCACGTGGCCGTCGCAGTTGCGCGCCATCACCGCCATGCGGTCGCCCTTGCGAATGCCGCGGGCGGCCAGCACACGGGCGGCAGCGTCGACGGCCTCGCTGAAATCACCCCAGGACCAGCTGCGGTCACGGAACAGGATGAAGGGGCGCGCGGGATCACGCTTGATGCGGCTTTTGAGCACGCCGTTCAGCGTGTAATCGTGATCGGGATAAAGACGCAGGACCTCAAGCGGTTTTTTCATGGCGGATCGGCGGGATGGATTCAGGGGAGTCCGCGGGATTCTGTCATACAATCCCCGCTCCTTCCGCAGCCCAGTCCATATTGAGACCATGAGCTTCTTTGCCCCGCCTGAACGCATCACCGCCGACGTCTTCGCCGAACTGCCGAAGAAATTCCGCCGCACGAAAGTCTCCACCGAGCGCCTTGCAGCCGGCCGCCCCGCGCCGGAAGGCGGCTGCTTCCTCGAAGGTCCGTCCTTCGACCGCAAGGGCAATCTCTACGTCACCGACATTCCCTTTGGCCGCATTTTCCGCATCTCGCCGAAAGGCAACTGGGATCTAGTCGTCGAATACGACGGTGAACCCAATGGCCTGAAGATTCACCGGGACGGCCGCATTTTCGTCACCGACCACAAGCGCGGGCTGATGCTGCTCGACGCGAAACGCGGCCGCATTGAGACCCTCCTGAACCGCTACAACCTTGAAACCTTCAAGGGCCTGAACGACCTGGTGTTCGCGTCCAACGGCGACCTCTACTTCACCGACCAGGGCCAGAGCGGCCTGCAGAACCCCAGCGGCGCGGTATACCGGCTGCGCTCGAACGGCAAACTCGAGCGCATCGCCGACAACATCCCCAGCCCCAACGGCCTGGTGCTCAACGCGGCGGAAAACACGCTGTTCGTCGCGGTGACCCGCGCCAACGCGGTGTGGCGCCTGCCGCTGCTGCCCGACGGCACGGTGTCACGGATGGGCGTGTTCATCCAGATGTCGGGCGGCCGCGGCCCCGACGGCATGGCCATCGACGAGGACGACGGACTGGCCGTGGCGCATCCGGACATGGGCGCGGTGTGGGTGTTCAACCAGCGCGGCGAGCCGATGTACCGCATCGACTCGCCGGGCTCGGACGTGGTGACCAACTGCGCCTGGGGCGTGAAGGACCCGCACACGCTGTACATCGTCGATTCCGAAGGCGGCGCCATCCTCAGCGCGGAACTGCCCACGCCGGGGCAGAAAATGTACGGGCTGTCATAAGCAGTTCAGTCATCCCGGCGCAAGCCGGGATCCAGTACTCACCGTCGCGAACAAAACGGCTGGATGCCGGCTTGCGCCGGCATGACAATCTGGTCTAGCGAACGAGCAGGTCGACAAACTCGTTGACCGCCATCGCCTCCAGTTTTTTCTGATCCGTGCAGGCGGCAACGATCGCCGCCTTCTGCTTGGCCGCGAAGGCCATCGCGGTATTGGCGTTGAACTTTTTCATCACCGCCGGAATGCCTTCCTTGCGGCGCTTGCGGTGGCCCAGCGGGTAATTGACCTCGACCAGCGGCGTTTTCGTGCCGTCCTTGAAGAACACCTGGATCGAGTTGGCGTTGGTGCGCTTGGCCGGATCGTGGTACTCGCGCTCGTAGCGCTCGTATTCGGTGAGGCGGATTTTCGCGCGCAGCTTGTCGATGCGCGGATCGGCGGCGATCTCGTCTTCGTAGTGCCTGGCGGTCATCTCGCCGAAGATCAGGCCGATGGCCATCATGTACTGCATGCAGTGGTCGCGGTCGGCGAAGTTCGCGAGCGGCCCGGTCTTGTCGAGGATCACCATCGTCGAATTGTGTGCACGCGCCTCGATGTGGCTGACCTCGTCGAGCCGGTCTTTCACCAGCGGGTGCAGCTTGATCGCCGCCTCGACGCCGGTCTGGCCGTGGAAAGCGGTCGGGTACGGGATCTTGAACAGCGTGTTCTCGATGACGTAGCTGCCCAGCGGGCGCTGGAACTTGAAGGGCTTGCCCTTGAACAGCACGTCGTAGAAGCCCCACTTGGGCGCGGTCAGCGCCGAGGGGTAGCCCATCTCGCCCTTTTTCGCGAGCAGCGACAGCCACACCGCGCGCGCCGAGGCGTCACCCGCGGCCCATGACTTGCGCGCGCCGGTGTTGGGCTTGCGGCGGTAGGTCGCCAGCGCGTGGCCGTCGACCCAGGCATTCGACAGCGCGTTGATGGTTTCCTCGAACGTGCAGCCGAGTACCGAGGTCACCGCGGCGGTGCTGGCGATCTTCACCAGGATCGTGTGGTCAAGGCCGGCAGCGGTGAAGCCGTTCTCCAGCGCAAGCCCGCCCTGCACTTCGTAGGCCTTGATGATCGCCGTCAGCACTTCGCGCATGGCGAGCGGCTTTTTACCCGCGGCCACGCGGGTGCGCGACAGCCAGTCCGCGGTCATCAGGATCGCGCCGATATTGTCCGAGGGATGGATCACCGTCCGGCCGTAGAAGGCATCGTTGAAATCGAGCCAGCGGATCAGCGCGCCGGCGTTGAAAGCCGCAGTCACCGGGTCGAGCACGTAGTTCGTGCCCGGCACGCGCGCGCCGTTGGGCACGACGGTACCGGGCACGACGGGCCCGAGCAGCTTGGTGCAGTCCGGATAGGCCAGCGCCTCGAAGGCGCAGGCCAGGCTGTCGATCAGCGTCAGCCGCGCGGTTTCATAGGCGAGCTTGCTCGCAGGCTTGTAGCCATGCGCGTACTGCGCGAGATCGACAATGACCTTGTCCGGCTGCGGACGCTTGTTGGTGACTGCGGACATTCCTCATAACTCCTTGATTATATTGATATTTTTAAATCACTCGGCCTTGATGCCCGCCGCCTTGACCAGCTTGCCCCACTTCGCCGCCTCGGCCTTGAGGTATTGCGCGAACTCCGCCGGGCTGTCGCCCACCGGTTCCAGTCCGGCCTTGGTCAAACGATCGGCGATTGCCGGTTCCTGCAACGTGGCGACGATTTCCTTGTTCAGGCGCTGGATCACCGCGCGCGGCGTGCCGGCCGGCGCCACCAAGCCGTTCCAGTTGTTGGCCTCGTAACCCTTCACGCCCGCCTCGGCGATGGTCGGCATCTCCGGGAACAGCGGCGTGCGCTTGGCCTTGCCCACGCCAAGGCCGCGCAACTTGCCGGCGCGGATATGGGGCTGGGCCGTGGTCAGGTTGGCCATCATCATGTTCAGGCGTCCGGCCACCAGGTCCGCCACCGCGGGTGCGCCGCCCTTGTACGGCACGTGCAGCGCTTCGACCTCGGCCATGCTGGTGAACAGCGCCATGGCAAGGTGTCCCGCGCCGCCGACGCCGCTGGAACCGTAGTTGTACTTGCCCGGACTGGCCTTCAGCAGCGCGACCAGTTCCTTCACCGAATTCGCGGGCATCGAGGGATGCACCACCAGCAGGTTGCTCGATGCGGCGATGTTGGTGACCGCGACGAAATCGCGCTCCAGCACATAAGGCACCTTCGCGTACAGCGAAGGATTGACGGCCAGCGGCGGCGTCGCCATCAGCAGCACATGGCCATCGGGGGTCGCGTTCTTGACGATTTCGGTGCCGATGATCGTGCCGGCACCGGTGCGGTTGTCGACCACGACCTGCTGGCCCAGGCGCTCCGACAGCCGCGCGCTGGTCACGCGCGCGACGGTATCAGTCGATCCGCCGGCGGAATACGGCACCACCAGGCGCACCGGGCGCTGCGGATACTCGGCGGCCTGCACCGGCATCGCGGCCAGCGCGGCAAACATGACGGGAAAAAGGCTGCTGTGAAATGGCTTCATGGTGTTCCTCGCTGAGGGATGGTTGTCCTCCGTTGCACGACATTTTCTTGTTGTGTGATTCCCGGATTCATTCGCCGGCCGCACCGCCCTCATAGGGAATGCGCGGCATTTCGAAACGGTCGGTGATGCGCGTATAGCCGCCCTTGCCGGCCAGGCGCCCGATCGGGTTGATGCGTCCGGCATCGACATGGAAGCGTTCGTTGACGATGCCTTCGTGGTAATGGAAGTAGACGACCTCGCCGAACACGACGTGATAGGGCTTGCGGCCGAGGTCGACGATCTGCATCAGCCGGCATTCCATCGCCACCGGCGCCTCGACGATCCGCGGCGGCCTGACCCTGCGCGAGGGCGCGGTCGTAAAGCCTGCCTTTTCGATCTCGTTGACGCCGAGCGGATAGTCGACGGCGCAGATGTTCATCTGCTCCTTGATCGCATCGCTGACGATATGCACGACGAATTCCGGCGTCTCGCGGATGTTGCGCACGGTGTCCTTGTCCGAACCGGAGCGGTCGCCGACCGAAAACATCAGCATCGCCGGATCCGAGCCCACGGCATTGAAGAAGCTGAAGGGCGCCGCATTGGCACCGTGCCGGCCGAGGGTGGTCACCAGCGCAATGGGGCGCGGCGTCACCGAGCCGACCATCAGCTTGTACTGGTCCTGCCAGGAGACTTTTGCAGCATCGATTTCGGTCATGTCGGGAAAATCCGGGACGGGAAAATATGGATTTGATTCTAGCAGGGACACCCCGCCACCAGACTGCCGGTTCCGCATGATGTGCGCGGCTGCAGGGGCGCAAAAAACGCCTCCCGCAGGAGGCGTGCTTGCCACAGCCGGAAGCGTTCAGCGCAAACGGATCTTGCCGTCGGTGATGATTTTGCGGTACTTGGCAATCTCCCGCTGCATCATTTCGGTCAATTCCACCGGCGTGCTGCCCACGGGATCGAGCCCCTCGCGCGCGTAAAACCTGCTGACTTCCTCCGCGCTCAGCGCCTTCTTCACCTCGCTGTTGATCCTGTCGATCGCCGCCTTCGGCGATCCTTTGGGCATGAACATCGCGTACCAGTTGTCCGAGGTGAATCCCGGATACATCGAGTTCATCGTGGGCAGTTCGGGCAGCGCCGAGGCAGGCTTCGCCGTGGTCACCGCCAGCGCGCGCAGCCGGCCCGCCTTGATGTGGGGCATCGAGGATGGCGCCGTGGCGAACAGCAGGTCGATTTCCCCGGTTGCCACGCCCAGGGTCGCGGGTCCGCCGCCCTTGTACAGCACCGTCACCCCCTTGGCTTTCGCGAACTGCTTGAACATCTCCGCCGACAGGTGGCTGGTGCTGCCGGGCGTATTGCCGCCCATGTTCAGTCCCTGCGGGACGCGGCTGGACAGCGCCACCAGTTCCTTGACATTTTTTGCAGGCACACTGGGGTGGACCACCAGCACCAGCGGAGCCGATGAGACCCAGACCACGGGGTCCAGGTCCTTCAGCGGATCGAATTTCATGCGGTCCTTCTGCAGGGTGACGTTCACTGCAATGGTCGCCGTGGTGAACAACACGGTATAGCCGTCGGGCGGCGATTCGACCGTGATCTGCGCGCCGATCAGGCCGCCCGCGCCCGTACGGTTGTCGACCAGCACCTGCTGCCCGAGGCCCGAGCGCATTTTTTCGCCCAGCAACCTTCCCTGGATGTCAGTGCCCCCCCCGGTACTGAAGGGAACGATCAATCGCACCGGCTTTTCCGGATAGGCGGCCGGAGTCGATACCGGGATCAAAAACGCAAGACCCAGACTCATTCGTAGCACAGACTGGAAAATATGCATGAAAACCTCCTCGTATATAACTTATTGATTTATAACAATATTTTATATTCCACCAAGTGGAACCCACATTGTGTCACAAGATAGACTGAGATGTAACCCTAAATTGACATTTTGTGCGTTCCGTTTTGTGCGTCCCGATACGATCGCTCACGAGTCCGGTCCGCCCGATCCGGGCAAGGGATGGCATGCACCCGATCTCGCCCGCCCGGTTTCGGCGACAGGACGTCGCCGCCAGTCGCCGCTAGAGCACGAGGCCGGCGCGCCGGATCATCGCGGCGTAACGGGCCATGTCCTGGCGCAGCAATGCGCCCAGTGCCGCCGGATCATCACTTCCCGGCACCAGCGCGCGGTCGGAAAAAAAGGAAACAACGGATTCGGCGCGCAGCGTCTGGCGGACCCGGGCATGAACATCTGCCACGACCTCATCCGCCGTCCCGGCCGGGACAAATAATCCGTACCACTGATTGCCGACAAAATCACGGGAAGGATTCGCGAGGGTAGGAAGCGCTGCCAGCACCGGATGTCGGCTTGCCGCAGTGGTCGCGAGCGGGCGCAGACGACCTGCCGCGACGTGTGCAACAGCCAGCGGGGCTGCCACGAACATCGCATCAACCTGCCCGCCTGTCAGGGCCCGCAGGGCCGCGGACTCGCCCCGGCGTATCGAGATGCGTGCAGCCGCCACGGGTGGCAGCAGCATGGCGGCCGCCAGACCGTCCAGACCTGCCGCAGAAGAGGCCGCCACTTCGAGCCGATACTTCTGCCCCCGTGCAAGCGCCAGCAGCTGCTCCAGCGAAGTCACGGGCACCGCCGGATGCACCGCCAGGACCAGGGGCGTCGACGACAAGTGGATGACCGGCTTCAGTTCGCGCGTCGGATCGAATCCGGATCCCGTCGGCGGCGAAGCCGCACGGACGGCCAGCGACGCCGAAGCCAGGAGCAGCGTTTGGCCATCCGCCGGCGAACGGGCCACCACAGCCTCCCCCGCCTCGCGTCCGAAGCCGCTGCGGTGGTCGACGATCCAGGCCTGACCGCCTGGCCGCCACATCGCTTCAGCCAGGTATTCCGCCTGCAGGGAAGCCGCCCCTCCGGGAGTGGTGGGCACCACCACACGTGCCGGCGGGCCACCGGATGCCAATGCCGTTTCATGAACGGGCAGTAGCAGGGAAAACAGGCAAAAAAACGCCCGCACGAGGCGGGCGCCAGTCGATGCCTTTTGCACAGGCTCAGTCAAGAACGATCTTCGCAGCGTTGATGACCTTGGTGTACTTCTCGGCTTCGCGCTTGAAGTAATCCGCCAGTGCCTCGGGAGTGCTGCCCACCGGCTCGCCGCCTTCCTTGCGGATGAACCCCTCGACGTCCGGTGACTTCAGCGCCTTGATGATCTCGGCGTTGAGCTTGGCCACGATGTCCTTGGGCGTGCCCTTCGGGAAGAACATCGCGTACCAGTTGTCAGCCTCGAAATCCGGGAACATGGAATTCATCGTCGGCAGGTCGGGGAAAGTCGAGGAGCGCTTGGCGGTGGTCACGGCGAGGCCGCGCACCTTGCCCGACTTGATGAAGGGCTGGGCCGCCAGCGCGGTGCCGAAGTGGAAGTCCGATTCGCCGCTGATCTGGGCCACCATGGCGGGGCCGCCGCCCTTGTACGGCACCGGCGTCACGCGGGCGCCGGCGAACAGCTTGAGCATTTCCACCGACAGGTGGCTGGTGGTGCCGGCGCCGTTGTGCGCGGCGATCAGGTTGCTGTTGGGGGCGCTTGGCCAGCGCGACGAACTCCTTCAGGTTCTTCGCCGGCACGCTGGGGTGCACGACCAGCACCAGCGGCACCGAGGACACCCAGCTCACCGGGTCGAGGTCGGTCAGCGGGTTGAACTTCAGGCGCTTGGCATAGAGCACCGTGTTCACAGCCATCGACGCGGTCGTGAACAGGATGTTGTAGCCGTCGGGCGCGGAGCGCGCGACGAACTCCGCCCCGATCAGGCCGGATGCGCCGGAGCGGTTTTCGACCAGGAAGTTCTGGCCCATGCTCTGCTGGAACTTCTGCCCGAGCAGCCGCCCCTGGATGTCGGTGCCGCCGCCGGCGCCGAAGGGCACGACGAGGCGCACCGGCTTGACCGGCCATTGTTGCGCCTGGGCGGGGATGCCGAGTGCAAGGGTCGCCGCAGCGACGACCGCTCCCGCCAGTTTCAGTTTCTGCTGTTTCATGCTGTTCCTCCTGTTATGAACTGCTCGATTGATTGCCGCGATGAATATCTGGACTCAGCCCCGGTAGATCGGCTCCGGCTGGGTGAAGAACGAATGCAGGATGTGGTACACCATACGGTAATTGATCTGCTGGAAGCTGGCATGGGAGATGCCAGCCATCACCGCGAACTGCTTGTCGGGATTGGGCAGGCGGTTGAAAAACTCGACCAGGTCCTCGACGCTGGCGATGCCGTCGAACTGCCCGCGCATGATGATCGTCGGCACGGTGATCTTGGCCGGGTCGACGACCGGCAGGTTGGCGCACATGTCGAGATAAGTCCCGGTCGGGACGGAATCGTCAAGCGCGAGTATCGCGTCGGCGAAGGCCTCGACCACCTTCTCCTCGGCGCAGCCGGGATGGTCACGGTTGAAAATCGAATGGACAAAGGCGCGGTCGATGGGCCGGCGTTTCATCGCCTTCCACTGGTCCAGTTTTTTCGCGCGCTCTTCCAGGGTCGGGCTGCCCTTGCCGGTCCAGACAAAGGCATCCAGCGCGAGGCGGGCCACGCGCTCCGGGTGGCGCTCGGCAAACATCGCGGCGCGCAAGGCGCCGGAGGAAATGCCGTAGACCATGAACTTTTTCGCGCCCGTGGTCTTCATGATGTAGTCGCTGGCCGCTGCCAGGTCGTCGGCGCCGTTGGCGATGTCGAAATACAGGTCGCGCGACTTGTCCGAGCGGCCGTAGCCTTCCATGTCCACGCACCAGGTATTGAAGCCGCGCTGCGCGAACCAGTCCATGACCGACGAGTCGGCGCGGCCGGGCACCTGCAGGTCGAAGGTCGGCTGCGAGGCCATCGAGGAGCCGTGCACGAACAGCACCGTGCCCTTCTCGCCCTTGCCGTCGGCGGCCTTCTTCTCCCACAGGAAAAGCTTGACGTCGCCCTTGCGGGTCCAGTGTTCCTTGCCGACGATCGCGGCGCTTGCTGCGGTTTGATCCATTTTGTTCCGTAGGCGGGTGATGTTTGCCGGGGGCGAGACGCACTGCCAGGAGGCGGCGCTCGCAGGCGGAAGCGGCAAGTCTAGGATACGGAACCGCCCCAGTCAAACGGTGGAGACGCCTTATATAATCCCGCGTCAACCAGATCATTCTGTCGTCCATGACAGACCAGACGCCCCCCCGGAAAAATGACCGCCAACTACTCCACCCGATTCCGCTGCATCCGCGACGAAGTCAGTCCCGAGGAGTGGGAAACCCGGGTCAACCTCGCCGCCTGCTACCGGCTGACCGACAGCTTCGGCATGACCGACCTGATCTACAACCACATCACCGCGCGCATTCCCGGTGACGACGAGCACCTGCTGATCAACCTCTACGGCCTGCTTTACAAGGAAATCACCGCCTCCAGCCTGGTCAAGATCGACCTCGAGGGCAACATCCTGTGGAAACCCGACACCGACTACGGCATCAACAAGTCCGGCTACGTGATCCACGGCGCGATCCACCGCGCCCGGCCCGAGGTGAAGTGCGTGATGCACACCCATACCCGCGCCGGCATGGCGGTGAGTTCGATGAAATGCGGCCTGCTGCCGATGACCCAGACCGCGATGCGCTTCGTCGGCCACCACGGTTACCACGACTACGAGGGCCCGGCGATCGACCTCGCCGAACGCGAACGCCTGGTGCGCGACCTCGGCCCGCACGACACGCTGATCCTGCGCAACCACGGCCTGCTGACCTGCGGTGCCACGATCCAGCAGGCCTTCAACACCATGTACCAGCTGGAGCTGTCCTGCCGCGCCCAGGTCGACGCGATGGCTGGCGGCCAGGAAATCGTGCTGCCGGCACAGGAAGTCATCGAACACACGGCCAACCTGTACCAGCCCGGCACGCGCCGCCCGTACGGCGTGCTGGAATGGCACGCGATGCTGCGGCTGCTCGATGCGGAATCGAAAAACTCCGGCTATCCGCCATACTGGCATTGACCCCCGCCTCGCCTCACCCCCCCACTCCTCACCCCTCACACCTCACGGATGTAAAACATGGATTTCAGGATTTCCGAAGAACAACGCGCCTTCGTCGACACCGTGCGCCGGGTCTGCCAGGAGGAATTTGCGCCGCGTGCGATCAAGTACCTCGACGGCACCTGGCCGGCGGAGAACATGAAGCGGCTCGGCGAAATCGGCGTGCTCGGCATGGCGGTGCCCGAGGAATACGGCGGCTCCGGCCTGTCGATCCTCGACACCGTGCTGGTGCTCGAGGAGATCGGCAAGGTCTGCTACGTCACCGCGATGGGCGCGCTCGGCGAAGTCGGCACCCAGACGCGCGTCATATCGACGTTTGCGCCGGAAGAGATAAAGCGCCGCATCCTGCCCCGCGTCGCCAGCGGCGAAGCCATGCTCGCGATCTGCATGACCGAGCCCGACGCCGGCACCGACGTGCCGAACTACAGGACCAACTGCACGATCAAGGGCGACCGCGTGATCCTGCGCGGCGCCAAGACACTGATTTCGCGCGCCGACATCGCCGAGATGTTCGTCGTGTTCACCCGCGTCGACAACAAGCCCGGGGCCGAAGGCATCGGCTGCGTGCTGGTGCCGGGAGGGAGCAAGGGCCTGATCGCCAGGGCGAGCTACCACACGATGGGCGGCGAATACCTGTCGGACGTGGTATTCGACGACATCGAACTGCCGATCGAGAACCTGGTGATCCGCGACAACGGCATGAAGAAACTATTGTCGGCCTTCAACACCCAGCGCGTGCTGAACCCGGCGATCTGCCTCGGCCTCGCTGAAGGCGCGCTGGAGGAAGCGGTGAAATACATGCGCAACCGCTCCGCCTTTGGCAAAAAAATCGGCGATTTCCAGGGCATGCGCTGGAAAGTCGCCGACATGTACATCGAGATCGAGGCCGCGCGCGGCCTGCTCTACCGCGCCGCGGTGTCAGGCGACAAATTCCCGGACCCGACGCTGGCGGCAATGGCCAAGATATACACCAACGAAATGTCCATCCGCGTCACCAGCGAGGCCGTTCAGGTGCACGGCGGCTACGGTTTCACCGACGAGTTCCCGGTGTCGCGCTTTTTCCGGGGCACGCGCTACGGCAGCCTCGGCGGCGGCACCACCGAAACCCTGCGCAACATGGTCGGCCGCAAGCTGGTCGAACAGATGGATCTCGCGTCGGGCTGCCTGGGGATGGACTATTTTTAGCGATGGACGATGAGCTGCAGAATCGCTCATCGTCCATCACTTCGCGTTCACCACTGCATCAATACACCGGCCGGGAGCGGAAATGGCGCTCGCGGGCGATTGATTTGACCTTCACCGCCTCGACCCGGTTGCCCTTCAGCACATCCAGCGTGACCTCGACTCCGGCCTCGCCGGTTTTCCACAGGCGGGTGTAGAAGTCGGCCTGCCCCTGGAGCGGCTGCCCGCCGAGGCCGACGATGATGTCGCCGGCCTGCAGTCCCGCCTCCTCGGCGGGGCCTTCCGCGGTCACCCGTGTGACGATCACCTTGCCCTGCACCTCCTGCGAGGTGATGCCGAGCCAGGGCCTCGGCTTGGACGTCGCCCGGCCGTTGGCGATGAAATCACCGAGCACCGGCTTCAGGGTGTCGATCGGCACGAACATGTTGCCGGGAACGCCGCTCTGGCCGATGGCATCTCCCACAGCGAGCGAGCCGATGCCCAGCAGCTTGCCCTCGCGCGACAGCAGTGCTGCGCCCTGCCAGTTGACGGTCGCCGGCGCAGTATAGATAGCCTCGTCGAGCAGGTATTCCCAGTAGCCGACGAACGGCCGCTTGGACACGATATAAGCCGGCGCCACGCCATCGAAACCGACGATCAGCACCATGTCGCGCGGGCTGGCGGCCGCCGACTGGCCGAAATCGACCGGCTTCACCGGCAGGGGCTGCAGTGATTTCACCAGCCCGAGGCCGGTGGCATTGTCATAACCGACGACATTCGCCGCGAACTTGCGCCCGTCAGCCGTCGCCAGCTCGACGGTGTCGGCCTCGGTCACCAGGTAGCCGATGGTCATCACCAGTCCGCTCGAGTCGATGACCACGCCGGTGCCTTCGCGCTGGGCGCCCAGCGTGCGTGCGCTGCGCGCATCGGGAACCGCCTTGACCGTCAGCTTGACCACCGAAAAATGGTCCAGCGTCAGCTGGCTTTCGGCGGCCAGGGCCGGCACCGGGAACAGCAGGACAGCGAGGACCGGCAAAGCCCGGGCCAGGCGCTGCAGCCCGGTGATGATGGAGTGGAATGGATACATGAGTGTCTCCGAGGAAATGCACCCGCAGCGCGATCGCCGCGGACACCTTCCGGATATCCTACGACTAATGCGGGCGCTCCAAAAGGTCCGGGCGGGGAATGGCGATACAATGCGGCTCTTTTACCGGAATTGTGGAGGACAAACGGCATGGAATTCGGACTCAAGGGCAAGGTTGCCGTGGTAACCGGCGGCACCGAGGGCATCGGCAAGGCAACCGCGCTGACCCTGGCGCGTGAGGGCGCAAAAGTGGCGATCTGCGCAAGGCGCCAGCCGCTGCTGGATGCGGTGGCCGCGGAAATCACCAAGGCCGGCGGAGAAGTGCTGGCCCTGTCCGCGGACATGGGCAAAGCGGCGGATGTCGAGCGCTTCATCAACGAGGTGGTCAAGCGTTTCGGCGGCATCGACATCCTGGTCAACAACGCCGGAACCTCGAAGCGCGGCAAGTTCCTCGAACTGTCCGACGACGAGTGGGCCGCCGATCTCGAACTCAAGGTGTTCGGCGCGATTCGCTGCTCGCGACTGGCGATCCCGCACATGAAAAAGCGCGGCGGCGGTCGCATCATCAACATCACCATCTCCGGCGCCAAGCAGCCGGGCGCGGAATCCTATCCGACCTCGGTTTCGCGCGCCGCCGGCCTGGCGATGACCAAGGCCCTGTCGAAGGAGTTCGCCGCGGACAACATCCTCGTGAATACGATCTGCATCGGCAAGATCAAGTCGGGCCAGCATGAACGCCGCTACACCAAGGACGGCATCAGCGCCGATGATTACTACGCCAAGCTCGGCAAGGACATCCCGCTCAAGCGCGCGGGCGAGGCGCAGGAAGTTGCCAACGTCATCACCTTCCTCGCCTCGGATGCCGCCAGCTATGTCACCGGCACCAGCATCAACCTGGACGGCGGGATTTCCGGGGTGCTCTGAAAACCGCCGCGAGGCCCGCGCCTAATCCTCGCGAACGACGCGGAAGCCGCGCGTGTAGACCCGGATGACGACCGGACTGCCGACGCGGTAAGCGGCGCGCAGGCCTGCCGGACCTTCGTCCCAGGCCCCGCCGCGCACCGCGCGCATGCCGCAGTCCCCGTCGCTGCGGCTGCTCCCGTCGGCAGGCGCGCCCCGATAATCGGGATTCCAGCAATCGGCCGTCCATTCGGCCGCGTTGCCGAGCATGTCATGCAGCCCGAAGGCGTTGGCAAGAAAACTGCCGGCGGGCGCGGTGTGAACATGGCCGTCGTCGCAGTCGGCGGCGTCCCAGTCCGCGGCCAAGGGAAGCGCCGCGCGCAGGCGGGCGTCCGCCCCGTTGGCATGCGCGCAGGCGGCGTGGCCGTCCGTTCCCCAGAAGCGCGGCGTGACCGAACCCGCGCGTGCCGCGTACTCCCACTCGGCCTCGCTGGGCAGGCGGTAGCGCCTGCCCGTCAACTGGCTCAGCCAGCGCACATAGGCCTCGGCATCCTCCCAGCTCACACAGGTTGCCGGATGGCGGTCGTCCTGCGGGTAACCCGGGCTGTGCCAGCCCGTTGCACTGTCGAGCCGGTGCTCGCCGCCGGCCCAGACGAAGCACGCGCCCGCGGCATGGCCGCTTGCCTCGGCGAACCGGCGAAACTCGCCGCGCGTGACCTCGAATTGGCCGATAGCGAAAGCCGCAATGCGCACACGCCGTTGCGGCAGGCTGCGGTTGCGGAAGGACTCGCCGAGGCGTTCGCGGTCCTCCTCTCCCGTTCCCGCCCCCATCAGGAACTCGCCCGGCGGAATGCGCACCATCTGCGGACAGGCCTCGCAGTCGCGAAACACTTCCGGCGATGACGCCGCACCGGTCGGACCTTCCCTCGCGCCTGCGATGCCCGCTGAGAGCAACAAGACGAGGAACAGCAGCCTGAAGGCAACGGTCTCCGGAGCGGAGACCCTGGACCTGAAACCGGGAGCAGATTCGGATGCACGCTGCATCGGACGGAATCCCGCGAAGCCGCCGGGATCGAAAAGGCCCGGAGGAAGTGGTGCTGACGAGAGGAGTCGAACCTCCGACCTACTGATTACGAATTAATTTTTAAGGACAAAAAGAATTCTTAGAAATCAATGGCTCGTAATGCTATAGGGGGCAGTATTTGTCAAATAAAATCAATCGGTTAATTGCATTATTCGGTTCACAAACGACTCCCAATGTCTTCGGGCTACATCACCCCATTTGCCTACTATTTGCCTACTACACAGCATGAATTCTCATGGTTAACTGCCGTAAGTAACTGGCTATCAACCGTGTTGGTCGCCGATACCCCCATTTGGGTACTGCGACGATGGCCAGTTCCGGTCTGGCGAAACACGGATGCCTGAAATTGTTTGAAGCCCGGTAGTGCGTTGGCTACATGAAGCTCCGGAAATCATAAACCGTATCGACCATGTCTGGATTCTGCTGAATGATTCTGGCAAATCGGCTTGAATACACCAGTGTAACCGGCAACTTCTTGTAAAGCGTATTGTTGTTCCAGTCCATTTTCGTCAAGCCGAGAATGCCCGCACAGGTGTCGTGCCACCCCCCAGCACCACTAAAACGCCTTACAAGTATCGGGGACGGAGTTGGTTTTAGAGGGCCTTCTTTGTATACGTTGTAGTGCGCGGCCTGCATGTGTACGCCTACAACACTCCCTTGCGTCCACAACAAGACCTCGCTCCCCTTCAGCGGCATATAGGTCCCCCGTGGCACAGGATATCGGTGGGGCTGTGGCGGATTTTTATTGTCGTAACGCATGGCTTTCCAGTCAGTCTCCCGGACGATTTGCACAAGTTCAACTTCGGTAGCATCGTTGAAGCTGTCGAGTGCCCCAAGTATCTCTTCCTCCTTGAACTCAGTGTTCTTGTGAATGGTGATCTTGGAGGGGAGCCTGCCAGCGTGTCCGTGTTGATAGATTCGGAGGCTGCGGGAGAGCACGGATTGCATTTCATAGTAAGAGAGATATGGATTATGACTGCGGTCTTTCGTGAACTCCTTCGCATCGTAAGCAACGAACTGGAAGCCAGTTCCATCAGGATCAAACACCTGACTGCAGCAAGTGCTGTATTGATTTCCGTCCTTGTTAGATTTAATTGCGTAGCCAATGCCGATATAAGCTTCCTTGGGTGCGAGGCCAGTCAATTTCCAAGGTAGGCCGTTCGCCTTTGCATACAAAGCAACGCTTAAACCCCACATTACGTTCGCTCTGCATGTTCTCTCCAGACTTTGCTGTCGAATAATCTGGAGGGGAATTCCCAATGGTGCAGTGAACGCCTTCAGGTAATCGTGAAAGTCAAAATTTTCACCCTCGAAGCACGCCTCCCAGCTCTGAGGAAGATAAAGCATCGCCACATCAAATTGACCGCGCGACGGCAAGAGTTGAGAAATGTTCTGAAGCAATTCATTTGCGAGCGAAAATTTGTCGGCATTGCCCGCATAACGCTCCAATTGATCGGATAAGGGCACGGTGATCGCGCTATCGACATCAGAGACCGGAATTCGGAACAGCTTTTCAAATCCGGGGTACTCTGGGTAGTAGTTAGTTGCCTCTCGCGGCTTTGCGGTTTTTCCGAGTTCTTTGATCAAGCCCTGTATCGCGCGTACATGCTGACGCGGCGCAAGAATTGCGAGTCGAATTTTCGACGGCACGCCAAACTTTAGACCATATGGTCCGTGCTCGATCAAGCCGCGGAGAGGGTGAGTGTCCACCTTCTTAGCGTGGAACATCAGCTCCGGCTCCGGCAGCGTGGTATAGCTAGTGAGTTCACCGGCACGATTAGTCATTGACGCGCCCGCCTGCAGAAAGCAGTTTCAGTCCCAACAGTGAAGGCGGGGTTCTCTAGTTCGTCCCCCCTATCGAATGGCCGCAATTGGACTGTATTGGTCTGATCGGCGGTCCCGAGCAAAATTTGACACCATGCTGACAGGAGCTTATCTGTCTTGGCGTTAAAACGATCTGACCGGCGCTCGTCGAGTAGCGCTGTTGCGTCCTGCCGGGCCCACTTGGGCCATATCCAGATATCTGGCGTGACCATAAGCCAGCATCGGCCATCCTTCTCTTCGATTGCTATCTGCGCTGCTTCCGCCCATCCAACCTGTTCTTGCTCTGGATGCTCCGGCGTGGCTTTCGTAAAAAGTCCCGGAACGCTGCCATGTACCTTGCCGAGAACCTGAGACAATGGTTGCAGGTCCGACTGATCTTCGGCGTTTCGGTCTGCGATAAGAAATACACGGTGATGCGCGGAGCGAAGTAATAGTGACTTCCCGCGAGCAAGAGTGCGTCCCAGCGCCTTTTCAAGAAAGGCTTTTAGATATAGGTGATCTTTGAGATTTTGCGTTGCCACTGAAATATCATACGGCTGTACGCCAGCGTAACGATCACCGAACACCTGCTTCGCCACGTCCCTGCCGCCCCACATAAGAACTGCTTCGCCTTTCGTAAGGATTAGCTGGTTTTTCGCTATCCTCTCAGCCTCATTAAGTTCGTTCCATTCCGGAATTACTGAAAACTTAGCTTCAAGACACTTATCCGGCAGTATTAGAGGTAGCGCATTTACACGCACTATCGGCCCACTGTTTCCGGGCGTGGGCATCGCAATGCTCACTTGGGAGTGCTGGGTCTTTTGCACCTTGGCGATGAATCTCGGATCCTTGTCAGGAATGTTTCGCCAGAGCCGCAAAAGCAATGTGTCGAACGTTTCAATTGAAATGTACTCAGCCTTAACGCCCCGGGCTTTAGCAGCATCAAGCAGTCGCTGAACTGACGCAGGTGCTGAGCTGCCAATCCCGGTCCAGTAAAGGCCGTGGGGAAACGGATTGCTCGTCTGAAGCACGGATTGCAGCAAGGTCATGACGATGCTATCTCGGCCGCTGTATCCAGTTACGATCAGCCCAAATCTGTTGCAAGCATTGACAAAGCAGCGACCCAACTCAGCATCATGTGAACGAAGGTCATCTGTTAGATTTTTGATGCTCTCGTACCGAAAATCGCCATGTAGCTTGCAATAAATTGGGTAGTTTTCGTTGTCCAGTGCGGCGTTTGCTGCGTATGAGCCTTCCAGATGGAATGCGGATAGGGACAACCCTGCAACTTCAGCAACGGATTTCTCAACAACGCTGTCAAAGTTCGTCGTGAATACCACTCGCGCATGGCCCATCGCCATAAGCGCTCCAAGTACGCGGTTTCCAACTGACAAAGCAACGCGATCCTCAGATAGCATCGCTCGTAAGTAAGCACTTTGTCTTTCATGATCTGAGCCGAATATGCGTTCAAAATAAGTTGAATATTCGTCGTCGGCCCAAGCATCAGGAAAGCCTTTGGACAGCATGTATGACTGAATCTTGCTTTTTACTGCATCGTTCTGAATATCCTGTTGCGTGACCTCTTGATTTTCTTCCCTGCAGTAATGGCGCCGCTTCAGGTCCCAGATGATGTCCGTCGCAGTCGGCAGACCGGAGGACCGTGACGACCCTGCTCCAAGAAACCACGCAAAACGTTGAGGGCGCTCCGTGATAATTGATATTAGCTCACTGTAGTCCATGGCTCTGCAGATTTCCCTCAGTCAAGCGGTAGCAATAATACGGCAACCAAAGCACTGTAGCAGATGCCGGCAAAGATCACTGTCAGGTTGCAATCGCACAATTCCCTCTCGCAATCAAAACTTGTTGATTACGCGTAAGTTGGGTTGGATTAAAAATCGCCCAGTCATAACTCAATAAATCACTGCTGCAAATTACGCTTACCGCAGATCGCGGCCCTCCATCATCCCGCCACGGCATTGCTTGCCGCCCGCTTTAAGCAAACACCGCTAAAAAATATGAACGAAATGCGAATTGCATATTTAGTCTGGTCATCGACCACATAAGTATTGTTATAAACAACATTTTCCAATGCTATAGGGGTTATGGATTGTCAAATAAATCAAGAACTTAACTGCATTTTTTGCTTGACCCCTGACTACTAACGTCTTAGGATAACTATTCACTTCGCTCACTATTTGCCAGTATTTTCGGATGTCGGTATTCAAATTAACAGCCGCGAGAATTGCCGCCCTACCGATACCGGTATTAGGTCAGGACTTTTATCGCGACTCCAAGCAACCGGGCTTCGGCGTCCGGGTTAGCCCGGGCGGAACCATTTCCTTTTTCGCCGAAGGTCGCGTTAACGGCAAAACCAGACGCATCACAATTGGCCCTTGGCCTCAACTGACGGTTGAGGAGGCAAGGAGAATCGCCAAGGTCATCCTCAGCGAACTCATACGAGGGATTGACCGAAAAGCCGAGGAAAGAAACGCGCTGGTCAAAACCGTAACGCTTGCGGAAGCATTCAAGCAGTTCAAAGAAACACGAAAATCTCTCGCAGACCGCACAAAAGCCGATTACACCTACATGTTCAACCGGCTAATTCCAGATTGGATGAAATTGCCGTGGGTATCGATCACTCGGGAAATGGTACTCAAGCGCCACGCTGAGGTGGGCAAGGTAAACGGCTGGGCAACCGCGAACCACCTGATGCGGGCGCTGGGGTCAGTGTTCCGCTCCTCAATGAAATACTACCGGGCACCAGATGGCTCGATGTTCGTCCAAGAGTGCCCGACATCAATCCTGAGCGATGCCCACGCATGGTTTCCAAAAAACACCAAGGATTCCTATATCAAGCCTCATCAGCTCAAGGCTTGGTTCGATGCAGTGCAATTAATTGCAAACAAAGTCGCCGCCGACTATCTGATATTTCTGGTCCTGACCGGCCTGAGGCGATCTGAGGGCGCCAGTCTGCGGTGGGATTGTGTTGATCTGATAAGCCGCACACTCACCATCGAGATTACCAAGAACAAGCGGAAACACGTGATTCCAATTTCGGATTACCTCCTTACCATGCTGACCCGTCTCAAGGAAAACGCGATCAACGATTTCGTATTCCCCGGCAATGGCAAGACCGAGCATATCGTGGAAATAAAGAAAAACGTTGCTTCTGTAGTCAAGGCATCGCAGGTGAGTTTCACCCTTCATGACCTGAGAAGGACGTTTATTACCATCGCAGAAAGCCTCGACATCTCCGCCTACGCGGTAAAGCGTCTAGCGAATCACTCCATGGGCGGTGATGTAACTGCAACGCATTACATTGTTTTCGATATCGAACGCCTGCGCGACCCGATGGAAAAGATCAACCGCTACATCCTTCGAAACGCCGGGATACTGCCCACCGCCGAAGTTGTTCCGCTAACCGCTCAAGCCTCGCAGGTCGCGGCCTAATTTTTTACCGAAATTTTGATGAGACGTGAGTAACAGACATGAATTGACATAGCTTTATCTCACCCCCCCCGTAAACAGGGGGAAATTCTGGGCCATCGCAAAGGAGTGCGGCACACCTCAAAGAGGTGAACTTCTTTGCGATGGCCCTTTTTGTTTGACACCTGAAGGAGACGCACATGAATAGACCAGTAATTCAAAAGGAAATCCCCACGAAGTATCTGCGGGAGGCCGAGGCAACCGCCTACCTCGGATTCAAGTCGCCTCGCACGCTTCGGAACATGCGGTTCCGGGGTAATGGCCCGTCATTTCTAAAACAGGGAAGGCACGTCATCTACCCGACGTGATCCCCAAGAACAGTAGCACTTGAAATTGGAGTCCGATCTATTATGCAACGGGAGGTCGGACATGAAGAAGCGGTTCACGGAAGAGCAGATCATCGGTTTCCTGCGGGAAGCTGAGGCCGGAGTGGCAGTTAAGGATCTGTGCCGGCGGCACGGGTTCTCGGAGGCGAGCTACTACTTGTGGAAGGCGAAGTTCGGCGGCATGAGCGTGCCGGAGGCAAAGCGGCTGAAGGCGCTGGAGGCCGAGAACGCGCGGCTGAAGAAGCTCCTGGCCGAGACGCTGCTGGAAGCGGAGATCACCAAGGAGGCCCTGCGCCGAAAGTGGTGACCGTGCCAGCGCGGCGCGAGCTGGTGCGGTATGCGCAGTCGAAGGGTTTGAGCGAACGCCGGGCATTGCGGCTGGCGTGTTTGAGCCCGAGCGTGCTGCGCTACGAGCGCAAGGATGACGGCAATGGGCCGCTCAGGGAGCGGATTGCTGCCCTGGCCCATCACCATCGGCGGCACGGCTACCGGATGATCCACTTGCGGCTCACCCAGGAGGGGTGGGCGGTGAACCTGAAGCGGGTGCGACGGCTGTATCGGGAGCAGAACCTGATGGTGCGGCGGCGCAAACGGAAGAAGGTTGGATCTGGAGAGCGGCAGCCGCTGGTGCGGCCGGCCCGGGCGAACGAGGTGTGGAGCATGGACTTCGTGTTTGACCGGCTGGCGAGCGGACGGTCGTTGAAGTGTTTGACGGTGGTGGACGATGCCACGCAGGAAGCGGTGGCGATTGCGCCGGACACGGCGATCTCGGGGATGGCGGTGGCGAGGATACTGGAGCAATTGAAGGTGAGCCGCGGATTGCCCAGGGTGATTCGCTCGGACAACGGACGGGAGTTCTGCGGACGGGCGATGGCAGTCTGGGCGCACGAGAACGGCGTGCAGTTGCGCTTCATCGAGCCGGGCAAGCCCAACCAGAACGCCTACGTCGAGTCCTTCAATGGGAGACTGCGCGACGAATGCCTGAACGAGCACTGGTTCACGACCCTGCCGCATGCACGGGCGGTGATCGAGGAATGGCGCCGGGATTACAACGAGCGGCGGCCGAAGAAGCAGTTGGGCGGGTTGCCGCCGGCGGTTTACGCCGCACGCATGGCAGCCCAATTGAACAGCGCGGACTATAATGCAAACTGCTACTAAAATTGGGGATCACGTCGTGGGCTTCAAAGCAGCCGCGAGAAAAGCATTGAAATAAAAAAGGGCCGTCGTGTGACGGCCCTTCTTGTTTGGTGCTGACGAAAATAATTAGGAAGTCGCAAGCCGCTGATAGCCTTCTTGGCGATCCAGGTTTTTCAGGATATCTTGTTTTATTGTGTCGCTATTAGATTTACCAATTGAAATCCCTCTTTGCATAGCAAGGGCCTTTAATTCGGCTCGCGATAGTTTTTTTGACAAAAGAGCCCGGATTTGCTCATTCGTGAGATTGGGCGGTATTTCGATTGGCTCTCTCTTTGCTTTGCGCGGCCCCTTCTTTCGTCCAGACGACAATAAGACACGGAGAACTGCATCTGAGGAGGCCGACTCGAGAAACGTAATTACGTGATCGAGATGCTGGATAGTTTCCGCCGTTCGCCCCCCAAAAGATGGGTTTGTTAGGCCAGCATGCAGATCTTGCAAGGAAGTTATTAACGCAGACAACCCGTTGATAGTTTCCTCTTTCAAATCGGGCTGATTTACCAAATAGAGATCGTCTCTAATCTGACTTAGCCGAGCGAGGAGATTTGGATTTTTATTGGATTTCATCTTTAACCAAGCTTTTCACGAAATTCTTCGGCCATGCGGCGATAAAGCACATCATTTTGCGAACCGGAGGAGTTGAGAAACACTGGTAACTGCTCTGTAGTCGCCTCTCGTATGTCTTTGTAATCCTCGGTATGCGTATCGAAACATTTATCCTTGAAGTTCGGCATTCCTCTGACAATCGCCATTTGCTCCCGCGCCACAATTTGCTGTCGCCCAGCAGTCACATTTACCTTCACAAAGCAGAGGTACGAAGGTAGCCTCCTGGCACCCTCGCTATTAGGATCAACGATTTGCTCTGCCAAATTCCTTTCCTTTAATAACTGGCGGACTTTTCGATCTAAAAATGTTACGCCAACCGTTGAGAAGTGGTCCGGCATAAGGGTCACCAAATAACCATCGCTCGCGTATAAGGCGTTTTGGGTCGCCAAATAAAGATTTGGCGGGCAATCAATCAATACGTAGTCATATTGATCTGCAATTTCTTTTATGGCATTCAAAAGTATCGAGCGTTGATCAAGGTGTGTTTGCGCCACCTCTCGTATCGTTGTGGCCGCATGCGTCTTTGACTGCAGTCTCAAATCAATATCGAGCAACTCAATAGTAGACGGAACCAAATCGACATTCGATAACTCTGGACGAGCCATCGGTTTTTTCCAAATTATGTCTTCTAGCGGACTCGTCTTCTGATCGAGATACGCGCTGTAAACTGTCTCTAAAGAACCATTAACCTTGACTCTATGCTCCCAACTTTTGAAATCACAGCACAAGAATGTCAGATTTGTTTGGGGATCAGCATCGATCAATAAAACCTTCTTTTTTGGCTCGAACATTGCAAGGGCACAGCCAATATGAAAAGTAGTTGTCGTCTTACCGACTCCCCCTTTGTAGTTAATGAACGAAATTACCTTTGCCACTATATCCTCCTCGCTGGCCCAGAATAGAAAAGGCCTGTGGAATTGATATTAATTGCATAAAGCATGCCCTTCACCGAATGAGTTCTTCGATAATCGGTGACCTCATGTATTGAGGCGCCCTCAACAGGCGCAACCCTGCTTACAGGATACTCTGCTCTATGCAGATAAAAAAAATGACCGCCACAAGGGCCGTCATTTTTAGGTTTGGTGCCGGAAATAGGAGTCGAACCTACGACCTTCGCATTACGAATGCGCTGCTCTACCAACTGAGCTATTCCGGCATTTTCTGCTCTACCGCCTACTATCTGCCTACTTGAAAAGCAGGTTCTTTATAGAAGTCGCAAAAAAACCTTATCCTTCAATTCCTTATCTCAACCTGCAGGAGGGAGACGTTCTTATTACGAATCAGTTGCTCTACCAACTGAGCTACGTCAGCCCGGGGACGCGAATTTTACCGCAAACACCCGTTTTCAGGGCGCGCGCACCCTGACGATGACGTCTATGCCCTCGGTTTTCGTGCCGGGCGGCAGGGCGGGCATGCCGCTGATGGTGAGGTCCCCGGCCGCGATATCGGTGATCTCGCCGGTATCGACGTTGTAGAGATGGTGGTGCGGTTCCGTATTGGGATCGTAAAACACCCGTTTCGGATCGACGATCACTTCGCGGATCAGGCCGCGGTCGCGGAAAAGATTCAGCGTGTTGTAAACCGTCGCCTTGGAAGTTTCCGCAAAGCGCTCGTTGGCGAGCGCGAGAATCCGGTCAGCGGACAGATGCTCACAGCGGCTGAACAGCACATGGGCGATCTCCAGCCGCTGGTGGGTCGGCGAAATGCCGTGTTCGCGCAAACGCTCGACCAAGGCTTCCCGGCTATAAGACATTGCTTTCATTGGAAATTATTTTAAGGCAAAGATTGGACTTTGTCTAATTGGACATCTCCCCTGCATCCCGGCCCGCACCGCCACCGCGTCAAACGTGCGCCATTTCACGGGGAATACCGCTTATGCCGCCCGGATAACCACTCATCGGCGACCGGTGGTCAAGGCATACAATCCTCCCTAACCTTCCAACGTCCGAAAAGGAATTGCCATGACACGACTTGCCCGAGGATTCACCCTGGTCGAACTGCTGATCGTGATCGCCATCATTGGCGTCATCGCCGCCATCGCGGTCCCGCAATATGGCGACTACGTCACCCGCAGCAAGCTCACCGAGGCCTTCGCGACGCTTTCCGAGCACCGGGTGAAAATGGAGCAGTTTTTCCAGGATAACCGCACCTACGTCGGCGCCTGCACCGCCGGCACCGTTGCTCCGCCGCCGACCGGGCGCTATTTCACCTATGCCTGCTCGAACCTGACGGCCACGACTTTCACGGTCACGGCCACCGGCGTTACTGCACAGGGCACAGGCGGCTTCGTCTATACCGTCAACCAGGCCAACACCCGGGCCACCACCGGCGTCGCCACCGGCTGGAACGGCGCGGGCTCGAGCTGCTGGGTCACCAACAAGGCCGGCGGATGCTGAACGCTCGCCACAGCGGCTTCAGCCTGGTCGAACTGATCGTCGGCCTGGCCGTCATTGCGCTGCTGATTTCGCTGGGCGTGCCGCAATACGCCACGTTCACGGCGAATGCGCGCATCCGCGCCACTACCGAGGGCGTCAACGCCGGCCTCAACCTGGCGCGCGCCGAAGCCGTCAAGCGCAACGCGCGGGTGGAGATGGTGCTCACCGACGACCTCCCGGTCGAGGCGCTGGTCAACGCCGTGACGCCCTCGACCAGCGGCACCAACTGGATGGTTCGCGAGTGGGTGCCCAGCACCAATTCCTTCAATTTCATCGAGGGCAAGGCCGGCGCCGAAGGATCCGGCCGCGAGGAGTCCGCCGTGATCGTCACGTCGTCAAGCACCGATGCCGGCTATGACGGACGGGTGATTTTCACCGGTTTCGGCGCCATGGCGATCGGCCAGCCGGTGACCTTCCAGTTCACCTACCCGGCGGCCGGCGCCTGCGCTGCGGCCAGCGGGCCTTTGCGCTGCCTCAACATCAACATATCGCCCGGCGGACAGATTCGCGTCTGCGATCCCAAGGTCACCGACACCAAGGACACGCGGGCCTGCTGAGGAAACGATGATCAAACATTCCCATGCACCGCGGCACCGGCAGAAGGGCGTCATGCTGCTCGAAGCCCTGATCGGCATCCTGATCTTCTCGATCGGCATCCTCGCCATGGTCGGCATACAGGCGGCCGCGTTCTCGGCCAGCGCGGATGCCAAGAACCGCGCCGATGCCGCCGCGTTTGCCAGCGAAATCATCTCGCAGATCTGGATGGGCGTGGACCGCACCTCGGACGCCAGCATCATCACCTCGCTGAACAACTTCCAGCTGAACACGGGAGGCAGCGACTGCAATTTCACCGGCGGCCAGGCGGACAACACCAACACCGCGGTGACGCAGTGGGTCAGCGCGGTCACCGACTCCGCCACCGGTCTGCTCGGCTCCACGGCGGGCATGCAGCAGATCGTCGTTTCCTCCGCCGACCTCAACCGCGTCACGGTCACCGTCTGCTGGCAGACGCCCCAGGACGCGACCCGGCGCCGTCACCAGGTGATTTCCAATGTGTTCTGATCCCAGCAGGCGCAGCCTGTCAGCGCGCCGGACACAGTCCGGCCTCAGCCTCGTCGAAATCATGGTCGGCGTGCTGATCGGCATGATCGGCATCATCGTGATTTTCCAGATGCTGGCCACCACCGAGGAACGCAAGCGCACGGCCACCGCCGGCAGCGACGTGCAGGTCACCGGCATCATCGCCCTCAGCACGCTGGAACGCGATATCCGTGAAGCCGGCTACGGCTTCTCTTCCGCCGCCTACGATACCGGCATCACCCCGGTCATGGGCTGCACCGTCAACGCTTTCGACGCCGGGCGCCCGACCACCGCCTTCACCTACCGCCTGAGCCCGATCCAGATCATCCAGGGAACAGGCACGGCCTCCGATACGGTCATCGTGCTGCGCGGCAGCGGCGGCACCTTCCCCGCAGCCCATGTCTTCACCGAATCGACGGACACCTCGAAAAAAACCCGCGGCCGCGCCGGCATCTCCCCGCGGGATATCCTGCTGGTGGCGAGAACGACACCGACGCTGGACTGCATGACGGTCGAAATCACCGATGTCACCGACGCCGATGCACTGACCATCCGCCACAACCAGGGCAGCTACAACTACACGGTTTACCTGCCTGACGGCAGCACATCCACCGAATCGCGCATCGCCCGCCACAACAATGCGGCGCCCCCGATCACCTTCAGTGCCGGCTACCTGTTCAACCTCGGCAACAGCCCCCGCCGCAACATCTGGACCGTGCAGAACGGCCGTTTGCAGGTGACCAACGACCTGCTTTACCAGGACACCGACGGCAACGGCGTCAACGATCCGGTGGAAGTGGCCGACAACGTCATCACGCTGCAGGCCGAATACGGCCTCGACGCCAACAACAACGGCCGCATCGAGGCCGGGGAATGGACAACCGCCGACCCGGCGACCACCGTCGCCTGGGCCAATCTGCTTGCCGTGCGCGTGGGCATGCTGGTGCGCTCCGGCCAGTTCGAACGCGATGCGGTCACCACCACCGTGCCGTCCTGGGCCGGCGGACAGTTCGTGATCACCAATCTTGACGGCAGCGCCAGCGGCACCACGCCGTCGGATCCCGCCAACAACTGGCGCCATTACCGCTACCGCGTCTACGAAACCGTGATTCCCCTGCGCAACATGCTGTGGGGCTCGCAGATCCGTCCCTGATGGCGCAACAGCCATGGAGCATTCCCCCATGAAAACCATCCGCAAGCAAAAAGGTGTCGTCCTGTTCATCGCGCTGATCGTGCTGGTCGCGATGTCGCTGGCCGGCGTCGCACTGTGGCGCTCGATCGGCACCGGGGTGCTGATCGCCGGCAACATCGCGATGCAGCGCGGCGCGGTCACCTCCTCGGACGTCGGCATCGAAAGCGCGCGCACCTGGCTGATGGCGCAGGGGCCGACCGTGCTCAACAACACCCAGCCAAGGGCTTACGTCTCCAGCTGGGACGAGCGCTTCGATGCCACCACGTTCAACTGGGATGCCCAGGGCAGCACGCCGCCGGTCACCGATTCCGCCGGCTTCTCGGTGCAGTACGTGGTCCACCGCCTGTGCAGCGTCCCCAATGCCGGCCACAATGCACCGAACCAGCAATGCCTGACCGTCAATGTGGCCGGCGGCAGCAGCGGCCGCGCCGCCGGCAGCTACGGCATCATGCCGCTGTCGGGCACCACCTACATCTATTACCGCATCACCGCGCGGGCGCTGGGCCCGCGCAATACCGTGTCCTATACCCAGTCAATCATGTACTGACCGCGGAATCCGTCCGCACCTGGAGCTCCTCATGAACGCCCGAACCCTCTCGACCACCGGCCTGTGCGCCCTTGCGCTGGCGGCCGGCCTCGCAGCCGCCCCCGTGGCAATGGCAGCGATGACGGATATTGCCAACGTGCCGCTCGCCAGCAGTTCGACCACGGTGGTCAAGCCGAACGTCCTGTTCACGCTCGACGACTCCGGCAGTATGGGCTGGGGCTACATGCCGGACAGCATCCGCGACCGCTACGACAGGACCGGCTACAAGAGCCATCTCTGCAATTCGATTTATTACAACCCGAACGTCGTCTACGTACCGCCGAAAAACGCCGACGGCACGGATTTTCCGAATGCCAGTTTCACCGCCGCGCGCTACGACGGCTTCAACTCCGGCTCGTCCACGGTCAACCTCAGCACCAGCTTTCGCTCTTACGACGACAACCTGAACTGGAACAGCGGCAACGAAACCCAGCAACCCGCCTACTACTATGTGTGGAGCGGGGCCGGCACTCCGGACCCGGGCAGCACCAGCAGCACCACCGGCTGCTGGCCCAGTTCCAGCACGTCCTTCCCTCACAGCACCGGCAACTGGACCAAGCGCCAGGTGTCGTCGACCTCGGGCCCCGGCAATACCGACGAGCGCCAGAATTTCGCCAACTGGTACAGCTATTACCGCACCCGCATGCTGCTGATGAAATCGGCCACCGGCCGCGCCTTCGTCAGCATCAACGAAGGCTACCGCGTCGGTTTCATCACCATCAATCCGAACAATCCGGTCACCTCGAGCAAGTACCTCGCGATCAGCGATTTCAATGCCACGCACAAGGCGGACTGGTACACCAAGCTCTACTCGCAAAGCACCAACGGCAGCACGCCGCTGCGCGAGGCGCTGTCGCGCGCCGGCCGGCATTTCGCCGGCATCCAGGACGGCATCAACAGCGGCATGACCGGCGACCCGATGCAGTATTCCTGCCAGCAAAACTTCACGATCCTGACCAGCGACGGCTACTGGAACAGCAACGCCGGGCGCCGGCTCGACAATTCCCTGATCGGCAATCACGACGGCAACATCAGCGTCACGCCGCGGCCGCTGTACGACGGCACCCTGGAAACAGTGTCCAGCCGGCGCTATAAATACGAGGAAATCCGCGACCGCTTCAATTGCTCCTCGGGCCGCACCCGGATCCGGCTGGTCACCACCACGCTGGTCACGCCAATCAGCCCCACACCGGGACCCGAGGCCGTGACCAATACTTCACAGAGCTATATCACCAACTGCTCCACCAGCACCCGGGCCGTGTGGAATCCCAACCCGCAGTTTTCAGCTCCGGAGACGCTGACGTCCACCAGCGGCGGCGCCACCGGTTCGCTGGCCGACGTCGCGGCCTATTACTACCTGACGGACCTCCGTGCGCCCGGCTCCACCGGCGCGCTGGGCACCGATGTCGGCACCGACAACAACGTGCCCGCGAACGGCACCGGCGTCGAGGCCGATACCGCGCGCCACCAGCACATGACCACGTTCACGATGGGCCTCGGGCTGGCCGGCACGCTGAACTACGTGCCGAACTACAAGACCGGCGCCGGTGATTTCGCAGCGCTGCGCTCGGGCGCGCTGAACTGGCCGGTGCCCTCTTCCGACGACCCCACGGCACTGGACGACCTCTGGCATGCCGCCGTCAACGGTCGCGGCCAGTTCTTCAGTGCCGCCGACCCGGACAGTGTCGTCGATGCGCTGACCACCGCGCTGGCCGGAGTCAACGCCCGGGTCGCCTCGGCGGCCGCGGCGGCAACCAGTAACCTGGAACCGGTGGCCGGCGACAACTTCGCCTACACCGCGAGCTACAAGACCCTGGAATGGATCGGTGAGCTGGAAGCCCGCGAAATCGACCTCGTCACCGGCAATGTCGGCACCACGCCGATCTGGTCGGCCCAGGCCAAGCTCAATGCCAAGACCGGCAACGCCTGCGACAACCGCGTGATCCGGCTGTTCCGCGCCGGCGCCACCAACAACCTGACCAATTTCAGCTGGAACACCCAGGCCTGCGACGCCGGAGGCAATCCCACCGGCGCCGCCAGCACCGGGCTGAATGCCGCGGAACAGGCCTTCTTCGGCGCCACCCAGGTCGCCGACCTCAGCCAGTATCCCGACATGACCAACGGCGTGCTGCCCCTGCTCTCGGTCAACCAGCGCAGCCTCGCCGAAGGCGCCAACCTGGTGAACTTCGTCCGCGGCCACCGCGGGCGCGAGGGTTTCGAAACCAACACCCAGCAGCTGTACCGCACCCGCACCGCGGTGCTCGGCGACATCGTCAATGCGCAGCCGGTGTTCGTGAAAGCACCCTTCGCCGAATATGCGGATGCCGGCTACGCGGCCTTCAAGACCGCGAACGCCAGCCGCACGCCGATGGTCTATGTTGCCGCCAACGACGGCATGCTGCACGCCTTCTATGCCGGCATCAACACCAGTGACCCGCTGGGCGGCGAGGAGCGCTGGGCCTTCATCCCGACGATGGTGCTGCCCACTCTCTACAAGCTCGCCGACAACAACTACGCCAACCTGCGCCGCTATTACGTTGACGGCACGCCGACCGCCGGCGACGTCTACGACTCCGTGAACGGCGTTTGGAAAACCATCCTCGTCGGCGGCCTCAACGCCGGCGGCAAGGGTTATTACGCCCTCGACATCACCGACCCGGCCAATCCCAAGGGCCTGTGGGAATTCAAGCATACCGGCACCTGCGCCGGCACGCCGGTAGGCCAGTCCTCGGACTGCCACCTTGGCTACAGCTACGGCAATCCGACCATCAGCAAGCTCGCCGACGGCCGTTGGGTGGTTTTTGTGACCTCGGGCTACAACAACGTCAACTCGCCCGCGGTGGCCGGGGACGGCCGTGGCTACCTCTATGTGCTGGACGCGCTGACCGGCACGATCATCTACAAGATCTCGACCGGCGTCGGCGACGCGACCACACCCAGCGGCCTGGGCAAGATCAACAATTTCGTGCTCGACACCGCAGTGAACAACACCACCCAGCACCTCTACGGCGCCGACCTGCTCGGCAATGTCTGGCGTTTCGAGGTGAATGCCTCCCAGACGGCGACCCGCGTGACGACCATCACCGACGCCTCGAACAACCCGCAGGCGATCACCATCAAGCCGGAGATCGCCGACTTCGGCAGCCCGCCGGTGACCCACATTTACGTCGCGGCCGGCAAGTACATCGGCGCCAGCGACCTGGCCTCGACCCAGGTGCAGTCGGTCTGGGCAATCAAGGACACCGGCACTTATCCGGTCGCGGCCCCGCGTTCGACGCTGAGCCAGCTCACCATCACCAACACCGGCACCACGCGCGGCATCACCTGCACGACCAACTGCGTGACCAACGGCGGCTGGTTCGCCGACCTGCCGGACACCGGCGAGCGGGTCAACATCGACATGAAGCTGCAGCTGGGCACGCTGGTCGTCGCCAGCAACGTGCCGCAGAACAACGCCTGCAACATCGGCGGCTACAGCTGGCTCAACTTCTTCGATGCCCGCAACGGCCTGCAGATCGCCGGCGCCGCCAACTTCGGCATCAAGCTGTCGGACTCGCTGGCGGTGGGTATCAACGTGGTGCGGCTGCCCGACGGCCGGACGGTGGTCATCGCCACCACCTCGGACGCGTCGCAGCAGACCCAGGAAGCGCCGATCCCGCCGGGCGACCCGCAGGGCCGGCGCACCAGCTGGCGCGAGCTGGTGCAGTAGCGGACATCCGCCTCCGCAGGCATCGGCCATGGTCATGCGCATCGCGGATGAGGCCATGCCGCGACTGCTGCCCGCCGTCGGCCTGTCGCTGCTGCTGCATGCGGCACTGATAGTTGCGGTCGGCCGCCAGGATGGCGGCGACGGCGGAAGCGGTGACAGCCTCCAGGCACCGCCTCTGGTCGCGCGGCTGGCCGCGGTGGTCAGCGATGCAGCCACTGCCGTTCCTGTTGTGACGGAATCGATCCCGCCTCCGGCCACCGAACTGCCGGATACGCGCACGGCAACCGCGACTGCTGCGTCGGCCGCGCGCGAAGGCGACGGTGCCGCCGGCGATTACTACTTCAAGGCTTCGGAGCTCGACCGCCGGCCGTTTCCCTTGACGCGGATCGAGGTGCCGGCGCCGGAGTCGGATCCGGCACTGGCCGGCGCGGTGATGATCCGCCTGCGCATCAGCGAAAGCGGACGCATCGACGATGCGCGGATCATGATGGGCACGGGCGCCCGCGAGTTCGAGGAAGCCGCGCTGCGCGAATTCACGCGCGCGCGATTCCACCCGGGCTATCGCGCCAACGTGCCGGTGCGCAGTGAAATGCTGATTGAAGTGACCCTGCGGCCCGATCCGCAGCGGGCCGCACAGGGCGCGCTGCCGGCAACTGCCGGCAGCAGCACGGCAAATCCCCAGCTCAGGTGAGGCCCTTGGGCAGCGGGAAGGTCACCCGCTCCGCAATGCCGTCGAGCGTCGTCACGGAATCCGCGCCGAGGTCGCGCAGCCGCGCCACCACCTCCTGGACCAGCACTTCCGGGGCGGAAGCGCCTGCGGTGATGCCCACCGTGGATTTCCCGGCGACCCACTCCGGCTCCAGCTCGCCGGCATTGTCGACCATGTAGGCGGGCACTCCGAGCTGTTCGGCGACCTCGCGCAGCCGGTTGGAGTTCGAGCTGTTGGGCGAACCGACGACAATCACCACGTCGCAGCGCTGCGCCAGCGTCTTGATCGCGTCCTGCCGGTTCTGCGTGGCGTAACAGATGTCGTCCTTTTTCGGGCCGACGATTTTCGGGAAGCGCTGCTTCAGCGCGGCGACCGTGCGTGCCGCATCGTCCATCGACAGCGTCGTCTGGGTGACATAGGCCAGATTGTTCTCGTCCTCAACGCGCAGGCCGGCCACGTCGCCGGGGCCCTCGACGAGATGCATGCCGCCCGCGCTCTGGCCCATCGTGCCCTCGACCTCGGGGTGACCGCGATGGCCGATCATGACGATCTCGCGCCCCTGGTCACGCATTTTCGCGACCTCGACATGCACCTTGGTCACCAGCGGGCAGGTTGCATCAAACACTTTCAGGCCGCGCGACTCGGCTTCGCGGCGCACCGCCTGCGACACGCCGTGGGCGCTGAACACGACGGTGCTGCCCTCGGGCACGTCGTCGAGCTCCTCGACGAACACGGCGCCCTTCGCGCGCAGGTTATCGACGACGAACTTGTTGTGCACGACTTCGTGACGCACGTAGATCGGCGCGCCGAACAGTTCCAGCGCGCGCTCGACGATGTCGATTGCGCGATCGACACCGGCACAGAAACCGCGGGGATTGGCGAGCAGGACTTGCATGGTCTGGATTATATCGCTTCGGCGTGGGCTGTTACTGGCAAAATAACAAAAATATCAATAAAAACAAATACTTATGATTTATCCTGCGGCGCCGGACTGCGCAGTCCGTCCCATACCAGCAGCACCGCGCCGCAGGTGATCGCGGAATCCGCGACATTGAAAGCAGGCCAGTGCCAGCCTCCGGCGTGGAAATCGAGGAAATCGACCACCGCACCGATGGTGATGCGGTCGATGACATTGCCCAGCGCGCCGCCGAGCACCAGCGCCAGCGCAAGGCAGAACAGCGACTGCCGCGGATGGCGGTGCAGCAGCCAGACAATCCAGACCGAGGCGATCAGCGCGATCGCGGTAAACAGTTCGCGCTGCCAGCCGCCCGCGCCGGCGAGGAAGCTGAAGGCCGCGCCGCGGTTGTAGACCAGCACCAGGTTGAAGAAGGAAGTGACCTCGACCGGCGGCTGGCCGGAGAGCGCTGCGACCGTGGCATGCTTGGTCGCCTGGTCGATTGCGATCACGACCCCCGCAAGCAGCAGCCAGCGCCACATCAGGCGTGGCTCCGCGGTTCACCCGCGCCATGGAGGTTCGCGGTGCAACGGCCGCACAGGTCGGGATGCTGCGGGTCGTGGCCGACGTCCGCGCGGTAATGCCAGCAGCGTTCGCATTT
>JAHCAI010000006.1 GCA_019634975.1 Burkholderiales bacterium
TCGAGTGGAGCGCAACCCTGACGCAGCAATGGCTGGCCGCGCCCTTCAGCTTCACCAGCAATGTCGACCGGAAGAGACGCACGATGCCGGCCTGGGTGCTGGTCGCGCACCTGTTCAATCACCAGACCCACCATCGCGGACAGCTGACGACGCTGATCTTCCAGTGCGGGATTGATCCCGGAATCACCGATCTGCCCTTTCTGCCTGAGTTCACGCCGGCGCCGGCCTGAGCTTGAGTTGCCGAGAATTTCTTGACCGGCGCCCGGCCCGGAGGGCATGCCGCAGGCATAAGGTCCTGATTGCCGGGAACTTCTTCGGCTGGCCCCGGATATCCTGTCAACGCCGCAGTGCTGTTTTCCGATTGCCCTTTTCCCGTTTCGCGATTAGGGTTACCCCCTCGCACACGCTCGGGCCTTGGGGAGGGCCATGAAACCAGAGCTGCGCTTGCTGATTGTCGAGACCTCTGCAGCCGAAGCCGAAGGGCTGCTGGAGGTGCTGCGCGGCCAGGGTTACGCGGCTACGGCGTCGGTCGTCTCCGGTTCGGCAGCACTGCGCGAGGCGCTGGCGGCGCCCGACTGCAAGGCCGTCATCTGCTGCCATCCGGTGGCAGGCTGTCCCGCGGCGACGGCACTCGCCCTGGTGCAGGAGCTGCGTCCCGACCTGCCGTTCATCGTGCTGGCGCGCGAATCCAACCTCGAGCTTGCCGTCGGCCTGATGAAGCTGGGCGCGCACGATTACCTCCCTGCCGGCGAACTGCTGCGGCTGGGTCCCGCGCTCGAACGCGAACTGCGCGATGCCGCGGTGCGGCGGCGCCATAAACTCATCGAGCATCGGCTCCATGAAAGCCACGAGCTGTTCCGCGCGATCGTCGAGAATGTCGGCGACCTTGTCGCCGTGCTCGACACCGAGGGCCGGCGGGTCTACAACAGCCCCTCGTACCGGCCGCTGTTCCACGAGCGCGATATCCGCCGCGGCAGCAATTCCTTCGCCGAGATCCATCCCGAGGACCGCGAACGCATCCGCGCGATATTCCGGCGCACGGTGGAGACCGGCATCGGCGAGTGCGCCGAATTCCGCTTCGTGCTGAAGGACGGCAGCATCCGCTTCATGGAGTCCGACGGCCGCGCGATCCGCGACGCCGACGGCAAGGTGTCCAAGGTGGTCGTGGTCTCGCGCGACATCACCGAGCAGAAGCGGCTGGAGGCCGAGCTGCGCGAGATGGCCGCCACCGACATGCTGACCGGATTGCCCAACCGCCGCCACTTCCTCGCCCAGCTCGAACAGGAATGCGCCCGCGTTCACCGCGATCGCGAACACAGCGCCTCGGTGCTGATGATCGACATCGACCATTTCAAGGCGGTCAACGACAGCCGCGGGCATGTCGCCGGCGACCAGGTCCTGCGTCACCTGGCCACGGTGATGCGCCAGGAACTGCGCCGCGTCGACACCCTGGGCCGCCTCGGCGGCGAGGAGTTCGCGATCATCCTGCCGGGCGCGGCGCTCGCCGACGCGGAACTGTTTGCGAACCGGCTGCGCAGCAAAGTCGCCGAAAGCGTGGCTACCCACGAAGGCTGCGCGCTGCCGGTAACCATCAGCATCGGCGTCAGTGAAATCCACGCCGCGGATGCCGGCGCCGACGACGTGCTGGGCCGCGCCGACCGCGCGCTGTACTGCGCCAAGGAGGGCGGGCGCAACCGGGTGGTCACCGAGGCCTGAAACAAGCCGCGGCCGCGGCCCGGCTTCCCGTGCCGCTGTTCATCACCGGCAAAGCGCGGGACAATGCAGTCCCGTTCAAACCTGCCGGACATCCCCTCCATGAACAAACCCGTGTGCCTGCTGTGGGTCGATGAAGTCCCCGCCTATGAAAAAGCCCTCGCCGACGCCGGCCTCGCCGGCCGCCTCGAACTGCATTTCGTCAAGACCACGGACAAGCCGCCGGAAGAGCTGCTGCCCCGCGTTGAAATACTGGTCGGACGCAAGCACGGCGGCATGCTGCCGCGCATGCCGAAGCTGCGCTGGGTGCAGACGGTCACCGCCGGTGTCGAATCCTGGATCGGCGCGCCGGGCCTGCGTGATGAGGTGGCGCTGTGCAACGCGCGCGGCTCGCACCGCCACTCGATGTCGGAGAACATCCTCGGCGCGCTGTTCCATCTGACCAAGCCGTACATGGCGATCGCGCTCGACCAGAAACAGAGCCGCTGGCACAAGCGCCAATCGCCGCTGCTCGCCGGCCAGACCCTGGGCATCCTCGGCCTCGGCGCGATCGGCCAGGAACTGGCGCAGAAGGCCGCCGCGCTGGAGATGCGCGTGATCGGCACCAAGCGTTCGCCGGAGCCGATCGAGGGCGTCGAGGAGGTCTACGGCAGCGATGAAACCGACGACGTGCTGCGCCAGTCGGATTTTGTCGTGATGCTGATGCCGGCCACCGCCGAAACCGACGACTTCATCAACGCCGCACGCCTGAAGCTGATGAAACCGACGGCCTGGCTGATCAACTTCGCGCGCGGCAGCCAGATCGTCGACGCCGACCTGATCGCCGCGGTGAAGGCGAAAACCATCGCCGGCGCCGTGCTCGATGTTTTCCGCGAAGAGCCGCTGCCGGCCTCCCACCCCTTCTGGACCACCGAGAACATCCTCGTGCTGCCGCACATCGGCGGCGGTTATTCAGGCCGCGCCGCAGCGGTGGCCGCGATCTTCGCCGAAAACGCGTGCTGCGATCTTGAAGGTGAAGAGTTCTCGACCGGTGTCGATCGCGAACTCGGGTACTAGACGAAAACGTCCCCTCATCCCGAATTGCAGGGGTGAGGGGACACCCGAAGCGCAGCAGGGGCTGGGGAAAAAAGCCCGACTGCGCTGCCCCTCCGCTTCACCCGCTTAGTCGGCGCGGGCGCCCGAGGCCTGGATCACCTTGGCGTATTTTTCGATTTCGCGCTTGAGATAGTCCGCCATCTCCGCGGGCGAGCTTGCCAGGGGCGTCGCGCCTTGGTTCTCCATCAGTTTCCGCACATCAGGGTCAGTAAGCACCTTGCTCATTTCCGCATGGAAGCGCGACACGATGGCCTCCGGTGTCTTCGCCGGGAAGAACAGGCCGTACCAGTTGTCGCTCTCGAAACCCTTCAGCGTTTCATCGACCGTGGGCAGGTTCGGCACAGAGGGCGCACGTTTGAGCGTGGTCACCGCCAGCGCGCGCATGCGCCCGGATTCCATATGCGGCAGCGCCGCGGCAATGGTCGTGATCAGCATGTCGATCTCGCCGCTGGCGAGCGCGATGACCGCCTGGCCCGCGCCCTTGTACGGCACATGGGTCATCTGGGTGCCGGTCATTGTCTTCAGCAGTTCCGAGGCGAGGTGGCTGGTCGTTCCGGTGCTGTTTGAACCGAAGTTGAACACCCCCGGACGTGCTTTGGCCAGGGCGATCAGTTCCTTCACATTCTTCGCCGGTACCGAGGGGTGCACCACCAGGATCAGCGGCGTCGAGGACACCAGCATCACCGGCGCGAAGTCGCGCAGTGCGTTGTAGTTGAGCTTGCGGTAGAGGCTGGCATTCACCGCCAGCGAAGCCGACTGGAACAGCACCGTGTAGCCGTCGGGCGGCGACTTGGCGACCAGTTCCGCGCCGATGTTGCCGCCGGCCCCCGTGCGGTTGTCGACGATCACCTGCTGTCCGAGCAGCGGCTGCAGCTTGGCCGAGAACAACCGCGCCTGGATGTCGGTGCCGCCGCCGGTGGCGAAGGGCACGATCATGCGCACCGGCTTTACCGGCCAGTTCTGCGCCAGCGCGGCAGTGGCGGGGAACAGCAGGCCGCCGGCGAGCAGCAGGGCAACGGCCTTCAGTGCGAATTCACGGGAATCGGAAAAACGTGTGGCGACCGGGCGTGCGGACATGGCGGGACTCCTCCGGGGGGGCTGCGGGTTGTAATGGGTATCCGGGATGATGCCGGGATTGCGCAGTCAACGCGGTCAGCCTATGCCCGGCCCCTGCGAGCGTCAAGCTGCATGCGCCGTGTTTCAGCCCTCGGGCAGCAGCAACGTCCCCCGCTGCAGGCCCCGCAGCGTCTGCAGGCACAACCACGCAATCACCAGCGTCGCCAGCGCCAGCAGTGGCACCGCGAGGAAGGCAAAGGGCTGGCCCGTCGGAGCGAGGCGCAGCGTCAGCGCGGCGAAGGCCGCCAGCGGAAAGCTCAGCGCCCACCACGCGACCGTGAAAGGCTGTGCCAGCATCGCGCGCAGCACGCTCGCCGACCACAGCAGGAAAAACGCCGCGATGCCCCAGCAGGCCTGCGACCACGCCGGCCCAGCGCCGAGGTGCAGCAGCGCGCTCCCGATCACCGCCGGCGGCGCCACGGTGATGAAGGCCGAGGGCAGCAGGCGCTCCGGCCACAGGCCCTGCATGCCGATGCGTACCACGATCAGTCCCAGTACCACCGGCCACAGGAAGACCCCGAGGCCGAACTGCGCGGCTGCCAGCGCCGATTCGCCCAGCGCGACGCCGGCGAGCGGCGCCAGCACATTGCCCACCACCGGGATGATCAGCACCGGGGTGATGCCCGGCCACTGGAATCCGCCGGGCACATTGCCGCGGGTCCAGCGCGACAGCACCCACAGCGTCACCGCGAACTGGATCACGCAGCCGAGCAGCCACAACACCAGCCAGGGCACCGCGGCGCCGAACAGCGCCGCGCCCAGCGTGGCCAGCAGGATCAGCGACACCGGCAGCGCCGCGAGGAAGGCATGGCGCACCGGATGATTGAGATCCGCGGACAGTGCTTCGGGATGCAGCTGCTCGCGGCGGATGTTCAGCGCCAGCAGTCCGGCAAACACCAGCACGGCCAGCGCGCCGATACCCAGCGCGATCCATCGGGCCGCTGATCCCATCTGCGGCACCGCCGCAGTCCAGGCGAGCGCAAGTCCGGCGAGGCCCATCACCGTGGCGAACCACTGCGGGCCGAGGAATTTGAGCGGGGAGGGTGCGGCGGTCGGAGCAGTCGGGTTTTCTGCAGGCATCGGGTGACTCCGGTCGGGACACGATTGCCGTCGAAGATAGGGCTTCGATGCACGAGCGGCAAGGACAACATTCCCGCTTCGGCAAGGGTTCGTTGCCGGACGGGCAAGGCACTGCGCGCACAGTGCGGAATTGCGGGTTGCAGTGCCGGGAGAACGCCGCCTAAACTGCGGGCAGACCGGCTGCCAAGGCCGATCTTGCGGAAGCCACCCGCCGGCCGCTTCCGGGAATCATAAAAATATCAATAAAAACAAGTGCTTATGATTTGTCGGAAAGGGGTGCTGCATGTTCTTCACGTTGCTGGTGTCCGCGATCCTGGTGAGCGTCTTCAGCCAGCCGGTCGAGCGCATTCTCCATGCATCAGTGCCGACGCCATCTTCTAGGGGCGCTTAATGCCAAGACAACAACGAAAGATCGTATTTTTCCTGGGGGCAGGTGCGTCTGTCGGCGCTGGAGCATATGCATTAGGACAAGGTGGTGGACGATGCAATATTCCGACACAAGAATCATTCTGGGATGTTTTTTTACGATTCTGTTCGTCTACCAATAATCGGAAAGATATCCAATCGTTTCTTTTTCGATATTTTTTAGGCTATGAGCGTGTTCCTGCGCGGTTAGGTGCGATGGAGCGCCGACAAATGCTTCAACATATAGATGTCGAGGAAGTCTTTACTTTTTTGTCGGAGCGCGCGCGGGCACCATCCACGTCACCGGCACTCCGAGGTTATGCGGCAAGAATATGGCTAGCGTTAGTTGACGAAGTTGGGAATGTATTTAGAAATTTTGAGCCAAACGTAAAAACGCGGTCTATTTATCGGAAATTCGTAGATCAAATGGTTCGATCTCGAGATACCGTAGTGTCATTTAATTACGACACTGTTTTTGAAGGAAGCTTACGTGCGAATTATGAGTGGCATTACGAGGGGATCGATGAAAAAACAAAAAGTGTTGGAATAATTAAACCGCATGGTTCGGTAAATTGGGAGGATGGTGACCCAGTAAAAATTAAAGAGTCTCCTGATAGGCCCCTTATCGTGGCTCCAACTCATCTTAAGTTTGTCGAAATATCTGCTAGTGAAGGCGATAGTTCTCCGGGTTACCTAAATCATTCCAAGCCCATGAGAAATGTCTGGGCAGCAATGGAGCGTGAAATGCGGGAAGCCAGAGCTCTGGTTTTTATTGGTTATTCATTCCCGATTGCAGATTTATATTTCTCATCTGTGTTGCGATCAGTTTTGGCCGATAGGGACGGCGCCCCTGGGGTTGTAATTGTTAATCCTGACGCTGTCGCAATTAAAGGGCGATTGCAGGGGCGGTTTGCAATTGATCGGATCGGTATGTATTTCGATATTCAGAATTTTGTGAGAGATTCGAGAGGTCAAGTTCTTGCTTTGCTTAAATGAGATATGTCCTTGAGAAAATTATTAAATAAAGGTGATAAATGAAGTTCGGCCGTTTCCAGCAGCAGAACCGTGTCTTCTTCGGCCTCGTCGAAGGCGAGCAGGTCATCGAACTCGACGGTTCGCCGTTCACGAGTTACAAGCCCACCAGCAACGCACACCTGCTGTCGTCGCTGAAGACCCTGATCCCCTGCGAGCCGCGCAATTTCTACTGTGCGGGCCTCAACTATGCGGCGCATATCGAGTGGGCAGCCAAGCGCAAGGGTCTGCCGGTGAAGCTGCCGGAGAAGGCCGACGTCGGTTACCGCTCGCCCAACGCGCTGTGCGCGACCGATGAGGCAATCGTGATTCCCGCTGACGCGACCGACATGGTGCAGTTCGAGGGTGAACTGGTGGCGGTGGTCGGCAAGACGGCGAAACACCTGACGGAAGACAATGCGCTGTCCTGCATCCTCGGTTACACGCTGGGCAACGATGTCAGCGAACGCAACTGGCAGAAGGCCGATCGCACGTTGTGGCGCGCGAAGAACTGCGACACCTGGAAACCGATGGGCCCCTTTATCGCCACCGGCCTTGACCCGATGAACCTCGATGTCGAGATCCGCATCGACGGCAAACGTGTCGCCGGCTACAACACCAGCAAGATGCTGTTCTCCGCACAGCGTTACATCGCCGAAATCACCAAATACATGACGCTGCATCCGGGCGACGTGATCTGGCTCGGCACTGACGACGCGACTGAGCCGAACCTCGCGCATGGCCAGGTCTGCGAGATCGTGCAGAAGGACATCGGCGTGCTGCGCAATCCGGTGGTGCGCGAGGGCGCGTAAGTCATAGTGCACGTCATTCCGGACGGGCTTCAGCCCGATCCGGAATCCAGCAACGTTCGCGGATTAACCACTGGATTCCGGATCGCTCCGCGTCCGGAATGACGTGTTGTTATAAGTATTTGATTTTATTGATATTTTTGTAAATCGCTGCTTTCCGGCAGCGATTGATTTTTCGGAGGCAGGGAATGACCGACACGCATTACGCCGCGCTGTGGCCGCGCGGCCCGCGCCAGGCGAAGGTGAAGCCGCTGGCGAAGCGCCTCGACACGCTCGAAGGCAAGACCGTGGCCTGGCTGTGGGACTACGTGTTCCGCGGCGACGAGGTGTTCGAGCAGCTGGAGAACAGCCTGCGCGCGAAGTATCCCGGCGTGAAGTTTGTGCACTGGGAAGTTTTCGGCAACACCCACGGCAGCGACGAGCGCGCGGTGATCGCGGCGCTGCCGAAGAAGCTGCGCGAACTCGGGGCCGACGCGGTCGTCTCCGGGATGGGGTGTTGAGGCAGCTGCACGCCCGCCGTGTTGCGGGCGAGTGTGGCGGCCGAAAATGCCGGCATTCCTTCGGCGACGCTGGTCTGTGAGAGTTTCATGACGCTGGCGAAGGCCGCGTCGCAGGGGCTGGGTTATCCGAACATCGCGGTGGCGCCGGTGCGCGGCCATCCGGGGCTGCAGAGCAAGGAAGAGCTGCAGCGCAATGTGCGCGAGCTGACGCTGGACGGCGTGCTCGACGCGCTGTTCAAGATGCCGGCGGCGAAGACGCTGGGCGGCGAGCCGGGTCCGCGCGAGGTGATCTGCAGCGGCAGCTTCGAGGACATCAACGACTATTTCATCGCGCATGAACTCTCCGACGGCCTGCCGGTGGTGCCGCCGACGGTGGCGAAGGTCGAGGCTTTCCTGCGCTACACCGACCGCAAGGCCGAGGAGGTGCTGGGCGTGCTGCTGCCCGACAACCGCGCGGCGACGGTGTGGAGTGTCGCGGTCAACGGCGTGATGGCGGGCTGCCGGCCGGAGTACATGCCGGTGCTGGTGGCGCTGACGGAGGCGATGGCCGATCCGGCCTACGGCGTCGAGCACAGCGGCAACACGCCGGGCGGTGAAACGCAGATCGTGATCAACGGCCCGATCATCAAGGAACTGGGTTTCAACTACACCCAGGGCGTGATGCGCGACGGCTTCCAGGCCAACACCACGGTGGGCCGCTTCTGGCGCCTGATGCTCCGCAATGTCGCCGGCTTCCTGCCGCACAAGAACGACAAGGCGACTTTCGGCAACACCTGGCGCGTTGTCATTGCGGAAAACGAGGACGTCGCCGCGAAAATCGGCTGGCCGCTGCACAGCGCGGAGTTCGGTTTCAAGCCCGGCGACAACGTGGTGTCGGTCGCGCGTTACACCGGCGGCAACCACATCTCCTCGGTGTCGGGCGCGACGCCGGAGGAACTGATGCCGTACATCGCCGACGCCGTCGCGCGCCAGTATTCCTGGCAGATCATGTTCAGCGTCGGCCAGGGTTATGACACGGTGCGCCCGTTGCTGCTGCTGTCGCCGATCATCGCCGAGACCATCGCTGCCGGCGGCTGGTCGAAGCAGCGTTTCAAGGAAGAACTGTTCAGGCAGGCGCGCATGACCGCGGCCGACTTCGAGCGCATGCTGCGCGACTGGACGCAGAAGCCGACCTGGAACCTCGCCGAGGAGCATGCGGCGGGGCGCATCCCGAAAGTGTTCCACGAGTCCGACGATCCGCAGCGGCGGGTGCCGCTGGTGTGGCGGCCGGAGGATTTCCAGGTGGTTGTCACCGGCGATCTCGGCCGCAACAGCATTTATGTGCTGGCACATAACGGCGTGCTCGGTTTTCCGGTGGGCAAGCAAATCGGTTTGCCGAAGAACTGGGCTGTATTGCCGAAAGGACGCAAACCCCATGGATAAACTGCTGCCCCATGCCGAGCGCGCGATTGCCGCGCTGAAAGCGAAGAACCAGACCATCGCCGTGGCCGAATCCTCGGCCGGCGGCCTGATCACCGCGGCGCTGCTCGCGGTGCCCGGCGCCTCGGCCTGTGTGCGCGGTGGCGTGGTGATCTACACCTACGAGATGCGCCGCGCGATCCTCGGCATCAGTGACGCGGAAATGCAGGGCTTCACACCCTCGACCGAAACCTATGCGCTGCTGAAGGCGCGGCGGCTGCGCGAGCGCGTGAAAACCGACTGGACGCTCGCCGAGACCGGCGCCACCGGCCCGACGGGCAGCCGTTACGGCTATCCGCCGGGGCATGCCTGTTTCGCCGTGGCCGGCCCCGGCGGCGAGCGTGCGACCACGCTGGAAACCGGCGAGTCGGACCGATTGGACAACATGCAGGCCTTTGCGGCCGCTGCGCTCGATTTCCTGACAGAGACGGTTGCGGGGGGCTGAGTCAGCCGTCCATCGCTGTCATTCCTTCCACAGGGCGTCGACTTCGATCTCCGGTGCGATCCTGAGCAGTGCTTCGCGTCCCTGCTTCGCGCGGCTGCGCCAGCCGCGACCGCGGCTGACCAGGTCGCGCCAGGCATTGTTGAACACCCGGGCCTGTCCGTTCTGCAGGAACCAGGCCGCGAGTGCCGCGGTCTGCAGCAGGTCCTTGTTTGCCTTTGCGCGCTGTGAGATCGGACGTTCGCCATAAACCACAAGCTTGTGTATGGCATAACGCTCGGGCACCGGCAGATTCACCGTGCATGCCCCGGTGCGGCCGAAGACACAGGCCTGGGTCAGGTCCTCCAGTGCAAACTCCATGAACTTCAGCGGCTCAAGCGCGACTTTCAGCATGGGGATGCGCACCGGCTTTGTGCTGCGGCCGCGGGTAGTCAGGAAATCCACGCGCAATTCAGCATCTGCCGGATTGCGATACTGGCTGCCGATCGAGCCATCGAGTTCGGTGATTGGCAGCAGGCCCATTTCGAGGGATTGCAGCGCGTCGTGTACGTCCACCTCAAGGTCCGCCTGCATCGCGACAGATACGTTGTTGCCGGCATGGGCGAGATCGACGTCGAGCGTGCTGGAGGCGTCCCGCCAGCGCACGCCGAGCAGATTGCCGTAAGCGATGAAGGCATGGGTGCCGACCAGCAGTGCGCCCGCACGAAACAGGCCGTACTCGGCGAGCCGCTTGATGACGCGAAAATGTTTTGGCGCCATCGGCGTGCAGCCGAGGTTGATCGCGGCAAGTGCTTGCGGTGCCAGTGCCTTCGGATTGCGCTCGCGGCGGAAGCGTTCGACCAGAGCGCGTACCTGCGGGTTGTCGGGACCGACGTAGATGACCCTCGTGCGTTCGGCGCCAGCTTCTCGCCAGGAGAAGTACCAATAATCCTTGCCTTTGCGCGATAGTTTCTGGAAGCTGCCGGACAGACCGGCCAGCGCGTGTTCAATTTCGAAAACGCGTGTGCGTTCGGCCAGCTCGGCATACGCCGTTTGCGCGGGCAGGGGCAATTCGGTATGACGTGGATCAACCATCGGCGGCTCCCGGATTGCTAGACATTATTCCAAAACGTCTAGCAACTGACAAGCATGCAGCAATCATTTCGGCACCGGATGGTTGTGTTTAACTGTATGTTTTCAAATAATTTTTACTTATTTCGTGGAAGAGGCTGGGCGCGGCCGGCTCGCGTGGCCGGTAAAATCCGGCCATGGACAGTCTCCCGAAGTTCTCCAGCGAGATTCACGAAGTCGCTGACGCGACTGAAGCCAACGAGCTCTACCAGCGCAACGGCTGGACCGACGGCCTGCCGATCGTGCCGCCGACCGAGGCGGCGGTAGCGCGCTTTCTGGATGCGGCAAAGCTTGCCCCGGATGCGGTGATCGGCATCGAGCCGGTGCGCCGTCGCAGCATCACGGCTGAAAAGGTGGCGATTGCCGCGGTGATGGCGGGTTGCCTGCCGGAATACCTGCCGGTGGTGGTGGCGGTGGTGAAGGCGATGTGCCAGCCCGAGTACGCGCTGCACGGCAGCACCGCCAGCACTGGCGGCAGCGCGCCTTTCATCGTCGTCAACGGCCCCGTGCGCCGGGCGATCGGCATGAATGCGACCCACAATGTGCTGGCCAACGCCTCGCGTGCCAATGCCAGCATTGGCCGCAGCATCCGCCTGATCCTGCTCAATGTGCTGGGCGGCATTCCCGGCCAGCTCGACCGCTCGACGCTGGGCCATCCCGGCAAGTTCACTTTCTGCATCGCCGAAGACGAGGAGGATTCGCCTTGGCTGCCGCTGGCAGTTGAACGCGGCGTGCCGGCCGGCACCTCAGCGGTGACGGCTCTGCAGGTGGAGTCGCCGCTGCAGATCATGAACGAATGGACCCACGATCCGAAGGAAATCTGCGACACCTATGCCGCGGCGATGCGCAGCAACATGCTGCTGTACTCGATCTGGGAGGGCAATTACGCGGTCGTCATTCCGAAGCAGCACCGCGAGATTTTTGCCGCGGCGGGCTGGAGCAAGCAGAACATCCGCGACTACGTTTATGAAAAGGCGCGAGTGAAGCGCGGCGAATGGCGCGGCGTCGGCAAGGCCGCGGTGGCCGGGCGCAAGGACGAGGACAAGGTCTATTGCGCACTGCGCTCACCCGACGACCTGCTGGTTATTGCCGCCGGCGGCCCGGCCGGCGGTTTTGCCGCGATCCTGCCGCCCTGGTACGGCAAGAAGTCGCTGGCGGTGACGATGCCGGTCGGCGCGTGATCCGTGCTCGGCGGGCCTCGCATAAGGAATGAAGGCCAACGGTTTTGCTTCGTCATTCCGGCGGACGCCGGAATCCAGAACAGCCCCCTGGGTTCCTGCTTTCGCAGGAACGACGATCATGGCTTGTGGTGTTATGCGGCAACTGACAGGAGGAAACCATGACGCTGAGAGTCCTTGACCCCACGCAATCCGCCCACGGCGAGGCGCTGCGCCTTGCGCCGCCGCTGGCATCCCTGGAAGGCGCGGTGGTCGGCATGATCGACAACGCCAAGATCGGCACCGGACGCCTGTTCGACTTCATCGAGGAGATCCTGAAGAAGGAGCACCGCGTGCGCGAATGCATCCGCCGGCGCAAGCCCGATGCCTCGCGCCCGGTGCCGGAGACCATGCTGATGGAGCTGCGCGGCGCGGATGCCATCCTCGCCGCCACCGGCGACTGAGGCAGCTGCTCGTCGTGCAGTCTGCACGACGCCATCGAATCCGAACGGCTCGGCATTCCCGCGGTCGCGATCATGACCGACCGCTTCGTCGCCACCGCGAGAGCGGTGGCCGGCGTCAACGGCCTGAAGGATTATCCCTTCGCGGTGATCGCTCACCCGATCGCCAATAACGACGACGCAGCACTGCGGGAGAAGGCGCGCATCGCGGTCGATGCGATCGTGCCGATGCTGATGCAGCGCGCGGGCTGAGCGGCGGTCTTTCGCACGCGCAGCGGGCAATAAAAAGGGCAGACCCTGCGGCCTGCCCTGACCAGCCGGGCATCCGGATTATTCGGCCGTGATGCCGGCTTCCTTGATCACCCTGGCGTACTTGGTCTTTTCCGACTTTATGAAGGCCGCAAATTCCTTCGGCGTGTTGCCGACGGGTATGGCGCCCTGCTTGGTCAGCGCAGCCTTCATGTCGGCCGAATGCGTGGCCCTGACCGTTTCGGCGGCCAGTTTGTCCAGCACCTTCGGCGGCAGGCCGGCCGGCGCGACCAAGCCGTACCAGGCGGCCGACTCGTAACCCGGCACGCCCGATTCCGCCACCGTGGGCACCTCGGGTGCGACATCGAGGCGCTTGGCGGTGCTCACCGCAAGCGCCCGTACCTTGCCGGACTTCGCGTGCGGCAGCACGGTCAGCGCGGTGGTCATGGTCATGTCGACATGACCGGCAACGACATCGAGCAGTCCCTGGTTGCCGCCCTTGTACGGGATGTGGTTCATCTTGATCTTGGCCATGTAAGCGAGTAGTTCGGTGGCGAGATGCTGCGAGGAGCCGATGCCGCCGGTGGCGTAATTGACCGGTTTCTGCCCTTTGGCCAGTGCAACCAGCTCGCGGATATTGGCTGCCTTCACCGAAGGATGCACGGCGATGATCTGCGGCAGTATCGCGGTCAGGCTGACCGCGGTGAAGGCCTTGTCGGCGTTGTAGGGCAGGTTCTTCCGCAGCAGCGGATTGATTGCATGGCCGATCGCGACGAACATCAGCGTGTGTCCGTCCGGTGCAGACTTTGCGGCGATGTCGGCGGCGACCACGCCGTTGGCGCCCGGCCGGTTGTCGGCGACGACCTGCTGGCCCCAGGCCTCGGTCAGCTTCTGGCCGATCATGCGCGCGAGGATGTCGGTGGATCCGCCGGGCGTGAAGGGCACGAGGATGCGGATCGGCTTGTCGGGATAGCTGTTGGCGGATGCGGGCAGCGTGACCGCGAAAGTGATTAGCGCCGCGGCGGCGATGGAGATATGTTTCAAGGGCTTGCTCCTGTTGTTCATTCGGTCGGGTAGTCAGGCGGCGGCAATGTAGCCCGAGGGCGTGCCGAGCACGGTCGTGCGCTCCATGTGGCGCAACTGTGTTTCATCGAAATCGCCCAGCGCCTGGTGCAGCGTGCAGCGGTTGTCCCAGACCAGCAGGTCGTTCTCGCGCCACTGTTGGCGGAACACGAACTCGGGCCGGGTGGCGTGCCGGTTCAGGTAGTCGATCAAGGGCTTGCTTTCCTCTTCGGTCATGCCGTCGAAACGCTTGACCTTTTCGCCGAGGTAGAGGGCCTTGCGGCCGGTTTCGGGATGCACGCGCACCACCGGCTGTGCGATCGGCGGATTGAGCTTCATGACCTCAGCGCGGCGCGCCTCGCCGGCATCGGCAACATTGATTTTGCGCGTGCCGGAGAGATGGATGCCGTGCAGATCGGCGATCAGCTTCTTCATGCCCTCGGACAGCGTGTCGTAGGCGAGGTACATGTTGGCGAACAGGGTGTCGCCGCCGACCTCGGGCAGGTTATAGCAGCGGAGCAGGGAACCGAGTGCGGGGCGCGTGGTGTATGACATGTCGGTGTGCCAGGAACGGCCGGTATAGCGCGACTCGGACGGGGTGCCGTCAGGATTCGGACGGTTGGTGACCAGCAGGATTTCCGGGTAGTCCGGATGGCGGTCACGCGGCAAGGATGCATGATCGTCGAGCTCGCCAAAACGGCGGCTGAATTCGATGTGTTGCTCGCGGCTGATGTCCTGGTTGCGGAACAGCAGGATGCCGTATTGCAGGAAGGCGCTGTAAATTTCACCGAATGTGCTTTCGCTCATCGGCTTTCTCAAGTCGAGGTCACAGACTTCGACACCCAGCGCATTCGAAAGGCGGCGCAGTTTAAGGGCCATGGGATTTTCCTCCGGGACGGCTGTTGCGGACCGGAAGAGTATTCCACAAAGCGGCTTGATATCATCGGCGGATGCCACATCGTGTAAACCGCTGACTGCCGAGGACGTCCCGTGAATTCTTCCGAACCCCGATTGACCGGAAAAATCGCCCGCGAGCGTATCGTCATGATCGACATTCCCCGGCCGGACAAATCCGTCATCGAGGCTTTCCTCGCGCTGACCGACCTCGCAGGCACGGTGTCGGACGCGATGGACGAGCTGGGCATCCACGGCGCGATTCCGGCGGCGAGGCTGCAGCCGATGCTGCCGGGCGCGCGCATGGTCGGGCCGGCGATCACGGTGCGCAACATCATGCAGGCGACGCCGCCGACGCTGGGCGCGCAGGCACGCCAGTCGAAGCAGGCCGACATCGAGGCGCACAACCTGGCGAGGCCCGGCGACGTGCTGGTGATCGAGGGCGTCGAGCACATCTCCAGCCTCGGCGGCAATTCGGCGAACGTCGGCAAGCGTCAGGGCGAGGCCGGCGCCATCGTCGATGGCGCGACGCGCGACGTCGCCACCGCGCGCGGCATCGGTTATCCGGTCTGGGCGCGCGGCGTCAGCCTGATGACCGGCAAGTGGCGTGTCGAAACCGTGGCGATCAACGGTCCGGTGCAGATCTGCGGCGTGCCGGTGAATGCCGGCGACCTCGCGGTGGCCGACGACAACGGCGTGTGTTTCATCCCGCGCGCGCGCATTGCCGAAGTGCTGGCGCGGGCGCAGGCGCTGTCGGCGGGCGAGGAGGAACGCAACCGCGACGTCGCCGCCGGCATGAGCGTGGTCGAGGTCGCGAACAAGGCCTACTTCAGGAAGATCGGCAGCTGAAGCGGCGAGGCATGCGCAGCCCCGAAATCATTCCTTCCGGAGCGGCCTGTGGCGCCGAGCTGCGCGGCATCGACCTTGCGGCGCCGGGGCCGTTCATGGCGGAAGCCCTGCAGCAGGCGCTGCGGGAACATCTCGCCGTGGTGATCCGCGGTCAGCCGCTGGACGGGCCGCAGCTGCTCGCCCTCGCCGCTCTGCTCGGCGCGCCGGAGGGCCAGGGCATCAGCGTGTTGACGGGCGAGGGCTCCGCGATGCCGGCGGCGGCTCTGGTGGCGTCGAGTGCCGCCGCGCCGGCACGGCCCACCGGCAGCCTGGGCGGGGGTGCGGGCATCTGGCAGTCGGATCTCGCCTACCGGCTGCGGCCCTGCTCGATCGCGCTCCTGCATGCGCGCGCGCTTCCGGCGGACGGCGGCGCGGTGGCCTTTGCCGACCAGTACCGCGCTTACGACAGCCTGCCGGCGGACCTGAAGGCGCGCGTCGAAGGGCGCATGCTGCTGCACGACGAGAGCCGCGACAACGAGGGACGGCTGCGCGAGGGCCACGCCGATATCGGCGATCCGCGCGAATCCACCGGCGCCCAGCACCGCATCGTGCGCACCCATCCCGACACCCGGCGCAAGGCGCTGTACCTGGGTCGCCGCCGCAATGCCTGGGTGATCGGCCTGCCGCTGGAGGAGAGCGAAGCCCTGCTCGACGCGCTGTGGGCGCATGCCACGCAGCCCGCGCTGCAGTGGCGCCACCAATGGCGCGCCGGCGACACCCTGCTCTGGGACAACCGCTGCCTGCTGTATTGCCACGATGCGGCCGCAGCGGCGGCGCGCGCGTTCCTGCGCGTGCAGCTGCGCGGCGAGCCGCCGCGCTGAGCGTCAAAACCGTTTATCCTTCGGCTTCCCGCTCATTCTTACCATTCACCACGCACAAGGGAATTGCCATGTCGTCGTATACGAACACGCTGCTTTACATCGATGGCCAGTGGTGCGCCGCGGCTTCGGGCCGCACGCTGCCGGTGGTCAACCCCGCAAACCACCAGCAGATCGGCACCGTGGCCTATGCCGAGAAGGCGGATCTCGACCGTGCGCTGGAAGCGGCGGAAAAGGGTTTCAAGGCCTGGCGCAAGGTATCGGCCTTTGAGCGCTGCAAGATCATGCGCAAGGCCGCGGACATTTTCCGCGAGCGCGTCGAGACCGTTGCGACCTACATGACCTTCGAGCAGGGCAAGCCGATCGGCGAGTCGCGGCTGGAAACGCTGGCCGGCGCCGACCTGATCGACTGGTTCGCGGAAGAGGGCCGCCGCGCCTACGGCCGGGTGATCCCGGCGCGCGCGGAAGGCGTGTATCAGCTGGTGGTGAAGGAACCGGTGGGCCCGGTCGCCGCCTTCACGCCCTGGAATTTCCCGATCAACCAGGCGGTGCGCAAGCTGTCGGCGGCGTTGAGCACCGGCTGCTCGGTGATCCTGAAGGCGCCGGAGGAAACCCCGGCCTCGCCCGCGGAGCTGGTGCGCGCCTTTGCCGATGCCGGCGTGCCGCCGGGCGTGATCAACCTGGTCTACGGCAGCCCCGCGGAGATCTCGAGCTACCTGATTCCGCACCCGGTGATCCGCAAGATGACCTTCACCGGCTCGACGCCGGTGGGCAAGCAGCTGGCGGCACTGGCGGGACAACACATGAAACGCGCGACGATGGAGCTGGGCGGCCACGCGCCGGTGATCATATTCGACGACGCCGATGTCGAGGTTGCGGCGAAGACCATGACCTTCATGAAGTACCGCAATGCCGGGCAGGTCTGCGTGTCGCCGACGCGTTTCCTGGTGCAGGAAGGCATCTACAAGCAGTTCGTCGAGAAGTTCACCGAGGGCGCGAAGGCGATCAAGGTTGGCGACGGCTTCGACAAGGACACCAAGATGGCGACGCTCGCCAACCCCCGGCGCCAGGCGGCGATGGTCGCCAACGTCGAGGACGCCAGGAAGCACGGCGGCAAGGTGCAGACCGGCGGCTACCCGATCGGCGAGAAGGGCAATTTCTTCGAGCCGACGGTGATCACCGAACTGTCGACCGAGGCGATGGCGATGAACACCGAGCCTTTCGGCCCGCTGGCGATCATCAATCCGTTCAAGACCTTCGACGACGCCGTCGCCGAAGCGAACCGCCTGCCTTACGGGCTCGCTGCCTATGCATGGACCAAGTCGGCGAAGACGGCGACCGCGATCGCAGCGCAGGTGGAGACCGGCATGATGACCATCAATCACCTCGGCTTCGCGCTGCCCGAAGTGCCCTTCGGCGGCGTCAAGGATTCGGGCTACGGTTCCGAGGGCGGGCTGGAGGCGCTGGAGCCCTATCTGGTCGGCAAGTTCGTGACCCAGGCCGGATTATAAAAATATCAATATAATCAATTAGTTATGTGATATCCGGGCTGGTATATGCGCATACTGCTGGTCGAGGATGACGCGATGCTGGCCGAGACCGTGACGCGGGCGCTGACCCAGTCCGCGCACACGGTCGATTGCGCAACCACCGGCGAGGAGGCCGACCGCGTGCTGGCCACGGTCCAGTATGACCTGGTGCTGCTGGATGTCGGATTGCCGAAGCTCGATGGTTTCGAGGTGCTGCGCCGGTTGCGGGCCCGCCGTTCCGCGGTGCCTGTGCTGATGCTGACGGCCAACGATGCGGCGGAGGATGTGGTCAGGGGACTCGATCTCGGCGCGGACGATTATCTGACCAAGCCATTTCGCCTGTCCGAACTCGAGGCGCGGGTGCGCGCGCTGATCCGCCGCGCCCACGCCAGCGTGACTTCGGAGATTGTCAACGGCCGCTTGCGGCTCGATATGGCCGGCCGCCGGCTGTATTGCGACGGACAGCCGCTGGAACTGTCGCAGCGTGAGCTTGCCGTCATCGAGCTGCTGCTGCTGCGCGAGGGCAAGGTGGTCACCAAGCAGCAGATCGTCGACCACCTCTACGGCTGGGAGGATGTGTCGTCGAGCAATGCCATCGAGGTGTTCGTTCACCGGCTGCGCAAGAAGCTCGAGCATAGCGGCGTGTCGATTGCGACCGTGCGCGGGATGGGTTACCTGATCGAAAAGGCGAATGGCTGAATCTCCGCGCCGGCCGCTGCTGCGCAGGCAGCTGCTGGCCTGGCTGCTGGCGCCTCTGCTGCTGCTGCTCACCGCGGACACCTTCATCAGTTACTGGGTGGCCCTGGATTTTTCGCGGCGCGCGCATGACCGCACGCTGGTCGGTGTCGCGCGCGAGGTGGGCCTGCACCTGCGCACGGACGGCGGAATGCTGCGGCTCGACCTGCCCGAGGAGGCGCGCCGCGTGCTGCTCGCCGATCCCGACGACCGGCTCTTCTTCGAGGTCGTGGCGGGCGATGGCCGGCGCATCGGCGGCGAAGCCCTGGCGCCGGCTTCGGATGAGACTGCCCGGCGACGCAGTGCCGAAACCTTCTACGACGGGCGCGTGCACGGCGAGCCGGTGCGCATTGTCGAGCTGCGCATCAATGGCGACGGGCGCGGGGCAGCGATCGTCCGCGTCGCCGAGACGCTCAACAAGCGCGGCGAACTGGCCAATGAAATCCTGCTCAGCGTGGTGTTGCCGCAGCTGCTGCTGATCCTGATTGCGGGCATCGTCGTCTGGCTCGGCGTGGTGCGCGGGCTTGCGCCGCTGCAGCGCCTGCAGAACGCAGTGGCACGGCGCTCGGTCCGTGACCGCAGCCCGGTCAGGGTGGAGGGTGTGCCGGGCGAGGTTTCGCCGCTGCTCGATGCCATAAATGGCCTGCTGGCGCGCCTCGACCATGTGTTGACGCTGCAGAGCCGCTTCGTGTCGGACGCTGCGCACCAGCTGAAGACGCCGGTCGCGGCCCTGAAAACCCAGTTTGAGGTGGCGCTGCGCGAGACCGATCCGCGGCGCATGCGCGAGGCCCTGCAGGACATCCAGCCACGACTCGACCGCATGCAGCGGCTGGTGTCGCAACTGCTGTCGCTGGCGCGCAACGAGCCCGACGCGGTCAGCGCGGTGACGCTCGCAGCGGTCGACCTTGACGCGCTGGCTCTGGAGAAGGCCACCGAGTGGGTGCCTGCGGCGCGGCGCCGCCGGATAGACCTCGGCTTCGAGGGCGCGGGGCGGCCGGTGAGCGTGTCCGGCGATGCCGCGCGCCTGCGCGAGCTGCTCGACAACCTGCTGGACAACGCCGTGCGCTACAGCCGCGACGGCGGGCGCATTACGGTCCGCGTGGCGGCAGTGCCCCCGCGGATCGAGGTCAGCGACGATGCGCCACGCATCCCGCCCGAAGAGCGGGCGCGCATATTCGAGCGCTTCCATCGCCTGCTCGGCAGCGGTGCGGAAGGCAGCGGCCTGGGGCTCGCGATTGCGCGGGAAATTGCCGAGCTCCACGGCGGCGAGATCAGGCTGGCCGAGGACGCCGGCGACGGCATCGGCAATACCTTCAGCCTGGTGCTGCCTTCTTCCGCGGATGCGGCCCCGTAAGCTTCCGTTCATCTTCGGGAAAGCCTGCGGTCACGCGGGCGCGTGGCTGGCGTAAGCCGGCATCCGTATCCTCATTCCCTGTCCTGCGGCCGCGTGCCGCATGAGCGACGGAGGAGTTGCGGATGGAGATGCTGGGCAGTTCGTTTTTCTGGGTGACCCTGGGCCAGATCATGATGATCAACATCGTGCTCAGCGGGGACAATGCGGTGGTCATCGCGATGGCCAGCCGGTCCTTGCCGCCGCGCCAGCAGAAGCAGGCGATCCTGTTCGGCAGCTTCGGCGCGATTTTCCTGCGCATCGTGCTGACCTTCTTTGCGGTGATGCTGCTCGACCTGCCGTTCCTGAAGCTGCTGGGTGCCGTGCTGCTCGGGTACATCGGCGTCAAGATGCTGGTGCCCGACGAGGCCGAGGACGAGATCGACGGCCATTCCCAGATGTGGGCGGCGATCAAGACCATCATCGTGGCCGACCTGATCATGAGCCTCGACAACGTGCTCGGCGTTGCTGCCGCGGCAAAAGGCAATCTGGCGCTGCTGGTGATCGGTCTGGGAATCAGCATTCCGCTGATCATCTACGGCAGCACCTTCATCCTGAGGCTGATGAACCGCTTCCCGGTCATCATCACCCTGGGCGGCGGCGTGCTCGGCTGGGTGGCCGGCGAGATGCTGGTGTCGGATCCGGCGATCGCCGAGTGGGTCAACGGACAGGCCCACTGGCTGCATACCTTTGCCCCGGCGCTGGGCGCCCTGCTGGTGGTGGCGGTCGGAAAATCCATGGCCGCCGCGAAACTGGCCAAGCTGAACCGGCTCCCGGAAGGGCAGCTTACCCTGCCCGAGGACGAGGAGCCGGCGCCTCCCGGATACCACTGGGTGCATCGCGCCTGGCGCCGCCTGCCGGATGGCACCCGCGACTACGCAGCCTATTACGGCAAGCTCGCTTTCAGATACCTGCGTCCGATCGCATCACGGCTGCGGCGCCCGAGAAAGGTTTGACCCCGCGGCCGGTACGCAGACCTGGCCGCAGCTGACGGGAGCAACGGCGGCAGCAAGCCGTTGTTCCCGTTTTTTTCGCCACACTTGATCTACATCGAAGCGCCCACATCGAGAGATCGCGAGTGGACAGGCGTTAGTCAGTGCCGGATTGAGAGGAAACGGCATTTCCCGGCAGCACACGTCAACAAAACAAGAGCGCGGCGTTGGGCATATAAATTCCCATTGCCGGGCTATTCAGCCTCAATGAGCTGACACACCTGCCTTGCGCAATATGTCGGCGAAGATTCGGGTGTCCTTGCGTATGGTGTCTGCAAACTCACCCGTACTTCCCCCCAGCACGTCAAAACCCTGGCTGACCAGCCTCTGACGCGTATTGCCCGTGTTCAGCACTTCGTTAACGGAGGCGTTGATTTTTGCAATGATTGCCTTTGGCGTGCCTGCCGGAACGATAAAACCGAACCAGTTCTTGAAATCGTATCCAGGGACTGTCTCGCCGAGAGCCGGGATATCTTCCGCGATGGCAGAACGCTTGGCAGAGGTAATTCCGATAACGTGTATTCGTCCTGACTTGTGCAAGGGCAGCAAATTGGGCAATCCGGTCATGACAAGCGGTATATTGTTGGCTACCACATCCATCATGGCCACATTCCCGCCCTTGTAGCTGATGTGCGCGATATCAATCCCGGCGGCCGACTTGAATATTTCTCCTGCCAGATGACCGCCGCTGCCGATGCCCGCCGTGCCGTAACTGAGTTTTCCGGGCTGCGCTTTGGCAAAATCGATAAGTTCCTTCGTCGTCCTTGCCTTTGACGAGGGATGAGTTCCCAGGGCCATGGGCTGGGCGGCGATCAGCACTGCCGGAGCCAGATCCCGTTCTGCGTTGTAAGGCAATTTCTTGTGCAGCGCCGGATTGGCGGCCAAGGCATTCGGCGAAAGATAAATGGTGTGGCCGTCGGGAGAGGCCTTTGCCACGATTTCTGTGGCAATCAAGGTTCCTCCTCCGGGACGATTGTCCACGATGACCTGCTGTTTCCACAATTCAGTAAGGCGCAGGGAAACAGCCCTTGCAACCAGGTCGAAAGTTCCTCCTGCAGCAAATGGAACAACAACTCGAACCGGTCGCCCGGGGTAGCCATCGGCTGTAGCGGCGAGAGCGGGGCCGGCGAGAAACAAAAAAAATAGACCCCAAAAAGCCTGCAATGAAATTTGACGCATGCGATCTCCTCCGGTTGCGTTGAGGACAGATTATTGTTATATCCTTCAACTCATACGTATGATACGTAAAATATTGCTTGATTCCAACAACAACCGGGGTTTCATATTATGGTTATTCGCGAAATCGTTGTCCGGCAGCTTTGTTTGCCTCTGACAAAGCCCTACAAGGTCTCGTTTAGAACGTACACCGAGTTCGAGCCGATAATCGTCGAAATGACTGCGGCCGATGGCACGGTCGGGTGGGGGGAGGCCTATGTTCCGGCCGGATCCACTCGGGAAACAGCCGAGAGTGCGTGGAAGTTTTGCTGCTCTAATGCAGAAAAGCTGGTCGGCAGAACAACTGCAGAAATAGGGGAAGTCATTGATGCCGAGGTGCAAGAATCGCCATTTGCGGCCTGCGCCATGCTGTCGGCAGTGGCGATGGCAATTCGCCACCCCGCCCTTACGGTCGACACCGAGACGCGTGTGCCGTTGCTTGTGCCGGTGTCCGCGACAGACAAGGAGTCTATTGCCGCCGAAATTGAAGAGCGGCTCGACCAGGGCTATCGCACTTTCAAGGTAAAGGTCGGCTGGGACGTGGATGCCGATTTGCAGCGTGTTCGCTGGGTGCAGCAGGCGCTGCGGGGCCGTGCCGCGATTACGATGGATGCCAATAGGGGATACGATGTCGTCCAAGGCGCACGCTTTGCGTCAGAACTGGATCCGAAAGACATTTTGTTGTTTGAGCAGCCCTGTGAGGCGGATGAGTGGGAGGCCAATTCACAGATCGCGCGGATATCAAAAGTGCCATTGATGCTGGATGAATCCATTCGAGGCGTTCGGGACATTGAGCGCGCTGCCACTCTTCCCGGAGTACGTTACGTCAAGCTGAAACTCAAGCGGATCGGGGGGGTTGACAGGGCTCTGGTGGCGATGCGTCGGGCACGGGATCTGGGCTTGGGGATCTGCCTGGGCGACGGTGTCGCAACCGAAATCATGTGCTGGGTCGAGGCCTGCGTATCACGCGGATACCTCGCCGGTGCCGGCGACATGAACGGGTTCCTGAAACCGAAAACACGGCTGTTGGCCAACCCGCTGCCGTTTGAGCGCGGCAACATTGTATTGCGTCCGGGGTATTGGCCCGAAGTTGACCGCACGATACTGAAAGCACACCAGAAGCGGGAATCCCGCTATTCGGCCATGGCGACTGCCTAAGTCAAATACTGCCTTCAATGGATCGGTAGTGGTACTTTGAGGCGTCAAAAATACGGGTGCGGAACTCGACCGGGACGTTGCGATATGTGTATGCCGTCCTTTCGACGCGTAGCACCGGGCTGCCGCTGCGGATTTTCAGTGCTTTTGCATCAGCGGCCGTGGCCAGCGCTGCGTGAACATGTTCTTCAATGCGAATTACGTTGACACCGCATTCGTCCTGATATGCCGCATAAAGATTTTCCTGTGCCTTGCGTACCGCATTTGCCGTAAGCTTGCTGAAAAGTCGGGCTGGCACGGTGATGTCCAGTGTTGCCACGATTTGCCCATTATCCACGCTGACCATGCTCAAGCGAAAAACAGGCGCATGATCGCCTGGAGGAAGTGCAAGCCGTACCGCTTCCTCCGGTGTAGCGGTTCCTTTGACGAAAGAGAGCAGTTCCCGATCCGGCAGTATTTGCCGACCGTTAACGTCATGGATGTGGGAGAACTGATAGCGTTGGCGGAGCCTGGAATGTCTGGCGACAAAGGTGCCTTTCCCCTGTTTGCGCACGAGGATATTCGAAGCCACCAGTTCCCCGATGCCGGCGCGGATCGTGAATACCGCGACGCCGAAACGCTCGGCAAGCTGGTTCTCAGTTGGTAGCTGGTCCCCCGGTCTCCATTCGCCTTCGGCAAGGCATTGAAGGATTCGCTGCTCGACCTGCTTGTAGAGGGGATCGGGGCCGCTGACGTCTAGTTCGGTGTGATTGTTTTTTTGTGCCATGGCCGAGCTTAATTTCATGAAAATTATAGCCGGGTTGCGGATTTTTCAAAAGATACGTATGATACGCATGTATTGTATTGGACAAGTTAACACCCTAGGCGATAGGAGACTCCTCATGCAAGTGGCCCAACAAGTTGCCCGCAAAACAGAGCTGATCCCCGAAATCATCCCCTCCGGCAAGAGCTGCGGCGCCGAAGTCACCGGCATCGACCTTGCCGCACTCGACCCGGCCACCGTGGAGACGCTGCAACGCGCGGTACTGGAACACCTGGTGGTGGTGGTGCGCGGGCAGCCGATTTCTGATCCGCAGCTGATCGCGCTGGGCAAGACCTTCGGCGAGTTGGAGCCGCCGGGGATGAGCATAATCGGCAAGCCGTACCTTGATGAGTTTCCGGACATTCTGGTGATTTCGAATGTTATGGAACAGGGTATTCCAAAGGGTAATCTTGGATCAGGCGAAGCGATCTGGCATACCGACATGTCCTATCGCCCGAAACCCTGCACGATTGCGATCCTGCACGCACTTGAAGTGCCTCCGACTGGCGGCAACACTTACTTCGCCAATCAGTACATGGCCTATGACACACTGTCTGACGAGCTGAAGCAGAAACTCGACGGTCTCGAGGTGATTCACGACGAAACCTACAACAGTGGGGGCCAGTTGCGCAAAGGCTTCAAGGAAGTGACCGATCCGCGCGAAGCGCCGGGCGCGCGCCACAGGATTTTCCGCACCCATCCGCTGACGGGGCGCAAGGCGCTGTATCTTGGGCGCCGCCGCAACGCCTACATCGTCGGGCTGCCGCTGGAGGAAAGCGAGCGCCTGCTCGACCAGCTGTGGGCGCACGCCTCGCGCCCGGAATTCGTCTGGCACAATGAGTGGAGCGCTGGCGACACGCTGATCTGGGACAATCGCTGCCTGATTCACCGTAGAGATTCTTTCGATGCCAGCCAGCGCCGGATGATGCACCGCGTGCAGATCCGCGGCGAGGCGACGCAGTAATCCGGCAAGGTTGCTGAATGCAAAAAGCCCCGCGGTTAACCGCGGGTTTTTTGTTCTTGGCAGGGTGGCGGGTGGATTGAGCCGGGCATCAGCCTGGCGCCGATTTCTCCGCCAGCCACACCGTGTGTCCTCCGCAATCCGGATCCTCGATCCGGTGCAGCAGCACCCGGAAACCCGCCGCGGCCAGCAGGCTTTCGTATTCCGTGCTGTCGAGGCTGGCGTGGTACAACTCATGGCCGTGGGTCTCGCCCATGGCCACGCCGGCCCGCGGTCCCGAGGTGAACAGCAGCAGCGCGCCGGGCGCTGCGTGGCGAGCGAATACCGGGAACATCGCGCGCTGGTCGCCGGGCTCGAGGTGGAAAAAGCTGTCCCAGGCGATGATCGCGTCGAAGATGCGGCCGAGGTCGAGGCCGCGCATGTCGGCCTCGATCCATTCGCCGTCCGGCCAGCGCTCGCGGCAGATCGCGATCATCGCGGCTGCGCAGTCGACACCGGTGACGCGGCAGCCGGCATCGATGAAGAATTTCGCGAGGGGCTCGCCGCCGCCGCAGCCGAGATCGAGGACCTCGCGCCGGCCGCCGAGCCGCGACAGCAGGGCTTCGAGGTACTGCCGTTCCATCAGGGAACGGCAGCGGTCGCGGTCGAACTGCCGCGCGACCGCTTCGTAGACGCCCCGGATGCTGCCGGGCATCAGGCCTTGCCGGCCGGACGCTCGGGTTTCTTGTAGCGGCCGACCGGCACCAGCTCGGCAACGGTGCCGCCGGGGGCGCGGAACTTGACCGGTATCACGCCGGGGTCGCTGATGATTTCGCAGCCGTAGCCTTTGATCTTTTCCGTGGCGGCCGCCATGTCCTCCACCTCGATCGCGAAGTGGTGGATGCAGGGGCCTTCGCCGGCCGCCTTGGACTCGGCCGATTGCGTGCCCTCGTCGTACTTGATCAGCGTGAAATCGATCTCGCCGTCGGTGAGGTGGCGCGACAGGTGGTCGCGGGTCTTGCGGGTCTCGGCTTCCCAGAAGCCGAAGACTTCCTCGTAGAACTTCGTGGTCTTCTCGAGATCCTCGACTTTCAGGGCGAGATGGACGATGCGGTTCATGGCGTTCTCCTTGGGCTGCGCGCAGGGATTGCGGCGATGGCGGCGTTTTACGCTCCCGGCTGCCGCTTCCGCAAGCGGGGTGTTACACTGCGGGCGTCATAGTATCTGACCCCCGCCGTTTCCACCGCCCGGTCCGCATTTCCGCCTCCGGTCTGCGCCTGGCAGCGCAGCGCTCCTCAGGCCAGCGCGGAAATGGTCAGTCCCACCACCTTGTTGTCGGCGATGGCCTTGGCGACCAGCCCCGTTGCCTTGGCGTCCTCGATGAACTCGGCGAGGTATTTGGCAGCCTTGGGCCGCCCCTTGGGCACGCCCGCCGCCTGCAGCACGGCGGTGAAATTGCCCTCCACGATCACCGAGCCCGGGAACTTGGCCTGATCGGAGATCAGGCGCGGCTTCAGCCCGGCCAGCGCGTCGAATTTCTCGTCGACAAAACGCTTGAAGCAGAGATCGCCGCCCTTGTCCCTGACGAGCTCGGCGTTTTTGATGGTGCGCGAGAGGTACAGCTCATAGGCGGCCTTTTCCGGCACGATGATGCGCACGCCCTTGCGGTCGACTTCACCGGCATGCTTCAGCGGCGAGCCCGGCGGCACCAGGTAGGTCGACTCGATCTCGACATAGGCGGCGGTGAAATCGATCTCGTTGGCGCGCTGCGGTTCGGCGCCGAGGAAGCCGACGTCCCAGACATTGTTGCCGGCGGCACCCGCCAGCGCGCCCGGGTTGGGGTGCGGCACGAACTCCACCGGCAGGCCGAGACGGCGCGCCAGTTCCAGGCCAAGGTCATGGGCGACGCCCAGCGGCTTGCCGGTGGCGGGGTCGGTGCGGGTGAGCAGGAAATTGCTCATGTTGAGGCCCACGCGCAGCGTGCCGGTGGGTGCGAATTCTGAGCGGAGGGCGGGGGTGACTTCGGTCATGTGCTGGTCCTGTTGACTTGCGGGTTGCGGAACGCCCGATTTAACACTGAACCGCGGCAGCTTGTCATCCGCGATTAGAATGGCGGCGCTGCAATATGGAATCCGCACATCCGGCGCGCTCCGCGCGCTATATCGCCCACCTCGACATGGATGCGTTTTACGCGTCGGTCGAACTGCTGCGTTATCCGCAGCTGCGAGGGAAACCGGTGGTGGTCGGCGGCCGGCGGCGCGCCGCGCGCGGCGAGGCCGAGGATGGCGGCTTTGCCACGCTGCGCGGCTACAGCGGCCGCGGCGTGATCACCACCTCGACCTACGAGGCACGCGCGCTGGGCGTGTTTTCCGGCATGGGCCTGATGAAGGCGGCGAAGCTTGCGCCGGACGCGGTGCTGCTGCCGGCGGATTTCGAGGCCTATCGCAGGTATTCGCGGCTGTTCAAGGACGCGGTGCGCGCGATCGTGCCGCAGGTGGAGGACCGCGGCATCGACGAGATCTACATTGATTTCAGCGAAGCCGTCGCCGCCAGCGCCGCCGAGGGCGCGCCCGACCCCTGGGCGCGGGCGCGCGCCATCGCGCTGGACATCCAGCGCGCCGTGCGCGAAGCGACGGGACTGTCCTGCTCCATCGGCATCACGCCGAACAAGCTGCTGTCGAAAATCGCCTCCGAACTCAACAAGCCGGGAGGCGTCAGCGTGATCCGGCCCGACGAGGTGCGCAGCATCGTCTGGCCGATGGCGGTGCGCAAGATCAACGGCATCGGACCCAAGGCCAACGCAAAACTCGAGCGGCTGGGCCTGCGCACCATCGGTGAACTGGCGCAGAAGGATGAGGCCTGGCTGGTGGAACAGTTCGGGCGCAGTTACGGCGCGTGGATGCACCGCGCCGCCCGCGGCGAGGACGAACGGCCGGTGGTGACCTGGAGCGAACCGAAGTCGGTCAGCCGCGAGACCACTTTCGAGGACGACCTGCATCCGGTGCGCGACAAGGCGCGGCTGACGCAGATCTTCACCGGGCTGTGCGAGCGCGTCGCCGGCGACCTGAAGCGCAAGGGTTATGCCGGCAGAACCATCGGCCTGAAGATCCGCTTCGACAATTTCCACACTGTCACCCGCGACCTGACGCTCGACGCACCGGTGCAGGATGCGAGGGCGATCCGCCGCGCCGCCGGCGAATGCCTGAAGCGCGTGTCGCTCGACCGGCGCATCCGCCTGCTGGGGGTGCGTGTCGGCGCCCTGTCGCGGCCGGATATATCGTCCGAAGTCCACGCCATGGCGCTGTTCGACTGAGCAGGCGTGCGGCCGGTCATAATCCGCCGATCGATTGTCCGGGAGTGACCATGAGCCTCACCGCAGAACTCGCCGCCAGCATCCGCGGCACCACCTTCGATTCACTGTCCCCTGCCGATGTGCAGACCGCGAAACGGCTGATCGCCGACGGCATTGCCGTCGCGGTGGCCGGCAGCGGCGAGGCATTGCCCCGGCTGTTTGCCGGGCATGTGCGCGAACAGGGCGGCCGCGAGCAATGCCCCGTTTGGGGTTTCGGTTTCCGCACTTCGCCGGTCGCTGCGGCCTACGCGAACGCGGTGTCCATGCATGTGCTGGATTTCGAACCGATGTCGAGTCCGTCGACCCATGCCCTGTCGCCGACGGTGCCTGTCGCCTTTGCGCTGGCCGTGCGTGACGGCCTCGACGGGCGCGCGCTGCTGACGGCCTGTGCCAAGGGCTTCGAGGTCCAGGGCCGGCTGCTGGCCTCGGTGGACCATCGCCGCGAAAGTTCGAAATTCCACGCGCCCGGGGTCGTCGGGCCCTTTGGCGCCGCAGTGGTCGCGGCGCACCTGCTGGATCTCGACGAGTCCCGCCTCAATCATGCGCTGGCGATCGCGGCCTCGCGCAGCGGTGCGCTGCGCGCCAACATCGGCCATGGGGTCAAATGCACCCATTGCGGAAATGCCGCTGCCGCCGGACTCGAGGCGGCGCTGCTGGCTGCGCGCGGCATGACCGGCAATGCCGACATACTCGCGCACGGCGAGGGTTTCGTCGCCGCCTTCTTTCCCAAGGGCATCGACCGCGACATGCTGCTCGGCTACGGCAAGCCCTTCCGCTTCCGCGACCCGGGCATGGCGATCAAGTTCTATCCGTCGAAGTATCCGACGCATTTCGCGATCAGCGCCGCACTGGAGGCGCGGCAGGGTATTGCTGATCCGCGCGATATCGCGGCCGTGAATCTGGTGACGCCGCCGATGCCGGACGTCGACCGTCCGCAGCCGGTGTCAGGGCTGGAGGGCAAGTTCAGTTTTCAGTACGCCGCAGCCTGCGCGCTGCTCGATGGCCGGGTCGGCATCGCGTCCTTCCACGATGACCGCCGTTTCCGCGATGACATGGCTGCCTTGCTGCCGCGCATCCGGGTCAGCCCGGATGATGTCCTGCCGACCGCGTTCAACCGCATGCAGGTGTCGGTGGAGGTGACGATGCGCGACGGTTGCGTGCACCGCGCGACCTGTACCCGTCCGCCGGGTTTCTGGGGCGTGCCTTTCGATCTGGAACGTCACCGCGCAAAGGTCGCCGACTGCCTGGCGACACGCCTCGATGCCGCGCGTGCGACCCGAGTCACCCAGTTGCTGGAGGTACTGGAGGATCTGCCGGCAGAGGGCCTGCGCGAGCTGAGCGGGCTGCTTGAATAAGGATAAGGCGCGCTCCGGCAGTCTGTTTGTTGAAAAAGGGATGCGCGAGCGCACCCGCGTGCAAGTCCCCGATTCGACGAGGACATCCATGCTCGCTAAGGCCCGCGACTGACATCGGTTCCGGGAATTTCAACTGACGGCTAGAGTCTGCCGCGGGCCGTGCCCGGCCTGGCGCGCGGCCGGGCCGCGACAGCCGGCTTTGATTCGCCGGTGCCAATAGCGTGGATCAGCGATTCGAGGTCGTTGCGCATGTCGGCCGGCATGGCCAGCTGGTGCAGGCGACGCAGTCGCGCGTTGCGGTCGGGCAGGTCGAGCATGCCGGTCAGGTAGAGCAGCAGATCGTTGGGGGTGTAGCGGTTCCCGGGACTGCTGCGCCAGAAGTCGCGCGGCAGCTCCGGATACCCGCGGGAGCCCGGAAACAGCGCGCGCAGCACGAATCCGATGCAGCTCATGCAGTTGCCCTGCGGCGTGTCGTCGAGGCAGTAGGGAATGCCGGACTTGACCCAGGCATTGACCCGGGCCGGCAGCGTCTTGCGCAGCCGGGCCATGGCCGCGTTGTCCGGGAAGGGCCGCAGGCCGTAGAGATGCCAGACGTCGTAGCTGTTGTTGCCGACCTCGAGGGTTTCGCCGCTGATGAACGGCGAGATGACGACACCCAGCTCCGGGAAAGACCAGGCGATGCGCTGGTCTTCGAGTTCGATGCCGACCTGCACTTCCACGCTGTCATCCGGCATGCGCAGCAGGAAGTAGTGCACATAACCCGCCTGTCCGGGCGCGACGCCGACCACGCTGTGCAGCGGTGCCGTGCCGCGCGTGGCCGGCACTGGCTTGCTGACCGGAGTTGCCGGGCGCAGTGTTTCGGCAGGCGGCGGAATCCGCGCCGCCGTGTGGCCGGAGAGCAGCAGCACGGTGATCGTGCCCAGTATGCGGATGATGGCTTGCCTGCGCATGGTGAGGGGCATTATTGCTGTAATCGGCACTACCTTGTGGATGTCAATTAGATGGATCGCTGTCATGCAGGCCGGTGACTGGTCCTTTAGAATCCCCTGACCAAGGAGGGTTCCATCAATGGTCAAAATAGAATTCCACGATCCGTCGGGCACGCTCGAAGTGACCCAGGCCTTTGCGCCGCGAATCGACACACTGGCCGGCAAACGCATCGGCTTTGTCAGCAACGAGCAGTGGCAGGCCTTCCGCATGCTGCCGCTGTTGCGCGACCTGATCCGGGCCGATTTTCCGACGGCGGAGCTGCTGCCGATCGACGCCTATCCACAGGGCAATGTGCTGATTCCGACCGAGGAGACCGCCGCGCTGGTGAAACAAAGCGGCGTCGACGCGGTCATCGTCGGCAACGCGGCCTGAGGCTCCTGCGCCACCGCTTGCGGCCGTGCTGCCGCGAGGATTGAAGCGCTGGGCATACCCACCGTCACGCTGACGCGGACGGACTTCGTCGGGGTCATGAAAAACGCCGTCTCCGGGCTGGGCCTTGCGCCCGACGCGGCGATGGTGACTTTTCCGATCGACCTGTTCCTGCCGGGCAGCGACCTGTCCGCCGTCACTGCGCGGAGGAAGGAGTTCTACAACGGGTTGACGAAGTGGCAGTCTGATTTCAACCAGGGGACCGGCGGTGCGAAGATGCTCGCCGTCGAGGGCGCGACCCATGAAGATGCGCTGCAGAAGGCCAACAACCTGCTGCTGACCAACCTCTGGGGCGACGGACTGCCGGTGTGGCCGGCAACGCGCGAGCGCGTCGACTGGATCCTGCGCGGCTCGGCGCTGCCGCGCGACCATGTGCTCGGCAAGTTTCCGCCGCGCGGCGGCATCACCACCGTCGAGCTGTGCGCGGTGGCGCTGGCGATGGCCGGCGGCCGGCCGGAGTACCTGCCGGTGCTGATCGCTGCCGTTGAAGCCTGTCTCGCGCCGGAATCGCTGTTCGACCAGCTGCAGGCGACTTCGGGCGGGCCGTTCCCGGTGGTGATCGTCAATGGTCCGATCGCGAAGGACATCCGCCTCAACTCCGGTTTCGGCTGTCTCGGCCCCGATCCGCAGCGGCCGGCCGGCGCCAGCATCGGCCGCGCGCTGCGCCTGATGCAGCAGAACGTCGGCGGCGCGCTGCCCGGCATCGGCACCATGGCGATCTACGGCGCGATGCGCTACACCAATGCGGTGTTCGCCGAGGACGAGGCGAGCCTGCCCGAAGGCTGGCAACCCCACGGCACCCGCCGCCACGGCTTCGCGCCCGGCACCAACTCGGTATCGGTGTTTTTCGCCAGCGGCGTCACCAACATCCGCCGCCGCGGCGCGAAAAAGGAAACGCCGGAAGAGGATGTGACCCAGGGCCTGCACCGCATGGCCGATTTCATGCGCACGCCGAATTTTGCCGCGCTCGCCGGCTGGGAGAAGGGCACGCCCGGTGCGATGCTGATCTCGCCGGTGGTCGCCGGGATGATGGCCAAGCTCGGCTGGACGCCGGCGAAGCTGCAGGACTTCCTGTGGGAACACTCGAAGATTCCGATGGAGACCATCCGGCGTGCCGGCGGCCGCGCCTGGATCGAGATCGACCCGAACCCGAAGGCGCGGGCGAGCATCGACCTCGACCCCTGGCCGATCGCGATGAAACCGGAGAACCTGGTCTTCCTGGTTGCCGGCGGCGACCATCCGACGCACAGCCAGTGGCTGCAGGCGCACTCGCCGGCGGTGATTGGAAGGGTGATCCACACGCCGGAGTCCTTCGACCGGCTGCTCGCCGAATCGGACCGCGACCTCGGCTGTGGTTCCGAGGAATGCCGGATCTGAAACAACGAAAACGAACGGGGAATCGCTTGATGATGCAGAAAGTGACGCCGCAGCAGCTGCGGCAGTTCTACGACGACGGCAGGGAACTTGCCGTGCTCGACGTGCGCGAGGAAGGCGTCTACTCGTACACCGGCCACCTGCTGCGCGTGTCCAACGTGCCGCTGAGCGTGCTCGAACTGCGCGTGCCGGCGCTGCTGCCGCGCAAGGACCTGCGCATTGTCGTCTGTGATGGCGGCGAAGGCCTTGCCGCCGAGGCTGCGGGAAAGCTGCGCGCGGGCGGTTACACCGATGTCAGCGTGCTCGACGGCGGCACGCCGGCGTGGAAGGCGGCGGGCGGCCGGCTTTACACCGGCGTCTATGTGCCGAGCAAGGCCTTTGGCGAATACATCCAGCACGAGGATGCACCGCCGGAGGTGACTGCCGCCGAACTCGATGCCTGGATGAAATCCGGCAGGGACCTGGTGGTGGTCGACAGCCGGCCGCTGAACGAATTCAAACGCAACAGCATTCCCGGCGCCTACGACTGCCCCAGCGCCGAACTGCCGTACCGGATGCCCGCTTTCGTGAAATCGCCGGATACCACGGTGGTGGTCAATTGCGGCGGCCGCACGCGCAGCATCATCGGTGCGCAGGTGCTGATCAATGCGGGATTTCCCAACAAGGTCTATGCGTTGAAGGACGGTACCCAGGGCTGGAAGCTCGCCGGTTTGCAGCTCAATCACGGCCGCACCGAAGCCGTGCCGCCGCCACCCGACGGCGGCAGGGGCTGGCCGCAGCAGGCGGCGGAGCGGGTGGCGCGGCGTTTCGGCGTGCGCCGCATCGACCTCGCGCGGCTGCGCGAACTGCAGGCGGACAGGTCGCGCACTACCTATCTGTTCGACGTGCGCAATCCCGAGGAATACGAAGCCGGTCATCTGCCGGGTGCGGTCCATGCACCGGGCGGGCAGATGGTGCAGGCCACCGACACCTATATCGCGGTGCGGCCGTCGGTGGTGGTGCTCGTCGATACCGACGGCGTGCGCGCGACGATGACCGCGGCCTGGCTGGCGCAGATGGGACACGATGAAGTGTATGTGCTGGCCGCGTCTGCGGCGGACTGCAGCGAGCGCGGGACGCCGGCGCCGCCGCTGCTCGGGGGCGCAGCGCTGCATGACGCATCGGTCACTGCAGCGGAACTGAAGCGCCTGCTCGACGCCGGCCAGGCGCAGGTCGTCAATCTCGACTCCAGCCTGCAGCATCGTGAAGGCCATATCCCCGGCGCCTGGCATGTGGTGCGCTCGCGCCTGAAGGATCAGCTGCCGAAAATCCCGGCGTCACCGCTGCTGGTATTCAGCGCCGCCGAGGAGCCGCTGGCGCGGCTGGCGGCGGCGGATGCCGCGCAACTGACTTCGGCGAAGCTGCAGGTGCTGAGCGGCGGCACACCGGCGTGGACGGCTGCGGGTTTTGCGCTGGAGACCGGCGACATGCGCATGACCGGCGAAGCCGACGACCTCAGCTACCGTGCGCTCGATCGCAAGGACAAGGTCGAAGAGGCGATGCGCGAATACCTGAAATGGGAGGTCGAACTGCTCGACGCAGTCGCCAGCGATCCTGATTTCGGTTTTCGGCGTTTTCCGTAAAAATGAAAAATATAAATAAAAACAAATACTTATAGAGAATCGCAAGGCCGTGACCCTGTCTGTTCGCAGACCTGCGATGGCCGTGTCAGTATCGGCACTCCCACTGTAACTGCCCCGAACACCACCATGAATGACGACATCGACATCCTGATCAGCGAAGTGGGTCCGCGCGATGGCCTGCAGAACACCAAGGCTTTCATGCCGACCGAGTACAAGAAGCGCTGGATCAGCGCGGCCGCCGCGGCCGGCATCCGCGAGATCGAGGTCTGCTCCTTCGTGCCGCCGAAGCTGATTCCGCAGATGGTCGATGCCGCGGAGGTGGTCGCCCACAGCCTGACCATCCCCGGCCTGCATGTCGCGGCGCTGGCGCCGAACTTCAAGGGCGCGCAGCGTGCAATGGAGGCCGGCGTGCACAAGCTGACGTTGACCATCTCGGTGTCGCGCGAACACAGCCTGGCCAACGTGCGCGTGACGCCGGACGAGGCCATCGCCAGCGCGAAAAAAATCTGCGAATACCGCGACAGCCTGCCGAAGGACAAACGACCGGTGATCGAATCCGGGCTGTCGACGGTGTTCGGCTGCACGCTGGCGGGCACGGTCAGTGAGGATGAAGTGGTGCGCATGGCGGTGGCTTCGGTGGAGGCCGGCTGCGACGAAGTCGGACTGGCCGACACCACCGGTTACGCCAACCCCGAACAGATCCGCCGCGTGTTCAAGAAGGTCCGCGCCGCGATCGGCGACAGGCTGTCGGGCGCGCACCTGCACAACACCCGCGGGCTGGGCCTTGCCAACGTCGTTGCCGCACTGGAGGTCGGCGTCAAAACCTTCGACAGTTCGCTCGGCGGACTCGGCGGCTGCCCCTTCGCGCCCGGCGCCTCCGGCAACATCGTCACCGAGGACCTGGTGTTCATGCTCGAGGCTATGGGCCTGCGCACCGGCATCAACCTCGACAAGCTGCTGGCGATCCGCGATATCCTCAAGCAGAGCATGCCGGACGAACCGCTCTACGGTTACGTGCCGCTGGCGGGCGTGACCAAGGGCTTTGTGCCGGCGACGCGTTCGGGCTGAAAAAGCAATTAACAGGATGTACAGGATAGGCCGGATAAATCCGGGGACAGGTGCTGGTTCTATTCCTGTTCATCCTGTCTGTCCTGTCAATTAGGTTCTTTGTATCAAAGTAACGGAATCCATCATGACCAAAAAACTTCCCCTCGAAAACATCCGCGTCATCGAGTTCTGTCACGTCGTCATGGGGCCGACCTGCGGCCTGGTGCTGGCCGACCTGGGCGCCGAGGTGATCAAGATCGAGCCGCTCGACGGCGACCACACGCGCAAGCTCACGGCCTCCGGCGCCGGCTTTTTCCCGACCTACAACCGCAACAAGAAGAGCATTGCGGTGGATCTCAAGTCGGAGCAGGGCCGGGAGCTGGTGCTGAAGCTGATCGCCAGCGCGGACGTGCTGACCGAGAATTTCCGCCCCGGCGCGATGGACAAGCTGGGCTTCGGCTACGAGGCGCTGAAAAAGCTCAACCCGCGGCTGATCTACTGCTCGATGAAGGGCTTCCTGCCCGGACCCTATGAGCACCGCACCGGGCTCGACGAGGTGGTGCAGATGATGGGCGGCCTCGCCTACATGACCGGCGGCCGTTACGGCCCGTTGCGCGCCGGCGCCTCGGTCAACGACGTGATGGGCGGCATGTTCGGCGCCATCGGCATCCTCGCCGCGGTCAACCAGCGTTACAGCACCGGCGAAGGCCAGTATCTGCAGAGCGCGCTGTTCGAGAACGTCGCTTTCCTGATGGCCCAGCACATGCTTGAGGGGTATGCCACCGGCCAGGCGGTGAAACCCATGCCCGACCGCATCCGCGCCTGGGCGCTGTACGACAACTTCAAGACGAAAGACGGCGAACTGGTCTTTGTCGGTGTGGTGACCGATACCCAGTGGAAGGTGTTCTGCGAATCCTTCGGCCTGACGGAACTGTTCAACGATCCGTCACTGAAGACCAATCCGCAGCGTGTCGAGGCGCGGCCGCGCATACTGCCCATCGTCAGCGAAATCTTTTCAAAAATGGGCAAGCAGGAACTGATGGACCGTTGCGAAAAACTGGGCTTGCCCTTCGCGCCGATTGCCAAACCGGAAGACCTGTTCGAGGACAAACACCTCAACGCCTCCGGTGGACTCGCGCCGGTGCGGCTCAACAACGGTGTCAGAACCAAGGTGCCGGTGCTGCCTCTGGAAATGGATGGCCGGCGCTTCGGCACCCGGCTCGACATTCCGCATGTGGGGGAACACACGCGGGAGGTGCTGAAGTCGGTGGGTTATGGTGATGCCGACATCGAGCGCTTCGTCAGCAGCAAGACTGTCGCTGCCGGCTGAGCGGCACTCAGCAGCTTGCCATCACCTTCCCCCACTTCGCATCCGGTTTGATCTTCAAGGGCTGCGGCGCCGCCGCCAGCGCCGTGCGCGTGGTCGAGGTGATGTTGAGCAGCACCGGCTTGCCGAATTCGGCTTCGAGTATCGGCACGGCATGGATCGCGAACCACAGGCCGCCAGGCAGCAGCAGGGCCTGGGCTTCGGGCGCGGCGGCGAGTGCGGCACGGCCCAGTTCCAGTGCGAGTTCGTGGTCGGCGAGCGGGCTGGAGACCTTGTTCTGGTCGAGGTTGCGGCCCTGGGCGCGCAGTGACACGACTTCGATGCCGGCGGCCTTCAGGTAATTCGACAGCGCGGTATTGACATGTTCGGGCCAGCGCGTGGCCAGCGCGAGTTTCGTGACGTTGAAATGCTGCAGCGTGGCGATGTGCGCCTCGAGGTCGGTGTCGCAGGCGATGCCGGTGCGTTGCGCGCCCTCATCAAGGATTTCGCGCATCTTTTTGCGGCCAAGAACTGAGGCCACCGGCACGCCGCTGAGCGCGATGCGGTCGACCTTCTTGCCCTTCAGCCGGTCGAAGGCGGCCCACAGCGCCGGCAGTTCGGTTTCGACCGCGGCGAGGCTGTATTCCTTGAGGTTCAGCCCGGTGGTCACCAGCATCATGCCGTCGGGCGCCACGCGGTAGAACTGGTAGGCGTCCATGTCGGTGTAGAGGTGGGGGATGACATAACCGAGGGTAAGCCAAGGACTGACGAGGGACATGCGGGCGATCCGTAAAGATTGATCAAAAAGAGAGCGGGAAAGCCCGCATTATCCACGACCCGCGCCGATTACCCGCGTGCCGCCGGATTTCGGTATCCTCGCGGTTCTTTTTCGAACCTACCGGAATTTTGCACCATGGCTCAGTACGTATTCACGATGAACCGGGTCGGCAAGGTCGTGCCGCCCAAACGTGTCATCCTCAAGGACATTTCGCTGTCGTTTTTCCCCGGCGCCAAGATCGGCGTGCTGGGCCTCAACGGCTCGGGCAAGTCGAGCCTGCTGAAGATCATGGCCGGCGTCGACAAGGAGTTCGACGGCGAGGCGACGCCGATGCCCAACCTCAATATCGGTTTCCTGCCGCAGGAGCCGCAACTCAATCCCGAACAGACCGTGCGCGAGGCGGTGGAGGAGGGACTGGGCGAGGTGTTCAACGCGCAGAAGAAGCTGGATGAAATCTACGCAGCCTATGCCGAACCCGATGCCGATTTCGACAAGCTTGCGGCCGAACAGGCCAAGTACGAGGCGATCCTGGCCAATGCCGGCTCCGATACCGAACACCAGCTGGAGATTGCCGCCGACGCGCTGCGCCTGCCGCCCTGGGAGGCGAAGATCGCCAATCTCTCGGGCGGCGAGAAGCGCCGCGTCGCGCTGTGCCGGCTGCTACTGTCCAAGCCCGACATGCTGCTGCTCGATGAGCCGACCAACCACCTCGACGCGGAAAGCGTGGACTGGCTGGAACAGTTCCTGCACCGCTTCCCCGGCACCGTGGTCGCGGTGACCCACGACCGCTACTTCCTCGACAACGCCGCCGAGTGGATACTCGAGCTCGACCGCGGCCACGGCATTCCGTGGAAAGGCAACTACAGTTCCTGGCTGGAACAGAAGGAGCAGCGCCTGAAGCAGGAAGAGGCCACCGAATCGGCGCGGCAGAAGGCGCTGGCCAAGGAACTGGAGTGGGTGCGCCAGAACGCCAAGGGCCGCCAGGCGAAATCGAAGGCGCGCATCGCGCGTTTCGAGGAGCTGTCGTCCTTCGATTACCAGAAGCGCAACGAGACCCAGGAAATCTTCATCCCGGTGGCCGACCGCCTCGGCGAACAGGTGATCGAGTTCAAGGACGTGTCCAAGGGCTTCGGCGACCGGCTGCTGATCGACAAGCTGACGTTCTCGATTCCGCCGGGCGCAATCGTCGGCATCATCGGCCCCAACGGCGCCGGCAAGTCGACGCTGTTCAGGATGATTGCAGGCAAGGACAAGCCTGACTCGGGCGAGGTGGTGATCGGTTCCACCGTGAAGCTGGCGGTGGTGGACCAGTCGCGCGAGGCGCTGCCCGACGACAAGACCGCGTGGGAGGCGATCTCCGGCGGGCTCGATATCATCAATGTCGGCAAGTTCGAAATGCCCTCGCGCGCCTACCTCGGCCGCTTCAACTTCAAGGGCCAGGACCAGCAGAAGAAGGTCGGCACGCTGTCCGGCGGCGAGCGCGGCCGCCTGCATCTCGCGCATACGCTGCTGAAGGGTGCCAACGTGCTGCTGCTCGACGAGCCGTCGAATGACCTCGACGTGGAGACGCTGCGCGCGCTTGAGGATGCGCTGCTCGAGTTCGCCGGCTGCGTGCTGGTGATCTCGCACGACCGCTGGTTCCTCGACCGCATCGCCACCCACATCCTCGCCGCCGAGGGCGATTCGCAGTGGACCTTCTTCGCCGGCAACTACCAGGAATACGAGGCGGACAAGCGCAAGCGGCTGGGCGAGGAAGGGGCCAAGCCGAAACGGCTGCGCTTCAAGCCTTTGAAATCATAAGTAATTGATTTTATTAATAAAAATGGCGCCATAAGGGCGCCATTTTTTCTGCTGCGACAAGCGGCTCAACCGCGCCCGGCGTAGGGCATGTCAGTGGCCATCACCATCAGGTGATAGATGTTGACGTTGAGCGGCTGGTTGGCCATGAACAGCACCGACTTCGCGACGTCGGTGACGTCGATCATCGGTTCGACCTTCACCGTGCCGTCGGCCTGCTTGACGCCTTTGGCCATCCGTTCCGCCAGTCCGGTCATCGCATTGCCGACGTCGACCTGGCAGCAGGCAATGTTGTACTTGCGGCCGTCCAGGGAAATCGTCCGCGTCAGCCCGGAGATCGCGTGCTTGGAGGCGGTGTAGGGCGCCGAGTCAGGGCGCGGCGCATGCGCCGAAATCGAGCCGTTGTTGATGATGCGGCCGCCCCGCGGGTTCTGGCTCTTCATCATCCGGAACGCCGCCTGCGCGCAGAGGAAGGATCCGCTGAGATTGGTGTCGACCACGGATTTCCATTTGTCCCAGGGCAGGTCCTCGAAGGGCACGCCCGGCGCATTCTGGCCGGCATTGTTGAACAGCATGTCGATGCGGCCGAAGCGGTGCTGCACGGCGGCGAACAGCGCGGCGACCGACTGCGGATCGCTGACGTCGGTGGCGACGGCGAGGCCGTGCGAGGCGTCGCTGCCGGCTTCGGCCAGTGCCGCGTCGAGGGCGTCCTGCCGCCGGCCGGCAAGGGCGACGGCCCAGCCGTCCTTCAGGAACGCGAGCGCGGTGGCCTTGCCGATGCCGCTGCCGGCTCCGGTGATGACGGCAACTTTGTGTGCGGTGGTCATGGTGGTGTTTGCTCCCTCAGTGGTGGTGAAGATGACCTGTCAAGCGGTCTGGCTGTCCGCGGCCATGGCCCAGCGGTTGCGCCCGGTCGTTTTGGCCGCATACATCGCGGCGTCAGCGCGTTCCAGCAATTGCTCCGCGTCCCCGGCATGCTGCGGCCAGCAGGCGATCCCGATGCTGGCGCTGACCTCGACGCTGCCGCCGGCGATCTGCACCGGCTGGCGGATGCGCGCAACGAGCTTCTCGACCACGACGGAGATGTCCTCGACGGGGCGAACGCTCTCCAGCATGACGACGAATTCATCGCCGCCCAGCCGCGCCACGGTGTCGGTCTCGCGCACGCATTCGCGCAGCCGCCCGGCAATCCGCACCAGCAGTTCGTCGCCGGTGGCGTGGCCGTGCAGATCATTGACCTGCTTGAAGCCGTCGAGATCGATCACCAGCAGCGCGACGCCGGACTTGTTGCGCCGCGCCCGGGTGATCGCCTGCTCGATGCGGTCGTTGAGGAACAGGCGGTTGGCGAGGCCGGTCAAGGGATCGTGGCGCACCATGTGCTCGAGCTCCCGCTCCTTGGCGAGCAGGCGCTGGTTCAGCAATTCCAGGCTGCGGGTGCGCTCGGCGACACGTTCCTCAAGGCGCTGTTCGGAATCGCGCAGTATCTCGACCATTTCCTGCTTGGCAGCGAGCGCCGCTTCGTTGGCGCGGTCCTTGTCCCGGCGCATCGCGTTGATGCGGTCGGCCAGCGCGAAGGACAGCAGCAGCACCTCCAGCGCAGAGCCGATCTGCATCGCATTGAGGGTGAACGCGTTGGTCGGCAGCCAGCCCAGGTTGCGCATCGCGAGCACCGCGACGCCGACCAGCAGCAGCGTCCAGGCCAGCAGGAAATAGCGTGCTCCGGGATGGCCCCGGCGCAGGCACCAGAGTCCGGCGGCCACCGCCACCGCGGAGAAGGTGATGCCGAGCACTGAAACGAGAACCGCCACGGCCTGGTAGGGCAGCAGCAGCGGCGACAGCGCGGCCAGCGCAAACAGTAGCGCGCAGCCGAGGATCGCGCGGTCGAGCAGCTTCGATCCCCTGCGGGTTTCGAGGAACAGGCGCGTGAACAGCGCGCCGAAGAACCCGGTGGCCGCCATGCCGGAGGGGAGCGCGACATTGCCCCACGCCGGCCACTCCGGCCAGATGAACTGGTTGCCGAAGCCGTTCATCGAGGCTTGCCCCACGGCCATCGCCGCCGTGAACGCGACATAGGCGAGGAAGTTGATGTCGCGGGTGGTCATGAACAGCAGCAGGTTGTAGAGCCCGAGCGCGAGCAGCATGCCGTAGTAGAGGCTGAGCACTGTGTACGCGGTCTGGTCGTGGCGGGCCAGCGCATCCGGCTGCCACAGCGCCAGCGGGATCGTCAGGTTGCCGGCGGAGACCACGCGCAGGTAGACCACCTGCTCCTGCCCCGGCCGCAGCTGCAGCGGAAACACCAGGTTGCGGTGCGGGTGGGGGCGCTCGGAGAAGGGCTGCAGGTCGCCGGCAACCATGCGCTCGAAGCCGCCACCCGCACGCGGCACATGGACTTCCACGCGGTCGAGCGAGGCGTAGCCGATCTCGAGCAGCCAGCGCGCGGGGGCATCTGCCGGCGCCTGCAGCGGCAGCGCCAGCCACCAGGCCGATTTCGAATAGCCGAAATTGATCTCGCCGCGGCTGGCGCTGCCCAGCACCGGGCGCAGGCTGCCGGCGGCATGGGCGCGCGCGACATCTTCGACCTGCAGCGCATGCCCCGGATCCTCCAGCGCCAGTGCAGCCTGTGCCGCCGGGATGTTCCCGGCGCTGCCGTCCAGTTTCAGCGGCGCGAGTCCCGTCTGTGCAGTGGCGGTGAGGCTCCACAGCAGCAGCGCCGCGGCCGCCACGGCGCGGCACAGGCGGCGGCAGGGCGCGGGCAGCACCGGAATCATTTGCCCCAGGAATCGCGCAGCGTCACCGCGCGGTTGAACACCGGCGCATCGGCGCGGAAATCGGCGAGGTCGGCGACGAAGTAGCCGTGGCGCTCGAACTGGAAGCAGCTGCCGGGGGCGGCGCTGCGCAGACCGCTCTCGACCCGGGCCGCGACGGTCTTGCGGGAGTCCGGATTGAGGTCGAGCAGGAAGTCACGGTCGCCCGCGCCCGGATGCGGCGTGCGGAACAGCCGGTCGTACAGGCGAACCTCGGCCTCGGCGGCTTCGCGCGCGCTGAGCCAGTGGATGTTGCCCTTGACCTTGACCGATTCCGCGCCCGGAGTGCCGGACTTGGTGTCGGGCAGGTACTCGCAGTGCACCGCGGTGACGTTGCCCTGCGCATCCTTGTCGCAGCCGGTGCATTTGACGACGTAGCCATAGCGCAGGCGCACGCTGTTGCCGGGGAACAGGCGGAAATAGCCCTTGGGCGGGTTTTCGCTGAAATCCTCGCGCTCGATCCACAGCTCGCGCGTCAGCGGCACCGCGCGCCTGCCCAGTTCGGGCTTCTGCGGATGGTTGGGGGCGTAGCAGTCTTCCTGCTTTCCTTCCGGATAATTGTCGATGACCAGTTTCAGCGGGTCGAGCACCGCGATGCGCCGCTCCGCCGATTCATTGAGGTGCTCGCGCATGCAGTCCTCGAGCACCGAGTAGTCGATCCAGGAGTCGGCCTTGGACACCCCGATGCGCTCGGCGAAGCGGCGGAAGCCCTCGGGTGTGTAGCCGCGGCGGCGCGCGCCGGCCAGCGTCGGCATCCGCGGGTCATCCCAGCCGTCGACATGCCTCTCGGCAACCAGCTGGATCAGCTTGCGCTTGGACAGCACGACGTACGTCAGGTTGAGCCGCGCGAATTCGATCTGCTGCGGCAGCGGCCGCGCGAGCAGCCCGCCGTCGGCGAGCTTGCCGAGCAGCCAGTCGTAAAAGGGACGCTGGTCCTCGAACTCGAGCGTGCAGATCGAGTGCGTGATGCGCTCCAGCGCGTCCTCGATCGGGTGCGCGTAGGTGTACAGCGGGTAGATGCACCAGGCATCGCCGGTGCGGTGGTGCGTCGCCTTGCGGATGCGGTAGATCACCGGGTCGCGCAGGTTGATGTTGGGCGAGGCCATGTCGATTTTCGCGCGCAGCACCATCGCGCCGTCGGGATGCTTTCCGGCGCGCATTTCACGGAAGCGCGCGAGCGATTCCGCGGCCGGGCGCTCGCGCCAGGGTCCGGGACGGCCGGGCTCGGTCAGCGTGCCGCGGTTCCTGCGCATGTCCTCCGCGCTCTGCTCGTCGACATAGGCATGACCGGAGCCGATCAGGTACTCGGCGGCCTCGTACATGAAATCGAAGTAGTCGCTCGCGAAATAGCCGTGCGGACCCCAGTCGAAACCGAGCCAGTGCACGGCATCGCGGATGGCGTCGACGTATTCCTGCTCTTCCTTTTCCGGATTGGTGTCATCGAAGCGCAGGTGGCAGGCGCCGCCGTAGTGCTGCGCAAGCCCGAAGTTCAGGCAGATCGACTTGGCGTGGCCGAGGTGCAGGTAGCCGTTGGGTTCGGGCGGAAAGCGGGTGCGGATCCGTGCCGGATCGGCGGGCGCGGCGGCATGCGACCCGGCGTCGCCGGGCCTGCCGCCCCAGCCGCGGCCCGCGTACTTGCCGGCGGCAAGGTCGGCTTCGATGTGGCTGCGGATGAAATTGGAGGTGGATGCCGCAGCGGCTTCGGTGCCCGGCTTCGCGGATTTGGACATGCAGAAAAGGAAAAAGCGGCGGAAAGCCCGATTTTAACCCGCGCCCAGATAGCGGGTAGGCAGCGCGCGTTCGACGGCGCGGTCTCCGCGGCGGACGAGCTGCCAGCCACGCGCCTGGCGCCGCGCGGACACCACGCGGGCGAGCCGCCCGCCGATGAAATGCAGCGCGACCCCGTCGTCTGCGGCAAGGCCGTCGGCCACCCTGCCGCGGGCAATCATGCGGCGGTAGACGGGACGCCGTTGCGGCTCGCTGTCGTAATGCGGGCAATTGCTGCCGGGCAGGAAGCCGAGGCAGTCCAGCGTGGTCAGGGGGCCGGCAATGGAGTCGGTGATGCCCTGCTCAAACCAGCAGATCGAGCCGGCGCTCCATCCCCCGAGCACGATGCCCTGCTGCCAGGCCTTGTGCAGGTGGGCGACCAGGCCCCAGTCGCGCCATACCGCGAGCATGCTGCGCGTGTTGCCGCCGCCGACGAAGAGGGCGTCCTGTTCGAGCACGAAGGATTCGAGGTTGCGCGGCGTGCGCGCGAACAGCGGCAGGTGCGTCGGCCTGCATTCGAACTGGCCGAAGCTCGAGTAAAAACGCAGTCGCCCGGACTCGGCGTCGCCGTGGGCGGTGCCGATGAAGCAGACGCGGGGCCTGCGCTTGCGGGTCTGCTTCAGGAAATAGTCGACCAGCAGGAGATTGTTGTCCTGCCCCATGGGCAGGGCGCCGCCGCCGATGGCGATGATCTGGCGTTTCATGACTTCATGTCCTTGCGTTCTGCCGGAGGTCCCCGCCGCGGCGCCGATGCGCGCCTGCGCGGCCACATCCCGCAAGCGGGGCACGGCTCCGCGCTCCGGTGTGCCCGCCGATGGCGATGATCCGGCGTTTCATGGGCTGCATGTTAACGCCTTGCGTCGCCTGCCGCGCGGGTTAATCGGCTATCCTTGGCCCCGTGAACCCCATGGCTTTCAAAACCCTGCGCGCGCTGTCCGACGGGGCGTTCCATTCCGGCGAGGACATCGCGCGCGCGCTGGGCGTCACCCGCGGCGCGGTATGGTACGGCATCCGCGACCTCGCCGGTTGCGGATTCAGCATCGAGAAGGTGAGGGGCCGCGGTTACCGCCTTTCCCCCGCACTGTCACTGCTCGACGCCGTCACGGTGTCGGAATGGCTGGGACCGGCAGCCGCGACATTCGCCATCGAGGTGCTCGACAGCATCGATTCGACCAACACCCGCCTGCTGCAGCGTGCGGCCGCAGGCGCGCCTTCGGGCCTGGTGCTGGCGGCGGAGGCGCAGACCGCGGGCCGTGGCCGCCGCGGCCGGCCGTGGCGTTCCGCGGTGGGCAGCACGCTGACGTTTTCGCTGCTGTGGCGCTTTGCGCGAGGCGCGCGCGAGCTTGCCGGGCTCAGCCTGGCCGTGGGACTGGCGCTGGCGCGGACGCTGCGTGCGGCCGGGGCCCCCGGTGTTGCGCTGAAGTGGCCCAATGACGTGATGCTGCCCGCCGGCAAGCTCGCCGGCATACTGATCGAGATGCAGGGCGATGTGCTGGGGCCCAGCGCCGCGGTGATCGGCATCGGTGTCAATGTCCGTGCTGATCCGCGGGTGGCGGAGCAGGTGGACCAGCCGCTGGCAGACCTCGAATCTGCCACCGCAGAGCCGGTGGACCGCAACCGGCTGCTGGCGCAGATGCTCGCAGAGCTCGGCGGGGTGCTCGAATCCTTCGCGCAGGGCGGATTTGCACCGCTGCGCGCGGAATGGCAGCAGCTGCATGCACACCAGGACCGCCGCGTGCGCCTGCTGCTGCCCGACGGCGGGACGCTTGCCGGTATCGCCCGCGGTGTCGCCGACGATGGCGTGCTGCTGCTGGAAACGGCGGACGGGCTGCAGCGCTTCCACAGCGGCGAACTGAGCCTGCGCGCGGAGGCCGCGGCGTGAACCTGCTGCTGATCGACGCCGGCAACACGCGCATCAAGTGGGGCTGCAGTCGCGATGGCGAGTGGCTGCGCCAGGGCTGGGTGGCGACAGCGCGGCCGGAGGCGCTGGCCGCGGAGTTTGCCGGGCTGCCGGGCATCGGGCGCATCGTGGCGTCCTGCGTGGCGGCAGACGAAGTGCGCGACGCAATCGCGGCGGCCTTGCCGGAATCCGCGGAGCCGTTGCGCTGGCTCGTCGCCTCCGCGGCGCAATGCGGCGTGCGCAGCAGCTATGCGGACCCCTCCTCGCTGGGGCCGGACCGCTGGGCCGCGCTGATCGGCGCCTGGCAGATCACCGGCGCCGCCTGCGTGGTGGTCAATGCCGGAACCACGATGACAGTTGATGCGCTCGGTGCCGATGGCGTGTTTCTCGGCGGCTGCATCCTGCCCGGTGCCCGCCTGATGCGCGAATCGCTTGCCCGCGACACGGCGCGGCTTGCCCAGCGTGAAGGCGGGTTCAGCTACTTTCCCGACAACACCGGCGATGCGATTTTCAGCGGCGCGGTGAACGCGCTGGCCGGCGCGGTCGAGCGCGTCGCGCGTTATCTCGGCGAGATCACCGGCTCGCCGCCGCCGGTGCTGTTGTCGGGCGGCGATGCGGCGCTGGTGGAGAAACGGCTTAACGCGCAGGTCACGGTTGTGGATAATCTGGTGCTCGAAGGGCTGGCGCGCATCGCCGCGCAGCCCGCGGACTGAATGCCATGAGAACCCTGCTGCTCCTGCTGTTGCTCGCGAACCTCGGATTCTTTGCCTATCACCATGTGGCGGGTGCGGATGATGAGGCGGCGGCACAGATCGCGCTGCTGCAGATCAGCCCGGAGCGCATCAGGACTGTTGCCGCGGGCACGGTGACCCCGCCACCGGCGGGTGCGGCGCCCGCGGGCGGATCCCTTGCCGGGCCGGCAGCCTGTCTCCAATGGGGACCGTTTGGCAGCGCCGAGTCTGCCCGCGCCGAGGCTGCGCTCGCCGTGCTGGTGCTGCCGCCGGACGCGCTGCAGCGGCAGGTCGCAGACGTCGACGGTTACTGGGTGCACATGCCGCCGATGAAGACCCGGGCCGAAGTCGACCGCAAGGTCGGGGAGCTGAAGGCCTTGGGCATCGAGGAGTTTTTCGTGGTCCAGGATGCGGGACCCTGGCGCAATTCGGTGTCGCTCGGCCTGTTCAAGAACGAGGAGGCGGCGACGACCGAGCTGGAGCGCCTGCGCCAGCGCGGCGTGCGTTCCGCGGTCATCGTGCGGCGGGAGCGGCTGCTGAAACAGCTGACCTATTACCTGCGCGAACCGGATCCGGCGACGGTGGCTCGCCTGACTGAACTGCAACGGGATTTTCCTGCGACCGAGCTTCGGGCAGCAGCCTGCCCGACCCCGGCGAAATCATAAAATATCAATAAAATCAAGTACTTATAAATTATTCCGCCTTCCGTCGGATTAATGTAAGTGATCACTTTTCAGGGGTGGTCGAGCGCACTTTCTGCAACAGGGCGGTGGTCGAACGCTGGTGCGCGAAAGCGATGGAATGCACGCTGCCGCCCCAGCCCCGCACTTCGCGTGCGCCGACAATGGCTTCCGGCGGCCAATCGCCACCCTTGACCAGCACCTCCGGCTTCAGTGCGAGGATCAGCTCCAGTGGCGTGTCGGCGTCGAACCAGGTGACGAGGTCGACGCTGGCCAGCGCGGCGACCACGGCGGCGCGGTCGGGCAGTGAGTTCACCGGACGGTCCTCGCCTTTGCCGAGGCGCCGCGCCGATGCGTCGCTGTTCAGCGCGACGACCAGGCTCGCACCCAGCGCGCGCGCCTGGGCAAGGTAGGTGACATGGCCGCGGTGCAGGATGTCGAACACACCGTTGGTGAACACCAGCGGCCGCGGCAGCGCGGCGGTTCGCGATACGGCTTCGGCCGGCGCGCAGATGCGGCCCTCGAATGCGGGAGTATCGTGCATGGCCCGGCAGTCTACGCGGGCGGGAAGTCCGCGACAAACCCCGGCACCGCGGCGGCTCAGCCCGCGGCGATTTCCTTGCGGAAGCGGTTGAGGTCCTTCACCGATTCAAAGCCCTGGCCGAAGAGCAGCGACAGGTTGTGCAGGATGACCTTCACCACCTTGTGCTCCCACTCGCGGTCGAAACGGATCTGTTCGTCGAGCCAGCGCTCCAGCCAGGCAGGATCGGGCAGCCGGCTTTGCACGGTGTCGTTCGGGAACAGCGCCTTGCTGACATGCAGGTTGGTCGGATGCAGCGGTTTGCCGCTGCGCCCGGAGCTGGCCATCAGCACGCCGACCTTTGCGAATGCCGCACGCGCAGGATCGCCGGCGCTGTTGAGCGCCCGCTTCATGTATTGCAGGTAGGCGCCGCCATGGCGCGCCTCGTCGCGCGAGATCAGCCGGTAGATTTCCCGGATCACCGGCTCGGTATGCCATTCCATCGCGCAGCGGTACCAGTGGTTGAGGCGGATCTCGCCGCAGAAATGCAGCATCAGCGTCTCCAGCGGCGGCGCCGGATCGAAATCGAAACGCACGGCATGGAGTTCTTCCGGCGTCGGCGCGAGCTCGGGCCGGAAGCGGCGCAGATAGTCGATCAGCACCAGCGAGTGCTTCTGCTCCTCGTAGAACCAGACCGACATGAAGGCGGAGAAGTCGCTGTCGTGGCGGTTGTCGCGCAGGAACATTTCGGTGGCCGGCAGGGCCGCCCACTCGGTGATCGCATTCATCTTGATCGTCAGCGCCTGCTCGTCGGTGAGGCGGCTGGCGTCGAAGCGGTCCCAGGGCACGTCATCGGCCATGTTCCAGCGGATGCGCTCCATGGACTTGAAGATTTCGGGGTACAGCATGTGTCCGGTGGTGACAAACTCGGTGTGGGGCTGCATCAGGGGCTCCGGGGACATGACGGATCGAACATCATCATAGTTGCGGGATTGTTGCAAGAATGCGATCGGCGGATTGCCGGATGGCCCGCCGTTCGGCGGCATCGAAGCGCGCGATATTGCGGGCCATCAGCACCGTGCGCGGGTTGCCGGCGAATTCGGCCTCGTTGCGGTCGAGAAAGTTCCAGTAGAGCACGGTAAAGGGGCAGGCGCGGGGCCCGCTGCGCAGCTTCGGGTCGTAGCGGCAGCCGCGGCAGTAGTTGCTCATGCGGCCGATATAGGCCCCGGAGGAGATGTAGGGCTTGCTGGTGAAGCGCCCGCCATTGGCATAGAGAGCCATGCCCGCGGTGTTCGGCAGCTCCGCCCATTCGACGGCGTCGACGTACACCGCCAGGTACCATTCGTGCACCGCCCGCGGCTGCAGCCCGGCGAGCAGTGCGAAATTGCCGGTGACCATCAGGCGCTGGATATGGTGGGCGTAGCCGTGGCGCAGGGTCTGGCCGATGGCCTGGCGCAGGCAGTTCATCTGCGTCTCGCCGCTCCAGTACCAGTCGGGCAGCGGCCGGTCGTGGCCGAAATGGTTGGCCTCGAGCAGCCGCGGCATGTCGAGCCAGTAGACGCCGCGGATGAACTCGCGCCAGCCGAGGACCTGGCGCACGAAGCCCTCGACCGCCGGCAGCGGCGCCCGGCCGCGTTGCCAGGCCTCGACGGCGGCTGCGATCACTTCGCGCGGATTCAGCAGTTTGAGGTTCAGGGCCGCCGACAGCAGCGAGTGCCAGCCGAAGGGCATGTCGGTCCACATCGCGTCCTGGTAGCTGCCGAAGCCGGGCAGCCGGTGCTCGATGAAATCGGCCAGCGCGGCCTGTGCATCCCCGCGCGTCACCGGCCAGTGAAAGCCGTCGAGGGTCCCGGGATGCTCGGCATACCGCTTCCCGACCATGGCGATCACGTCCCTGGTCATGCGGTCCGGCACGAAGCGGGGCGGCTGCGGCAGCTCTGGCGGGCCGTCCTTGGGAAAGGCGGAGCGGTTGGCCGCATCGAAATTCCAGCGGCCTCCCGCCGGCGCGCCATCCTCGAGCAGGATGCCGTGGCGGCGGCGCATTTCACGGTAGAAGAATTCCATGCGCAGGGTTTTGCGTTTGCCGGCCCAGTCCGCGAACTCCGTCCCGCTGCACAGGAAGTGCGCATCCGGGCGCAGTTCCAGCCGGACATCGAGGCTGCGACAGGCCTGCTCCAGGAGTTTGCGCACGCGCAGCTCTCCCGGCTCGCAGGCGACCACACGCTCGGGCCGGTGCTCACGGATCGCGGTGATCAGGCCGTCAGCGAGGGAGGCTGCCGGAGCCGGGTCGTCGGTGGCGAGGTAGCTGACCGGCCAGCCTCGGCTGCGCAGCATTTCCGCGAAATGCCGCATCGCCGACAGGAACAGCACGATGCGCGCCTTGTGGCTCCAGACGTGGGTGGCTTCGGCGCGGCTCTCGATCATCAGCACGCGGTCGCGCCCCGGATCGAATCCGCCGAGCGCGGCGCCATCGGCGTCGAGCTGGTCACCCAGGAGCAGCACGAGATTGCGCATGATTCAGTGTCCGCGCCGGCAGCGTTCCGAGCAGTACTTGACGGCGTCCCAGTTCTTCGCCCAACGCTTGCGCCAGACCATGGGCCGGCCGCAGGCCGCGCAGGCCTTGACCGGAAGTTCCGATTTGCGCACGGGGCGAGCCGCTCGGCCTGCGGTGCTCAGCGCTGTGCGTTCTCGACGCGCCAGCGCTCCAGCGCATAGCGCAGGTCGTCGAATGAACGCAGCAGCAGCACGCCGGGTGCCGCCTTGCGCGCACGCGCCAGAGCACCGCCGCCGCCCCAGACCTCGACCGCCGCCGGAAGCAGCGTGCGCAGTTCGGCGAGACCGGCCAGCGCCGCCGTCTGGGTGATCGCGCTGCTGAATGACAGCGCCACCACGTCGACCCGGTAGGCGGGAACCGCGTTCTTGATGTCGATGATCGGGGTTTCGGTGCCGAGCGCGACGCAGGCCGCGCCCTCGGCGGTCAGCACCGCTTCGACCATCAGCAGGCCGATGCGGTGTTTTTCCCCGGGCAGGGAGGTCAGCAGCACCCGCGGGCCCGAACCGCGTCCCGGCTGGGCAATGATCGCGTTGCGCAGGATGTTCTGGATGTGCTCGGAATAGAGGTGCTCGTCGAATACCGCGATGCGGCCGGCAAGCCAGGCTTCGCCGATCCAGTGGTTGAGCCCGGCCACGGTCTCGGTGACGAAGCGCAGCAATCCCTGTTTCATCAGGGCCTGCAGCAGCGCGTTGCGGAAGCGCTCGACATCGTGCTGCAGCAGCAGGTCGATGATCGCGGCGAGTTCCGGCGGCGGCGACTTTTCCGGCGTGCGCGCACTGATCATCTGGCTGAGCTCCGCGGTGCTGCGGTTGATGATCTTGCCGGGACGGTGCCCGTAATCGATCAGCAGGCGCAGCAGGCGCAGCTTCTCGAGGTCAGGAAGCGAATACAGGCGTTCGTCGTGCTGGTCACGTTGAGGCTTGGGGAAGCCATATCGCCGTTCCCAGACACGCAATGTGTCCTTGGACAAACCAGTATCGCGCTCAACGGCGGCAATGTTGTAGAAGGCCGCCTGACTGTCTATTTCGCTGTCCAGTATCGTGGTCATATGTCTTGGACAATATAAGGATTAATTGGGGAGAATCTGGGAATTTCCGGTTCATTTCTGTATCTTTGACCAAGACATTATTGGTCATTAGCTGGACAAAGTCAATCCAGAGATTCGACGACCTGCCCTGCTGATTGCTATCGGAGCACCCTCGTTCGTCGCTGGACATAACGGTTTTGCACAAGACAGGAGCTGAACATGAATGCACCGGAAAAATGGTTGTTGCCCGACGTGCAGGCGATTGCCGACCGCCGCAACGTGTATATCAACCGGGTCGGCGTGAAGGCGCTGGTCCACCCCCTGCGCATTGCCGCGGCCGGCGGCGAGGCGGTGGCGACGGTGGCCACGGTCGACATGACCGTGGGCCTGCCACCCGAAGTCAAGGGCACCCACATGTCGCGCTTCGTCGAGGTCCTGCAACAGCATGACGAAGCGATGGATGCGCTGTCCTTCGCCCGCCTGCTCGAGCGCATGCTGCAGCGCCTCGATGCCGGCAGCGGCATGATCGAAATGCGCTTTCCCTATTTCATCCGCAAGCGGGCGCCGGTTTCCGGTGTCGAGAGCCTGCTCGACTACCGCGTGATGCTCCGCGGCGAGCGGACCGCGGAGGGCACGGTGTTCACGACCCGGGTGTCGGCGCCGGCCACCAGCCTCTGCCCCTGCTCGAAGGAGATCTCGGAATACGGGGCCCACAACCAGCGCTCCGAAATCACCATCACCGTCCAGTGCACCGAGCCGCTGGCGATCGAGGAACTGGCCGGGATCGCCGAGCAGGAGGCTTCCTGCGAGGTCTACGGGCTGCTGAAGCGGCCGGATGAAAAGTACGTCACCGAAAGAGCTTACGACAATCCGAAGTTCGTCGAAGACCTGGTGCGCGACATCGCGCTGCGCCTCGACGCCGATGCGCGCGTGCGCAGCTATACCGTGGAGGCCGAGAACTTCGAGTCGATCCACAATCACTCGGCCTACGCGCTGGTCGAGCGGGTGAAATAACATGCACCCCACCGCGCAGGGCAAGCGCATTGCCGTGATCGGTTCCGGCATAGCCGGCCTCTCAGCGGCCTGGCTGCTGTCGCGCCGGCATGCGGTGACCCTGTTCGAGGCCAATGACTACCTCGGCGGGCATACCCACACCGTCGATGTCACGCTCGACGGCATCACGGCCCCGGTCGATACCGGCTTCCTGGTGTTCAACGATCGCACCTATCCCAACCTGGTCGCGCTGTTCGAGCACATCGGCGTCGGGTCCTGCGCCAGCGACATGTCGTTCTCCGTGCGCCTCGAGGATGCGGGCATCGAGTGGGCGGGCGCGAGCCTCGACACGGTGTTCGCGCAACGCCGCAACCTGCTGCGCCCCGCTTTCTGGGGCATGCTCGCCGACATCCTGCGCTTCAACCGCGAGGCAACGGCACTGGCGCGATCGGCTTCCGGAACCGCGGGATCCCTGGGCGAATTTCTCGATGCCGGCGGCTATGGCCGCGCTTTCCGGGACTGGTACCTGCTGCCGATGGCGGGCGCGATCTGGTCCTGCCCGACCGCAGCCATGCTGCAGTACCCGGCGCAGACCTTTTTCCGGTTTTGCGACAACCACGGGCTGCTCCAGATCAAGGACCGGCCGCTGTGGCGGACCGTGGTCGGCGGCGCGCGCAGCTATGTCGACAGGCTTGCCGCGGAGATCACCGACCTGCGCCTCGCCACGCCGGTCACCGCGGTGCGCCGCAAGGAACAGGGTGTGGTGCTCCGGGCCGGCGGCGCGGAGTCAGGCTTCGATGCCGTGGTGCTGGCCTGCCACAGCGACCAGGCCCTGCGCCTGCTGGCGGACGCCGATGCGGAGGAGCGGGCCGTCCTCGGCGCGGTCGCCTGGCAGGACAACGAGGTGGTGCTGCATACCGACGAGAGCTTCCTGCCGCGCTCCTCCCTCGCGTGGTCGGCGTGGAACTATCACGCCGCAGGCGCGGCCGACGCCGGCCGGCCGGTCGGCGTCAGTTACCTGATCAACAAGCTGCAGCCCCTGCCGTTCCGCAGGCCGGTGATCGTCACCCTGAATCCGGACCGCGCGCCGCGCGGCGATGCCGTGCTCGACCGCTATGTCTATGCCCATCCGGTGTTCGACATCGGCAGCGACGCTGCACAGACCCGGCTGCCGCGGCTGCAGGGGCGGCGCAACACCTGGTACTGCGGCGCCTGGGCCGGCTACGGCTTCCACGAGGACGGCCTGAAGGCAGGCATGGCGGTGGCCGCAGGCCTCGGCGTCACCGCGCCCTGGCTGTCCCAGCCCGAGGCGCTGAAGGCCGCCGCATGACCGGCACGAGCCGCAGCGCGCTGCTCTACAGGGGCACGGTGATGCACCACCGCCACGCGCCGGTCGTGCATGCCTTCCGCCATGGCGTGTTTTTCCTGCGCCTGCGCGTCGACGGGCCGCCGCCGGAATTGCCGGCGCTGTGTTCGCGCAACCGCTGGAACCTGTGCGCCTTCCACGACGCCGACCACGGACCGCGCGACGGCAGTGCGCTGGAACCCTGGATCCGCGGAGTGCTCGCCGACCACGGGCTGTCCTGTGCCGACGGCGCGATCTGGCTGCAGTGCTTTCCGCGAGTCCTCGGCTATGTCTTCAACCCGGTCAGCTTCTGGCTGTGCCATGACCGGCAGGGCGCGCTGCGCGCGGTGCTGGCCGAAGTCAACAACACTTTTGGCGAGCATCACAACTACCTGCTCGCCCACGGCGACGCGCGCCCGATTGCCCCCGGCGACTGGCTGACTGCGCGCAAGGTGTTCCATGTTTCGCCGTTTTTCCCCGTGTCAGGCGCCTACCGTTTCCGGTTCAGTGACGCCGGCGCGCACTGCAGCTTCCGCATCGATTATGAGGATGCCCGGGGCCACCGCCTGGTCACCAGTGTCGGCGGCTCGGCGCAGCCCCTGACCGGCGCGGCGCTGGCGGCAGCCCTGCTCCGCCATCCGGCGCTGACCTTCGGCGTGATGCTGCGCATCCACTATCACGCGCTGCGGCTGTGGCTGAAGCGCGTTCCGTTTTTTCCGAAACCCCTGCCGCCTGCGGAGGACACCACACGATGAACAACACACTGACCGATGCCGCACCATCCGGCAATGAACCTGCCGCCGCCCGCTGGCTGTTCCGCCTGCTGGAGCGCCTGCGGTTCGGCAGCATTTCCCTGCGCACGCCGGACGGCCGGCTCCTCGAGTTCGCCGGCGCGCGCCCCGGCCCGCATGCCCAACTGGCGCTGGCCGACTGGGGGGTCTGCAGCGAGATCCTGAGAAAGGGCGACATCGGGTTTGCCGAGGCGTACATCGTCGGCCGCGCGGACACCGAGGACCTGACCCAGCTGCTGCTGCTCGGTGCGTTGAACGAGCAGGCGATCGAGCAGGCGGTCCACGGCCGCTGGTGGGCAACGCTGGCCTACCGCCTGCGCCACTGGCTGCGTCCGAACACCCGGGCCGGCAGCCGCCGCAACATCCATGCCCACTACGACATCGGCAACGATTTCTACCGTCTCTGGCTGGACGACACGATGACTTATTCCTCCGCGCTGTTCGGGGGCAAGCCGTCGCTCAGCCTGGAACAGGCCCAGTCGGCCAAGTACGGGCGCATCCTGGGCGAACTGGGCGCGCGGGCCGGCGACCACATCCTCGAGATCGGCTGCGGCTGGGGCGGCTTTGCCGAGCACGCGGCGCGTGCCGGCTGCCGGGTCACCGGCGTGACGGTGTCGGCGGCGCAGCTCGAATTCGCTCGGGCACGCATTGCCGCAGCGGATCTGCAGGACCGCGTCGACCTCAGGCTCTGTGATTACCGCGACCTTGAGGGGAGCTTCGACCACGTCGTGTCGATCGAGATGTTCGAGGCGGTCGGCGAACGCTACTGGCCCGGATACTTCGCGACCCTGCGCGAGCGGCTGAAGCCGGGTGGCCGCGCCGTGGTGCAGACCATCACCATCGCCGAATCGAAATTCGAGCGTTATCGCGGCGGCACCGACTTCATTCAGCAATACATTTTTCCCGGCGGCATGCTGCCCTCGCCGGAGCGCTTTCGCGCCGAAGCCGAAGCCCAGGGCCTCGCCCAGGTCGGCGCGCAGGCCTTCGGACTCGACTATGCCGAAACGCTGCGCCGCTGGCACAGGCGTTTCGACGGCGCGGCCGCGCAGGTGATGGCGCAGGGCTTCGATGAGCGCTTCATGCGCACCTGGCGCTTCTACCTCGCCTACTGCGAAGCCGGTTTCCGCGCCGGTGCCACGGACGTGATGCAGGCCGTGCTCAGGCATGCCTAAGGCGCTCCTGCTCCTCGCGGTGCTGCTGTGGGCGGCACCGGCAGCGGCGGTCAACGTGCCGGCGGAACTGCCGGCGCCGGTATGCAGCGCGCTCGAGAACTGCCGCATGGTCGGCAAGGGCAGGCTGCGCTGGTGGGGCTTCCATGTCTACGATGCCGCGCTGTGGGCGCGTGACGGCCGCTGGCGCCCCGATGCGCCCCATGTGCTGGACATCGTCTACGCAAGGCGCATCAGCGGTGCGCAACTCGCCGCCACCAGCATCGACGAAATGCGGCGCCTGGGCGTGAAGGACGAGGCCAGGCTGGCGCGATGGGAGGCGGCGATGCGGGCGGTGTTTCCCGATGTCGATGCGGGCAGCCGCCTGATCGGCCTCCATCTTCCCGGACGCGGCGCGCAGTTCCATTCGGGGGCGCGGCCGCTGGGCACGATCGAGGATGCGGAGTTTGCAAGGCGCTTCTTCGAAATCTGGCTGGATCCGCGCACCCAGACGCCGGACCTGCGCACCGCGCTCCTTGGCGCTGATGGCCGCACTGAGTAAGGGAAGCCTCGCGGCCTACGCCGCGGTTGCATTGCCGCTGGCGGCCGCAGCCCTGCCGGTGCACGTGCACGTGCCCAAGTATTACAGCGAACTGGGACTCGACCTCGCGCTGGTCGGCGTGCTGCTCCTCGCCCTGCGGCTGCTCGATGCGGTCAGCGATCCGCTTCTGGGTGCAATCGCCGACCGCATTCCATCGCACCGCGGCGGGCGCAAGGCGATGATCGGCATCGCGGTGCTGCCGCTCGCCGCGGGATTCTGGCTGCTGTTCAATCCGCCGGCGGCCGGCGGGAACCTCACCATCTGGCTCGCAGGTTCGCTGATGCTGACCTATCTCGGCCTCAGCGCCGCCAGCATCGGCCATTTTGCGCTGGGCAGCGCACTGTCGCGCGACTATGCCGAGCGCACCCGCATCACCGCGGCGCGTGGCATTGCCGCGCTGTCCGGAGTGCTGTTCGCGGCGGCAGTGCCGGAAATGATGGTGCGCGCACAGGGGGCGTCCGCAGGGCTCGCGCTGTTCGCGGCGGCTTATCTGCCGCTGCTGTTCGCGGCTGCGGCCGTCACGCTGTTCGCGGGTCCCGGGGCGGCGACGGTGGCGGCACGCGCAGTGACCCTGCGCGCACTGCAGCAACCGCTGCGCAACCCGAGGTTCCGCCGGCTGGCGCTGGTGTTCCTCGTCAATGGCGTCGCGGCGGCGGTGCCTGCAACCCTGATCCTGTTCTTCGTTGCCGACATCCTGCAGCGCGCCGACCTGACGCCGCTGTTCCTGGTGCTCTATTTCGTGGCAGGCGCCGCCGGCATGCCCTTGTGGGTGCGGCTGGCCGCGCGCATCGGGAAGGCGCGCGCCTGGCTGCTGGCAATGGCCGTTGCAGTCGCGGCATTTGTCTGGGCCTATCTGCTGGGTCCGGGCGATGCCGCGGCCTTCGCCGCGGTCTGCATCCTGTCCGGGCTGGCTTTCGGCGCCGATCTCGCGCTGCCGGCATCGCTGCTGGCCGATGTGATCGATGATGACGAAGGGCGCGACGGGCGGCCGGACGGCGCCTATTTCGGGCTCTGGCACCTGTTGGAAAAGCTTGCGCTCGCGCTTGCCGCGGGCATCGCGCTGCCGCTGCTGCAGTGGCTGGAGTACACGCCGGGGATGGCGGCAGCGCCGGGATCCGCGCTGGCCTGGGTATACGCGCTGCTGCCCTGCGCGGTCAAGCTGGCCGCGGCGCTGATGCTGTGGTTTTCGGAACTGGAGCCGCGGGGCGCACCGCGGGCCTGGAAAGGAGTCGGTGCATGAAGGGTTTGCGATGGATGCTGGCGGCGCTGCTGCTGGCACTGGCGGGCTGCGGCTCGGTGCCGGTCGAGCGTTACCGTGACGAACGGCCGGCGATGGATCTGCAGCGCTATTTCAACGGCACGGTGGATGCCTGGGGCATGTTCCAGGATCGCAACGGCAAGGTCGTCAAGCGCTTTTACGTGAGGATCGATGCGCAGTGGAAGGGCGACACCGGTGTCCTCGACGAGCATTTCGAGTATTCCGACGGCACACGCAGCCGTCGCGTATGGACCATCACCCGCATCGACGCCAATCGCTACCGCGGTACGGCGGACGATGTGGTGGGCGAGGCGCGCGGCGAGATGCAGGGCAACGCGCTGCGCTGGCAGTACGCGCTGAAGCTGGAAGTCGACGGCAGGACCTGGGAAGTTGATTTTGACGACTGGATGTACATGATCGATGATCAGGTCATGCTCAATCGATCGGTGATGAGCAAGTTCGGCATCCGGCTCGGCGAAGTGATCCTGAGTTTCCGCAGGCGCACATGAGCCTGAACCGTCCCCTGCGCGACTGGTCCGGCAAGCGTGTCTGGATCATCGGCGCCTCCAGCGGCATCGGCGCGGCGGTGGCGCGCGCGCTGCTGGCGGAGGGTGCCAGGGTGGCGCTCTCGGCGCGCAGTGCGCCCGGGCTGGAGCACATCGCGGCGCTGCACGGCGATGCCGCGCTGGCGCTGCCGCTGGACGTGATCGATGCCGTGGCGGCGGAAGCCGCCCTCGGGCGCATCGTCGAGGCCTGGGGCGGCATCGATTTCGTGCTGCTGTGTGCCGGGACCCATCAGCCGGTGCGTGCCTGGACGCTTGACGCCACCATTGCGCGCCACCTGGTCGACGTCAATGTCAACGGCGTGTTCAACTGCCTGGCGCCCCTGGTGCGGCAGATGCAGCTGCAGGGGTCGGGCGCGATCGGCATTGTGGCCAGCGTCGCCGGTTATGGCGGCTTGCCCACGGCGCTGGTCTACGGCGCGACCAAGGCCGCCCTGATCAATCTGGCGGAGACGCTGTACCTGGACCTGGCGCCGCGCGGCATCGGCGTGTTCCTGGTCAATCCCGGTTTCGTCAAGACGCCGCTGACCGATCGCAACACTTTCCGGATGCCTGCGCTGATCAGTGCCGAGGAAGCGGCCGGGGAGATACTGGCCGGGATCGGGCGCGGCGATTTTGAAATCCACTTCCCGCGCCGCTTCACCGGCTGGCTGAAGTTCATGCGCCTGCTACCGTACCGGATCTACTTCGCGCTGGTGCGCCGGGGGACCGGCCTGTGAATGCGCAGGTAATCGACGCGCTGGTGCATTACTTTGAAACGCTGAGCCCGGAAACCGTTGACGCACTGCCGCAGTACTATGCGCAGGAGTGCCGGTTTGTCGACCCTTTCAGTGACGTGCGCGGCGTGGAGCGCGTTGCCGCCATATTCCGCCACATGTTCGATCAGCTCGATGCGCCGCGTTTCATCGTGCGTGAGCGGGTAGCCGAGGGGTCGCGCCTGTTGCTGACCTGGGACTTCGAGTTCCGTTTCCGGCGCTGGCGGCCCGGGGAAACCCGGCGCATTCATGGCGCGAGCCTGCTGACTCTTGATGCCGATGGACTTGTCACCGTGCACCGCGACTACTGGGATGCCGCCGAACTCTACGAGAAGCTTCCCGGACTCGGCCTGCTGATGCGCGCGCTGAAACGCCGTGGGCGGCCTCCGGCGCCGCCCACAACATGATCTAAATACTTGATTTTATTGGTAAATTAATCCAGGTATTCAAAGACCCGGACGACCTTGCGGACGCCGCCGGTGGTGCGCGCAACCTCGGTGGCATCGGCAGCCTCCTGGCGCTTGACCAGGCCGAGCAGGTACACCACGCCGTTCTCGGTGACAACCTTGACGTGCAGCGGGCTGAACTTGCCGGCATCGACGAAGCGCGCCTTGACCTTGGAAGTGATGACCGAGTCGTTGGTGCGCGCCTGCAGCGAGCTGTTGCCCGAGACCTGCAGCTCGTTGAACACGCTGCGCACGTTGTCGACCGCGCGCGCGATGCGCTCGGCCTCGGCTTTTGCGGCCTCCGTGGGCACCTCGCCGGTCAGCAGCACCACGCGGTTGTAGCTGGTGATGTTGATGTGCGCATCCTTGACCTTTTCCGCGATGCGGCTGGCGGCCCTCAGTTCGATGCCCTGGTCTTCGGTCATCGTGCCGACCGTGCGGCGGTCCTCGGCGACCATCACGCCGGCAGCGACGCCGCCGGCGGCAACGGCGACGCAGCCGGAGACCACCGGCAGCAGCGCGAGCAGGGCGATGGTGACAATGTTGTTGCGCATTTATTCGGCTCCCAAAAGTAGACAGTCAATGCCGTCGCACAGGCAGTGCAGCGTCAGCAGATGTACTTCCTGGATGCGCGCGGTGCTGCCGGCGGGAACGCAGATGTGCACGTCGTCGCCCTTCAGCATTTCGCCCATCCTGCCCCCGTCACGTCCGGTGAGCGCGACCACATGCACACCGCTTTCGTGTGCCGCTTCGATGGCGGCGATCACGTTGGGCGAATTGCCGCTGGTGGATATCGCCAGCAGCACGTCGCCCGCATGGCCCAGCGCGCGCACCTGCTTCGAGAACACCTGCGTGTAATCGTAGTCGTTGGCGATCGACGTCAGCGTCGAGCTGTCCGTGGTCAGCGCCATCGCGGCCAGTCCCGGCCTTTCGACCTCGAAACGGTTCAGCAGTTCCGCGGAAAAGTGCTGGGCGTCGGCGGCCGAGCCGCCGTTCCCGCAGGCGAGGATCTTGCCGTCCTGGCGCAGGCAGCGCACCATCAGCTGGACAGCAGCCGCGATGGGAACGGCGAGTGCGTCCATGCTCTGCAGCTTGAGATGGGCGCTTTCGGAAAAATTCTCGCTGATGCGGCTGATCAGATCCATGATGGGCCGGATTGTACTCCGAACGCGGTCCGCGGTTGCCGCGGGATCATCTATTCCTCGATGATGTTGCGCAGCCAATCGATGCGCGGCGGTTCGCCGCTGAGCAGCACGGCGTCGAAGCGGCAGGCCGGTGCGGCGGAGAGGCCGGCCAGGTAGTGGCGGGCAGCCTTCAGCAGCCTGTCGCGCTTTGCCGCGTCGATGCTGGCGGCTGCGCCGCCGAAGGCCTCGCCCGAGCGGCGGCGCACCTCGATGAACACCAGCGTCTCGCCGTCGCGGGCGACGAGGTCGAGCTCGCCGTAGCGGCAGCGATAGTTGCGGGCGACGATGCGCAGGCCCCGGCTTTCGACGAAGTCTGCGGCGAGGGCTTCAGCGGCTTCACCGCGCGGGTTCAAGACGCCCCGGCGGCAGTGCCTGGACGCGGCCTTCGCTGTAGCGCCCGGCGACCAGTTCGCGTTCAATGAGCCCGTCGGCACCCAGCGCCAGACGTCCGGTGACCCCGTCGAGGCGGATGTCGCGCACGCCCTCGAGCAGCTGCAGGGCGATGCGCCAGGCGTCGATGCCCAGTGCATAGAGCCGGTCAAGTTCGGCGCTGACGGGGGTATTCGGGCGCGGGAACGCCGCGATGCGGGGGTGGTCGGGCTCCAGCAGCCAGGGCATGTCGACGAACACGATGCCGCCGAGGTCATGTCCCGCGAGCGGACCGAGATCGCCGCCGTGCACACCCGAAGTGGCGTACAGCGCCACGGTTCCGAGGTAAGGGCGCGCGATGCGCGCTTCCGGCAGACCGAGGGCGAGGAACACCATGTCGGCACCGTTCAGGCTCCGGGAGGCGGCGCGCAGGCTCTCCGGCTCCGGCGAAAAGGCGAGATCGGCCACCACCGCGGCACCGAGGCGCATGAATTCCGCGGTGAACGCGGCTTGCATGCGGCGCTGGACCGGTCCGCTGCCGGCGAGGACTGCGGCGTTGCGGCGACCGGCATTCCAGGCGAGGCGGGCAATCTGGCGGGCCTCGGTCTCCACCTGCAGGCCCAGCACATAGAGGTTGCCGGGCACGCGTCCGACCTCTTCGGGCATGCTCAATGCCAGAGTCGGCACGGGCACGGGCTCGCCCAGGGCCAGCGCGGTGACCGCATCCCGCGTCAGCGGCCCTACGACCACCTGAGCGCCTGCGGCAACCGCTGCGCGGTAGCCCTCGAGGTTTGCGCCGGCGTCTCCGGAAACGGCATATTCGCGCAGCGGCAGCACGGGGCGCGACTCCTTGCCGGCCGCGGCGCGGAATCCGTCGCGGACCGCTGCCGCGTGCCGTGCGAAAACTTTCGAATTGACCGGCAGCAGCAGCGCGATGTGCGGCACCTGTGCCGTGCCGGCGACGGGCACGGCTTCGCTGGCCAAGGCCGGCCCTGCTCCGTATAGTAGGCAGCCGCAAGTCACAGCGGCCATGAGCCGCGACAGTCGATGGATCATCCGCAAAACCCGGTGACAGTGGAAGTTTCGAATGCGCGCAGTGCCGCTGCCGCATGTCCCGGGACATTATATGTAGTCGCGACCCCGATCGGTAATCTCGGCGACATCACCCTGCGCGCACTGGACATTTTGCGCAGTGTCGATGTCATTGCCGCGGAAGACACGCGGATGACCTCAAGGCTGCTCAATCGCCACGGCATCAGCGGCCGCCTGATTGCAGTGCACGAGCATAACGAGCGGCGTGCCGCCGAAACGGTGACCGGCATGCTTGCCGGGGGCAAGGCGGTGGCGCTCGTCAGCGACGCGGGCACCCCCGGCATTTCCGATCCCGGCGCGCAGGTGGTGGCTGCCGCGCGCGCGGCCGGGCATGCCGTGGTGCCGCTGCCCGGCGCCAACGCGGCGGTGGCGGCGCTTTCGGCAAGCGGCTTCGATGCAGCCCGTTTCCTCTTCTGCGGTTTTCTGCCGTCCCGCCCCGCGGAACGTCGCCGGGCGCTGGCGGAACTTGCAGCCGAGCGCGCTCTGCTGGTGTTCTACGAGGCGCCGCACCGCATCGCGGACTGCATCGCCGACATGTGCGCGATTCTGGGCGGCGGCAGGGAAATCCTCATCGCCCGGGAGCTGACCAAGCTCCATGAAACACTGCGCCGCTGCCGCCTTGACGCGGCCGGCGAATGGCTGCAGGGCGATGAGCACCGGCGGCGCGGAGAGTTCGTGCTCGTCGTGGAAGGCGCGCCCGGGGCTGCGCGGGAGGAACCGGATAAGGCCGAGGGCGTGCTCCGAGTACTGCTCGCGGAATTGCCGCTGAAGCAGGCCGTTGCACTGGCGGTGCAGCTCACGGGCGGCAACCGCAATGAACTTTACAGTCTTGCGCTGAGGCTGAAACAGGAAAGCTGAGAGATGGCAATTTACGCCCGGCGGCGCAGCGATTAACATGCCTTCAAATGAACAAGATCACCATTACCCGACCCGACGACTGGCACCTGCACCTGCGCGACGGCGCGGCGATGCGCGACGTGCTGCCGCATACCGCGGCGCGCTTCGCGCGCGCCATCGTCATGCCCAACCTGAAGCCGCCGGTGACGACAACCGCGCTCGCGCTGGCCTACCGCGAACGCATCCTCGCGGCGCTGCCCGCGGGTGGCCGCTTCGAGCCGTTGATGACGCTGTACCTGACTGACAACACGCGGCCGGAGGAGATCGCGACGGCAAAGGCGAGCGGCGCGGTGCACGCGGTCAAATACTATCCGGCGGGCGCCACCACCAATTCCGATTCCGGCGTGACTGCGCTGGAGAAATGCTTTCCGGTGCTGGCGGCGATGGAAAAGGCGGGCATGCCGCTGCTGGTGCACGGCGAGGTGACCGATGCCGATGTCGACGTGTTTGACCGCGAGCGCGTGTTCATCGAGCGCACGCTGGCGCCGCTGGTGGAACGTTTCCAGGGCCTGAAGGTGGTGATGGAGCACATCACGACGCGCGAGGCCGCGGCGTTCGTGACGGCGGCCCCGCCGCGGGTGGCGGCGACGCTGACGCCGCAGCATCTGCTGCTCAACCGCAATGCGCTGTTTACCGGCGGCGTGCGTCCGCACCACTATTGCCTGCCGATCCTCAAGCGCGAGGTCCATCGCCAGGCCCTGGTCGCGGCGGCAACCAGCGGCAATCCGAAGTTCTTCCTCGGCACCGACAGCGCGCCGCATGCGCGCCACACCAAGGAGAACGATTGCGGCTGCGCCGGCATCTACAGCGCACACGCCGGCATCGAGCTGTATGCGGAAGTGTTCGAGTCCGCCGGGGCGCTCGACCGGCTGGAAGCCTTCGCCAGCCACCACGGCGCCGACTTTTACGGCTTGCCGCGCAACACGGAAACCATGACGCTGCTGCGCGAATCCTGGAGCGTGCCGGCCAGCGTGCCCTTCGGCGCCGACACGCTGGTGCCGATGCGCGCCGGCGGGACTGTCGGCTGGAGGATTGCCGCCGCTTGAACGCGAACACGCGGCGGCATTCCGCGAACAACGATTTGCCGGGGCTGTGTGAAGACCATCCCCTGCATTACAGCCGGCTCGATCTGCCGCGCGGCGACCTGTGGATATTCACCTACGGCTCGCTGATGTGGGATCCGGGCTTCCGTTTTGCCGACGCCCTGCCGGCGCTGTTGCGCGGTTACCACCGTTCGTTCTGCATTTACTCGAGCCGTTATCGCGGCACCGTGGACAAGCCCGGCCTGGTGCTCGGTCTCGATCGCGGAGGCGCCTGTCGCGGCATCGCCTACCGCATCGTTGCCAGCGATGTGCCGCGCGCACTCGAGACACTGTGGCTGCGCGAGATGCGGCGCGGGGTGTATGTGCCGCGGCTGCTGCCGGTGGCTGCCGGCGGCGCGAGGCCGAAAGCCCTCGCTTTCCTCGCCAACCGCGGGCACGCCGGCTATGCGGGCAGACTGGCGCTCGAGGATTGCGCCGAGATCATCGCCGGCTGCTGCGGCGAGCGCGGGCCCAATATCGACTACCTGGCGAACACGCTGCGTCACCTCGACGCCCTCGGCGTGCACGACCACCATCTTCATCGTCTGCTCGCGGCGGTACGCACGCGGATCGCCTGAGCGGGCCGTCGCGCGGCGCGTGTTACCATCCGCCGCGAAGCTGGCCAGGCAGCCGCTGTGTGCGGAACAAACCGGGCAAGGCAACTTGTCCGCGCCGTGCATGGAGGAAAGTCCGGGCTCCACAGGGAAGGGTGACGGGTAACGCCCGTCCGCCGCGAGGCGAGGAACAGGGCCACAGAGAACGAACCGCCGATGGCCGGGGGTAACCCCGGATCAGGCAAGGGTGAAAAGGTGCGGTAAGAGCGCACCGCGTTCGCGGCAACGCGAATGGCAGGGTAACCTCCACCCGGAGCAACACCGCATAGGCAAGCGATGACGCGTCCCGCCGAGCTTGCGGGTAGGTGGCTTGAGCCGGCCAGCGATGTCCGGCCCAGAGGAATGGCTGCCCACGACAGAACCCGGCTTATCGGCCAGCTTCACTTTTCCCGCTCCTGAAGGCTTTTTCGGCAAGGCGTCGCCAGCCGGCGACGCCTTGCCCCGCTAATTGCCTGATTTTTAAGCACAATTAATTAATGCGCTACTTTCAGTACGCGTAATATCCCTTTGTTTTGATTGAATTATCTCTCGGCCAAAAACTCATAAAAGCGGGCATCAACAAGTCATCGTAAGTCGTTGTCATTAAAAAGGAATTTCGGAAACCAGTCCTTGACCCATATCGCTCCGTTATTTATAGTGGGAGAGAGTGGTAAAAAGTGGGAGAAAAGACCGCCGGATTTCCGGTGCGGCCGTTCTCCCGGGCGCAAGGGGGGGAACCGTGTTTCGCGGGGTCGCACAACTCAATCTCGACAGCAAAGGCCGGCTCGCGGTACCCGCGCGCCATCGCGATTCTTTGCTTGAGCGTTGTGCCGGACACCTGGTCATCACCGCTGATGCCGACCGCTGCCTGCTGATCTATCCGCTGCCGGACTGGGAACTCATCCAGCAGAAGCTCGAAGGCCTGTCGAATCTCGACCCGCGCGTACGTGAGCTGCAGAGGCGGCTGATCGGCTTCGCCGTCGATGTCGACATGGACGGCGCGGGCCGTGTGCTGATCACGCCCGAGCTGCGCCGTTACGCCCAGCTCGAGAAAAATGTCGTGCTGGTGGGGCAAGGCAAGAAATTCGAACTGTGGAACGAGGAGCGCTGGACGCAGCTGATCGAGGGCGCCGGCGGCTTTGGCGCCGGCGGCCTGCCGGCGGAGCTGGAGAATTTTTCCTTGTGACGCAAGGCGCGCATGCCGCAGTGCTCGCCGAGGAAGCCATGGAGGCATTGAACATCCGGTCCGGCGGCATCTACGTCGACTGCACTTTCGGGCGCGGCGGCCACAGCCGGCTGATCCTCGAGCGACTGGACCGCATGGGGCGCCTGCTCGCCCTCGATCGCGATCCGGAGGCGGTGGCGGCCGCGCGGACCATCGACGATCCGCGCTTCGTGATCGTGCACAGCGCATTCAGCCGGCTGGACCAGGCCTTGCGCGGAGCGGGTGTGGCCGGGGTTGACGGCATCCTGCTCGACCTTGGCGTCTCTTCGCCGCAGATCGACGAAGCGCGCCGCGGCTTCAGTTTCAGGTCGGATGCGCCGCTGGACATGCGGATGGATCCGGGGCAGGGCATCAGTGCCGCACAGTGGCTCGCGGTCGCAGACGAAGCTGACATCAGGGAGGTCATCAGGGACTATGGCGAAGAACGGTTTGCTAAACAGATTGCAGCAGCGATTGTTGCGGCTCGGACGCGGGGACCTGTTGACTCCACACGACAACTTGCCGCGATCGTGGCAGAAGCCGTTCCCGCGCGCGAGCCACGCCAGGATCCGGCGACGCGCACGTTTCAAGCTCTACGGATTCACGTCAATCAGGAGCTTGAGGAGCTATCGCTAGTGCTGCCCCAGTGCGTGGCACTGCTGAAGCCGCGCGGACGCCTGGTGGTCATCAGCTTCCACTCGCTCGAGGACAGGATCGTCAAGCGTTTCCTGCGCGGTGAGGCCCGCGCCGACAGCCTGCCGGCCCGGTTGCCGGTGCGAGCCCGCGACCTGCCCCCTCCGCGACTGCGGCTGGTGGGCCGCGCACGCCGTCCCGGCCCGGCAGAAGTGGCAGCCAACCCGCGCTCACGCAGCGCGGTGATGCGGGTCGCAGAGCGCTGCCCGGAGGAGGCCGCGTGACGGTGCGCCTCGCATTCATGCTGTTTGCCGTGCTGCTTGCCTGCGCCTTCGCGCTGGTCACCTCGCAGCACAAGGCACGCAAGCTCTACGTCGAACTGCAGAAGGAACAGGCGGCGGCGAAGCAGCTCGACGACGAGTGGGGCCAGCTGCAACTCGAGCAGGGCACCTGGGCGACCCACGGGCGGATCGAACGCATCGCCACCCGCGAACTCGGCATGCGGCTGCCGCCGCCGGGCCGCGTCGAAGTGGTGCCGGCGGCGCGGCCGGGGGTGTCGCCATGAAGCCGTCTGCCAGCCGCCAGCAGTCGCCAAGCCTGCCCCGCTGGCGCGCAAACCTGCTGTTGCTGGTGCTCGTCGCCTGGTTCATCGGTCTTGCCGGCAGGGCGCTGTGGCTGCAGGCGCTGAACAACGATTTCCTGCAACGGAAGGGGGAGTCGCGCTATTCGCGCGTCGTTGAAATCGGGGCGAGCCGCGGCATGATCGTCGACCGCAACAACGAGCCGCTGGCGATCTCGACCCCGGTGGAATCGGTGGCCGCAAGCCCTGCCGATGTCGAGGCGGATCCCGCCGCACTGCGCCGCCTGGCGCAGCTGCTGGGAATCGGCAACGAAGAGCTGCGCGCGCGCCTGGCTGACACCCGGCGCGAGTTCGTTTACCTGAAGCGCCAGCTGCCGCCCGACCAGGCCGAGCGCGTGGTCCAGCTCGGCATACCGGGGGTGTTCCTGCAGCGCGAACATCGCCGCTATTACCCGGCCGGCGAAGTCATGTCGCACATCATCGGCTTCACCGGCGTCGACGACCGGGGTCAGGAGGCACTGGAACTGGCCTTCGAGGAGACCCTTGCCGGGAAGCCCGGCAGCCGGCGCGTCATCAAGGACCGCCTCGGCCGCATCGTCGAGGATGTGGAAAGCATACGCGTGCCGCAGAACGGCCAGCAGCTGCGGCTGTCGATCGACGCGCGCATCCAGTATCTGGCCTTCCGCGAGCTGAAGGCGGCGGTGGCAGCCCACCGCGCAAAAGCGGGCGGCATTGTCGTGCTTGATGCCACCACCGGCGAAGTGCTGGCGATGGCCAACATGCCCACGTACAACCCCAACAACCGCGGAAAGATCGACGCGCAGCGCACCCGCAACAGGACCGTGACCGACCTGTTCGAGCCGGGCTCGACGCTCAAGCCGTTCACCGCCGCCGCCGCGCTCGAGGCCGGCCTGTTCAAGCCGGGGACAGTGATCCAGACCGCCCCCGGCCAAATGACCATCGGCAGCCGCATCATCCGCGATGCCCATCCGCAGGGGGCATTGACGGTGGCCCAGGTCATACAGAAGTCGTCGAACGTCGGCACCGCCAAGATGGGCCTGGCAATGCCTTCGGAGATGCTGTGGGGCCTGTTCAGCCGTGTCGGCTTCGGCGCGCCGCCGCGCTCCGGCTTCCCGGGCGAGGTGTCGGGGCGGCTTCGTGCGCACGGCACCTGGCGGCCGATCGAGCAGGCGACGATGTCCTACGGCTACGGCATCTCGGTGTCGCTGCTGCAGCTCGCGCGTTCCTACACCGTATTCGCATCGGATGGCCTGCTGTATCCGGTGACGCTGCTCAGGCGGGAGGGTCCCGCGCAGGGCACGCGCGTCATCTCCGCGCAGACCGCGCTCGCAGTGCGACAGATGCTTGAGATGGCGGCGCAGCCGGGCGGCACCGCGCCCGGCGCCCAGGTCTCCGGCTATACCGTCGCCGGCAAGACCGGCACCGCGCACAAGCTTGAAGGCAGGGGATATGCCACCAATCGTTATGTGTCGTCCTTTGTCGGCCTTGCGCCGGCCTCGAAGCCGCGGATCATCATCGCCGTCATGATCGACGAGCCGTCCGCAGGCCAGCACTACGGCGGCGCCGTGGCGGCGCCGGTGTTCAGCCAGGTGGCTGCCGGCACGCTGCGTTTCCTTGCGGTGCCACCCGATGCTCCGGGTAAAACCACCTTGCTGGCGCCCGAGGACGCGCCGCTGGTGCGGGAGGAAGTGTGACTGGCGTCGATTTCCAGGCACTGCGCCGCCTCGGGGTGCGCCGGCTGAAGGTGGACAGCCGTGCAGTGCGGGCAGGTGACACTTTCGTCGCCTATCCCGGCGAGACCCGCGACGGCCGGGACTACATTGCCCAGGCCCTCGCCAACGGCGCTTCATCGGTATTGTGGGACAGCGCGGACGGCTATGCATGGAACGCGCAATGGGGCGTGCCGAATCTCGGCATTCCGCGGCTGCGGCGTGAGGCCGGCGTCATTGCCGCCGAGATCTATGGCAGGCCCAGCGCGCGGCTGTGGACGGTCGGCATCACCGGCACCAATGGCAAGACGTCCTGCAGCCAGTGGGTCGCGCAGTCGCTGACCCGGCTGCGGCGCAGGTGCGCCGTGATCGGCACGCTCGGCAGCGGTTTTCCGGGAAGGCTCGATGCGCACGCCAACACCACGCCGGATGCGGTCACGCTGCATGCACGCATGCGCGGCCTGGTCCGGGCCGGCGCGCGCGCGGTATGCATGGAAGTGTCCTCGCACGGACTCGACCAGGACAGGCTGTCAGGCGTCGAGTTTGACGTGGCGATGCTCACCAATCTCACCCGGGATCATCTCGACTATCACGGCACGATGCGCCGCTACAAGGCGGCCAAGGCGAAACTCTTCCGCTGGCCGACGCTGAGCACCGCCGTGGTCAATCTCGACGACGCCTTCGGGCGGGAGCTTGCCCTGGGCTGGAAGCACCGCCGTGCGGAACTGCTGGGTTATGGCTTCGGCGGCAGCCCGTCCCGCCAGCGCAGGACTTGTGTGCAGGGGCGCAACCTGCGGCTCGGGCTCGACGGAGTCGCTTTCGAGGTCACATCACCCTGGGGCCGGGGAAAGCTGCGCAGCCCGCTGATCGGCGCCTTCAACGCTTCCAACCTGCTGGGTTCGCTGGCCGTGCTGCTCGCAGGCGGCATGGACATCGAGCGCGCGCTTGCCGCGCTGGAGAAAGCGCGACCTGTTGCCGGTCGCACCGAAACCTATGGCGGTGGCGGCAAGCCGCTGGTGGTGGTCGATTACGCGCATACGCCGGATGCGCTGGAAAAGGTTCTGGGCGCACTGCGCGGGATCGCCGGGGAAGGCCGCCTGTTCTGCGTGTTCGGTTGCGGCGGCGGCCGCGACCGCGGCAAGCGGCCGCTGATGGGCGCCGCCGCCTCGCGCCTTGCCGACCGGGTCATCGTCACCAGTGACAATCCGCGCGACGAGGACCCGGCAGCCATCATCGCAGAGATTGCGAAGGGCATGCGCAGACAGCACCGGGAGATCATCGACCGCGGCGAAGCGATCCGCGCCGCCCTCGCCGAGGCGCGGCGCGGCGATGTCGTGCTCATTGCCGGCAAGGGGCATGAAAACTACCAGGACATCGGCGGCCGGCGCCGCCGCTTCAGCGATGCGGCAGTGGTCCGCTCGGCGCTGGCGGGGAGGATCCGGTGATGACGCTGGCCACTGCCGCGAAGGTCACGGGCGGCGAGCTGCGGGGGGCGGACGTGGCCTTTGCCGCGGTGTCCACCGACAGCCGCGGCATCAGGAAAGGCGAGCTGTTCGTGGCGCTGCGCGGGGAGCGCTTCGACGGCCATGATTTTCTCGACGCGGCCGCGGCCTCGGGAGCTGCCGCTGCCCTGGTTGATCGCGCCCATGCGGGAAATGCGCCGTTGCCGGTTGCCGCGGTGGAGGACACCACGGCCGCACTGGGGGCGCTGGCGGCGTACTGGAGGCGGCAGTTCCGGATTCCGCTGCTGGCGGTTGCCGGATCCAACGGCAAGACCACGGTGAAGGAAATGATCGCGGCCTGTCTGCGCGCCGGGCTGGGCGATGCGGCCGTGCTGGCAACACAGGGCAATCTCAACAACCACATCGGCGTGCCGCTGACGCTGCTTCGGCTGCGCGGGACGCACCGTGCGGCGGTGGTGGAAATCGGCATGAACCATCCGGGCGAGACCGCGCTGCTCGCACGCATGGCCGCACCGACGGTCGCGCTGGTCAACAATGCCCAGCGCGAGCACCAGGAATTCATGAACTCGGTCGCTGACGTTGCCGAGGAACATGCCAGCCTGATCCGGGCCTTGCCGGCCGACGGTGTGGCGGTGATCAACGGCGATGATCCCCATGCCGGCGTATGGCGGGCCGCTGCAGGCCAGCGCGAGGTCCGCGATTTCGGGCTCGGTTCCGGCAATTGCGTGCGCGCGCACTGCAGCCTGCAGGCCGCTTCGACCCGGCTGGAAGTGACTGTTCCCGGTGCACAGGCCGCATTCGAACTGCCGCTCGCCGGGGAACACAATGCGCGCAATGCGCTCGGGGCGATCGCCGCGGCCACTGCAGCCGGCGTGTCCCTCGCCGGTTGCGCCGCGGCGCTGTCGCGATTCGCCGCGGTCAAGGGACGGCTGCAGACGAAGGCCGGCCTGCACGGCGCGATCCTGATCGACGACAGCTACAACGCCAATCCGGATTCGGTGCGTGCCGCGATCGACGTGCTCGCGGGGATGCCGGGCCGCAGGCTGCTGGTACTGGGCGACATGGGCGAGGTGGGCAGCCAGGGTGCCGCTTTCCATGAAGAGGTCGGCGCCTATGCGAGGCAGTCCGGCGTGCACCGGCTGTTCGCGCTTGGCGACCTAGCGGCAGCCGCGGCGGCGGCTTTTGGCGAAGGCGCCCGTCATTACACTCGCATGGACGATCTGCTGGCGGATGTCGGCAGCGCCCTCGGTCCGCAAACGGCGCTGCTGGTCAAGGGATCACGCTTCATGCAGATGGAGCGCGTGGTGCGCAGTTTTGAAGTTTCCGGGGCGGAGGCCTAGACGATGCTGCTCGAACTGGCGCAATGGCTGGAACAGCATGTCCGCGCGTTCAACGTGTTCAGCTACCTGACGCTGCGCGCGGTGCTCGCCTGCCTTACCGCGCTGGTGATTTCGTTCATCGTCGGGCCGGCCCTGATCCGCAAGCTTGCCGCCTACAAGATCGGGCAGGCCGTGCGCGACGACGGTCCGCAGACCCACCTGGTCAAGGCCGGCACGCCGACCATGGGGGGTGCGCTGATCCTGGTGTCGATCATCGTCACGACACTGCTGTGGGCGGACTTGAGCAACCGCTTCGTGTGGGTCGTGCTCTGCGTCACGGTCGGTTTCGGCGCGATCGGCTGGGTCGACGACTACCGCAAGGTGGTGCACCGCAATCCCAAGGGCCTGTCGGCACGGGCAAAGTTTTTCTGGCAGTCGGTGCTGGGCCTCGGCGCCGCGGTTTTCATCGCCTACTCGACGAATCTCCCGGCGCAGACCGAGTTCATCGTGCCGTTCTTCAAGCAGGTCGCCTATCCGCTGGGCGCGATCGGCTTCATCGTGATGACTTATTTCGTGATCGTCGGCACCAGCAACGCGGTCAACCTGACCGACGGCCTCGACGGCCTGGCGATCATGCCGACGGTGATGGTCGGCAGCGCGCTGGGCATCTTTGCCTATGTTGCCGGCAACGCGGTGTTCGCGAAGTACCTCGGATTCCCCTTCATACCGGGCGCCGGCGAGCTGACGGTGATCTGCGGCGCCATCGCCGGTGCCGGGCTCGCATTCCTGTGGTTCAACGCCTACCCGGCGGAAGTGTTCATGGGGGATGTCGGCGCGCTGGCGCTGGGTGCCGCGCTGGGCACGATCGCGGTGATCGTGCGCCAGGAGATCGTGCTGTTCATCATGGGCGGGGTGTTCGTCGTCGAAACGCTGTCGGTGATGCTGCAGGTGGCCTCCTTCAAGCTCACCGGCAGGCGCATTTTCCGCATGGCGCCGCTGCACCATCACTACGAGTTGAAAGGCTGGAAGGAAAACCAGGTCGTCGTTCGCTTCTGGATCATCACGATGATGCTGGTGTTGATCGGACTGTCGACTTTGAAGCTGCGCTAGATGAACCGAAAAGCGAACGACGGGATGGTTTGGGCGGAGGCTGACCTGCGCGGCAAGGCAGGTCGCGGTGTGTCGGCGCGCCGCGGCGCCCGGAGCCAAAACCACCCGGTGCGCTTCTGGATCATCACGATGATGCTGGTGTTGACCGGACTGTCGACTTTGAAGCTGCGATGAGATGCCCATGCCGGCGAACGGAACCCCTGATGCCAGCGACTGCCGAGATGCCGGCGGTGCGCCGGTTCTTGTCCGGATCCGCAGCGAATACGCGGAGGTGCTGCTGATGCTCGACCTCGCGGGCGCCCGCGTTCTCGTCGTCGGTCTCGGTGACACCGGACTGTCGATGGTGCGCTGGTTGTGCCGCCACGGGGCGGATGTTGTCGCCGCGGACACGCGCGCGGCGCCACCCGCGGCGGAGGTGCTGCAGCGGGACTATCCCCGGCTGCCGCTGTTGCTGGGCGGCGTCGCGGACGACGAGGTGCACCGTGCCGAAGTCATCGCGGTCAGTCCCGGCATCGACCGTCGCGGCGGAGCGATCGCCGCAGCGGCGAAAAGGGGCGTGCCGGTGGTCGGCGACATCGAACTCTTCGCGCAGTCGCTGGCCGCGCGCGGCGATGCGCCGCCGGTGCTGGCCATCACCGGCTCCAATGGCAAGAGCACGGTGACGGCGATGGCCGGTGAAATCTGCGCTGCCGCGGGCCTGCGGCCCTTGGTGGCCGGCAACATCGGCCTGCCGGTGCTGGATGCCCTTGGCGACATCGAGGACGGTGCGGCCCTGCCGGGGGCGGTGGTGCTCGAGCTGTCGAGTTTCCAGCTGGAGAGCACGACATCGCTGCAGCCGCAGGCGGCGACCGTGCTCAATCTGTCGGAGGATCATCTCGACCGCTACGACGGCATGGAAGATTACGCCGCGGCGAAGGCACGCATATTCGCAGGCAACGGATTGCAGTTGCTGAACCGCGGCGACGAGTGGAGCCTGGGCATGGCGCTGGCGGGCCGGCGCCAGGCGACTTTCGGCCTTGACGCACCGCCCGCAGACGAGGACTGGGGCCTCGGCCATGCGAGCACGACCCTGCGGCGCGGCGCCGTCGATCTCGCGCCGCTCGACGCACTGCAGGTCGCCGGGCTGCACAACGCTGCCAATGCGCTTGCCGCGGGCGCCCTTTGCCGCGCGATCGGCGTAGCCGACGAGGCTGTAGTCGAAGGCTGGAGGCGCTTCGAGGGATTGCCACACCGTGTGCAAAATATCAATAAAATCAATAACATAGAGTTTTACGACGATTCCAAGGGTACCAACGTCGGGGCAACTGTCGCAGCGCTCACGGGTTTGCGCGGCCCCGTGGTGCTGATCGCCGGCGGGGATGGCAAAGGCCAGGACTTTGCGCCGCTCGCCGCTGCTGCTCGCGGCAAGGCCCGCGCGATCGTGTTGATCGGGCGCGATGCCCGGCGCATCGCCGCCGCGCTGGGCAATGACCTGCCGCTGCTCCACGCGGCAGACATGACGGAGGCGGTGACGCTCGCTTTTGGTGCGGCACGACCGGGCGATGCGGTGCTGCTGTCGCCGGCCTGCGCGAGCTACGACATGTTCCGCAATTACGTGCACCGCGCCGAGGTGTTTGCCGAAGCGGTTTCGCAGCTGCAGCGGGAGCGCTCGTGAGCCAGTATTACGCCACCGCCAGCCAGCGCGCCGCCGGCGCCGAGATCGACAGCGCCCTGGTGTGGGTGACGCTGCTTCTGCTCGGTTTCGGCATGGTGATGGTTTATTCGGCATCGATTGCGATTGCCGAGGCCAGCCGCGGCACGGGCAACAATGCCGCGTATTACCTGACCCGGCATGCCGCCTACATCCTGGTGAGCCTGGTCGCCGCGGCCATCGTGTTCCAGGTTCCCCTGAGCGTCTGGCAGCGTGCCGCGCCGCTGCTGTTCGTGCTCGGCATGGTGCTGCTGATGCTGGTACTGATTCCGGGCATCGGGCGCGAGGTCAACGGCAGCCGGCGCTGGTTGCCGCTAGGGCTGGTCAACCTGCAGCCCTCGGAACTGATGAAACTGTGTGCGGTGCTCTATGCCGCCGATTACACGGTGCGCAAGGCCGCGTTCATGCACAGCCTGCGCAAGGGCTTCCTGCCGATGGCCGGCGTGATGCTGCTCACCGGCGGGTTGCTGCTGCGCGAGCCGGATTTCGGCGCGTTTGCGGTGATCACGGTGATTGCCATGGGGATCCTGTTCCTCGGCGGCATGAGCTGGCGGCTGTTTGCGGGGCTGATCGTGATGCTGGTGATCGGATTCCTGCTGCTGATCTGGACCAGCCCGTACCGCATGCAGCGGATAGTCGGTTTCATGGATCCCTGGGCAGACCCCTACGGCAAGGGTTACCAGCTCTCGCATGCCCTGATCGCATTCGGCCGCGGCGAGTGGTTCGGCGTCGGCCTCGGTGCCAGTGTCGAGAAGCTGTTCTACCTGCCCGAAGCGCACACCGATTTCCTGCTCGCAGTGATCGCCGAGGAACTGGGCTTCGCCGGCGTGCTGGTGCTGATCCTGCTGTTCTCCTGGATTGTCGCGCGGGCTTTCGCGATCGGCCGCCGCGCAGCGGAACTCGAGCGGCCTTATGCCGCCCTGGTGGCGCAGGGCATCGGCCTGTGGATCGGCGTGCAGGTCATCATCAACATGGGCGTCAACATGGGCGTGTTGCCGACCAAGGGGCTGACGTTGCCGCTGCTGTCCTTCGGCGGCAGTGCGATCCTCGCCACCTGCTGCGCGCTGGCGGTGCTGCTGCGAGTCGATTGGGAAAACCGGCAGCTTGCGAGGGGGTTCACGGTATGAGGCCCGCGGACATCCTGATGTCGGGTACGGTCGTGGCGGGCTGCCGGTTTCGGCGCAGCCACAAGCGGCAGCTTGCGCGTGGGGTCACGGCATGAGCCGCACCATACTCGTCATGGCGGGCGGCACCGGAGGTCACATCTTCCCGGCGCTTGCCGTCGCCGACGTGTTGCGCGACCGCGGCTGGCGGGTGGTGTGGCTGGGTGCGCGCGGCGGCATGGAGGAGCGATTGGTGCCGCAGCGGGGTTACGCGGCGGAATGGATACGCTTCGGCGGTGTGCGTGGCAAGGGCTGGCTGCGCAAACTGTTGCTGCCGGCGGCGCTGCTGGTCGCTTTCTGGCAAAGCGCCGCAGCGATTCTCCGGCATCGTCCCCACGTCGTGCTGGGCATGGGCGGCTACGCGTCGTTTCCCGGAGGCATGATGGCCGCGCTGCTTGGCCGGCCGCTGCTGATCCACGAACAGAACGCCGTCCCCGGATTGGCCAACCGGGTGCTTGCCGGGGTGGCCGACCGGGTGCTCTCGGCGTTTCCGGACGCGTTCGAGGGACGCGTGGATGTGATCTGGTCGGGCAATCCGGTGCGCAGCGATATCGTCAGCCTGCCGCCGCCCGAGGCGCGCTTTGCCAACCGCAGCGGCCCGCTGCGGCTGCTGGTGATCGGCGGCAGCCTCGGCGCAAAAGCGCTGAACGAAACGGTGCCGCAGGCACTGGCCCTGATGGCAGCCGGCGAGCGGCCGCGGGTGGTGCATCAGTCGGGCGCCGCGCACGCGGAGCAGCTGCGCGAAAGCTACCGCGCCGCGGGCGTGGAGGCCGAGGTGCCGGCGTTCATTGACGACATGGCCGCGCGTTACGGCGCGGCCGACCTGCTGGTTTGCCGTGCCGGAGCGACCACGGTCACGGAGCTCGCCGTCGCCGGTGTCGGCAGCATCCTCGTGCCGTTCCCGCACGCGGTGGACGATCACCAGACGCGCAATGCGCGCTACCTCGCGGACCGTGGTGCCGCGCTGCTGATGCCGCAGAAGGACCTGACACCGCGGAGGCTGGCCGATGTGCTGCGCGGGCTCACCCGCGAGAAGCTGCTGGAGATGGCGCGTGCAGCCCGCGCTGCCGGCAAGCCGGATGCGGCAACGCGGGTGGCGGACTACTGCATGGAGCTTGCGCCGGCATGAGGACCATCCGATGACACACAAGGTCCGCAATGTGCATTTCGTCGGAGGAGGCGGAGCCCATGTGCGCAGGGAGCAGGGCCCCGCGCAGGGTTTGTGCGCGGGATGCGACCGGCCGCGCGCATGGCTTGGCGCCGATTCGGGGACGGCGACGGAGGGATGGTCGTCATGAGACACAAGGTCCGCAACGTGCATTTCGTCGGTATCGGCGGCGCCGGAATGAGCGGCATCGCCGAAGTGCTGCTCAATCTGGGTTACGCGGTGAGCGGCTCGGATCTCAGCGAGGGCAATGCCACGCGCCGCCTTGCCGGCCTCGGCGCGCAGGTGCGCATCGGGCATGATGCGGCGCATGTGGCGGCGGCCGACGTGGTCGTCATTTCCAGCGCGGTGAAGCCGGACAACCCCGAAGTCGTCGCGGCGCGCGCGCGTCATGTGCCGGTGGTGCCGCGGGCGCTGATGCTGGCCGAGCTGATGCGCCTGAAGCAGGGCATCGCGGTGGCAGGCACCCATGGCAAGACCACGACCACCAGCCTCGCAGCCAGCGTGCTGGCCGAGGGCGGTCTGGATCCGACCTTCGTCATCGGCGGCCGGCTGGAGAGCGCGGGCGCCCATGCCCGGCTCGGCGCGGGGGAATTCATCGTGGCCGAGGCCGACGAGTCCGACGCATCGTTCCTGCACCTGCAGCCGGTGATTTCCGTGGTCACCAACATCGATGCCGACCACATGGAGACCTACGACCACTCGATCGACAGGCTGAAGCAGGCCTTCGTCGATTTCGTCGAGCGTCTGCCGTTCTACGGGGTCGCAGTGCTCTGCAATGACGACGCCAACGTGCGCTCGATCATGCCGCGCCTGACCAAGACGGTGGTGACCTATGGTCTCGGCGAGGGTGCGCAGATCCGTGCCCGGTCGGTGTCCGCGGATGGCGGGCGCATGCGTTTCCGCGTCCAGCGGATGAACGGCAAGCGCCTGCCGGATCTCGATGTCGTGCTCAACCTGCCGGGCCTGCACAACGTGCAGAACGCGCTGGCTGCAATCGCGGTCGGCATGGAGGTCGGCCTGGAGGACGAAAGGATCGTCAAGGCGCTGGCCGAGTTCAAGGGCGTGGGCCGGCGCTTCCAGCGCTACGGCGCGGTGGCCTGCCGCGGCGGGCGATATGACCTGATCGACGATTACGGACACCACCCGGTGGAGATGGCGGCAACCATTGCCGCCGTGCGCGGCGCGTTTCCGGGGCGCCGGCTGCTGCTTGCCTTCCAGCCGCACCGCTACACGCGCACCCGCGACTGCTTCGAGGATTTCGCGCGCGTGCTGTCGGGCGTCGATGCGCTGCTGCTGACGGAGGTCTACGCCGCCGGCGAGGCGCCCATTGTCGCCGCCGACGGGCGCGCACTGGCACGCGCGGTGAGGGTGCTGGGAAAAGTGGAGCCGGTCTTCGTGGAGCAGGTTGCCGACCTGCCGGCCGCAATCGAAACCGCGGTCCGCGACGGTGACGTGGTGCTGACGATGGGCGCCGGGTCGATCGGCACGGTTGCGGCGCGACTGGCGAAGGCGGGCACATGACCGCGGCGGGGCAGGTCAGGGATATGGACATCAGCGAGCGGGACCGGATCGCAGGCGACGGGTTGCGCGGCGAGCTGCGGCACGACGAGCCGATGGCGCGGCATGTCAGCTGGCGCGCGGGGGGCTGCGCGCGCCGCAGCTACCAGCCGGCGGACCTTGCCGACCTGGCGGCATTCCTGCGCGCGTTGCCCGGCGCGGAGCCGGTCTGCGTGGTGGGCCTGGGATCCAACCTGCTGGTGCGCGATGGAGGTTTCGACGGCACGGTGGTTTTCACGCACAGGGCGCTGCGCGGCCTGCGGGTGACGGCGGCGCCGGAAGGTGGCGGGGAGATCCGCGCCGAGGCCGGCGTCGCGAGTCCCAAGGTTGCGCGGGCGGCCGCGCTGAACAACTTCGGCGGCGCCGAGTTCCTTGCCGGCATTCCCGGCACGGTCGGCGGAGCGCTGGCGATGAACGCCGGATGCTACGGCGGCGAGACCTGGAACATCGTTGCCGGCGTCGAGACGATAGACAGGTCAGGCACGCTGAGGCACCGCACGCCTGCGCATTACAACATCGGCTACCGCAGCGTGGCGCGCCGTTGCCGCCAGATGTCCTCGCTGCCGGGGGCTGCGCAGGCCGAGGAGTGGTTCGTGGCGGCCACCTTCCGGCTGCCCCGCGGGGACGGACCGCAGTCCCGGGAAAGGATCAAAGCGCTGTTGTCCAGGCGCATCGCCTCCCAGCCGCTGGGAGAGCCGAACGCGGGGTCGGTATTCCGCAATCCGCCGGGGGATCATGCCGCGCGGCTGATCGAGGCCTGCGGCCTCAAGGGGAAATCCGTCGGCGGTGCCGCGATCTCGGCAAAGCACGCCAATTTCATCGTCAATGCCGGCAACGCCAGCGCGGCAGACATCGAGGCTCTCATCGCCCTGGCGCAGCAGGCGGTGCTGCAGCGCTTCGGGATCCGGCTCGAACCGGAGGTGCGGGTGATCGGAGACCCGGCATGAGCGGGCAGGGGAAGGTTGCCGTGCTGTTCGGCGGCCGCAGCGCCGAGCGCGAGATTTCGCTGATGAGCGGGCGTAACGTGCTTGATGCGCTGTGCCGCGCTAGTGTGGATGCGCATGCCTTCGATCCCGCGGAGAAGGAGATTTTCGATCTCCGGCGCGAAGGCTATTCCCGGGTGTTCATCGCCCTGCACGGCCGCTACGGCGAGGACGGCACGGTGCAGGGCGCACTGGAACTGCTGGGCATTCCCTACACCGGCAGCGGCGTGATGGCCTCGGCGCTGGCGATGGACAAGGTGCGCACGAAAATGGTGTGGACCGCGGCGGGAATTCCGACGCCGCGCTTCGAGGTCATCGATGCCGGCAGCGACTGGGACGGCGTGGCGCGGCGTCTGGGGCTGCCGTTGATCGTGAAGCCCGCGCGCGAGGGTTCGACCATCGGCCTGACCAAGGTGACCGAGGCGGCCGCCCTGCCCGGTGCTTACGCGCTCGCCGCAGGTCACGACGCCCTCGTGATGGCCGAGGAGTTCATCGAGGGCAGCGAGCTTACCGCCGGATTTCTCGGCGACGAGGCACTGCCGCTGATCCGGATCGAGGCGCCGCAGGGCAATTACGATTACCAGAACAAGTATTTCAGCGACGAAACAAAGTATCACTGCCCCTGTGGCCTGCCGGATGCCGAGGAGCAGCGCATCCGGTCGATGGTCATGAAAAGCGCCCGGGTCCTCGGCTGCGCCGGCTGGGGGCGTGCCGACCTGATCCGCAAGGCGGATGGCAGCGTGCAGTTTCTGGAGATGAACACCAGCCCCGGGATGACCGGGCACAGCCTGGTGCCGATGGCGGCGCGGCAGGCCGGCCTTTCGTTCGAGCAGCTCGTGCTGCGCATACTGGAGCTTGCCCATGTGGGATAAGCCCGCAGCGCTCAATCTGCTCGCCGATCTGCTGTTCATCGCGGCCCTGCTCGGCGTGCTCTATGCCTGCCTGTTCCACGCGGTCCGGCAGCCGGCGTTCGCGATCACGCAGGTGCGCGTGGTCGCGCCCGTGACCCACGTCACCCGCCAACAGGTCGAGGAGATTGCAAGGCGCGAGGTTCGCGGAACCCTGTTCACCCTGCCCCTGGATGCGACGCGCGCGGCGTTCGAGAAGCTTCCCTGGGTGCGCAGCGCCACCGTGCGCAGGCAGTGGCCGGGCAGGCTCGAGGTGTCACTCACCGAGCAGGTTCCGCTTGCACGCTGGGGGCGCGAAGCGCTGGTCAACGTGCAGGGCGAGGTGTTCGCGGCGGCCTTCGACGGCGAGCTGCCGGTATTCAACGGGCCTCCCGGCGCGGCCAAGGAAATGACCATCCAGTACCACCACTTCCGGCGCAGCCTCGAGGAAATCGGCCGCACGCCGACCGAAGTCAACGTGTCGCCGCGCCGGGCCTGGCAGGTGAGGCTCGACGACGGCATGACGCTGGACCTCGGCAGGGAGCACGTCGAGCAGCGGTTGCGCCGCTACGTGACGGCCTATCCGCGGACGATCGCGCGCATGACGCGCCCGGTGGACAGGATCGATCTGCGTTACGCCAACGGATTTGCAGCGCGGGTGCCTGGCTTGCCGCCGGTTCTGGAAGACCGGCGGCGCGCGGGCGGGGCATAGGGCAGGCACGGGAAACGGCACGGGAAATGACCGGAAAGATGAGCAAGAACAGGGAAAACAAGAAACTCGTGGTGGGCCTCGACATCGGCACGTCGAAGATCGTTGCCATCGTCGGGGAGCTCAAGCCCGAGGGCGGCTTTGAAATCATCGGCATGGGCAGCCATCCCTCGCGCGGCCTCAAGAAAGGCGTGGTGGTCAACATCGAGACCACGGTGAATGCCATACAGCGCGCGCTCGAGGAGGCCGAGCTGATGGCCGACTGCAAGATCCGCGAGGTATACACCGGAATCGCGGGCAACCACATCAAGAGCTTCAATTCGCAGGGCATGGTCGCGATCAAGGACAAGGAGGTGTCGCAGATGGACATCGACCGCGTGATCGAGACCGCGAAGGCAGTGCAGATCCCCAACGACCAGCAGATCCTGCACGTGCTGAACCAGGAATTCATCATCGACGGACAGGAAGACGTGCGCGAGCCGCTGGGCATGTCCGGCGTGCGCCTCGAGGTCAAGGTGCATATCGTCACCGGCGCCGTGTCGGCGGCGCAGAACATCATCAAGTGCGTGCGCCGCTGCGGACTCGAAGTCAACGACCTGATCCTGCAGCCGCTGGCCTCCTCCGTCGCGGTCCTTTCCGATGACGAGAAGGACCTTGGCGTGTGCCTGGTCGACATCGGGGGAGGCACTACGGACATGGCGGTCTTTACCCATGGCGCGATCCGCCATACCGCGGTGATCCCGATTGCCGGGGACCAGATCACCAACGACATCGCGATGGCGCTGCGCACCCCGACCAAGGATGCCGAGGACATCAAGCAGCGCTATGGCTGCGCCCTGTCGCAGCTTGCCGACCCCCAGGAGATGGTCGATGTGCCAGGTGTCGGCGACCGCAGCACTCGCCAGCTGTCGCGCAAGACCCTGGCCGAAGTCATCGAACCGCGGGTCGAGGAGCTTTACTCGCTGGTGCAGGCCGAGCTGCGCCGCAGCGGCTACGAGGAGCTGCTGTCTTCCGGAGTCGTGCTCACCGGCGGTTCGAGCGCGATGCAGGGCATGGTTGAACTGGGCGAGGAGATTTTCCACATGCCGGTGCGCATCGGCATGCCCCATTACTCGGGCGGGCTTGCCGAGGTGGTGCGCAGCACGCGCTATGCGACGGGGGTCGGGCTGCTGATCGCGGGGGCGGACGAACACCGTCAGCGCGATGCGGCGCGGGCGCACATCAGCAGCTTCCAGCAGGTGCTGGAGCGGATGAAAAACTGGTTCACGGGGAATTTCTAGTGCGGCGGGGAGCAGGCATTCGGTTAGGCGGTTTTGGCTTTTGCGGGATTTTTAAACATTACTTTGTTTGCGGAAAAGGAGACTCACATGATTGAACTGATTGATGCACAGGCGCAGGAAGCGGTAATCAAGGTGATCGGTGTCGGCGGTTGCGGCGGCAATGCGGTGGATCACATGATCGTTCAGGGCGTGCAGGGCGTGGAGTTCATCTGCGCCAACACCGACGCCCAGGCGCTCAAGCGCAATCAGGCCAAGACCCAGCTTCAGCTTGGCGGCGAGATCACCAAGGGACTTGGCGCCGGCGCGAATCCGGAGATCGGCCGCCAGGCCGCCCTCGAGGACCGGGAACGCATCGCCGAACTGATCTCGGGTGCCGACATGCTGTTCCTGACCGCCGGCATGGGCGGCGGCACCGGCACCGGAGCGGCACCGGTGGTCGCCGAGATCGCCAAGGAGCTGGGAATCCTCACCGTGGCGGTCGTGACCAAGCCCTTCGCCTTCGAGGGCAAGCGCCAGCGCATCGCCCAGGAGGGCCTTGATGCGCTGGCCCAGCATGTCGACTCGCTGATCGTGATTCCGAATGACAAGTTGATGCAGGTGCTCGGCAACTCGATCACCCTCGACGAGGCCTTCCGCGCCGCCAACGACGTGCTGCATGGCGCGGTGGCGGGCATCGCGGAAATCATCAGCTGTCCCGGCATGATCAACGTTGACTTCGCCGACGTGCGCACGGTGATGGGCGAGATGGGCATGGCGATGATGGGGTCGGCCAAGGCGGCCGGCATCGGCCGTGCCCGGGAGGCGGCGGAGCAGGCGGTGGCCTGCCCGTTGCTGGAGGACATCAACATCTCCGACGCGCGCGGTGTCCTGGTCAACATATCCGCGAGCAAGGCGACATTCCAGCTGCAGGAAATGTACGACGTCATGGAAACCATCAAGGCCTTTGCCGCCGATTCGGCGACGGTCATTGTCGGCACGGTCTACGATGACAGCCTGGAGGACGGCCTGCGGGTGACGATAGTCGCCACCGGGCTCGGCAAGCCGATGGCGCGGCAGCAGCCCAAGCCGATGATTGTCGTGTCCCAGAAAACCGGCACCGACAACATGGCGATGGATGTCGACTATGGGGCCCTCGAGCAGCCTGCGGTGATCCGTCGCCGCAACCGCGACGCCACCGTCGAGGCCATGCGCCAGTCCGGTGTCGAGATGCTCGATATCCCGGCTTTCCTGCGCAAGCAGGCCGACTGAGCCGGGGCAGGTTGGCGCGGGCGGTGCCGGGTGCCGTAGGTGCAGCCGGCTTCCGCGATGCTGCGCTGCGGCAGCGTGGTAGAATGCCCGGCTGGCAGCATGACGGAAATGCGGTTCGGGCAGGGACAGATTCGGGACGATGATCAGGCAGCGCACATTGAAGAACGTGATCCGCGCCACCGGCGTGGGTCTGCACACGGGCGAAAAGGTCCATTTGACCCTGCGCCCGGCGCAGCCGAACACCGGCATCGTGTTCCGCAGGACCGACCTCGACCCGCCTGTCGAGATCCGGGCCGATCCCTACGCGGTTCACGATACCCGCCTCTCGTCCTGCCTCGAGAAGGACGGTGCCCGGGTACAGACCGTGGAACACCTGATGTCGGCCCTGGCCGGTCTCGGTGTCGACAACGTCTGGATCGACGTCACCGCGCCGGAAGTGCCGATCATGGACGGCAGTGCCGGCCCCTTCGTGTTCCTGCTTCAGTCCGCCGGGATCGAAGAGCAGAGCGCGCCGAAGAAATTCATCCGCATCCTCGAGGCTGTCGAAGTGCGCGACGGCGACAAGTGGGTCCGTTTCGACCCGCATGACGGCTTCCGGCTCGAGCTGGCGATCGACTATGCGCATCCGGTTTTTGACTCCAGCGCCCAGTCGGTCGTGGTTGACTTCGCCTCGACGTCCTACGTCAACGAGGTGGCGCGGGCGCGCACATTCGGATTCATGCAGGACGTCGAGAGCATGCGCTCCCAGGGGCTCGCCCTGGGCGGCAGCCTCGACAACGCGATCGTCATGGACGAGTACCGTGTGCTCAACAGCGACGGCCTCCGCTACGACAACGAATTCGTCAAGCACAAGGTGCTTGACGCCATAGGCGACCTTTACCTGCTCGGCCATCCGCTGATCGGTGCGTTCAGCGGCCACAAGTCGGGGCATGCCATGAACAACCGCCTGCTGCGCCGGCTGCTCGAGCAGCCGCAGGCCTGGGAATACGTCAGTTTCGAGCGCAGCGAGGATGCTCCCCCTTTCCTCGCCTGGCAGCCGCAGGCTGCCTGACGCCCCTGACAAGGCGCGCCGGGTCGGCCTTATTCCCCTTCCATGCTGCTGCTCAGGCTTGTCGGGATACTTGCGCTGGTATCGATTGGCGTATCTTTCGCGCTATATGTGGTTTACCGGGACCGGCGCTACCTGAGGTTTGCCTGGCGCGTGCTCGTGGCCACCCTGCTGCTCGCCGGCCTGCTGATGCTTTTTTATGCAGCCGAGCGTTTCCTCGTGGTCCTCTGAGAGCGGGCAGGGTGCGGTGCTCAGCGTCCGCCGCGCCGCCTGGCCGCGAAACGGGCCAGGGCGGAACTCAGTCCGGGGTCGCGGACCTGTTTCGACAGTTTTTCAAAATCATCAATTAAATCAACAGGTAACGGAGGTTTTTGGGTGCCCGGCAGAGGTCCCGGCGGGCCACCGGAAACTTGAACTCGAATCCGTATTCCAGTAACCTGCGCCCTCTGCTTTTGCAGATTCTTCAGCAGTCGCGGCACCAGTTGTTGCAGTTTCGCCGCGACCGCACCGTTGTCTGCCGCTATGACCAGCGTGCCGTTGAGGTCTCCGACCACCCGGCTTGCGAGGGACAGTTCAGGGGGCGCGCAGGCCGTATAAAGCCGTTGCAGTGCTGAAATGCGCTGCGTTGTCCGGTTCAGTGCCGACAAGCCCGCAGTATCGACAAGCAGGGCGCTGAATTTGCGGGTGGGCATGGCGATTAGGGAGTTGGGCCATGAATATTATTCTGGTTTCAGAGAAACTGCCAAAGGCAAGGACCATCACGCTCGGGTGGCCGCAGCTGGCGGGTCTGGCCGCGCTGCTGATGGCTGCCGTGCTGGTGACCGCAGCGGCACTCAATTACGGCATCCTCAGATTTGCCTCGGAACTGAATGTCCCCTATGTCCGGGACGTGCTCGCCTCCATTCACCAGCAGCAGCAGGAAAAGCACCAGTCCTACCTGCAGGACAACCTCAATGCCATGGCGGTGCGGCTGGGGCAGATGCAGGCGCAGTTGCTGCGCCTCGACACCCTGGGCGAGCGTCTTGCGAAACTGGCGGGCTTCAAGCCGCAGGACCTGATGTTCAACGAAGTGCCGGGCCGCGGTGGAGCGGTGTCATCGATCCCCAGCCAGAATCTCTCACTCGGCGATTTCACGCGCCAAGTCGAGCAGTTGACGCGCCAGTTGGAGGATCGCGGCGACAAGCTGGGGCTCCTGGAATCGATGTTCACCCTCGAAAGCGCGAGGAAGAAGCTGACGCCGACCAAGCTCCCGGTGGAGGGCGGCTGGTATTCCTCGAATTTCGGCTGGCGCATCGACCCCTTCACCGGGCAGCGCGCATTCCACGAGGGCATAGACTTCATGGCCGAGGAAGGCACGCCGATCTACGCGGCGGCCGCAGGCGTCGTCGTCTACTCAGAGTTCCACCCCCAATATGGTAATATGATCGAGATCGATCACGGCAATGATCTGATTACGCGGTACGCACACGCATCGCGGCGTCTGGTGAAGGTCGGCGACATCGTGTTGCGCGGTTCCCGGATAGCGGATGTGGGCAGGACCGGCCGCGCGACCGGTGCGCATCTGCACTTCGAGGTGCGTCAGCGCGGCGCCGCGCGCAACCCCGCGCAGTTTCTGCAATTGCCTGGCTGAACGGCTGTACTGATAGCGCGAATTGCAGGGGTGGGATTTTCCCACCCCTTTTTTCATTCAGGATGTTCATGATTACCGGCTTATTCAAGAAGGTGTTCGGCAGTCGCAACGAACGTTTGCTCAAGCAGTACCGGCGCGCGGTGCGCGAGATCAACGCGCTGGAGCCGCAGGTTGCGTCGCTGTCGGACGAGCAGCTGCGGCAAAAAACGGACGAGTTTCGCGACCGAGTCGCGAAAGCCGTGGCGGCAGCTGCTTCCGGCGGCGAGGCGGCCGCGCGCCGGTCGGCGCTGGATGCCGTTCTTCCCGAAGCCTTTGCGGTGGTGCGCGAGGCGGGCAAGCGCGTGCTCGGCATGCGCCATTTCGACGTGCAGCTGGTGGGCGGCATCGCCCTGCACAATGGGAAGATCGCGGAAATGCGCACCGGCGAGGGCAAGACGCTGGTGGCAACGCTGCCGGCCTACCTCAATGCCCTGGCCGGCACCGGCGTCCACGTTGTCACGGTCAATGACTATCTCGCGCAGCGGGATGCGGACTGGATGGGGCGCATCTACCGTTTCCTGGGCCTGACGGTCGGCGTCAACCTCTCGCAGATGGAGCATGGCCGCAAGCAGGAGGCCTACCGTGCCGACATCACCTACGGCACCAACAACGAATTCGGCTTTGATTACCTGCGCGACAACATGGTCTACGACCTGTCGGAGAAGGTGCAGCGCGGCCTGGCCTACGCGATCGTCGACGAGGTGGATTCCATCCTCATTGACGAGGCGCGCACGCCGCTGATCATTTCCGGGCAGGCGGAGGACACCACCGAGCTTTACGTGCAGATGAATGCCGTGACGCCGCAGCTGGTGCGCCAGAAGGACGAGAAGGGGCCGGGGGATTACTGGGTCGACGAGAAGGCCCACCAGGTGATCCTTTCCGAGGAAGGCCATGAGCATGCCGAGGCGCTGCTGGCCAAGGCGGGCCTGCTGCCCGAAGGCGGCAGCCTTTACGATGCAGCCAACATCGGGCTGATGCACCACCTGAATGCCTCGCTGCGCGCGCACAGCCTGTTCCACCGCGACCAGCAGTACGTGGTGCAGAACAACGAAATCATCATCGTCGACGAATTCACCGGCCGTCTGATGCCGGGCCGCCGCTGGTCCGAGGGCCTCCACCAGGCAATCGAGGCCAAGGAGGGCGTGGAAATCCAGAAGGAGAACCAGACTCTGGCGACGATCACCTTCCAGAACTATTTCCGGATGTACGGAAAGCTGGCGGGGATGACCGGAACGGCGGATACCGAGGCCTACGAGTTCCAGCAGATCTACGGCCTGGAGACGGTGATCATCCCGACCCACAGACCGATGATCCGGGATGACCGCATGGACCAGGTGTTCCGCACTGCTGCCGAGAAGTACAGCGCGATCATCAGCGACATCCGCGACTGCCACGGGCGCGGCCAGCCGGTGCTGGTGGGCACCACCTCGATCGAGAATTCCGAGTACATCTCCGGCATCCTCGCGAAGGAGGGGCTGCCGCACAACGTGCTCAATGCAAAGCAGCACGCGCGCGAGGCCGAGATCGTTGCCCAGGCCGGCAGCCCGAAGATCATCACTCTGGCCACCAACATGGCCGGACGCGGCACCGACATCGTCCTCGGCGGCAACCCCGAGCCCGAGATCAACCGGGTGCTGTCGGACGAGAGCCTTGATGCCGCGACCCGCGAGCGCCGGGTTGCCGAGCTGCGCGAGCAGTGGCAGCGGCGCCACGACGAGGTGGTGAAAGCCGGCGGGCTGCACATCATCGGCACCGAGCGCCATGAATCGCGGCGCATCGACAATCAGCTGCGTGGCCGGGCCGGCCGCCAGGGCGATCCGGGTTCCAGCCGTTTCTACCTTGCGCTGGATGATTCGCTGCTGCGGATTTTCGCTTCGGACCGCGTTGCCGCGATCATGAACCGCCTGAAGATGCCCGAGGGCGAGGCCATCGAGCATCCGTGGGTCACGCGCTCCATCGAGAACGCGCAGCGCAAGGTCGAAGCGCGCAATTTCGACATGCGCAAGCACCTGCTCGAATACGATGACGTGGCCAATGACCAGCGCAAGGTGATCTACCAGCAGCGCAACGAGCTGCTCGAGAGCACTGACGTTTCCACGACCATCGCAGCGATGCGCGGCGACGTCATTGCAGGGCATTTTGCGCAGCACATCCCGCCGGCAAGCCTGGAAGAGCAGTGGGATGTCGAGGGGCTGGAGGCGGTGCTGCGCGGCGAACTCGCGCTGGAGCTGCCGCTGCGGCAGTGGCTTGAGCTGAGCCCGCAGCTGGAAGAGGAGTCCCTGCGCCAGCGCATCATCGAGGCGGCTCATGCACGATACGCCGAGAAGACAGCGTCGGTGGATCCCGCGGCGATGCGGCAGTACGAGCGCGCGATCATGCTGCAGAGCCTGGACAGTCACTGGAGGGAGCACCTGTCGGCGCTGGACCATCTGCGCCAGGGCATACACCTGCGGGGCTATGCCCAGAAGAACCCGACCCAGGAGTACAAGCGCGAGGCCTTCGAGCTTTTTTCCCTGCTGCTCGACATGATCAAGACCGATGTCACGCGCATCCTGATGACCGTGCAGATCCGCAGTGCCGAGGAGCTGCGCGCGGCGGAGGAACACGAAACCCTCAGCAACGTCCAGTACCAGCATGCGGAAGCCGCGGCGGAAGCCGCCGCGGCGACAGCGGAAGAGTCGACGTTGCCGGATGCGGCGGAGGAGACGAAGGCCGAGCCCTTCGTCCGCGGCGGACGGAAAGTCGGACGCAACGACCCCTGCCCCTGCGGCTCGGGGAAAAAATACAAGCAGTGTCACGGCAAGCTCGCCTGAAGCCATGCCTGTCAACCTGAAAGCACCCGATCCCGCCGCACTGCTGCCGGTTCCCGGCGTGCTGCTCGGCATTGCCGAGGCGGGAGTCCGCAAAGCCGGACGCAAGGATCTGCTGCTGATGCAGCTCGATCCCGGCGCGCGTGTCGCCGGCGTGTTCACGCAGAACCGGTTCTGCGCGGCGCCGGTGGTGGTCTGCCGCCAGCACCTGTCGATGATCGATCCGGACCAGGGCATACGCGCGCTGATCGTAAACACCGGCGTCGCCAACGCCGGCACCGGCAAGGACGGAATGTCCCGTGCCCGCCAGAGCTGCGCGGCGGCGGCAGAGCTGCTGGGCTGTGCCCCGTCTCAGGTGCTGCCATTCTCGACCGGAGTGATCATGGAGCCGCTCCCGGTGGACCGCATCGTTGCCGGGCTGCCGCAGTGCAGAGCCGCCTTGAAGGCGGATGCCTGGGCCGATGCGGCGGCAGCGATCATGACCACCGACACCCTGCCCAAGGCGCAGTCGCGGCAGGTCAGCATCGGCGGTGCCACCGTGACCGTCACCGGCATCGCCAAGGGCGCGGGGATGATTCACCCGAACATGGCGACCATGCTCGGTTTCATCGCGACCGATGCCGCCGTGAGCCAGCCGCTGGTCAAGGCGGCAGTGCTGCATGCGGCCCAGCGTTCGTTCAACTGCATCACGGTGGACGGTGACACTTCGACCAACGACAGCTTCATGCTGATCGCAACCGGGAAGGCGTCAATGGCGGAAATCACCGATGCAAAAAGCGCGGAGTACGCGGCCTTTCGCGATGCGGTGACCGAGGTGGCAACGGTCCTTGCCCAGTCGATTGTCCGCGACGGCGAGGGCGCGACCAAGTTCATCACCGTCAGGGTGGAGGCGGGGCGCAACGAGGAAGAATGCAGGAGGGTGGCGCTGGCGATCGCGCACTCGCCGCTGATCAAGACCGCATTCTTCGCGTCGGATCCGAACCTCGGCCGCATACTGGCGGCGATAGGTTACGCCGGGATTGCCGATCTTGATGTCGAGGGCATCGAGCTCTATCTCGACGATGTGCTGGTGGCCGAGCGTGGCGGCCGCAGCCCCGGATACCGGGAAGCCGCCGGACAGCGCGTGATGAAGCAGTCCGAAATCACGGTGCGGGTGGTTCTCAACCGCGGCAAGGCCGCGGCGACGGTATGGACCTGCGATCTGTCGCACGATTACGTCAGCATCAATGCCGACTACAGAAGTTAAAAAATAATCAATAAAAACAAATAGTTATGAAGAAGCATCAGATGCCGCACACGGATGCCGCCTTACCCCTGGCGGATCTCGCGTCACGTGCCGAAGCCGTGCTGGCGAGGCTGGAGCAACTGTTGCCGCCGCCTGCGCCGGCGCCGGACTGGAAGGCCTCCATCGCGTTCCGCTGGCGCAAGAAGTCGGGCAGGGGAGCGCTGGAGCCGATACACCAGGTGCATCGCATCGACCTGCGCGCCCTGCAGGGCATCGATGACCAGAAGGCGCTGGTGGAGCGCAATACCCGCCAGTTTGTCGACGGCCTGCCCGCGAACAACGTGCTGCTCACGGGCGCGCGGGGCACCGGCAAGTCCTCGCTGGTCAAGGCGCTGCTCAACAAGTATGCAGCACGCGGCCTGCGCCTGATCGAAGTGGAGAAGCGCGACCTCACCGACCTGCCCGACATCGTCGAACTGATCCATGCGCGGCCCGAGCGCTACATCCTGTACTGCGATGACCTCTCGTTCGAGGCCGACGAACCCGGTTACAAGGCGCTGAAGGTGGTGCTTGACGGATCGGTTGCCGCGGCGTCCGAGAACTGCCTGATCTATGCGACTTCCAACCGTCGCCACCTGATGCCGGAGTTCATGCAGGAAAACCTGGAGTATCGGCATGTCGGCGAGGAAATTCATCCCGGCGAGACCAGCGAGGAGAAAATTTCGCTGTCCGAGCGCTTTGGCCTCTGGGTGTCCTTCTATCCCTTCGACCAGGACGAGTACCTGCGCATCGTCCATGTCTGGCTTGACCATTTCAAGGTGCCCGCCGGCCGGTCTGCAGAAGTCGAGCATGCCGCGCTGCAATGGGCGCTGCTGCGCGGATCGCGCAGCGGGCGTGTCGCCTGGCAGTTTGCGCGCGACTGGGCGGGCCGCACCCGGCTGTCGCGCCGCAAATAGGCCGCCATGGCCGGGCGCGCATCCGGGCGTCGCCGCATCGAAGTGGTTGCCGCGGTGCTGCAGCAGCCGGATGGCCGCTTCCTGCTGGCCCAGCGTCCTCCCGGCAAGGCCTACGCCGGCTACTGGGAATTCCCCGGCGGCAAGGTCGAGGACGGCGAGTCTCCGGCGGCGGCGTTGTCGCGCGAACTGCGCGAGGAACTCGGCATCGACGTCACCGAGGCCCATCCCTGGATCGTCCGCGAGTTCGACTACCCGCACGCCGATGTGCGTCTGAATTTTTTCCGCGTCCGCGGCTGGCACGGCGAGTTGCACGGCCGCGAAGCGCAGGCATTTGCCTGGCAACGGCTCGGGGCGATCGACGTGGCGCCGCTGCTGCCCGCCAACGGCCCGGTGCTGCGCGCGCTCGGCATACCCGAGACCTACGGCATCACCGGTTTTGCGCCCGCCGAATGCCCGGCTGCGCTGGAGCGGATCGCGGTGGCGCTGCAGCGGGGCCTGCGCCTGATCCAGGTGCGCGGCAAGAACTGGCCGCCGGAGCCCTTTGCGCGTTATGCGGCCGACGTCGTCGCACTGGCGCGGCGCCATGGCGCAAGGGTTCTGGTCAATGCCGATGCCGCGCTCGCCGCCCGCTGCGGCGCCGACGGCGTGCACCTGACCGCGCAGCAGCTGTGCGACCTCACGCAGCGCCCCGGCCTGCCGCTGGTCGGGGCTTCATGCCACGATGCGGGGGAACTGCGCCGCGCCGAGGCGCTGGGCGCGGATTTCGCGGTGCTCGGCCCCGTGCTGCCGACGCCGACGCACCCGGATGCGCTGCCGCTGGGCTGGGAGGGATTCCGGCGCATGGCGGCGGGCGCGACGATTCCGGTGTTCGCCCTCGGCGGCATGCGGCCGGAACACCGGTCGCAGGCACTGTCCTGCGGCGCCCACGGCCTGGCGATGCTGCGCGGGGCCTGGGCGGCGGATTAATTCGGGCGCGGTTCCGCGCCTTCGTCCGGGAGCGCCGATTCGTCGGACTCTTGCACCGGCACGCGATAGCGCTCGGTTGCCCAGGCGCCGAGATCGATCATCTTGCAGCGCTCCGAGCAGAATGGCCGGAAACGGTTTTCCGGACTCCACTCGATGCTGGTCCCGCAATGGGGACAGGCTACGATCCTCCCCATGCTTCAGAGGTTGCAGAAGGTCAACTCGAATTCCACATCCGTGTCCGAGGCCCTTGGGCGCTGGATGCCCTCCTGGGTGGTGAAGCGGATGTTCAGCGCGTACTTGTTCGCACTGATTTCCGGGATGCAGGCGTACTCCGGCGAAAGACCGATGCGCAGCATCTGCGCCATGCGCCCGGCCATCATCTGCTGGTAGACGCCCTGCTGCGCGGTCTGGGCGGTGGTCTTGCCGCTTTCCCGCAGCAGCCGCAGCACGATATTGATCCCATCGCGGGTCGGCAGGAAGGGGGCGAGCCACTGCTGCAGGTCGTGCCGCCGCACGTCGGTAGTCTGCTGCAGCCAGTAATGGTATGACGGCAGGTCGAACTCGCAGAGCCCGCCGGGGATCGCCGTGCGCTGTTTGATGCTCATCAGCCACTCATTCTCGCGCAGTTCCTGGCCGACCTTGCCCGAGGACTGGAACAGCCGCGACGAGGCCTGGTCAATCTGCCAGAGGACGTTGTCGAGCGCCTCCTCCGAAATGTCGGGATTCTCGCGCAGCGATTCGAGGGTCTGTTTCTGGCGCTCGAGCTCCTGCAGCAAGTCGGACTTGAGATCGGCGCGGCTCGCGACCTCCAGAATCTCGAAGATCAGCAGCAGCGCGACATGGTGCTCGGGAGAGTCATTGCGGCTCTGGAAATATTCGATGCGCTCGAACAGGTCTTCCAGGCGCAGCAGGGTGCGCACACGCTCGCTCAGCGGATGTTCGTAGACAATCACGTCCTGTGCGCCCGATGGGAAATATTGGAATCCGGTTGCCGGAGTATCGTGCAAAACCCAGAAAAAATAAAGGCTTAATGCCGGCCTTGCGGGGCGTGGCGGGCTTTTTGCGCAGCCAGTTCCAGGTACCTGGCATGGAGCATCGCGACCTGCGCGCGCAGTTCCTCGACCTGGCCGTCGTTGTGGATGACATCGTCTGCCCGCGACAGCCTTTCGCTGCGCGGCATCTGCGCGGCCATGATGGCACGCACCGAGGCCTCGTCGATCCGGCTGCGCGCGATGGTGCGGCTGACCTGCAGCGTTTCGTCACAGTCGACGACCAGTATCCTCTGGACAAGGTCACGGTAGGCGCCGGTCTCCAGCAGCAACGGCACGACCAGCAGGACATAAGGCGCCCCCGATGCCGCAACGCGGCCGCGGGCGGATTCACGGATCCGCGGGTGGAGGATGGCTTCGAGCCTGTGCCGCGCCTCGGGATCGCCGAACACACGCCGCCGCATTGCCGCGCGGTCGAGGCTGCCGTCTGCCGCCGCCGCGGCTGAACCGAAGGCGGCGATGATCTCCGGCATCGCGCTGCCGCCCCGCGCGGTCAGTTCGCGTGATATTTCATCCGTATCGACCACGTCCGCGCCGAGTTCGGCGAACATGTCTGCGGCACGTGATTTGCCGGAACCGATGCCGCCGGTGAGGCCGATGCAGTAGGGCGGCATGGTCACAGCGGGCCGAACCAGGCGCGGGTCAGGGCGGGTCCGTGGGTGAGCGCGATCAGCCCGGCTATCGCGAGATAGGGGCCAAAGGGCATCGGCACGCTGCGGCCGCGCCCGCCGAACACGATCATGCCGATGCCGATCACGGCGCCGACCAGCGACGAGAGCAGGATCACCAGCGGCAGCATCTGCCAGCCGAGCCACGCGCCGATCGCGGCGAGCAGCTTGAAGTCACCGTATCCCATGCCTTCCTTGCCGGTGGCCCATTTGAATACCCAGTACACCGACCACAGGCTCAGGTAGCCCGCCGCCGCGCCGATGACTGCGGACTGCAGCGGCGCGAAGGTGCCGCCGATGTTGATCAGCAGTCCCGCCCAGAGGAGGGGCAGGGTCAGGCTGTCGGGCAGGTAGCAGGTGTCGAGGTCGATGAAGGTGAGCGCGATCACCGTCCACAGGAACAGCAGCGCTCCCGCCGCGGCAAAACCAAAGCCGAAATGCCAGGCGAAGTAGGCCGAGAGTACTGCGGTCAGCGCTTCAACGGCCGGGTAGCGTGGCGATATCGCGGCCTTGCAGCCGGCGCAGCGGCCGCGCAGCACGATCCAGCTCAGCAGCGGGATGTTCTCGATCGCCCGGACCGGGCGCTTGCAGGACGGGCAGGCCGAGCGTGGGACGACGAGGTTGTAGGGCTCGTCGGCCGGAATCTCATGGCCGCTGAGTTCGGCGCACTCCGCGCGCCATTGCCGCTCCATCATTTTCGGTAGGCGATGGATCACGACGTTCAGGAAACTGCCTATGCACAGTCCCGCCAGGAAGGCACTGATCGCAAAAACCAGGGGATCCGACAGCATGATGGTTAAGCCTGATGACGGCGGCCCGCCACGCCCAATGCTCGGCCGGGCCTCTTTGTGAAAGGGGTGGTTCGGCCGCGCCTCTCGAGCTTAAACGGCTGATCCCAGCTTGAAAATCGGCAGGTACATGGCAATGACCATGCCGCCGATCAGCGTGCCCAGCACCACCATGATCATCGGCTCCATCAGGCTGGACAGCGCCTCCACCGCCTCGTCCACCTCGGCTTCGAAAAAGTCGGCCACCTTGCTCAGCATCTGGTCGAGTGAACCCGCCTCTTCGCCGATCATGGTCATCTGGATCACCATGTTCGGGAACACCTCGGTGCCCTGCATGGAGGAGGTGAGGCTGGAGCCGGTGGCGACCTCGGACTGGATTTTCTTGGTGGCAACGAAATATTCATAGTTGCCGGCTGCGCCGGCCACCGAACCCAGCGCTTCCACCAGCGGCACGCCGGCGGCAAACATCGTGGCAAGCGTGCGAGTCCAGCGCGCGATCGAGGATTTGCGGATCAGGTCGCCGAACACCGGGACGCGCAACGCGATGCGGTCCATGTACATCTGCATTTTCGTCGACCGCTTCCAGGTCCAGAAAAAGGCGTAGATGGCGGCGCCGGCGCCGCCAAACAGGTAGAACCAGTTCGCCACCACGAAGTCCGAAATCGCCATCACGATCAGCGTCGGGGCCGGCAGGTCTGCGCCGAAGCTCTTGAACACTTCCTTGAAGGCCGGGATCACGAAAATCATGATGATCGCGGTGATCACCACGGCCACCACGATGATGGCGATCGGATAGAACAGCGCCGACTTGATCTTGCCCTTGATGGCGAGGATTTTTTCTTTGTAGGTCGCCAGCCGGTCAAGGAGGCTTTCCAGGATACCGGCGGCCTCGCCGGCGCCGACCAGATTGCAGAACAGGGCATCGAAGTGCAGCGGGTGTTTCTCGAAAGCCTGTTTCAGGCTCATGCCGGTCTCGACGTCGGCCTTGATGGTCATCAGCAGGCGGGCGACGGCCGGATTGCTGTGGCCCTTGCCGACGATGTCGAAAGCCTGCAGCAGGGGCACGCCGGATTTCATCATCGTGGCGAGCTGGCGGGTGAAAAGGGTGATGTCCTTCTCGGACACCGATCCGCCGCTGCCGAGGCGCTGCCTCTTGACTTCAACGATCTTGATGCCCTGGCGGCGCAGAACGGCGTTGACCTGCGCTTCGCCGCTGGCCTGCATTTCGCCACGCACGGTTTTTCCGGCACGGTCCTGGCCTACCCAGCGGAAGGTGTACTCCGCGATTTCGGATTTGCGAGCGGCGGCTGCGGTTGCCATGACGGACCTCCAAATTTCCCCGATGAACCAATAGGTTACGAGCGCCTACTGGCGGAATGATGCCCTTCCGGCGCGGTGTTGTAAAGGCCGCGCGCCGGTATTGCCGGACTTATTTTCCCGATGGCGTGAATACCCGCACACTTTTGATGACCCGGTCCTGGGTCTGCACGATTTCAAGAGGGTGGCCGGCGATGCGGACGCTGGTGTTGGGCTCGGGAATATCCTGCAGGTGCTCGAGGATCAATCCGTTCAGGGTTTTCGGCCCATCCAGCGGAAAGTCGAAACCGAGCTTGCGGTTCAGCTCGCGCAGCAGCGTGCCGCCCTCGATCACATAGCTGCCGTCCTCCTGCCGGTGCAGCCCCCGCGCCATCAGCGGCGACTGGGTCGTGAATTCGCCGATGATCTCCTCGAGGATGTCCTCCAGGGTCACCAGGCCCATGATTTCGCCGTACTCGTCGACCACCAGGCTCACCCGGTCCTGGTGTTCCTGGAAATTCTGGATCTGTGACAGCAACGGAGTCGATGAAGGGACGAAATAGGGCTCCCTGATCATTTCGCGCACGCTCTCGTAAGTGAGCTCTTCGCGCTGTATCAGGGTCAGCGCGTGCCGCACGCGCAGCGTGCCTATAACGTTGTCCAGCTGGTCCTGGTAGACCACCACTCTTCGGTGGTGCGCAGTGGAGATCTGCTGCGCAAGCTCCTCCAGCGGCAGATCGATGTTGATGCCCTCGATCTGGTTGCGCGGGACCATCACGTCGTCGACGGTGATCGCGCCGATCTCGAGCAGGTTGAGCAGCACCGAAGCATGCTTTTTCGGCAGCACATTCGAGGATTCGAGGACGATGGTGCGTATTTCGTCAATCGACAGCGGCTGCGGCCCGGACTCCTGCGGCTGCAGCCTGAGTGCGCGAAGCGCGAAGCGGAGAACCGCGTCGGTGGACACTGTCAGCAGGTGGACAAACGGTGCGGTCACGGCCGCCAGCCCGCGCATCGGCCACGACACGTAGCGCGAAATGCTTTCGGCGCTGTGCTGGCCGAGCCGCTTGGGCACGATCTCGCCGACAACAATCGAAAAGTAGGTGACCGTGACCACCACTACCGCGGTGGCGATGATGTTGCTGCTGCGGTTCTCCAGGCCCTGCTCCTGCAGCCAGGCGGCAAAAGGCTCGGCGAGTATCGCTTCGCCGACGATGCCGTTGAGCAGGCCGATCGAGGTGATGCCGATCTGCACCGTGGACAGGAAGCGGGTAGGGTCTGCGCACAGCTTGATGGCGGCGGCGGCAAGCTTGTCGCCACGCTGCGCAAGGGTGGCGAGCCGGGACTGGCGCGCGGTGAGCAACGCCACCTCCGACATCGCGAATGCGCCGTTGAGCAGGATCAGGCAGGCGAGGATCAGGACTTCCATGGGGTTACCTCAGGCAGATGGCGTGCTGCATTGCGCACGAGTCGCACCGTTTCGCCGGAGCGGCCGTCAGCCGCGTCCGAGCAGTATTTCTACAACGAACTTGCTGCCGAGATAGGCCAGCACGAGCATCAGGAATCCTGTCAGGGTCCAGCGCACGGCGACGCGGCCGCGCCACCCGTGGACATGGCGGCCGAACAGCAGCGCTCCGAAAACGAGCCACGAAACGATCCCGAAGATCGTCTTGTGATTGAGCTGCGCCGCCCTGCCGAATACCTCCTCGGAAAACACCACGCCGCTGGCCAGGGTCAGGGAAAGCATCACGAATCCTGCCCAGATGATGCGGAACAGCAGCGTTTCCATGGTCAGCAGCGGCGGCATGGTGCGCAGGCCTGCGGGCAGCGCGCCGCGGTGCAGGCGCCGCTCGAGCATGGCCATCAGCAGCACGTGCAGCGAGGCTATCGTGAACAGGCTGTAGGCCAGCATGGAGATCAGCAGATGCAGCTTGAAGGCCAGCAGCTCGGCATTGGGCAGCGGTCGCGCCGCCGGAAACAGTGCCGGCAGCAGGACTGCGATTGCCGCTGCCGGCATGATCAGGGCCTGCAGGCCTTCGAGCCGGTAGAAAAGGCCGCCCACCCAGTAGATCAGCACGGCGAGCCAGAGTATCGCCGAGACCGCGTCACCGACACCGATGCGCAGCGCCCCGCCGGAAAACATGGTGCCGAACAGCAGGGCGCCGTGGATGCCCAGGAGGGCCAGCATGCAAAGTTTTTCGGCAATCGCGTTTGTCCCAGGTGACTCGGGCAGGGTTGCGGCCGACCAGTGTCGCCGCCAGAAGTAGGTGCCCATGGCGGCATACAGAATTGCGCTGAACAGATACGGTAGAATGCCCTGCATACTCCAAGTTTACCCGAACGCCATCCGCGCGATCCTGATCCCCGATGTTTGACAACCTCACTGGCCGGCTTGCGCATGTCGTAAAGACATTGCGCGGCGAGGCGCGCCTCAACGAGAGCAACATCCAGGATGCCTTGCGCGAGGTACGCATGGCGCTGCTCGAGGCTGATGTCGCGCTGCCCGTGGTCAAGGCGTTCATTGATCGCGTGCGCGAGAAGGCGGTCGGCGAAGAGGTGGTTGGCAGTCTGACGCCGGGCCAGGCCCTGGTCGGCGTCGTGCACCGCGAGCTGGTCGCGCTGATGGGCGAGCGCAGCGAATCGCTGAACCTCGCGACACAGCCGCCCGCAGTCATCCTGATGGCCGGTCTGCAGGGCGCCGGCAAAACGACTACGGCCGGCAAGCTGGCGCGCTGGCTGCGCACGGAGCAGCGCAAGAAGGTGCTGCTCTCCAGCTGCGACGTCTACCGGCCTGCGGCGATCGAGCAGCTCAGGCTGCTCGCCGGGCAGGTCGGTGCCGATTTTTTTGCGGCAGCTGCCACCGACAAACCGGTGGACATCGCGAGGGGGGCGCTGGATCATGCCCGCCGGCATTTCCACGACGTGCTGATTGTCGATACCGCCGGCCGCCTCGCGGTGGATGCGGCGATGATGGCGGAAATCCGCGAATTGCATGCCGCCGTCAATCCGGTGGAAACGCTGTTCGTCGTCGACGCGATGCAGGGACAGGACGCGGTCACCGTGGCCAAGGCTTTCGCCGAGGCCCTGCCGCTGACCGGCGTCATCCTGACCAAGCTCGATGGCGATGCCCGCGGCGGCGCGGCGCTTTCGGTGCGGCATGTGACCGGCAAGCCGGTCAAGTTTGCCGGCACCGGCGAGAAGCTGGATGGACTCGAGGCCTTCCATCCGGACCGCATGGCCTCGCGCATTCTCGGCATGGGTGATGTGCTTTCCCTGATCGAGGATGTGCAAAAGACGGTCGATCGCGAGCAGGCCGAAAAGTTTGCGCGCAAGGTCAAGACCGGCAAGGGCTTTGACCTGGAGGATTTCAAGCAGCAGGTGGCGCAGATGCGGAAAATGGGGGGCATGAGCGCGCTGATGGACAAGCTGCCGGCGCAGCTCGCCCGCGCCGCCCAGGGTGCCCCGCAGGTGGAGGACAAGGTGATTCGCCGGCTGGAGGGCATCATCAACTCGATGACCCCCCAGGAGCGTGCGAAGCCGGAGCTGATCAAGGCCTCGCGCAAGCGCCGCATCGCCGCCGGCGCCGGGGTGAGCGTCCAGGAAGTCAACCGCTTGCTGAGCCAGTTCGAGCAGACCCAGAAGATGATGAAAATGGTCGCCAAGGGCGGCATGGCGAAAATGATGCGCAGCATGAAAGGCATGTTTCCCGGCATGCGCTGAACACGCCGGTTGCCTCCACCCTGCCGTGCCTACTTCAGGCTGAAACCTTGGCGCCGGATGTAATCGCCGAAATCCGCGCGTTCCGGCTCGGCGTATTGCCGGGCCTTGTCTTCCGACCAGCCGTAGAACTGCGCAGTGCCGAAGCGCCCGGTCCGGCGCTGCTTGCCGTAGGGATGGTTGGCGTGCCGCCTGCGGTCATAGGCGTCGACATTCTCGCGCAGCCGCGCCTCGTCGTAGCGATCGGTGTGCACCGTCACCTCGAGCGGCAGGCGGGGGCTGACGTGGCCGGCAGACGCCGGATAACCGACGCAAAGGCCGGCAACCGGAAAGACGCCCTCGGGCAGTCCGAGTTCGCTGCTGACCGTATCCACGGCATTGCGGATGGCGCTGATCGGGCAGGTACCGAGCCCGGCCGCCTCGGCCGCGCTGATGAAGTTCATCATGGCGATGCCGGCATCGACAGCGGCATTCATGAAATGGTCGAGATGTTCATTGGCGAAAGGCTTGCCGCGCCACTCGCCGATATGGCGGATGCGGCGGTTGTTGCCGCAGAAAACCAGAAACAGGGGGGCATCGGCGATCCAGGCCATGTCGGGAAGATGGGCGATGATGCGCTGGCGCCGCGCCGGGTCGGCGACGTGGATGATGTCGGCCTGCTGCAGGTCGCTTTTGGTCGGCGCGGAGAGCGCGCAGGCACAAAGCAGACGGAACAGTGCCGGATCGACCGGATCCGGCCGGTAGCGGCGAACAGAGCGGTGGTCGGCCATACGGGCGAGTTCTTCCAGCCCGGGCTGGTCCGGCTTGATCGGAAAGTCGGTGCCGAAGCGGATGCGCAGTGCGGCGCTGATTCGATCGGCGGGGGAATTTGCGGTGGTGGCCATGATGAAGGCAAGAGTCCTTAAAAAACATGTTTAAAAACAACAACTTACAAATAATCCGCGCAGTGTGCCAAGGCGCGCGCCGAATCCGGGACAACAGTAGCCGTACGTTGCCTAAGAAGATGAAAGTAACGTAAAATCCGCCCCTTTCGACTTTTTCAGTCGCCGGGAATACCGACATGGTAGTGATTCGATTGGCTCGTGGTGGGGCAAAAAAGCGCCCGTTCTTCAATTTTGTCGTGGCTGACTCGCGTTTTGCGCGTGACGGCCGGTTCATCGAGCGTCTGGGATTTTACGATCCCAAGGCGCCCGAAGGGCGCGAGCGCCTGCGCATCAACCGGGAGCGTCTCGCGTTCTGGCAGGGCCAGGGTGCTCAACTCTCCGACACCGTGACCCGGCTCGTCAAGCAGGCCGGTGAACAAAAAGCGGCTGCCTGAGCGGCTGGTGGTGATGGGGCGCGTTCTCGCGCCCTACGGGGTCAGGGGCTGGGTCAAGGTCCAGCCATACACGCAGCGGCCTGAAGGCCTGCTCGATTACCCCGAGTGGCAGTTGCAGAGGGACGGAATTTCGCAGTCGCGGACCGTGGAGGCAGCCAGGGTTCACGGTGGCGCCGTGGTGGCGAAGTTGCAGGGCATAGATGACCGGGATCAGGCTGCGCAGCTGCGCACCATGCAGGTCGCGGTGTCGCGGGACGAGTTTCCCGTGCTGCAGCCCGGAGAATATTACTGGGCCGACCTGGTCGGTCTGACGGTGTCGAACGAGGCCGGCGTGGTGCTGGGTCGCGTGACCGAGGTGTTCGATACCGGAGCGAATGACGTGTTGGTGGTCGAAGGCGAGCGCGAACGCCTGTTGCCGTTCATCGGTCCGGTGGTCCGGCAGGTCGATGTGGCGGGCGGCAGGCTGGTCGTGGATTGGGATGCTGACTACTGATGCTGCAGTTTGATGTTGTCACGCTGTTTCCGGCGATGTTCGACGCGGTGACCGAACTGGGAGTCACCGGACGGGCGCGGGAACGCGGCTTGTACCAGTTTGTGGCCTGGAACCCGAGGGATTTTGCGGCCAACGCGTATCGCACCGTGGATGACCGGCCCTACGGCGGCGGTCCCGGCATGGTGATGATGGCCGAGCCGCTGGGCAAGGCACTGCGGGCGGCGCGGCAGAGGCAGCAAAGTGCCGGTGTCGAGCGCCCGAGGGTGCTGCACCTGACGCCGCAGGGCAGGATCCTGGACCACGCGCTGGTCGCCGGGCTTGCGCGCGAGCAGGGTCTGGTGTTGCTGGCCGGGCGTTACGAGGGTGTGGACGAGAGGCTGATCGAGCAGCAGGGCGTCGAGGAAATATCCATCGGCGATTACGTGCTGAGCGGCGGGGAAATCGCCGCGATGGTGGTGATGGACAGCGTGGTACGGCAGCTTCCCGGCGTGCTGGGAGATGCGGAATCAGCGGTCCAGGATTCCTTCGTCGACGGCCTGCTGGACTGTCCGCACTACACGCGGCCCGAGGTCTACGAAGGTCTCGCAGTGCCGGAGGTCCTGCTGTCGGGCAACCATGCGGCGATTGCCCGCTGGAGGAAGAAGCAGGCGCTGGGCAGGACCTGGCAGCGACGGCCGGAGCTGCTGGAGCGCCGGGCGCTGAGCGGGGAAGAACAGGTGCTGCTGGAGGAATTCCGGCAGGAAATGCAGGGCGATGGACATTAACCGCGGACGCCACTCCGGCGTGCGCAACGAGTTTTGAGGGAGCATGAGCATGAACGTCATTCAGCAGCTGGAGCAGGAAGAGATCAACCGTCTGGGCCGCAAGGTGCCGGAGTTCACCACCGGTGACACGGTGATTGTCAGCGTCAACGTGGTCGAGGGCGAGCGCAAGCGCGTCCAGGCTTACGAGGGCGTGGTCATCGCCAAGCGCAACCGGGGCATCAATTCGTCGTTCATCGTGCGCAAGGTGTCCTCAGGCGAAGGTGTCGAGCGCACTTTCCAGACCTACTCTCCGTCGATCGCAGGCATCGAGGTCAAGCGCCGCGGCGACGTCAGCCGCGCCAAGCTTTATTACCTGCGCGGCCTGTCCGGCAAGGCGGCGCGCATCAAGGAAAAGCTCGCGACCAGCGCAGCGCCGGAGGCCGCGCCCGCCGAAAAATAGTTTCGGCACGGCACGGAAAAATGGCGGCTTGGGCCGCCATTTTTGTTTCCTGCGGCGGGGTGGCATGCCGCGCGCCGCTAAAATAGCGCGATGCCGCGCCTGCACCGCTTGTTTGTCATGGTCTGCCTGTTCGCGGGCCTGCAGGCCGCATTGCCGGCGCGCGCCGCCGGCACCCTCGAGGATGTCCGCACCCTGGCGCGGGCAGGAGCCGTTCAGTTCGCCCTGCAGCGCATGGACTTGCTGCAACCGGCTGATGCGCAGAATCCGGAATGGGCCGTGTGGGAAGAGCTGCGTCTTCAACTGCTCGCAGGCCTCGGCCGCCACGAGCAGATCCTGCAGCGCCTCGGGACTTTGCCGGCAAGGCTGCCCGCAGCCGCGCGGTCCGGGCTGCACGCTGCAGCCGCTCGTGCGGCGCTGGCGCTTGGCCAGCCGGCACTGGCGCGCGACCATGCCGGCCGCGCGTTATGGGCTCCCGGCGCCGCTGCCGCGGCGGTTCGCGACCTGCGCCTGCTGGTCATCCGCAGCCACGTCCTTGAATCCCGCTTCGAGGACGCCTGGCTCAGCATGCTGCGCTTCGAGCAGGACTACCGACCGCTGGATCGGGCGACGGCGACGGTTTTCGTCGATGCCCTGCTCGACGGCGGCATGGCCCGTGAAGCGCTGACCTGGCTGGGGCTGCTCGACGAGCGCGGGGCAGCCCGGCTGCGGCTGCACATGCATGCCGGCCTCGTCGCCGCCGGTGAGGTTGCTGCCCGGGCGCAGTCGGCGCTCGCCCGCGGCGACGATCCCGACTGGTGGCGGCTGCTGCTCGATGCGGCGGCGCGCGGCAACGACGGCCTGCTGCGCCTCACTGCCCTCGAGCAGTTGCTGGAATCGGGACGGCTTGGACAGGCGGCTGCCGGCGCGTCACGCTTGTGGGCGGCGTATGACGATCATGTGCGGGCAACGGCGAATGCGCGCCAGCTGCTCTCCGGGGATGAGGCCGGCTGGCTGGAGTTCGCGATGCGGCGCGGCGCGAACGAAGCGGCCGAGGCACGCGCCTACCTTGCCCACCTCGCCAGGCACGCCGCCAATCCGCAGCTGCGCCAGCGTGCCGAGCTGCGGCTGGCCGAAGGGTATGCGGCGGCGCGGCTTCCGCGGGCGGCCCTGAGCCTGTTCGGTGCCTGGCCCGGGCAGCCCGAAGGGCTGCAGGCACCGACACGTGTGATCCTCGGCCGGCTGGCGGAAGGACTGGGAGACCCCGTGCTGGCATTCCGGTATGTCGAGGGCCTGCCGGCGCCCGAGGGCATGCCCGCTGCGGTCTGGCCGTTGCGCCTGGCCGCGCTTGCGCTGCGTGCCGGGCGTCCCGCCGCGGCGGCGGCCATCGCGCAGAGTATCGCCGTCGAGGCTGCGGTCATCCCGCCGGAACAGCTTGCGGAGTGGCTGCTGCTTGCGCGGCAGCTGGCGGATCACGGGCTGCATGAACCTGCCCTGAAGTTGCTGGAGCGCGCGCTGCCGCTTGCTGCCCCGGGACAGCTGCAGACCCTGCAGTCCGAGATCGCGCGCATTCAGCGCAGCCGCGGCGAATTGCAGCCCGCAACCGATGTCCTTCTGCGTCAAGCGCTGGGGACGCCGGCGACTGCCGCGCAGGCAAGGCTCAGCGCGGGGCTCAGCCTCGCGCGCGCGGGGCTGCTCGTCGATGCGCGCACCCAGTTTGACTGGGTTCTGAAAAATGCCGGCGATCCGGCGCTGATCGCCGTTGCGCGGCGCGAGCTCGGCTTCTAGGCCTCAGCGGGCAGCCGTTTTCCAGAGGTCGCTGAGATACTCGTGATCCGAGGTGTTGATCCAGCTCCTGCGGTATTCCACCGGTGAATCGTTGTAGCTGTAAGCCACGCGGCGGATGTGCAGCGCGGGCTGGCTTGAGCGCATGCCGAGGATGGACGCAATTTCCGCCGGCGGATGCGCAGCCGACAGGCGTTCGCTGATCCGGACGACGTTGACTCCGTAGCGCGCCTGGTAAAGCCCGTAGATCGTGCCTTCGCGGTTGCGGAAGGTGGCTTCATCGATGCGCGGGAAGCGCTCGGTGGTGACCGTGATGTCGTCGAGCACGACCGGCCTGCCGCCCAGTTTCAGCAGGTTGCGCACCCTTGCGACCCGGCTGCCGCGGGGTATTCCCAGCTGTGATTCGTCGTCGGGACCCGCCCGCTCCTTGCGGAAACCCAGAAGTTCCGAGACCGGGAATTCCTGGCTGCCGTCCTTGCCGACGACATGGAAGAAATAGAACAGCGTGCGATCTTCGGTGTGCGTCGCAACAAAAGTGCCGCGCCCCTGCTGGCGCACGAGGATGCGGCCGGCGACCAGTTCGTCGATCGCGCGCCGGATGGTGCCGATCGACACCCCGAAATCGGTGGCCAGCCTGGACTCGCTCGGTATCGCCTCCCCCGGCTTCCACTCGCCGGCGGCCAGCGCCCGCGTGATGCGCAGCTGCACCTCGCGGTAGAGTGGTGCAGCGCTGGGCTGGCCGCCGGCCAGCGTGTCGGGTCTGGGGATCAGGTTCATGACGGGAGGGCGCGAGTCTAGCACGCATCCGGTGAATTCATATAGGTCATATAGTTGACTTCGCGAAAGTCCGGCGGTTAGCATGACGGGCCCTGCATCAGTAATTTTCCGGAATTTTCACCTGCACAGCGTTCATCCAGGAGGCGCAATGATTCACTTGTTGGTACACGACAAAAAGGACACGGTCGGCGTGGCCGTCATCGAAGGCATCAAGGCCGGTCAGGAAATGATCGGCTGGGTCATGGAAGACGATTCCACGATCAAGGTCAAGGCGATCAACGACATTCCGATCGGCCACAAGGCGGCGCTCCGCGACATCAAGAAGGGCGACACCATCATCAAGTACGGTTTCGACATCGGCAAGGCCGTGGCTGACATCAAGGTCGGCGAGCACGCACACGTCCACAACATCAAGACCAAGCGCTGGTAAGCCGCCGCGCCCGACCCCATACGGAGACACTGAAATGATCAACAGCAAAACCACTTTCATGGGCTACCGCCGCGAGAACGGCCGCGTCGGCGTCCGCAACCACGTCCTGATCCTGCCGGTGGACGACCTGTCGAATGCCGCCGCCGAGGCCGTGGCCAACAACGTCAAGGGCACGCTGGCAATTCCGCACCCCTACGGCCGGCTCCAGTTCGGCGCTGACCTCGACCTGCATTTCCGCACGCTGATCGGCGCGGGCTCCAACCCGAACGTCGCCGCCGTGGTGGTGATCTGCATCGAGGAAGGCTGGGCGAAGAAGGTCGTCGACGGCATTGCCAAGACCGGCAAGCCGGTCACCGGCTTCGGCATCGAGATGCACGGCGACCACGACACCATCCTGCGCGCCTCCAAGGTCGCCAAGGAATACGTGCAGTGGGCCTCCGAACTGCAGCGCACCGAGTGCCCGATCAGCGACCTCTGGGTATCGACCAAGTGCGGCGAGTCCGACACCACCTCCGGCTGCGGCTCCAACCCGACCGTCGGCAGCGCCTTCGACAAGCTCGAGCCGCTGGGGGTGACGATGTGTTTCGGCGAAACCACTGAAATCACCGGCGGCGAGAACATTGTCGCCGACCGCTGCGCGACGCCGCAGGTGCGCGAGGATTTCATGAAGATGTTCAACCGCTACCAGGAAGTGGTCGAGCGCCACAAGACCAGCGACCTGTCCGAATCGCAGCCGACCAAGGGCAACATCGCCGGCGGCCTGACCACGATCGAGGAAAAGGCGCTGGGCAACATCCAGAAGATCGGCAAGAAGTGCAAGGTCATCGGCGTGCTCGACAAGGCCGAAACCCCGACCAAGCCAGGTCTGTGGTTCATGGATTCATCCTCGGCCGCTGCCGAGATGGTCACGCTGTGCGCGGCTTCCGGCTACGTGGTGCATTTTTTCCCCACCGGCCAGGGCAACGTCATCGGCAATCCGATCATCCCGGTGATCAAGCTCTGTGCCAATCCGCGCACCGTGCGCACGATGAGCGAGCACGTTGACTACGACTGCTCGGGCCTGCTGCAGCGGGAGAAGAATCTCGAGCAGACTGGCGACGAGCTGATTGAAATCATGCTCCGCACCTGCAACGGCCGGCTGACCGCTGCAGAGGCCCTGGGCCATCGCGAATTCGTGATGACCCGGCTGTACGAAAGCGCGTAACACAGCCTGTCTGCAGCGGAACGCGGGGGCGGCCGGATCACTGCCGCCCCCGCGGGTTTTGCGGCATCTCCGGAAGTCCGGGGGTGACGCCGATGATTGAAACGGAAAGACCAGGATACCGATGACCACCCTCCGCGGCGCCGACATCCTTGCGCGCTCACTGGCGCAGGCCGGCCTGAAACGGATTTTTTCCCTGTCCGGCAACCACATCATGCCGGTCTATGACGCAGCGATCGAAGCGAAGCTGGCGATCACCCACGTGCGCTACGAGGGCGCCGCCGTGCACATGGCCGATGCCTGGGCGCGGCTGACCGGGGAGCCCGGGATTGCGATGCTGACCGGCGGTCCCGGCCACGCCAACGGCATCGGCGCGCTGTATACCGCGCTCGCTTCCGAATCACCGCTGGTGCTGCTGTCCGGGCATGCGCCCCTCAACGAACTCGGACGCGGTTCCTTCCAGGAAATGCGCCAGGCCGACATGGCCGCGCCTGTGGTCAAGGCGTCGTGGACGGCGCAGAGCGCCGAGACACTGGGCGCCGACATTGCGCGCGCCTGCCGCGTCGCCCGCTCGGGGCGGCCGGGTCCGGTGCACCTGAGCCTGCCCTTTGATGTGCTGGAAGCGAAGGTTTCCGAAGGCGAAAAATATCTGGCTGCCGCCGCCGATTTCGCGGCGCCGGCGAACCCGCTGCCGCAAGCCGCGGTGCAGACCCTGCTGGCTCTGGTCCGGAGTGCAGCCCGTCCGCTGATCCTGCTCGGACCGTCGATGTCGCAGGTTCCGGTTGCCGGCCTCGGCGGGGGGCTGGCCAGGGCGGCCGGCGTGCCGGTGCTGTGCATGGAGAGCCCGCGCGGCGTCAACGATCCTTCAATGGGCGCATTTGCCGGCGTGCTGGCGCAGGCTGATCTGGTGGTGCTGCTCGGCAAGCAGCCCGACTTCACGCTGCGTTTCGGCAAGACCCCGGCACTGGCGGCGGATTGCCGCTTTGCGGTGGTCGATCCGGAAGCCGGGGTGCTGCAGCGGTCGGTGAACAATCTGGGCAATGCGCGCGTCGCGTTTTCTGCGCAGGCCGATATTGCGGCCACGGTGCAGGCGCTGACGGGCGCAGCGCAGCCCCACCCCGCTGCGGCGTGGTCGAAACAGGTGGCCGATGCCGTGGCCTTCCGTCCTGAAGCCTGGCGCACGATCAACAGCGGCAACGGCCCGGTGCATCCGGTCGAACTGGGCCGCGCCGTGCAGGCCGTGCTCGATACTTCGCCAGAGGCGGTGTTCGTCGCCGACGGCGGCGAAATCGGGCAGTGGGCACAGGCCTGCATCAGCGCGCCGGCGCGCGTCATCAACGGCACCGGCGGCTCGATCGGCAGCGGCGTGCCCTTCGCCTTCGCCGCGCGCATGGCGCGGCCGCAGGCCCCGGTGATCGCGGTGATGGGCGACGGCGCTTTCGGCTTTCACCTGATGGAGTTCGACACCGCGGTGCGCGACGGCGTGCCGATGATCGTCGTGGTCGGCAATGATTCCTGCTGGAATGCCGAGCACCAGATCCAGCTGCGCAGCTACGGCAAGGAACGCGCCCACGGCTGCGAACTGCGCGAAGGCACGCGTTACGACCTTGCGGTGGCTGCGCTGGGCGGGCACGGCGAACTGGTGACGCGCGCCGCTGATCTGCAGCCCGCGCTGCAGCGCGCGCTGGCGAGCGGCAAGCCCGCCTGCATCAACGTGATGATCCAGCGCCTCGCGGCGCCGACGGTCACCGCCGGTGCCACGGCGGCGGCCCACTAGGAGCACGCACATGGAAAACCTCAAGGTCAGGATCTGGCGCGGTGCCGAAGAAGGCGGTTTCCAGGAATTCGAGGTGCCGCGGCAGGAAAGCCAGACGGTGCTCGATGTCGTGACTTATGTGCAGCGCAAATGCGATCCGACGCTGGCCTACCGCTTTGCCTGCCGTGTCGGTGTCTGCGGCTCCTGCGCGATGACCGTCAACGGCGAATCGCGCTGGACCTGCCGCACGCACGTGTCGAAGGTTGCAGCCGACAACCGCCTGGAGATCTCGCCGCTGCGCAACCTGCCGGTGGTCAAGGACCTGGTCACCGACATGCGCGAGTTTTTCGACAAGTGGGCGCGCGCGCGCGGCCGCTTCACCGGTTCCAAGACGCGCAAGGACGAGTTCGAGCGCGTATCGCCCGAGTCGAAGGAGCGCAAGCGCGTCGACGCCGGCATCGAGTGCATCGGCTGCGGCGTCTGCTACAGCGCCTGCGATGTGGTGTCCTGGAACAAGGACTATCTCGGTCCCGCGGCACTCAACCGCGCATGGACGCTGGTCAACGACGTGCGCGACACCGCGCGCACCGAGCGCCTTGCCGCAGTTGCCGGCGACGCCGGCTGCCATGCCTGCCATACCCATCTCAATTGCACCGAGCGCTGCCCGAAGGGCCTGTCGCCGACGGCTGGCATTGCCGGCCTGAAGCGTGCGGTGCTGGCTGCAACGCTGTCGGGCGAAATATAAAAATATGTTTAAAAACAAATACTTAAAGAGTATGTTCGAGCGGAGGTTCGAGGCATGAGCCGGCGCAGCGAGGTCTTGCTTTGGGGGGCGCAACGGATCAGCGCGATGGTGCTGGCACTGTGCGTCCTCGTGCACCTGGTGACGATGATTTATGCGGTGCGCAGCGGCCTGTCCGCCGCCGAGATCCTCGGCCGCACCCAGGGCAGTGTCGCCTGGTTCGCCTTCTACACGCTGTTCGTCTTCGCAGTTGCCGTGCATGCGCCGATCGGCCTGCGCACGATCATCGGTGAAATGTGCAACTGGCGCGGCCGCGGGCTCGATGTGCTGACCGGCGTCATCGGACTGAGCCTCGCGATGTGGGGCATGCGGGCCGTGTTCGCGGTGTTCGGGGGTGGCGCATGAAGAACGATTTCCGCGCGCGCAACCATCCGGCCTACTGGGCCTTCATCGTGCATCGCCTCTCCGGCGTGCTGCTGGCGCTGTTCCTGCCGCTGCACTTCTGGGCGCTGGGACAGGCGCTGCAGGGCGCTGCCGCGCTCGACGGCTTCCTGCGCTGGACCGAACATCCGCTGGTGAAGTTCGCCGAGACCGGGCTGGTGCTGCTGCTCGCCGCGCACATGGCCGGCGGCCTGCGCCTGCTGGCCCTGGAATTCCTCGAATGGCGGGAGTGGCAGAAGACGCTGCTGGCCCTTGCTGCGGCGGTTTCGCTGGTGGCGGCGCTGGCCTTCCTGTTGAATCTGGTCTGAGCTGCTGTAACGAGGAGTGGACATGCGCAAGAAGCAGAATCGGAAGAAACCTAACCTGCTGCTGATCCTGGTTGATGACCTGCGTTTCGACGAGTTCGGCGCCGGCGGCCATCCGTACATGAAGACGCCGCACATCGACCGCATCGCCCACGAAGGCGTGCTGTTCGAGCGCGCCTTCCACACCACGCCGATCTGCTCGCCCAACCGGGCCTCGATCCTGACCGGCCAGTACGCCAGCCGCCACGGCATCATCGACAACGTCGCGCGCGACCTCGCCAGCCACCGCCTGCCGAACTACCACCTCGAACTGCAGCGTCTCGGCTACGAGACTGCGCACATCGGCAAGTGGCACATGGGCAACGACGGCAAGCCGCGTCCCGGCTACGATTTCTGGGTGGCCTACGACGGCCACGGCAGCCTCTACGACCCCAAGCTCAACGAAAACGGCAAGTACGTGCAGCACAAGGGTTATGTCACCGACATCATGAACACGATGGCGGTCGACTGGATCCGCGGCCAGGGCCGGAAAAGGAACAAGAAACCCTGGTCGCTGTGGTTCGCGCACAAGGCGGTGCATCCCGACGCGGAGCAGGCGGCCGACGGCTCGTTCCGGATGGACGGTTACCGTCCGGCGAAGCGCCACGAGAACCTCTACAAGGGCTGCGTGTTTCCGAAGAAGCCGAACATGCAGAAGCCGGCCGAGTTCCTGAAGCACAAGCCGGCCTGGGCCGAAGCCGTGGCGCTGCGCAAGACGCCGGCTTCGAAAGTGATGCACGACGCGATCCATTCCGGCAAGCAGGAGGAAATCCGGCTGCGCGCGGCGATGATGGCCGCGGTCGACGAGGGCGTCGGCATGATCTTCCAGGCGCTCGAGGAGACCGGCGAGCTCGACAACACGGTGATCCTGTTCCTCGGCGACAACGGCTATTTCTTCGGCGAGCACGGCATCGGACCGGAACGGCGCTTCGCCTACGAGGAGGGGATTCGCTCGCCGCTGACCATCCGCTGGCCGGGGAAGATCAAGGCGGGGTCGCGGGTGAAGCAGCTCGCCATCCTGCAGGACCTCGCGCCGACGCTGATTGAGATCGCCGGCGGCAGGCCCGGCGCGCACATCCAGGGGCGCTCGCTGCTGCCGCTGCTGCGCGGCAGGACGGCCGGCTGGCGCAAGTCGCTGCTGGTCGAATACTGGGCCGAGAACGCCTATCCCTGGCTGGTCAACATGACCTACAAGGCGGTGCGCACCGACCGCTACAAGTACATCCACTGGGTCAACCGCGCGCGCAACGGCGAGCTGGACGAACTCTACGATCTGGAGAAGGATCCTTACGAACTGGTTAATATCGCAAAGCGCCCGGCGGCGCGTGCATTACGCGACAGGATGCATCGCGAGTTGCGGCGGCTGGCCGCGGATGCGCTGGGTCTTTGAGGCTCGAGCGCCTTGCCCCGCCCGAAAGGCTTGGAGTATCGTAAACCCGGTGTTACCGCATAAAGCCATCGATAAACCGATCCGGAGGAGGAGCGAAATGAAACAGACAAGACTGATTCTCATGACAGCGGCCCTGCTTGCGTCAACCACGGCAGTTGCCCAGGATTTCCCGAACAAGCCGGTACGCATCATCGTGCCCTTCTCGGCCGGAGGGGCGACCGACATCGTGACCCGCGTCGTTTCGCAGAAGCTGACCGAAACCTGGGGACAGTCCATCGTGGTCGATAACCGCGCGGGTGCGGGCGGCAACATCGGCGCCGAACTTGCGGCGAAGGCGCCCGCCGACGGCTATACGATATTCATGACTTCGGGCTCGATCGTTACCGCCAATCCCCACATGTACAAGAAACTTCCGTACAGCGCTGAGAAGGATCTGCTTGCGGTAACCAACGTTGCCAGCGGTCCCCAGGCGATCGTGGTCAATCCGAGTTTCCCCGCAAAAACGGTCAGGGACCTGATCAACATGGCCAAGGCAAAACCGAAGGGCGTGACCTTCGGATCAGCCGGAATAGGCACCCAAACCCACCTCGCCGGGGAGAATTTCATATTCAGCGCCGGCATTGACGTGGTGCACATTCCGTACAAGGGCGAGGCGCCGGCCGTCAGCGACCTGATTGGCGGACAAATCCAGTTTGTAACCCCCAACCTTTCTGCCGCCATTGCGTTTGTGCGGTCGGGAAAACTCCGTGCGCTTGCCGTGACCAGCAAGGAGCGCTCGAAACAGCTGCCGGACGTGCCGGCGGTGGCGGAAACCCTGCCGGGATTCGAAAACCTCGGCTGGTTCGGTTTCATGGTCCCGACGGGAACGCCGGCGCCGGTTGTGGCGAAAATCCACAAGGATACGGTGGCTGCCCTGGGTGATCCCGTCATCGCCAAGCGTTTCGAGGATCTGGGCATGGTTCCGGTCGGCAACACGCCTGCAGAATTCGCCAAGGCGATCAAGGAAGAAAGTGCGCGCTGGGTGAAGATCATCAACGAGCGCAAGCTGCAGGTGAACTGACGCAACGCGGCCCGGGGCATCACCCCCGGGCCTTCTCCCATCCGCATCAATCCGTTTCCAGGGCAATACCGTGAAAGTTGATCTCAAACAGGTGGAAGAGGCGAGCAAGGAACTCTATATCCGCGCGCTCAAGATGCTTCCCCCTGACATCAAGCAGGGTTTCCAGAAGCTGGACAGCGCCGAAACCAATGCCACCGGCAAGGCCATCCTCGGCACGATGATCCGCAACATCAAGGTGGCCGAGGACAACACCAACCTGCTGTGCCAGGACACCGGCATTCCGATCTACAACGTCATCATCGGATCCGGCACCGAGATCGACGGCCACGCACTGAAACAGGCGATCATCAGCGGCTGCACCCGCGCGACCAAGGAGCATCCGCTGCGTTCCTCGGTGGTGCACCCGACGACGCGCAAGAACGAACACACCTCGGGTGGCCGCCACGTGCCGGTGATCAATATCGACTTCTCGCCGCAATCCGAAACGCTGTCGATCGAGATGATCCCCAAGGGTTCGGGATCGGAGAACAACTCCTGGCTGAAAATGGCGATTCCCGCCGATGGCATCGATGCGATCAAGACCTTCGTCATCGACTGTGTGCTCGAGGCCGGCGGCAAGAGCTGCCCGCCGGTGATCGTCGGCGTCGGCGTCGGCGGCACCGCCGACCTCTGCGTGCACCTGTCGAAAGTCGCGGCGACGCGGCCGCTGGGCAGCGTCTGCAGCGATCCCGAGGGCGCGAAACTCGAGGCCGAACTCTCGGCGGTGGTCAACAAGCTCGGCGTCGGCGCCCAGGGTCTCGGCGGCGATTCCACCGCCTTTGCCGTGCACGTCGAGACCGCCGCGACCCACATCACGATGAATCCCGTCGCGGTCAACATGCAGTGCCATTCGGCGCGGCGCGCGCGGGCGACCTTCACGCCGCAAGGCCTCAGCTACGGCTACTGAACGGGAATCCGCCATGGCCCATTACGAACTGAACATGCCGGTGACCGAAGAGCAGGTGCGCAAGCTGCGCATCAACGACACCGTCACGCTGCACCAGACCCTCTACGGCATCCGCGATGCCACCCAGATCCACATGTTCGACCACGGCCGCAAGACGCGCTTCGACCTGCGCGGCCACGCGGTCATACATACCGCGCCCAACGTCAAGTGGGTGGGGGAGACCAAGGCGCACCCCTCGGGATACGCACCGGTGTGCATCGGCACCACCACCAGCGCGCGCATGGAGCGTTTCACGCGGCCGCTGATGGAGCAGTACGGCGTGCGCATCATCATCGGCAAGGGCGGCCTGTTTGCCGCGTCGGCGAAGGCCTTCGCCGATCTCGGCGGGGTCTACCTGGCGATCATCGGCGGCACGGCGGCGCTGGAGACCACCTGGATCGAGCAGATCGAGGAAGTCGACCTCGACGACCTCAACCCCGAATCGCTGTGGAAATTCCGCATCAAGGGCTTTGGTCCGCTGCTGGTGGCGATGGATTCCCACGGCGGCAGCCTCTACACCGCGGTCAATGCCGCGGCGAAGGACCAGCGTGCCGGCGTGCTGGCGGCGCTGGGCGTGAAGTCCTGAACATCAACTTCAACTGCAAGCCACAGAGGCCACGGAAGGCACCGAGAACGGCAAACAACCGATCGCAATGGCTCCGGTCTTTCTCCGTGATCTCTGCGGCTAAAAGGTTTTATTTCTCATGCAAACCATCAAAACCGACATCCTGATCCTCGGCTCCGGCGGCGCCGGATTGTTCGCCGCGCTGCATGCGCACCAGCACAACCCGCAGCTCTCGATCACCGTCGCGGTGAAAGGGCTGCTCGGCAAGACCGGCTGCACGCGCATGGTGCAGGGCGGCTATAACGTCGCGCTCGCCGCCGGGGATTCGGTCGAGCGCCATTTCATGGACACCATCGAGGGCGGCAAATGGCTGCCCGACCAGGACCTGGCCTGGACGCTGGTGGAGACCGCGGTGGAGCGCATCCACGAGCTCGAGAACGAACTGGGCTGCTTCTTTGACCGCAACCCCGACGGCACCATCCACCAGAAGGCCTTTGCCGGACAGACTTTCGACCGCACCGTGCACAAGGGCGACCTGACCGGCATAGAAATCATCAACCGCCTGGCCGAGCAGGTCTGGGCGCGCGGCATCGACCGCCTGGAGGAGCACCGCGCCGTGGAATTCATCCGCAACAAGGCCGGCGACGCGATCGCCGGCGTGCTGATGATCGACATGCGCAGCGGCGAGTTCGTTTTCGTGCAGGCGCAGGCGGTGCTGCTCGCCACCGGCGGCGGTCCGACGATGTACAAATTCCACACCCCCTCCGGCGACAAGAGCTGCGACGGCATGGCGATGGCGCTTCGCGGCGGGCTGGTGCTGCGTGACATGGAGATGGTGCAGTTTCACCCGACCGGGCTGATTGCCGGTTCCGACACCCGCATCACCGGCACCATCATCGAGGAGGGTCTGCGCGGCGCCGGCGGCCACCTGCTCAACGGCGCCGGCGAGCGTTTCATGCACAACTACGACAAGCGCAACGAACGTGCGACCCGCGACATCGTCAGCCGCGGCATGTACGAGGAAATGCGCGCTGGCCGCGTCAACAGGAACGGCGGCCTCTACATCACGATGAAGCACCTCGATCCGGTGATGGTGCGCCGCGAGTTCAAGGGCATGGTCGAGCGCTGCGCCGACTGCGGCTTCGACCTCGTCGGCGGCCTGGTCGACGTCGTGCCCACCGCGCATTACATGATGGGCGGCGTCGCCTTCAAGACCGACTGCACCACCGACCTGCACGGGCTTTTCGTGGCCGGCGAGGACTCCGGCGGCGTGCACGGCGCGAACCGCCTCGGCGGCAACGGCGTCGCCAACTCGACGGTGTTCGGCGGCATTGCCGGCGACGTGATGCCGGGCTGGGTCAAGGCCCACGGCGAGTTCCGTGCGCCGGATCCGGAGGCGATCGATGCCGCGGTGGCGCGTTGCCGGGCACCGCTCGCGCGCAAGGGGGGCGACCTCAATGCGATCCGCGAGCAGCTCTACAACGTCATGTGGGACGATGTCGGCATCATCCGCGACGCGGCTTCGCTGGGCAGGGCCGAAGGCCTGCTCGATGAGCTTGATTCACGGCTGGATGCGACGGGGGTCGACGGCTCCACCCTGGCCTACAACCTGACCTGGCACGACTGGCTCAACCTGAAGAATCTGGTGCTGGTGTCCAAGTCGATCCGTTTCGCCGCGATGGCGCGCGAGGACTCGCGCGGCGCGCATTTCCGCGCCGATTTTCCCGACGTGCGCGACCTCGAGAACTCGCGCTTCACCTGCATCAGCTGGCGTGAGGGACGCTTCGTCAGCGAAACCCGGCCGGTGCAGTTCACGCGGGTCAAGCCCGGACAATCGCTGCTGACCGCGGCGGCCTGACCGTCCGCGGATCGGCCGTTTGATTTTTTCTCCGGACCGCGGGAGACTCGCGGTCCCCGGCCGTTTTGAGCGGGCCCAATCCAACAGGAGGAATCATGTCCCGTCCCGTCCTTGCCGTCAGCGGCGCCTGCGCAATCGCGCTGTCGCTGGCTGGCGCGCTGCCCGTGCTTGCACAGGACTATCCGGCGCGCTCCGTCCGCATGGTCCTGCCGTTTCCGGCGGGCGGCGGCAGCGACCTGGTGGCGCGCATCATTGCGCAGAAGTTTTCGCAGCAGCTGGGCCAGCAGGTGATAGTCGACAACCGTGCCGGCGCCAGCGGCAATATCGCCGCCGACATTGTGGCGAAGGCGCCGGCCGATGGGTACACGGTCTTTTTCGCCAATTCCTCGATCGCGATCAGTCCCGCGATCTACAAGAAACTGAGCTACGACCCGGTCAACGATTTCGCCGCCGTATCGATGGCCTCGTCCTATCCTTTCGCGCTGGTGGCGCATCCTGCGCTGCCGGTGAAAAGCGTGAAAGACCTGGTCGCGCTGGCCAGGGCCAAGCCGAACTCACTCGATTATTCGTCGGCCGGCACCGGCACGATGTCGCACATGGCGATGGAGATGCTGCGCGTGAAGACGGGGACCCGCATCACCCACCTGCCCTACAAGGGGGCGGCACCGGCCTCGGTCGCCCTGCTGACCGGCGAGTCGCAGGTCGCATTCGTGGTCATGCCGGTGGCGGCCCCCCATATCCGCAACAACCGCTTGCGCGGGCTTGGCGTCGCCGACAAGGCGCGTTCCGCCGTCGTGCCGGAGTTGCCGACGATGACCGAGGCGGGCGTGAAGGACCACATCGCGCTGCAGTGGAACGGATTGCTGGTTCCCGCAAAAACCCCTGCGGCGGTCCAGGACAGGCTGTACCGCGAGTGGGTGGCCGCAGTGAAGTCTCCGGAGGTGGTGAAGCGCATCCGGGCCGAGGGCGCCGAGCCCAGCGGCAACTCGCCCGCCGAGTTCTCGGCGTTCTTCCGCTCCGAGCTGGCGAAATGGGCGGATGTCGCGAAGCAGTCCGGCACCACCGTCGATTGAGCGTGCCACGATGCCGACGCTGAACATTGCTGAACTCTCGGAACTTGCCGCGCGGGCGCTGAAGCGTGCCGGTGCGTCCAAGACGATGGCGCAATCCACCGCGGACGCACTGGTGGCTGCCGAAGCGGAGGGCCTGTCCGGCCACGGCCTGTCGCGGGTCGCGCTTTACGCGCAGCACCTGCGCGAAGGCCGCGCCGACGGCAAGGCCAAACCGAAGGTCCTGCGCAAGCAGGGCGCCACCTGCCTGATTGACGCCGGGGGCGGCCTGGCGTTTCCGGCGGCGGCGCTGGCCGTCGGCGAAGTGATCAAGCGCGCGAAGCGCTACGGCATCGCTTTCGCCGGCGTCACCAACAGCCATCATTTCGGTGCCGCGGCCTACCATCTCGCGCCGATCGCGGAAGCCGGCATGGCCGGCATTGCGCTGACCAACTCGCCGGCGGCGATCAATGCCTGGGGCGGCAGGCGCGCGTACTTCGGCACCAATCCCATCGCCGCGATTTTTCCGCGCAAGGATGCCGCACCGATCGTCGTCGACCTGTCGCTGACCGAAGTCACCCGCGGCAAGATCATGCTGATGGCGAAGGAGAACAAGCCGATCCCGCTCGGCTGGGCAGTCGACCGCGACGGCAATCCGACGACCAGCGCGCAGGAGGCGCTGACCGGCAGCCTTACCGCGATCGGCGGCGTCAAGGGCGCTGCGCTGGCGCTGATGGTCGAGGCGCTGTGTGTCGCGCTCACCGGCGCCGCGCTGAGCCATGAAAACGATTCGTACTTCGAACCCGGCAACAAGCCGCGCATCGGCCATGCGCTGATCGCGATTGATCCGCAGGCTGTGGCAGGTGCGCAGACCTACTACGCGCGCATCGAGGACCTGGTGTCCGGCATGCTCGCCGACGAGGGCGTGCGCCTGCCGGGCGCGCGGCGGCAGGCCGCGGTGGCGAAGGCGCAGGCCGAAGGCATCACCGTCAGCGACGCGTTGCATCTCGAGTTGCGCAAGCTTGCCGGGCGCAGCCGTGCCGCCTGAAGGCGGATGACTGTAACTACTTGATTTTAAACAATAAATTGTAATTTTTCCAGCGGGTCATCCGGATCCGGCTGGAGGCGTTGCTGCACAGATGAATTCCCCCGCCGATGGCCGCGCGCTGCAACTGCTGAACAGCGTGTTCGGCCACCCGGCCTTCCGCGGCGCGCAGGCCGATATCGTGCAGCACGTCGCCGGCGGCGGTGATGCGCTGGTGCTGATGCCCACCGGCGGCGGCAAGTCGCTGTGTTACCAGCTGCCGGCGCTGCTGCGCGAGGGCACGGCGCTGGTGGTGTCGCCGCTGATTGCGCTGATGCAGGATCAGGTCGCGGCACTGAAGCAGCTCGGCCTGCGCGCCGCTTTTCTCAATTCCACGCTTGACGGGCGCGAGGTCAATGCCTGCGAAAGGGTGCTGCGCAACGGCGAACTCGACCTGCTCTACGTCGCGCCCGAGCGGCTGATGATGCCGCGCATGCTCGAATGCCTGGCGGAGTCGCGGCTCGCGCTGTTCGCGATCGACGAGGCGCACTGCGTGTCGCAGTGGGGCCATGACTTCCGCCCGGAATACCTGCAGCTGTCGGTGCTGCACGAACGCTTCCCCGCAGTGCCGCGCATCGCGCTGACCGCCACCGCCGACCCGCAGACGCGCGAGGAGATCATCCGTCGTCTGTCCCTCGACGAGGCACGCGTGTTCATCTCCAGCTTCGACCGGCCGAACATCCGCTACACCATCGTCGACAAGCAGGATGCACGCGCGCAGCTGCTGCGTTTCATCCGCGAGGAGCACGATGGCGAGGCCGGCATCGTCTATTGCCTGTCGCGGAAAAAGGTCGACGAAACCGCGGCCTGGCTGAAGTCGCACGGCGTCAATGCGCTGCCCTACCACGCCGGCATGGACGCCGCCGCGCGCGCGGAACACCAGGACCGTTTCCAGCGCGAGGAGGGCATCGTCATCGTTGCCACCATCGCCTTCGGCATGGGCATCGACAAGCCCGACGTGCGCTTCGTCGCCCACCTCGACCTGCCGAAAAGCATCGAGGGTTATTACCAGGAGACCGGCCGCGCCGGGCGCGACGGGCTGCCTGCCGACGCCTGGATGGCCTACGGCCTCGGCGATGTCGTGCAGCAGCGGCGGATGATCGACCAGTCCGAGGGCAGCGAGGATTACCGCCGCGTGTCGGTGGCCAAGCTCGACGCGCTGCTCGGCCTTTGCGAGACCGCCGGTTGCCGCCGCGTGCGCCTGCTCGCCTATTTCGGCGAGGCCGGCGAGCCCTGCGGCAACTGCGACAACTGCCTCGAGCCGCCGCAGGTCTGGGACGCCACCGAGGCGGCGAGGAAGGCCCTGTCCTGCATCTACCGCACCGGCCAGCGTTTCGGCGCGATGCACCTGATCGACGTGCTGCGCGGCCGCAGCACCGAGCGCATCGTCGGGCGCGATCACCACCGGCTCGGCGTGTTCGGCGTCGGTGCCGACCTTGACGATGCCGCCTGGCGCAACGTGTTCCGCCAGCTTGCGGCGCTGGGTTACGTGTGCCCCGACCACGAGGCGTACGGCGCGCTGAAGCTGACCGAAGCCAGCCGCGCCGTTCTGAAGGGCGAACAACGCGTGGAGATGCGCCATGTCGTCGCGGGCAAGGGCAGGAGGCCGAAAATGCGCAGCGTCGCGGCTGCGGGCGCCACTGCGGCGGACAGCGCCCTGCTCGAGCGGCTGAAGGTCTGGCGCATGGCGCAGGCGCGCGAGCAGGGTGTACCGGCCTATGTCATTTTCCACGACCGCACGCTGGCGGAAATCGCCGCGGCGCAGCCGGCCGACATCGATGCGCTGTCCGCGTTGAGCGGCATCGGCGCCAAAAAACTCGAACGCTACGGCCCGGCCCTGCTCGAGCTGGTGCGCGGCTAGCCCCGCGCGCTCAGGCGAGGCCCTCGACGATGCGCAGGTCGCGTTCGACTGCGTCGCCGGCGAGTTCCTTCAGTGCCGCCTGGTAGGCCGGGGAGTCGTGGGCCGACAGCGCCTGCGCGAGGCTGTCGAACTCGATGACCACCACCCGCTGCAGGATGCCGGCCTCGTAGGCTTTCGCCGCCATGCCGCGCACCAGGAAGCGGCCGCCCTGGGCATGGACGGCGGCGGGGGCCACCGCGGCATAGCGCTTGAAGGCCTCGGCATCGTGTATCGCCCGGTAGCTGACCACCCAATAAGCTCTCGCCATGCTGTCTCCCCCGTTCACTGTTCAAGGCCGGTGCCAGCGGAATGATACGCCGCCGCCGGCGCCATAATCCGGAAAATCGCTGCCACGTGCGCGCCGATGCGTGTATGTTCAATGATCGCGGCGGGACCGAGCCGCAAGCTGGAGGAGGAGAAACCATGGGCATCACCATCTGTCCGGTCACCCCGGATTTCGTTGCCGAGATCGGCGATGTCGACCTGTCGCAGCCGCTGTCCGCGGAGGACCTCGCCGCGATCAAGGAGGCATTCTGGAAGTACGCGGTGCTGGTGTTTCCGCAGCAGCGGCTGACGCAGGAGCAGCAGCTCGCGTTCGCGGCGCACTTCGGCCCCATCGAGAACGAGCGCACGCTCGACCCGAAGGCAACGCCCTCGCGCTTCGGCGGCGCGTTCTCCGACATCTCCAACCTGTCGGCGGACGGCAAGATCTGGGGCGAGACCAGCCGCCAGCGCATGTACAAGGCCGGCAACCGGCTGTGGCATACCGACAGCTCGTTCAAGCGCCTGCCCAGCATCTGTTCGCTGCTCTACGCGGAGACCGTGGCGCCGATCGGCGGCCACACCGAATTCGCCGACCAGCGCGCGGCCTACGATGCGCTGCCGCAGGCGATGAAGGACAGGCTGCAGGGCCTCGTCGTCGAGCACTGGATTGCCACCTCGCGCCGGCGCAACGGGTTTCACGAGTTTACCGAGGAGGAGCAGAAACGGCTGCCGCCGGTGCCGCAGGTGCTGGTACGCACCATTCCGCAGAACGGCCGCAAATCGCTGTTCGTGGCCTCGCATGCCGGCCGTATCTGGGGCATGCCCGACGAGGAGGGGCGCGCGCTGATCGATGAACTGATCGCCCATGTCATCCAGCGCCAGTTCGTCTACACCCACCGCTGGCGTCCGCAGGAACTGGTGATGTGGGACAACCGCTGCACAATGCATCGCGGCACCGAGTTCGACGACCTGCGCTGGGTGCGCGACATGCGCCGGGTTACCGTCAGCGACGTGGCCAACAGCTGCGAACAGGAAGGCGTCCCGCTTCCCGCCTGAACGTCCGCTAAAAAAAACCCCGCCGCAGCGGGGTCAATGTTCTCTCAGGGGATGTGGATTTCAGTCGGTGCAGAACTTGGTCACTGCCATCGGCTCGCGCGCATCCTTGCCTTCCCAGAACATCAGCTTCGCATCAAGGCCTTTCTGCGCAAGGTAGGCCTGCACCGATTTCGCGCGCGCCTCATCGAGATTGGGGCTGGACTCCGCTTCAAGGCGATCGGTATGGCCGGTGATGATGATCGATCCGACGTTGACCGGGCGCGGGTCCTTCTTCACGCCCTGCTGGATGACGCTGACGATCTTGTCCAGTTCGGCCTTGCCGCCGTCCTTCAGCACCGCGCTGTTCGGGTCGAAGGCGCTGTCACCCTGGGCCATGGCTTTCAGCAGCACGTTGTCGCGCCCGGGCTTCGCGCCCGGTTTTGCCGGCGGCTTTTCCTTGCTGCCGGTGACCTCGACCGCGACGCGCCGGTTTGGCTGCAGGCAGCTGACGAGCTCCGGACTGGCGGCGCAACCCGCCAGCAGGGCCGCGAGACCTGCAGCTCCCAAAGACATCATTTTCATCGTGTTTCTCCTCCGTTGGATTTTGTTTGGATGCGCCGGTCGGGCATCTGCCTTCCCGTCGATGTCATTCTAGGGCGCGTTGCGGTCTGATTGCAATTAAATGTGACGCCAGTAAGCGAAATGTTCCAAAAAATGGAATCGAGGGCGCCTTTCGGTAAATCAACCCGGAAATGCGGGCTTCAGCCTGAATGAGAAACGTGCGGGTGCAAACGCAGGCCGGGACTGCAGAGCCCTGCAGACGCAAGGGTCCAAGCGCTGAACGCGCCACAGGGGCGCTGGCTGGCCCCGGCCTTGCTCAATCCAGCCGGTAATGATCGGTGTTGCCGGCCACCATCAGCATATTGCGATTGATCTCGGCGATGGAATTGGCACCGAGCATGGCCATGTCGCGATCAATTTCGTCGTGCAGCAGCTTGATTGCATGGCGCACGCCGGTCTCGCCGGCGACAGCCGCCGCGTACAGCATGGGACGCCCGACGAATACGAATTTCGCGCCCAGGGCCAGCGCTTTCAGGACATCGGTGCCGCGGCGGATGCCGCTGTCCATCATCACGGTCATGCCGCCGGCTGCTTCGACGATGCCGGGCAGCACGCGCAGGGGCGAGGTCGCCGAATCGAGCTGGCGTCCGCCATGGTTGGAGACGATGATGCCGTCGGCCCCGTGCTCGCGCGCAATCGCGGCATCTTCCTTTGCAAGGATCCCCTTGATCAGCAACCGGCCTTTCCACAGCCGGCGCATCAGCGCGAAATGTTCCCAGTTCAGGTGATCCCGGTTGGCGCGTTCGCGCACCGCGGTACGCGACACCAGGGGCGTGCGCTTGCCCATGTTCTCGAAATGGGGCATGCCGTGCGTGAAATAGGTGCGCAGCGCCGTGCCGAACAGCCAGCGCGGCCTTGCCAGGCACTGCAGCGCGAGGCGCAGGCTCGGCCGCAGCGGCGAGTTGTAGCCGTTGCGCACGTTGTTCTCGCGGTTCGCGCCCACCGGGATATCCACGGTCAGCACCAGGGTGTCATAGCCCGCTTTCGCGACCCGTTCGACCAGTTCGGTGATGGCCTGTGCATCGCCCGGCAGATAGGCCTGGAACCAGCTGTGCTGGGGCGAGGCCTTGCGCACTTTCTCCAGCGCGGTCAGCGAGGCGCCGCTGAGGATCATCGGCACGTTGCGCGCCGCGGCGGCGCGTGCCAGCGCGAGGTCGCCGTCGAATGCCGCGAGCGAGGTGCCGCCCATCGGGGCAATGCCGAAGGGGGAATCGTAAACTTTGCCGAAGAGCTCGGTTTTCTGCGAGCGCTGCGAGACATTGACCAGCATCCTCGGCAGCAGGGCAATATCGTCGAAAGCCGAGCGGTTCCAGTTCAGGGTGACGTTGCGTTCGACGCCGCCGGACACGTAGCCGTAAATGGGCCGCGGGATGTAGCGCCGCGCCGGCGCCTCGAAATCCTCCAGCGCCAGCATCAGCCGCAGGGCCGGCGGCGCCGATGCGCTGGTCAGTTGCGGTGTCGCGCGGTCGGCGGAGGAGAGGGGCTGCTGGTGCTGGGTTCCGGTATCGGACATGGCATTGCTCGCGGGTCACGTGGTGAGCCGCTGAGCGTAGATGAAGGCACTCAGCCGAGTCAATTTGCAATCAAGGATTGTGGACTTTTGGGACTTCCGGGCGATTGCGGCAGCGGTGTAAGCTGCGGCTGCAGGCGCCGCTGCTACAGCGATGGAGGTGCACGATGAACGAGAAACCGGAATCGCTGCCGTTCACACCCGCGCAGCGCGCGGCCATCGTCGCGGAATGGCGGCGCATTGCTGCCGAACCGGCGCCGTTCAATCCGCGTCCATGGGGTTGCCTTGCGGTGATTGGCGGCCTCGTGCTTTTTCTCGCCTTGCCGCAGCTGGGCCTCCGCTTGCCGTCACCCTGGAATACCGTGCTGCTGGCGGTCATCGGCCTGCTGGTGGCGGGCGGGCTTCTGGCGGGCGTGTTCCTGGGCAGCGGGCGTTACGGACGGGCAGCCGCGCGCGCAGAGGCCGCTTTGCAGGCGCTTTCCGGCGGGCAGCCCGTCGATGAGGCGGCGCGCATGCGCCATGCCGTGGATCTGATTGCGCACGCCTGGGTCAGTGACGGCCCCACCCTGTCGGCGGCCGTGGATCTCGCGCAGGCGCGGCAACGCCTGGGCGCGAATCTCGCCTATGTCGTCGCGGTCGAGCGGGTGCTGGCGCAGGAAATCGGCGACCAGCACGTATTCATCGAGCCCGCTGCCTGAGCGCCGCGCCGTTCAGCGCTTTTCCGCGGTCACGCGCCCCTGCGCATTGACATAGACCCGGTAGCGGTTGCCATTGCTGCAGGTCGCGAGATGGTCGTTGGTGCCCTGGGTGGTCACGCTGACGACCTGGCCGCAGGGCAGGCCCAGCAGCGAAATGGTTGCCGTCAGGTCCTTTGCCAGCGGGCTGTTGGCATCCGCGGCGATGCCGGGCGCAACGGCGATCAGCAATGCCGCGCCGAGCAGTGCGCCGCCAAGATTCGGTCTGTTCATGGTGTTCCCGTTCTCCCGCAGGTCAGAGTTTTGCAAACTTTACCGGATCCATCAGCACGATCCAGATCGATTCGCGCGAGGCCATGATGGCATTGGCAAGGGCCGGGTCGCCGTCCTTCAGCAGGCCGTGAACCTTGGCCAGCAGCTGGTCGTAGGCCTGGCGCAGCTGGGCCAGCGTCACATTGCCGGCGCCTTCATGGTGGGCACGCACACGGCTCACCAGGTCGTCGACCTGGTTCTTCAATGCAAGCTTGGTGAACACGCCGATGGCATTGGTATCCTTCAGTCGCTGCTCCAGCGTTGCCAGTGCCATCGCGGGCATTGCCGGCGCTGCTGCCGCGGCAGGCGGCGTCTGTTTCTGCGGCAGCCGTGCGGGGGGTGTCGTTTTTGCCTGCGGTTTTGCCGCCGGTTTTCCGCTGCTGACGGGTTCCGCTTTGCTTGCGGGCACTGTCGCAGGTGGCGTTTCGGGGGGCGGAGGACTGACCGGCGAGGGGGGGGATTCCGGTATCGCAGCGGGTTCCGGAGCGGCGAGCGCGGGTGCCGGAGAATCCGGCAGGGGCAGGGACACTGCGGCCTCCACGGCCACTGCCGGCGGCTGTTCGGCGGCGATGGCTGCAGCGGGCGCAGCCTCGCTGGATTGCGCGTTGTTGCCCAAGGCGCAGCCCGCCAGTTGCAGCAGCAGAATCCCGGAAATGAACAGGGGCAGTGACATCGGCTCGCCGTCGGTGTGCAGAAGGATAATGCCGTTTGGAGCCCGCGGCGCCGGCATGGTTCCCGGCACCACGCTCCAGTATGATCCCGTTTTCCTGATCAAACTGCCGCATAACGGATATTCCGTGGACACCCGCCAGTTCCAGCTCCGCTCCGAACATATCCGCCTTTGTGACCTGCTCAAGCTTGCCGGTGTCGTCGGCAGCGGGGGGGAGGGCAAGCATCTCGTTGCCGGGGGCGGGGTAACGGTCGACGGACTGCCCGAAAGCCGCAAGACGGCGAAAATCCGCGCCGGACAGACAGTCGAATGTCGCGGTATCCGGATCGACGTGCTGGCTGCAGCCTGAGTGCCGACTGCCAACGTGGAATCACGCCTCTCTGAAATCGAGGTCAAGCTGAGTTTCAGCGAGGACCTGCTCGAGGAGTTGAACCGGACCGTCGCCCGGCAGCAGCAGGAGATCGCAGAACTGCAGCGCCAGTTGCGCGACCTTCGGCTGCAGTTGCAACGCAGCCTGCCGGCGGAGCCTGGCGGTGCCGCACACGAAATTCCACCGCACTACTGACGCAGAATCCACCGCGCATGAACAAGGCCGAGTTCCGCGATTTCCCGTTGCCGGCAGCCGAAGCGCGAGCGCTGGGCTTTGCGCCTGATCGCCTGCCGCGGATTGGCGCCGCCCTGCAGGCGGAGGTCGGGCGCGAAACCCTCCCGGGTGCCGTGCTGATGATTGCGCGGAGGGGGCGTCTCGGATATTGCGAGACTTTCGGGCACCTGGATCCGCAGTCGGGTGCGGTGATGCCGGCAGATGCGATATTCAGCATTGCGTCGATGACCAAGCCGCTGGTGGTGGTTGGCGCGCTGATGCTGTGCGAGGAGGGGCGCATGGCGGTCAATCATCCGGTGCGCCATTACCTGCCGCAGCTCGCGGGCATGCGCGTCAATCCGCCGCTGTGCGAAGGGGCGCCCGGTGCGCCTACCGAGGCACTCCGGCGCGAGATGACCATCGAGGACCTGATGCGCCACACCGCCGGGCTGAGCTATGGCCGGGGCGAGAAGGCGCTGTATGCGCGCTATCCGTTTTCCTCGGACATCGCGTCCTCGCGCTGGACCGGACCGGAATTCCTGGCGCAACTCGCGGCCTTGCCGCTGCATTATCAGCCGGGTTCGATGTGGGAGTACAGCCTGGGCCTCGACGTGCTGGGGCTGGCGATCGAGGCGGTCACCGGGCAGTCGCTGTCCATGTATCTGGAGGAGCGGCTGTTTGCGCCGCTGCGCATGCCGGACACGGCATTCACGATCCCGCCGGGCAAGGTGTCGCGTTATGCGAAGGCGCTGCCGCGGGATCCGGTGACCGGCGAACCGCAAACCCTGCGTGACGGCACCAGACCCCACAAATTCGATTGCGGCGGCGGGTGCGCGGTGTCGACCGCAGCCGACTACCTGCGGTTTGCCCAGATGCTGCTCAACGGCGGCGTGCTCGACGGCGTGCGCGTGCTGTCGCGGAAGACGGTCGAATACATGACAAGCGACCATCTGGGACCGGAGGTTGACCTTTCGAAGCTCAACGATTACCCCAACATCCGGGGTTATGGCTTCGGCCTCGGCGTCGCCGTTCGTCGCAGCGCCGGCCGCGGCGGCATGCCGGGCAGCCCCGGCGAATTCCACTGGGCGGGCTCTACCGGCACCTATTTCTGGGTGGACCCCGCCGAGGAACTGGTGACGGTGTTCATGGCTCACGCGCCGGGGATCATCCGCTATTACCATCGCCAGCTGCTGCATGCCCTGGTCCTGCAGGCCCTCGAATAGTGCCGGCAGCCGGGCGCTGGCGCCCGGAACCTAAGCCGTTGTTTTCTTTGAAGGATGCCCCGGAAAATGCGATAATGCCGTCCATGAACGACTCACAGCCTCCGCAGAATCCCCCCATTTCTCCCCGGGCACGCATGCAGGAATTGCTGGCCATTCCGGACCGCAATCGCACCGATGCCGAGTGGGACGAACTCAACGAGCTCGAGATCGCGCTCGCGTCCGGCAACCGGCAGGGCGCGCCCGATCCGCAGGGCCGCGCCTTGCACCAGCGGCAGAATGCCGGAGGCGGACGCATGCAGCAGCCCGGCGGGCGTCCCCAGGGTCCGAACAACAAGAGCCCCGGGGGCGGCAAGAAATTTCACAAGCGCCCCGGAAAACGGCGAGGTGGCGGTGGCGGCCAGCCGCCGCCCCAGTGACAGGAGCTGCAACCTGACAAGGCCGCGCGACCTGCGCGGCCTTTTTTGCATCAGCAAATCCGGAGCCTGACATGGCGATGAAGCCCACCGAACTGCAGAAGCACAACGCGCTGAAACTGGTCAACAGGATGAAATCGGCGGCATCCCCGGGGCGCTTCGGCGCGAGCCCGGGCACGGTTCCCGACCGCCGGGAACGTCGGCGGATCGACCAGGCGCGCGGGCTGGTGCCTTTCGCGGTCAAGCTGGACGGCGATCTGGTGCAAGGGCTCCATGCACGGGCCAGGGAGCGGGGCGTGCCGCTCAATGATCTGGTTGCCGACCTGCTGCGCAGGGGCCTCGAAGCCGAGTAGCCGCCGTCAGTGCCCGCTGCCGGCGGGCAGTTCCGCCAGCTCGATCAGGCAGTTTTCGGTTGCCGACGGATCCAGGAAGGCGATGCGGCAGCCGGCATGGCCGATGCGCGGCTTTTCGTCGAGCAGCGGAATGCCCTTTGCCTTCAGCTCGGCCAGCGCTTCGTCGATGTTCTCGACCTCGAGGCAGATGTGGTTCAGGCCGCCCTTGCCCTCGGCAATGAGTTTTGACTGCTTGCTGTCGGGAGTCAGACCTGCAAGCAGCTCCACCATCGAGTCGCCCACCGGGTAGAGGGCAAGCCGCCGGGTGGCGTTGTCCTCCGTGCCGGCCAGCTTGATGCCGAAGCAGCCTTCCCACAACTTGCGGCTCGCCTCCACGTCGCGGACGACGATGCCGACATGCTCGATGCGCTTGACTTTCATGGTTGACCTCCCGCCGGGCGTTGCCCCGCATCATGCCCCGCGCAAAGCGTGGACTCAAGTCCGCGATGCCGGACGACCCGGGTGTAACATTGCGCGATACCGCAACCGATGCAGATCATGACCGGAAAAAAGCAGCAGTCCGAGCCGCGATGGCGTTCCACCGTGCCGCTCTACATCCATCTCGGCTTCGAGCTCGATGCGCTCGATGACGGCCGCTCGCAGGTGCGTCTCGGATTCCAGCCCCATCTCGGCAATTCGCGCGGCGAGGTTCATGGCGGAACAGTCGCCGCGATTGTCGATGCGGCCATGTCGCAGGCGGTGCGCTCCCTGGTCGACATGGAAATGGGTGTGGCCACGATGACCATGAACCTCAGTTACCTGGCGCCGGCGAAGGGAGAGATCATCTGCCGCGGGAGCGTGATCAAGCGTGGCCGCAGCATCATGTTCACCGAGGCGGAGGTGATCGGCGAAGACGGCGAGACCGCCTGCCGGGCCACCGCGAGTTACCGCATCCTGCCGAAGACCGTGTATGGCAGGAAATCCTGAAGCCTGCTGCACGACCGCGGCCCTTGATCACAGAGGAGGTATCGCATGAGTTCCCTGGACATCCATGCCGGAGCGAAGGAGACGCTGCCGCCCGCGGATTTCCGCTGGCCCGGCGGCAAGCGCATAGCGGTGTTTTTCCGGGTTTCCTTCGAGTGGTGGTCCGACGGCAAGTGGCCGGGGATTGGACCGATGGGCAATCCGCTGAGACCCGGCGTGCCCGACCTCAATGCCGTCGGCTGGGCCGAGTACGGACACCGCCGCGGCATCCATCGCATCCTCGACGTGCTCGGCCGCCAGGGTGTCAGTGCCACGATCAATGTCAGCGGCATCATGGCCGAGCGTTACCCGGAGATCGTGCGGCGGATTGCGGAGGAAGGCCATGAAGTCGTGGCTCATTCCTACACCATGGACATGATTCCCTGCTATCTGTCCGAGGAGGAGGAGCGCGCCAACATCGTGCACACCACGGAGTTGATCGAGCGTGCCACCGGCAGCCGTCCGCGTGGCTGGATCAGCCCGCGCAGCACCCCGGGCCTGCGCTCGCCCCGCCTGCTGGCCGAGGCCGGCTACGAGTGGCACGGTGACACCCTGAACGACGATCTTCCTTACCTGGTGGATTTCGGTGACCGGTCGATCGTGGCCTTTCCCAACAACACCGAGGTCAACGATCTGCCGCTTTACATGCGCCATGGCAACGCGCCGAAAGTCATGCTGGAAATCTTCGAGCACTGGCTGGATTGCGCAAGGCATCGCGAGACCGGCGCGGTGCGCATGGATCCGGCCATACATACCCATGTTTTCGGCCGCTCCCCCGGCCTGTTTGTCTACGAAGACATCATCAAGGCGGCCAAGGCGGCCGGCGATGTGTGGATTGGCACCCGTTCGGTGGCGGTCGACCATTTCAGGCGCGCGATCGGCCGCTGAAGGCCACAACAATCGAGGAGAGAATCATGAGGACTTCCAGGACTTTGATCCATTTCGCGGGGGCAGTCATTGTCGCGTCCCTCGCTTCCCCCGCTGCCGCGCAGCGGCAGGCGGCGGATCCTGCGGCCGGCTTCCCCAGCAGGCCCATCCGCCTGATCGTGCCGTTCGCGCCGCAGGGCCCGAACGACCTGCTGGCGCGCATGGTCGGTGCACGGCTCACGGAATCCTGGGGGCAGCAGGTCGTGGTCGACAACAGGCCGGGGGGCGGGACCGTGATCGGCACCGACCTGGCCATGCGCGCACCAGCCGACGGTTACACCATGCTCATGCTCTCGACGAGCACGGCGGTAAATCCCTCTCTCAGATCCAGTCTGCCCTACGATACGCTGAAGGACCTGCAGCCGCTGATCAACCTGGCGGTGTCCCCCAATATCCTGGTTTCGCACCCGTCCGTTGCCGCGAAAAGCATTGCGGAATTGCTGGCGCTGGCGAAAGCGAAGCCCGGCGAGATTACCTATGCCTCCGGCGGCACTGGAGCCGCAACCCACCTGGCCGGCGAGCTGCTGGCCAACATGGGCGGGGTGAAGATGACCCACGTGCCCTACAAAGGCGCCAATCCGGCGACGATTGACCTGCTGGGCGGGCGCGTGTCCTGGATGTTCGGAACGATTTTGCCGACGCTGCCCCATGTCAATGCCGGCAAGCTGCGTGCGCTCGGCATCAGCTCGCTCAAGCGCGCGCCGACATTGCCCGATGTGCCGGCCATTGCCGAGACGCTGCCCGGATTCGAGGCGGTGTCGTTCTACGGCATCGGCCTGCCGGCCGGGGCTCCCGCGGCGGTACTGGCCAAACTCAACGCCGAGATCGCGCGCATCATCACCATGCCTGAAACACGCGAGCAGTTGCGCAAGCAGGGTGCCGAAGCCGTCGGCAACAGCCAGGCCGAATTCACCGCATTCTTTCGCGGCGAAATGAAGAAATGGGCCAAGGTCGTCAAGGAAGCGGGAATCAAGGCCGATTGAGCCTGGCCGATGCCGAGTCGCCGCTGGCTGCTACTGGTCTTGCTGTGCCTGTTGAGTCCGGCGTCGAACGGATCTGACCAGGGCGGGCTGCCAGCCTTGGATGTCGAGGCATATTTCCGCACACTCGAGCGGCCCGCCAGTCCCAACCACTGGCTTGCCGCGCCGGCTGATTTTCCCGGCCATCCGGACGGGATCGCGCCAGTGTTCGCGGTGCCGGTAGCCGTGCTGCAGGATGCCTTCAAATCCGTGCTGCGGCAGATGCCTGGCGCCGAGGTGGTTTCCGTGTCGGCAGGCGGCATGCACCTTGTCGTGACCACCCGCATATTCCGCTTTCGCGACGACGTCCGCGTTCAGTTCATTCCCCTGGGACCGCAGCAGTCGACGCTGGCGCTGTATTCCGCGTCCCGCGTCGGCTACTGGGATTTCGGAACCAACCGGCGACGCGTCGAAGACTGGCTCGCGCGGCTTGCAGCCGCGCTGGACGCGCGCTGAGCCTGCAGCGGCTAGTTCTCCAGCGGCGGCAGGGGCAGCGGCGTGCCGGGCGGCACCGGAGTCCGGTCCACATTGAGGCACATCGACACCAGCACGTAGAAGCCGTTGACCGAAATCAGGTCGACCACGCCGCGCTCGCCGAAGCGGGCCACCGCCCGCGCGTAAGTGTCATCGCTGATTTCCTTGGTGTCCTGCAATTCCTGCGAAAACTCGTAAACCAGGGTTTCGTCGGGATCCATGCCTTCCGGGCGCCGGCCTGCGGCGATGGCATCGGCGATCTTCGGATCGAGCCCGCCCTCCAGCGCCAGCTTGTGGTGGGCGACCCATTCATACTGTGAAGTCCAGTTGCGCGCGGTGACGAGGATGGCCAGCTCGTTGAGCTTGCCGGAAAGCGAACTGCGGAAACGGATTTCCTCGCCCAGCTGCTGGATCAGCCCGCCGATGCCCGGGCTGCGCAGCCAGACATTGAACGGACCGCCAAGGGGGCCGGGCTTGGATGCGCCGGAACTTGCGAGCCTGGCGCGCGGGCCCGACTTGATGGCATCGCTCAGCGCCTTCTGTTCGGGCGTCAGCTGCTCCAGCGGAATCAGCCGGAAGCGGCGGTTGTCGGTGCTGCTGTTGGATTCGCTCATGATCAATCCTGGACAAAACCGCAAGCTAACATGAACCCAGGAATCTGATGCTAGGATGCGGCCCTCAATCCGGAACCTGCCACGCAACCCGTCCATATCATGAGAAATCCCTCTCCCGTTGCCGCCCTGGTCTCTTCAGTGGCCTTTGTGCTGCCGTTCATGCTTCCGCTTTCCGCGGCAGCGCAGGCGTTTCCGTCCAAGCCGGTCCGCATCGTCGTGCCGGCGGCGCCCGGTGGAGGCACTGACATCCTTGCGCGCCTGCTGGCGCCCAAGCTGCAGGAGCAGTTCGGCCAGCAGATTGTCATCGAGAACCGTGCCGGCGGTGCGACCATGATCGGTACCGAGTTTGTCGCGCGCTCCGCGCCCGACGGCCACACCCTGGTCATTGCGACCACGCCGCACGCGATCAACCCCACGCTTTACCAGAAGGTGCCGTTCGATCCGGTCAAGGATTTCACGATGATCAGCCAGCTCGGCAAGACCACGACCGTGCTGGTGGTGCACCCTTCGCTGCCGGTAAAGAACGTGAAGGAGTTCATCGCGCTCGCCAGATCGCGCCCGGGACAGCTGACCGCCGGTACGGCGGCCGGCAACTCGGCGTACCTGGCAGTGGAAATGCTCAAGACCATGGCCAAGATCGATGCCCTCAACATTCCCTACAAGGGGGCGGGACAGGCCTTGAGCGATCTCGTTGCCGGCCACGTCCAGTTCCAGGTCAACACCCTGCTCGCGGCCAAGCCTTTCATCGAGTCCGGACGCCTGCGCGCGATCGGCATCTGCAGCGCACAGCGCTCCCCGGCGCTGCCGGGGATCCAGGCCATCGGTGAAACACTGCCCGGCTTCGAGACCAGCGGCTGGTATGCCCTGCTCGGGCCCGCCGGCATTCCGCGCGAAGTCACGCTGCGCGTGCATGACGGTTTTGCCAAGGCGCTGCGCCTGCCGGAAATCACCAAGGGCCTCTCCCAGCGGGGCGTCGAGGTCGTGGCGGGTACACCCGACGAGCTGGCGAAGATCATGCCGCTCGAAATCCGGAAATGGGGCGATGTCGTGCGCGCATCCGGGGCGACGCCGGGCTGACGGCGGATCGATTCCCGGCGCGAGGCCGGGACGCGCCAGCAGCCGCCGCGACAGCGGCGGCCGAATCAGAAACCGCCGAATCAGAAGCTACGGTACTTGTCCGTATCCAGCAGGCGTGCGATTTCGGCGCGCAGCTCGGCGATGTCGTCCGGCCGCAGCGGTTCCAGCTTGCCCATTTCCCGCTGGAAAGCCTCGCGCGTCGGCGGGAATGCCAGCGCATGGCCCCAGGGCTGCAGCTTCGCATCCAGCGCGCGGCCGTAGAGATGCACGTGAAGCTCGGCGCGCCAGTTGCCGTTGTCCTGGTAATTGATGCGGCCGATGGGTATGCCCTTGCGGGTCAGCACGGTTTTCATCGCTTCGCCGCCGACCATCGTCAGCTTGACCAGTTCGATCGCCTGCCCGGGGGTGAGCATGCTGCGGTCCTCGACCGGGACTTTCGGATCGATGACGATATGCCCGCCGTCGCCGCGCGAGACATGCGGATGGTCCAGCGTCTTCAGGATGAAATGGCGCGCCTCGTAAATGACGGCCACGCTCAGTCCTTCAGCGAAAACCCCAGCCCTGCTGCCGCCGGCACGTGCAGCAGGCCCCCGGAGAACTCCGGCTCGCTGGCGAAACGTTCGCGCAGTGCACCGTGGGCGCCATGCACCTCGAGCATGCCGCCATGCGCATGGCCGGCCATCGCCGGCAGGTTGGCCGCCTCGAAGCCGCCGGCGCCGGCGACCGGCACGCCGTGCATTTCCGCCAGCGCGAGGATGCGCAGCATGGCGCTGATGCCGCCGCAGAAGGCGGCATTGGGCTGCAGCACGTCGAGCGCCCCTGCGGCCAGCACATCGCGGAACCAGGACGGCGACTGGATCATCTGCCCCGAAGCGAGGGGGACCGGTGTCGAGCGGCGCAATTCGGCCAATGCCGCAATGTCGTTGCCGCGCACGGGCTCCTCGAAAAATGCAATGTCGCAGTCCGCAACCATGGCTGCCAGACGCTTGGCCTCGGCCACGGTGAATGCGCAGTTGGCATCCAGCATCAGCGGCGCATTTCCGATGGCCTTGCGCACCGCGCGGATGCGCTGCGCATCCTCCGCCAGGCTGCGTCCCGTGCCGACGAGGATTTTTGCGCCGTGGAAGCCGGCGTCCAGCGCCGATCTGCAGGCATCGACAAGTTCGCTTTCACTGAACGCGGGCATGCCTGCAGTGGCGTAGGCCGGCACCGCGTTGCGGGCACCGCCGATCAGCTTGGCCACCGGCTGGCCGAGCGCCTTGCCGCGGATGTCCCACAGCGCGAGGTCGAGAGCCGACATCGCCGACACGAACACACCGGTGGCCTGGCGCGGATTGAACTGCTTCGCCAGTTTCAGGGTCACGGCTTCGATGTCCAGGGCTTCCTCGCCTTTCGCCGCCGCGGCGATGCCGCCGTTGAGCAGCTGCGCGACCTGGTCGGCGAGAAAACGGCCGGTGAGGCCCTCGCCGACCAGGCCCTCGTCGGTGCGCACCCTGCAGCGCAGGAAGGTCAGGCTTTCACGGCCGGCATAGGCATCCGCCGCGCGCGCGGGCTTGATGTGCTCGACGGCAGCACGGATCTCCTCGATGCGCATGGGCTGCGTTTATCCCCGGGCTTCAGTTCAGCGAGGCCGCGATTTTGCGGATGTCATCGGCAGAGCGCTCGCCGGCGAGCGGCGTGCCGGGCATCAGGTAATTGCCCATCCCGGCAAGGGTTCCGACGAGTACCGGCTCGAAGCCCGCGTCGCGCACCAGTCGGGTCGCCAGCGCGATCGCCGCGGGGTCATCGCCCGCCATCGGCATGCCGCTGCGCGGACCGGGGCGCTGTGCGGCTTCCGCCATGCGCGCGGCGCCGACGGCATTGAAGGCACGCACGATGCGCGCGCCCGGCAGCAGTTCGGCCGAGGCAAGCCCGGCGCCTTTTGCCCTTGCCCAGTTGGCGATTTCGCCGTCGCGGTGCGGGAAAGGATTGCAGGTGTCGATCACCGCCTTGCCCTTGAGCAGGCTGCCGAGATCCTTGCCGAGCTGCGGCAGGGCGCCGTAAGGCACGGAAACCAGCAGCACCTCGCCGAAGGCGGCGGCCTCGCGCGGCGAGCCGGCGCGGGCATTGGCGCCGACGGCGGCGGCGAGTTTGCGGTCGTGCTCGATGTCCAGCGAGGAGAACATCACCGTGTGCCCGGCCTTCGCCCAGGACGTCCCGAGGGCGCTGCCGACACGGCCCGAGCCGATGATGCCGATGCGCAGCGCAGGCGCGGCTTCGGCGGCGATGACGCGTGCAGGCAGCGCCTGAGCGATCGCGGCGGCCGCGGCAAGCTGCAGCAGGCGGCGTCGTCCGGGTTTTGCGAGAGTCATGTCGGCTTGCTCCATGGTGATGGCGGCGGGCCGCCGCCTATCGGTCCGAACCTTCAGCGCACGATCAGCACCGGCGCACGCGCACCGGCGAGCGTTTTCTGGGTCACCGAGCCGAGCAGCAGGCTGGTCATGCTGCCGCGGCCATGCGAACCCATCACGATCAGGCTGGAGTGGTTGCCGCGCGCATGATTGGCGATGCGTTCGCCCGGATCCCCCGTGACATTCACGGCCTTGTACTTCACGCCGACCTTGTCGAGCAGCCGTTTCGCCGGCCGCATCGCCTTTTCGTTGTCGGCCTGGCGCTGGCTTTCAAGGATCCTGTCGACGGCGGTCAGCATGCGGCCCGGCGGCGGGCTGACATGCATCAGCGTGACGCGGCCCTGCGGCGCAAACTGGGCGCGGTGCCGCAGCAGGTAAGACACCGCCCGGCGTGTGTAGGCGCTGCCGTCGACGGCGACCAGCACTTCGCCTTTCTCCGGCGGCAGCTGGCCGTCGCGGACCACCAGTAGCGGTGTGCTGCAGTTGGCGATGACAGCCTGGGTAACGGAACCCAGCAGCAGTCCCTTGGCGGCACCCAGGCCGTGCGAGCCCATCACCACCAGGTCAGCCCCCATGCTCTCGGCATGCTCGGGGATCACCTTGCCCGGGTAGCCCGGCTGGCGCAGCGCATTGTAGGGTATGCCGTGCTGGTCGAGCAGTTTCCGCGCCCCCTTCTGCGCGGCTTCGGCTTCGCTCTGGTAATAGCCTTCGACCACCGTGCGCCCGACGGCTGACGCGGCCCGCGGCGGTACGCGGTAGTGCACATGCAGCAGGGTGATTTCGGCGTCCTCGAGGCTGGGCCACAGCCGCTCGGCCACGTAGCGCACGGCATTCAGCGAATGCCTGCTGCCGTCGACAGGGAGCAGGATTTTCATGGTTTTCCTTTTCTGGTCAGCGGTTCAGGGTTTTCCGGGGCATGGCGGGACGGATTCCGCCTGCTCTCCGCCCGGCCCCGAACTTGGAAAGGCTATCGTGTTCTCAAGTTCAATGTTTGCCGCCGGAGCGGCAACGGGGGATCAGGGTACCATTATTAATCCGGCGCACCATCAATAAGTGTCATGCTGCCGATTTCCATTTGTCATCCTCCATCACAAGACGCCGCCATGAACAGCCATTTTGCCCGACGCATCGCCGCCATGAATGCCATGTACAAACTGCCGGCCAGCGACCGTCCTGCGCTGCCCGGAGACCTCTCCGGCCGCCTGAACGGATTCAAGGCCACGCTGCTCGACGAAGTGCAGGAGATCGATGCCATCATCGCGCTCGCAAGGAAGGGTGCGCCACCTGCCGACATCCTGGTGGCGATGGCCGACCTGCTGGGCGACATCATCGTCTACTGCCGCTCCGAGGCGCTGAAGTACGGCCTGCCCCTGGAGGACGTGCTCGACATCATCATGGACAGCAACGAAAGCAAGCTCGGCGCCGACGGCAAGCCGATCTACGATGCCAACGGCAAGTTTCTGAAGGGGCCGAACTACTGGAAGCCCGAGCCGAAGATCCGGCAGTTGCTCGAGAAAATGGCACGGCCCGCGGGCTGAGCCGGTTCAATCGAGCCGGATGTTCGCGCTCTTGATCACCTTCGCCCATTTGTCGATTTCGCTGCGCATGTACTTTGCCAGCTCCTCGGGGGAGCTGCCCTCGGGATCGATCCCCGACTTGGTCAGGAAGTCGCGGATGCCGGGGTCGGCGAGCACCTTGCGGAATTCCTCATTGAGCCGCGCGACGATCTCGCGCGGCGTCCCCCGCGGCGCGAGCATGCCGTACCAGACGCCGGAGTCGTAGCCGGGAAGCCCGGACTCCGAAGCCGTCGGCACATCGGGCATGCTGTTCACGCGCTTGGTGGTGCTGACCGCGATCGCGCGCAGCCGTCCCGCCTTGAGGTGGCCCGCGGAGGCGATCGGCGTCGCGAACAGCAGCTGGGTCTGGCCTGCGATGGTGTCCACCAGCGCCGGTCCGCCGCCCTTGTACGGCACATGCACGATGCGGATGCCGGCCATCGTATTGAGCAGTTCGCTCGCGAGATGGGCGCCGGAGCCGTTGCCCGAGGAGGCATAGAACAGCTCGCCGGGACGCTTTTTCGCGATCGCGATCACGTCCTTCAGTGATTTCACGGGCAGCGAAGGATGCGCGACCAGCAGGTAGGCGCCATTGGCGAGCAGCGTGATCGGCTCGAAATCGCGCAGCGGGTCATAGGGCAGCTTCTGGTAGAGGCCGGGATTCACCGCGAGCTGCGCGGTCAGACCCATCACCACGGTATAGCCATCCGGCGCGGAACGCGCGGCCGCTTCCATGCCGATGTTGCCGCCGGCGCCGCCGCGGTTGTCGACGATGACCTGCTGGCCGATGTTCTCGCCCATCTTGCGCGCGAAGGGGCGGGCAATGGTGTCGCTGCCGCCGCCCGGCGGGTAGGGCAGGATCAGCCGTATCGGCTTTGCCGGAAAAGCCTGCGCAAACGCCGGCACCGCGGCAGCGAGGCTTGATGCACCGATGGCGAGTAAATACAAGTATTTGATTTTATTCATAATTTTATGCTCCTCCAAGGGTTCGGTCAGGGCCGGTCACGGGCGACCGTCGTGGCTGCTGACCGCAATCACCGCGCGCGCCTGCGACCGGTTGCTCCAGGCATGGCGCACGCCCTTCAGCAGTGCCACTTCACCAGCCCTGAACATGACTTCCTGTTCATCGAGCAGCAGCACCGCCTCGCCTTCCAGTACCACACAATAATCGAAGGTACCGGTCTTCTGCACGTAGGGATGCCTTGCCCCGGCGTGCCAGGCACAGGCGCCGGGCGAACCCGCGCGCGCAAAATACTCGCGCACCTCGCGTTCGCCGGCCTTGCCCAGCCAGCCCGCGTCCGGCGGCAGGATGTCGACGCGGAACGTGGTGCCGCCGTTCCCCGGCTCCAGCGTCCGCGGCAGGTGCAGCGTCTCGTAGACGATCGGCGCCGGACAGCGCTCGGTGACCCACATGCGCTGCGAGGCGAAACCGGGGCGCGCCGGATCGAGCAGCACGTCGGGGCAGGGACCGTCGCTGACGATCACGCTCCTGCCGTCGGACGGCCGGTCGATGGTGACGATGCGGCGGTTGAGCCTGATGCCCGGGGGCGCGGGCTTCGGCGCCAAAGGCCGGTCGTTGCCGATGGCGGTGCCGACGCCGTCGGGGAAATCCGCGCCGATCATGTCGAAGGCCATCTGGGCGTCGGTCGGATAGGCCCATTCATGCCAGGCGCCGACCTGGATCACGATGTCGCCGGGCTGCATCAGCACCGTGCCTTCATCGAGGCGCAGTTCGCGGTTGCCGTTGAGCATCATGCCGTAGTCGACCGTCTGCGTCTTGTGCATCGACGAGGTGTAGAGGCTGTTGCCGCCGCGGTCCCAGGTGCCGGTGGTGCCCGGGCGCAGCTTCGGCGGATGGTGCGGCACGACTTCCGGATCCTGCGCCGGATCATAGTCGGCCGGGCGTCCCACGCTCTGCACCACGCGCAGGTGTCCGCCGCGCGGTTCTCCGGGAAAACGGTATTTGAGCAGGCTGTCATCACTGGTGCCCGACAGCGCCATCGGCGAATCATTCCAGACCCAGAGATCGGTGTGGCCGCGGCCCGCCGACATCGACGAGGGATGCGCATTGGGTGCGGTGCCATCAATCAGCACGCAGGACTGTCCGGCGGCGTTGTTGCCGGCGACGAGGCGGCGGATGGGTTTCAGCGTGGACATGGCGAATGCTCTTTGAAATGTTCTGTGTAGTGCTCGACATGCACTGATGCAAGGGAACCATGATATGCAAAACCACAGATTCCGGTGATCCGAATCCAGACTCTGGACGATGTTTACAGCATTGCCCTGCAGGTATTTATAGTCGTGATGTGGGTATTGCAATCACTGCAATCCTGATCCGTTCGCTGTCTTTGTCCGTGTGGTTTCGGAAAGAAGGGAGGATAAAAACATGTGGCTGGTTTCCATGGTTGTCGCAGGGGTGCTGTGGACCTTGCTTCCGGTGAGCTCCTTCGCGCAGGCTGGTGCCTACCCGGTCCGCCCGCTGCGCTTCGTCCTTCCCTTTCCTGCCGGAGGAGCCACCGACACCATCGGCCGATCGATCGCGCAGAAACTCAGCGAATCCATGGGGCAGAACGTGCTGGTCGACAACCGTCCGGGCGCGGGCGGCAATCTCGGCGTCGAACTCGTGGCCAAGGCGGCGGCTGACGGATACACCCTGCTGCTGTGTTCGCCGACATGCGCGATCAGTCCGAGCCTGCATTCCCGCCTGAACTACGATCCGCAGCGGGACCTTGCGCCGATCAGTCTTGTCGCAACGATCCCCACGTTGTTGGTTGTCAATCCTGCGGTACCGGCAAAATCACTGCAGGAACTGCTGGCTCTTGCACGGGCGAGGCCTGGGCAGCTCAATTACGGTTCCGGCGGTGTGGGGTCTTCAAACCACCTGGCGATGGAGCTGATGAAGTCGCTGGCGCGGATCGACATCGTCCATGTTGCTTACAAAGGTACCGGGCAGGCACTGAATTCTCTCGCTGCCGGGGAGATCCAGATGGTCGCGATCAGTCCGCCGGCGGTCCTGCCCCTGGTGCCCGCCGCCAAGGTGAGGGTCCTGGCCGTGCTCCGTGAAAAACGCATTGCGGCATTGCCCGAAGTCCCCACCGCGGCCGAGGCGGGTTTGCCGGGGCTCAACGTCAATACCTGGTACGGGATGCTGACGCGCAGCGGAACCCCGGAGCCGCTGATCGCCTTGATCAATGCCCGGGTTAAGGCCGCGCTGAAAGCCGCTGACACCCGGGACAGGCTCGCCGGAGTCGGCGTCGAGGCGGTGGGTACCACGCCGCAGTATTTCGGGGACTTCATGAAATCCGAAATGGTCCGGTTGGGCCGGATTGTGCGCGAGGCCGGAATCAAGGCTGAGTAGGATCGTGCAAGGTGCCTGCTGATGCCGCCGACGAGAGCGGAATCGCGCCGCGTGGTGCGCTGCCCGATTTCAGTTTCCGGAAGACATGGTCAGCCTAGGTGCTCCGGCCCCGGCGGCGGATCGGGTCGCGGGGCAGGCGGTGGGTCGCGTGGTCCGATGATGTCGGGCCGCTCCGGGGGGGGCGGGCGGCGGCAGGATGATGTCCGGCGGCTCGCGGTCCTGAGACAGTGGCGGCATGTCGGGAGACGCACCGGGTGGCGTTTGTGCCCGCCGCCTGCGCCGCATCAGTAACCTTTCTTGTAGATCGTGCCGCCGCATTGTGGGCAGGCCTCGATCAGCGTGGTTTTTTTCAGCAGGGTCTGCGCGTTGCATTTCAGGCAGGTCAGCGTGCCGGCACTGGTGATTTCGCCGGCGTTGTAGACCAGCGCGTCGGTCGCCCTGTCCGAAATGTTGAGCAGGCCTTCGCCCAGCAGCCGGAATGCAGTTGCGGTTGCCGCCAGTGCGCCCGCACCCAGCCGCGCAGGGTGAAAACGTTCTTTCGCTTCTTCGCCCAGCTGCCCCATGTCTTTCGAGGTCTGCGCAAGATCGCGTTTAAGGTATTCGCGGAACTGCTTGCCCTGCTCGGCGCTGATTTCGCCCAAAGCCACCAGGTGATCGTGTGCAATCGTCATCGAAGCCTCCATCGCTTCACGACCCTTGGCCTGGCTGGCTTCCAGCGCTTCGCGGAAGCGGTTGACGTAGCGGTCGTACTGCGATTCCGCGCGCTCATTAGCCTGTTTTTCCTGTGTTTTTTCCATGACGTCCTCCTCTGTGACGGGTTGTTGCCTATCCAGTGTGACCGCAGCTTCCGGTGGTGGTTCGCGGTTCCGGTAAGCTTGCGGCATGAATGCAACTGCCGCACCGGCTTACGCCGAACTCGCCCGTGTCTATACCCGACTCTACCGCTACCAGCACCTCGGCGCCATCGCCGGCTGGGACCGCAACACGATGATGCCGGCGAAAGGCAACGAGGCGCGGGCGGCGGCGGAGGCGGAACTCGCCGCATTGATCCACCGCACGCGCACCGATCCGCGGCTGGGGCAATGGCTGGAGGGCGCAGAGCGCGAGCCGCTGGATGAACTGGCGCGCGCCAACCTGCGCGAGATCCGCCGCGACTGGCGCGAGGCCAATGCGCTGCCGGAACGGCTGGTCGAGGCCAAGACGCTGGCCGGCGCGCGCTGCGAGCATGCCTGGCGCAGCCAGCGTCCCGCCAACGACTGGCAGGGCTTCCTCGCCAACTTCCGCGAGGTGGTGAAGCTCGCGCGCGAGGAGGCGAGGCTGCTCGCCGACGACAGCGGGCTCGCGCCGTATGACGCGCTGATGGACCGCTTCGAACCCGGCGTGCGCGCCGCCGACATCGACCGCATGTTTGGCGCGGTGCGGCAATGGCTGCCGGAGCTGATCGCGCAGGCGCAGGCAAGACAGTCCCGCGAACAGGTCATGGTGCCGCAGGGGCCGTTCCCGGTGGCGGCGCAACGCGCCTTGAACCGCGAGGTGATGACGCTGCTCGGCTTCGATTTCGAGGCCGGCCGGCTCGACGAGAGCGCGCACCCTTTCAGCGGCGGCGTGCCCGAGGACCTGCGGCTGACGACGCGCTACAGCGAAGACGATTTTGCGCGCAGCCTGCTCGGCACCATCCACGAGACCGGCCACGCGCGCTACGAGCAGAACCTGCCGCGGGGCTGGCTCGGACAGCCGGTCGGCAACGCCCGTTCCTTCGGTATCCATGAGAGCCAGAGCCTGTCCTTCGAGATGCAGCTCGCGCGCGGCCGTCCCTTCGTCGGCCTGCTCGCGCCGCTGCTGCGAAAACACTTCGGCGACCAGCCCGCCTTCGATCCGGACAACCTGTATCGCCTGTGGACGCGGGTCCGGCCCGGCTTCATCCGTGTCGATGCCGACGAGGTGACCTATCCGGCGCATGTCATCCTGCGCTATGAAATCGAACGCCCGCTGATCGAGGGCGACATCGAGGCCGAGGACATTCCGGGGCTGTGGGATGAAAAAATGCGCTCCCTCCTCGGACTCGACACGCGCGGCAACTACCGGGATGGCTGCCTGCAGGACGTGCACTGGACCGAAGGCGCTTTCGGCTATTTCCCGAGTTATACGCTGGGTGCGATGTATGCGGCGCAGTGGTTTGCGGCCTTGCGGCAGAAGCTGCCGGACCTTGACGCGAGGATTGCGGCCGGCGATCTCGAGCCGGTGTTCGGCTGGATGCGCGAGCACATATGGTCGCAGGCCAGCTTCCTGGAAACCCCGGAACTGGTGCGCCGCGCCAGCGGCGAGGCGCTCAATCCGCGGCACTTCCGCGCTCACCTCGAACGGCGCTACCTGCGGCGCTGAGCCGCAGGCCGCTCAGAAACCGAAGCTTCTGCCGGCGCCCAGCAGTGTCGCGATGCCGAGCAGCGCGAAGATCGCTGCGGCGATTCGATGAACCAGGGCCACCGGCATCCGGTGCGCAATGCGCTTGCCGAGCAGCACGGCGGGCACGTTGGCGATCATCATGCCCAGCGTGGTGCCGATGACCACCGCGGCCACCGCCTGATACTGCGCGGCGAGTGCCACGGTCGCGACCTGGGTCTTGTCGCCCATTTCCGCGACGAAGAATGCAATGAGCGTGGTTCCGAACACGCCAAGCCGGACAAGGCGCGCATCATCCGCGTCGAGCCGGTCGGGAATCATCACCCAGACCGCCATCGCGAGGAAGGACAGGCCGAGAATCCAGCGCAGCGCTTCCGGCCCCACCAGCGTGGTGATCCAGTTGCCGACAGCCCCGGCAAGCGCGTGGTTGGCCAGGGTCGCCACGAGTATTCCGGCGATGATGGGCCAGGGTTTGCGGAATTTCGCCGCCAGCAGGAAGGACAGCAGCTGTGTCTTGTCGCCGATTTCGGCGAGGGCGACGATGCCGGTGGAGATCAGAAAGGCTTCCAAACGGGTGCTCCGGGGCCGGTAAAAGACGGATGACCACGCCGCTCCCCGGCCGTTGCGGAGGCAGCATGGTCAAAGGTCTTGCCAGGTTCGCGAACCGCCTGCGCCATGGCCGTCAGGCCAAGCATGTTGACTCAGGCACCTCTCAGGAGGGCGGCTACTCCCCGATGACGGCGCGATTCTACCCGCGGGGCGGATGGCGGTCCATGCGCCCGGCACTGCCAGTCAGGAATGCCTCCACCGCGCCAGGCGCAGCAGCAGCGGTCCGGCGAGTCGCGAGATCGCGTGGCGGCGGCTGGCGAATCCGCGATAGATGAAGCCCAGCAGCGGCTGCAGGTGGGGGCGCGACAGCAGCCAGGCCATCCGCGGCAGGCTGGCGCGGCGGTAGGCCTCGGCAAATACCGCCGGGCCGTGCAGCAGGGTGCCGTCGCCGAGGCGGCCGTGGATGCTGGCGAGCGCCGCATCGCAGGACAGGCCGTGCACGGACTCGCGATAGTCCTGCGCGGTGACATCGACGAAGTGCAGCAGCCCGCTGCGGTTGCGCGCGCGCAGCACGTGGATTTCCGCGAGGCACAGCGGGCAGCGCCCGTCGAAGTAAATGGTCAGCGTTTCCATCGGCCGTTGATGATGGCCTGTGCGATCGCGCGTCCGCTGTCGAAGGCGGACTCGACGCGCGCGCCCTGTGTCCAGTCACCGCCGAGGAACAGCGTGCCGTCACGGCTGGCGAGGCAGGGTTGCCCCAGCGGCTTCACGGTGCGCGCGTAACGCCAGCGGTGGGCGATGGCCTGCTCGACGCGAGGCCTTGCGTCGCCGAGCATGCGCTGTGCGGCATCGACCAGCAGCGCGGCCACCGGCTCGCGCTCGAGCTCGAGATGGCTGCTGCTCCAGTCCGGCGCGGCGTGTGCGATCCAGCACTCCTTTGCGGCGTCACGGCCGGGTTTTGAGCTGTTGCGGGCGAGCCATGACAGCGTTGCCGAAGAGCCCTGCAGCACATCGGGAACTCCGGTGACCGGGCTTGCGAGCACCAGCATCAGTGCCCAGCATGGCGCCATGGTCACGCCATCGAGCGCCTCCGCGATGTCGCGCTCGGCACCGAACAGCCGGCGGGCCTGCGGCGCGGGAACGGTGCTGACCAGGAGATCGAAGCATTCGCCCGCCGCGAGGCCCGCCGTGCGCACGCGCCATCCGGCCGCTTCGCGTTCCGCCGCAGTCACTTCGCAGGCGATGTTCAGGTCCAGCCCCGCGGCCAGCGGCTTGGCCAGCGCGCTCATGCCGGGAATGCCGGTGATCCAGTCTTCCGTGGAGGGATCAATGCCGGCAGCCGTTGCCGGACGCCAGCGTGCCGCCGCGCCGACTTCGATGGCAGCGGCCAGCGTTGCACGGAAGGCGGCACCGCGCGCGGTGACATACTGTGCGCCGTGGTCGAAAGCGGGGCTGCTGTCGATCCGGCGCGTGGCGAGCCGTCCGCCGGGACCGCGGCCCTTGTCAAAAATCACCGGCCTCAATCCGGCATCCTGCAGCGCGCGGGCGCAGGCAAGACCGGCCATGCCGGCACCGATGATGGCGATGCGGGGTGATGCACTCATCCGGATGTTCCAGGGAAAATCTTCAGCAGGTCGCGATTGCTGCGATGTTACAGGGCGCGAAGGCAACCGTAATGGCATGGACACACTCCCGCACTGTGCGCGCCTTCGTGTGCATCACGCGAAAACCCGCCGCGCGGTCCCGCAACAGCGGGCGCGCGACGGGCCTGCCGCAGGCCGGGGACGCTTAGGGCAGGATCACGGAGTCGACGACGTGGATCACGCCGTTGCTGGCGACGATGTCGGTCTTCACGACATTGGCCTGGTTGACCTTGACCTTGCCGCCGGCGGTGCTGATGTTCAGCGCCTTGCCGTTGGCGGTCGGCGCGTTGCCGGCCTTGACGTCCTTGGCCATCACGGTGCCGGGCACCACGTGATAAGTCAGCACGGCCGCGAGCTTCTGCTTGTCGGCCAGCAGCGCGTCGAGTTGTGCCTTCGGAATCTTGGCGAAGGCTTCGTCGGTGGGCGCGAATACCGTGAACGGGCCCTTGCCCTTCAGGGTGTCGACGAGGCCGGCGGCCTTCACTGCGGTGACCAGGGTGTTGAAGCTGCCGGCCGAGACCGCGGTGTCGACGATGTCGGATGCGGCGGTGGCCAGCGACGAGACCGCAAATACGGCGCCCGCGCAGAGGGCACGGAGGGAACGCGAAACAGCCATTTGTATCTCCTTGATTTGATTGATAAACATGACTTACAAACTGCACCCGGAACCGAATGCGATACAATCCGGTCAATTTGTGACTGATTGGTCATTTTGAAAACTGACGAGTTCAACCAAGCCCAAACGATAGCCGGCAATGTCCATGACACTGAGAATCCCGTTCCGCCAGCAGCAGTTCGATGCCCGCGAGGAAGCCATCCTCGATGCCGTCAACCGCCTGCTCTCCGACAAGGGTTATGACCTGATGACCATGGAGGATGTCGCCGCCGAAGTCGGCGTCGCCAAGGGCAGCCTCTACAAGCATTTTTCCTCCAAGGAGAAACTCGCCGCGGCGGTGCTGTCGCGGCTGCTGCGCGAAACGCTGGCGCAGCTCGACGCCATGCCCGCGGAATGGCCGGCGATCCGGCGGCTGGAGGAGATCCTGCGCTGGTCGCTGCAGCACCGGCTGCGCGGCGGCGTGCCGCACTTGCCTTCGACCAGCCGCGCGCTGCAGCGCAGCCTGATGCTCAATCTGGAGTACGTCGCGCTGGCGCTTCGCGTGAACAAGCGCTTCCACACGCTGGTGCGCGAGGCGCGCCGTGCCGGCGACATCGCCGCCGCCGTATCCGACGACGTCGTGGTCTACACGCTCTACTCGCGGGCTTGCGATCCGACCGTCGAGTTTCTGGTGCGCGACGGCAAGCTCGACTCCGCGCAGATCGTCGAAACCATGGTCGCCGCGACTTTCGGCGGCCTGCGCGCGGCTGCGGACGGGAAGCCGCGATGATCCGGCTGATTGCACTGCTGTTTGCCGTGGTTCTGCCCGGTGTTGCACCGGTGCAGGCCGCCGGGGCAATCGATCTGGCCGAGCTGGCGAAACCCGGTCGCGTGCTGCTGCTGCGCCATGCCATCGCCCCCGGCGTCGGCGATCCGGACAACTTCCGGCTGCGCGACTGCCGCACCCAGCGCAACCTCGACGCTGCGGGCAGGGCGCAGGCGGCGCGCTTGGGCAAACGCATCGCCGCCCTCGGGATCGGCGATGTAAAGGTCTACGCCGGCCAGTGGTGCCGCACGCTGGAAACCGCGCGCCTGCTCGGCCTCGGGCCGGTCACCGAACTGCCGGCGCTCAATTCCTTCTTCGCCCGACCGGACCAGCGCGAAGGCAATCTCGAAGGCCTGCGCAAATTCCTGGCGAAGCTGCCCGCCGACGGGTCGCTGGTGATCCTGGTCACCCACCAGGTCACGGTGACGGGCATCACGGGCGTTTATCCCGGTTCCGGCGGCGGTGCGCTGCTGCAACTGGATGGTTCGGCGAGTCCGAAGCTCGTGGGCGAGATCCGCGCCGATTACTGAGTCATCCGGCTGAACAGCCGATGGTTCAGCAGTGCCGCGGACCAGCAGAACAGCGCCGTCCACATCACGTGGCTGGGGTAATGCGCACCGCGCAGCACCTGGGTGATGCCGCACACAGCGCCCAGCAGCAACACGACGGCGAGAATGCGGCGGCCGCGCCGCCGGCCTTCGCCGTTTGCGGACAGCAGACCCGGCAGCGCCACGGCGAAATAGGCGAAACCGGAGGAGGCGTGCCCGCTGGGGAAACACCGTCCCGGCCCGCCGTCGGAAACAGCCCACAGCCAGTGCGGCACATGGCGGGCAATGCCGCCGAACTGCTGCAGATCCCAGGGGCAGCTGGTCAGACTCGAGTGCTTGAGCGCGCTGACCAGGATCAGGGAAAAGCTGACGCCGATGAGCATCTGCAGCCGCTCCCAGCGGGCATACCGGCGCAGGAATCCGAGCGGTTTCCACACTGCGAGGGCCAGCGCGATGAAGGCGAGCACGGAAATATTGCGCAGGCCCTCATGGAACACCGTGCCCAGCCACCGGTTTTCGCGCAGCGGGAAGCCGCGCGCATCGGCGAGCAGTTGCATGACCGGCAGGTCGGCGCCCAGCCATTCCCAAACGAGAAGCAGCACGATGCAGGCGCCCGTGATGGCGGCAACGGAGGGTGTCCGGCGCCCCGGCATCAGGATTGCGGCGGCTTCGGACGCCATCAGCGTCGGTCCGGAGCCTGCGCTGTCCGGGATGGCGGGATGCCGTTTCTGAGCAGATCCTTCTCCGGCTTGTAGGCGCTGGATTCGATCTCGAACAGCCCCAGCAATGTGTGGAACACATGGTCATGGCTGAAACGCAGTGCACTGCGCTGTCGCAACAGCTGCGGATCTGCCTGGTGGAATCCGCGCCCGAACCAGAGGAGCGCCGGCACGTGCAGCTGCGCTTCCGGGGCGATGGCCTTGGGCAGGCCGTGCAGATAGACGCCGTTTTCGCCGAGGGATTCGCCGTGGTCGCTGACGTAGAACAGCGCGGTATCAAAGCGCGTGTCGTTGCGTTTCAGCAGCTCGATGGCGCCGGTGAGGAAGTGGTCTGTATAGAGAATCGTGTTGTCGTAGGCGTTGCCGATTTCCTCGCGAGTGCACAGGCTGAGATCGCTTTCCCTGCAGGCGGGCCGGAATTTCTCGAAGGCCGGCGGATAACGCCGGTGGTAGGCCGGGCCGTGGCTGCCCATCTGGTGCAGCACGATCAGGATGTCGCCATTCGGATGGCTGTCGATGTATTCCTGCACCACCGCCAGCATGCCCTCGTCGCGGCATTCCGTGTCGCAGACCGGGTTGTTCGCCGGGTTCTTGAAATCCCGATATTCGACGCGCTCGGCGACGCCCTTGGAGTCGGAGTTGTTGTCCAGCCACAGCACATTGACTCCGCCGTGCCGCAGCACATCGAGCACGTTCTCTTCGCGGCGGATGGCCTGTGCACCCTTGGCTTCGCCGTCACTGAGGAACATGCAGGGCACCGATACCGCGGTCGAGGTGCCGCAGGCGCGGAAATCAGTCAGGCTGATGACATCATGCCGCTTCAGCAGGGGATTGGTTTCCCGCCCGTAGCCGTTCAGTGAAAAACGGTCGGCGCGCGCGGTCTCGCCGACCACCATGATCACCAGGTCGCGTGTCGTGTCGCCGGCCGGAATCGCGGCGTCGGTGCCGACCTGCCGCATCGGCCCGGCGATACCCGACGCCATCGACTGGCTGGCGAACTTTGCGGCGGAATACAGGTAGTACACGGGATTGGCGTGCTGGCGCAGCTCCTTGTGGTTGCGCAGGAAGGACGCGTAGAAACCGCCGAACACCAGCATCGTCGCCAGGACCAGCAGCAGGGTGCCGCCGATCAGGCGCAGGCGGGCAAAAACTTCACCGCGGCCGCCCGCTGCGCGCAGGCGGATTTTCGCGACTGCAATCGCAGGCAGCACGCCGAGCAGCAGCAGATAGGCGATCAGTTTCGCGGTGAGCAGTTCGAGGGCTTCGGCGCTGCCGGTGAGCGCGGCGTTGCGCAGCATGTCGTCGCTGATGACCACGCCGTAGTTGTCCATGAAATAGGCCGCGGCTGAGGACAGCAGCAGTACGGCAATCAGCAGCGGCCGGGTCAGCCGTCCGAAACACAGCGGTGCCAGCAAGAGCACCGTGATGCCGCCGAACACCAGGCCGAGCGATGCGAGCGGCAGCAGAGTCCCGCCATGGAGCGGATAGCTGTCCATCACCCGGCTGAAGAATGCGGCGTTTCCGGTGACGATCAGGAAAGCGCTTACCGCGAGGATCAGGGCGTTGACGGAGATGCCGCGGTCGGCGGCGGACAGGAGGTCGCGCATGTGTGCGGTTGAATTGCGCCCAATCGGGCGCCGCATATTAAGACGCGCCCGGAACGGGAAAGGTCCCGACCCGTGAAAATTTCAGAAAAACAAAAATAATAAATAAAAACAACAGCTTAGTGGGTGCCAGGCGACTGCCAGTGACAGTCGTAGCCTTGCCTCAGCCACGTGCACGCGAGCGCGCAAGCATTACCTGGGTGTTGGGCACGTAAAGCAGGTGCGCGATCTTGCGCACGAAATGGTCCTCGTAGGGATCGAGCGGCTCATGGGCGTAGGCGATGCGCCACAGGTGTTCGACCAGCGCCACGCGCTGCTCCATCGAAAAGTCGCGCTTGATCACCGCCACCTGCGCATAATACGAGGTCAGGTGGCCGGTTTTTCCGCCGGCCTCCGACAGCAGCGCGGAAGCGGCCGCGGCATCCAGCCCGAACAGCCCGATCAGCGCCTGTTCCGCGGCGGCCTGCTCGGCCTCGTGGGTGCCAAGGTCGACACGGGTCGATTCATGCAGCAGCACCGCCACCGCGAGCTGCAGGGCGCGGCGCTCGAAGCCGGGCACCGCGGCGGTAGCCCCGGCTTCGTCAAACAATCGTCTCAGTGTCCTGAGCACCGCAGTCCTAGCGCGAGCGCGCGTTTTTGACGAAATCGAGCGCGGCCTGGAACAGCTCCATGTCCTTGGCGTAGTCCGCGGCATCTGCGCGGTCGATCTGCACCCATTCCCGCGTGCCGGCTATGCCGCCCGGCTGGAAGGCGCTGGTGTTGTCGCGGGAGAACTGCAGCTCGGTGGCCACTGCAGCCGGCAGGCGCAGGCCGACGCCGCTGCCGTTGATGCAGGCGAACATTTTGTCGCTGACGAAATAGGCGTCGAGGCCGTTGATCTTGCGGGCGCTGACGCCGGGGAGCCTGAGCAGCAGCGCGTCGAGCTGCGCCTTGATCGAAGGTGTGGTGCTGTGCATGGGGGCGGGGATCGCGGGAATTGCGGAGGCAGGAGCGATTATAAACAGCGTTTCCCGGAGCGCACACCGTTACCGCCGGATACGCCTGTAACGATTTCTTACATCCTGCCCATGAACGCCGTGCACCCCGCGGGTTCAGAATCGTGGAGCCTTCCATTTCGGTCGGCCCTGAACCATTGAACAACCATCCGGAGGTGAATGATGAACAAACTGCTGATGACCACCCTTGTTGCTGCAGGTTTTGCCGCGGCAGCGCCCCTCGCCATTGCGCAGGCCAGTCCGCCGGCCTCCGGCCAGGGCCAGCATGCCCAGCACGGGCAGCGCGGCCACCACGCCGAGCATGGCAAAAAGGCCTTCCGCATGCCGGGCGAGCGCGTGGAAGCGCGCCTCGCCTACATGAAAACCGCGCTGAAGATCACGGATGCGCAGTCCCCGCAGTGGGACGCCTACGCCGGCGTGATGCGCAAGCAGGCGAAGGAAGCCGATGCACGCATCCAGGCGCACCGCGAACAGCGCGCCGCGAACAGCGAGCGCCGGCGCCTGACCGCGATCGAGCGCCTGGAACTGCGCCAGCAGTTCATGGCGCAGGCGTCGGAGCGGATTGGCGAAAGGCTTGCCGCACAGAAGCCGCTGTACGCGGCGCTGTCGCCCGAGCAGCAGCAGATCGCCGACCGGCTGTTCGCGGGACGCGGCGGCAAGCACGGCGGCCGCGGCGGACGCCACGGCGGGCACGGCCGGGCCTGACCGGCTGCCGCAGCATCAGGCGCCGATGAGCGCCTGATGTTTGCAGGAACAGAAACGGGGCCCCAGGGCCCCGTTTCCTTTGGAATTCGCCGGCGGAAACTTTTAAACTCGACGCCGGACAAGGGAGGGGATATTCGTGCGTATCGAGATGTTCGCGGCCGGAATCATTGCCGTGGTGCTGTGCATTCCCGCATACGCGCAGGGCACTGCGGCCAAGCCGCTGCGCGGCGCGGCGAAAAAGCCCCCGGCGGCGGTGAGCCAGGCGCGACAGGAGCAGGCGAAGATCTACGGGGCGCGCGGCGAGGACGTGCCCGCCACCTATGTCACGGACCGCGCGCTGCTGTCCTATGGCAGCACATTGCTTCCGGATTTCCTGCACAGCCTGGCGGAACTCGGCCCCTCCGACCGCTGGCTGGACATCGGTGCCGGGCAGGGCAGGGCGATTCTCGAGTACTACGGCGAGCGCTTCGATGCGATGCATCCGGATGGCCGCGAGCGCCGCGGCAGCAAGGCCCGGTCGGTGGCGCTGTCGATCGAGGACCGGCGCACCGCCGAGTGGCACAGGGTGGCGGCCGGCCTCGAGCCCGGAAAGATCAGCTACCTGCACGGCAGGCGCCTGCGCGAATACACGCCGGCGGAACTGGGCCGCTTCCGGCTGGCGAGCGATGTCTACGGCGGATTTTCGTACACCTCGGACCTGTCGCTGTTCATGGCGCGCATCCTTGACCTGCTCGAAACCGGCGGCAGCTTCTACACGCTGCTGATCAACGTGCGTACGGCAGACGCCGCCAGGCAGGGTGCGAAGCGCGATGAGGTTTTCCAGACCGAGATCCTTGCCGCCGACGGCCGTCCGGTCGGAATCTGCGCCTGGCTGCGGCAGATCGCCTGCGCCGAAGTGGCCTGCGACACCGATCCGAGTTCGGAGACGCCGATCGAACGCTACCGCATCCGCAGGACCTGCGACCAGGTCAGTGTGCCCGCGCTGGAGACGGTGCACTTCGCGGCGGGAACGCCCCCCGCGCGCCTGTTCCGGCTGGTTGCGCCGGCGGTGCCCGCGAAGCCCTGAAGGCGGTCATGGAGGCAAGCGCCCGGCAATGAACTCCCAAGCAGGGACTATTGCAGCGGGCGATGTGGACCGTGTGATTATTGCGGTCAGCCATGAGTTATCGTGATGCCATTAGCCGATGGCATGTCTGTCATGCGGTATCAACAGGAATAGAGGAACACAACATTGAAGACGATCAAGGCCTACCGCAATCCCCAGTTCATGAGCAGCCGCGCGGCGCGGCCGCTGCGGATACTTGCCGAGTACCTCGAGCCGAGGTCCCGGCTGGACGCCGAGCGCGTTGAGGACACCATAGTCTTTTTCGGTTCAGCGCGGCTGAAGGAAGGCAACAAGTACTACGAGGCCGCGCGCGAGCTGGCGTACCGGCTGACGCAGTGGTCCAAGGGCCTGGATCCCGAGGGGCGCCGCCGCTTCGTGGTCTGCACCGGCGGCGGGCCGGGCATCATGGAGGCCGCAAACCGGGGTGCTTCCGAAGCGCGGGGCCGCAACGTCGGGCTGACCATCGCCTTGCCGCAGGAGGAATTGGTCAATCCTTACGTGACCCGCGAACTCGAGTGCCACTTCCATTATTTTTTCATGCGCAAGTTCTGGTTCGCCTATCTTGCCAAGGCGCTGGTGGTGTTTCCAGGCGGCTACGGCACGCTCGACGAGCTGTTCGAGATGCTGACCCTGGTGCAGACCCGGCGCATGCAGAAGCCGATGCCGATCGTGCTGTTCGGCAACGACTACTGGAATGAAGTGGTGAATTTCGACGCGCTGGTGCGCCATGGCACCATTGATGCGGCGGACCTCGGCCTGATGTACCGCACCGACTCGGTGGACGAGGCCTTTGCCCACCTGGTCAAGCAGCTGATGGAGCAGGCGCTCGACCAGCCGGGCGCCACGCTATAAAATATCAATAAAAACAATAAGTTACATATAGTCAGGCGCTGCCGCCGCGAGTTGCCTCAGTCGCGTCGGTGCTTGCCGGGCGACCAGCCGTGCGCGGTGATGTGTTTCTCCGCCTTTTCGATCGGGTGGTCCTCCAGCGGCGTGGCCATGGTGTCGTTCCAGCGGTTCATGAATCCGAAATAGGAGATCAGCGCCGTGATCTCGACGATCTGGCCGTCGTTCCAGTGCTGCTTCATGCGCCCGAACAGCTCGTCGCTGACCTCGTTCGGCTGCGAAGCCGCGGCGATCGCGAATTCCAGCGCAACGCGCTCGGCCTCGCTGAACAGGGGGCTGCTGCGGAACTCCCAGACCTTCTCCAGTTTTTCAGCCGGTATGCCCTGCTGGAGAGACCCTCCAGCATTGTGCGCCATTCAATAACTGCAGCCGTGGGTGCGCGCGACCACGTAGGCGAGCAGGCGCTTGAAGGCGGTGCTGACCTCGCCGTCGGCATCGAACACGGCATTGGACAGCGCGCGCAGGGCCAGCACCAGCTTTGGCCGGCGCTGCATGATCAGCTGGCTGTTGGGCACATAGTGGTTGCTTGCCAGCGTCTTCTCGAACATTTCCTTCAGTTCGGGTGCCGCGCCGATCGGCAGGGGTTCCAGTCGGGCCATGAAAACTCCTCGTTGATTGAACAGGCAAAAAAATCCCCGGTGCGCGGAAGTTTCCGCGAGCCGGGGAGTTCGTGCTTACTGCCGGATGCCCAGCGCAGTCGCGAGGCCGTAATACAGCTCGTACTGCTCCTTGACGAAGGCATAACTCTCTTCAGGCGAGCGGATCGCGGGCACGCCGCCGATGCGCGCATTGCCGGCCTGCCAGTCCGGGTCCTTCGCCAATTGCTGGAAGGTCTTGACCCAGGCCGCCACCACCGGTTTTGGCAATCCTGCCGGCCCCATCAGTGCGGTCCAGCCGACGAGATTCGCCATTTCCGGGAAACCGGCCTCGCGCGCGCCCGGCACGCCGGGGGCCTCGGGGATGCGGTCCGGCGAGGCCATCAGCCCGCGCAGGCGTCCGGACTTGATGTGCGGCACCAGCGTCGTTGCGTTGTTGCAGGCGAAATCGACCTGGCCGCCCATCACCGCGGTGGTCACTTCGCCGCCGCTCTTGTAATGGATGCCCACTGCGTGGTCCTTGGTCAGCTTGGCCAGCGTCATCCAGTACTGGGGCGTCATGTTCTGCACCGTGCCCGGACCGGCGGTCGAGAAATTGAGTTTACCGGGCTGCTTGCGGATCGCTTCCATCAGGTCCTGCGCGTTGCGGTAAGGGGACTCCGCGCGCACGAAGCAGATCGAGGGGTTCAGCTCGATCAGCGACAGCATCGTGAATTCGTTCCACTTGTAGTTCAGCTTGGAGTCGATCGCCGGCAGGATCGCGTGGGTGGCGATCCGCGCGACCAGCAGCGTGTAGCCGTCGGGCTGCGCGGCCTTGACATAGCTGGTGCCGATCGCGCCTGAGGCGCCGACGCGGTTCACCGGGATGATGTTGGTCTTGCCGCCGAGATATTTTGGCGCGACCAGCGCGACATTGCGTCCCGAGAGATCGGAGTCCCCGCCGGCGCCGAAGGGAATCACGAACTGGATCGGCTTGGTCGGATACTGCGCGGCGGACTGTGCCTGCGCGCCCTGGGACAGGACCAGGACTGCGGCTGAACTGGCTGCGACTGCGGCTGCTGCAAAGCGATGCATGTTCCCCTCCGGATCGGTTGATCGAAACGCGTCTTGTTGTTCTGCCATGCCCGGAGTGTTGCCCCGATGCTGCCGACCGTTCCGGGCCTGCGATGTTGCAACCTGCCCGGCTATTCTGCACCAAATCGGCGGCGATCAGGCGGACGCATCCGCGGCAGCCGTCACAAAGTCTTACAAAATCGTCGGGATAGGGCGGCCGGGTGTCCGGTCAAAATGGGCGAGGAGGATCCCGACATGAATAAATCCCTGCGTCCCGTCCTGGCCCTGTCCGCGCTGGCCGTGCTCGGCGGTTGCGTCGCCGTGCCGGCCGGGCCCGCCTACTACCATGAGCCGGCACCGGTGGTTCTGGTGCCTGCGCCTGTTTACCACGGCCCGACCGTCCACTTCGATATCCGCAGCAGGCATGGCGGGCATCGCGGTCCCCATCGCGGACCCGGCCCGCGCCGCGGCCATCGCTGATCAAAGCGGAGAACAGCCATGCGTCCTGCATGCATTGCACTGACCGCGCTGTCACTGCTGCTCGGCACCGTCAGCCCGGCGGCAGCGCGGTTACCGGCCGGCATCGCGGTTTCCGGCATCAGCATCGGCATCCACCGGCACGGCTATCCGGAACTCGTGCCGGTGCCCGGTTATCCGGTGTATTACGCGCCGCAGCTGCCGGTGAACTATTTTTTCTACGACGGCTATTACTGGCTTTATCACGACGACCACTGGTACATGAGCGACTGGTACGACGGTCCGTGGACGCCGGTCGATCCCGATGACGTGCCGCTGTTCGTGCTGCGGGTGCCGGTGCGCTATTACATGAACCCGCCCGTGCATTTTTACGGCTGGTACGTCGATGCCGCGCCGCGCTGGGAAACCCACTGGGGTCCGCGCTGGGTGTACTACCGCCAGCGCTGGGAGCACTGGGACAGCCATGTCGTCCACGTCCTGGCGCCGCTGCCGCTGTACCAGCGGCACTACACCGGCGACCGCTACCCGCGAGGCGCGTACCGCCACGTGATCCATCGCGAGCATTACCGTTATGAGCCGCGCGATCGCGTGGTGCGCGAGCGCCATCAGCGCTGGCAGGGGGCGCCGCGGCCGCAGGTCCACGTGCGACCCGATTTCCAGGGCAATCCGCGGCCGCAGCCGGAGCGCAGGCCGGACTGGAACCGCGTGCCTTCGATGCCGCCGCAACCCCTGGCCGTGCCCCGGCAGCCGTCGGCGGTGCCGCAGCAGTCCGCAGCGCTGCCGGCACCGCCCCGGGTGACACCACCGGCGCCGCAGCCGCGGTTCCAGCCGCAGGCGCCGCGGGAACGCGCAGAGCGCGGCGAATTCCGCGGACCCGGTCCGCAGCGTGCCGCGCCGCGGCCGCAACAGGCGGCGCCGCGCGCGCAGCAGGCCCCGCGTCCGCAGTTCCAGCAGCGCGCGCCGCAGATGCGCGGCGAAAGCCGGCAGCCCCGCGGCAATGTCGAGCGGCGCCCGGGAGGCGACCGCGGGCCGGGACGCGGCTGAGGCCCGGTACGGGAACGCCGCAACGGAAACGGGGCCGCAGGGGCCCCGTTTCCGTTGGATAATCCTCCGCTGCGGCAGTGATCCGTCACCGCCCACCACCGGAGGAAACAGCATGGCATCAGAACCCGTCGTCGCCGGCAGCTGCCTGTGCGGAGACATCCGCTTCGAAATCACGCCGCCCTCAACCGCCTTCCGCTATTGCCACTGCTCGCGCTGCCGCAAGGTCACCGGCGCGGCGCATGCCGCCAACCTGTTCGTGCCGGCGGCGCAGTTCAAGTGGATTGCTGGCGAAACACAGGCACGCCGCTACGACCTGCCCGGGGCCAAGCGCTTCGCGGTGAGCTTCTGCCCGAAGTGCGGCACGCGCGTGCCGCACAAGGTGACGGGTACCGAGAACATGCTGATCCCCGCCGGCGTGCTCGACGGCACGCCGGACCTGAAACCCGACGGCAGCATATTCTGGGGCTCGCGCGCGGCGTGGTTCATCGAAACGCCGGAGCTGCCCAAGGCCGAGGAATACGGCAAATAGGATTCGCAACCGAGCCCGCGGCTGCCGCCGCGGCGGAACCCAAACCAGGAAGGAATAACCGCATGGCCCTGATCGAACAGCACGTCACCGTCACCACCAAACACGGCAAATGCCCGGCCTTCGCCGCCTGTCCCGATGCGCCGGGGCGTTTCCCCGGCATCATTTTCTACATGGACGCGCCGGGTTTCCGCGAGGAGCTGTGCAACATGGCGCGGCGCATCGCCAAACACGGCTATTTCTGTCTGCTGCCCGACATGTATTACCGGCTCGGCACCTGCCGTTTCGACATTCCGCGCCGCAACGACGCGATGTCGGCGGTGATCAAGGCGGCGATGAACAGCCTCAGCAATGCCGATGTTGCCGACGACACTGCGGCCTTCATCAACTGGCTCGACGCCCAGGACAAGGTCGCCGAGGGTCCGGTGGGCAGCGTCGGCCACTGCATGAGCGGGCGCTACATCACCACCGCCGCGGCGCGCTTCCCGCGGATGAAGGCGGCGGCCTCGCTGTACGGCGTCGGCATCGTCACCGACAAGGAGGATTCGCCGCACAGGCTGCTCGGCGACATCAAGGGCGAGCTCTATTACGCCTTCGCCGAAAAGGACGCCTCGGTGCCGGCGCAGGAGGTCACCGACCTTGCCGCGGCGCTGAAGAAGGCAGGCACCAAACATACGCTGGAAACACTGCCCGGCACCCAGCACGGCTTCTGTTTCGCCGAGCGCGCGGTCTACCACCCGGTGGCCTCGGAGCACACCTGGACGAAGATCTTCGATCTCTGGGACCGCAACCTGAAGTAGGTTACGGCGACCGTTTCAGCGCTTCCTTTTCGCCGCGCTGAGAATCTCCCGCCGCACATCGGTGATCTCACGCGCGCGCGAGCCGCCGCCGTCACAGTGCGTCGTGCGCGGGCAGTGCGTGCTGCGCGGGCAGATGATGCGGGCGGGGCGCAGCAGCGCATCCTCGACCCAGGCGATGTTGAGCACCCGCGCCACGGCGCGGATCGCGTCCGCCGCGGGCTTCGGGATTTCCGCCTCGCCGCGGCCGCGCGTGCAGGCCCCGGTGATTGCCTCGACCAGGGCGTCCGCGTCGTGGGTGTGCGAGCGCAGCGCCGGCACCAGGTCGATGCCCACCGACAGCACGTGCGGATTGCCCGCCATGTCGGCGGTGCGCAGCGAGTGGCAGCAGTAGAGCAGCGACTGCCCGCCGTCGCGCAGCACTGAAATCTGCGAACCGCGGTCAGGACCCTTCTTCGCGTCGAGCATGCGGAACACCGCCCAGTGCGGGCAGGGGTCGGTGACCTGCGCCATGTTGCCCCAGGGCAGCGGAATGCCGTTGCCGCGGTAGACCGCGCGCAGATAGCCCGGCGGATAGGCATCGAAGAAATGCCAGTACGGATAGGGCGAGACCTTGGTCATGCGCCGCATCACTGCGGCCGGCGTCAGCTGGATTTTCTCTCCGGCCTCGACGCGGTATGACTCGCGCGTGAGGAAGCGGCGGAAGGGCACTTTCGGACAGAGCAGGGCGCCGGCGAAGAAGCTGCATTCGAAATCGCGCCAGGCATGCAGCACGTCCTGCGGGCTCATGCCCCCGCCGGCGCTGCCCTGCGGGCTGCCGCCGAATTCGCCGCCGGTGGCATGCGGCGCCTTGAGTCCGTCGCCGCCATGCAGCAGCTTGTGGCCGAGGTGCGAGGCAAGGTCGAACTTCAGCCGCGCGGGGTCGTATTCGAGCGCGCGGTTGAGGAAGATCGTTCCCGGCGCCTCGTAGAAGGAACGCACCATGCTGCGCAGCTCCCGGCCATTGTCCAGCGTCAGCACCGGATTGCGCTCGAACCACTGCACCTTGAGGCCGTGCTTCCTGCAGAGCTGCAGCAGGTCATCCACGCCGAGCGGAAAGGCGCGCTGGCCGACGTTCTCGGCAGCGCGCTCGAGGTCCGGGAAATCGTTGCGTGACATTTCCTGGTGCGAGCGGATCAGCAGGTGCGCGAACTGCTTGCCGGTGGTGCCGGTCTGCGCCAGCAGCTCGGGGATTGCCGCCTGCAGCAGCTCCTTCGAGAACAGGAAGGAAGGCTCCAGCGGCACAGCCGCCGCGCCGCCGCTCCTCGGCGGCGCCACCGTCGCTTCGGTTTCCGGGTTGTTGTCGAGGAACCAGCGCGCCTCGCGCTGGAACAGCGCCGACAGGATGTCCAGCACCTCGGCCGAAGGCACGCGCTTGCCGCTCTCGATCATGCTCAGGTAGGACACCGAGGGCGCCTTTTCCGGATCGTGCTGGCTGCAGCGCGCGGAGAGTTCCTCCAGCGTCAGGCCGTTTCTTTTGCGCAGTGCACGCAGCTTGGTGCCGAGGAAATGACTCTGGCGGGTGTGCAGGCTCATCGCGCTTCTCCCGGGGCAGGGCCGGTCAAATGTGAAATTAACAATGTGAAATTTTTAATGTCAAATTTCGCATCGGTCCTGCCTATGATGCACTGCAACCCGGTCAAAAGCCAGACCGGACCATCACTGAGGGGAGGGTCGCATGCGCAGGAACATACTGATACTCGGAGCCTCGTACGGCTCGCTGCTGGGGACCAAGCTGCTGATGGCGGGCCACCGCGTCTCACTGGTCTGCACCGCGCCCACGGCGCGCCTGATCAACCGCGAGGGCACGCGGGTGCGTTTTCCGCTGCGCGGCCGCGGGACGCTGGAAGTCGATTCCCGCCGCCTGCCCGGCAGGCTCGATGCGATCACCCCCGCCGACGTCGATCCCTCGGCCTTCGACCTCGTGGTGCTCGGCATGCAGGAAGCCCAGTACGGCGGCGAGGGCGTGCGCGCGCTGATGCGCCGCATCGCGCGCTCGCGCAAACCCTGCCTCGCGATCATGAACATGCCGCCGCTGCCGTACCTGCGCCGCCTGCCCGGCCTTTTCGTCGATGCACTGGAAGCCTGCTACACCGACCCGGAACTGTGGGATGGATTCGATCCCGCCCTGGTGACGCTGGCGAGTCCCGATCCACAGGCTTTCCGTCCGCCGGAGGCGGCGAAGAATGTGCTGCAGGTGGGCCTGCCGACCAATTTCAAGGCTGCGCGCTTCGAATCAGAGGAGCACAACGCGCTGCTGCGCGGGCTGGAGGCCGGCATCGATGCCGCGCGCTACGAGGCCGGCGGCGAAATGCTGGAAATCCCGGTCAGGCTGAAGGTCCACGATTCGCTGTTCGTGCCGCTTGCCAAGTGGCCGATGCTGATCGCCGGCAACTACCGCTGTGTGGGGCGCCACGACATGATTCCCATCCGCGATGCCGTGCGGGCCGATCTCGAGCGCTCGCGCCGCATCTACGACTGGACCGCCGGCCTGTGCATGAGCCTCGGTGCCGAGTCCGCCGACCTGGTGCCTTTCGACAAGTACGCGCAGGCCGCCGAGAGCCTTGCCAAGCCCTCATCCGCGGCGCGTGCGCTGTTCGGCGGTGCCCGCCACATCGAGCGCGTCGACCGCCTGGTGCAGCGCATCGCCTGGCAGTTCGGCACCGAATGCGCGGTGCTGGAAGACATCGTCGGCTTCGTCGACGCGCGGCTGGAGAAAAACCGCAGCAGGCCGGCGCAGCCCGCGCAGGCGGAACCGCCGCTGTTTGCCTTTGCCGCCGAGCCGGCGCTCGCCTGAACGCCGGCAAAAGGAACGGCGCCCGCGGGCGCCGTTCCTGCGCCAGGCGCGCGGCGCCTAGCGCGTCTTGATGCCGGCCGCGGTCACCACCTGGGTGTATTTGGCGATCTCGCTCTGCAGCAGCTTGGTCAGTTCCGCAGGGCTGCTGACCACCGGGTCGAGAGCCTGCTGCTTGTAGAACTCGCGCACCTCGGGGGCATCCAGCGCCTTCTTGATCTGCGCGTGCAGCGTGGTGATCACGTTCTGCGGTGTTTTCGTTGGCACAAACACGGCATACCACTGGTCGGTGACGAAGCCGGGATAGAAGGAATTCATCGTCGGCAGGTCGGGATTCCATGACGTCGGCTTCTCGGTGCTGACGGCCAGCGCGCGGATGCGCTTGGCGTTGAGGTGGGTCATCAGCGAGGTCGGCGTGTTGAACAGCATGTCGGCCTCGCCGGTGGCGGTGCCGAGTGCCGAAGGTCCGCCGCCCTTGTACTGGATGATCACGCTTTTCGCCTTGGTGAACTGCTTGAACATCTCGGCCGACAGGTGGCTGGTCGTGCCTGCGCCGTTGGCGGCGATGTTGAGGCCCTCGGGCGCCTTCTTCGACAGCGCCACCAGGTCCGTGACCGAACGCGCGGGCACGCTGGTGTGCACCGCGAGCACCAGTGCCGAGTTGCTCATCCAGGTCACCGGCGCCAGGTCCTTCAGCAGATCGAAGCGGATGCTGTTCTTCTGCAGCACGGTGTTCACCGAAATCGATGCCGTGGTCATCAGCACCGTATAACCATCAGGCGCGGATTTCACTGCGGCCTCGGCGCCGATCAGCCCGCCGTTGCCGGTGCGATTTTCGACCAGGATGGTCTGGCCCAGACCTTGGCGCAGTTTGTCCGCGACCAGGCGGCCCTGCAGGTCGGTGCCGCCGCCGGTGGCGAAGGGCACGATGAGGCGGATCGGCCGGTCAGGGTACTGCGCCATTGCGCTGCCGGCGCCGCCGAACACGATCACCGTGGATGCAATAAGGGCCTTGCTGAGAGTGCTTTGATGCATGATTTCTCCTCGTTGTGGATACAGCACACGGCTTGCATGATTGGGGTCTGTTGCCCCTTCTTGCCGTGCTGGACAAATAGTAAACCTTTTCCCGGCGGCAAGGCAGGGCGCGCATGATGCGCTGCCGCACTGCGGCTGCTCGTCGCGGAGGGCAGGGCGATGTCCCTGCCGTTTCAGCGGAAGCGGATTTTCGCGACCAGTATCGCCCCGGCAAGCAGCAGCGTCACCGCGTTGGCGAGGATCAGCGGCAGGTCGCTGATGAGGATGCCGTAAACCAGCCACAGCAGGATGCCGGAGACCATCAGCAGGAACATCGTCAGCGACACATCGCGCGTCGAGCGCGTGCGCCAGGCCTGGATCGCCTGCGGCGCGAAGGCGGCGGTGGTGAGTATCGCGGCGGCGATGCCGATCCAGGTCGGCGAGAAAGGCATGTCGGTCATGGCGCCTGCAGTCTATCCGAAGCGCCATGCATCCTTGCGGTGCGAACCAAACCGTTTGGCGCCAGTCCATTGCCTGCGCACTGCGACGAGAGTGATTCGCGGATCAGCTTCCGGCATCAGGCGCATGCCGCTTATCAATGGGTAATGGATGACAGGAATGACAGGGCCATGATCAGGACATCGACCTTCAACTGGCTGCTGTGGGGCGCTTTCGCGGTGCTGGCGCTGTTGTGGACGGCGGGCAGTTACATCGCCGCGGCCCTTGCCCGCTGGGGGGCGCAGGCGCTCGCCGGAGGTGGACTCGACGGTGCCGGCCGCGTGCTGGCGCAGCCCTGGCCGCTGCCCGAGGTGATGGCCCCGTGGCTCGAGCCCGCGATGCTGCAGGCCCTGCAGCAAACGGTACTGGTGTCGCTGGATGGGCTGCGCGAGGCGCTGCCATTCATGGGCGCGGCGATGGGCTGGCTGGTGCCGCTGATCTGGACGGTCTGGGGACTGGGTCTCGTGTGCATGCTCGCGCTGGCGGGCGGCGCGCACTGGCTGTGGCTGACATTATCGGCGCCCGGGCCCGGTGTGCGGAAGTAGAATAAGTATTTGTTTTTATTGATATTTTTTAAATCCCGCGGTCAACGCGCCGAGAGCCACTGCAGCAGGGTTCCCACTGCGAGGATGGCGGCGAAGCAGAGCACCCAGCCCGCTGCCACGACGGCGATGCGCATGCGGTGCACGCGCTCAGGCGCGAGCGCGCGCGATACGCCGAAAATGAACATCACCGCCATCGCCGGCGCGAGCCAGACGCCGAACATCATCTGGGCCAGCAGCGCGCGCCGCACCTCGAGATCGATCGCGCCGTCCTGCGCGACACTGAGCAAACCGCCCAGCACCACCAGCGGCAGCCCCGAGAGGATGCCGCTCGCGCCGTCTTTCCACCGGAACAGCGGCGGCAGCACGACCAGCAGGAACAGCGCAAAGGCGAAGAGCACGATTTTGAGCGCGGTCAGCGCCGGTTTGGCACTGCCACTCGTATCGGCCGGAGACTCAGCGGATGCCCACCAGGCCAGCGTGAATGCGATGCCGGCCAGCACGATCGCCGCGGCATAGGACGCCTGCCAGCGCGGCGGCACGCCGCGCCTGAACCACAGGCGCGTGGCCACGGCGAGCCACGCCAGCGCGACGCCACCGGCCAGCAGCCAGGCAAGGGCCGTCGCGTGCTGCGCCTCGGCCAGCGCGAGGAAAGCCGTGATGTAGGCGACGCACAACAGGCCGTTGAGCAGCGGCATCCACAGCATGGTGGCGGTGATGCCGCGGACCGTGTCATGGCGCGAATACGCGAAGGCCAGTCCATTGAGCGCCGGGAAAGTCAGCATCAGGCCGGCGGCGGCCGGAAAGTGGCCCGCCAGCCACACGATCAGCGCGAACACCGCCGTGCCGGCGGCGACGCGCAGCGCGATCTCGGCCGGGCGCGCCGGCGTCGGCGACATCGGCGGCGGTCGGGTGCGGCCGCTACTGCAGGCCGAAGGTGTAGCGGCTGCCGACGTTGGAATACACCACGCGGTCGGGCATCTGCTGGCGCAGCATGTCGATGAAGCGCTCGCCGGTGCAGTGCATCGGCACGATCACGTCGGGGTTGATGTCCTGCAGCTCCTTCAGCGTGTGCTGCAGGTAATCCACCGGCGAGGGTCCGAGGTGGAAGCCGCCCATCACCGCGTGCACCTTGTCGACGTTGGCGGCCTTCATCGCGCTCCTCACCGTGTTGACGATGCCGGTGTGGCCGCAGGAGGAGATCACCACCAGGCCCTTGCCCTTGACGATGTAGCAGGTCGCATGCTCGTCGGGATGGGTGTCCTTCACCAGCTTGCCCGCGCGCTCGGCCTCGGTGAAATGGTCGTCCACCACCAGAGAGCCGCCGGTGACGGTTTCGAAGGAACTGCGCTCGATGTAGCCCGAGGTGAAGGGGCCTTCCAGTGCCTGCGGTTGCGGGCAGCACACGGTCATCACCTTCTGCGCCTCCAGTGCCGCGCGGTCGAGCGTGCACCATTCGAGGGCTTCGCCGCCTTCCTTGACCCACTTGGTGCGGAAAACCGTTTCGCCGCCGACATAAAGCGCGATGTCATCGCGCATCTGCGCGCGGTGCTGTTTGACGAAACCCTGCAGCCCGCCGAAATGGTCGAGGTGGCCGTGGCTGAGGATCAGGCCGTTGATCTTCGAGGGCTCTATGCCCAGCAGCTCGAAGTTGCGGTTGATAATCTCCGGCGTGTAGCCGAAGTCGAGCACGTACTGCGCCCTGGCGCCGTCCTTCTCCGAGGTCAGGTGCAGCGACAGTCCCCACTCGCAGGCGAAGGTGCTCTCGGGCCGGCCGGTGATGCGCCCCACATGCTCGATCTTGACATGCGGATGGGACATGCGCGGCAGGAAGCGCTCGTAGCGCGAATCGACGAGGACGCGGACGGTCAGCGCATCGACGACGGGTGCGGTGAATGGGGTGGCCATGGTGTTCGTATCCTCCGGAAGACTTCAGGGTGCCGGGCCCGGGCCCGTGCCGGATGCAGATTAGCATCGCTGCGATGCCTTGTGTGCGCTCCGGGTCTCATCGCGCACAACCGGCCATTGCGGATCGGCGTATCATGAATGAAGTTCCATTTGATGGAGCGCATCAACATGAAAAAACCCGCACGGTCCGCCAAGGACAAGGCCACCAAACCCGCCGGCAGCGCCGGCACGCCCGCCCCTCGGGGCAAGGGCACGGCGAGCCGCCAGGAAGTCAGGAAGGAAGTGCACCGCACGCAGGTGCCGAGGCAGTCGCAGCGGCCCGCCGAACGCAGCGGGCAGCGGCGCAGCGGCAAGCCCTGATGACCTGATCGAAGGTCGCTCAGTCGAGCGGCCAGGGCATCTCGAAGTAGTGCTGCAGCAGACCCGTCGGATACTGCAGCACGAACAGGTGCCCGAACAGGCTCATCACCGCGACCGCGGCCAGTGCGCTGGCGATGGCGCGGTGCCAGCGCACGCCGGCCTTCAGCCGCAGGAAGGCCGTGATGTAGATGAGTATCCCGAGGATGAATCCGAGCAGGCCGATCGCCGCCAGCAGCGCCAGTATCCAGCCCTGGAAATGCAGGTCGCCGTGGGCGGGCCGGTTCTTGCCGGTCCAGTCGCGCTCGCTGTCGAAGAATACGTAGTCGGGACGCTTGCGGCTGAACAGCAGCACGGCGGCGATCAGCAGCGCGAGGGTGATCAGTGTCACCGTGACCGGAAACACCTTGCCCAGGAACTGGAGATTCCAGGTGTCGTAGATCGTGTACAGGCAGATCGCGATCAGCAGCCCGAGGAATGCGGCCTGCGGCCCCTTGTGGACCGGCGCATGCGGCCCGGTTGCCGTGAGCGGATCGCGCTGCACCTTCATGCGCAGTGCCAGGAAGATGGAGACTGCGATCAGCGCCAGGATCATCAGCACGCCGCCGCGTTGCAGGAAGGACGCACCGTAGACCTGTATCGACTGGTAAACGGAGGCATCGAGGCGCATCGACAGCACGAAGCCGATCAGGAAGGCGGGACGCGACCAGCCGAAGCGCTTCATGTACATCCCGAAAACGCCGAGCACGAACAGCGCGATCAGGTCATCCCAGTCACGGGTGGCCTGGAAGGCCGCGAAATAGACGATGACGATCATGAACGGTGCCACCAGCATGAAGGGCACCAGTGTCAGGCGCGAGATCGGTCTCGCGAGGAACAGGCAGATGCCGGCGCCGATGACGTTGGCGATGGCGAGCGACCAGATGATGATGAAGGTCAGGTCGAGGTGGCGTTCCATCATGCCGATGCCCGGCTCGACGCCGATCAGGATCAGCGCGCCGAGGAAAAGCGCCATGCTGCCCGAGCCCGGGATGCCGAACATCAGCGTCGGGATCAGCGCGCCGCCGTTGTCCGCATTGTTGGAGGCCTCGGGGCCGATCACCCCGCGGATGTCGCCCTTGCCGAACTGCGAACGGTCCTTCGCCGACTGCATGGCGTGGGCGTAGGCGACCCAGTTGGTGACCGCGCCGCCGAGGCCGGGCAGCGCGCCGATGAACACGCCCAGCGCGGAACAGCGGACCACCAGCCACTTGTGCTTCAGCGTCTCGCGGAACCCCTGCAGCGTGCCGGCTCCGAGTTCGGGTATGGCGGAAATGCTCGTGCGCTTGCGCATCACCTCCACGATTTCCGGGATCGCGAACATCGCCAGCCCGACGATCACCAGCGGCAGGCCGTCGCTGAGGTACAGCATGTCGAAGGTCAGGCGTTCCTCCGCGGTGGCGGGCGCCGCGCCGATGCTGCCGAAAATGAGGCCCATGCCGCACATGATCAGGCCCTTGATCGCGCTGGTGCCCGTCAGCATGCCGACCATGGTCAGCGCCAGCACCACCAGCATCAGCTGCTCGCCGAAGCCCACTGCCAGTATCAGCGGCCGCGCGAACTGGATCGCCAGCGTCAGCATCAGCGCGCCGAACAGGCCGCCCAGCAGCGAGGCCGAGAAGGCCGCGCCCAGCGCGCGCGCTGCCTCGCCTTTGCGCGCGAGCGGGTGGCCGTCCATGATGGTCGCCTGCGCGCTGGAGGTGCCGGGTATGCCCACCAGCACCGCGGGGAAGGTGTCCGAGGTATTGGTGACCGCGAGCAGGCCGATCATCATCGGCAGCACCAGCGTCGGGTCGCCGCCGTAGACAAAGGGCAGCAGCAGCGACAGCGCGGCGATGCCGCCCAGGCCCGGCAGTATGCCGACGGTCAGCCCGAGCAGCACCCCGCCCAGAAGGAAAAGCAGGTGCTGCACGCTGGCGAGCGTGGACAGCGCCTGCAGAAGGTCCGCTTGCATTTAATCGATCGCGTAACCGCGGGCCGGCTCAGTCGATCGTGACGTTGTGGTCTGTCTTGAAGTAGTTCCTGAGCCAGGCCTTGGCTTCCGGCTTGAACGACGTGGCGTCCTTGATGATGGGCATTGCCGCCTCGCCGATGAACTGCGGATAACCCTCAATGATGTTGCCGGCCTGTTTCTCGAATTCCGGATCCTTGAGGATGTTGGCCATTGCCGTGCGCCATGCGTCGACGATGGGCTTCGGGGTGCCTGCGGGCAGGAAGATGCCCTTGTTGAGCATGGTCATCATCTTGTTGACCGACTGCCAGGCGTCGAAGGCCGGACCCGAGGGCTTCTTGCCGAACATCAGCTCATAGGCCTCCCCGACGTGCGGCAGGTCCGGCGTGTTCGGGTCACGCACCAGCGTGCCCTTGCTGTCGGTGATGCCCATTGAATACAGCGGCACCGCCTTGCCGGCTTTCACGAGCTTGGACGCGGCCCCCTGATAACCGGGCATCGAGTCGTAGTTGATGTTCAGCTCGTTGCGCTCGAAGGCGAGGCGCACCGGGCCGCGGTTCATGCCCCAGACATACTTCGGCTTGAGGCCCAGCAGTTCGAAGCTGATCACCGTGCGCGCTTCCCCCGAATTCGCGTTCTGCCCGCCGAAGACCAGTCCCTGACCCTTGAGCCTGGCGATGTCCTTGGGGCCTTTCAGTCCGAGGCCGGGGTTTGCATACACCACCGCGCCCTGCGGTGAGAGCACCACCGGAATCCACTTGTCGAGCTCGAATTTCACCCGCGAGCGCTCGAACACGAAGCTGCCGACGGTCGTCGCCGAGATCACGATGGCATGGGTGCCGTCCGGCACCGCGCGCTCCTGGAAGCGGTTGGCGCCCGGGATCGAGCGCGAGCCGGGCACGTTGAGCACGATGATCGACGGATTGCCCGGCAGGTGTTTCTCGAGGAAAGGCTGCAGCGCGCGGATGTAGACGTCCGAACCGCCGCCCGGTGCGAAAGGTACGGTCACCAGGATGCGCTTGCCCGCGAAATTGACTTTCTGCGCGGCGGCCTGAGTTGCCGGCAACAGCGCCGCGCAGGCGAGCGCGCCCAGCGTCACGATTTTCTTGAATGAAAAATGCCTGTTCATGATGTCTCCTCGCTTCGATAAGAATGAACGGGATCAGCCTCGGTGCTGACGGCTGTCCTGACGATCTGCGTCGCCTGAACTATCCTGCCCCATGACAACCGGGCCTCACTCTAGCCCGTGTCGCAGGCAGGGTCAATTCTGCGCAACGGCAACGGCAACGGCAACGGCAACGGCAACGGCGTGCGGTGTGCAGGCACGGCGCAGGCTTCAGGCAGCAAGTTTTTGCGTCCGGGAATCCGGTTCCGCCGCAGTTTTCCAATTCCGGCAAGGCACCGTGGAACGCCATGGCATCATGGACCTCACGATGCGCCCTTTTGGTGCCGGATGGCTCGTCAGGGTGCAGGCCACGGCCTGAATCCGGCTCGCGGATGGGCAAAAAGGCCTGAAACAGCGCTAAATCCGGCGCGTTCGGGCTGGCACGGGTACTGCTGCAAGCTGCCCATGGATCATTTTCCCGAACATCCGGCCGGCGCCTACTCGTTCTTGAAAAGCCTCTCCGACCGCCACCTCGAGCGCGACCAGAAGCGGCTGCTGGCAACCCTGCTTGACCAGCTCGACGGCATGGTCTACCGCTGCCGCAACGACGCGCAGTGGACCATGGAGTTCGTCAGCGTCGGCTGCCTGGCGCTGACCGGCTACAGCCCTTCCGACCTGCTGCTCAACAACCGGGTGTCCTATGACGACATCACCCATCCCGAGGACCGCGAGCGGGTGCGCGCCGAGATCCAGTCGGCGATCGCGATGCGCCGGCGCTTCGAGATCGAATACCGCATCCTGCGCGCGGACGGCATGCAGCGCTGGGTGTTCGAGCGCGGATCGGGCATCTACCATGCGGACGGCACGCTGGAGGCACTGCAGGGCTTCGTCGACGACATCACCGAGCGCAAGGCCAACGAGCACGCCCTGCGCGACGCGGAGAACCGCTACCGCGACATCGTCGAGAATGCCGCGGAAGGCATATTCCAGACCACGATCGAGGGCCGCTACATCAAGGGCAATCCGGCGCTGGCGCGCATCTACGGCTATGACTCGCTGGCCGAACTGACTGCCGCGCTTGCCGACATCGGCAGCCAGCTCTATGTCGACGGCAGGCGCAGGGCCGAGTTCATCCGCATCATCCGCCAGTGCGGATCGGTGACCAATTTCGAATCGCAGGTCTACCGCAAGGACGGCACCGTGATCTGGATCTCGGAGAACGCGCGCGAGGTGCGCGACGTGTCCGGCAATCCGCTGTATTACGAGGGCACGGTCGAGGACATCACCGAGCGCAAGACCTACGAGCGGCGGCTTGCCCACCAGGCCACGCACGACACGCTGACCGGCCTGCCCAACCGCGCGCTGTTCGTCGACCGCCTGGGCCAGGCGCTGTCGCTGGCCGAGCGCAACGGCAGCCAGGTCGCCGTCGCCTTCCTCGACCTCGACAACTTCAAGTACATCAACGACAGCCTCGGCCACCAGACCGGCGACGAAGTCATCTGCACGACCGCGCAGCGGCTGCAGGGCTGCCTGCGCGACAGCGACACGGTGTCGAGGCTCGGCGGCGACGAGTTCGTGCTGCTGCTGCAGGGCCTGAACGCCGACAATGGCCAGGTGACGGCCACGCTGTCGCGCATCCTGGCGGAGGTCAGCCGTCCGCTGCAGGCGGGCCAGCACGAGCTCAACATGACCTGCAGCCTCGGCATCAGCCTTTATCCGCAGGACGGGCGCGATGTCGATACCCTGCTCAAGCATGCCGATGCCGCGATGTACCAGGCCAAGCATGTCGGGCGCAACAACTTCCAGTTCTTCACGGCCTCGCTCAACCAGCGCGCGCGCGACCGCCTCGACCTCGAGCACAGCCTGCGCCAGGCGGTGGAGCGGGAGGAATTCATCCTGCACTACCAGCCCAAGATCGACCTGCGCAGCGGCGGCATCGTCGGCGCCGAATCGCTGATCCGCTGGAAGGGCCCGCGCGGGCTGGTGCCGCCGGCGCGCTTCATCCCGGTTGCCGAAGAGACCGGCAGCATCGAGGGCATCGGCGAGTGGGTGCTCGAGAGCGCCTGCCGCCAGGCGCGGCTGTGGCAGGCGCGCGGGCTGAATCCCTTCACCGTCGCCGTCAACTTCTCGCCGCGGCAGTTCTCCAACAGCCGCCTGCCGCAGCGGGTGGAATCGATACTGCAGCGCACGGGCGTCGATCCGCGGATGATCGAGATCGAGATCACCGAGAGCTGCCTTGCGCAGGAGCCCGACAAGTTCATCAGCACGCTCACGGCGCTGAAGTCCATCGGATTGCAGCTGTCGATCGACGATTTCGGCACCGGCTATTCCAGCATGGCCTACCTCAAGTCCTTTCCGCTCGACCGGCTCAAGGTCGACCGCACCTTCGTCCGCGGCCTGAGCGGCAACCCGCGTGACCAGGCGATCTTCAGGGCCATCCTCGCGCTCGGGCACAACCTCGGCCTGCGGGTCGTGGCGGAAGGTGTGGAAACCAGCGAGCAGTACTATTTCCTGCGCGATGCCGGCTGCGACGAGGTGCAGGGCTATTTCTTCAGCATGCCGGTGCCCGCGGCGGACCTCGACCTGCTGCTCGAGGAACGGCGCTCCCGGTGACGGCGGCGGCGCAGGTCGCGGCGCGCTGGCGTCCCCGGTCCTTCCCCTGGATTCATCGCGCGGGCTCGCGCGCCCCGCGCTTTTTCCACAGAGGTTTCCTGCGGCAGGGCTGTGCAGCAGGCTGGCCGTCGCATATGCCCCGTTGATCGTTCATCCTGTCCCGGTCTTGCTATCCTGTGGGCCGCAGCGACAGACAGGTTTGCTTGTCTTGTCGCAGCGGAAAATTAAAAATATCAATAAAAACAAATATTTATAAGCGTTCGCGAGCAGGGCCGCGCGGACGCTGTCCACCAGGCCCGGAGGAGAGCAGTCATGATTGTCCGCATCGCCGTCATCGCCGTGGCACTGGCCGCCACGTTCGCCAGCACTGCCGCGCCGGCGCAGTATTTTCCGACCCGCCCCATGCGCCTGATCGTGCCGCTCGCCGCCGGCGGCGGCATGGACAGCGTCACCCGCAACATCGCCCACAGCTTCACCGAGGCGCTGGGCCAGAACGCGGTGGTCGACAATCGTCCCGGCGCCGGCAGCCTGCTGGCGATGGAGATCCTCGCTGACGCCGCGCCCGATGGCCACACGCTGATGATGATCAGCGCCACCACCGTGATCTACCCGCTGCTCTACAAATCGAAACTCGACGCGGTGCGCGACTTCCAGCCGGTGTCGCAGGCCACGGCCCAGGGCTATGCGCTGGTGGTGCATCCCTCGCTGCCCGTCAAGAACGTCGCCGAGTTCATCCAGTACGCCAAGGCCAATCCCGAGAAGCTGACCTATGCCTCCTCCGGCATCGGCAGCCCGATCCACATGACCACCGAGCTGATGCAGATCGCCACCGGCACCAGGCTCATGCACATTCCCTACAAGGGCATGGGCGCAGCCTATGCCGACCTCGTCGGCGGCCGCATCAGTTTTTCCTTTGCCACGATCATCTCCTCGCAGGCTCACGTGAAGGCGGGGCGCCTGCGCGTGCTGGCGGTGTCGATGGGCAAGCGGGCTCCCGCGCTGCCCGACGTGCCGACCATGGCGGAAGCCGGCGTGCCCGGCGTGGTGGTGGTCAACTGGTACGGCCTGATCGCGCCGAAGGCAACGCCGAAAGCGATCGTCGAGCGCGTCGCCGCCGAAACCGCGAAGGCGGTGAAAGCGCCGGCCATGCAGAAGCACCTGGTGGCCGACGGTTCGGAGGGCGTGGGCTCGACACCCGCGGAATTCGCCGCACACCTCCGCGCCGAGAGCGAGCAATGGAAAAAGGTGATCAAGCAGGGAGGCATCAAGGCGCAGTAGCGACGGCGGGCAGACCGCAACGTGGAAATGATTTCCGGCATTTGGAAGTCGCGGGCCGGTTTCATCGGCGGAGGTCACAGGCCGGCACGGCTGGGCTATGATGTTCGGGCAGCATCCATAAAAATCCATCAATGCAATAGGAGGAGAAACATGTCGAGGACCTTTTTGCGCGCGGCGATCGTGGGTGTCGCCGCACTGTCCGCAGTGGCCGCAGGCCCTGTCGCTGCACAGCAGTTCCCCAACAAGATCCTGCGCGTGGTCAATCCCAACGCGCCCGGAGGCAACAGCGACGTGCTGTTCCGGCTGCTCGCGCCCAAGATGGGCGAGGTGCTGGGACAGCAGCTGGTGATCGATTACCGTCCCGGCGCCGGCGGCAACATCGGCGCGGAAATGGTTGCGCGCGCGGCGCCCGACGGCTACACCACGCTGATCGCGGCAGCGAGCTTCCTGATCAACCCCTCGCTGCTGAAGAACATCCCCTTCGATGCCGAGAAGGACTTCACGCCGCTCGGCATCATCGTCGACATTCCGGCCGGGCTCGCCGTGCACCCCTCGCTGCCGGTGAAAACCGTGCAGGACCTCGTTGCGCTCGCCAAGCGGCGGCCGGGCGATCTCAACTTCTCCAGTTCCGGCCAGGGCGCGCTGGGCCATCTCTCGGGCGCGCTGCTCAATGCGTCCACCGGCATCAACACCGTGCACATTCCCTACAAGGGCGCGGGCCCGTCGATCGTCGACCTTGTCGCCGGCCAGGTGCAGTTCTCCTTCGTCAGCATCCCGGCGATCACCGGCCACCTGCAGAGCGGGCGGCTGCGCATGATCGCGCAGTGCGGCGCGAGCCGCTTCGTGTCCTTCCCCGACATTCCCACCATGGTCGAGTCGGGCGTGAAGGACTTCGTGATCACCAGCCCCTTCAGCTACCTCGGACCCGCAGGCATCCCGCAGCCGATCGTCAACCGGCTCAGCGAAGCGCTGCGCGCTTCGCTCAACGACCCGAAAAACAACAAGATGCTGATCGAGCGCGGCGCACTGCCGGTGGGCAACACGCCGGCCGAACACGCGGCGCAGATCAAGTCCGAAATCGCCAAGTGGAAGAAGGTGGCGGCTGCGGCGGGATTGAAGCCGCAATAGAGTGTGGCGGGGCGAAGGGCGGGTTCCCGCCGTTCGAGCCCGCGCAGTTATCGCGATATCAACCAGCCGATCATGGCCGTTCGCCCTGGAGATTCCTCGAAGGGTGAACGGCCGTCTCGAAGGGTGAACGGCCGTTTTTCTGCGTCATCCTGAGTCCGGCCGGAATCAGCTAGCGAAAGTTTCCGCGAGGATTGTCGAAGTCATGGCTTCCACGTAATGTCGCCCGGACAGAACGGACGCCGCCTCCCGCGCGGCCAATGACACGCCGAGACATCCTCATGCCGACGCACACGCCGGGTACCACCCGGGAGGAACATCAGCAGGCAGCCGTGCAAGCCGGCCCTGCGCGGGGCGAGGGCCTGCAGTCTGCGCCGGGGGAACCCCTGTCCACGCGACAGCTGATCGTGCTGGTGGCCGGGCCGCTGCTGACCGCGGTGCTGCTGACGCTGCCCGCGCCCGAGGGCATGACGCCGGCAGCCTGGCGGCTGGTGGCGCTGGCCTCGTGGATGGTGGTCTGGTGGATCGGCGAGGCCGTGCCGATTCCGGCCACCGCGTTGCTGCCGATTCCGCTGATGCCGCTGCTGGACATCGCGCCGGTCACGCCGGTGGCCGCCAATTACGGCCACCCGCTGATTTTCCTGTTCCTCGGCGGCTTCCTGCTGGCTGCGGCGATGCAGCGCTGGGGCCTGCACCGGCGCATCGCGCTGAACATCGTGCTGGTGGTCGGCACCGGCGCCGGCGGCCTCATCGCCGGCTTCATGGCGGCCACCGCCTTTCTGTCGATGTGGATCTCCAACACCGCTGCGACCATCATGATGTTTGCCGTGGGGTTGTCCGTCATCGAATTCGTCGCGCAGAAAACCCCCGACCGCGCGATGGTGCGCAACTTCGGTGTCGCGCTGATGCTCGGCATCGCCTACGCCGCGTCGATCGGCGGCGTGGGCACGCTGATCGGCTCGCCCCCCAACGCGCTGCTGGCGAGCTACCTGCAGACCAGCCACAACATCACCGTCGACTTCTTCACCTGGATGCGGATCGGCATGCCCGTGGTGCTGGTCATGCTGCCGGCGGCCTGGCTGCTGCTGACACGGGTCATCTTCCCCGTCCGCGCCCTGCGCATCGGCGATGCCGGCGAGGTCATTCGCAGTGAACTGGCAGCCCTCGGCCGCATGTCCAGCGGCGAGCGCGCGGTCGCGGTAGTTTTTGTGTCTGCGGCCCTGGGCTGGATCCTGCGCGAGCCGCTGGCCGCCTGGAGCGGACTGGACATCAGCGACACCACGGTCGCGCTCGTCGCAGCACTGCTGCTCTTCGCGTGGCCGGTCTCGCGCAGGCCGGGCCGCTTCGTGCTTGACTGGGAATCGACGCGCGACCTGCCCTGGGGCGTACTGCTGCTGTTCGGGGGCGGACTCGCGCTCGCCCATGCCTTCAAGGAAACGGGCCTCGCCGAATGGATCGGCCTGCAGGTCTCGGGCTTCGATGTCGGCACCTGGGTGCTGGTGTTCCTGGTCACCGCGGCGATTGTTTACCTGACCGAGATCACCTCCAACACGGCCTCAACGGCGACTTTCCTGCCGATACTCGGCGCGGTGGCTGTCGGCCTGGGGCTGGATCCCCGGCTGCTGGCCGTGCCGGTGGCGCTGGGTGCGTCGATGGCCTTCATGATGCCGGTCGCCACGCCGCCCAACGCGATCGTGTTTTCCTGGGAGCAGCTGCGGCTGGGCGACATGATCAGGGCCGGCTTCTGGCTCAACATAATCGCCATCGCCGTGATCTTCGCCGTGATGCTGCTGCTCGCGCCGAGGGTGTTCGGCGTTTAGCCCCTGGGCCGCATGCCGGTCCATGATACGGTCGGATTGTTGACGCACGGGGGTACCCTCCTAGAATGGCTGCAGGTGCACCCGCCGTCCGACTCATCGCCGCGGCGTGACCTTCGGGAGCGGCCGCCCGCTCCGGGACCGTTGCTTACGTGATTCCTCCGGCCACGCAATGGGCGCTTCACCACGGCCCGGGTGCGAGGCCATCCAGGCAAGGAGTGCCGCATTGAAGACGATCACGCGCTTTCCGCACCAGTACACCGAAACCGAAGACTGCTGGATCCCGATGCCGGACGGCGTGAAGCTCGCCGCCAAGCTGTGGCTGCCGGACATCGCGCAGAAGCGCGGCGTGCCGACGATCATCGAAGTGATTCCCTACCGCAAGCGCGACATCTATGCGCCGCGCGATGCCATGCATCACCGCTATTTCGCGGGCCACGGCTATGCCTCCATGCGCATCGACATGCGCGGATCGGGCGATTCGGACGGCATCCAGGGCGTGTTCTCGATCGGCGGCGAGGCCGACGATACCGTGGAGGCGCTGAAGTGGATCGCGCAGCAGCCCTGGAGCGACGGCCAGGTCGCCATGTTCGGCATTTCATGGGGCGGCTTCCAGGGCATACAGACCGCGAACCGCGCGCCCGAGCAGCTGAAGGCCGTGATCGCACAGTCCTTCGCGCCCGACCGCTACCGCTACAGCCAGGTTTATCGCGGCGGCTGCGTGCTGCTGCGCTCCATCCGCTGGTCGAGCCAGCTGTTCGGCTACAAATCGCGTCCGCCCGATCCGCAGCTGGTGGGCGGGAAGTGGCGCAAGATGTGGATGGCGCGCCTCGAGAACGACACGCCGCAGATCGTCACCGCACTCCAGCACCAGGCATTCGACCGCTACTGGAGCGAGCGCGGCGTCGATTTCCGCAACATCAAGGCGCCGTTCTACGCGCTGAGCGGCTGGGCCGACGGCTCCTATGTCGGCGCGGTGGGCGAGACCCTCGAACACCTGTCGACACCGGTGAAAGGCATCATCGGGCCCTGGGGCCACCGCTATGGCCATCTCGGCATGCCCGGGCCGGCAATCGGCCTGCTGCAGGAAGCGCTGCGCTGGTACGACCACTGGATGCGCGGCAAGGACACCGGCATCATGCGCGAGCCGAAGCTGATCGCGTGGATGCCGCGCTCGGTCCCGGCCAAGCCGTTTTATGCCGAGTCGCCGGGCCGCTGGGTGGCCGAGGACCGCTGGCCCTCGCCAAGCATCAAGCCGCGCCGTTTCGTCCTCAATGGCGACGGCGTGCTCGCCGACAAGGGCGGGCGGGCCACCAGGCTCACCTGGAAATCACCCCAGACCCTGGGCCTCGCCTGCGGCGAACTGATGCCCTGGTTCCAGCACGGCCCCAGCCCCGAACTGCCCGGCGACCAGCGCATGGATGACGGTCAGTCGCTGTGCTTCGACAGCCCGCCGCTGAAGCAGGACCTGGAGATCCTCGGCACCACCAGCGCCGAACTCACGCTTGCCGTGGACCGGCCGACGGCTTTCGTCTGCGTGCGCCTCTGTGACGTCGCGCCCGACGGCGCCTCCACGCGCGTGACCTACGGCGTGTTCAACCTCACCCACCGCGACAGCGCCTCGCGGCCGAAGAAACTGCAGCCGGGCACCGAATACAAAATAAGCTTCCCGCTGATCGACAGCGCATACTCGTTCGCGAAAGGGCATCGCATCCGGGTTGCCGTGTCGACGACGTACTGGCCGCTGGTCTGGCCGTCGCCGGAACCGGTCACGCTGACGCTGGTGGCCGGCAAGAGCGCGCTGTCGCTGCCGGTGCGTCCGCGCACCCGGCGCGATGACCGGCCGCCGAAGTTCAAGGCGCCGGAGTCCGCGCCGCCCTTCCCCCGGACCGTGCTGGCGCCGGGCGGGCGCAACCGGACCATACGCACCGATCTCGGCAAGGGCGAGACCGTGGTCGAGGTCACGGACAGCAGCGGACGCAACCGCTACGACGAAATCGACCTTGTCGCCGAGGCGCGCTCGACCGAGCGCTACCGCGTCATCGAGGACGACCCGCTGTCGGCCACCGCGGAAGTGACCTGGACCTGGGAATTCGAGCGCGGCGACTGGCACATCCGCACCGAGACCCGGACCCAGGTGTCCTGCACGAAGAAGGACTTCGTGATCCGCGCAAGGCTGGAAGCCTACGAGGGCAAGAATCGCGTGTTCGAACGCGATTTCGAGGAGCGCGTGCCGCGCAACGGCAACTGAAACCACGCACAGGAGAACCATCATGAAGAGCCTGAAACTGCTTGTCGTGCTGCTAGCCGCCGCCGGCGCGTTCACCGGCGCGCATGCGCAGAAGTATCCCGAGCGCCCGGTCACGCTGGTGATTCCCTTCCCGCCGGGTGCCTCGACCGACGCCTTCGGCCGCCTCATCGCCCAGCGCATGGCACTCGACCTCAAGCAGCAGGTCGTGGTCGTCAACCGCGACGGCGCCGCCGGCGTCATCGGCACCAACTACGTCGCCCGCTCGGCGCCGGACGGCTACACGCTGCTGTGGGGCACCTCGTCCGGGCTCTCGATCATGCCGGCGCTGAAGCGGAAGCTGCCTTACGATCCGCAGCGCGATTTCGCGCCGATCAGCCTCGGCGCCAAGGTGTCCTGGGTGCTTGCCGTCCATCCGTCGGTGCCGGCCAGCAATGTCAAGGAACTCGTCGCGCTCGCCAAGAGACACCCGGGCAAGCTCAATTTCGCGTCCGCGGGAACCGGCGGCGCGCCGCACCTCGCCGGCGAGCTGTTCAAGGTCACGGCGGGCATCGACGTCATGCACATTCCGTACCGCGGCACGGCACTCTTTGCCGTCGATCTCGTCGCGGGACAGGTGGACTACGGCTTCGCCAGCCCGCTGACGACCCTGCCGTTCACGCGCACCGGGCGCCTGAAGGCGCTGGCCGTGACCGCGCCGAAGCGCATCGATGTCTACCCCGACATCCCGACCATGGCCGAAGCCGGCTACCCGGGCTTTGAACTCACGCAGTGGTACGCGATGCTTGCGCCCGCCGGCACGCCGGCGAACATCATCGCGACGCTCAACGCGGCGGTGCGCAACGCCCTCACCGATGCCACCCTGATCAAGCGCCTCGCGGAAGACGGCGGCATGCCCGCGCCGACGACGCCGGAAGGTCTAGCGCAGTTCATCCGCGAGGAGACGGCGTCGTACGCGAGGGTCGCCGAGAAGGCGGGCATCAAGTCCGAGTAAGGGCCGCCGCTGAGCAGCGGCAGACACCGGCCGGGGCGCCGCGGATTCCTGCGCCATCGGCCGGGTTGCGGGAAACTGCCGTTCTGTCCCGTTGAGGGCGGCCACCCGGGTCAAGCATCGGCCGGTTCGGTGTGCAGTTTCAGGCCCAATGCCTTGCATACCTTCATGACTGTCGCAAAACTCGGATTCCCTTCCGGGGACAGCGCCTTGTAAAGCCCTTCGCGTGTCAGGCCGGTTTCGCGCGCAAGCTGCATCATGCCGCGGGCGCGGGCAATGTCGCCGAGCGCTGCAATAACCAGGGCCGGATCGCCATCGGATTCGTCGATGGCGGCCTGCAGGTACAGCGCGCACTCCTGCTCCGTCTTCAGGTAAGTGGCGGCGTCGTAAGGACGGGTGCTCAGTCTTTTGGCCATGATGGTCTCCTGCAGCATGCCCGCCAGTTTCAGCGCGGTCTTGATGTCCTTGTCCTGGGTCGGCTTGGCGCCGACCACCAGAAGGATGACCAGCAGCGCACCTCGTTTAACGTAATACACCCGATAACCGGGATCATGATCGATGCGCATTTCTGAAATGCCTTCGCCAATCGGCTTTACATCACCGGGATTGCCGAGGCGAAGCCGGAGAATGCGTGCCTGTACCCGGGTGCGTGCCTGAACGTCACGCAAGGACTCAAGTCAGGCCGAAAATTCCAGCGTCTCGCGGATTTCGACCACGGCCGGAGTGTAATCTATGGTTTACACAACCGGCAATGTCACAAGGGAATTCACCAAGCCCGCCAATTCGTGTCCGGCCAAGCGCCGGTGCCGTCGACCGCGGATTGGCTGCCTCGCGCCGTCTGTGTTTTCCGGCGCGTGGTTCTTGTTGGCCGGACCGTCCGTCAATCCACCGCGAGCTCGAGTATGCCGGCCTTGGGCGTGAAGCCCAGCCCGGGCGCCGTCGGCAGCGTCAGCATGCCGTTCACCGGCCCCGGCGCGTTGTCGAACAGCTGCTCGACGCATTTCCAGCCCTGCCAGTGGAACTCCACGCGCCCGCCGTTGGGCATGCCGCCGTGCAGGTGCATGTTCATGTGCGGGTAGTTGCCGCCCATCGCCAGCGGCACGTTGAAGGCCTGCGCCATTGCCGCCGCCTTCACCGCCTGCGTGAAACCGCCGATGTCGCGCACATTGGGCTGCAGGTAATCGACGGCTTCGCGCAGCAGGTATTCGCGGATGAACATCAGGTCCGAGGTGGCGGTGCTGCCGGCTGCGATCGGGATCGTCGTCTGGGTGCGCAGCTTCGCCATCAGGCGCGGGTCGCCCTGCAGCACGGGATCCTCGAACCAGACGAGGTTGCAGGGCTCGCACAGCTTGGCGAGCTTCAGCGCCTGGGCGTAGGTCGCGCCCTTGTTGGCATCCATCATCAGCTCGATGTCGGGGCCGACCGCCTCGCGCAGCGCGGCGACGCGCTTCGCATCCTGCAGGATGTCCGCGTCGGTGGGCTCGCCGAGGATCTCGTCGTAGGGATTGGTGCCCTTGGCCACCACCATCTTCAGGCTGCGCTGGCCGTCCCTGATCAGCATGCGCGCGACCTCGATCAGCTCGTCGATCGAATAGCGCGGCAGGCCGAAGGTGATGTAGGCGGGGACCTGGGCATGCGCGCCGCCCAGCAGCTTCCAGATCGGCTGGCCCAGCGCCTTGCCCCTGACGTCCCACAGCGCGATGTCGATCAGGCTCATCGCGCAGTTCCACGCGCCGTGGAAATACTTGCGCGCGGTGGCCCAGAACACCCGGTTGCGGATTTCCTCGGGGCGCATCGCATCCATGCCCTGCACGACGGGCGCCGCCTCGCGGTTGATGTACTCGCGCACGCCGAAGCGCATCGGATAGGTCGACATCGCGTGGCCCTTGATGCCGTCGTCGGTCTCGATTTCGACGAAGTTCGCCATCGCGTGCTGCTCTTCCCGGACCAGCGGGAAATGGAAGGGAATGCGCAGCAGCCAGCACTGCACTCGCCGGATTTTCATGGTTGCTCCTCCGTTTGCCTGCCGAGGCGATTGTTATTGTGGAAAGGGCACGATAGCAGACTCCAGCGCCGCCCCGGTCGGGCCGGCGGCCGTGCGCGCCCGGCATCCGGCACTGCGGTGACTGGCTGCAGCGGCCAGTCGGGCGGACTACTTTTTGCGGCGACGCGCAGCTGCCGCGCGGGTCTTCGAGCGGATCAGCAACACGGGCACCGTGGACTGCCGCACCACGCTCTCGGCATTGCTGCCCATGATCAGGCGGGCACCGCCGCGGCGGCCGTGGGTGCCGATCACGATCAGGTCGGCGCGGAGCTTTTTTGCACTCTTGAGAATCGCATCAGCCACGGGCCCCAGCGAATTCTCGACCAGCGTGCTGCTGACGCGGACGCGCTTCTGTCGCGCCAGTCCTTCCGCCTTCTGCAGAATCTTCTCGCCGGCCCGGGTCAGGCTGTCCAGCAGGTTCGTGAACAGCGCCCCGCTGGCCACGGCGCTCTGGACCAGCGGGCTTTCATCGACCACGTGCAGCAGCAGCAGGGTCGCTTTCTGATCCTTGGCCAGTTGGATTGCCTGCTGCAAACCCTGGTTCGAGGTGGCACTGCCGTCGATCGGCACCAGTATGCGCTTGAACATATCAGTCCTCCTGATCCGCGGTCACTTTGTCCCGCATGAAAAAAGACCGTTCAAGTCTAGCATGGCCTCTTCAGCACCCGCCCTGCACTGCAGCATCACGCGGGCACGCCGAACGCCTTGCGGCAGACCTCGGCGAGCTTCGCCACGCCCTGGCTGATCTCCTCGTGGCTGAGGTTGGCGAAACACAGCCGCAGGCGGCTTTGCGCATGCGCTTTGTTCACTGACCATTCCGGCCCCGGATTGATCGCCACGCCCGCGGCCTGCGCCAGCGGGAAGAGTTTCAGTGCATCGACACCGTCCGGCAGCTTCACCCACAGGAAAATCCCGCCCTGCGGGTCATCGAATTCCGCCGCCGCGCCGAACTGCTCCTTCAGCGACTCCATCAGCGTTACCAGCTTTGCGCGCAGCGCCTTGCGCAGCAGCGGCACATGTTTGGTGAAATGTGCCGCGCAGTACTCCGCCAGCACCATCTGTTCCAGCGCCCCGGACCCGGCATCGGTCTTGATCGCCAGCATGCGCGACATGACCGGCCACGGCGCGACGAGGTAACCCACGCGCAGTGCCGGGGCGATGGTCTTGGAGAAGGAGCCGATGTAAATGACGTTGCCGCGGTCGCTCAGCGCATGGAGTGCCGGCGGGCGCTCGCCCGACCAGGTGAGGTCGGCATAGCAGTCGTCCTCGAACACCGGCACGCCGTAGTCCGCGGCAAGCTGCAGCAGCGCCTTGCGCCGCTCCAGCGGCATCACGGTGGCCGTCGGGTTCTGCACCGTGGGGATGGTGTAGATGTACTTGGGACGCACACCCTTCGCCTGCAGTGCCGCGAGCGCGGCTTCGAGCGCATCGACGCGCATGCCCCCGCGGTCGAGCGGAATGCCCAGCGGCGTGACGCCCAGCCTGAGCAGGCGGTTGATCGAGCCCTGGTAACAGTCCTCCTCGATCAGCACCGTGTCGCCGCGCGCGAGCAGCGTGTGGTTCACCAGGTCCAGCCCCTGCAGCGAACCCGAGGTGATCAGGATGTCATCCGCGCTGCAGCGCATGCCGGCATCGCGCCCGAGTTTCGCCGCCAGAAACTCGCGCAGCGCGCGGTAACCCTGCGGCCCGCTGTTGAGGCCATAGGTCGCCAGCGTGCGGCCCTCGCGCCGCAGCACCGCATCGGCCGCCGCGATCAGGCCGTCGAGCGGCAGCGCATCCGGATCGTTATTGCCGCCGGTGAAATCGTATTTGGGGCGGCCGGTCCAGCGCGCGGCGGCCGGGGGCAGGCCGGCGGGCAACAGTGGCGTGAAATCAAAGCTTGTGGTGGTCATGGCCATCCTGCCTCGGCGAAAAAATTCAGGAGAATCGGAACTCGGTCCCTTGTCAGGGCTCGATGTAATACAGTAGCGGGGCATACAGCATATCGTGTTGCGGGTCGCAGTGATGCAGGCAGTCGCTGGTCCGGCAGTTTTCGACAAGCCTGAAAAATCCGGAGCATCCCGTCGGGGCCGAATCCGGCATCCAACCGCAGGAGAGGCAAGCCTTGCGCACAGTAATCCAGCCGATTGTTCTCTGGGTTTTCCGGCATTTCCTGCTGTTTCTGTTGATAGTCGGAATGCTGCTGGCCGCGGACTATCTGCGCAAGGAATTCACCCGCTGGGGTTCCGACACGGCAGACCTTTCCCGGCTTGAAGTCGAGCAGGGCAATGTGGACGAGTGGCAGAAAAGGGCGAAAGCCGATCTGTCGAGCCGCGTCGCACAGCTCAAGGCTGCTCCGGCGGGCGCCCTCAGCGAGCGGCTGGCAGCCATCGCCAAGACAATCGAAACCAAGGAGCAGGAAAGGCAGCAGCTCGGCGGGCTGCGCGGCCTTCTGACGGACGGCGCCGTTGGCAGTGGCATTGCCGCCCGCCTGCGTCTCGACCTGGAAATCGAGCTGCTGGCCCAGGAGCGGGACCACCTCGCGGCCCTGCTCTCGGCACTGGGTGAACCGGAGAATCTCGAAAACCTGCGGCGCCGGCACGTGCTTGTCCATGCGCGGCTCCTGCAGAACGAAGCCGAGCAGGCCCGCCTCAGGGCACTGCACCCGGTCCAGGTGTTTGTCCCGGCAACCGCCGCATTTCATCAATACCGGCAGTTGCAGGAAAGCCACGAACAGCTCGCACGGGAAAACCTCGTCGCCTACGAAGACTACAAACGCCAGGAAGGCAGGGTCCGGCGCATCCAGGATTCCCCGCCGGTGTTCGGGATCCGGGAGGACCGGATCGAGGCCATTGTGAGCCCGCTCAACGCCGCGATCGAAGAACGCCGGCGATCCGTCCGCGACAACTGGTTCTCGAAACTCTCGCAGCCTGTCAGCAGCATCCTGCAGATCGCCCTGCTGATCCTGCTGGCGGTCATTCTTGCGCCCTTGGTGATCAAGGCCCTGTTTTACTATGTGTTCGCGCCGCTGGCTGCACGGCGGCCGCCGATCCGCATCCTGCCGGAGGCCTCCGGTCAACTGGTGCCGCAGTCCGGAGACACCGAAAATCCGGCGGACCCGGCGCGGTTTACCGCGGTGTCAAAAAAACTGACCTTGGCCGGGGACGAGGTGCTGCTGATCCATCCGGAATACCTGCAGAGCACGCCGCGGGATGCCCGGATCGACACGAAATGGCTGCTCGACTGGTCCCTGCCGCTGAGCAGCCTGGTTTCGGGCATGGTCGCCCTGAGCCGCGTGCGCTGCGGGGAGCCCACCACGATAGTCGTTTCACCGACTCGGGACGCCCTGAGCGAGGTCGGTGTCCTCGATCTGCCGGAGGGCAGTGCGCTCGTGTTTCAGCCGCGCAACCTGGTGGGCGTGGTTCACCGCAGCGATCGCCCCTTCCGCATCACGCGGCACTGGCGCCTCGCCAGCCTGCATGCCTGGCTGACCCTGCAGCTGCGCTACGTGGTTTTTCACGGCCCCGCCCGGCTGATCGTGAAGGGCTGTCGCGGCGCGCGGATTGAAGCCGCCGACACCGGCCGGCGCATCAATCAGGCCGGCACCATGGGCTTCAGCGCCAATCTCTGGTATTCCACGACCCGCTGCGAGACCTTCGTGCCTTACCTGATGGGGGAACAGGCGCTGCTGAACGACAGCTTTGCCGGCGCGCCGGGCTATTACGTCTACGAAGAGACGCCGGATTTCGGACGGAAAACCGGTCTGACCGGCCGTGGCCTCGAAGGCGTGTTCGATTCACTGCTGAAGGTGTTCGGGCTTTAGTACCCGGCCGGGAGAACGGGGTCATGAAACATGGTATTAACACGCATGACCACACGAATCCGAGGCGCAAGGCATGAAGTGGAAGATTCCCGAGAACTCGATATTCGCAATGCTGCTGCGCCAGAGCTGGTGGGTGAGCGCGCTCGCTGCGCTCGCTACCTTCGTGGTGGTGCAGAACTTCGTGCCCTGGGGCTACGCGCTGTTTGCCACCCTGCCTTTCACCGTGATCACGCTGATGGTCGCCTGGAAACAGCTCTTCGGGCCCACGGGCGCGCGGGTGGAGAAAGCGCTGGAGAAAACCCGCAGCCTGTCCTGGGAGGATTTCGCGCAGGCGCTGGAGCGGGGCTACAGGGCCGAGGGCTACACCGTGCAGAGGGTCGATGGCGCAGCCGATTTCGAGCTGCAGAAGCTGGGTTACCTGACGCTGGTGAGCGCGCGGCGCTGGAAGGCTGCACGCACAGGGGTTGATCCGCTGAGGGAACTCGCCGCGGCCGGCGAAAAACGCGAGGCGAGGGAATGCCATTATGCGGTGGCGGGAGAGCTGACCGATCAGGCGCGGGCCTTCGCAAGGAAAAAGGGCGTGAAGCTGGTGGAGGGCGCGGAACTGGCGAGGCTGGTTCGCGGATAGGCCCGCAGCCAACCGGGCCGGTTCACGCCGTCCACCCGGATCAGCCCGTCCCGATGCGGCGGTGCAAGAGCAGCCTGATGCTGCCTGTCCGGGCCTGAATCCGCGCTCGTGTTGAGCGCGCCGGAAAACTTATCAGGAATCCCGCGGTCACATGTCCATAAAACCTGCCCTTCGCCGGCAGGCATATCGATCCATCAGGAGGAGGGAGCATGCCAATCGGCAATTCCGGCATTGCAGGGGTGCCGCTGCAGGAAGACGAGACACCCGAACTGAAGGAAGTCGTCATGGGCCTGCATTGGGACCCGTCGGAAGGCGACGCAAATGTGCATCCGGAGAATCTGGACGCCCTGTGCGTGCTGTTCGATCGGGAGCAGCAGGTCGTCGAAATCATCCATCCGGGCAACCCGCGCAGCAGCAACGGCAGCGTTGTCCATACCGGCGACTCGCGAACCGGCGCAAGTCAATGGGACGATGAAAGGATTTTCGTTTTTCTCGAGGCCTTGCCGGCGGACGTCATGACCCTCGTGTTCATCGTGGCCAGTGCCTCGGGCAAGCCCATCCGCGAGGCCCGTGGCGCGTCCTGCCACATCAGCGATCACGCCACGGAATACCAGTGGGTCAACATGGAGCTGACGACACTCGACACGCAAACGACGTACTGTGTCGGCACCCTTTCCCGCAGCCGGACCGGCTGGGAATTGGCGTCAACCGCGCAGGACCTCAACCGCGACCACCACGCGCAATCGGCCGCGCTGGCCGCGTTGCGCCAGTTTGAATTCGCGCGCAGCCATGAACTGATCCGGGCGGCAGGCATCAAGCCCGAGTAAGCTGCTCGGCCCGGCAGCAGCATGAACGGCGGTCTGGAAGCCGGGCGGAATCACCCGGAGAAACGATCCGGAGAAACGGGTGAGGCCCGCTCGGCCGTCACCGCGCAGCGAATTCCTTCAGCACGTTCATGTCGGGCGCAAAGCCGATGCCCGGCGCAGTGCTGAGCGTGACGAAACCTTCGGCCACCGTGATGCCCCGGGGCATCAGCAGTTCGCGCAGCGGATTCGGATTGGCGTCCCACTCGCCCCAGCCCTGGCCGCCGGCCGCGCCGAGCAGGTTCAGCGAGGCCATCAGCCCGACCGCGCTGCCCAGCCAGTGCGGGCAGAACTGCAGGCCCGCCGCGATGGCGCGCCGGCCCAGCGGCAGGCACTCGGTAAGGCCGCCCCATTTGCCCATGTCGGGCTGCAGGAACCGCAGCGCGCCGCTGCCGACGAAGGCGTCGAAGGCCGCACGCTCGCGGACATTCTCGCCGGCCGCCAGCGGCAGGGCGCTGCGGCCGGCCAGCGCCTGCCAGGCTGCGACCGGTTCGTCGCCGGCGAGCGGTTCTTCCATCCACAGCGGCCCGAATTCGGCGAATCCGGCGATGGCCTCCTGCGCCTGTTCGACGGTCCAGCGCTGGTTGGCGTCGTACATCAGCCGGCCGGATGCGCCGAGCAGGGTCCTCAGCTCCGCGGAATTTTTCAGGTCCGTGGCCGGGTCGGCACCGACCTTGAGCTTGACGGCTCGAAACCCGTTGCGCAGCGCCTGCGCGGCCAGCGGGCCGGGCTCGTCGGGGCTGAGGCCGCTGGCATAGACCGCCACCCGGGAGACCCCGCCGAAGTACTGCCACAGCGGCTGGCCCGCGCGCTTCGCCACCAGGTCCCACAGCGCGTTGTCGATGCCGGCGGCGACCTGCGCGAAGGGACCGTATTCACCGCTGGTGATCGACGGGATGCGCAGCGCCTGCTCCAGCGTGCGGAACACGGCTTCCGGTCCCGCAAACTCGCAGCCGGCAATGACCGGCGCTGCAACCAGGTTGACGAGGTCCGCGCGATGCTGCGCGCCGCGGGGCGGGTAGTTGCACCACAGCTCGCCCCAGCCCTCGGCGCCCTCGGCATCGGTGACGCGGATCAGCAGTGCACTGCGCGAGGTCAGCGTGCGCCAGGAATTCCTGACCGGCCTGGCGATCGGGGCTTCCAGCACAAAGGTGCTGATCTCGCCGATGCGGATCGGTACGGCAGCGGCGGAAGCCGCGTGATCAATGGCGCTCATGATTTTCCTGAATTCGTTTTTTCGAGCATGGTTTGATCTTACTTTACACGGCCGCCTTTCACCCGCAGGCCCAGGAGCCCGGGCTGTGTGACAATGGTCGGCGCAAGGCAGCGCACGTCGAGTTCAAACTGCCCACGCGGGCCGCCGGCAGCCCGGCCTTGCTATTTCGTTACAGGAGAAATCATGGATTCCATCGAGTCCCGCATCACCGTCAAGCGCCTGCACCCGCTGTTCGTGGCCGAGGTGACCGGCATCGATCTGAAGCTGCCGCTGTCGCGCGCGGATTTCCGCGTCATCTGGGAGGCCTTCAACGAGCACCAGGTGCTGGTCTTCCGCGACCAGCATTTCGACGACGACTCGCAGATCGCGTTCTGCCGCCATTTCGGCGAACTCGAAACCATGATCGCCCACCCCGGCAACGACTGGAACCCCGGGCACATCTCGGTCATGACCAATCTCGGCAAGGACGGCAATTTCCTGCCGGCGGACCATCCGGCGATGGTGCACCGGGCGCGCAATGAGGACTGGCACAGCGACAGCTCGTTCAAGCCGGTGGCGGCGCTGGCCTCGATGCTCGCGGCGCGCATCGTGCCGCCGGTCGGCGGCAATACGGACTTGGCGAGCGCCAGGGCGGCCTGGGCGGACCTGCCGGCCGAACGCCAGGCCGCGCTGGAAGGTTTGACGGCGCTGCACCGCATGACGCTGCGGGACGCCGCCAACGACAAGGGCTACAAGGAAGAAGACAAGCAGCGCCATGTCGTCACCCACCCGCTGGTGCGGGCAAACCCGGTCAACGGCCGCAAGGCGCTCTACGTCGGCGCGCACGCGCAGGAGATCGTCGGCATGCCGCCGGAGGAGGGTGCGCGGCTGATTGAAGAACTGACGGTCCATTGCACGCAGCCGCAGTATGTCTACAGCCACCACTGGCGCGACGGCGACGCCGTGCTCTGGGATAACCGCTGCACGCTGCACCGTGCTACGCCGTTCGAAACGGCAAAATACAAGCGCAAGCTGCACCGCACGACCATTGCCGGCAAGTCACCGGACAGTGCGTTTGCGAATGTGCCGGGAGCCTAAGGACAGGGGTTATGGGGCCTGACGCCATTTATCCCATTGACCTTCACGTCGATCAGCGCACTGCTCAGCCGTCGAAATCCGCCTTCAGCACAATGCGGTAACGCGCCTTGCCGGCCTTCAGATGGGCAATCGCATCATTCACCTTGCTCATTGCAAACTCCTCCACCTGCGGCGCGATGCCGTGGCGGGCGCAGAAAGCCAGCATTTTCGCGATGCTGCCCGGCGAACCGGTGGGCGAGCCGGAAACGCTTTTCTGCCCCATGATCAGCGCAAAGGCCTGCACCGGGATCGGTTCCAGTACGGCGCCGACCAGGTGCAGCCGGCCTTTGGGGCCGAGGCTGGCGATGATGACGTCCCAGTCAAGCGCGACGTTGGCGGTGACGATTACCAGGTCGAGGCTGTCGGCAATGGCGGCGATGGCTTTCGAGTCGCGGCTGGACACCACGTGATGCGCACCCAGCGCGCGCGCTTCTGCGTGCTTGGATGCGCTGGACGTGAAGGCGGTGACCTCGCAGCCCCAGGCCTTGAGGAAGCGCAGCGCCATGTGGCCGAGGCCGCCGATGCCGACCACACCCACCCGGCTGATGGGTTTGATGTTGTATTCCAGCAGCGGACTGAATACCGTGATGCCGCCGCAGAACAGCGGCCCCGCGGTTTCCGGCGGCAGGCCTGCAGGCAGCGGTATCGCCCACGCCCAGTGCGCGCGCAACCGCTCGGCAAAGCCGCCGTGGTGGCCGACGATGGTCGCCTGTGCGGTGCTGCACAGGTGCTGGTCGCCGCCGATGCAGGGCGCGCAGTGCATGCAACTGGCGCTGGTCCAGCCCACGCCCACCTGCTGGCCCTTGGCGAGGCCCTTGACCCGCGCGCCCAGCGCCACAATGCGTCCGACCACTTCGTGACCCGGCACCAGCGGGTAGGCGGCCATGCCCCATTCATCGTCAATCATCGACAGGTCGGAATGGCACATGCCGCAATATTCAACGGCAACTTCGACCTCCTCGTCGCCCAGCGGGCCGGGATTGAAATCGAGTCGTTCCAGTTTCTGTTTGGCGGCCGGGGCGGCCCAGGCGCGTATGCTGGTCATGGCTGTTTACTCCGCTGAATAACGTTGAAAGTGTGGGTTCATCATGTCGCAATGAAATCATCCGGCATCATGCCCGCACCGTATGACCGCATTGTGCTGCAACAGTGCCGTGGTCCTCAGCATTCAATGTGGCCACCGATCCGCCTGAACAGCTCCGGTTAGTCCTGTCGCACGCTGCTTGAAGCGGCAGGATGATGCGCAAAAGGCGAAACCGGTTTGCAAGTACCCGCCTGAGGGTCAACAATACCTGCTGGTGTCCGCCGAACCAGGGCTCCTATCCTGGACGTCCCTCGCAATCCGCGGACGGTTCTGTGTTTAACCTGACCTCAGGGGGCACAAACATGCTGACCATAGAATCCACGCCGCAAATGGCGGCCAAAATCTACGCCACGATGGCGAAGAACCTCAAAGTCGTACGTCGCCGCCTGGGCAAACCGCTGACCCTGGCGGACAAGGTGCTGCTGGGGCACCTCGACGACCCGGAAACGCAGGACATGCAGCCGGGGAAAAGCTATCTCTTCGTGCGCCCTGACCGTGTCGTGTTCCAGGATGTGCTGGGACAGACCGGGCTGCTGCAGTTCATGCAGACGCGGCGCGAACGGGTCGCGGTGCCGACCACGGTGCATTGCGACCACCTGATACAGGCCCGCGTCGACGGCAAGCAGGATCTGCGCGAATCGCTCGCCGAAAACGCCGAGGTCTACGACTTTCTGCGCACCGCCTCGGCCAAGTACGGCGCCGGGTTCTGGGGGCCGGGCGCCGGCATCATTCACCAGGTGGTGCTGGAGAACTATGCCTTCCCCGGCACGCTGATCATCGGCACCGACTCGCATACGCCCAATGCCGGCGGGCTGGGTGCCTGCGCGGTGGGCGTGGGCGGGGCTGATGCGGTCGAAACCATTGCCGGCCTGCCGTGGGAGGTGCTCTACCCGAAGCACATCGCCGTCTACCTGACCGGCAAGCTCGGCGGATGGACCGCGCCCAAGGACGTGATCCTGTATGTCGCCGGCCAGCTCACCGTCTCCGGCGGCACCAACGCCATCGTCGAATACATCGGCCCCGGCGCACGCACCATCAGCGCCACCGGCAAGGCCACCATCACCAACATGGGCGCCGAGCTGGGTGCCACCACATCGATGTTCCCGGCCGACGGGCACATGGCGCAGTACCTGCGCGCGACCGGCCGCGGCGGACTGGTGTCCTTGATGGAACAGCACATGGACCTGCTGCAACCTGACCCCGAGGTCGAGGCCGATCCGGAGCAATACTACGACCGCGTCGTGCGGCTCGACCTCTCGACACTCGAGCCGCTGGTGGTGGGCCCGCACTCGCCGGACCGGGTGCGCTCGATATCGGAGCTTGCCGCCGAAGTGAGCGACCCAGACAACCAGTTCATCGACCGGATTTCGAGCGCGCTGATCGGCAGCTGCACCAATTCATCCTATGAAGACATGAGCCGCGCAGCGGACGTTGCCGAGCAGGCCAAGGCGCACGGTGTAAAAGCTGCCGTCCCTTTCCTGGTCACGCCGGGATCCGAGCAGGTGCGCGCCACCATCGAGCGCGACGGCCAGATGCAGTCGCTGAAGGACATCAATGGCGCTGTGCTCGCCAATGCCTGCGGGCCCTGCATCGGCCAGTGGCGCAGGGCGAAAGATGTGGCCACGGTGCCCAACACCATCGTCACCTCGTACAACCGCAACTTTCCGGCGCGCAACGATGGGCAGCGCACGACCATGAACTTCATCGCCAGCCCGGAAATCGTCACCGCGATGGCGCTGGCCGGCAGGCTGTCATTCAATCCGCTGGTCGACACCCTGACCGGTGCCGATGGCCAGCCGTTCAGGCTGAATCCGCCGCGGCCCGCACCGCCGGTGCCCCCGAAGAAGTTCACGCCCGGCGAGGTGGATTACACTGCGCCGCCCGCGGACGGCCGCAGTATCAAGTTGCGCATCGATCCCGACAGCAAGCGCCTGCAGCTGATGCAGCCCTGGCCGGCCTGGGACGGCAAGGACTATCTCGACATGCCGATCCTGCTGAAGACCAAGGGCAAAACCACCACCGACCACATATCCCCGGCCGGTCCCTGGCTGAGCCTGCGCGGACACCTCGACAAGTTCAGCGACAACCTGTGCATGGGCGCGATCAATGCCTACACCGGCAAGCCGGGCAAGGTGAAGAACCAGTTGACCGGGGCCGGCGATGAAATGGTCTCGAAGGTTGCGCGCGACTACAAGGCGAAGGGCCTGAAGTGGGTCATCGTCGGTGACGCCAATTACGGCGAAGGCAGCAGCCGCGAACATGCGGCCCTCAGCCCGCGGCTGCTGGGCGGGGTCGCGGTGATCGTGCGCAGTTTCGCGCGCATCCACGAATCCAACCTGAAGAAACAGGGACTGCTCGCGCTCACTTTCCGCCAGGCCGGCGACTACGACCGCCTGCGCGAGGACGACCGGCTGAGCCTGGTTGGCCTGAAGGACCTTGCCCCCGGCAAACCGGTCGAGTGCCGCATCAGGCACGCCGACGGCAGCACCGAGACACTGCAGCTCAACCACAGCTTCAGCGCATCGCAGCTCGATTGGTTCCGCAAGGGATCGGCGCTGAACCTGTTCCATGCCGTGGCGGAGAAACCCGCCGCGAGGAAATCCGCGGCAAGGAAAAAGGGCGGTGCAAAGAAAAAGACCGCGCCGAAAAAAACGCCGGCCGGGAAGAAGGCCGTGAACCGAAAAAAAGCCCCGCCGAAGAAAAAAACCACCGGAAAACGGCCCGCCCGCAAGGCGAAGAAAAAAACAGCCGTCAACCGGCGCGCAAAGAAATGAGCTGAGGGCAAAGCGGCCTGCCGCCGGCGGCAGCCGGTGAAAAGAGCGGCGCCCGGGAGTGCCGCCATGCGGTGGCGGGAGTGCCGACGGTACAGGCGCGGGAATACGCGCAGCAGCAGGGCGTGAAGCTGCTCGAGGGCGCGGAACCGGTGAAGCTGCTGCGGATGTAGCTTCCGGGCGGCGGGGTAGCGGCAGACACCGCCTTGGCCAACTGGCCATCAACCATAAAATATCAATAAAAACAATTACTTAAAAATATACGGCGGCGGACGTCGTAAACTTCAGGGCACCCATGTTCCGTCGCCCACTATCAAGGCTGTCACTGATCGCGCTGCTGCTTGCGGCGCCCTTTGCCCATGCCGGGCCGGACCTGCCGGCCACCGAGGCGTATGCGGCAGCCCGGGACGGCAGGATGCTGCTGATCGACATCCGCACGCCGGAGGAATGGCGACAGACCGGGATTGCGCCGGGCGCAGGGCGTGTCGATTTTTACCGCGGACCGCAGGTGCTGCTGCAATCGCTGCTGCAGATGACCGGCGGCGACAGGACAAAACCGGTGGCGCTGATCTGCCACGTGGGCGTGCGCACCACCCGCGCACAGCAGTTCCTGCAGGCGCAGGGCTTCACGCAGGTGTACAACATCAAGGAAGGCATGGCCGGCAATGCCGCCGGGCCGGGGTGGCTCAAGCGCGGGCTGCCGGTGGAGCGCTGCACACAGTGCTGAGGCACCCGTGCGGTGCGCTCCCTCAGGTCTGCGCCTTGACGTCCAACTGATGCGCCTTGCGTCCGCCGCGCACCATCTTCGGTTCCTTGAGCTGTCCGCCGACCATTAGCGCGGCCATGTCCACCGCGCGTGCCACCAGCCCCTGCGCGCCTTCGTGCAGGGTTTGTGATTCCTGCACGTAGCGCATGTTGTTTTCCATGTCCTCCGCGCTCCAGCCGCGCGAATGCGCGATATAGGGAAACTGCGGGAACTGGCAGCCGATCTCCGCAAAAAAACCGAGCATCTGCCCGGCCACGCCCTGCACATTGTCCTGGCCGCCGGTGATGATGAAGGCCGCGGCCTTGTTCTTCAGCAGGTGCTTGTCGGCGATGGTCTCCTGGTTCTGGATGCAGTTCATACGCTCGACCATCTTGTAGTACAGGCTGCTCGCCGCGCCCCAGCGGATCGGGGTTGCGATCAGCAGCACGTCGGCCCAGTGCACGAAGGCCTCGTAGACGCGGTCGAGCTGGTCGTCGGGATCCATCTGCGTAATCGAGCAGGGCCAGGTGCAGGCGCGCGCGCTTTTCGAGTAAAAACCCTCGCAGGCACGGAACTTGAGATCGTTCAGGCGGATCAGCTGCGTTTCGCAGCCCAGCGCGGACTGGGCGTGGGCGATGGCCACTTCAAGCAGCGCATCGGAGGTGCTGTAACGCGGATGATCGGCGGTCATCACCGTGGTGGAGATGCCGGCGACGCGGATCGGCCCCGGCGCACGCACCGCTTCGCGCGCGAGCGGATGCGGCGCGTGGGGTTTGCGCCCGCGTTTTGTCGCCGCCGTGGCGTTGACCAGCACGCGGCCGCCTTCGACCCTGACTTCGTGCACGGGCACCCGGTCTTCCTCGAAGCCGGGCTCACCTTCGCCGGTGCGGCAATGGAACTTCCAGTAGTGCCAGGGGCAGACCACGTAATCGCCTTCGAGGCGGCCCTCGCCGAGCGGGCCGCCGACGTGGTTGCAGGAACCCGAGATCGCGCTGAAGCGGCCGTCCTTGTGCACCAGCGCGATGCGGGTCCTGCCCAGCATCACCTGCTGCAGGGCTCGCTTTTGAAGTTCGGCGGCGCTGCCGACGTCGATCCAGTTGGCCTGGTCCATGTCGGGATTATGCACGCAAAGTCGCGAGGAACTGGCCGAAAAAGACGAGTCCCTCCGGCCACACGCCAAGCTTCGCATCGGAGCCGAGGTGGCCGTTCATGCCGGCGTCAAAAAACTCCGAGCCCCAGGCCTTTGCGAAAGCCTGCGCGCGTTCGAAGCTCACGCGTTCGTCATTGCGGCTGGCGACCACTGCGGAGGGGTAGGGCAGGCGTTTCAGGATCATGCCGCCGAAGCCCTGCAGCGGGCTGACGCTGCCCGGCGGCAGCGGCCGGTCACGGTCGCTGGGCGCCACAAAAAACACGCCCGCCACCTTCTTCACCAGTTCGGGCTGCTCGAAGCTCCACTTCACCACCAGCGTGGTGCCTGCGCTGTGCGGCACCAGCACCACCGGCTTCGGTGCACGGTTCACGTAGTCCGTAAGCGTTGCGGCCCAGGCGTCATAGACCGGATGGTCCCAGTCCGCCTGCTGCACGCGCACGAAATCCGGAAAGGCACGTTCCCAGTGGGTGTGCCAGTGGTCCGGGCCCGAGCCGTTGAGGCCGGGATGGATCAGCACCGAAAATTCATTGAGTGGGTACATGCTGTGGGTTCCGGGTTTGTCGTTTGCGGGTGCGATGGCCCAAGCTGCCAATCTATGCCAGCCCGGCCCGGCCTTTGCAAGGCCGTCACGTCAATTCGACGTCCTGCGCCGGCTAACAAATTTTTACAAACAGCCGGGGATCCGGAACTGCCCGTTCTGCGCGGATGGCGTTAGTATCACTGACGCGCCTGGCCGGTTTTTTCCCAGGCGGGTTGCCGGTGACGTTGAACGTGCATGGGTGTGCTTTGGCACACGGAATCGCGGGATCGCCGAATGAAACGTCTGATTGCGGGATTGTTGATGGTCTGCTGGGCGGGCGTGGTTGCGGCCGCCGCCACGCTGGGGCCGGATGACGCCCGCCACCTGCTCAACCGCGCCGGCTTCGGCGCCAGCCCCGCCGAAGTCGATGCCTTCGCGCGGCTCACCCGCGCCCAGGCGGCCGAGCGGCTGCTCACGGTGCGCGGTGGCGTGCTCGCCGAACCCGACTGGGTGAAAGAGCCCTATTTCCCGCCGGGGCGTTTCCGTGAGCTGGATGCTGAAACCCGCACCCGCCTGCAGAACGAGCGCATCGAGCGCAGCATCGCGCTGCGCGAATGGTGGCTGCGGCAGATGCTGGTTACTCCCGATCCGCTGCGCGAGCGGATGACGCTGTTCTGGCACAACCACTTTGTCTCCGGCATGCAGAAAGTGCTGTCGCCGCAGCTGATGTACCGGCAGAACGTGTTGCTGCGCGAGCACGCGCTGGGCAACTTCGGCGAGCTGCTGCATGCCGTGGCGCGCGACCCGGCGATGCTGCGTTACCTCGACAGCGCCTTCAACCGCAAGGGCCGCCCCAACGAGAACTTCGCGCGCGAGCTGATGGAGCTGTTCACCCTCGGCGAGGGCCATTACACGGAGCAGGACGTCAAGGAGGTCGCGCGCGCCTTCACCGGCTGGGGCCTGAGCCGCGAGGGCGAGTTCATGTTCCGCCCAGCGCTGCACGACAACGGCTCCAAGACCGTGCTCGGCCGCCAGGGCAACTTCAGCGGCACCGAAGTGCTCGACATCCTGCTCGAACGCCCCGAGACCGCGACGCTCATCGCGCGCAAGCTGTGGACCGAGTTCGTGTCGCCGCAGCCGCCCGCCGCCGAGGTCGCGCGCATCGCCACCGCCTTGCGCGACAGCGGTTACGACATCCGTGCCGCGCTGCGCGTGCTGTTCAATTCAGACGCGTTTTACGCGCCGGCCCATCGCGGCGTGCTGGTGAAGTCGCCGGTGGACCTGGTGGTGGGTACCCTGCGCCAGTTTGAATTCGAGGTGCCCGATGTGCTGCCCTTCGTCTTCGCCACCGGCCAGTTCGGGCAGGCGCTGTTTGCACCGCCCAACGTCAAGGGCTGGCCCGGCGGGGAACTGTGGATCAACGCCACGACGCTGTTACAAAGGAAACAGTTGCTCGACACCCTGTTCCAGGACCGCCTCGCCGTCGGCATGGGCGGCATGGCGATGATGGCGGCTGCACCCCCGCCCGAGGCCAACCCGGCCGCCGCGCGGCGGGTGCGTGCGCAGCGCGCGCTGGGCCAGGTGCGTTTTGACGGCGAGGGCTGGCTGCAACGCCTGAACGGCACGCCGCCGGCGCGCGCGGTGCTCGCCGTGGCGCCGGTGCATGCGGAGGTCGGGCTACAGCCCGGGCTTGATGACCTGCGCGCGCTGGTCCTCGACCCCGCGTATCAACTCAAATGAACGGGCAGGGACCGGCCATGAACCGTCGCCATTTCATCCGCGCCGCGGGTGCCGCTGCCGCGGTGAGCTGGTTGCCGTGGCCGGCGCTGGCCGCCCCCGCGCGCGGCGAGCGTCGTCTGCTGGTGCTGGTGGAGCTCAAGGGCGGCAACGACGGCTTCAACACGCTGGTGCCTTACGCCGACGCCGAGTACTACCGGCTGCGCCCCGGCATCGCCATCGCTCGCGAGCAGGTGCTGCCGCTCGATGACCGCGCGGGCCTGCATCCCGAACTGCGGCCTTTGCTCGCGCTGTGGCAGGCGAACGAACTCGCGCTGGTGCAGAACGTGAGTTATCCCCAGCCCAACCTCTCGCACTTCCGTTCCATCGAGATCTGGGACACCGCCTCATCGAGCAGCGAATACCTCAATGCCGGCTGGCTCACGCGCAGCTTCGGCGCGGCACCGCTGCCGGCGGGCAGCGCCGCCGACGGCGTGGTGGTGGGCGGCGCCGAGCTGGGCCCGCTGGGCGGCGCGGCGAGCCGCGCGGTGACCCTGGTCAATCCCGAGCAGTTCCTGCGCCAGTCGCGGCTGGCGATGCCGGCGAATGCCACCGCGGCCAATCCCGCGCTCGCCCATGTGCTGCGCGTGGAGCAGGCGGTGAGCGGCGCCGCCGCGCGCCTGCGCGCCGACCGCAGCTTCAGCACCGTGTTTCCGAATGGCGCCTTCGGCAATGCCGTGCGCACCGCGGCGCAGGTCGCCGCGGCAAATGCCGGCGTGCCGGTGATCAAGCTCGCCCTGAACGGCTTTGACACGCATGTCGGCCAGCTCGCGCGCCAGGCGCGCCTGCTCAGGGATCTGGCCGAAGGCCTCGTCGCCCTCAAAAGCGCCCTCGTCGAACTCGGGCAGTGGGATTCCACGCTGGTGATGACCTACGCCGAATTCGGCCGCCGCCCGCAGCAGAACCAGAGCGGCGGCACCGACCACGGCAGCGCCAGCGTGCACTTCGTCACCGGCGGCCGCGTGCGCGGCGGGCTCTACGGCGAAGCGCCCGACTTCACCCGCCTCGACGGCACCGGCAACGTGCAGCACGCGGTGGATTTCCGCGCGCTGTATGCGACGGTGCTCGAACGCTGGTGGGGGCTGGAGGCGGCGGGGGTGTTGCGCGGGCGGCATGCGCCGGTGGAGCTGATCAGGGCCTAGCGCCGTATGCTGCTGGGGGTGCGGAGCTGCGGCCATCAGGCGTTCCCGGGTGTTGGGATCGACGTCTGAATGGTCATAACCTATTGATTTAAAACAATAAAATATTCTGTGTCGCAGTGGGCTCAAACCGGTAGCGGCACTGTCGGCGCATCGATCGCGCCGACCTTCACATAGATCAGCGCGCCCTCCGCGCCGGTGTATGGCGTGTGGCGGCTCCAGCGCGGGTTGCGCAGCCAGCTGCCCGCCGGATACACGCCGTCTTCATCGCGGAACACGCCTTCGAGCACGAGGATCTCTTCTCCGCCGGGGTGGGTGTGCATCTGGAACTGCGTCTCCGGCGCCCAGCGCACCAGCGCCGTGCTGACACCATGGTGCTCATGCAGCGGCAGCACGCTGAGGCCCGGCACCAGTCCGGGCCGCCATTCGGCGGTAGTGGTGTCGATGTGCACCGGCGTCAGGTCATCCGCCGCGAACTGCCAAAGTTTCACGAACAGCGTGCAGCCTTCGCGCGAGAACGGCGCATGGCGGCTGCCCGGCGGATTGCGCAAATAAGTGCCTGCCGGGTAATCGCCGTTCTCATCCGAGAACACGCCATCGAGCACCAGGATTTCCTCGCCGCCGGGATGGGTGTGCGCTTCGAATCGCGAATCAGCGGCATAGCGCACGATGCTGGTCGCGCGCGCGACCTCGTCACCGACTCGGTCCAGCATGCGCCGGGTGACGCCGGGGAGCGGGGAGGGTGTCCAGGCCGCATCGGCCGCGTGTTGCACTGCGCGGAGGCTAAAGTCGTGATGGAGGTTCATGCGGCGATTTTAGAAGAACCGCAACCGATGCGGGGCGGCATCTAAAAGAATGGGGCTGCAGGAAAAGCGACTCCGGTACCTTTAGATTTTTGGATTCAGGTGCTATGCATCCCCCTAACGTGATGCCGCAGCGGGGCGCGTAGCGGATGTGCAATGGGTTGCCAGCGCCTGCAGCACATCGCCCGTTCGGGCGTTCTGCACAAAAGCCGCGACCGAAAGATTCTGCAATTTCCAGAGCGTATCGACAGCGAAGCGGTGCTTCAGCAGCACGCGGCCCTGCGCGTCCGGCGCAAACGGCCCGGTGAGGTCGCGAACCACGTAATCGTGCAGCAGCCGTTTGCCGCGGTTTTCTCCGGCACCGATTTCGCTGGCGAGCTGGTTCTCATAAAGCGCGAGCCAGGTCTGGGCCAACGGCCGCTCGCCCGCGTCCGGAATGTTCGCCTGCGCGCTGACCATCACAGCGCCGGGCGACAGATCCACCTCCAGATGTAACCGGGCCTGTGGCTTGCGCTGCCCCAGTGCCGCGATCTTTTCACCGAAATCGTCACGAAAAGGGCTGCGACGGTAATCCTTCCCGTTCAGCGTGAACTGGGGCGTGTAGACCACGCGCGACTGGTTGCGCGCGGCAATCTGGCGCTGACGCTCGCTGAACCGCTGTTGCGCAAAGCGATCCACCCAGCCCAGGTAATTCCAGTAATCGACATGAAACGCCAGCGCCACCACACGATCGGGGAGGTATCCCTTCGCGGGCAGGCCGCTAAGCCAGCGGTCCGCAGGCGGGCAGCTGTCGCAGCCTTCTGAGGTATACAGTTCCAGCAGCGGTACCCGGTATTCACCGCTGGCCGCAGTGCATTGCGTAGAGGCCGCCGCCGGCAGCCACGCCAGCAGGGCGCCAAACAGCAGAATCGGTTTGAGCATCGACATGCTGTTGAGTCGATGGCGTGGCGAGATCCTTACAGCCCGGCGCAGTGCGCGCAGGCTGCGGGCATTGTCGGTGCTGAAGGTTATCGGGGAGGGTGCCCCCGGTTACCTTCCGGGGAGGGGCTTGGGTGAACCTGGCAAAAAAGAAATCGACTCCGGTACCTTTCGATGTGGGTACGGAGAAATCCTTGCGCCTGGGCATGCGGCGGGGCCCGGTCATCGTTTACGGAAAAACCTGCGACATCACGGCCTGGCCGTAAGGGCCGTACGGATTCGCGAGCGTTTCCTTGAGTTCGAAATGGTCATATTCCTCTGCCACGACCAGCCGGGAGGATTTTCCGGAGTCCCGCAGCGCCTTGTCAAAGTCGATGGACTGCCGCCGGAACTCCGGGGTTTCGCGTGTGCCATACAGCAGCACGACCGGTACGACGATGCGTTCAAGGTGGCGCTGCGGGCTCAGCTTGAACTCAAGATCGTCGTCGAATTTCACGTAAGAACTTCTGGAAGACAGCCTGACCGGGTGCAGGTCGTACATGCCGCTGCACAGGACGGCGCCGCGGATGAAGTTTTCGGGGAGGGTGGCGTCGTAGTCCTTCTGCCAGTCCGTGGTCAGCGCCACGGCGGCCAGGTGGGCGCCGGACGAATGGCCGACGAGGTGGATGCGACTCCGGTCCGCGTCCAGTGTTCCGGCATTGCGGTAGACCCAGATCAGCGAGCGGCGCACCTGGTCCGCCAGCGTCCGCAGGCTGTCCGCGGCATCCTGCACCCAGGAAAAATCGGGGACGATGAAGTGGGCACCGGCCTTGACGAACATTTCCGCCGCGAAGGCATTCTGGCTGGCGAGCCCCCTTCGCCATGCACCACCGTGGATGAATACGATGATCGGGGCGTTGCGTTCCGCTGCCGGATAGACATCCAGGCCTTCGATCGGGGCGTCGCCATAGGCATGTCGTTGCGGCGGTCCAATCCTGTCCCGCACGGCTTTGCTGGCGAGAGACATCCGCGTGCGTACATGTTCCGAATGCGGCGCATAGGCCGACTGGTTATAGACGACATCCAGTCCTGCCTGGTCATAGTGGAGGAATACCAGTTTGCTGGTGGACGGTTGAGGAGTGTGGGTATCGTTTGCAGTCATCGGAGGTCCGAAAGTTTCAGGTGGAAGCGGAATGCGAGAAAAGAAATCGACTCCGGTACCTTTGACGTTGCGCGTGGTCTATCTGTGGTGCAGTAACGGTTGTTAGCGTCGATGAATACCCGGGGTCAAGTTTCTTTGCACTGCGTTGTTGACGGTATCAAAACTATCACTCTGACTTTTTAGTACAGATATGAAATCGTAGTAGTTATGTGTAAAGTTTGAGTTATGCCATTGAGTCTCAAGATATTTTTTGAAAGCAACGGTACGCTCCAGTCGATCACTAATCGAAAACGAGGAGGCTAGTGCGCAAACCCGTTCTCTTGTGGGCTCGTCAAAAATAGGGGTGTCTATCGAAACGGCATCAATAAATGCGAATGAGCCAATCCAGAATCGAATGTGATAAATGCCAATGGACGTCGCACGGAAATGAAACTGCTCCGGTGGCTCATGATCTTCAACGGGGATTTCTCTGTAGTGGGAGTGGGGGGTTTCGATCAGTCGTTTGGTGGAAAGCCGCCGCAGGGAAAATCGGATTTGATCATCAACAAATCCCAGCCTCCGCATCTCGTTCATGAGTTCGTTGCCGTTCAGAAATCCATCTTGGTCTAAAACTCCTGTATTTGAGCTCAAGAACGCTACGATCAGGCTACCCAAAAAGTGCTCTCTAGGATCAGCCGTACTGACGTCAAAAATATTGTATGCAACAACGGATGACTGTGAGTTGAAGTAAGCGTATTCGCCAAGCAAGGCGTGTTTTGTAAATTCATGAAGCGGAATTTTGTAACTGCCAGGCCTCTCCTCCTCAATGGAGACTATTTTTTTTGAGTCAACATTGGGGCTGCCGAAGAATCCTGTAATTAGCTCGATAACGGCGCGAGTATTTCCACCAGTAATGTTGCTTAGAAAGGTCCTTATGGATTCGTTGGTGCGTATGGACCGCAATGTGGCGTTTAAGAACGCAACGACACTACTTAGGTGTAGGCGGATCCCCTGAAGTGCTGCGGGCTCTACCTTGCCCTCCGCGACTCTCGCCGCAAAAATTAGTCTTTTCTGAACAACTTCATCTGCGGGCGGAGGCGCGATTGTTAGCACTTTATTCTGATATGCGGAAAGTGCGCCGGTAGTTTTTGAAACGTAGAAGGTGCTTGGACGTAGCGCCACAAATACAAGCAGGTTTCTTGATGCCGCTAGTTCTTGTGCGATTAAGAAAGTTTCTTGTTGTACGGCGAAGGTGCGTTGGTCGGCATTATCTAAAACTAGAATAATTTGTTTATTGCGGCCATGTGCAAGATGACCAAGAGCTGCGTGCAAGTGCTTATCGCGTTTTTCCGTTTTTCCTATTAGAAATGCCAAGCGATCCTTTTGATATGAAATCGAATCAATTTCCTTGAGCTTGCCCCTGACGCTATTGTCAAAATCCGATAGGTCTCGATAATAAATAGACTCAGCAAAATTGGCTGTGTTGATGTCGATTCCATATTTTTCTTTTAATACGATCGGTATTTCATCCAGAACAAAAGATTTCACGTCGCTGGATAAATTTGCCTTAATCCCTAGATTAATATGTATGAAATAAGTGTTCGCTTTCTCCGATGCGTCGAGATTCTCGTGGAGATTTTCAAAGAATGAAGACTTCCCGACGCCGACGTCACCGATAACAACGATTGGTCTCGATCCTGTGCTGCCGAGAATCCCGGGGTCGGTGAGAATTAAGCTGCCGGTGGAATCAACCGAACTTATCTCTTGTAGTGCCGCTGGCGATACTCCGGCATCGCCTGCCCTTTTGTATCTTGCTGCAATTATGTTTTTACTAAGAAGCAAGTGCCTGTTGTTTGCTTCAATTGGCACGTAGCATTCCTTGTAAAACGAAGACTTTAGCTTTGGGTTATCTTCAATTTCCTCAAGAAGCAATGCGGAGAGGGAGCGGAGATTTTCTTGAAAGTCGCTGCGATATCGATACTTGTGTGGTTCAGAAATTGATGTGGATGCTTTAGGGGGGATCCTGGGGTTTCGATGCAACGCCAGATCTCGATATGCGCGGTTTTCAGTGACACCTTCGGGTGAGAGGAGTTTCCAAAGGAGTGGAAAATCTTCGACGTAAGTATGAAAGCCGTTGAAGAAGTAGCAATCACCTTCGAGCGGTGGCTGTCCAGGAATAATTGCTTGAAAAATGGCCAATTGCGGACCGTTACATACAATGGCGATCTGAGCGCCATTGATCGCACAATAAGGCAGAACTTGATGCACAGCCGATTCAAAAGATTTTGATGCTTGCAGAAGCGGTCGCAATTTACGAACAATCGAAGGGCGCCCTGTTGGTGGAACGTCAAATGCAACAGCTTCTTTTTTTGCTTCAAGAATTGCCTTAGGAGGTTGTCCTAGGAGATAGTCGGCTTTTCCCCCTAATTCGTTGGTTTTCTCAACAGTAATATTTGGTTTTTCCCAGCCGAGGCATTCTTCGAGCAGTCTGTCGATAAATTGATAGCGATTCTGCGCTTCATTCCAGTGGTGACTCTCGATAGGAAACTCAGCAAGTATTGCTTCCAGTTTGCGCTTTCCCTCTGTGAGTTCGAACGGAGCTTCCATCTTGGATTCCCATGCATTTGTTAGGGGGGGGGCTGCCTTTGAAGTGCCTAAATCAATATTGCACTTAAATTTTGTAAGGGCATTTAAGGGGTGAGTTGGCACTAAATTAAAGCGTGTTGAAATCGCCTTCAAGGTTGGAAGTGGCTTTCGTGAGATGCAATTTACTTTTGTTATGCCAGTCTGAAAAGGTTTTGGTAATCGCGCGTGATTGATGAATTGCTTTCTTCACATAGTCAACCTGCGGCCCCCCCAACCCCTTCCGCCCAAACACCATATATTCCGCACTGATCACCTCGCGGAATTCCGCTTCCGTCAGCGGCAGTTTGTCCTTAGCCTGTTCCTCGTAAATCCGCTGCGCTTCGCGGTAGGGGATGTCGTGGATCTTCAGGCCCTTGCCGCGGCCGAAGTCCGTCAGCTTGCTCGCGAAGTGATGGCCGGTGCGGAAGGGCACTTCGGCTTTCTGTAGCAGGGCGTCGGCGATTTCGGTGGTGGTGGAGTAATCGGCGTTTACTTCTTCCAGCGCGCGCGCCTTGTTGACCACCACCGCATCGACCACGCTGCCGAAGAGTTTGAACACCGTCAGCGCGCGGGCATAGGGCACCGGGTCGTACATGCGGTAATCGAACATGCCGGTGCGGTTGTTGTGCGCGACAAAGGTCATGGTCTGCATTTCACTCAGCAGGATGCTCGACTGCGCGCGCAGCTGTTCGAGGGCGGCGGGGTTGCGCTTCTGCGGCATGATGCTGCTGGTGCCGGTGAGTTCGCCGCTGCCCAGCATGAACCACGGCACGGGTTCGGCGTACTGGATGTGCAGGTCCTGCGCGAACATGCCGGTCTGCACCGCGGTCATCGCGTAGGCATTGGCGACGTCGAGCGCGCTGTCGATGGGCGCGAGGTGGTTGGCGTCGTAGGCGTTTTCCACAAGCCCTTCAAAACCCAATAACTCGGCTAAGCGGTGCCGGTCGAGCGGGAAGCTGGAGGTCGCCAGCGCCGCCGTGCCCAGCGGGCATTTGTTCACCCGCGTGTACGCCTGCTGCAGGCGCTCGGTCGCGCGCGCGAGGGCGGATTCAAAGGCCAGCAGGTAATGCGCAAACGTCGTCGGCTGCGCCTGCACGCCGTGGGTGTAGGCGGGGATGATGGTTTCGATATGTTCTTCCGCTCGTTTGAGCAGTTTCTCGCGGTCGTCGATCAGCGCGCCGATGGTGTGCAGCAACCCGTCGCGCAGGTTCATCCGCGCAATGGTTGAGGCGAGGTCCTGCCGGCTGCGGCCGGTGTGCAGGCGCGAGGCCTCCTGTCCGGCGACGGCGATCAGGCGGGGTTCGTAGTCGAGATAGTCCGCGGAGGTGCGCTTCTCGCCGGTCTTTTCATTTTCGATGACCTGGGCGATGCCTTTGGCGATGCGCTTGGCCACGTCCTTCGGCACGATGCCGATTTCGGCCAGCATAACGATCGAGGCCTTGTTGATTTCGTCCAGCCATTCAATCGAACGGCCGCCGCCGCGGAAGGTGGCGTTGATGTCGAGGGTGTGTGCAGGGTCGGAGGGCATCAGAAGCGATCCATAAAATCAGATAATTATTTACTCAAGCGAGTTTGTCGATGCGTTTGCGCAAATCTGCTGGTGCTGTGAACACATATGCCTTGCCGGATTTTGATTGTGACAGCAATCCCGATTCCGTCAGCGCCAGCAGATCTGAGCGAGCCGTTTGGTATGCAGTCACGTGGGTGCGCTGATGGCCTTCAATGCGGTAACGGAAGCCGGGATGTTTCAAGGCATGTGTCAGCAGCGCGATCTGGCGATGATTCAGGCGATCACGCAGCCTGGGAGAGGCGGTAAGCAGTTTCTCCGTGGCGCGTTGTTCCTTTGCCGCGTGATCGAGATATTCATGAAGGGCGGCAATTGATTTGTGGATGACATCGAGCTGGTGAATGATGAAATAGGTCGTGTCGTTGCCGTCGGTCTCGGTGTGCAGGTAGGCGCGCACGTATTGTGATGGCGCCTTGCGCAGGACATGTGAAATGGACAGAAATTCCATCAACCAGTATCCCTGCCGCGCCATGACCCAGTAGAACAGCGCGCGCGCTGTGCGGCCGTTGCCGTCAACGAAGGGATGATCGTAGCCGATCATAAAGTGCACCAGGATTGCCCGGATCACCGGATGGATGAACGGCGAGGTGATTTCGGTGCTGTTGGCGAATTCGCACAGACGTTCCAGGCGTCCGGATAGTTCGGTATGGGGCGGAGGCTGATGTATCAGCGTGCCATCGCGGTTGTCCTCCACCCGCACATCGTCCGCTTGACGCAACCGGCCGGCGTCGGCGGGATCGTCGAGCGTGTCTTCAGTCAGGATGCGATGCAGTTCGAGGATGCGCTCCGTCGTGACCGAGTCTTTGCGGAAGGTGCGGATGAGTTCCATCGCGCGGTAGTTGTTGAAAATCATCCGCTCGCTTCGATCGCGTGGTTTGCGTCCCTCCTGCAGCATGGTTTTGGCGACCTGACGCGTAGTGGAGGCGCCTTCCAACTGGCTGGAGGTGATGGCCTCCTCGACGAGCGAGCGCCAGATATATCGGTCTCGTTGCTCTGGTATGGCGATGTCGGCAGCGCTGGCGATTTTGCCCGCGGCGTCACGGTCGATGTGGTGCAGGGCAACCAGTACCGGTTCCGGCAGTCCGAATACGAATGGTTTGCCGCTTTTGTCGAGCAGCGAATCCAGCGCGCGGTAAAGGGGGATGCGCGCCATCTTGACGCCTGTCCACCAGTCTTCGGCAGACGCGACGCCGGCCGGCGGTTTGCGGTGACGCAGTTCGTCCCAGTGCAGGTACTGTCCTTCGATCACCTGCGAACGGATTGCCGAAACGAGCTTGATGAATTGCTCGGGCTTGTTTCCGGCAATGAGTTGATGAACGTCGGGCGGGGTCAGCGGCAGCTTCACTATTTTCTACCAATTTAGTAGCAATTAGTAATTAAAGGATAGTTTAGCCCCCTCGAAATTACTAAATCAAGATAAATTGGTAGTTTTTTAGTGTAATAAAAATCTCAGTATAATCATATACTTGAGAATCATCTCTGGTTTGCGGTGAGCGATCGCTGGCTTCTTGGGCATGCCGACCGGGTTGCGATCCGTTCGGGTGGCTGCTGCGGAAGGGGGCGCTGCCTGACAGCGCTGTCGCATTTTCCAGGTGGTGATACGCGAGACACTGCGTCGCGCGCATCACGCGGTGCTTGCTTACTGCTTGACGATCACGACCTCCAGATACTCGCCGGGTATCACCAGCGTCGAGCCGCCGCGATCGAACTGTGCGATCAGGGCCCTCAGATCGGCATCAAGCGAGACCTGAAGCTGGGTGTCGAGCGCGAGGAATGCCTTCTGCACCGGGCCGTAGAAATTGCGGAACAGGTCGATCCAGTGCTCCGCCGAGCGGTAGCGGAAGTTGAAACTCTTGCGCGTGACGCGGATGTCGGCGGCCTGCGGCCCGAACAGTTCCACCAGCCGCGGTTCGGTGCCCCACAGCGAGGGTGGTTTGACGCCGGCGGGCGGCGCGACGTAGCGGCCGATGGTCCTGAACAACTGGCCGATGAACCCTTCGGGCGTCCAGTTGGCCAGCCCGATGCGGCCGCCGGGACGCAGCACGCGCATCATCTCGGCTGCCGCACGCTCCTGGTCCGGCGTGAACATGACCCCGTAGGTCGAGAGCACGACATCGAAGCTGGCGTCGGCAAAGGGCAGGTTCTCCGCATCGGCGAAACGGAACTCCACGGGCAGATGCTCGGCTTCGGCGCGCTCGCGGCCTTTTTTCAGCAGCTCGGGCACGTAGTCGGTCGAAACCACTTCGGCAAAGCGGCGAGCCGCTGCCAGAGTGGCATTGCCGTTGCCGGCGGCGACATCGAGCACGCGTTCTCCGGCGCGCAGGTCGATGGCCTCGCACAGCGATTCGCCGACGATCTGCAGGGTGACGCCGACGAGCGCGTAATCGCCTGAGCGCCATGCGGCCTGCTGCCGGCCCTTGATGGCGGTGAAATCCGGTGCTGCGACAGGGGTCTTGCTCAGTTCAGTGACGGACATGATGGTTCCTCTGGGTGGTTAATGAATGCCTGGGCGCGGCCCCGGTGACGGCCCGCGACTCGACAGCAGGGACTATTCCAAAGGCGGGCTGGGTGCGCATGCCCCGGACTCCGCCCCGTTTGACTGCGCGTCCGTGATTCCCGGCCTGCCGGGCACGAGGTCGACGTTCCGCCGCTTCCGGTTCAGAATCGCCGGCTTGGGATGAGCGCGACCCGAAGGGGGCAGGCATGAGTCAGGACACGCTGTCGGAGGTGCTGCGCAGTGTCAGGCTGAGAGGCGCGGTGTTCTATCACGTGGAGGGCGACAGTTCCTGGGTGGCCGAAGCGCCGCCGGCCGCCGCGATCGGCGACACCATCATGCCGGGCACCCAGCATGTGATGGAGTATCACGTCGTCACCCACGGCTCCTGCTGGGGCGCACTGGCGGGGGAGCCGCCGGTACGCATGGTGGCGGGCGACGTGGTGCTGTTTCCGCATGGCTATGCCCATGTCATTTCCAGCGCGCCGGGCATGCGGGCATCGGTTGAAATCAGGGACTACGCGATGCCGCGCCCCGCGCAGATGCCCTTCCACATGCGCCGCAGCGGTGAATCGGTCGAGGTCTCGCAACTGGCGTTGGGCGGCACCGACTGCGACACCCGTCTGGTCTGCGGCTTTTTCGGCTGTGATGCGCGGCCGTTCAATCCCCTGCTTGGCAGCTTGCCGCGGCTGCTGCATATCCGGCGCAGGGGCGGGGGCGACGAAGACTGGATCAGCCAGTTCATCCGCTTTGCGGTGGCCGAGTCGGTCAACAAACGCCCCGGCGGCGAGGCCCTGCTCGAACGCCTGAGCGAAACCATGTTTGTCGAACTGGTGCGCCGTTATATCGACGACATGCCGGAAGGGCAGGAGGGCTGGCTCGCCGGCCTGCGTGACCGCTACGTCGGCCGTGCGCTGGCGCTGCTGCACGCGGCGCCGGCCGAAGCGTGGTCGATCGATGCGCTTGCGGACAAGGTGGGGGTGTCGCGTTCGGTATTGCATGAACGTTTCGCGCAGTTCACCGGCCATGCACCCATGCAATATCTCGCCCACTGGCGCATGCAACTGGCGGCGAATTTGCTGCGGCAGTCAGGCAGCAGCATTGCCGCGATCGCGCTCGAAGTGGGCTATCAGTCGGAAGCGGCTTTCAGCCGTGCCTTCCGCCGCACCGTGGGCGCGCCACCTGCGGCCTGGCGCCGGCAGCAGGCCGGCACCTGATCAGGCCACCGGCGCCGGATTTTCGCCGTTCTGCCTGATGCGCCTGCGCCACATCAGCAGCAAGGGCGCGACGGCGAAAGAACTGACCAGGTAGCCGAGCAGCCACAGGTACGTGTTCATCTGTTCGCCGGTTTCGTGGTCGAACATGTCGCGGTAGTCGAGCAGGCGGAGGCCCTGCTGGTCGATCTGCCACAGGCGGTTGCCGAAATCGGGGTGGGGTTCGTACCACAGCGTGACCGCGCTGCCCTGGCGCAATGCGCGGCTCGCGCGGGCATAGGCGGCGGGGCCGCTCATGCGGCCGCTGCTGATAAGGTATTCGGTGTCGGCGCCGCGCAGCCGCAGGTGGAGGGTGTAGACATTGGGGCCGTGGCGCACGTAGCGGCTGTCGCTGCGCAGTTCGTCGATGATGCCCGAGACCTGGCGCAGGTCGTCGCGGCCGGGGATGGCTTTGCCCTGCAGCGCCGACATCAGCAGCGCAAAGCCCATCAGCCCCCACAGCAATCCGAAGATCGCCGGGCGGTGGCGCATCAGGAATTCGTTGTCGCGGAGGCGGTACATCGGCAGTGGATGACTGTGTGTGCTGGCAACGGAATATTAAAAATATCATTAAAATCAAATATTTATGAATAACCGTCGCAGCGATGCCGCGTAACCGGTGCGACGCCTGCAGGCGTTTGTCCTCCGGGTGCCGGTCGCGTGCGGGGCGCCGCGCCTCTTGTTGCGGGATGTCCCGAGAATAAACGCGGGCGCATCCGAATTCCAGCGCGCATCGGCGAGCGCGCCGGGTTTGCATCCAGTGCCGCGGATCAGGCGTCAGGATTTTCTTGCGATGTCGCGCGCCGTGCTTTTGAGAATGCCGATGAACTGGCGCGCAGCGGGCGACAGATAGGCGTCCTTGCGGTGGAACACGCCGACGCTGCGCTTGACGCTGAAATCCTTGACCGGCAGTTCCACCACGCGGTGCCGTGCCTGGATGTTCCGCAGCATGCGCTTCGACGAGGTGCCGAGCAGGTCGGTGTGGGCGACCAGCTGGTCACGGAAGGGCAGGGAATTGGTCTGTGCCACGTAGCGCAGCGGGTGGCGGCCGCGATCCTGCAGCGCGAGGCTCAGCAGCGGCAGCGCGGGTGCGCTGAAGGCGGTCGCAGCCCAGCGCTCGTTTTCGAGATCGTCGAGGGTGACCTGCCTGCGTTTCGCCAGCCGGTGCTGTGCCGAGGCGAAAACCACGATGGTGTCCTTGAGCAGCGGCTCCTGCACCATGTCCGGGTGCGGCGGCGAGGGCAGGATGCTCACGCCGAGGTCGAGGCGGCCGTCGCGGATCGCGCTCACCACCGATTCGTTGGATTCGATGGTCACCGTCAGCATCACGCCGGGCGCCGCGTTGAGCAGCGCGCAGCACGCGGGTCCCATCAGGTTGTCCATCACGCCGGCATGCGCGCCCACGCGCAGGTTGCCGGCACGCCCCTGGCTCAGGTCTTCCACTTCGCGCATGACGTCCTCGTGGGCCTGGCGCAGCCGCCGCACCTGGGCGAGCAGCGCGCGGCCGACGTCGGTGAGTTCGATGCCTTTCGGCGTGCGCCTGCACAGCTTGGTGTTCATCGACCGCTCGAGCCGGCGCAGGCTCATGCTGAGGGCCGGCTGGCTCAGGCCCAGCGCCTCCGCTGCGCGCCCGACGTGGCCATGTTCCGCGAGCACGGCGAAATACTCGATATCGCGAAAGGACATAAGATAAGCAGAATTGATGAAAAAGGAAGATCCGGATAATTGCGTATATAAAAAGGGGGTGTCAACATCGGTGCCGACCACCTGCAGGCCTCGCGCCGGCAACCTGCCCGGCATGGCCCCCATTACCGACGGAGACGGCATGACCGCGAAGCGCCCCAACATCATCCTGATCACCTCCGACCAGCAGCGCGCCGACTGCAACGGTTTCGAGAATCCGGACCTGAAAACACCGCACCTCGACTGGCTGGCGCGCGACGGCACGCGCTTCAATGCCTGCATGACGCCCAACCTGGTGTGCCAGCCTTCGCGGGCGTCGATGCTGACGGGGCTGCTGCCGCTGACCCACGGCGTGTGGGACAACGGCGTCGACCTCGATCCGAAGGTGGGCGGGCAGGGGTTTGCCGGCACGCTGGCGAAGAACGGCTACAGGACGGCGTTCATCGGCAAGGCGCATTTCGCGACCAAGGCGACCTTTGCGCCGACGGGCACGCCGGAGTGCAACAAGAGCCAGGCGAAATACGGTCCCGATTGGGTCGGCCCCTACATGGGTTTCCAGTATGTCGAGCTGTGCGTGCTCGGCCACACCCACCGCACGCGGCCGATGGACCGCCCGCCGATGGGGCATTACGAGCGCTGGTTCATCGCGCGCGGCAAGGATGAGGAAGGCTACAAGCTGTGGGCGCAGTCGACCCGCCCTGAAACCGGTGCCGCGCAGACCTGGAGCTCGGCGCTGCCGGTGGCCTGGCACAGCAGCACCTGGACCGCGGATCGCACCATTGACCTGCTGAGCCACCACGACCAGAGCCAGCCGCTGGCGATGTGGGTGTCCTTCCCCGATCCGCACCATCCCTTCGACTGCCCCGAGCCGTGGAGCGGGCTCTACGACCCGAAGAGCGTCAAGCTGCCCGAACACCGCACGATGGATTTCGAGCGCCGGCCGTGGTGGCACAAGGCCCAGCTCGAGGGCACGCCGCAGCTCGCCGATCCGGAGATGCGCAAGTTCCGCGCCGAGGGCTCGCGCACGCCGGTGCAGACCGATGCACAGCTCGCGGAAATGACCTCCAACTACTACGGCATGATCTCGCTGATCGACCACAACGTCGGCCGCATCCTCGACAAGGTGCAGGACCTCGGCATGGCCGACAACACGCTGATCATCTACACCACCGACCACGGCGACATGCTGGGCAACCACGGGCTTTATCTCAAGGGGCCGACGCCGTACGAGGACCTGATGCGGGTGACCCTGATTGCGCGCGGTCCGGGGGTTGCTGCCGGTCGCGTGGTGAAGGACCCGGTGTCGACACTGGACCTCGCGGCGACTTTCTACGACGCGGCCGGCGTGCAGGCGCCGCATGAACTGCAGGGCCGCAGCCTCAAGCCGCTGCTCGAGGGCAAGGATGCGCCGCGCGAGGCGGCCTGGAGCGAGTGGCATGTGCATCCCTCGCGCTGCGGCGTCGGCCTGCAGCTGCGCACGGTGCGCACCCGGCGCTGGAAATGCACCTTCGAGCTCGGTTCGGGCGCCGGCGAGATGTACGACCTCGAGAACGATCCCAAGGAAATGAACAACCTGTTCGACGATCCGGGCTACGCCAAGGTCAGGAAGGAAATGGAAGACCTGATGCGCGCGCGGCCGGGGAAGATTCTAGATCCGCTGCCGGAGCCGATCGGGATGGCTTGAGCCGGCTCAGGGATGTGCAGGGCAGCCGCAAGGCCCGAGTTCAATGACGCACTCGCAGCACCGCAAAGGAACAATCACCAGAATTCATTCCTGCAGCACTTGAACCATCCGCGACATCGATAAACGCGGTATTCCACGAGGAGGTCTGATCATGCAAAGACTGATCTGCGCAATTCTGTTGTTGGGTTTCGGGGTGACTGCCTGGGCGCAGCAATGGCCGACGCGGCCGATCCGCGTGCTGGTGGGCTTTGCCCCGGGCGGCACTTCCGATGTCTCGGCGCGGGTCACCGCCGAGGTGCTGGCGCGGGAGCTCGGCCAGCAGGTGATCGTCGAGAACCGGCCCGGCGGTGCCGGCAGCATCGCCATCGAGGCGCTGATCCGCGCGCCCAAGGACGGCTACACCATCGTCGTCAATTCCGACTCGTCGTATTACCAGCCGGTGCTGAATCCCTCCCTTTCTTACCGTTCCGACAGGGACCTGCAGCCGGTGACGATACTGACCAACCAGCCGATCGTGATCGCGGTGCATCCGGCTCCGGGCTGGAAATCGGTGGCCGATCTGCTGAAGGCGGCGAAGGCGCGACCCGGCGAGATTTCGTACGGGCTGTCATCGGCCACCGGCACCCAGGCCGTCGCGGCAGGGGTGTTCTTCCGCGGTGTCGGGGTCAAGATGATCGGCGTGCCGTACAAGGGCGGCGGGCAGGCGGTGGTCGACCTGGTCAGCGGCCATGTGCCGGTGGCGGTGCTCGGATCGGCGCCGCTGATGCCGCATGTCAAGACCGGGCGCATCAAGCTGATCGCGGTGACTTCCGGCACGCGCTCGAAGGCGCTGCCCGATGTGCCTACGCTTGCCGAGCTCGGTTTCGGCTTCATGAACATGTCGCAGTGGTTCGGTGCCGTGCTGCCGGCGGGCACGCCGGCGGAGGTGGTCGAGCGGCTGTCGGCGGCCTACAACAAGGCGCTGGCCGATCCGCAGGCCCAGCAGCGCCTGTTCAACGCCGCGCTGGAGACGGTGGGCGGTTCTCCGGAGGAGATGGCGAAACGGATGCGCGCGGAGATGGTGATCTGGTCGAAGGCGGCGAAGGAAGCGGGGCTGGGCCAGGCGCGCTGAAAGCGTTGTATTCTCTGCGGCCTGACGTCCGCGTTTGATCCGTCCGCCGCCGGTGTTAATCCGCCGTCGCGAGCCCTCGGGTCGCTGCGGTTTCGCCCGGGGAGTCTCGCATGGACCTGCTGAATCTGCTGGATGCGCCGTCGATCCGCATGTGGATCGCGCAGTCGACGGTGCTGTTTTTCCTGATCAGCGGTTTCGTGCTGCTGGCGGTGGGCCTGCTGCTGATCGCCAACAGCGCGGCGGCGCTGCGCCTGTTTGCCAGCCTTAACCAGTGGGTGTCGATGCGCCGTGCGACACGGCTGCTGGAAATCGCCCGCGACACCCGGCCGCTGGTGCAGCGCTACCGCTACCTGATCGCGGCTTTCGTCATTGCCGCCGGCCTTATCGCGGTGACGGGCCTGCTGACGCAGTACGATGCCCGCGCCGCGGTGCGCCTGCTGGGGCTGGAGGCGCAGCGGCTGGAGCTCGCGCTGTGGCTCGCCGACAGCGCGCGTTGGCTGCTGATTGCCGGCAACGCCGTGGGCATCGTGGTTGGCCTGCTGCTGATTTTCCGGCCCGGCGCGCTGGCCGGGATCGAAGCGCTCGGCAGCACCTGGTTTTCCGAGCGGCGCCTGGTCAAGGGCGCGGATGCGATGAACACCGGCCTCGATGTCCGGGTCGCCGCGCATCCGCGCGCCGCCGGAATCATCGTCGTCGTGCTGGCGCTGCTGCTGATCGGCGCCTTCGGGCTGCTGCTGCCGCTGGTATGGTAGCGCCGCTGCGGCAAGCTGGCCGTACGCGAAAGGTACGGCTAAGATGAATGCCCCGGGCGCGATCCGCCCGGCCAGACAGGGGAATCGACATGGAAACCCTCTACAAGTGGCGCGTGCTGGAAAAGGACCGTTCGGGCAAGTCGCGCTGGCGCCTGGTGCGCACGCCGATGACCGAGGAGACCGCGCGTTTCTGGGCGGCCAACAACAACCGCGTCATCGAACGCATCGACTGGCCTGGCGCGGTGAAGCTCTCGCTGCAGCCTGAGGCCCGGGTCATTCCGCTGCGCCGGACTCCGCGCTAGCGTTTTTTCCTCACCGCTGCAGCCGGCGGCCGCTGTGGCCGGCACGGCCTGGCGTCCTTTCTACTGTATCCGGTAGCCGCGCTCGCGGAACAGGCGGGTGCAGGCCTGCGCGGTGTCGGGGTCATAGAGCCGCCCGGCATTCTTCTCGATTTCCCGGAGCGCCGCATCGATCCCCAGTCCCGCGCGGTACGGGCGGTCCGAGTTCATCGATTCCACGACGTCGGCCACGCTGAGGATGTGCGACAGCGGCAGGATCTCGCCGTTCTTCAGGCCGCGCGGATAACCGCTGCCGTCGAGGCGTTCGTGGTGCTGGCGCATGATCTCGGCGACCGGCGTCTGGAAGTCGATGTGCTGGAGGATTTCGTAGCCGAGCTCGACGTGGGTTTTGATCAGGTCGAATTCGGCGGCGGTCAGCCGCGCGGCCTTGGTGAGGATTTCCACCGGCACGCCGATCTTGCCGGTGTCGTGCACGATGCCGGTCTTGCGCAGCGTGTCGAGTTCGCTGTCAGTGACGCCCAGTTCGCTGCCGATCGCCGCGGCGAGTTCGCCGACGCGGCTGGCGTGGCCGGCGGTGTAGGGATCGCGGATTTCGCCCAGCCGCGAGATCGCGCCGAGCGTGTCCTGCACCATGCGCTGCAGGTGGGCGAGGTGTATTGCCGCCTGCTTCTCGGCGCGCCGGGCCTCGGTGATGTCAAGCACCACCCCCATCATCACCGTTGCGGCGCCGTCGCCGGTGCGCGTGTTATGGATGTCGACGATGATTTCGCGGCCGTCCCGGCGCAGGCCGGTGAACACGCGGCGGCCGACCGGCACCGCGCTCGCCATGCGCTCGCGCACCGCCCGCGCCGCGAGATCGCGCTGCCGTGGCGCGGTGAGCTCGAGGATGTTCATGCCGGCCAGTTCGTCCACGCCGTAGCCGAAGATCTCGGCGAGCCGCGGGTTGGCATAGACGATGCGCATGTCCTTGACGATATAGATGCCGACCATCGAATGCTCGACGATGCCGCGGTACATGGCCTCGGCCTGGCGCAGGCTGGAGAGGGCCTCGACCTGCTCGGTGACGTCGATCGCGAGGACTATTTCCGCGCGCCGGCCCGCGAAGCCGATCCTGTGCGCGGTGATGTCCATGTACATCGCGCGGCCGTCGCGCCCGAGGTGGCGCCAGCGGCCGGCCTGATCGACCCCCTCGCGCTGGCGGGCGAGGTGCGCCTTGAAGCGTTCGACTTCGTCCGCGGAGCGGATCTCGAGCACGGTCATGCGCAGCAGTTCGTCGCGGCTGTAGCCGTAGTGCTGCTCCATCGCCCGGTTCACCGCGAGGAAGCGCAGTGTCTCGAGGTCGAAGATCCACATCGGATGGGCGTTGCCCTCGAAGAGTTCGAGGAACGCCTGGTCACCAGCCTGTATGTCGATCCTTGCCATGGGCTGCTCCGCAGGGGACCGAACATCCGCCGCATTGCACGGGAATGAATCCGGTCAGGGAGCATACGACGCATGCGCGCCAGCCGACAATGCATTTCGGTCCCGATCAAGCGCCTGTTGCGCGGGACACACGCCCCGTTCATCAATATCCAGTGATGTGCTGATGAATGGTGCCGGGGTGGTGGCAATCTGGGGCCGTCTGCTGCGGCATAGACCGCGACGACGAAGCGTTTATCGGCCCGACGGATTTCGGCGATCCGGCAGCGGATTCACTTCGTCGAGTCCCACGCCTTCGAGCGCGCCGAAGAGCCCGGCGATGGCGGCACGGTCGGCCTCGCGCAGCGGCGGCTTGAGGATCGCGCGGATATTGGGCTCGACATGGGCCGGGTTGCCGGTGCCGAAGAGCACGACATCGGCGCCCGGTTCATGGCGCGCGTAGCGGTAGGCGGCCTCGATGAGATTGTCGGCGCCGCCCGCGCCGAGCAGGAAATCCAGCGCGTTGTCTTTCTGCGCGAGCGCTTCGGGCAGTCGGCCCTCGGCGACGAGACGGGCGATGTCCTGCTGCAGCCGGCCCGGCGTGCTGAAAATCGCGCGCACCGCGAACATGATCAGCGTGCCGATGTTGCGTTCCCGCGTGCCCGGGAACACCAGCTGCCGCGCATTCTGGTTGAGCATGTGGAAGGCAACCATCATCACGTCCCAGCAGTCGTCGCCCAGCCCGCGCACCAGTGTTCCGTGGCGCGGGTCGCGGCCGGCGAATTCGGTGATGCCGAGGAAGCGGAACTTGCCCTTCTCCTTTTCGCGCAGCAGCGGCGGGACGATTTCCGCCATCACGCGGTCGTATTCGTGGGGCAGCACGGTGTGCATGCAGAAGACATCGACGTAATCGGTGCCCAGCGTGCGCAGCGAGCGGTCGAGGCCGGCGAGGATGTCGGCCACCGGAATGATCGCGCCGTCGCGGGTGGAGGCCTTGTGCTTGGTGGAGATCACCAGGGCATCGCGTGGCCGGCCGCGGATCGCCGCGCCGACGGCGGGCTCGGTGCCGTAGTAGGAGGCGGTGTCGATCAGGTTGACGCCGAGATCAAGCGCGCGGCGCACGATGCCTGCGGCATGGGCGTCGTCATGGCCCGCGGCGAGTCCGAGTTTGCTGCTTCCGCCGCAGCCGATGCCGGCGACGCTGACCTTGAGGCCGGTGCGGCCGAGGGTGGTGTAGTCCATGGGGTTCTCGGAAATATCAATATAATCAAATATTTATGGTAATTGGTGATTGGTAAGCGGTGAGCAGTGAATCGGTGGGTGCTTACACGGCAGGCCACAGCCTTGTGCCTATGGCCGGCGAATAGGGGGCGTGCTGCAGTTGGGGGACGACGCGGCCCATCCAGGTCTGCGGGTCGTCGCGCTGGGCTTCGTGGGGACCGAAGTGGTGCTCGCGTTCTTCGATGGAGCTGAACTCGTGGAGGATCGCGTGTTTGTAGACACCGACAGTGGCGAGCAGCTTGCGCGCGCCGACGCAGCCGGGCAGCGTCTTCAGCAGCGGAAACCGTTCCTGGGCGTACCAGCCGCCGAGATCGTCCTCGACCGCGGGCGAAGGCGCGTTGTAGTGGCCGATCTGGATCACCGGCGCAGTGGTTTCGCCGTGATCACGCTTTGCCGCTTCCGGGCCGTCGACGCGTGCTTCCTCGGCGAGGATCGCGGCGGCGGCGTTGATACGCATGCCGATGAACCGCCTGGTTTCCGCGCCCTGTTTTTTCGCAAGCTGGCCGGGGCTGGGGTTGAGGAAGGTCTGGGTGTTGTCGCCGCCGAACAGCGCGATGTAGCCCTTGGCGCGGCCGCCATGGCCGCAGCGGTAATGCGCGGCCCAGCGGTAACCGGGGCGTGACAGCTTTTCGGGAATGTGCACCCGGTGAAACCAGTCCAGGTAGTCGTTGATGTCTGCGGGCGCGATGTCGTACCAGATCGCCCAGATGCCGCGGTCCATGGTGATGTTCCTCCTCTGGTGCCGATTGTAAGTCCGGGGAACTGCGGATTCAGTCCGGCGGTCATGGTATGGACGCAGCCGCGCTGGTATTCTGCGGGACCGCAGCCGCGCAGCCCGCGGGTCCGTGCCGCAGCGCGGAGCTTCCCCTTGACGCTTGCCAACAGGAGACGCGACGATGGAACGCAGGAAAGCGAGTGATTTTCCGCCGGAAGTGATGAGGCTGTTCGACGGCTATGTGCACGGCGCGCTGAGCCGCCGCGAGTTCCTCGACCGCGCGGCGAAATATGCGGTGGGGGCTTTCACCGCGAGCGCGATGCTGGAGGCGCTGAAGCCGAACTTCGCCTGGGCGCAGCAGGTGGCGAAGGACGATCCGCGCATCCGCACCCAATACCTGGAATACGATTCGCCCCAGGGCCATGGCCGCATCCGCGGCTACTACGCGGCGCCGGCGAATCTCAAGGGCAAGCTGCCGGCGGTGCTGGTGATCCACGAGAACCGCGGTCTCAATCCCTATATCGAGGATGTCGTGCGGCGGCTGGCGGCGGCGAACTTCGTCGCCTTCGGGCCGGACGCGCTGAGCCCGGTCGGCGGTTATCCCGGTGACGAGGACAAGGGCCGCGCGCTGTTCGCGGCGCAGGATGCGAAGAAGCGCGAGGAGGATCTCTACCAGGGCGCGCAATTCCTCAAGCAGCGGCCCGAGGCGGGGAAGATCGGCGTCGTCGGCTTCTGCTTCGGCGGCTACATCAGCAACCTGCTGGCGACGCGGATGCCGGACCTCGCCGCGGCGGTGCCGTACTACGGCCGCCAGGTGCCGGCAGCGGAGGTACCGAAGATCAAGTCGCCGCTGCTGCTGCATTTCGCCAGTGACGACGAGAACGTCAACAAGGGCTGGCCGGCCTACGAAGAGGCGCTGAAGGCGAGCAAGGTGCGCTACACCGCGCATGTCTATCCCAACACGCTGCACGGTTTCCACAACGACACCACGCCGCGCTACGACGAGGCGGCGGCGAAACTCTCCTGGCAGCGCACGCTGGACTTCTTCAACAAGGAGCTGCGCGGCTAGGGCGGGGATCGGTTGCGGGGGCGGCGATGATGCGGCTGTACTGCGCCGGCTTGCTGCTGGCCGCCTGCGGCGCCGCCCTGGCGCAGTCCGACCCCGCGGATTATCCGCAGCGCGCTATTCGCCTGATCGTCGCCGACTCTCCGGGCTCGGCCGATGATTTTTTTGCGCGTGCGGTCGGCGAGCGGCTGGAGGCGCTGTACAAGCAGCGGGTGATGATCGACACCCGGCCCGGCGCCGGCGGCCTGATCGGCAACACGCGGGTATCCCGCGCTGAAGCCGACGGCTACACGCTGGGTATGGTCAGCGTCACCCGCCTGATCACCGCGCTGCTGCGCGAGCCGCCGCCGTACCGCGCGCTGGCCGATGTCACCGGCGTCGCGCATGTCGCCTCGATCACCAATGTGCTGGTCGTGGCGCCGGGCCTGCACGCGCGCACGGCGCAGGATTTCGTGCGGCACGCGCGCGCGAGCCCCGGCGACCTCAATTACGCCTCGCTCGGCATCGGCTCCGCCTCGCATCTGGCCGGCGAGGTGTTTTCGCGGGCGCTGGGCATCGACGCGGTGCATGTGCCGTACCGCGCGGTGATCAACACCTTTGCCGAGATGGGACTCGGCCGCGTGCACTATGCGGTGCTGACGCTGCCCGCCGTGCTGCCCGCGGTGCAGAAGGGCCGACTGCGCCCGCTGGCGGTGATGACGCCGCTGCGCAGCGGCGTGCTGCCGGAGGTGCCCTCGATCCACGAGCTGGGACTGCCGGACGCGCAGTTTGACAGCTGGTCGGGTGTCGTCGCGCCGGTCGGCACGCCGCGGCGCATCGTCGAGCAGCTGCACGGCGACATCGTCGCGGCGCTGCGCGATGCGGCACTGCGCAGGCGTTTTCTGCACCAGGGCGCGGAGTCGATGCCGGAAGGCACGCCCGACGGCTTCATGCGCCTGATGCAGGAGGAATACCTGCGTTTCGAGGAAATGATCCGCGGCAGCAACATCCGGCCGGAGTAGCCGGCCGCGCGAACGCGGCCGGGGCTGCATCCGCTTCAGAAGCCGCGGCCCCACAGTCCGCAGTAGCGGCGCAGCACGAAGGGCAGGTTGTTCTTGTAGCCGGGCCAGGACTCGTACCGGGGCAGCGTGACTTCCTTCTCCGCCGGTTCCCAGCACTTGCCCTCGCGCGCGGCGACCTTGACCGCCTCCGAGGCATCGCGCAGGAACTGCAGTTGCGCGCGCACGTCGTCCTTGGTCCCCAGCCGTCCGCCGGGCTGCCCGGGGTGGCCGGGGATCAGGCGGTCCCAGTCCAGCGCCAGCATCGATTCGATGGATTTCTCGGCTTCCAGCGGATAGAAGTCGATCATGCCGCGGCCCGGCACCGAGCCCACCGGCAGCACGTCGACGACGAACAGGATCCTTTCCTTCGGCAGGCGCATCGCGATGGTGCTGTCGGAATGGTTGGGGCCGTGGTAGGTCAGCTCCAGCACGGTGTCACCGAGCCTGACCACGCGCTTGTTGTCGAACACCTCGTCGGGCAGCGGCGTGAACGGATCCTTGATCGCCGCCAGCCGCTCCTTCGCCCGCTTGTGGGCGATGATTTTCGCGCCGGCATCCTTGAAGGGCTGGCCGCCGGCGATGTGGTCGTAGTGGTGGTGGCTGTAGACCAGGTACTTGACCGGCTTGTCGGTGACCTTTTTGATTTCGTCGATGTAGGTCGTCACCGCCTGCGGCCGGCCGTAGCCGATCGGGTCGGTGGCGATGACACCGGCCGACGTGACGACGAACATCGCCTGGTGATTGCCGTAGCGGAAGACGTAGACGTTGTCGGTGCCTTCGACCTTGGTGGTCGCGTAGAGCGGCGGTTTTTCCGCCGGGGCGGCAGGTTTGTCCTGGGCGACGGCGCCGCAGGCGAAGGTGAGGGAGAGTACTGCAGGGAGCATGCGCAGCATGGTGATTCCTCCAGAGTGGTTGCCGGTGCGCCTCCCCACCGAGGCAGGATCATTATGCCCGCGGCCCAAACAAAAGGGCCGGCAAAAATTTGCCGGCCCCGTGGAATAGGCGGGTGCAGCCGCCTGTTGCGCCGCCTTACCGGTGGATCACCGGCGCGAGGCTGTTCTGGTCGATCATGACGTCGATCACCGCCGGCTTGCCGCTGGCAAAGGCACGTTTGATCGCACCTTCGAGTTCCTGCGGTTTGGTGACCCGTTCGCCGTGGGCGCCGAAGACTTTGGCCAGCGCGCCGAAATCCGGGTTCTTGTAGTCGACCGCGAAATAACGTCCGCCGAAGTGCTCGTTCTGGAAGGCGCGTTCGTTGCCGAGGCCTTCGTCGTTGAACACGACATAGACCACGGGGATGTTTTCGCGCACCGCGGTTTCGAGTTCGCCGATGTTGCACATCGCGCCCATGTCGCCGCCGGTGCACAGCACCGGGCGCTCGGGCCGCGCGAGCTTGACGCCCATCGCGATCGGCAGCGCGCCGCCGACCGAGGCCCAGTCATCCATGCACAGGAAGGTGTCGGGCTCGTAGCTCTTGAAGTAGCTGCGCACATGCTTGCCGCCGTTGCCGGCATCGACGACGAGGATGCCGTTTTCCGGCAGCGCCTTGCGGATGATGTGGGCGACGAACTGCGGCTGGATCGGTTGGGCGTCGGGCTTGAGCACGGCCTGCAGCTCGGCTTCGCCCTCGGCGCGCAGCTTCGCGACGTCGACCCAGGGCTTGCGCGCGCCGGCCTTCGCGGCGCGGGCGGCAAGGCCGTCGATGAAGCTCGTCGCCGAGCCGGCGATGCCCAGCGCCACCGGGAACACGATGCCGATCTGGCCGGCGGCGGAAGTCTGGTGGATGATTTTCGCGCTCTCGCTGAAGATGCCGTACTTGTAGAGCGTCGAGAACACGTCGAAGTGGGCGCCGACGGCGATGATGACATCGGCCTGGGGCGCGGCGCGGTTGGCGCTGGCGAAGCCGTTGCGGCCCAGCGGGCCCAGCGCCATCGGATGCGAGGCGGGGAAGGCATCGGGCGAGTACTGCAGCGCGGCGGCCGGGATGCCGGTGGCTTCGGTCAGCTTCTGCATCGCCGCGACGGCGCGTTCCTTCATGACGCCGCGGCCGATCACGAACAGCGGGCGCTGCGCCTTGCCGATCAGGTCCCAGGCGGCGTCGATCTGTGCCGGGTCGCAGACCGCGGGCACGGTGTGGCGATATGCGGCCGGCGCGGTCGGCTCCGGCGCGATCTGCTGCAGCAGCACCTCGCTTGCGGCCTCGATGTGGGTGGGGCCCTGCGGTTCGGTCAGCGCGACGCGGAAGGCCTTGCGCACGGCTTCCTGCACCTTGTCGACGTAGGGGATGCTGTAGGCCCACTTGGTGATCGGGCGCATGAAGGGGATCTGGTCCATGTCCTGGGTCGCATCGCGTTCGCGCATGATGCTTTCCTGCACGCCGGTGATGCTGATCACCGGGACATTGCCCTTGAATGCGGCGCCGGTGCCGGTGACCATGTTGGTGACGCCGGGACCTTCGGTGACGGTGACCACCGAGGGCTTGTTCGCGGCGCGGGCGAAACCATAGGCCATGAAGGCGGCGCCCTGCTCGTGGCGGGTCAGGATGAAGCGGATCTGCGGCGTCGCGCGCAGCTCGTCGAGGATCGCGAGGTTCTGCGTGCCGGGGATGCCGAAGACATGATCGATGCCCTCGCGCAGCAGGCCGTCGACGAGGGCGCGGGCACCGGTGACGGTCTTGACCGCCTTGCGTTCTGTGCTGTCCATGGGAGTTCCTTTGCGGGACGGGTTGATGCGAAGGCCGGATGTTAGCCCAAAACCGCAAAATCACGGCAGACCCGCGGCGGTGGGCCGTGCGGACCTCGCAGCGGTCCACATTGGGCAACTTTGCGGCGGGACGTTCCACAATGGGCAATGCCGGCGCGTATTTCGGTCCGCGACGCATTGTATTTGGCGGCGCGCGATGCTCAAATCCCGGATGCGGCACCGATCATGGATAAACAGGCAACAGGCCGCAGTCGAGAGGAGAATCATGAAACACACAATGCAAGCCCTGGCGGGCACACTGCTCGCCGCCGCGGCGTTTGCCACGGCGATTCCCGCAGCAGCCCAGAACTTTCCGACGCGCCCGGTGCGCATGGTGGTGCCCTATCCGCCGGGCGGCGCCAACGACATCATCGGCCGCCTGCTGGCGCCGGTGATGACCCAGGAACTGGGACAGAACGTCATCGTCGACAATCGCGGCGGCGGCAACACGCTGATTGGCTCCGAGATCGTGGCCACCTCGGCGCCCAACGGCTACACGCTGCTGGTGGTCGCTGCGGGGCACGCGGTCAATCCGGCGCTCTACAAGAAACTGCCCTACGACACCGCGCGCGATTTCGTGCCGGTCTCGCTGTTCGGTGACGGCGCCTATGTGCTGGTTGCGCACCCCTCGGCCGGCGTTTCGAACAGCGCGGAGCTGATCGCCAAGGCAAAGGCGGATCCGGGCAAGGTGAGCTATGCCTCGTCGAGCACCGGCAACCTGACCCATCTTGCGGCGGAGCTGTTCAACTCGCTCGCCGGCGTGAAAATGCTGCACGTGCCGTACAAGGGCGGCGGTCCGGCGATGACCGACCTGCTCGGCGGCCGGGTGCAGGTGTTTTTCTCGACGGTGGCCGTGGCGCGTCCGCACCTGCAGTCGGGCAAGATCCGCGGGCTGGGCGTGACCACGCCGAAGCGCACGCCGGCGCTGCCCAATGTGCCGACCATCGCCGAGTCGGGGCTGCCCCGCTACGCGGTCAGCGGCTGGTACGGCCTGGTGGCGCCCAGGGGCACGCCCAAGGCGGTCATTGACAGGCTGCACGGCGCGGTGCAGGTGGCGCTGCGCCTGCCCGAGGTCAAGGAGCGCCTGCTCGGGGTCGGCGTCGAGGCGGTGGAAGCCTCGCCGGCGGCCTTCGGCAAGCTGATCGACGACGACATCGCGAAGTGGATCAAGGTGGCGCGACCGCTGAACATCAGCATGGATTGAGCCGGTGCGCCTGCCGAAAAAAACCCCGCCTTGGCGGGGTTTTTTGTCGGTTGCTGCCGGCCTCAGGCGGCTTTTTTCTGCAGCGCCCGCAGCTGTTTCGCGATGAAATCCATGACCATGCGATGCGAGCGGTCGGCGGCGGGGCCGGGCACCGCGGTCCACTCGTGTTCGCAGCCCTCGAAGATCTCGAGCTGGCACTCGCCGCCCGCGGCGCGATAACTTGCCGCGAAGCGCTCCTGGATCGGCGGAACCACGTTGTCGTCGAGCCCGCCCTGCATGATCAGCATGGGTAGCAGCCGGACTTTTTCCTTGCGGTCGAGGATCTCCTGCGGGTTGCCCTCGTGGATGCTGTCGGGCGTGCTGAAGAAGGTGTCGGATTTCTTCATCATCTCCTTGTTGCCCTTCTTCTCGGCCTGCGCGCGGCGCGCGACCGGATCGCTGATCGGCGAGCGGGTGGCGACATAGGAAAAGGTGGCGTCCAGCTGCGGCGCTTCAGGCAGCGGAATCGCGCCGTACTTCGGGTCGTGCGGCTTCATCGCCAACAGCTGCGCGATGTGGCCGCCGCTGGAGCTGCCGAGCACGCCGAGGTGGGTCGGGTCACCGTTCAATTCCTTCGCCTTGTGCTTGAGCCAGCGGATTGCATAGTGGGCGTCCTGTACCGCGGCCGGGTAGGGTGCCTCGCCGGAGATGCGCAGGTCGGGCGATACG
>JAHCAI010000007.1 GCA_019634975.1 Burkholderiales bacterium
GTTGCGGTCGGGATTCTAGCACGCCCCCCGCTGCGGGTTTTACCGGGTATGGCAATGCCGATATAATCCGCGCTTTCTTGTCCTGCAGATCAGGAACTCGCCATGAGCGACAACCACATCCCCGAGCACAGCACCCCGATCAAGACGCCCAAGCAACTGATCATCGTCGTCGTGCTCGCCTTCGTCGTACCGGTGCTCGTCATCGTCATGCTGGCCCAGCTGGTCACCAGCGGAAAAAGCAGCACGACCGACCCGGCCGCCGCCGAGGAAGCCGTTGCTCAGCGCCTGAAACCGGCGGGGGAAGTCATTGTCGCGGCCGCCGGGGGCGCGCAGGAAGTGCGCGCCGGCAAGGCGGTTTACGAAGCCATCTGCGCCGCCTGTCACACCACCGGCGTGCTGAATGCACCCAAGCTCGGCGACAAGGGAGCGTGGGCGAAGCTGATCGCCGAAGGCCAGAGCAAGCTGACCGCCGATGCGATGAAGGGCGTGCGCCAGATGCCGCCGCGCGGCGGTGCGCCCGATCTCTCGGATGTGGAATTCGCGCGGGCCGTGGCATACATGGCCAACCAGGCCGGCGCCAACTGGAAGGAACCCGATGCGCCGGCCGCGGCGGCAGCTGCGGCACCGGCAACAGCCGTTGCGGCAGCGACGCCGGCCGCCGCACCCGCCGCTGCGGCCGCCCCAAGCAATGGCAAGGGCAAGAGCGTCTATGAGTCGAGCTGCACCGCCTGCCATGCGGCCGGTGTCGCGGGCGCGCCCAAGACCGGCGACAAGGCAGCCTGGGCGCCGCGCCTGAAAGCCGGCAACAGCGCATTGGTCGCGGCCGTGGTCAAGGGCAAGGGCGCAATGCCGCCGAAGGGCGGCAACATGTCCCTGTCGGACGACGACATCAAGGCAGCGGTCGATTACATGGTCAGCCTCGTGAAATAACGCGGGACCGGTTCATGCATAATCGGAGGGCGCAGCATGCTGCGCCCTTTTTGTTTGCTGGCCAGAGTTCCGGATTTCCATGAGCACCTACGCCATCGGCGACATCCAGGGCTGCTACGACGAGTTGCGCCGCCTGCTCGACGAGGTCAGGTTCGATCCGGAAGCCGATCGCCTGTGGCTGGTCGGCGACCTGGTCAACCGCGGCCCGCAATCGGCCGAAGTGCTGCGCTTCCTGCGCGGGCTCGGTGATCGCGCAATCAGCGTGCTCGGCAACCACGACCTGCATCTGCTGGTTGTTGCCGCCGGCGTGCGCAAGCCTCACCGCGGCGACACCCTGGACGGGCTGCTCGCCGCCCCCGACCGCGAGGAGCTGCTCGGCTGGCTGCGCAGGCAGCGGCTGATGCATGCGGACGGCGGTTATGCAATGGTCCATGCCGGCCTGCTGCCGCAATGGAGCATCGCGCAGGCAATGGCGCTTGCGCGCGAGGTCGAGACTGCGCTGCAGGGCCCGGACTGCGACGAGTTCCTCGCGCAGATGTACGGCAATGCGCCGGCACAGTGGCAGGACGACCTCTCCGGCTACGATCGCCTGCGGGTCATCGTCAACGCGATGACGCGGCTGCGGGTCTGCACCCCCGAGGGCCTCATGGAGTTCAGCCACAAGACCGCTCCGGAGGGCGCGCCGGCCGGCTATCTGCCGTGGTTCGACATTCCGCAGCGCGCAAGCCGCGACACGCCGGTGCTGTTCGGCCACTGGGCGGCGCTGGGGCTGAAGCTGCGCCACGACCTGGTCGGGCTTGACTCGGGATGCGTCTGGGGGCGCCGCCTGACCGCTTTCCGGCTCGAGGATCGCCGCGTGTTCCAATGCGGCTGCGAAGGTGTCAGGGCCTCAGGCGATCCGCAATGAGCTGTCGCGCCGCCGCGGCGAGCTCGCGGCGATGTGCGGCATCGGGCGGCAGCGCCGGCAGGAACCACAAGCGCGCATGCAGGTCCGGTTGCGCGACGATCGCCAGCACGCTCTGCAACAGCGACTTGTCACCGTCATAGGCGGCCTCGGCACACAGCGAGCCGTCGCCGCGCTCGAAGCGCAGCGCGACCGGATGCACCGAGGCGCCGGCGATCAGCGCGGGCTGCAGCAGCGCGCCGTGGAAGCGCAGCACCTGCGAGCCGTCGGTCGTGGTGCCTTCCGGGAATACCGCCACCACGTCGCCCCGGGTCATCGCGTCGGCGATCTCGCGACTGATGCGCGCGGCATCGCCGCGCCTTGCGCGCTCGATGAACAGCGTGCCTGTTTTCGCGCTGAGCCAGCCTATCGCCGGCCAGGAACGGATTTCCGACTTCGCGACAAAGCGCACCGGAAGGACGGCGTTGATCACGAAGATGTCCAGCCACGACACGTGGTTGGCCACCAGCATCACCGGCCCGCCATCGCCGTCCGGCGCATCGCCCACGGCATGCAGCTGCACCCCGAGGATGCGCAGCAGCCGGGCCGACCACCCGCGCACCGCAGCCCGCCTGCGCGGCAGGGAATAGAAGGGAAAGTGCGCGGCAACGGTCCACAGCCCGTGCAGCAGGTGCAACGCGGTGCGCGCGAGGCGCAGGCCGCGTTTCGGCAGCGATGTGGTGATGCCCCGGCCGCTCATGGCGGCCATTATAGGGGCGCGCAGCGCGCCGGCCATCAGGCGTTCAGGAAATGACGGGCATAGCGCGCATTCATGCGCGACAGCGGCAGCAGCATCAGCAGGTCGGCGGTATTGAAATCGGGATCCCAGGCCGGCGCACCGCAGATCCAGGCGCCGACGCGGACATAACCTTTCACCAGCGGCGGCGGCAGCGCATCAGCCTCGCCGCCCAGCGCCTCCAGCGGCAGCTCGCAGCGCGGAAACACGCGGTACTCGACCGGAGAGAGATGTTCCCGGGCGAGACCGCGGTAGATGCCCGCCGCCCTGCGCCCTCCATCGGCCATGCCGAGGGAGGCGCAGCCCATCAGGTAGCGATAGCCCCCCTGGGCGGCATAGGCCGCAAGCCCCGACCACAGGCGCGCGATGGTCGCGCCGCTGCGATAGTCCGGATGCACGCAGGAGCGGCCGATCTCGACGGTGGATTCGCGCAGGTGACGCAAGCGCGTCAGGTCGAACTCGCTGTCGGCATAGAAACTGCCGAGCTGCTGGGCGCGCGGCCCGGGCAGCAGCCGGTAAGTGCCCACCACCTCGCCGCTGCGGGTGTCGCGCACCAGCAGGTGCTCGCAATGCGCGTCATAGAAATCACTGTCGATGCCGGGCGCGGCCTGGGGAATGTTCGCGCCGAGCTCCCCGGCAAACACCTTGTAACGCAGGCGCTGGGCTTCGACGACCTCGTCGGGCGTGCGGGCAAAGGACACGGCCAGCTCGGGAACCGCGCGCCCGCGCAGCGCGGATGACTCAAGGGTGTGATCCAGCATCGGCCTGCCTCCGTCATCGATTTGACGGGAGCAGGCTAAGGCCGGGCGGTTACAAGGCGGTTAAGCGGAGGTTAAAAATCGGTGACGGGCGCACCGAGCGCTCAATGGGTGACCCGGGAGGTGCGGCCGTCCGAAAGAATGCGCACGCGTTCGCCGGGCCTGAAGGTCTCGTCCGCCTCCTGCACGATCGCCACCAGCGCCCCGCTGTCGAGCTTGACCGTGATCTCGACCCCGGTGCGCCTCGTGGCGCCCTGCTCGATCGCCTGGCCGGCAACGCCGCCGGCGACACCGCCCAGCACCGCAGCCGCCGTCGAGCCGCGCCCGCCGCCGACGGTGCTGCCGGCAATGCCGCCGACAATGGCGCCCGCCGCCGGACCGACGCCGCTGCGCGTGCCCTCGATCTGCACCGGACGCACGCTTTCGACAATGCCCATGCGCACGTTCTGTTCACGACGTGCTTCGTCCCGGGTATAAGCCCCGCCGCCGAGGCCCTGTGCGCAGCCGCCGAGCACTGCCAGCGCGAGCAATGCCGCCGCGAAACGTGTCCGTCTGTCCATGATCATGTCTCCCGTCACCACAGCTTCATGCCGAAGGCCTCGCGGAAACGATCCGCCACTTCGGCACGCTCAAAACGGTGGTTCTGTCCGCCGCGCTGGGCGATTTTCAGCGAGCCCATCAGGGATGCCAGCCGGCCGGTCAGCGCCCAGTCCGCACCGTTCGCCAGACCGTAGAGCAGGCCGGCGCGGAAAGCATCGCCGCAACCGGTCGGATCGAGCACCGCCTCCGGCTTAACGCTCGGAATCCCGATCTGTTGACCGCCGGCATGCACCACCGCGCCCTTCGCACCCATTGTGACCACGATGGCACTGACAAGTTTCGCCAGTTCATCCAGCTTTTTGCCGGTGCGCTCCTGCAGCATCTGCGCCTCGTAGTCGTTGACCGTGACATATTGCGCAAGCCGGACGAACTCCTCGAGCTCGGGGCCGTTGAACATCGGCAGTCCCTGCCCGGGATCGAAAACGAAGGGAATGCCAGCCTCGCGGAACTCGCGCGCGTGCTGGATCATGCCCTCGCGGCCGTCCGGCGCGACGATGCCGAGCTTGATCCCGCGGGCGTCGCCGACATGGTTATCGTGCGAATGATTCATCGCCCCCGGGTGGAAGGCGGTGATCTGGTTGTCGTCGAGGTCGGTGGTAATGAAGGCCTGTGCGGTGAAGCTGCCCGGCACCGTCAGCACATGATCCTGGGACAGGCCCAGGCGCTGCAGGCGCTCGTCGTAGGGTCCGAAATCATCGCCGACCGTGGCCATGATGCGCGCGTCGCCGCCCAGCATCTGCAGCGTATAGGCAATGTTGCCGGCGCAGCCGCCGTATTCGCGGCGCATGTCGGGCACAAGGAACGCGACGTTGAGGATGTGCAGCTGGTCGGGCAGGATGTGGTTTTTGAATCGGTCGCGGAACACCATGATGGTGTCGTACGCCATCGAACCGCAGATCAGGATCGACATCGGGATTCGCCTGCAAAAATGGGAGCGCGGATTATACCAATGCGACCGCCGCCGCCCTCCGGCCGGGACACCTTGGTGCCTGTCCGATGCCTGCTGCATAATCGGAACGGGTCGCGGATGCACCGCGAACGCCATTTAACGGATCACCCACGGGAGAAACACGATGCTCAAGGAATTCAAGGAATTCGCGATGCGCGGCAATGTCGTCGACATGGCTGTCGGCATCATCATTGGCGCGGCATTCGGCAAGATCGTGGAATCGCTGGTCAAGGACGTGATCATGCCGCCGATCGGCCTGCTGCTCGGCAAGGTCGATTTTTCCAACCTGTTCCTGGTCATGAGGGAAGGTGCCACGCCGGGCCCCTATCTCAGTGTCGACGCGGCACAGAAGGCCGGCGCCGTGACCTTCAACTACGGCATGTTCATCAACACCTGCATCAGCTTCATCATCGTCGCCTTTGCGGTGTTCATGCTGATCCGGGCGATCAACCGCCTCAAGCGCAAGGAGGAGGAGGCCCCTGCGGCACCCGCAGCCCCGGCGGAAGACATCGTGCTGCTGCGTGAAATCCGCGACGCCCTGAAAAAATAGCCGGGTATTGCCGATCACCGGGCGCGCCCGCGGGGGCGCGCTGTTTTCGGGCAGGAACCCGGATCAGGGCCTTGCTTGTCGCCCGCTCATGCCGCGATGCGCAGGGACAGCAGCCCGACGGCTGCGCCCAGCGCAGCGCCCGCCAGCACATCGCTGGGGTAATGCAGTCCGAGCACGACCCGGGACAACGCAACCAGCAGCGTCAACGGCCACAGCAGCCCGGCGAGCGCCGGGTAATACGCCAGGGTCACCAGCGTGAAAGCCACCGCGTGCAGGGTGTGGCCGGACGGAAAGCTGAAGCGGTCCAGTTCGACCGCAAAGCGCTCGATCCCGGCGTGAGCCTGATAGGGGCGCGGCCGCAGCGTGCGCGCCTTCAGCCACTTGTAGCCGGCGGTGCAGACGAGGCCGACAGCCAGCAGGTGCAGCACGGGGGGCACGGCCGCATCGCGCTCCGCGAGCAGCAGTGCCGCCATCAGGGCGTACCAGAACAGGCCGTCGCCGAGTACGCTGGCGCAGCGGAACAGCAGCCGCCCGCTCAGATTCCGGCAGACACCGTTCATGCGCAGGCAAAGCCGAAGTTCCCAGCGCGCCAGCAGGTCAAACATCGGCGCCCTGCCCCGCCATCGTTCCGGTGGCGTCCTCGGTGAGAGCCAGCAGCGCCTGCTCGAACTCGCTGACGATGCAGGACCAGTCGAGTTTTTCCGTTGTTGCCCGCGCCTTTGCGCCCATCCGGCGCGCGCGCGGCAGATCCGTGACGAGCGCCGCTGCCGCCTGTACGTAATCGTCGGCGGCGCCGGGCGCCACCAGCAGCCCGTTGTCGCCGCTGCGGATGTGCTGGCGGGCGGCGGCATAGTCGTAGGCGATCACCGCCAGGCCGCTCGCCATCGCCTCGATGGTGACGTTGCCGTAGGTTTCAGTCAGGCTCGGAAACAGGAACAGGTCTGCAGAGGCGTAATGTGCGGCAAGGTCCTCGCCGGTGCGCATGCCGGCGAAAATCACTTCGGGGTTTTCGCGCTCGATGCGGCTGCGCTCCGGGCCGTCTCCGACCATCACCAGGCGCAGCCGCGGCTGGAGTTCGCGCATCAGGGCCCAGGCACGCAGCACCAGCGGCAGGTTTTTTTCCGGAGCAAGCCGGCCGACGTACAGTGCGACGGGATCATCGGCGGCGGCGCCCCACTGCCCGCGCAGATCAGGGCTGCGCCGCGAGGGATTGAACAGCGCGGTATCCACGCCGCGCGCGACGACCTGCAGCTTGCGGAAACCGAGGGCCTGCAGCTCCTGCCGCAGGCTTTCGGTCGGCACCAGCGTGCGCAAGGCCTTGTTGTGGAATTTGCGCAGATAGGCGGTGATCGGCGTCTTCAGCCAGCCCACGCCGTAATGCGCGCTGTAGCTGTGAAAATTGGTGTGAAAATCGGTGGCCACCGGCAGCTTCAGTTTCGATGCCGCCGCCAGCGCCGACCAGCCGAGCGGCCCTTCGGTGACTACGTGCACGATGTCCGGCCTGCGCCTGGACCACAGCCGCAGCAGCGCCTGTTTTGCCGGCAGCCCGAGTTTCAGCGCGTCGTAGCGGGGGATCGGCATGCCCCGCTGCAGCACCTCCTCGAACAGCGGCCGGTCCGCCGGCCGGTCGCCGGCATGCTGGCGCGGGCGGATCAGCTGCACCGCGTGGCCGCGTGACTGCAATCCGGCAACGATGCGGCCCATGGTCATCGCCACGCCATTGATTTCGGGCGGATAGGTCTCGGTGACCATCGCCACGCGCATCCTGCGCGCGGCGGCAGGATAGTGCTGCAACACGATGTCCGAACCGTCCATGCGGCGCATCCTGCCGTGCCGATGCGACACTGCAGTGACGGCGGCATGACAATTGCGCGACACGAGGCGCGCAGGCCGGATCAGCCGAAGAGGACGAGACCCCAGACCACGGGCACGTTGACCAGCGCGAGAAACACCGCGGCACTGCCGATGTCCTTGGCCCGCTTGGCCAGCTCATGGTTTTCCAGCGATATGCGGTCGACGGCGGCTTCCACGGCCGAGTTCAGCAGCTCGACGATCAGCACCAGCAGCAAGACCGCAATCAGCAGCGCCTTGCCGGTGCCGGAGACCGGCATCCACAGCGCTGCGGGAACCAGCAGCAGGGTGAGCAGCACTTCCTGGCGAAAGGCGTCCTCGTGGCGATATGCGGCACGCAGGCCGTCCATCGAATAGAAGAACGCGTTCCACACGCGCTTCAGGCCGGTCCTGCCCTTGTGCGGACTCTCGCCGCCGTTCACGGGATCCATCGTCGGCCTTCTCCTCCTGCAGATGCGCTTGCCGGGACCGGGACCCGGCGCAGTCGTTATGCTGGCAGCGGCATGTTGCGCGCGTATTGCGTGCCGCCCGCGCCCCGGAATCGTTCCGCCGTTTCAGGATTCCACGGACTTGAGATAGTCCGCGGCGTCGAGCAGCGCGTCGATCTGCGAGGGATCATCGGGCCGGATGCGGAACATCCATGCCGCATACGGCTGCTCGTTGATTTTCTCGGGCGCGTCCGGCAACTCGGCATTCGCGGCAACGATTTCGCCGGACACCGGTGCATGGATGTCGCCCGCCGCCTTCACCGACTCGATGACACCGCACTCTTCGCCCTGCTGCACGCGGCGCCCGGGCTCCGGGTTGCCGACAAACACCACATCGCCCAGCTGGGCCTGCGCGTGCTCGGTGATGCCGACGCTGACCGTGCCGTCAGCCTCGCGACGCACCCATTCGTGGCTGGCGGTGTACTTCAGGTGTTCGGGGGCGCTCATGCAAAATTCTCCAAAAATATAAATAAAAACAATTACTTATATATTAATCGCCAAACCCGGGCGTTCCGGATTATCGCGCACCGGCGGTGACACGGGCAGCGGCAAATGCCGCGGAATTCCGCGTTCAGCGCGGCGCCGCCAGTACTGCAAGGCGAAACCCGGCGGCACCGAGATCACCGGTATCCAGCGCCAGCTGCACAGTCAGCTCGGCATGGGCGGCGAAGCCGCTGCGCGGATCGCGGCCATTGCCGAGATACTCGGCGGGCAGGAATATCCGGCGCGCCAGCGTGTGGTCATTGGCGTTGGTCAGCACCAGGTCCAGCGCCGGATAAGCGACGGCGTGACCCGCATGATTGCGCAGCGTGGCCGTCAGCTGGATGCGATCGGGGCGAGCGGGATCCAGCAACTGCAGATCGGAGGCCTCGATCAGCACCGCTTTCGGCAACCGGGGCAACGGCACCGCGCAGCCGAGCTGGCTGCAGGCCGCATCCAGCCACTGCCGCGCAAGGGGATGGCGTGCCGCAAGTTCACCGCGATAGAAATAGATCGCCTGCACACCGAGTGCTGCCGCGAGCAGGACGCTCGCCAGCGCAAGTCCGCGACGGGCGGGCGCAACAGTATCCTGCGCTTCGCTGGCAGAGGCCTGCATGAAGGGATTTGCGCCAGCGGCGGCCGGTGCCTCGCCCGCCCCGGTGTCTGTCGCCTGCAGAGCAGCGGATTCAGGTACCGGCTCCCCCGCCGGCTGCGGCGGAAGGTCGGTCCGCGCGACCGGGGCATCCGGCTCCGGCAGCAGTTCAATCCGGCCCGCATCGTCATTTCCCTCCGGCGTCACACCTGGGTCGCTGCCGGGTGGAGCCTCGATGGCGTCATCGGTGGCGGAAGCATCCGCTGGAGCTGCCGCGGCATCGGTGACTGCGGTGGCTGAAGCCGGTGCGGCTGCCGCCACCGATTCAACCTGCGGCAATGGAAGATCCCCGGCAGGGGCGCTTGCAGCGGCCGCAGCGGCCGGCGGGACATCCGGCACCAGCGCTTCAAGGCCGTTGAACACCTGCAGGCAGCGGCCGCAGCGGACCTGCCCGCCGTGCGCGCGCAGCTGTTCCGGCGTCACACGGAACACCGTCCGGCAATGCTTGCAGCGCGTCATCAGCGGCATGGCGTCACTCTACCTGCGTACGCCGGTCAGCAAAACCCAGCCGTCATCGGTCGCCGCCGGCTGCATGTCGAAATCCGCCGTATAGGCTTCGTGCACCTTCTGCCACTGGTCGGCGAGGATGCCGGCCAGCGCGATGCGGCCGCCCGGGCGGGTCAGCTGCGCGAGCAAAGGCGCGAGCACGGTCAGCGGGTTGGCCAGGATATTGGCCACGACGATGCGTGCCGGTGTCACGGAGGCGGACTCGGCCGTCTCAAATGCGATGTCAACGCCGTTGCGCCGCGCATTTTCGCGCGCCGCATCGAGCGCCTGCGGATCAATGTCGATGCCGCGGGCGCTGCCCGCGCCGAGTTTCATCGCGGCGATCGCGAGAATGCCGGAGCCGCAGCCATAGTCGAGAATGTCCACTCCGGGCGTCACTGCATCCGCCAGCCAGCGCAGGCACAGCCGTGTCGTCGGATGGGCGCCGGTGCCGAAGGCAACTCCGGGATCAAGCACGATGTTGACGGCTTCCGGGTCGGGCGGCTGGTGCCAGCTGGGTACCACCCACAGCCGCTCCGTGATCTGCAAAGGCCGGAACTGGCTCTGGGTCAGGCGCACCCAGTCTTCGTCCTCGACGCGCTCGACGCGAAACGGCGTGCCGGCGGCGACATCCGCCGCGGCCAGCGCCTGCGGCACGGCGAGATGCAGCTCTGCTTCCAGCGCAAACAGCGCGCTGACACGGTTCATGCGCCAGGCCGCGGCCGGCGCCTCGCCCGGCTCCGCGAATATCGGGTGTTCGGCTTCGGTCCCCGCGGCGGCATCCTGCACATCGACCGCCAGCGCACCGGCATCAAGCAGCGCGTCCGACAGCGCCTCCACCGAGGCTTCCTCCACATGCATGATCGCGCACAGCCAGGCCATGGTGCCGTCCGGGGTTGATGCGCCGGCGCCCTGCGGCGCCCTATTCGGCGCGGGTCAGTTTCGCCAGCCGCTCTTCGAGGTAATGGATGCTGGTGCCGCCGCGGCGGAAGGCGGCATCACCCATCAGTTCGCGGTGCAGCGGCAGGTTGGTGCTGATGCCCTCGATGACCGTCTCCGACAGCGCGATGTGCATGCGTGCGATCGCCTGCTCGCGGGTATCGCCATAGGTGATGATCTTGCCGAGGAGCGAATCATAGTTGGGCGGCACGAAATAGCCGTTGTAGGCATGCGAATCCACCCGCACTCCGGGGCCGCCCGGCATGTGCAGCGAGGTGATGCGTCCCGGCGACGGCGTGAACTTGTACGGATCCTCGGCATTGATGCGGCACTCGACCGCATGCCCCCTGAGCACGATATCCTTCTGCCGCAGCGTGAGCTTCTCGCCCGCGGCCACACGGATCTGCAGCTGCACCAGGTCGTGGCCGGTGACGAATTCGGTCACCGGGTGCTCGACCTGCAGCCGGGTATTCATTTCGATGAAGTAAAACTCGCCGCCCTCGTAGAGGAACTCGAAGGTTCCGGCGCCCTCGTAACCGATCTTGCGGCAGGCTTCGGCGCAGCGCTCGCCGATGCGGGTGCGGGCGCGCTCGGTCAGCAGCGGCGCGGGCGCCTCCTCGATGATTTTCTGGTGGCGCCGCTGCATCGAGCAGTCGCGGTCGCCGAAATAGTAGGCATTGCGGTGCTTGTCTGCGAGCACCTGGATTTCGATGTGCCGCGGTTTTTCCAGGTACTTTTCCATGTACACCGACGGATTGCTGAATGCCGCCTGTGCTTCGGCGCGCGTGGTGGCCACGGCATTTTTCAGCGCCGCCTCGGTATGCACCACGCGCATGCCGCGGCCGCCACCGCCGCCCGCGGCCTTGATGATCACCGGGTAGCCGATCTGGCGCGCGATCTTGACGATTTCCTTGGGATCCTCGGGCAGCGCGCCGTCCATGCCCGGCACCACCGGCACACCGGCCTTCTTCATCGCGTTCTTGGCGCTGACCTTGTCACCCATCAGGCGGATGGTTTCGGCGCGCGGGCCGATGAAGGTGAAGCCGCTCTGCTCGACGCGCTCGGCGAAGTCCGCGTTCTCGGACAGAAATCCGTAGCCGGGATGGATCGCTTCGGCGTCAGTGACCTCCGCCGCGGCGATGATCGCCGGCACGTTGAGGTAGCTGGCGGCGGACGGCGCCGGGCCGATGCAAACCGATTCGTCGGCCAGGCGCACGTACTTCGCTTCGGCATCGGCCTCCGAGTGCACGACCACGGTCTTGATGCCCATTTCGCGGCAGGCGCGCTGGATGCGCAGGGCGATTTCGCCGCGGTTGGCTATGAGGATTTTTTCAAACATGGGCAGTTTTATGCAGGGGCGCGGCGCAGGGTGCCAGCGGAATGGGGCGGAAACATCCGTCCGGCAATGCGGGTTTGCTCAGTCAATCAGGAACAGCGGCTGGCCGTATTCGACCGGCTGGCCGTTTTCCACCAGGACGGCCTTGATCACGCCGTCACGATCCGCCTCGATTTCGTTGAGCAGCTTCATGGCCTCGATGATGCACACGGTCTCGCCGGCCTTTACCGCCTGTCCGACTTCGACGAAGGCCTTCGCGCCGGGGGCGGACGCGCGGTAGAAAGTGCCGACCATCGGGGACTTCAGGGCATGAGCCTCCGGTTCCGCCGCAGCCTCCGTCTCGGCGGCGGGTGCCGTCGGCTCGGCCGCAGCGGCCGCAACCGGCAGCGGCACCACCACGCTCTGCGGCGCCACGGTCTGCGCGCCTGCCGCGCCGAAGCGGCTGATGCGCACTTTTTCCTCGCCCTCGGTGATTTCCAGCTCGGCAATGCCGGACTGCTGCACGAGGTCGATCAGCGTTTTCAACTTGCGCAAATCCATGAATCAGCCCTCTTTGGTGTGGCGCAATGCGTAGTCGAGCGCCAGTTCATAGCCGGCCGGCCCGAGGCCGCTGATCACGCCAACGGCAATATCGGAGAAATAGGATTCCCGGCGGAACGGCTCCCGGGCAAACACATTGGACAGGTGAATTTCGACGAAGGGTATGGCGACCGCGGCCAGCGCATCGCGCAGCGCAACGCTGGTATGGGTATAGGCGGCGGGATTGATCAGGATGAAATCCACGCCCTCGCGGCCGGCCTGCTGCACCCGCTCGACCAGTTCGGCCTCGGAATTGCTCTGGAAGCAAACCAGTTGGGCACCCGCTGACTTTGCCCTGCCCTGCAGCCGCGATTCGATTTCGGCCAGCGTGGTCGCGCCATAAATTCCGGGCTCGCGGGAGCCCAGCAAATTCAGATTAGGCCCATTGAGCAGCAGAAAATGTTTCGGATTTGCCATGGTGTTCGCGATTATAATGCGCCGGTCCAATCTGCCCCTGCCGGCCGGGCCAGCCACTGCGACGCAGCCGGCGATTTGTGTATTTAGCCGATTTTGCCTTAGCTTGACGGCAAAAGTCTACAATAGAACGCATTTTGGCTGACGTTACCGCCTTTCTTCAGCTGATCTCTTGGCGGCGCGCCGGATATCCCGGTGCCGGCCCTTGCCGTTCACGAAAAGGGGCCCACCCACCCCTCTCGCTTTGCGGATCAGACGCCGGTTAACAGGAGTTAGGCTGATTTGCGGACAAATAGCTCGCAGATCAGACCACGCCGGGACAAAAAACGATTGCGGCGGAACTCCCCCGGTCCGGTTCAGCCTGCCACGGACAGCAAGGGCTGCAACTCGCCCCGCATGCGGGCTTCGTTAAGCTCGCCGACCAGGCTCGCGCGAATGACGCCGGAACGATCCAGCACCAGGGTGTAAGGCAATACACCGGCACGGTTGCCTGCCTTGCGCGACAGTTCAATGGCGTCGATGCCGCCGATGAAGAGCGGGTAATTGATTCCGAACTCCTTTGAAAAATCACGAACTTTATCGGCCTGATCGACGGCGATACCGATGAATTGGACGCCATTGCCTGACAATTCCCGCTGCAGGCGGACGAACATCGGGATTTCCTCCCGGCAGGGCGCGCACCAGGTGGCCCAGTAGTTGATGACCAGGATCCGGCCACGATATTCAGCGCCCAGCGTCCGCATCGCGCCATCGAGGGTCGCCAGCCGGCTTTCGAGAATGGCGCGTGCGGCATCGTCCGCCGGCCTCGCCGCGATGCCGCCGATGCGCCAGAGGTGGGCAGCGTAGCCGGCCGCGGCAGCCACACCGCCGACCGCGGCGGCCAGCAGAGCCCGGCGCAGTGGCCTCACTTTACCCCCAGAGCCTGGTCGAGGACCCCGGCAAAACGTTCGGCCGCCAGGAATCCGATCACGCGCAATCCCGCGATTTCCCGGCCGGCCGGGTCAAAAAACACGATGCCGGGGGGACCGAACAGCCGGAAGCGCTGCAGCAGCGCGCGGTGCTCCGGAGTGCCTGCGGTGACATCGGCCTGAATCTTGACCATGGCCGCGAGCCGCGCCTGCACCGCGGGATCGGTGAAGGTGTAACGCTCCATTTCCTTGCAGGTGACGCACCAGTCGGCATAGAAATCCAGCATCACGGTCTTGCCCGCAGCCGCGCGGATCGCGGCATCGAGTTCGGCGCTGCTGGATACCCGCTGGAAGGACACGGGCGCCGTGGACGCACTGCCGGCCGCCGCAACACCCCGCAGCCCGGACAGCGGCTGCAGCACATCGCGGCCCCCGGACAGGGCGCCCACCAGGAAAGCCGCGCCTGCCACCAGCGCGATGACCCCCACGCCCTTGCTGAAGCGCGCGAAACCGCGGGCATTCGGCGGCAGCGGATCCAGTGCACGCAGATGCACCGCCGTGAGTATCAGCAGCGCGGCCCAGGCCAGCATCTGCACGGTCACCGGCAGCACCGGTGTCAGGAGATATATCGCCGTGGCGATCAACATCACGCCGAAGAAGCGCTTGACGGTCTCCATCCAGGGCCCCGCCCTGGGCAGCAGTGTCCCGGCCGAGGCGCCGACCGCAAGGAGCGGCACGCCCATGCCCAGAGCCATCGAGAACAGTGCAGCGCCACCGAGCGTGGCATCGCCGCTTTGCGAGATATAGAGCAGCGCGCCGGCCAGCGGCGCGGCGACGCAGGGCCCGACGATCAGCGCCGACAGCACGCCCATCGCGAATACCCCGGCGTAATGTCCGCCGTGCAGCCTGCCGCTCGCCGCAGCCAGCTTCGACTGCAGCGCCGATGGCAGCTGCAATTCGTAGAAGCCGAACATCGACAGCGCCAGAACGACAAACACCGCGGCAAAAGCGCCCAGCACCCAGGGATTCTGCAGGGCAGCCGCGAGCATCGCTCCGGACAGGCCGGCGGCGATGCCGGCCAGCGCATAGGTGATCGCCATGCCCAGCACGTAGCTGCAGGACAGCAGCAGGCCATGACCGCGGGTGACCTTGTGGCCCTGCCCGACGATGATGCCGGAGAGTATCGGCACCATCGGCAGCACGCAGGGCGTGAACGACAACAGCAGGCCGAAGCCGAAGAAGCTGAGGATCAGCAGCCAGGTTTCTCCGTGGAACAGCGCCGCGATCGCGCTGTCCTCGCCCTGTGCCCCCGCCGTACCGGGTGCGGCGCCGAACAGGCGCGCCGCGGCGTCATCGCCGCCGGCCACCTTCGCCGCAGCGAGGCGCAGTTCGGCCTTCTGCTCGACCGGTACATAACATACGCCGACGTCGGCGCAGCCCTGCGAGACGGCAGTCAGCACCGCGCGCTGCGCGGCGCCGGCCTGGATCGGCAGGCGGATGCGCACCTCGTCGCGGAAGATCCGGGTTTCGCCGAAGAACTCGTCCTTGTGCACCAGTCCCGGCGGCATCTCCGCCGGACCCGCGCCGGCCGCAGCGGGCTCCAGCGAGAAACGGAACTTGTCGCGGTACAGGTAATAGCCCTTGGCGATCACATAGCGCACCTCGACGGCATCGGGCGCCACGACACGCGCGCTGAATGCAAAAGCCTGCTCGGGATCGAGCAAATCCGGCTCCGCCGCCCGGGCAAAGCCGGCGGCGAAAACCATCAGGAGGATCAACCAGCGCAGGATCATGGAGAGGGTCGGGTGGAGGGCGCGGTCTCGACAGCCACCCACTCGAGGTAGGCGGGCAGGCCGCGCTGCACTGGGACCGCAACGATTTCCGGAAGTTCGTAGGGGTGCTCCGCACGGATCGCGGCCTCGAGCTCGGCATAGCGGGCCGCCGTGGTCTTGATCAGGATCGGCACTTCCCTTGCCTCTTCCAGCCGCCCCTGCCAACGGTATACCGAGCTGCAGGGCGGAAGCAGGCTGACACAGGCTGCCAGCCGCGCCTCGACCAGCGTCCGCGCCAGCGCGCCGGCCGCCGCGGCATCGGGCAGCGTGGAAAACACCAGCAGCACGGCGCCCGGATCAGCCGCCATGCGCCGGCTCCTGCGCCGCGGCCATCGTGGCCTGTGCCGCCGCGATGCCTTCAAGCACGGTCGGGTAACGCAGCCGGACCCGCAGCTCCTGCTTGATGCGCGCATTGGCAAGGCGGCGGGATTCGTTCATGAAGGAATGGAGATTCTCCGGAATCACCGAGCGGGCTTCGGCGCGGGTTACCCGCGGCGGGCGCGGCAGCCGGAAGCGGTCGGCGACGAGGTCAAAATAATCGCCCATCTTCTGCGGCGCATCGTCGCTCGCGTTGTAGCTGCGGTTGGCCTGGCCGCGATGCAGCGCAGCGACGATCATGCGCGCGAGATCATCGGCATGCACATGGTTCACGTACGAATCGTCCTGCGGCAGCAGCGCCGGCGTGCCACGCTCGATGCGCGCCACCGGCAGCCGGTCCGCCGCGTAGATGCCGGGCACGCGCAGGATGCTGACGCAGACGCCGTTGCGCGCGCCCCACTCCCGCAGCCGCCGTTCGGCATCCGCGCGGCGGCGGGCGCGGTCGGTTTGCGGCCGCAACGGGCTGGTCTCGTCGACCAGCGCCCCGCCGCAATCGCCGTAGACGCCGCTGGTGCTGATGTAGACAAAGTGCTGTGGTAGACTGCCGCGCCTCGAAAGTGCGGCGATCAGGTGCGCGGTGCGCGTGTCGCTGCGGCCGCGCGGCGGCGGCGGCGCGAGATGGATGACGTCGTGGGCCAGTCCGGCGATGCCGTCCAGGGTATCCGGCCGGTCAAGGTCGCCGAGCAGCGGAATGATTCCCTGGCGGCGCAGTTCGGCCACGCGCCCCCCGCTGTGGGTCAGCGCATGGATGCGATAGCGTTTTCGCAGCAGCACAGCCGCGCGCAAACCGACGTCGCCGCAGCCGATGATCAGCAGCCGTTTCATAGTGTTCTATTCTAGCCCAGCCACCCTGTCCTGACCCCAGACTCATGCACCGGCAAATCACCATACGCCCCAGCGGCCATGTGTTCCATGCAAACGACGGCGAAACCGTGCTCGAAGCAGCGTTGCGCGAGGGTTTCATGCTGCCCTACGGCTGTCGCAACGGCGCCTGCGGTTCATGCAAGGGCAGGGTCGTCGAAGGCTCGGTGGACCATGGCCTGTCCCAGGAGGCGGCGTTGCCGGCCGCGGAACGGGAGCGCGGCATGGCGCTGTTCTGCCAGGCACGCGCCCTGTCGGACCTGGTGATTGAATGCCGCGAGATCGGCGCGGTCCGCGACATTCCGGTGAAAATCCTGCCCTGCCGGGTGCAGGAGCTCGAGCGGCTGGCTGCCGACGTGATGCGCATCCGCCTGCGCCTGCCGGCTTCGGAGCGGCTGCAGTTCCTTGCCGGCCAGTACATCGACATCCTGCTCAGGGACGGCACGCGGCGCAGCCTTTCGCTTGCCAATCCTCCGCATGACGACGGGCTGCTCGAACTCCACCTGCGCAATTACGGCGGGTCGTTCAGCACCCATGTCTTCACGCAGATGAAGGCAAAGGACATCCTGCGCTTCGAGGGTCCCCTGGGCAGCTTCTATCTGCGCGAAGACAGCGACCGCCCGGCGATCCTCGTCGCCGGCGGCACCGGCTTCGCGCCGATCAAGGCCATCATCGAACACGCGATCCATCACGGAATCAGGCGTCCGATGGCGCTTTACCGGGGCGCGCGCACGGCCGCCGACCTTTACCTGGACGAATTGCCGCAGCGCTGGGCGCGCGAGCATGGCGTGACGTACGTGCCGGTGATTTCCGACGGCTCGCCCGGCGACGGGTGGACCGGCCGCCGCGGGCTGGTGCACCAGGCGGTGCTCGAGGATTTTCCCGATCTCTCGGGCCATGAAGTCTATGCCTGCGGCGCGCCGGCGATGATCGAGACCGCGAAGCGCGATTTCTGCAGCTTGCGCGGCTTGCCGCAGTCGGCATTCCATGCCGACGCGTTCACGCCGGCCGTCGCAGCTGTGCGCTGAACGGCGCCGTTCAGCGCAACTTCTCCCGGCGTCCGCCGGACATGCGGTTGAGCAGTGACACTGCGATATCAAGGCCGGCGCGGTACTGCAGGGCGGCAGCTTCCGGCCGCTCCAGGCGCTCGTGCAGGCGCGCCAGCTCGAGATGTGCCGCATAGCTGGGCTCGACCGCGATGCTCGCTTCCAGGTAATTCTGGGCCTTGCCCCACAGCTGCTGGCGTGCGCACAGCCGTCCCAGCGCAAGCAGCAGCGCCGCATCCTCGCGATGATCCTTCAGCCAGCGTTCCGCGCGCTCGATCTGGCGCAGGGTGTCCGGTCCGCTGCATTCGCCGTAAAGGGTGACCAGGCGGCTGTCCCAGTCCGCATCGAGGCAGCGCTCGATCACCTCCTGCGCTTCGGTGCAGCGGCCCAGCGCATGGAAAGCCGTTGCCGCCGCCGAAGCCACCGCGATGTCGCGGCGATAGCGGTCGGGCACGCGCTTCCAGAGCGCGGCAAGCGCGGCGGCGTCGCCGGCTTCGCGTTCCAGCAGCTGGCGCCAGGCGTGGCTGCGTTCGGTGTCCGCCCGGTCCCGGCCGAACACGCCGCGCTTCTCCAGCTGGTCAACCAGTGCCGGCACCAGATCCCACTGGCCGAGGCGCTGCCGCGCGCGCAGCTCCAGGCGCAGGGCAGCCGTGTGTTTCTTCGGCAGCGCGGCGAGGGCGGCCAGCGCATCCTCCGGCCGCCGCTCGTCGAGCAGCATGCGCGCCTCGCTGACAGCCCGGGCCGCGTCGGGCCTGGCCGGATCGGCGGCAAGGCCCGCGAGGTAGCGGTCGCGGCGATCCGGCGCGCGCAGTTCGTGGGCAGCGCTTGCGGCAATCACCGCACCGAGGTCGGCGGGTGCGCCGAGGTCGACGGCCCGGTTCACGCTGCGCTCGGCCCTGGCATAGCGGCCGGCGAAGTAATCGCGCAATGCGTTGACCAGTGAGTCGTGGGCGGCCGCGCTGCGCCGGCCGGCGCGGAAGCGCGCAACGCGTCCCGGCAACTCAAGGGTTGTTACCAGAAGGCGCACCAGGATATAGGCCGCGACAAACCCGGCCACCGTGAGGATCAGCGCGAAATTGAGGGACAGTTCGACACGATGGCCCGGCAGGGCCACCAGCACATAGCCGCTGTTCAGGCTGGCGAGCAGCGTGAGCCCGGTCGCCAGCGCACCCAGCACAAAAATGCGGATCACCCAGCGCATGCCGTATCCACTCTCCGCAGCCCGCTCAGCCGGGCGCCTTGCTGCGCGGGGGCCGCAACCGGCGCAGGGCATCGAGCGTCTCGGCGAGATCCGGAACGGCAACTTCCACCTGCGCGACCTGCAGCTTGCGCAGCGCGGCGGCAGTCGCCGCCACTGCCCCGTCGTTCATGTCGAAATGCCGCTCCAGCGCAGCCGCAGCTGCGCGCAAGTCCGCCTGGAAGCTGCGCGCCTCCCGCGACAGCAGCGCGACCCGGGCGGCGAGCAGCCGCAGCTTGATGTTCTCGCGCAGGAAAAAGGCCTGCTCCGGCGGCATCAGGGTGACGTCCTCGCCTCCGGTCCGCTGCACGCGGACCAGCTGGCGCAGCTCGTGCCAGGCCTCGCGCAGCAGGCGCTCCCAGGCCGGCAGGCCGGCGGGCGTTTCGGCCGCAGCCGGCTCGGAGCGCACGCGCGCATCCATGGCGAGCGGCAGCCGGTCAATCGCGGCAAGCGCATCGTCGATCCGCGCCACGGTGCCGTAGACGTCGGCGAGCGGCAGTATCTTGAGCTTCTCGATGTCGCGCTGAATCGCGCGCCGCAGCGCGTTGTAGCGCGGCTGCTCGAGGCGCTGCAGCCGCGCTTCGGCGTTCTCGAGGCCGATCAGCGCCGCGCGCACATTCGCGGACAGCTGCAGCTGCTGGCTCGCCAGCAGCACAGACTGCTCGATTTCGGCGAATACCCACTCGTCACGGCCGCGCGAAAGTTCCTGGTACAGCGCTTCCAGCGCAATCTGCTGGCCCTGGGACTCGGCAAGCTTGGATTCGAGCACGCCGATCTTGATCTCGGCCTCCCGCAGCGCGGCGGCGGCCTGGTCGGCGCGTGCCGCTGCGGCCTGGTCGCGGGCCGCCATCTCCGCCAGCCGCTGGGCGACCTCGCGGCGCAGTGCATCGTCGGCACCGCGATCCTGGTACCACTCGACCGCCATGACGCCGGCAACGGACAGTGCGACAACGAGCGCCAGCGCCGGCAGGACCGTGACGCCCCCCCCGGTGTCACGGCGTGCAGCGGCAGGCTCGTCTGCGCGCACCTTTGCGGGATCAGGCATGGGTTCACTCATGGCTGGAGAATAACATGGTGACTTCGCGCTCAAGCCGCGGCAAACAGCCGCAGCAGCGCAGCCATCAGGCCGTCATCGCCCGGCCCGGTCTCCACGACTTCGCGGCAGCCGAGCTCGCGCGCGGCAGCCGCGATCCGCGGATGCGGAGCGAGCAGTGGCGTGCGCCGCAGCCATGACTGCCCGAGCTTGCCGACCATTTCAAACAGGTTGCGCAGTCCCTCGCTGCTGGTGATGGTGACCGCATCGACTTCGTTGCGCGCCCATGCCCTGAGCAGCGGCGCCGCGTCGGCGCGCGGCCGGGCCCGGCGGTAACACTCGACGTACTCGACGCTCGCGCCGCGGGCGGCAAGCGTGTCTCCAAGCAGTTCGCGACCGCCATCGCCGCGGAAAATCACCACCCGCCAGCCGCCGATCTGCTGCAGTTCGGGCAGGGCCAGCAGCCCCTCGCTGTCGAAAGACCGCGCCGGGACCAGCACGCCGGTGATGCCGAAGCGTTTCAGTTCCTTGACGCTGCCCTTGCCGACCGCCGCCGCGCGCAGTGCCGCAGGCCATGAGCGGCGCGCAACAATCTGGTTCATCGCCCGCAGCACCGCGTTGGGGCTGATGAATATCGCAAGATCAAAGCGGTCCAGCCGGTCGATGGCATCGACCAGCGGCACGAGGTCGGCGCTATCGAGAATCTCCAGCACCGGAAACAGGATCGGCCGGCCGCCGGCCGAGCGGATCAGCTCCGCCAGGGGACCGGCCTGTGCTGCGGGACGGGTGACCACGATGCCGCGCCCCGCGAGCGGACGCGCCGCAGTCATGCGTCCCGCGCCAGCGCGGCGAGTATCTCCGCAGCGCCGCGGCGCTTCAGGTCTTCAGCCAGCGCAAGGCCCAGCGACTCGGCCTCGGCCACGGCGCCGCAGCTCTCGCCGCGCAGGATTCGCGACCCGTCGGGCGCCCCGACGAGGCCGCGCAGGGTCAGCCGCTCCCCCGCAATCTCGGCGTATCCGGCCAGCGGCACATTGCAGCTTCCTGCCAGCGCCCGCGAAAAGGCCCGTTCGGCCAGCACGCACTGCCGCGTCGGCGCGTGCACCAGCGGAGCCAGCATTTCGACAAGGTCGCCGCGATCCTCACGGCACTCGATGCCGAGGGCGCCCTGGCCGACTGCCGGCAACGAGTCCTGCGGCGGCAGCAGGGCGGTGATGCGTTCGGCGAGCCCGAGACGCTTCAGCCCCGCGGCGGCAAGAATGATCGCATCGTACTGCCCCTCTTCCAGCTTGCGCAGACGGGTCTGCACATTGCCGCGCAGCGCGCCGATGACCAGCCGCGGGTGCAGCGCGCGCAGCTGGCATTCGCGGCGCAGGCTCGAAGTGCCGATACGCCCGCCTTCCGGCAACTCCCCGAGGCCGCGGTATTTTGCGGACACGAAGGCATCGCGCGGATCGGCACGCTCGAGAATCGCCGCCAGCGCATATCCCGGCGGCAGATGCATGGGCACATCCTTCATCGAATGCACCGCAATGTCGGCACGGCCTTCGGCCAGTGCATCTTCGAGCTCCTTGACGAAAAGGCCCTTGCCGCCGATCTTTGCCAGCGAACTGCCCAGCCTGCGGTCGCCCTCCGTGGTCATGCCGAGCAGGGACACCCGCAACGCCGGATATAATCGCTGCAGCTCGGACTGCACATGCCGCGCCTGCCACAGCGCCAGCGCGGATTCGCGCGTGGCAATCACCAGCGAGGCGGGATGCCGGGAACGGATTCCTTCCAACATATTGATTTTATTGAATATTTTTAAATCGAGGCTGTGCTGGATTCTAGCATGTGCCCTGCTCGCCGCCGGCCCTGCCGCGGCCCGGCTGCAGCAAGCCGAGGATCTGGCGCGCCTGTCCGCAGAGAGTCGCGCGCGGGGTATCCCGGTGCTGGTCGCCTTCATGCAGGAATCCTGCCCTTACTGCGCCGTGGCGCGCCGTGATTACCTGCTTCCGCTGCAGAGCGATCCACAGTGGCGCCACCGCGTGCGCATCGTCGAAGTGCACACCGATCGCAGCATCGCGATGCGCGATTTCGCCGGAGAGCCAACCACCCATCGCGCATTCGCCCGCAGCCTGGGCGTGCGCCGGGTGCCGACCCTGATCGTGTTCGACGGCAGGGGAAAGCCCGTTGCACAGCCGATCACCGGGCTGCTGACCGAGGATTTTTACCGCCTCTACATCGAGCAGGCGATCGAAGCCGGCATTGCACGGATGCGCCCGGCCCAGCGCTGAAGACGGCACGGCTTCAGCGCACGAGGTCGCGCACCACGTGCTGCTGGCGCCGGCTCACCGGCAGGCGTTCCTCCAGTCCGGCCAGCACAACCTGCCAGGGGCCCTCGCCGCCGTCTGCCGCAGCGCGCTCGAAGCCGCGGATTGCCGCGCGCGCCACCAGGCAGTTGCGGTGTACGCGCACGAAACGGTCCGGAAACTCCTGTTCAAGCTGCGTCAGTGATTCCTCGATCAGGTATTCGCGTGATGCCGTGCGCACCGTCACGTACTTGAGTTCGGCACGCAGGTAGAGCACGTCCTCGACCGGGATCAGGTGAACCCGGCCGCGCTCGGCGGCGCTGAGGCAGCTGCGCGGCGCCGGGCGCATCGCCTTCAGCATCTCGGCCGCCGGCAGCGTGCGGCGCGCCGCAAGCCGCGACAGCGCTTCCTGCAGCCGCGCCGCCTTGATCGGCTTCAGCAGGTAATCAAAGACATGCAGGTCAAAAGCCTGGATGGCATAGGCATCGTAGGCGGTGGTGAATATCACCGCGGGCGGGGGATCCAGCTTCTGCAGGTGCTGCGCCACCTCGATGCCGTCCATGCCGGGCATGCGCACGTCAAGCAGCACGACATCCACGCCCTGCCCGGCAAGGCGCAGGGCATCGCGGCCGTTGGCCGCCTCGCCGGCAACGGCGACCGGCAGGGTCGCGCTGACATCGGCCAGCAGGTCGCGCATGCGGCTGCGCGCCGGCGCCTCGTCGTCGACGATCAGCACGCGCAGCGGCTGCGCGCTCACGCTGCGGCCTTCCGGTACGGCATGGTGATGCGCACCTCGTAGCTGTTCTCGCCGACGCGGGTCGCGAGCTCCGCGGCAACGTCGAAGTGCAGCTGAAGGCGTTCGCGGATGTTGGCCAGCGCCATCTTGTTGCCGGCATGGTGGCTGCCGCTGGCTCGGTAAGGGTTGCGCAGCACGATGTGCAGGCGGTCGCGGGCCGCATAGATGTTGATGCTGATGACCCCCGGGGTTTCCGCCGGCTCGATGCCGTGATAGACGGCATTCTCGAGCAGGGGCTGCAGCGCAAGCGGCGGCACCAGCGCGTCGGCAGGCATCCTGTCGACATGCCACTCCACCTGCAGCCGCTCGCCGAGCCGCAGTTGTTCGAGTTCAAGGTACTGCCGGCACAGCTCGACCTCGCTCGCGATCGGCACCAGCTCGCGGTTGTCGGCCATCAGCGCGCGGAACAGTCCGGCCAGGTCCTCGAGCGCCGCTTCCGCGCGCCGCGGCTCCTGGCGGACCAGCGAAAGCACGGCATTGAGGCTGTTGAACAGGAAGTGCGGACGTATGCGCGCCTGCAGGGCCTGCAGCCGCGCCTCGGCCAGCGCCGGCGACAGCGCGCGCCCGCGCAGGTCGAAATAAACCAGCAGGATGCCCGTGGTCAAGGCGACGATCAGCAGCCTGCGCGCCAGCATCGAAGCATCGGCGAGGTACAGTGCCTGGGCCAGCACATGCAATGCGGCGGTCAGGGCGAGCTCGATGGCGATGACCGCGATCGCTGCCGCGAGATACGGCAGGCCGCGCAGCACATTGTTCAGCGCGGCAAGCACCAGCAGGCTGAGGATCAGCAGCGGCTCGACAACCGCGGCATTCTCCGCGATGCGCGCCGGCAAGGCGCGGAATCCGTCGACCTGCAGCAGCGATGCGAGCAGCGCCACGCCATTCACGATCAGCAGCATCCGCAACAGGATTCCCGGATTGCGGAAGTCCGGCAGGGCGCCGGTGTTGGCATTATGATTTATACTCCGCGCCATGGCGGAATCATTCTAGCAGGGCCAACGCAAGTTCATGACGGCAAAAGACAAAACAAGAAACGGCGGCAGCAAGCCGGGCTCCGCCAAAGCATGGTCGGGACGTTTCAGCGAACCGGTAGACGACCTCGTCAAGCGCTTCACCGCCTCGGTCGGCTTCGACCAGAGGCTTGCCGAATTCGACATCCAGGGCTCGCTTGCCCACGCGCGCATGCTGCGCGCGACGGGCATCCTCTCGGCCGGCGATCTCGAGGCGATCGAGCGCGGCCTGGCAGCGATCCTCGAGGAAATCCGCGGCGGCAGCTTTCCGTGGTCGGTTGACCTCGAGGATGTGCACCTCAACATCGAGCGCCGGCTGACCGACATGGTCGGCGATGCCGGCAAGCGCCTGCACACCGGCCGCTCCCGCAATGACCAGGTGGCCACGGACGTGAGGCTCTACCTGCGCGCCGCGATCGACCACGTGCAGACGCTGATCAAGAATCTCCAGCGCGCGCTGCTCGACCTCGCCGAGCAGCATGCCGACACGGTGATGCCGGGCTTCACCCACCTGCAGGTGGCCCAACCGGTGTCCTTCGCCCATCACCTGCTCGCCTACGTCGAAATGCTGTCGCGCGACGCCCAGCGCTTCGCCGACTGCCGCAAGCGCGTCAACCGGCTGCCGCTGGGGGCCGCCGCGCTCGCCGGCACCTCCTTCCCGATCGACCGCCAGATGGTGGCCAAGGAACTAGGTTTTGACGGCGTCTGCGAGAACTCTCTCGACGCGGTCTCGGACCGCGACTTCGCGATCGAATTCGTCGCCGCCGGCGCGCTGACGATGACCCACCTGTCGCGCTTCAGCGAGGAGCTGATCCTGTGGATGAGCCCGCGCTTCGGCTTCATCGACATCGCCGACCGCTACTGCACCGGCTCGTCGATCATGCCGCAGAAAAAGAATCCGGACGTCGCCGAGCTGGTGCGCGGCAAGACCGGCCGCGTCAACGGCCACCTGGTCGCGCTGCTGACCCTGATGAAGGGCCAGCCGCTCGCCTACAACAAGGACAACCAGGAGGACAAGGAGCCGCTGCTCGACACCGTCGACACGCTGATGATGAGCCTCGCGGTGTTCGCCGGCATGGTCGGCGGCATCACCGTCAACGCCGAGCGCATGCGCGCCGCCGCGCGCGAAGGCTACGCCACGGCGACCGACCTCGCCGATTACCTGGTGAAAAAGGGGCTGCCTTTCCGCGAAGCCCACGAGGCGGTGGCGCAGGCGGTGCGCTTCGCCGAGACGCGCGGCTGCGACCTGTCCGAGTTGTCGCTTGACGACCTGAAGCAGTTCTCGCCGCTTGTCGGCAACGACGCCTTCGACGCACTGACGCTGGAGGGCTCGATGAAAAGCCGCAGCCACATCGGCGGCACCGCGCCGGCGCGGGTCAAGGCGGCCATCGTCAAGGCACGCAAGACATTGTCGTGATTCGCGCCCGCCCGGGCCGCTGAATCAGTCGGCGCGCGGCGCGGCCGCGCTCTCCCGCACAACCAGCTCCGTCGGCAGCTTGCAGCGCAGATCGACTTCCTTGCCCTCAAGCCGCAGCAGCAGGTGGTTGGCGGCATATGCGCCGAGATCGGCCGTCGGAAAGCGCACGGTGGTCAGCGCCGGACGGATCATCGCCGCGATTTCCATGTCGTCAAAGCCGGTGACCGACACGTCCCCCGGAACCGCCAGCCCCTGCACATGGCACTCGGCGATGGCACCGATCGCCAGCACATCGTTGCCGCAGATCACCGCCGTCGGCTTCTCGCGCGCGGCCATCACCTCCCGCAGGCCTTCACGTCCGCCGGTGTGGGTATAGGGTTTTTCAACGACCCCCTCCGCGGGAAGCGCGAGGCCGCGGGCAGCCAGCGCCTCGCGCACACCGGCGAGACGCTCCTGCGCCCGTTCGTTCTGGCTGGTGATGCCGGACACCATCGCGAAGCGGCGATGCCCGAGATCGAGCAGGTAATTGGTGATGCGCACCGCGGCCGCGCGGTTGTCGAAGCCGACGCAGGGGTGGTTGCCGCTCTCGTCAAAGGCCCAGGTCAGCACGTAGGGTACGCCGTGCGCCTCGATCATGCGGTAAATGTCGGGATGATGGGTGGTCCCGAGCAGCACCAGCCCGTCGACGCCACGCTCGATCAGCGTGCGCGTGACGCGGGCCTCGATGCCGGCGTCGAAGTCGTGGCTCGCCAGCAGCAGCACGTAACCCGCGGCATCGAGCGTCCGCTGCAGGGCATGGATGGTGTTGGCGAATATCGCATTGTCCAGCGTCGGCACCACCGCGCCGATGGTGTGGGTGCGGCGCGAGGCGAGCGCCCGCGCGGCGCCGTGGGCGACGTAGCCCAGCTGCCGCGCCGCCTGCTGCACCCGCTCCAGCGTGCGCGCCTTGACCTTGTGCGGCAGCGTCAGTGCCCGCGACACCGTGGCCGTCGACACCTTGGCAAGCCGCGCGACGTCGGCGAGCCGCGCGGCCTTGCTGGTGCGGGTCCTCACCGGAGAAAAAAAGCCGGCGCAGGCCGGCTTTCAGGATGCGGAAACGCCACTTTTAGCGGAACTGCTTCGCGCTGTGCTTGCGGTATTTCGGCAGCAGGCGTTTCGGCTGGCGGAAGGCGTCGCGGCGGAAGGGATCGCCGAGCTCCTGCGTCAGCATCATGTTGATCACCGTCGGCTTGTTCGAGCGCACGGCGCCGCGCAGCGCATCGCCCACCTCGTCGACGTGCTCGACGGTCAAGCCCTGCGCGCCCATGGACTCCGCGACTTCGGCGAAGTTCGGGTTCTGCAGGTTGGTGCCGAGGAAGCGGTTCTCGAAGTAGTCAACCTGGTTCTTTTTCTCGGCGCCCCACTGGCCGTTGTTGAAGACCACGGCAATCACCGGGATCTTCTCGCGCACGCAGGTCATCACTTCGTTGAGGCTCATGCCCCAGGCGCCGTCGCCGACATAGGCGATCGCCGGGCGGTCGGGACGGCCGACCTTGGCGCCCATCGCCGCCGGAAAGGCGTAGCCGCAGTTGCCGAAGCTCATTGCGGCGAGGAAGGACGGCGCCTGCTCGAAATGCAGGTAGCTGTTGGACACCGAGCACACGTTGCCGATATCGGTCGCCACCATCGCGTTTTTCGGCATCGCGCGGGCGAGTGCCGCCAGCGCCTGGCGCGGGCCGATGCGGGTCTTGGTGTTCGGCGAGGGCCATTTGTCGAGTTCCTCCGCCCAGGCCTTCTTCTCCTTCTGGATCTCGGCCAGGCGCGCCTTGTTCGGCGTCATCTTCGCCATCGCCTTGATGCGCTCGAGAAGGGCCACGGCGGCGAGTTTCGCGTCACCGCAGATGCCGACCGTGGTTTTCTTGACCAGTCCGAGCATGCGCGAATCGGCATCGACCTGGATGATCTTGGCGTTCTTCGGCCAGTAGTCGAGGCCGTGCTGCGGCAACGTGCCGAAGGGCCCGAGGCGCGAACCCAGCGCCAGCACGACATCGGCGCGCGCGATCAGCTTCATCGCCGCCTTCGAGCCCTGGTAGCCGAGCGGGCCGCAGGACAGCGGATGGCTCGCCGGGAAGGAATCGTTGTGCAGGTAGGAGTTGACCACCGGTGCGGTCAGGTACTCCGCCAGCGCTGCGCATTCCTTGATGCCGTTCGCCATGATCACGCCGCCGCCGGAGAGGATCACCGGGAACTTGGCCTTTGCCAGCATCTTCGCCGCGGCATCCAGCGACTCCGGCCCGCCGGCGGAACGCTCCAGCTTGTGCGGCTGCGGGATCTCGTACTCGCCCTCGCCGTAGAAATAGTCGCGCGGAATGTTGACCTGCACCGGACCGCGCTCCGCCATCGCGATGTCAAAGGCGCGCCCGGTCAGTTCCGCGATGCGCAGCGGCGAGTTGACGTGCACCTGCCACTTGGTGATCTTGGAAAAGATCGGCATCTGTTCCGTTTCCTGGAAGCCGCCCAGCCCCATGGTCAGGCTGCCCGACTCCGGCGTCACGCACACCACCGGGGAATGCGCCCAGTAGGCGGCGGCGATGCCGGTCACGAAATTGGTGATGCCGGGGCCGTTCTGCGCGATGCAGACGCCGTGCTTGCCGGTGACCCGCGAGTAACCGTCGGCCATGTGCGCGGCGTTCTGCTCGTGCGCCACCGACAGGAAACGGATGCCGGCCAGCGGAAACAGGTCATGGGCATCCATGTAGGCGGAACCGACGATGCCGAATGTGTCCTTCACCCCCTGCGCCACCAGTGTTTCGACGAAGGCTTCGGACGGGGTCATCCGCAGTTTGCCGCCCGTGGCGGATGCTTTGGCCATGTTCTTGGTGTCTGCCATGGTGTTCATGGGTACTTCCTCCGGAGTGAAATGTGCACGGCGCGCCGCATCGGGCGCGCCTGCATCAGCTGTTTGAATTCCTGGGTCCGCCGGCCGCAATTTCAGGCCGCTGGACCTGCATGATACGCCGACAGCGCCATGCAATGCAAACGCTTGCACAAATTTCAGCAAGCTTTTGTTTCGAATGGATTTTCACCCATCCTGACGGCTGGCGGAAGGCGGTCCAAGCCCTTGTTTTGACGGTGCTTTCAGACAGTGCTTCCGGGGCAGGCTACAATCGCGCCGATGTCGCCCGCCTCTGCCCCGTCCATCCCGGTTCCAGACTGACTTGAACGCCCCCACCGATCCCCGGCCGCTGCTGAAGGCCGATGTTTCCGCCCTCGCCGAAACCCTGGCCCGCCGCATCAGCGGCGAGGTGCGTTTCGACACCGCGGCCCGGGCAAGCTATTCCGCGGACGCCTCGAACTACCGGCAGATCCCGATCGGCGTGGTGCTCCCGCGTAGCATCGACGACATCGTCGAAGCCGTCGATGTCTGCCGCGAATTCGGCGTGCCCATCCTGCCCCGCGGCGGCGGAACCTCGCAGAACGGCCAGTGCGTCAACGTCGCCGTGGTCATCGACACCTCGAAATACCTGAACCGGGTGCTCGAAATCGACCCGGCAGCCAAAACCGCGCGCGTCGAACCCGGTGCGGTCTGCGACACGCTGCGCGATGCCGCTGAAGAACACGAGCTGACCTTCGGCCCGGATCCGGCCACCCACAGCCGCTGCACGCTGGGCGGCATGATCGGCAACAACTCCTGCGGCGCACATTCGGTGATGGCCGGCAAGACCGTCGACAACATCGAAACCCTGGACATCCTCACCTATGACGGCCTGCGCCTGACCGTCGGCCCGACCCCCGAAGACGAACTCGTGCGCATCATCCGCGGCGGCGGCCGCCGCGGCGAAATCTACCGCCGGCTGCGCGATCTGCGCGACAAGTACGCCGACCTGATCCGCGCGCGTTTCCCGAAAATCAAGCGCCGCGTCTCCGGCTACAACCTCGACCAGCTGCTGCCCGAGAACGACTTCAACGTCGCACGCGCGCTGGTCGGCAGCGAAGGCACCTGCGTCATCACGCTGGAGGCGAAAACCCGGCTGGTGCCCAGCCCGCAGTCGCGGGTCATCCTGGTGCTCGGTTTCCCCGACATCTACCAGGCCGGGGACGCGGTGCCGGACATCCTGCCCTTCAAGCCGATTGCGACTGAGGGCCTCGACGAACGCATCATCGGCGGACTGCGCGAGCGCGGGCTGCGCGGCGCCGACATCGCGCTGCTGCCGGCAGGCAAGGCCTGGATCATGATCGAGTTCGGCGCCGAAACCGTCGATGCCGCCAGCGCGCAGGCCCGGGCCCTGATCGATCATTACGCCGGCAAGCCCGCCGGCACCCTGCAGCCCTCGTCCTGGCTGATCACCGACCCGGCGATGTGCGAGCGCATCTGGACAATACGCGAGACCGCGGCCTCGGCCACCGCGCTGACCATCCACCCGGATGAACCCGATCCCGTTGTCGGCTGGGAAGACGCCGCCGTCGATCCGCTGCGCCTGGGCGATTACCTGCGTGAATTCCAGGCGTTGGTCGACCGCCATGGCTACCAGACCTCGCTCTACGGCCATTTCGGCGACGGCTGCATCCACGCGCGCATCACCTTCGACACGCGTTCGGCCGAAGGCATCCAGGTCTGGCGCAGCTTCCTGCGCCAGGCCGCCGAACTGGTCGTCAAGTACGGCGGCTCGCTGTCGGGCGAACACGGCGACGGCCAGGCCAAGGCCGAGTTCCTGCCGGTGATGTACGGCGAGGAACTGATGCAGGCCTTCCGTGAATTCAAGGCCATCTGGGATCCGGACAGCCGGATGAACCCGGGCAAGGTCATCGACCCCTACCGTGCCGACGAGAACCTCAAGTACGGGCCGGATTACCGGCCGTGGCGGCCGGCGACGCAATTCGCCTTCAAGAGCCTCGAGGGCGAAGGCTTCAACCGCGCGATCGAGCGCTGCGTCGGCATGGGCAAGTGCCGCGCACATGCCGGCGGCGTGATGTGCCCCAGTTACCGCGCAACGCGCGAAGAGCGCTATTCGACCCGCGGCCGCGCGCGGCTGCTCGCAGAAATGCTGCGCGGCGAAGTCATCCGCGACGGCTGGCAGAGCGAGGAAGTCCGCGAGGCACTGGACCTCTGCCTCGCCTGCAAGGGCTGCCGCAGCGACTGTCCGACCCACACTGACATGGCCGCGTACAAGGCCGAGTTCCTGCACCACCATTACCTCGGCCGGCTGCGCCCGGTGCAGGCCTACACCGCGGGCTGGATCAGCCGCTGGGCGCGTCTCGCTGCCGTCGCCCCGCGCTTGGTCAACCTGATGACGCATGCACCGGGGCTGTCGACCCTGCTCAAGTTCTGCGCCGGCGTCGCCCGCCAGCGCGAGATCCCCAGGTTCGCGCGGCGCACTTTCCGCCGCTGGTTCCTGCGCCGCAGGCCGGCGGCACCGGCGGCCCGGTCCCGCGGCCGTGTCATCCTCTGGGCCGACACCTTCAACAACCATTTCCACCCCGGATCCGCTGCGGCCGCCGTGGAGGTGCTCGAGGCCCTCGGCTTCACGGTCACCCTGCCCCGCCGCCAGCTGTGTTGCGGGCGGCCGCTGTACGACTTCGGCATGCTCGACACCGCGCGCAGCCACCTGCGCGAAATCCTCGACGTGCTGGGCGACGACATCCGTGCCGGCGTGCCGGTGGTCGGCCTCGAGCCGGCCTGCCTGTCGGTGTTCCGCGATGAGCTGCCGAACTTCTTTCCTGACGATCCCCTGGCACGGCGGCTCGCCGCCCAGGTCCACCTGTTCAGCGACTTCCTGATGGCCGTTGCCGACTGGGATGCGCCGCAACTGGGCGGCGAAGCCCTGGTGCACGGCCACTGCCACCACAAATCGGTGTTCAGCATGGCGGCCGAAATGGCGCTGCTCAAACGCCTCGGCATCCGCGCGCGCACGGTGGAAAGCGGCTGCTGCGGCATGGCAGGAGCCTTCGGCTTCAACGCCCGGCACTATGAGGTCTCGGTCAAGGCGGCGGAAGCCGCGCTGCTGCCTGCGGTGCGTGCCGCGAGCGAGAAAACGCTGATTGTCGCCGGCGGCTACAGCTGCCGCGAACAGATCGCGCAGCTGTCGGATCGCGATGCGCTGCACATTGCCGAGGTCGTCGCGCTCGCGCTTAAGCACGCCCGCACCGCGGCCTGAATAGCCGCCGTGGCCGGCCTCGAATCCCTGTCTCCCTGGCTGATCGCGTACGTCGCGGTCGTGATCGCCGTCGCAGGCTGGATCCAGGGCGCGCTCGGCCTCGGCTTCCCGATGATCGCCACGCCGCTGATCGCCGCCGCGACCAGCATGCAGTTCGCCGTGGTGATGGTGCTGATTCCCTGCATCGCCACCGTCATCGTCAGCATCCTGCGCAGCCCCGGCTTTGCCACCATCCTGCAACGCTTCTGGTGGATCTCCATCGTCGCGCTGCTGGGCGCGGCCGCCGGCGCGAAGCTGTTCGTGATGTTCCCGGGATTCCCCTACGCGCTGCTGCTGGCCGGAGTGATCCTGTTCTACCTGAATCTGCAGCGGCTCGGCCTGTCGCAGTGGCCGGTGATGCAGCGCAACGAGAAATCCTTCGGCCTGCTGTTCGGTTTCCTCGGGGGCCTCAGCGAATCGACGGCCAACATCGCCGCGCCGCCGCTGATCATCTATTACCTCGGCATCGGCCTGCAGCCGCTGCTGCTGGTGCCGGCAATGAACATTTCATTCTTCACCGGCAAGGCCACGCAGCTCGCGACACTCGCGCCCAGCGGCATCGCGACCATTGAGCAATGGCTGCTGACGCTGCCGCTGGCGGTGGTCGCGACCATCGCCAGCTGGCAGGGTTCGGGAGTGCGCAGCCGCATCGACGGCCCGACCTACCGCCTGTGGATGCAGCGCATGCTGCTCGCGATGGCGCTGATCCTGCTCGTGCAGGTCGCCTGGGACTTTCTGCAGGCGTGAAAAAAGCCGGCCCCGGGGCCGGCTTTGCCAGCGGCGTCCCGGAGTTCAGCCCTGCAGCATCTTTTTCAGTTCGCCGCTCTGGAACATCTCGGTCATGATGTCCGAGCCGCCGACGAATTCGCCATTGATGTAGAGCTGGGGGATCGTCGGCCAGTTGGCATACTGCTTGATGCCCTGGCGGATTTCCGGATCCTCAAGCACATTGACCGTGAAGGGATTGTCGACGCCGCAGGCGCGCAGGATGTTGACGGCATTCGCCGAAAAGCCGCATTGCGGAAAATCGGGCGAGCCCTTCATGTAGAGCACGACCTTGTGGCTGGTGACCTGATTCTTGATGGTGTCCTGGACCGACATGGGGGAAACTCCTGAACTTGACTAAATCAATCGGGTTTGAAGTTTAACGAGGCGGCGCAGCACGGTCAACGGGCGGGCCCTCGCCAGCCTCATCACGCAACGCCGCCAGCAACGCTTTCGGCAACAGTTGCAGACCGAACACTTCCAGCGCCGCCGATTCCATCATTTCGGCCTCCCAGCAGAAGCGGCGCTCGATGCGCTCGTACTCGCCGCGGCTGATGTCGCAATGCCGTGGATCGCTGGTGACCAGCAACTTGCGGCAGGTGTTGGGCCGGACCTCGTACACCGTGCAGGCGCCGTCCCCGCCAAGAAACACGCAGGCCTGGTCGGCTGCCGGCTGCTCGCGCCAGGTCTCCACGCTGTAGCCGCTCTGGCGCTCGAGTTTGCCGAGGTCGGGACTGCGGCCGCCGCGACGCAGGTGTTCGGCCAGCAGCAGGGCTTCCTGTGCCCAGATCTCGACCGGACCATGACAGCAATGACTGCAGCCGCGGCGGCAGCGCACGGCATCGGCGCCGGGCTGGCGGCCGTGTTCCGCGAGCAGGGCATCCATGCCGGCATGCGCCGCGCGCGCCAGCGCCAGCGGTTCATCCGCTGCGGCGGCACGAAAGCGCGCGACATGGCCCTCGTAGAGCCCGCGCAGGTACTCCATCTGCTGCAGGCGCCGCGCCGCGCGGTCATCGCCGGCTTCAGCCATCTCCGTTCTCCGCGGTCTGCCCGCCGCTGACGCGCAGGATGCCGGCAAGATCGCGCGCCGAAAACACCCCGCGATAGCCGGCCTGCTGCAGCAGCGCCGTGCAGGCGGCGTGCTGGTCGTAGCCATGCTCGAACATCAGCCAGCCGCCGGGCGCCAGATGCGCCGGCGCACCGGCGACGATGCGGCGGATGCCGGCAAGGCCGTCATCGCCCGCGACCAGCGCCGCGCGCGGCTCGAAGCGCAGGTCGCCCTGCGCAAGGTGGCTGTCGCCCGCAGCGATGTATGGCGGATTCGACACGATCATGTCGAAGTGCCGGCCGGCGAGCGCCGAAAACCAGTCGCTCGCAAGCAGCGTCGTGTTGGCAGGCGCCCAGCGCCGCGCATTCGCCCGCGCGACATCCAGTGCCTCCGCCGACGCATCGACCAATGTCAGTCGCAGATCGGGGCGCTCGGCGGCCAGGGTCACCCCGATGCAGCCGCTGCCGGTGCCGAGGTCGAGCACGCATGCGCCCTGCGGCAGGCGCTGCAGCGCCAGTTCGACCAGCATTTCGGTTTCCGGGCGCGGGATCAGCACGGCGGGACTCGCCATGAACTCGCGGCCGTAGAACTCGCGTGTGCCGGTGATGTAGGCCACTGGCTCGCCGGCGACACGGCGTGCGACCTGCGCGCGCAAGGCCTGCACGTCGCCGTCAGCACAGTGTTCCTCGCCATGCGCGATCAGCCAGGCTTCGTCGCGCTGCAGCCGGTGACGCAGCAGCAGGCGCGCCTCGCTGCGGCCTATTGCTGCCTGGGCCTCGGCCAGCAGCTCTGCAAGGGTCATCGCACCGCGCATTAAATTATCAATATAATCAGATACTTATGTTTTTCCTTCGGCGGCAAGCTCGGCCAGCTGTGCGGCCTGGTGTTCGGCCGCCAGCGCATCGACGAGCTCGTCGAGATCACCGTCGATGATCTGGGCAATCTTGTACAGCGTCAGGTTGATGCGGTGATCGGTGACGCGTCCCTGCGGAAAATTGTAGGTGCGGATGCGCTCGGAACGGTCCCCGCTGCCGATCAGCGACTTGCGCGTCGCCGCTTCCTTCGACTGCTGCTCGCGCAGCTGCCGGTCCTTCAGCCGCGCTGCCAGCACCGCCAGCGCCCGCGCCTTGTTCTTGTGCTGGGAACGGTCGTCCTGGCATTCGACCACCAGCCCCGTCGGCAGGTGGGTCACACGGATCGCCGAATCGGTCTTGTTGACGTGCTGGCCGCCGGCGCCGGAGGCGCGGAAGGTGTCGATGCGCAGCTCCGCCGGATTGAGCACGACCTCGGCCACTTCATCAGCCTCCGGCATCACCGCCACCGTGCACGCCGAGGTGTGGATGCGGCCCTGGGTCTCGGTCACCGGCACGCGCTGCACGCGATGGCCGCCGGATTCGAACTTGAGCCTGGAATAGGCGCCCTGGCCGGCGATGCGCGCGATGATCTCGCGGTAGCCGCCGAGGTCCGAGGCACTCTCGGAAATCACCTCGACCTGCCAGCGCTTGCGCTCGGCGTAACGCGCGTACATGCGGAACAGCTCCGCCGCAAACAGCGCCGACTCGTCGCCGCCGGTGCCGGCGCGCACCTCGAGAAAGATGTTGCGCTCGTCGTTGGGATCCTTCGGCAGCAGCAGCTTCTGCAGCTCGGCCTCGAAACCCTCGATGCGCGACCGGGTGTCGGCAATCTCGGCCTCGGCAAATTCGCGCATTGCCGGATCGTTCGCCATGTCTTCCGCGGTCTTCAGGTCGCCGAGGCTCGCCTGGTACTGGCGATACAGCGCCACCACCGGCTCGAGTTCGGCATGTTCCCGGGTCAGCCGGCGGTACTGGTCCATGTCCGCGGCGACATTCTCCGCGGTCAGCAGGCGGCCAACCTCCTCCAGGCGCAGGGACAGCTGTTCAAGTTTTGAGGCGATGCTGGGTTTCATCATGAACGGCGATGCGGCCGCGCCGGCGGGACGCGGCCCGGGGCGCCTACTCCGGCCGCTGGATCTGGTAGAGCCGCGCGATCAGCGCGGCGAGTTCGTCGCGCTCGTCGGCGGCGGCGTGGTTCAGCGCGTGCGAGGGCGGGTGCATGAACTTGTTGGTCAGCGCCCGCGACAGCTCGTCGATGACCTGCTGCGGCTCGGCGCCTCGTGCGAGCCGCCGTTGCGCGCGCTCCAGCGCATGGCGCCGCGCACGCTCGGCGCTGTCGCGCAGCGCACGGATGGTCGGCACCAGCTCGCGGTTGTCGAGCCAGTGCATGAAATCCGACACCTGGTTCTCGATGATGACCTCGGCCTGGGCCACTGCGTTGCTGCGCTGGTCCATGCCTTCGCGCGCGATCTGCCCGAGGTCATCGACGGTATAGAGAAAGGCGTCATCGAGTTCACCGACCTCGGCCTCGACGTCGCGCGGCACCGCGAGGTCGAACATCAGCATCGGCCGGTGCTTGCGCGCCTTCAGCGCGCTTTCCATCAGGCCCTTGCCGATGATCGGCAGCGGGCTCGCCGTGCAGCACACCACGATGTCGTGCAGCGCCAGCTGCGCCGCGATGTCGTTGAGCGGCATGACATGGCCGAAAAAACGGTCCGCCAGCTGCTGCGCGCGCGCGGCGGTGCGGTTGGCGAAGGTCATGCGCTTCGGGTGATGGGCGGCGAAATGCGTCGCCGCCAGCTCGATCATCTCGCCGGCGCCGATGAACAGCACGCTCTGCCCCGCGATGCTCGGGTAGATGCGTTCGGCGAGGCGCACCGCCGCCGCGGCCATCGATACCGTGCTGGCGCCGATTTCGGTCTCGCTGCGCACCGTCTTCGCGACCGAGAACGTGCGCTGGAACAGCTTGTTGAGCAGCCAGCCCAGCGTGCCGGCCTCTTCCGCGGTGCGCACCGCGCTCTTGAACTGGCCGAGGATCTGCGGCTCGCCCAGCACCATCGAATCGAGGCCGCTGGCGACACGGAAGGCGTGCTTCACCGCGCGGTCCTGGGGCAGTTCGTAGAGATAGGGCTGGATCTGCGCCGGCTTCATGCGGTGGTAATCCGCGAGCCAGCCGACGGCGATGCCGGGGTCTGCCGTCGAGCAGTAGACCTCGGTGCGGTTGCAGGTGGAAATGATCGCCGCCTCGCTGACCGGACGGCGGTCGACCAGGTCGCGCAGCGCCTGGGCCAGCTGCTCGGCATGGAACACCACCCGCTCGCGCACGTCCAGCGGCGCGGTCTGATGGTTGAGTCCGAAGGCGAACAGCGGCATGGCAGCGATGTCGCGCGGGGGCGACGGGCACCGAAAAAGGCCTTGCATTTTAACCGCTTAGCCCCCCCGTCGCCACCCGGAGCAGGGGCGCCGCACGGCCTGTTGCGGGGGCCGCAGGGGCGCAAGCCTTAGAATCCGGGATTTCCCGAACCCTTTACCGGAAACCGAGGCCCGCATGTCCAGCAGAAGCAGTGATGTCCTGAACGTCAGCATCGACAACGGCGTCGCCGTCGTCACCCTCAATCGCCCGCAGGTCATGAATGCGCTGAACCGGCAGCTGCGCGAGGAAATCATGGCGCTGTGCACCGCGCTCGATGCCGACCCGGAAGTCGGCGTCATCGTGTTCACCGGTGCGGGCGACCGCGCCTTCTGCGCCGGCGCCGACCTCAAGGAACGCGGCCAGCGCACGACGGAAGCGATGTACGACGAGCGGCGCTTTTTCCGCAGCCGGTGGATCAGCGTGATCGCCGGCATGGCCAAGCCGACCATCGCCGCCATCAACGGCTACTGCCTCGGCGGCGGGCTCGAGGTGGCGCTGCAGTGCGACCTGCGCATTGCCTCCGACAACGCCCGCTTCGGCCTGCCCGAGGTGACGCTGGGCTTTCTGCCCGGCGGCGGCGGCACCCAGCGCCTGCCGCGGCTGATCGGGCTGCAGAAGGCCAAGGAAATGATCCTGACCGGACGTCATATCGATGCTGCGGAAGCGGAGCGGCTGGGCATCGTGCTGCGCGTGGTGCCGCGCGGGGAACTGATGCCGGCAGCGATGGAACTGGCGCGCGCGATCGCGAAAAACCCGCGCATCGCCGTGCTGCAGGCCAAGGTCGCGCTCAACGCCTCGCAGGAAACGATGCTCTCGGGAGGGCTGCAGGCGGAAAACGAGGCCTGGCTGCCCTGCATGCTGTCGGATACCTGGAAGGCGAAGCTCGAGCGCTTCCGCGACTGAGTGGCGGACGCTCAGCCCGAAATCGCGATCATGTCGAAGTCCGCCTTGGTCGCGCCGCAGTAGGGGCAGGTCCAGTCGGCGGGCACATCCTCCCAGCGCGTGCCCGGCGGGATGCCCTCGTCGGGCAGCCCGGCGGCCTCGTCATAGATGAAGTTGCAGAGGATGCACTGCCACTTCTTCACGCCCGTTCAGCCCTGTTCGTTGACCATCGGTTTGCCGGCCGCATAAAGCTTCAGGTTCTCCGTGAACACCCGGGCGGCGCGGTCGTCGTTGCCGGCCGAGGCCGAGGCGTTGTGCGGCGAGACGATGACGTTGGGGATGTCCCACAGCGGCGAGTCGGCCGGCAGCGGCTCCTTCTCGAACACGTCGAGGTAGGCGCCGGCAATCTGCCTCGATTGCAGGGCAGCGATCAGCGCCTTTTCGTCGGCGCAGCCGCCGCGCGCGACGTTGATCAGGTATGCATGCTTCGGCATTAGCGCCAGTGTTCTGGCGTTGACGATCTGATGCGTTTCCCTGGTGTAGGGACAGGCGAGCACCAGCCAGTCGCATTGCGGCAGCAGGTCCGGCAGCTTGTCCAGCGTGTGCATTTCATCGACCGGATCACCCTCGCGCTTCGGGCTGCGGCGCAGGCCGATCACCTTCATCTCCAGCGCCTGGCAGAAACGTGCAACCGTCGCCCCGATGGTGCCCAGCCCGACGATCACCACGGTCTGGCCGCGCAGGTCCCGCGGCACGTCCTTGCCGCGCGCGGGGTCCCAGCGCCGCTCGCGCTGCGCGGCAATCCAGCGCGGGAAGCCGCGGGCCAGCATCAGCAGGCCGCAGACCGCGGTCTGTCCCACCGGCTCGCCGTTGGTGCCGGCCGAGGTGGTGAGTCGCACCTTGCGCTCGTGCAGCGCCGGCAGGAAAGGATGCTGGTCGATGCCGGTGCTGGTGAAATGCACCCATTTCAGGTTGGGCGCGTTTTTCACGGTGTCGCCGAAACTCTGGTAGTGGTCCGAAAAGCGGATGTCGCGTGTCAGGTAGGCCGCCTCGATTTTCGCGACCTCCGCAGCCGGCAGACGCTGTGTCGCGTCATCGGGCAGATGAATGATCTGCGGCGTGACGCCGGCCGCTTTTGCCGCGGCCTGCAACTGCTCGCCAAACTGCGCGACGAACCCCCTGGACAGCAAGATACCGGTCATTGCCTGGTGCTCCCTGCAAAAATGGTGTTCAGAAATATCCCGTCATGACTTGTCGCGCTTGAACAGGGCGTCAAGCTTCTGCTCGTACGAGTGGTAGTCGAGGTAGTCGTAAAGATCGTCGCGCGACTGCATCAGGTCGACCACGTTCTTCTGGTGGCCGTCCTTGCGGATCGCTTGGTAGACCTTCAGCGCCGCGGCATTGGCCGCGCGCCAGGCCGACAGCGGATAGAGGGCCATCGCGACATTGGCACTGGCCAGTTCCTCGACGGTGAACAGCGGTGTCTTGCCGAACTCGGTGATGTTGGCGAGGATCGGCACCTTCACCGCGTCGGCGAACTTCCTGTACATTGGCAGGTCGGTGATCGCCTCCGGGAAAATCATGTCGGCGCCGGCCTCGACGCAGGCCACCGCGCGCTCCACGGCGGCATCCAGCCCTTCCACCGCCAGCGAGTCGGTGCGCGCGATGATCACGAAGTTCGGATCGGTCTTGGCATCGGCCGAGGCCTTGATGCGGTCGACCATTTCCTCCTTGCTGACGATCTCCTTGTTCGGACGGTGGCCGCAGCGCTTCTGCATCACCTGGTCCTCGATGTGCATCGCCGCGGCGCCGAACTTGATCAGCGACTTGACCGTGCGCGCGATGTTGAAGGCGCCGCCGAAGCCGGTGTCGACGTCCACCAGCAGCGGCAGGTCGCAGACATCGGTGATGCGGCGCACGTCGGTCAGCACGTCGTCGAGGGTGCTGATCGCGAGGTCGGGCAGGCCCAGCGAGCCGGCGGCAACGCCACCGCCGGAGAGATAGATCGCCTTGAAGCCGCTGCGCTGGGCGAGCCGCGCATGGTAGGCATTGATGGCGCCCACGATCTGCAGCGGTTTTTCGGCGGCGACGGCGGCCCGGAATTTCGCGCCCGGGGTCATGGATACGGTCATGGCAGTGCTCCTGTCAGAAAACCGTGACAACGCGGGGCGTTGCCGGCTTGCGAACGCCCGGAGCCGCGGGCCGCTCGGGTGACTGCGGTCCGGAATCTGGACGAATCGGAAAATTTGATTGGAAACAGCGGAAAAAAAGATACCACAGGGAGGGCTATTCCGCCAGAGCGGAGGTGGTGGCATAATCGCGGCTCCCCAGTCTCACGATTCGGACTAACCTTATGGCTCCCGCGAAAAATTCCGCCGACGACAACCAGGGCCGCCTGACCGGCACCCAGAGCATCGAACGCGCGCTGCTCCTGCTCCGGGAAATCGCCGCCCACAACCGCTCCGGCTCCCGCCTGCTCGATCTCGCCACGCGCACCAACCTGCAGCGGCCGACCGTGCACCGCATGCTGAAATGCCTCGCCCATGAGGGCATGGTGCAGCAGGACTCCGAGACCCACCGCTACTTCCTCGGCCCCATGGCCTTCGAGCTCGGGCTGACGGCGGCGCCGCGCTTCAACCTGCGGGAGATCTGCCACCCGGCGATGTCGCGCATCGCCGAGGCCACCGGCGACACGGTGTTCCTGACCCAGAGGAGCGGCCTCGATTCGGTATGCATCGACCGCCGCGAGGGGACCTTTCCGATCAAGACCTTCACGCTGGAAGTCGGCATGCGGCGGCCGCTGGGCGTGGGCACCGGCAGCCTGGCCATCCTCGCCGCGCTGCCCGAGGAGGAATTCCGCAGCATCATCGCCAGCAACGAACCCCGGCTGTCCGAACACGGCCTGAGCGGCCCGGCGCTGCTGTCGCAGGCGCGCAAGGCGCAGAAACTCGGCTACGCGGTGCGCGAAACCCCAACGCTCGCCGGGGTGCGGTCCATCGGCCATGTGCTGAGAAACCAGAGCGGGGTGCCCTTCGCCGCGCTGTCGATTTCCGCGATCTCCAGCCGCATGGCCGAGCGCCGCGTGCAGGAGCTGGCGACCCTGCTGCGCAACGAGGCGCGGCTGGTCGAGCGGCTGATCGCCAACGGCATGGAGTTTCGCTAGACCCCGACAACCGATGTCTCCGGCGGCACCATTCCGGAGCAGCCGCAACCCGGCGGCATGACCCGAGGAGATCAAATGAACAAGCCCACCCGCATGATCGCAGCCCTGCTGCTCGCCGCCGCGGCCAGCGCAGCCGGCGCCCAGGCCTGGCCGTCCAAGCCGCTCCGCTTCGTCGTGCCCTATCCGCCCGGCGGCAGCAATGACGTGCTGACCCGCATCACGGCACAGGCCATGGCGCCCGGCCTCGGCCAGCAGATCGTCATCGACAACCGCGCCGGCGCCGGCGGCATGATCGGCGCCGACAACGTGGCGAAATCGCCGCCCGACGGTTACTCGGTGGTCAACGTCCAGGCCTCCTTCGTCGCCAATGCGGCGCTGCGCACGAAAATGGCCTATGACCCGATGAACGACTTCGCCTACATCGGCATGATGGCGCGCGGCCCGCTGCTTGCGGTGGTTCATCCCTCGCTGCCGGTGAAAAACATGCGCGAACTGATCGCGCTGGCCAAGGCCAAGCCGGGCGCGATCAACTACGGCTCGACCGGGACCGGCGGCCACAACCACCTCGCAACGGAGCTGTTCAGGCGCATGGCCGGCATCAATATCGTCCACGTGCCGTACAAGGGCGTGGCGCCGGCGCTGACCGACCTGATGGGCGGCCACACCCAGATGGTGATGACCAGCCTGCCCTCGGCGATGGGCCAGGTGCAGGCCGGCCGCCTGAAGGCGCTGGCGGTCGGCAGCGAGAAACGCTCCTCCTTCATGCCTGATCTGCCGACCATCGCCGAGTCGGGCGTGCCCGGCTACATGGCGGAATTCTGGTGGGGCCTCGCCGCGCCGGCGAAAACGCCCGCGGCCATCCTCGACCGCCTCGCCGCCGAGCTGACCAAGGCCCTGCAGTCGCCGGACCTCAAGCAGAAGTTCGCCGGCGAAGGTTCGGAGCCGAGCGTGATGTCGCGCGAGCAATTCACCAGATTTGTCGCCAACGAGATCACCCGCTGGCGCAAGGTCGCGCAGGACTCCGGCATCAAGCCGGAATGACGGGGCTTCCCCGCGGGGACTATGCCCCGCAAGCCCGCGGCACGCTGGCGGGCGTGCGCGTGCTCGACCTGTCGAGGCTGGTAGCCGGCAACACGCTGACCCAGTTCCTCGCCGACTTTGGCGCGGAGGTCATCAAGATCGAGCCGCCGGCAGGCGACACGCTGCGCGCCTGGAAGACCCGGGATGTCCAGACCAACTGGAAGATCTACGCGCGCAGCAAGAAAAGCCTCGGCCTCGAGCTGCGCAGGCCGGAAGCGCGCGAACTGCTGAAGAAGCTCCTCCCCTCCGCGCAGCTGTTCGTCGAGAGCTTCCGCCCCGGCACCCTGGAGAAAATGGGGCTCGGCCCCGAGGTGCTGCTCGCGCTGAATCCGAAACTGGTGATCGTGCGCATTTCGGGCTGGGGCCAGGATGGCCCCTACAGCAAGCGTCCCGGCTTCGGCACGCTGGTCGAAGGCATGTCGGGCTTCGCCTCCTTCAACGGCTTCGCCGACCGCGAGCCGGTGCTGCCGCCGATGTACCTGGCCGACACGGTCGCCGGACTCTACGGCGCGGCGGCGGCGATGACGGCGCTGCGCGAGGTGGAGATCAACGGCGGCCAGGGCCAGGTCATCGACCTGCCGCTGCTCGACCCGCTGTTCGCGGTGCTCGGGCCGCAGGCGGCGAATTACCGCCTGACCGGCAAGGTCAAGCCGCGCACCGGCAGCCGCTCGACCAACGCCGGTCCGCGCAATGCCTACCGGTGCAAGGACGGGCTCTATGTCTGCCTGTCCTCGTCGACCCAGAAAATGGCCGAGCGCCTGTTCCGCTCGATCGGGCATCCCGAGTTCATCAGCGACCCGCGCTACGCCACCAACGAGGAGCGCGTGAAGCACGCCGAGGAACTCGACGCGGTGATCGGCGCCTTCGTCGCGCAGCGCACCCAGGCCGAGAACGTCGCCTTTTTCGAAGAGGCCGAGGTGACCATCGGCCCGATCTACGACATACGGCAGATCCTCGAAGACCCGCATTTCAGGGCCCGCGGCATCCTCGAGGACTATCCGGATGACGACATGGACCACTTTCCGATGCACCATGTCGTGCCGCGGCTGTCGGGCACGCCGGGCTCGATCCGCACGCCGGCACCGAAGCTCGGCGAGCACAATGAAGCCCTGCTCGGCGAAATCGGCGTCGACGCCGCGGCCTACCGCAGGCTGCTGGCAGAGGGCGTCGCCTGCGCGGGCACGTCCGCGTCCGACGCCGAGGAATGAAGCCGCGGCCCGGCCGCGCCCCCAACCACCGCAAAGGATTCCGTCATGTATCGAGAACTTCCCGTCTGGCGCTCGCTGATGTACGTCCCGGTCAACGTCGAGAAATATGTCGACAAGGCGCACACCCGCGGCGCCGACGTGGTCCAGCTCGATCTGGAAGACAGCGTGCCGCCCGCTGAAAAGGCCAACGCGCGCAAGCTGGTGGAGAAGAACGCCGCGCGCGTGCGCCGCGGCGGCGCCGACGTCGTCGTGCGCATCAACCAGCCGCTGGCGATGGCGGTGCGCGACATCGAGCACTCGGTGTGCCCGGACGTCGACGGCATCGCGGTGACCAAGGCCACCGGCGTATCGCATCTGCAGCTGCTCGACGAACTGGTCAGCGAGCTGGAGCAGCAGCGCGGCATGGCCGTGGGCCACACCAGGTTCATCACCATGATCGAAACCCCGGAGGCGTTTTTCCGCATCCGCGACATCACCACCGCCAGCAGCCGCATCATTGCCTGCAACATCGGCGGCGAGGATTTCGCGCTCAACTGCAACATGCAGCCCACCGGCGAGGCGCTGTTCTATCCCAAGCAGCACATGATCATCGCCGCCAACGCCGCCGGCATCATGCCGCTCGGCTTCATCGACAGCGTCGCCGGCTTCGGCGACTGGGAAAAGTTCCGGGCGATGGTGCGCCGTTCGCGGGACTTCGGTTTCATGGGCGCCGGCTGCATCCATCCCGGACAGGTCACCATCGTCAACGAGGAATACAAGCCGGCCGCGGAAGAAGTGGAATACGCGCGCAAGATCATTGCGCTCGACCGTGAAGCCCAGGCCGCCGGCCGCGGCTCCTTCGCCGTCGACGGCAAGATGATCGACATCCCGGTCATCGTGCGCGCACAGCGCCTGCTCAAGCGCTACGACGCGATCGTCGCCCGCGAGTCGAAAACGCTCGCCGCGATGAAGGGCTGAAACCCGCGGCGCCGGCCTTGCCCGCAGCCTCCCGGCGGTTCTCTTTGCGGCAGAGGTCGGCTAGGATGGCGTGACGCGGCAGTGCCGTACTGTCGCGCCACGGGAGGAGTTATGAACAATATCAATAAAATCAAATACTTGTATATTCTATTCGGGCTCGCCCTGAGCGGCATGGCCGCCGCGCAGGCCCCCGCGAAATTTCCGACCAAGCCGGTGCGCGTGATCGTCGCCTTCCCGCCGGGCAGTTCCACCGACATCGTCGCGCGCGTGGTCGGCGAACGCCTGACCGAGCTCTGGGGCCAGAACGTGATCATCGACAACCGTCCCGGCGCTTCCGGCAACATCGGCACCCAGGTGGCTTTGCGCGCCAATCCCGACGGCCACACGCTGTTCATGAACAGTTCGGCAATCGCCGTCAACGTCAGCCTCTACAGCAAGCCGGGCTATGCCATGAAGGACATCGTGCCCATCCTGCAGGGGCCGACCACGCCGAACCTGATCACGGTGCATCCCTCGCTGCCGGTCAAGACCTTGCAGGAACTGATTGCGCTGGCGAAGACCAAGCCGCTCAGCTATGGCTCCTCGGGCACCGGCACCACGCCCCACCTCGACATGGAGCTGCTGTTCAGGACCCTCGCCAAGGTCGACATCACGCATGTGCCGTACAGCCCGGCGGCGGCGGCCACCGCGGTGGTCGCCAACCAGGTTCCGGTGGGCTCGACCTCGATGCCGCCGGCCGTGCCGCATGTGAAAAGCGGCCGCCTGCGCCCGATCGCGGTGACCACGGCAAAGCGCTCCGGCGTGCTGCCGGACGTGCCGACCGTGGCCGAGTCGGGATTTCCCGGATTTGACGACTACACCTGGTTCTCGGTGTTCGCGCCCTCGGGCATTCCCGCCGCGGTGGTCAACCAGGTCAACCGTGATTTCACGGCCGCGCTGCAGTCGCCAGCGGCAAAGGAGCGCCTCGCCGCGCTGTCGCTGGAGTTCACGCCGAACACGCCGGCCGAGTTCGCGAAGCGCCTGAAGGCCGAAGTCGAGAAGTACGCGCAGATCGTCAAGCAGTCGGGCGCGCGGGTCGACTGATCCGCGGATCACACCTTCCAAGCCGCCCGGTACCCGATATGCGCAATGTCAACGCCGACAACATCACCCAGGCCGTCGTCCGTTCCTTCGACGGCGCCGCCGATCCGCGGCTGCGCGAAATCGTCGGGAAACTGGTTCAGCACCTGCATGCCTTTGCGCGCGAGGTGAATCTGGCTCCGGAGGAATGGCAGCGCGGCATCGCCTTCCTCCATGCCGCCGGGAAAATTTCCACCGATGCGCGCAACGAGTTCGTGCTGCTGTCGGATGTCACGGGCCTGTCGTCGCTGGTCGACCTGCTGGCCAGCGGCTCCGGCGCCACCGAGCGCAGCGCGCTGGGCCCCTTCCACGCCGAAGGCTCGCCGCTGCTCGAAGTCGGCGGTGACCTGAAGCGCGACAACGAGGGCGAACCGATGCTGGTGCATGGTCGCGTGCTGGATGCGGCAGGCCGGCCGATACCCCGGGCTCAGCTCGACTTCTGGCAGGCCGCCACCAACGGCAAGTACTGGCAGCAGGATCCGGAGCAGGATCCGCACAACCTGCGCTTTCGCATGGTCACCGGCGACGACGGTGCCTATGCCTTCACCACGGTGCGGCCGGCGCCGTACACCGTGCCCTACGACGGCCCCGTCGGCGAGTTGCTGCGCGCCGGCGGCCGCCATGCCTGGCGCCCCGCGCATTTCCATTTCATCGTCAGCGCCGAAGGCTTCCGGGCACTGACCACCGAAGTGTTTTTCGCGGACGACACTTACATCGACGAGGACGCCGTGTTCGGCGTGCGCGAGTCACTGCTGGTGAATCCGCGCATGGACAGCGATCCGCAGCTGGCGCAGCGTTACCGCCTGCCGCTGCCCTTTCACATTGTGGAGTTCGACTTCCGCCTGGCAGCCTGTTGAAAAACGACGCGCGAGCGCGCGGGGGGGCGTGGCGACCCAGCGCATACGCGCACAAGCCATTGATTTAAAGAGCGCCGAATATTCCGCCAGGTCTGCGAAGGCAATCCGTTCAAGTATTTCAACAAGCTGTCCGCCCGCCGGCCCGCCGCAGCCGCTGCCCCTGGCTTAGAATTGCGGCTCTCTCATCGCAACGACTCCGAATGCCCGCATGTCCGCAGACCTTGAATCACTGAAGCAATGGATAGGCCGCACCGAGACGGCCGTCGACCACGTCACCGTGCCCGCGGTCAACCGCCTGTCGGCGACGCTTGACCGCGACGACCCTTTCCCGAGGATTGGCGACCCGCTGCCGGTGGGCTGGCACTCGATCCTGTTCCCGCGCGTGGTGCGCCACTCGCAGATCGGTCCCGACGGCCATCCGCAGCGCGGCGATTTCCTGCCGCCGGTGCCGCTGCCGCGGCGGATGTTCGCCGGCAAGCGCACCACTTTCATCGCGCCGCTGCAGGTCGGCGACGAAGTGCAGCGCCTGTCGACGATCCAGAATGTCACGATCAAGGACGGGCGCAGCGGCCGCATGGTGTTCGTCACCGTGAAAACCGACATCAGCAGCCCGCGCGGGCTCGCGATCAGCGAGGAGCAGGACATCGTCTACCGCGGCGAACCCGACAGGAACGCACCGCCGCCTGCGCCGCAGCCGGCGCCCGGCAGGGCAGTGTGGCAGCATGAGGTCACGCCGGATCCGGTCATGCTGTTCCGCTACTCGGCGCTGACCTTCAACGGCCACCGCATCCATTACGACCATCCCTATGTCACGGGCGTCGAGGGCTATCCCAACCTGGTCATGAACGGCGGGCTGACGACGCTGTTGGTCTATGAACTGGCGCGCACCCATGCGTCGACGCCGGTGAAATTCATGTCCTCGCGCAATGTGCGCGCGCTGTTCGTCAACCGCAGCATCACGCTCTGCGGCGAGCCCTCTGCCGACAACAGGACGGCAAGGCTGTGGGCACAGGACGACAGCGGCGCGCTGGCGCTTACCGCCGAGGCGGAGTTCGCATGAAGGACGCAGCCTGATGGCCGGCGGACCTCTCGAGGGTGTCACCATCATCGACCTGACCTCGGTGGTGGTCGGTCCGCTGGCGACCCAGATCCTCGCCGACCACGGTGCCGATGTGATCAAGGTCGAGACGAAATCCGGCGACCTGATCCGCAACATGAACGGCAAGTCGGTGACGCCGGGCATGGGCGCGAAGTTCCTGCACCTGAACCGCAACAAGCGCTCGATCGTGCTCGACCTCAAGCATCCCGGCGGGCATGCCGCGCTGCTGAAGCTGATCGCAAAGGCTGACGTGCTGGTGTGGAACGTGCGCCCGCCGGCAATGGCGCGGCTGAAGCTGTCGTACGAGGACGTGCGCAAGGTCAATCCCGGCATCATCTACTGCGGCATGTTCGGCTTCGGCCAGGACGGCCGCTACCGCGACAAGCCGGCCTACGACACCATCATCCAGGGCTCCTCCGGCATGGCGGCGCTGCACCACCGCGCCACCGGCGAGCCGCGCTTCGTGCCGATGGTCGTCGCCGACAAGACCGTGGGACTGATCGCGGTGCAGATGATCACGATGGCGCTCTACCGCAAGCTGAAGACCGGCGAAGGCTGCTCGATCGAAATCCCGATGTTCGAGAACTTCGTCAAGTTCGTGCTCGAAGAGCACATGTACCTGAAGACCTTCGACCCGCCGCTGGGCGAAACCGGCGATCCGCGCCTGCTCGATCCGCTGGGCAAGCCGATACCGACCCGGGACGGCTGGATCTGCATTTCCGCCAACACCAATGACCAGGCCTTCGCCTTCTTCGACGCGGTGGGCCGTCCCGAACTGAAAAGCGATCCGCGCTTCAGCAGCGTGCAGGGGCGTTTTGCCAATGTCGCCGCCTACTTCGAGGTGCGCATGGCGGCGCTGAAGGACAGGACCACCGCCGAGTGGCTGGAGATCTTCGACCGGGCCGACGTGCCGGCAATGCCCTATCACACGCTCGACAGCGTGCTCGAGGATCCGCATCTGCAGGACATCGGCTTCTTCGAAATGAGGCAGCATCCGACCGAAGGCTGCACGCGCAACATGCGCCTGCCCAACAAATGGTCCTGCGGCGTGCGCGAGGGCTGGACGCCGGCGCCCAAGCTCGGCGAGCAGAGCGTGGCTATCCTGCGCGAGGCCGGCGTGCCGGATGCCGAGATCCAGGCCCTGATTGATGCCGGGGCCACAGTGGATGGTCGCTTGAAACCCTGAGTCGCTTCCCAAGGTAAAACATGAATATAATCAAATACTTGTTTGCTGTCGCGATCAGCTGCACCGTCGCTGCGCCTGCCCTCGCGCAAAGTGCGGCGAATTACCCGAGCAAGACCGTGCGCTTCATCGCGCCCTTCCCGCCCGGCGGCAGCACCGACCTGCTGGCACGGCTGGTCGCGCAGAAGCTGACCGAAGCCTGGGGCCAGCAGGTCATCGTCGAGAACCGCGGCGGCGCCGCCGGCACCATCGGCGTCGAGGCCGCGGCACGGGTGGCTCCCGACGGCTATACCATCGTCATGGGCCATGTCGGCACCTTCGGCGTCAATCCGACGCTGTATCCGAAGCTGCCATACGACGCAGTGCGTGATTTCGCGCCGATCACCGTGCTCGCCACCGTGCCCAACGGCATGGCCGTGCATCCGTCGCTGCCGGTGAAAACCGTGCGCGATTTTGTCGCGCTGGCCAGGGCGCGGCCGGGCGAGCTGCTCTACGCCTCCGGCGGCAGCGGCAGCGCTTCGCACCTCGCGGGCGAGTATTTCAAGCTGCTCACGAAAATCAACATGGTGCACGTCCCCTACAAGGGCACCGCCCCCGCGATGGCGAGCATGATTTCCGGTGAGACCACGATGACCATCACCGGCATGGTCGCGCTGGGGCCGCACGTGAAGTCCAAACGCCTCAAGCTGCTCGGCGTCGCCACGCTGAAACGGCTCGCGATCGCGCCCGATGTGCCGACCATCCACGAAAGCGGCGTGCCGGGCTACGACGCAAACCAGTGGTACGGCGTGCTGACCCAGGCCGCGGTGCCACGCGACATCGTCAACAAGCTGCATGCCGACATCGTCAAGGTCATGGCGCGCCCGGACGTGCGGGAGCGCCTCGCCGCCGACGGCGCGGAAGCGGTTGCCAACACCCCCGAACAGTTCGCCGCGCACATCCAGTCCGAGATCGCGCGCTGGGCGCCGGTGGTCAAGGCTTCGGGCGCGAAGCCGGGCTGAACCGGCCACCGGAATCCGGGTCTCATTGAGGCATAATTCCACGCCCCCTTTCATGGAGATCACCATGCCGTCGATAGTCCGTCACACCGTTTTGACTGCGTTCTTCGTTGCCGCTGCCGCGCTGACCATTCCCGCGCAGGCGCAAACCGGCGGCGAGTTCAAGCCGCAGGTCGGCCAGGCCGGCAAGGACGTGATCTGGGTGCCCACGCCGAAGAGCCTGGTCGAGAAAATGCTGAAGATGGCGGACGTCAAACCCAGCGACGTGGTCTATGACCTCGGTTCCGGCGACGGCATCACGGTGATCACCGCCGCCAAGCAGTTCGGCGTGCGCGCCACCGGCATCGAATACAACCCGGACATGGTCGAACTGTCGAAGCGCAACGCCGAGCGCGAAGGCGTTGCCGACAAGGCCCGCTTCATCCGCGGCGACATCTTCGCCACCGATTTCAGCGACGCCACGGTGCTGACGATGTACCTGCTGCCCTACCTTAACCTGAAGCTGCGCCCGACCATCCTCAACATGAAGCCCGGCACCCGCGTGGTGTCGCACGCCTTCACGATGGACGACTGGGCGCCGGACCAGACCGATTCGACCGAGGGCCGCACCGCCTACATGTGGATCGTGCCGGCCAAGGTCGAGGGCAACTGGAAGCTCGACAGGGGCACGATGGAACTGAAACAGAAATTCCAGGATTTCGAGGGCGTCTTCCGCAACGGCGACGGCATGAGCTGGCGTGTCAGCAGCACCAACCTGCGCGGCGACCAGATCAGCTTCACCATCGGCAGCGCGAGCTACACCGGTCGCGTCAGCGGCTCCACGATGCAGGGCACCATGCGTGCGCGTCCGGACGCGGCGGCGACGCCCTGGAGCGCAACGCTGGTCCGCTAGGCAATGCACCCCGGGCGAATCCGCCCGGCATTCCCCCGTTTCCGCCGCGCCTGTCCACTACAGCCGCGGCGGAAGTGTTTTGAGGGCCGCCATGGCCGCATGAAGGCGGGCGATATAATCAAAGCTCCCCCGGCTCGCGCGGCTGCATGACAACCCATTCACGAGGAAGATCCATGTCCGGAAACAACAGGCAGGCAGTCGTCATCGGCGGCGGCATCATGGGCGGCGACATTGCCACGGTGTTTGCAGCGCACGGCTGGACCGTGCATGTCATGAGCCCCTCCCTGAAGACGCGTGAGGCGCTGCCGGCGCGCATCGCCGCAGGCCTCGCCAAGCTTGGCGCACCCGCGGGCCATGCTGCCGCGGTGCAAGCCCATGCCGAACTGAAAGCCATTCCCTGGTCCGGCATCGACATCGTGGTCGAGGCTGCCACCGAGGATCTGCCGCTGAAGCAGAAGCTGTTCGCCGAAGTGGAATCCCTCGCGAAACCCGGCATTCCGCTCGCCAGCAACACCTCGAACTTTCCGATCGGCGAAATCGCCAAGGGGCTGAAGCACCCGCAGCGCGTGGCCGGCATGCACTTCTTCATGCCCGCCCACCTGGTGCCGCTGGTGGAGGTCGTCAGCTCGCCGCTGACCGATGCCGCCGTCGCGCAGTCGCTGGTGCAGCTGCTGAAGGACCTGAACAAGGCGCCGATCTGGGTGAAGAAGGATGTTCCCGGTTTCGTCGGCAACCGCCTGCAGCACGCAATGATGCGCGAAGCGCTGTACCTGATCGCCGACGGCGTCACCGATGCCGAAGGCATAGACACCGCGGTGCGCCAGGGCTTCGGCTTCCGCTTCATAGCCTGCGGGCCGATGATGCAGAAGGAAATGTCGGGCTGGGACACCAATTACCTGGTCGGCGAGGCCCTTTATCCGCACCTGCACACCGAACAGGCGCCGCCGCAGTTCCTGAAGGACATGGTGGCCAAAGGACGCACCGGCATGAAGGCCAAGGCCGGCATGTGGGACTGGGACGAGGGAAAGATCCGCAAGGAGAAGTCCCGCATTGAGAAGGCGCTGCAGGCCGGATTCGCGATCCTGCGCGCCGATGGCGATTAAGGAGAACGCGCGGCGATGAGCACGACTGCCGGCCGCCCCGGCCGCCTGCACCGGCTGCTGCGGTCCAAGGCCCTGCGGATTGCGGCTGCGCTGCTGCTGCTCTACACCCTGCTGGGTTTTCTTGCCGCGCCCTGGCTGCTGCGCCAGCAGTTCCCGAAATGGGTCGAGCAGCAGCTCGGTGCCGGGGGTTCTATCGGCGAAGTGCGCATCAACCCCTTCCTGCTGACGCTGGCGGCCAGCGATCTCGCGATCGCCGAGAAAGGCAGAAACGATCCGGTATTCCAGGTCGGCCGGCTGTTTGTCGATTTCGAGGCCGCCAGCCTGCTGCGCTGGGCATGGACCTTCCGCGAAATCCGCATCGAGCAGCCGGTCATCCACGCCGAGCTGGATGCCCGGGAAAGCCTCAACATTGCCCGCCTGTTCGCGCATGATGGGGGAGACGCCGCGGCGACGCCGGACAAGGCCGGAAAGACGCCGCGTCTTTTGTTGCAGAAACTCGCGATCAGCGGCGGCGTGCTCAACTTCACCGACCACACGCTGCAGCCCGCCGCCGTCGCGCGCTTTGACCCGATCGATTTCGAGATCGAGGATCTGGCGACCTTGCCGGAGCACGAGGGTGAACATCGCCTCAATGCGCGCCTGCCCGGTGGCGGCAGCCTGAACTGGCGCGGCAAGCTGGCCTTGTCCCCCCTTGCCTCCTCGGGATCCATCGAGCTGAAGGACGGCAAGCTCGCCACCTTGTGGCGCTTCGCGCGAGACCGGCTGGCGCTGGCTGAACCGAAGGGATCCTACGATGTCGGGCTGGGCTACCAGCTGCGCTACCGTGACGGCGCGCTCGATTTGCGCGCGGGGGACGTGTCCTTCCGCCTGCGCGACCTCGCCCTCGCCAAGCCCGGGGATGAAGCGCTCGCCAGGCTATCCGCCCTGACCTTGGAAAACGGCCGCTTCGATCTGCAGGAACGCAGCATCGCATTCCAGCAGGTCCGCATCGGCGAAGGCGCGATCCGGCTTGCGCTCGACCAGGACGGCACGCCCGACTGGAGCCGGCTGGTGCGCGGCTCCGGACAGCCGGCAGAGCCTGCACCGACGGATCGGGAAGCTCCCGCGGCAACGACCCGCCCTGCCTGGCGACTGTCATTGCCCGATGTGGCTATCGGTCCGCTGGCTCTGGCCATCGACGACCACAGCCGCATCGATCCGCTGCGAATGCGCGTCGCGCAAGCGGAAGCCGGCTTTGCTCTGGAGGCCGGCTTCGGTGATAAGCCGCAGATCAGCCTGAGTGCGGCCGGCCTCACGCTGCGCGGAATGCAGGCAGGCACGGGCGAACAGAAAGTACCGCCAGTAACGCTGTCCGTAGCCGAACTCAGCGGGGCCGGTTTCGATCTGCAGAAGCAGGCTTTTCGCGCCGACAGCCTGCGTCTTGGCGGCGGACGCAGTGAAGTCACGCGCGACGGCGGAGGCGACATCAGCCTGCTGCACATGTTCGCGCCGCGGAAGGACTCGCCATCGGAGAAGAGTGGCTTCTCCGCGGTCATCGACCGCATCGAACTGGCGGACTACGCGGTCGCGCTCGGCGACCACGGCTTCCAGCCGCCACTGGCCTATGACCTGGAAAACATCCATGCCGGCGCCGGACCGCTGACCCTGCCCCCGCAGAAGCCGCTGGGGCTGGAGCTGTCGCTGAACGTGAAACAGGGCGGCACGCTGCGCGCCAAGGGCAGCGTCGACCTCAAGCAGCAGACCGGCGACCTGCGCCTCGAGCTGGCGGAACTTGCCCTGGCACCGCTGGAGACGGTACTCCGGCAGCACAGCACGCTGACCCTCGTTTCGGGCAAGGCCGGCAGCAGCGGGCGCCTGCGCTGGAGCGCGGCTGGGACACCGGTGCTGCGCTACGCCGGTGATGCCACGATCAGTGCCCTTGAACTCCAGACCGCCGCCAGCAAGGAAAAACTGCTCGGCTGGCAGGAGCTCACCGCCGGCGGCATCGACTACAGCAGCAGTGACAACCGGCTGTCCCTGTCCCGGCTCAACCTCGCGCGCCCGTATGCGCGGCTGGTCGTGAACAAGGACCGCAGCACCAACCTCGCCGCCATCCGGCGGCCCGCGCCCGCGGCAGCCGCGGCGCCGGCTCCCGCGGCAGAACCCGTAAAAGGAACAGCCCTGGATGTCACCATCGACCGCCTCAGCGTCGAGCGCGGCAACATGGACTTTACCGACCTGAGCCTGGTGCTGCCCTTCTCCACCCATATCCAGTCGCTGGGCGGCTCCGTCAGCGGACTGTCCTCGGCGCCGGAGTCGCGGGCCAGCCTCAAGTTCGAGGGCCGCATCGAGGACTACGGCCTCGCGCGTGCCGAAGGCGCCATCCAGCCCTTTGCGCCGAAGCGGTTCACGGATATCGCGGTGACTTTCCGCAACGTCGAGCTGACGCCGCTGAGCCCGTACACCGCCACTTTCGCGGGCCGCAAGATCGCCTCCGGCAAGCTGTCGCTGGACCTGCAGTACAAGCTCGACAACAGCAAGCTCGCGGGCGACAACAAGGTGCTGCTGGAAAAATTCACCCTCGGCGAACGAGTCGACAGCCCCAACGCGGTCAGCCTGCCGCTGGACCTGGCGATCGCGCTGCTGACCGACAGCAGCGGCAGGATAGACCTCGCGGTGCCGGTCAGCGGCAACGTCGACAGTCCGGAGTTCAGCTACGGACACCTGGTGTGGCAGGCCATACGCACGGTCATCACGCGCATCGTCACCGCACCCTTCCGCGCGCTCGGCGCGCTGTTCGGCTCCGGTGCCGAGGAACTGGGGGAAATCCTCTTTGATCCGGGCAGCGCGCGCATCCTGCCGACCGAGTACGAAAAGCTGCGCCGGGTCGCCGAAGGGCTGCAGAAGCGGCCGCAATTGCGGCTGGTCGTGCAGGGCCTCTACCACGCGGAAAGCGACAGCCGCGCGCTGCGCGCCCGCGACGTGCGCGCCGAGCTCGCGACGCGCGAGGGCCTGAAGCTCGCGCCCGGCGAGGATCCGGGGCCGATCGGTTTCGACAGCCCGAAAACCCAGCGCGCCCTGGAAGGCATGCTGGCGGCGCGCGCCGGCGATCCGGCCGTGGCGCAGTTTGCCGAGGCCTTCCGCAAAGCGGCCGGCCGCGATGCCGCGCGCGTCAACCCGGTGCTGGCGCTGATGGGACGCGGCGCCGGCGACCGCGAACTCTACGTTGCCATGCACCAGCGCCTGATCGAACTGCAACCGCTGGCCGGGGCAGAACTGCCGGCACTGGCCAAGGCGCGCGCCGACAGCATCCATCGCGCATTCACCACGCGCCTCAAATTCGATGCCGCGCGGCTGTCCGGCAAGCCCGTCGAGGCCGCGGCCGAGACCGTCAAGAACAACGTGCCGCTGAAGCTGTCCTTCGAGCCGATGCCGGGCGCTGCTGCCGCAGCGACTCAGGCCGCAGAACCCGCGGAAAAACGGTAGCTTCCGCCGCCGTCCTTCTTCGCCTCGTACATGGCCTGGTCGGCCGCTTCGATCAGCGCATCGACATCGCCGCCGTGCTCGGGATAGAAGGCAATGCCGATGCTGCAGGAAATCGCGAACCGGCCGGAGCTCAGCTCGAACATCCGGCCCAGCGCAGCCGCGATCTTGGCCGCAACGCCGGCAGCGTCCCCGGGCCTGGCAATGTCGGGCAGCAGCACCAGGAATTCGTCGCCGCCGTAACGACCCACGACGTCCGATTCGCGCAGGGCTCCGCGCAGCCGCCGGGCAACGGCTTGCAGCAGTTCGTCGCCTGCGACATGGCCGAATTCGTCATTCACCGGCTTGAAGCGGTCGAGATCGACGAAAAAAAGCGCCAGCCGGCTGCGGTTGCGGCGCGCCCGCAGCAGGTTGTTCTCCACGAGGTCGATGAAATGCTGGCGGTTGGGCAGCCCGGTCAGCCCGTCGAAACGCGCCAGGTCACGCAGCTTCTGTTCCAGCGCCTTGCGCTCGGTGATGTCGTTGGCATAACCGCTCCAGCAGATCGTGCCGTCGGGCTCACGGACCGGCAGGTCCTGGGCCTCGATCCAGATCAGCCGGCCGTCGCGCGCATGCATGCGGAATTCGCCGCGCCACTGGCGCAGCTCGGCCGCGGTCTGCAGGCTTTCCGCGATGACGCGGTCAATATCCTCCGGGTGGATCATCGCCAGCACCCCCTCGGCATCGGCCAGCGCCTCGGCCGGCGACACGCCGAGTACCCGCTGCATGCCGGAACTGACATAGCGGTAGCGGAACACCCCTTGCGGGCTGCGCTCGAGCTGGTAGAGGAAACCCGGCAGCAGGTCGGCGAAGCGGTCGAGTGAATCGGTGGTTTTTCCGGACTGGGACACTGGCGCTTGTCGCGGGTCGGCCGCGTCGATCGCAGGATTTCGGAAGACCTATTATCACCCGATCCGGCAGCGCTTATGCGGTGACCGCAGGCCTGGCCCCGCAGTCAACAAGCCTCGACGAAAGCGCTACCGGCCTCCAGCAGGCGCTCGATCTCGGCGTGCGTATAGCCCGCCTCCGCCAGCACCTCCCGGGTATGCTGGCCCTTGGCCGGCGAGGGCCGTTCCGCGGCAAAAAAATCTCCGTTGTAGCGCATGGGCGCACCCATTGCCCGGGCGATATCGGGCAGCCCGGTGTCGAGCAGCGGCAGACAGGCCGCCAGCGCCGGGTCGGCGAGCACATCGGCCACGGTGTTGATCGGACCGCAGAGGATGTCGGCGGCGCGCAAGCGTTCCAGCCAGTATTCCGAGGGCTTCGATTTGAGCAGCGGCACGATCAGTGCGTGCAGCGCTGCGCGATTGCCGACACGTCCGGCGTTGCTGGCGAAACGGCGGTCGTCACCCAGCGCCTCCAGTCCGAGAGCCGCGCAGAATTTCTTCCAGTGCGAATCACGCAGCACCGCGATGGTGATGTAGCGCCCGCCGGCGACCTCGAAGGCGCCGGCGGGCGCGAGCAGGCTGTTCTGGTTGCCCTGGCGCGGCGGCAGCCGGCCGGAGGCCATGTATTCGGTGAAGCCGCCGCACATCAGTGCCGCAGCCGCCGCCATCAGGCTGACGTCGATATGGGCACCGCCCTGCCCGCTCAGGCGGCCGTACAGCGCCAGCAGCACCGACTGCACCGCGTAATTCGCCGCCGCCATGTCGATCAGCGGAAAGCCGACGCGCAGCGGTGCGCCCTCCGGCTCGCCGACCACGCTCATCACGCCGCTTACCGCCTGCAGGATGGTGTCGCTGGCCGGCAGCTGCGCGTAGGCACCATCCTGGCCGAAGCCCGAGACCGTGCAATAGATGATGTCGGGCTTGAGCGCCTGGCAGCGTTCATGGCCGAAGCCCAGCTTCGCCATCACGCCGGCACGGTAATTCGAGATCACCACATCAGCCTTCGACACCAGGCGCTCGACGATGCCGCGCCCTCCTGCGTCATTGAGATCGATTCCGATGTCGCGCTTGTTGCGGTTGAGCGCGACGAACTGCGGATTGCCGAAACGGCCCGGCTCGCCGCGCCCCGCGCTGCGTTGCCAGTCACCCTCGCGGCGCTCGATCTTGATCACGTCCGCGCCCATGTCGCCCAGCAGCGTGGCGGCATAGGGGCCAGCGACGCCTTCGGTCATGTCGACCACCCGCACTTCAGAGAGTATTTTCCTGTTCATTCCGAAGAGACCATCACTTGCTGCCTGCCGTGACTGACCCGATTCCAGGCCCTGCGGGCGCTGCAAGGCTTGCACGGATCGCAGAAGTCTAATTATCCTTTAATCAGGACGGTCCGGACCAGGCCGGGTTCCTCGCTTCACCGGACACTGGTCATTCCTGAAACTTGCGTTCAGCCGGGAGCAGAAAATGCCCTCCAGTGAACAGCTGATGCAGATCATCAGGATTCAGTCCGAAATCGCCAAGCTCGGACTGGACCTCGGTGGCGTGATGCAGTACGTCGTCGAACAGACCCTGCCGCTGATTGAAGCGGATGGCGCGGCAATCGAGCTGGCCGAGGACGGAGACATGGTCTATCGGGCAGCCTCGGGGATTGCCGGGAACCAGCTGGGACTGAGACTGAAAGTCGCCGAGAGCCTGTCCGGCCTGAGCGTCAGGACCGGCGAAACCCTGTCCTGTGCCGACTCCGAAAGCGACTCCCGGGTTGACCGCGTCGCGTGCCGCAAAATCGGCCTGCGCTCGATGATCGTCATGCCACTCAAATACCGGGACACCACTGTCGGTGTCCTGAAGGCAATGTCGGCTCAGCCCGGCAAGTTCGCTGCGCGCGACATCACCCTGCTGGGCCTGCTGTCGGAGGTGGTTGCGGCTGCCATGTATTTTTCGACCCAGTACGACAGCGACAGCCTCTTCATCAAGGCAACCCACGACAACATGACCGGGCTGGCCAATCGCGCGCTGTTCATGGACCGCCTGCGAAACGCCGCCGCACGCGCCGGGCGGGAACAGCGTCCCTGCGGCGTGTTGATGATCGACATGGACGGGCTGAAACAGATCAACGACACGCATGGGCACCGGACGGGGGATGCCGTCCTCATCGAGTTCGCAGACCGGCTGAAGAAGTCCACGCGAAGCACCGATACCGCTGCGCGGCTGGGCGGAGACGAGTTCGGCGTCATCCTGACGCCGCTTGAAACAGCAGAGGGTATGGAGGTGGCAGTACAGCGCATCGAGTCTCAGATCCATGCGCCCTTTGTGTTCGAGGGCAGCCAGTATCCGCTGAAGGCCAGCATCGGTTCCGCGCTCATGCCCGGGGACGGCACGCAACCGGAGGCGCTCCTCGAGATTGCGGACCAGCGCATGTATGCCGCCAAGCAGTTGCGCAGGAAAAGCGGCTGAGCTGGAGCACCACTCTCGCCGATTGCAGCCTGTGGGGAAATCAGGCCGGCGCAGGATGGCCCCGGTCTGATCTATATCAAGTTCTGCCGGGCCGGGCTTTGCTAGCGTCTGAGGCAACTCCCGCCCGACCCCCCACGGAGGCCGTCATGTTCCAGCGTTACCTGATTCCCGCCTTGATCGCGTTCCTTGCCGCCGGCCACGCCGGCGCAGGACAGATCACTCTCTACACCTCGATGCCCAAGAACAATGCCGAGCAGCTGATCGACGCTTTCGAAAAAGCCGTGCCGGACGTCAAGGTCCAGCTTTTCCGGGCCGGCAGCGGGCAGATCCTCAACAAGCTGCAAGGTGAGTTTGCGGCACGCCAGGTCAGGGCCGACGTCGTCATGCTTGCCGACGAAGTGAGCATGACCGACCTGAAGCGCGACAACCGGCTTCTCGCCTATCGTGATGCCCCGGTGAAGGATTTGCCCAAGGGGAGTTACGACCCCGGCTTCACCTATTTCGGCACGCGCATCATGACTGTGGGCATCATCTACAACACCCGGCGGGTGCAGCAGGCGCCCACGAGCTGGGCGGAACTCGTCGCCGGCAACAACGTAAAGCAAACCGTGATGCCAAGTCCGCTGTACTCCGGCGCGCAGCTCGCCAACCTGACCCTGCTTACCGAGATGCCGGGCATCGGCTGGCCCTACTTCGAGAAAATGGCTAAGGAAGGCGTGCAGACCGTGGAAGGCAACGGTGAAGTCCGTAACGCGGTGGCCGAGGGCTCGAAATCGTACGGGATGGTGCTCGATTACATGGCGATTGAAGCGGCACAGAAGGGATCGCCCGTGGCCTGGGTTGCTCCCAGGGAAGGCGTGGTTGCTTTCTTCCAGCCCATCGCCATCCTGCAGGGCGCAGCCAACGTCGAAGACGCCAAGAAATTCATCAGTTTCCTGCTGTCCCGTCCGGGGCAGGAGCTCGCGGTCAAGCAGGGTTATCGTCCGCTGATCGCCAATATGGCACCGCCGGCCGGTTTTCCGGCAATGGACAAGATGAAGGTCATCCCGGTGGATGCAGCCGCCATCGAGAAGGCGGGCCAGACCAAGAAGCGCTTCGACGCCCTGTTCGGCGGCTGATCGCGCAGGAAGATCAATGGCCGCGGCACCGGCCGCCTCAAGGGATGCCTCCTCGCTGACGGCATCCCTTTTCGCCTCCTGGTCGAGCGAAAAGCTCGTTCTCGCGCTCGTTTTCGTCCTCATCGGTTTTCTGTCGGTCGTGCCCATCGGCCGGTTGGTGGTTGAAGCCTTCTTTGTCGGCGGCGCGCCCAGCCTCAATGCCTTCGGGGAAGTACTCGCACAGCCCGCCACCTGGCGCGCGCTCCGGCATACGCTGGAGACCAGTCTCGGCGGGACACTGGTTGCCGTGGTCATCGGCACGTTGATGGCATTGCTCGTCGCACTCACCAACGTGCGCGGAAAACTGCTGCTCGTCTTCTGCCTGATGCTGCCGATGATGATTCCGCCCCAGGTGATGGCGCTGTCCTGGATCGGACTGACCGAGCCAGGCGGATTCTTCATGCGCACGACGGGCATTGGAGCGTGGTTCGACATGAATCCGCTGTATTCGGTGGGCGGCATCATACTCGTGCTGGGAGTGCAAAGCGCCCCGGTGGTGTTCCTGACATTGCGCGCCGGGCTGCGTGCAATGCCGGCCGACCTCGTCGAAGCTGCGCAAGCGTCCAGCGCCGGACGTGCCCGCGTGATCCGTGACGTCGTGCTGCCACTGATGACGCCGGCGCTACTCTCCGGTGCGTCTCTCGCCTTCATAGCGGCCGTTGGCAATTTCGGCATACCCGCGCTGCTCGGCATGCCTGTGCGCTACAACACCCTGCCGGTGCTGATATACCGCAAGCTTTCGGGTTTTGGCCCGACGGTTCTGGGAGAGGTCGCTGTGCTCTCCGTACTGCTTGCGGTCATCGCCGTGGTGTTCATCGGTCTGCAGGCAAGGCTGCTGTCCCGCCGCGATTACCGTGCCACCGGCACCTCGGCCACGCTGCTCCCTTATGACCTGGGACGCTGGCGTTTCCCGGCCGAGTGCTTCGGATGGCTGCTGATTTTCGCGACGCTGATCCTCCCGCTCTCGGCGCTGCTGGTCAATTCGCTGACACCCGCCTACGGCATAGAACTCACCCCCGCAAACCTGACGCTGGATCATTATCGCTATGTGCTGTTCATCGACTCGGTCACTCGACAGGCATTCACCAATTCCTTCTTCCTTGCGGCAGGCGCGGCAACCGTTCTGGTGCTGCTTGCCATCGTGTTCGGATTTTTCCTGGTTTGGCGGCCGCACTGGCTGCTGCGAATGCTCAACTCGCTGGCCGATCTGCCTTACGCCCTTCCCGGAACCGTGGTCTCGATTGCCTGCATTCTCGTTTTCATCCAGCCGATTCCCTTTACGCAGATTTCGATCTACAACACGATCTGGATCATATTTGCGGCCTATCTAGTCAGGTTCATGACGCGCGCGATTCGTCCGATCGTCAATTCCTATCATGCGATCGACCGCGCGCTCGACGAGGCAGGGGCCATGTGTGGCGCCAGCCTGCTGGTGCGGATGCGCACCATCGTGCTGCCGCTGATCGCGCCCACGGCCTTCGCTGCGGCAATGATCGTGTTTCTCGCGGCATTCAATGAACTCACGATCTCCATTCTGCTGTGGTCAGCCGGCACCGAGACCGTCGGTGTCATGGTGTTCAACCTCAAACAGGCGGGTGACGTCCTTGAAGCCTCCGCGATGTCCTGCCTTACCATATTGCTCACGGTGACGCTCATGGCCATGCTCTCGGCTTTCGGACGACACCTGCCTTCGGGAGTCATTCCATGGCGCGTGTGACGCTCGACTCGGTTAACAAGCGTTTCGGCGCAGCCGTCGCGGTAGAGGATTTCACCCTCGATATTCCGCACGGCAGCTTCCTAGCCGTGCTCGGCCCCAGCGGCTGCGGCAAGAGCACAGTGCTCCGGCTCATTGCCGGATTCGAGCGCGTGAGTTCCGGACAGGTGCTGATCGACGGCAGCATCGTTTCGGGACCGTCCGTGCACGTGCCCGCCGAGAGCCGGCATGTCGGCATCGTCTTCCAGTCCTACGCGCTGTGGCCGCACATGACGGTCGAGGGCAATGTCGGCTACCCGCTACGGGTGGCGAAGGTGCGCGGAGAGGCCTACCGCGGCCGCGTCGCGGCAGCACTCGAAATGGTCGGACTTGCCGGCTTTGATGCCCGGCGTCCGTCGGAACTTTCGGGTGGCCAGCGCCAGCGGGTCGCGCTGGCACGCTGCCTGGTGATGGAGCCTTCGCTGGTACTGCTCGACGAGCCGCTCGCCAACCTCGACGTGCATCTTCGCGCCTCCATGGAGGACGAGTTCCGCGCCTTTCATGCGAAGACCGGGGCGACCATGATCTATGTGACCCACGACCAGGCCGAGGCAATGGCACTGGCCGAGCGGATTGCGGTGATGGACAAGGGGCGGCTGGTCCAGGTGGCAGATCCGCATACCCTCTACAGCGAACCCGCAACAACGATGGTTGCAGGATTCATCGGCAAAGGAGCGCTCGCAGACGCCGAAGTGCTCGCGCCGGCGGAGGACGGTCGTTGTCGCGCGCGACTGTTCGGCATGGACGTGCTGCTGCGCTGCCGGGCCGGGCAGCCGGCGGGCAAGGCACGCGTCTGCCTGCGTCCCGAGGATGTTGCGCTCGCCGGCGAAGGCGTACCGGCGACGGTGCGGCGGGCGACCTACAAGGGCGGGGTCACCGAGATCGAGGTGACTCCCGAAACCTCGCCCGATGTCACGTTGCTGCTCATTGTCAGCTCAGCACCCAAACCGGGCGCCTCCGTCAAGGTGCGCGTTGACGGAGGCTGGGTCATTCCTGGTTCATAGCTGCTGCACGCACGCAGTGCGTTGGTCGCTTCTTTGCGGCCTGACGGACTCGGGCAGAGAATGGCTTGATTTTGTTGCGCCGAACTCCTGGCGGCAACGAGCTGGCAGAAAAAGTCTTCGGAGACCGGAAGTGGTGGCCAGGGACGGAATTGAACCGCCGACACAAGGATTTTCAGTCCTCTGCTCTACCAACTGAGCTACCTGGCCCCGGGTGCTGCGAACTGCGGCCGGAACAGCCGCCGGAGAGGTTTCGCCCGCCAGTCGGGCCGGGCGAAAGGGCGCTATTTAAACCTCAAAAGCGTTTTGCGTCAAGGCAATAGCGCTTCAACCGCAGACCAGCTGCTGGGCGACGCAGATCGCCCGCCTGCCCTGGATCAGCAGCAGCCCGGCCAGCACCAGCAGCGCCAGGGTTGCAAACGGCAGATGGCGGTCGACGACGAAATTCGGCGTGATGAAGCGCGTTGCTTTCACCAGCGGTTCGGTGCCTTTCTTGAACAGCTGGTAGATGAAGTTCTGCTCCCGTCCCGCGCCGGCGAGGATGTACATCGCGCCGCGGCCGAGAAACAGGTATATCGCGACCTGCACCAGCGCGAGCAGGATGGATACCAGGGTGTATTCGATGGGCATGTCGGTGTTGTCCGGACGGTCTGCCGCATTGTAAGCGCAGCCCGCCCCAAAAAAGAAACCCCGCCGAAGCGGGGTTTCTGCACAACCGATACCCGGAAGGAGGGAGGGCGCGGGAGAGAAACATCGGTTCCCTCCTGCTCGTTCACCTTCCAGGGGGTATGTAATTCGCTTTCGCGAATTACATACCCATGTCGCCCATGCCGCCCATGCCGCCGTGGCCATGGCCGGCGTGGCTGTCGTCCTTCGGCAGCTCGGCAACCATCGCGTCGGTGGTCAGGATCAGGCCGGCAACCGAGGCCGCGTTCTGCAGCGCGCAGCGGGTGACCTTGGTCGGATCGAGCACGCCCATTTCCACCAGGTCGCCGTACTCGCCGGTCGCGGCGTTGTAGCCGACATTGCCCTTGCTCTCGACGACCTTGTTCACCACCACCGAGGGCTCGTCGCCCGCGTTGGCCGCGATCTGGCGCAGCGGCTCTTCGATCGCACGCAGCACGATCTTGATGCCGGCGTCCTGGTCGTGGTTGTCGCCCTTCAGCTTGCTGATACCGCTGCGGGCACGGATCAGGGCCACGCCGCCACCGGCGACGATGCCTTCCTCAACCGCGGCGCGGGTCGCGTGCAGCGCGTCCTCGACACGGGCCTTCTTCTCTTTCATCTCGACTTCGGTGGCCGCGCCGACCTTGACCAGCGCCACACCGCCCGCCAGCTTGGCAACGCGCTCCTGCAGCTTCTCGCGGTCGTAATCGCTGGTGGCTTCCTCGATCTGGGTGCGGATGTGCTTCACCCGCGCCTCGATCGACTTCTGGTCGCCCGCGCCGTCGATGATGGTGGTCTCTTCCTTGCCCACTTCGATGCGCTTGGCCTGGCCGAGCTGGTCCAGGGTCACTTTCTCGAGCGACATGCCGACTTCCTCGGCGATCACGGTACCGCCGGTGAGGATCGCGATGTCTTCCAGCATGGCCTTGCGGCGGTCGCCGAAGCCCGGGGCCTTGACGGCGCAGGTCTTCAGGATGCCACGGATGTTGTTGACGACCAGGGTCGCCAGCGCTTCGCCTTCGACTTCCTCGGCGATGATCAGCAGCGGCTTGCCGGCCTTGGCGACCTGCTCCAGCACCGGCAGGAGGTCGCGGATGTTGGAGATCTTCTTGTCGTGCAGCAGCACGTACGGGTTCTCGAGGATGGCCTGCTGCTTGTCGGCGTTGTTGATGAAGTACGGCGACAGGTAGCCGCGGTCGAACTGCATGCCTTCGACCACTTCCAGCTCGTTGTTCAGGCCCGAGCCGTCTTCAACGGTGATCACGCCTTCCTTGCCCACCTTGTCCATCGCGTCGGCGATGATCTTGCCGATGTCGGCGTCGGAGTTGGCCGAGATCGAGCCGACCTGGGCGATTTCCTTGCTGGTGGTGCAGGGCTTGGACAGCTTCTTCAGTTCTTCGACGATGGCGGTGACCGCCTTGTCGATGCCGCGCTTGAGGTCCATCGGGTTCATGCCGGCGGCCACGAACTTCATGCCTTCCTGCACGATCGCCTGGGCGAGCACGGTCGCGGTGGTGGTGCCGTCACCGGCGATGTCGGAGGTCTTGGAAGCGACTTCCTTGACCATCTGCGCGCCCATGTTCTCGAACTTGTCCTTCAGCTCGATTTCCTTGGCAACCGACACGCCGTCCTTGGTGACGGTGGGGGCGCCGAAGCTGCGCTCGAGCACGACGTTGCGGCCTTTCGGGCCGAGGGTGACCTTGACTGCATCGGCCAGAACATTGACGCCGGCGACGATCTTGTGGCGTGCCGGCTCGTGGAATTTGACGTCTTTCGCTGCCATGTGAATTTCTCCTGATGTTCTATGTGGTTACTCGATGACGCCCATGATGTCTTCTTCGCGCATCACCAGCAGCTCCTCGCCCTGGACCTTGACGGTCTGGCCGGAGTACTTGCCGAAGAGGACCTTGTCGCCGACCTTGACGTCGAGCGGCAGAACCTTGCCGTCATCGGTTTTCTTGCCTTTGCCGACGGCCTTCACCTCGCCCTGGTCGGGTTTCTCGGCGGCGGTGTCGGGGATCACGATTCCGGAAGCAGTCTTGCGCTCTTCTTCCAGCCGCTTCACGATGATGCGGTCGTGCAACGGACGAATCTTCATGGGTAACTCTCCTCAGATCGGTTGAATGAAACGAATGAATCGGGATTTACCGCGAGCAGTGCCTGCTCTTGTTAGCACTCAGCTCTAGCGAGTGCTAATAATAGGGACGTACCCTCCATAAAGCAAGAGGGGCGGCAACGCCGCCCCTCTGGGTGTGAGTACTGACTAACCCGAGGTTAGTCTAAAATACGTTTAAAAACAAGTACTTATATTATTGCTTGAGCTGTGGCACCGACAAGGCCCGGCGGACCGGAAAGCCAAAACGATAGACCGTCCGGCGCCGGCCACTGCAGGTCGGCGGCACCGGCAGGTGGGGACAGGGTGAGGGCCGGCGGCCATCCTGCGTCAGGGTCGCATCGTCGGCGAGATCCTTCCAGATCCCGCCGCAGACCGGGCGGAAGGACCACAGCAGATAGCCGCGGTTTGCGGCCAGTTCGACCAGATCATCGGTATCCGGCGCATCCGACACGGCCACCTGCGCGCCGTTGACACTGTGCGGATAGGCGCCGAATGCCTGCAGGCATTCCAGCGCCTCGCCCGGTGCCGCGCCCGGGCGCAGGCAGCCGGGCTGCTCCGAGCGCGCCACATCCCAGGCACCGAGCTCCCAGCCGGCATCCATCGCCGCGCGATCCACCGCCACCAGGTCATGCCAGCGCTCGTTCAGCTGCAGCGTCGAGCTCGGGATCGGCGTGTAGGCCACGGCCTCCGCTTCCTCCAGGTCAACGAGCTTCTGCTTGATGAAGCCGTGCCAGTGCAGCGTCAGGATCACCGGCGTGTCGGGACAGGGCACGGCGGCGAGCGTGATGCCGACGAGCGGCAGGCCGGTGGCGGACATCTGGCTTTCGATGCGGTCGAGGATCTGCATGCGCAAACATCTCCTTGTGTGCTGTTAAACTGCAACAATCACTACACAGAAACATCAGAGCAAATTCGGTGCCACTGCCGAGGCACCGGCCCCACCCGCATCGCGCGCGGCACGCCTGGCATGAGCGCCGGGACGTTTGCGGGCTGAACGGCAAAAAGTATTCGACAAGGCCCTCCCGAAATGCAAACCAGCACTCGCAACACTGTGCTGCTAACACGCAGCCGCACAGCCGTGTGGCACCCCTGCACCCAGATGAAGCAGCACGAAACGCTGCCGATCATCCCGGTGGCGCGCGCGCAGGGCTGCTGGCTGTACGACTGTGACGGCCGGCGCTATCTCGACGCCGTCAGCTCGTGGTGGGTCAATCTTTTCGGTCATGCGGAACCGCGCATCAACGCCGCTCTGGTCGACCAGCTGCAGACGCTGGAACACGCGATGCTCGCCGGCTTCACCCACGAACCGGTGGTGCGGCTGTCCGAGCGCCTGTCGGCGCAAACCGGCGGCGCGCTGGGCCACTGCTTCTACGGCAGCGACGGCGCCTCGGCCACCGAGATCGCGCTGAAAATGAGTTTCCACTACTGGCGCAATGCCGGCCGGCCGGCGAAGACGGAATTCGTGAGCCTCGCGGGCAGCTACCATGGCGAAACCCTGGGTGCGCTGTCGGTGACCGATGTCGCGCTGTTCAAGGACACCTATGCGCCGTTGCTGCGCCAAAGCGTGCAGGTGCCCAGCCCCGACTGGCGCCAGGCCGCGCCCGGCGTGTCGCCGCGCGCGCATGCGGTCGCCTGCGCAAAGGCGCTGGAGCGCCACCTCGAACAGCACCATGCGGCCACCGCGGCCCTGATCGTCGAGCCGCTGGTGCAGGGCGCTACCGGCATGGCGATGTACGACGCCGAATACCTGCGCCAGGCGCGCCTGCTCTGCGACCGTTACGAGGTGCACCTGGTCGTCGACGAGATCATGACCGGCTTCGGCCGTACCGGCAGCTTCTTCGCCCACCAGCAGGCCGCCATCACGCCGGACATCCTGTGCCTGTCGAAGGGCATCACCGGCGGCTATCTGCCATTGTCGTCGGTACTGGTCACGGACCGGATCTATGAAGCCTTCTACGACGACGAGGTCACCCGTGGCTTCCTGCATTCGCATTCGTATACCGGCAACGCGCTCGCCTGCCGCGCCGCGCTGGCGACGCTCGACATTTTCGATGAGGACCGCGTCATCGAATCCAACCGCGGCAGGGCACAACGCATGAACGAGCTCTGCCGCAGCCTCGCCGTCCATCCGCGGGTACGCGATTTCCGCAACTGCGGCATGATCTGGGCCTTCGAGGTCGCGGACGCGGGGCCCGGCTTCGGCCGCCGCTTTTTCGAGGCCGCGCTCGGACATGAACTGCTGCTGCGGCCGATCGGCAACACGGTGTATTTCATGCCGCCCTATGTCATCAGCGATGACGAGATGGCGTTGCTCGCCGGGCGCACGCTCGAGCTGCTCGCAGCCGCATGAACGCCCTGCGCATCATCTCCGGCGGCCAGACCGGCGTCGACCGCGCGGCACTGGATGCCGCGCTCGCCGCCGGCGTGCCTTGCGGCGGCTGGTGTCCCGGCGGTCGCATGGCCGAAGACGGGCCACTCCCCCCGCGCTATCCGCTGACCGAACTCCCCGGCAGCGGCTACATCGAGCGCACCCGCGCCAATGTCGCCGACAGCGACGGCACGGTGATCCTGCACGGTGACAGGCTCGAAGGCGGCACGCTGCAGACCCGGCTCTTCTGCGAGGAACTCGGCAAGCCCTGCCTGGTGATCGCCCGCGAAACGACGGACATCGCCGCTGCTGCCGACACCATCGCCGATTTCATCGGGAGCCACGACATCCGCTCGCTCAATGTCGCAGGCCCGCGCGCCAGCAAACAGCCGCAGATGTACGAGTGGGCCCATGCCGTCATCAGCAGGCTGCTCGAACGGACGCGTGCCGCCGCATGAAGCTGACCTTTCTCGGCGCCGCCGGCGAGGTCACCGGCTCGAGCTTTCTGGTCGAAACCGGTGAGGTCTGCTTTCTCGTCGACTGCGGCATGTTCCAAGGGGGCCGCGATGCCGACACCAAGAACTATGCGCGCTTTGCCTTCGCGCCGGCGACGCTGGATTTCGTGCTGTTGACCCATGCCCACATCGACCATTCCGGACTGCTGCCGCGGCTGGTCGCACAGGGCTTCCGCGGCCCGATCCATACCACCGCCGCCACCGCCGACCTGCTGGGGGTCATGCTCGCCGACTCCGCGCACATCCAGCAGCGGGAGCAGGAGTGGCGGCAGAAGGCCGGCGCGCGCGGCGCCGGCCGGCCGCCGCTCTACACCCTGCCCGAGGTCAACCGCACGCTGCGCCAGCTGCGCCCCACCGAATACGACATCGAACTGCAGCCGCATCCGGACGTGCGCTGCGTGTTCCGCGACGCCGGCCACATCATCGGCTCGGCGATCATCGAGCTGTGGGTGCGCGACGGCAAGCGCACCCGCAAGCTGGTGTTCTCCGGCGACCTCGGCCAGCCCTGCCGCCCGCTGGTGCGCGATCCGGTGCGCATCGCCGAGGCCGACGTGCTGGTGGTGGAATCGACCTACGGCAACCGGCTGCACAAGTCGATGGCGGAAACACTCGCCGAGTTCACGCATGCGGTGACCGACACCCTGCAGCACAAGAAGGGCAATGTCATCATCCCCGCCTTCGCCGTCGGACGCACCCAGGAGATTCTCTATCTGCTGGTGGATCTCCACCGCCAGGGCAAACTTCCGGAGATGGACATCTACGTCGATTCACCGATGGCGCTGAAGGCGACCGAGATCACCGCGAAGCACTGGGCGCTCCTCGATCCCGAGGCTGCGGCGCTGCTGCAGTGGATGAAGGGCCGGCGCGGCCGGCCGCGGATCCACTTCGTGCAGGACGTGCTGGAATCCACGGAGCTGCAGAGAATCAGGCAGGGCGCCGTCATCATTTCGGCGAGCGGCATGTGCAATGCCGGCCGCATCAAGCACCATCTGCGCCACAACCTCGGGCGCCGCGACTGCAGCGTGATCATCGCCGGCTTCCAGGCCGCGGGCACCCTGGGCAGACGCATTGTCGACGGCGCGAAAACCGTGCGCCTGTTCGGCATCCCGGTGCCGGTGAAGGCCGACATCTACACGATCGGCGGCCTGTCGGCCCACGCCGACCAGGCGGCGCTGCTCGACTGGCTGCAACATTTCAAGCGCGCGCCGCAGCGGACCTTCGTCGTTCACGGCGAACAGGACACCGCGGAAATTTTCGCGACCACGATCCGCGACCGGCTGGGCTGGGGCGGCATCGACATCCCCGCCATGCACAGCGCCATCATCCTATGAACACCATTCAGGCCATCATGCGCATCCACCGGATTTGCACCGCGCTGCTCATCACCCTGCTCCCCCTGGGCGCCGCGGCGCAGCCGGCGTCGGCCCTCCCCGAGCCGGTGGCCCAGGCGCTGGCGCGGGCCGGCATACCGGAATCGGCGGTCGGCGTGTATGTGCACGAGATCGGCGGCGATGCGGTGCTCGCGGTCGGGGCCGAGCGTTCGCTGAACCCCGCATCCAGCATGAAGATCGTCACCACCTATGCCGGCCTCGAACTGCTGGGTCCCGCCTACACCTGGAACACCGAAGCGCTGGCCGAGGGCACGCTGACCCAGGACAGCCTGCTCGGCAATCTGCACCTGAAGGGCGCCGGCGACCCGAAGCTGACGCTGGAGCACTTCTGGCTGCTGCTGCGCAACCTGCGCGCGCGCGGCCTGCGCGACATCCGCGGCGACCTCGTGCTCGACCGCCGCCTGTTTGCCGACGAGGCCCCGGATCCCGGCCAGTTCGACGACCAGCCGACCCGCCCCTACAACACGACGCCCAACGCGCTGCTGGTCAACTTCAAGGCGGTGACGCTGCAGTTCATCCCGGATGCGGCAACGCGCACGGTGCGCATCATCGCCGAACCGCCGCTGCCGCAGGTGCAGGTCGTCAATAACCTGAAAGCGGTCGACGGCAGCTGCGGCGACTGGCTGGGCCGCATGAAGATCGACGCCCAGGGCAACGCCGACTCGGCGCGACTCGCCTTTTCCGGCAGCTACGTCCTCGACTGCGGCGAGCGCCAGCGCAGCTTCAGCGTGCTCGGCCACCGCCAGTATGTCGGCGCGCTGTTCACGCTGCTTTGGCGCGAACTGGGCGGCAGCTTCAGCGGCCAGATCCGCGATGGCGCGACGCCGCCCTCGGCGCGGGTGCTGTCGACGGTCAAGTCGCAGTCGCTGTCGGAGATCGTGCGCGACGTCAACAAGTATTCCAACAACGTGATGTCGCGCCAGCTGTTCCTCGCGCTCGGATTCAACGATGCCGGCGCCAGCACCGCCAGCGCGACTGCCGCCGTCAGGCAATGGCTGGCGCTGAAAGGCCTGTCCTTCCCCGAGCTGGTGCTGGAGAACGGTTCCGGGCTGTCGCGCATCGAGCGCATCAGCGCGCGCAACCTTGGCACGGTGCTGCTCAGCGCCTGGCACAGCGCGGTGATGCCCGAGCTGATGGCCTCGCTGCCGGTGGCCGCCGTCGACGGCACGATGCGCCGTCGCCTTAAAAGCGCGGAAATCGCCGGCCAGGCGCACATCAAGACCGGCTCGCTGTCCGGCGTGCGCTCGATCGCCGGCTATGTGCTCGATGCCCAGGGCAACCGTTCGGTGGTGGTGTTCATGGTCAATCACGCCAATGCGGCCAATGCGCAGCCGGCGATGGATGCCCTGCTGCAATGGGTGCACAACCGCGACAGCTGCTGCGGACGCCAGGAACGGCGGCGGCAACAGGGCCGGAAGCCGGGCGCCTAAGGCGTACGCCTCGCAACCGCCAGGCCGTGCCGGCTCATCCACAGCCGCGACAGCAGCTGCACCAGTCCGGCGGCCGCCAGCGCCCACAGGAAAGCGATGCCGATGCCGGCAGCGGTCAAGGCCCAGGCTAGCACCGCACAGAACGTGCTGAACGAATAAAAACCGAGCACCATGCCGCGCAGCAGCTGCACCGTCGCCGCCGCGCCTGCGCTGCGATGGGTGAACAGCACCAGCACCGTGCCCATCACCGGAAACATCGCGAGGATGCCGCTCAAGGACGGCCCCAGGCGCGCGGCGGAGTACGTCACCCCCAGCACCAGCAGCGCGCCCAGCCCCATGCGCAGCAGCATGTCGCGCGGCGGTTTTACCGCGGCCGCGGCGGCAGCTTCCAGGCGCGGATAGAAACGCGGCGCGAACCACAGCCCAAGCAGCACGCCGGCCGCGGCCGCCGGCAGGGAGGCATTCCACCACTCCAGCAGCACGACGGCGACGGCATAACCGGCATAGGCCAGCGGCAGGCTGAGCGGCCAGGCAAAGCGCGTCGCCGCCCAGGCATAGCCCAGGCCGAAGGCCAGCATGCCCAGCACCGCCGACAGCGTGCCGACCGCCGCCTGCGCGGCAAAGGCTGCGCCCTGCTCCAGCGCAATGAACCAGAGAATGGGACCGGCGACGATCGGGAAGGCCGACAGCCAGCCGGCGACTGCCGGTCCCCAGCGCCGGCCGGCGAGCGTCACGCCTGCGATCAGCGCGGGCACCAGCAGCAGCTTCAGCAACAGGACGGTACTCAAGACGGGCTTTCAGCGCTCGCGGCGCAGTCGCGGGGATATGGACAAATACCAATAAAAACAAATACTTATGATTTTGTGCGGCTAAAGCCCCAGCTCTGCCCACAAGGCATCGACGCGCCGCTTCACGTCATCGCTCATCGCAATCGGCGTGCCCCATTCGCGGTTCGTTTCAGCCGGCCATTTGTTCGTCGCGTCGATGCCCATCTTCGAGCCGAGGCCGGCAACCGGGCTGGCGAAGTCGAGATAGTCGATCGGCGTCGCGTCGGCGATCAGCGTGTCTCGCTTCGGATCGACGCGCGTGGTCATCGCCCAGATCACGTCCTTCCAGTCGCGCACGTTGACGTCGTCATCGGTGACGATGATGAACTTGGTGTACATGAACTGGCGCAGGAAACTCCAGATGCCGAACATCACGCGCTTGGCGTGGCCCGGATACTGTTTTTTGATGCTGACGCAGGCGACGCGGTAGGAGCAGCCTTCCGGCGGCAGATGGAAGTCGACGATCTCCGGAAACTGCTTGACCAGCAGCGGCACGAACACTTCGTTGAGCGCCTCGCCCAGCACCGCCGGCTCGTCCGGTGGCTTGCCGGTGTAGGTCGAGTGGTAAATCGCATCGCGGCGCAGCGTGATGCGCTCGACGGTGAATACCGGAAACCTGTCTTGTTCGTTGTAATAGCCGGTGTGATCGCCGAAGGGGCCTTCCAAAGCGGTTTCACCGGGATGGATATGACCTTCGAGCACGATCTCGGCGCGCGCCGGCACCATCAGGTCATGGGCAAGGCACTGCGCGATTTCGGTTTTTTCGCCGCGCAGCAGGCCGGCAAACTGGTATTCGGACAGCGCGTCCGGAACCGGCGTCACCGCGCCGAGCATGGTCGCCGGATCGGCGCCCAATGCCACTGCCACCGGAAAAGGATCGCGCGGATTGGCCAGACAATGGTCACGGTAATCGAGCGCGCCGCCGCGATGCGCGAGCCAGCGCATGATGAGCTTGTTCCTGCCGATCACCTGCTGCCGGTAAATGCCGAGGTTCTGCCGCGTCTTGTTGGGGCCGCGCGTGACCGTCAGACCCCAGGTGATCAGCGGTCCGGCATCACCGGGCCAGCAGGTCTGCACCGGCAGGCGCGCGAGATCGACATCGCCGCCCTCCCACACGATCTCCTGGCAGACCGGGTCGCGCACCCGCTTCGGCGCCATCGACAGCACCTGGCGCAAGAGCGGCAGCTTGTCCCAGGCATCCTTCAGTCCCTTCGGCGGTTCGGGTTCCTTCAGCTGCGCAAGCAGCTGGCCCAGTTCGCGCAGCGCGGCCACCGAGTCGCGGCCCATGCCGCGCGCGACGCGCTGCGGCGTGCCGAACAGGTTGCCGAGCACCGCCATCGTGTGGCCCTTCGGCTTTTCGAACAGCAGCGCGGGTCCGCCCGCCTTCAGCACGCGGTCGCAGATCTCGGTCATTTCCAGCTTCGGATCGACTTCGACGGCGATGCGCTTGAGCTGGCCGTCACGCTCGAGGCCGGCGATGAAGTCGCGCAGGTCGCGATAGCTCATCGCAGCACCCGCAGGTTCAGCGCGAGATCTGCGGCAAGCCCGATGAAAATCACGCAGCCCACCCAGTTGTTGTGGAGAAAAGCCCTGAAGCAGCCTTCGCGGGTGCGGCTGCGGATCATCCGGTACTGCAATGCGACCAGCAGCACAGCCATCGCCAGCCCGGCGAAGTACAGCACATCGCGCATCTGCCACCAGCCGATCCAGGCCATCAGTCCGAGAAAGGCCGCATGGCAGGCCATTACCGCGGGCACGTCGTAACGGCCAAACAGGATGGCCGATGACTTGACGCCGATCTTCAGATCGTCGTCGCGGTCGACCATCGCGTACTCCGTGTCATAGGCGATCGCCCAGAACATCGTCGCCAGCACCAGCCACCAGGCCACCTTCGGCAGGGCATTCCACTCCGCGGCATAGGCCATCGGAATGCCGAAACCGAAGGCAAGGCCCAGCCAGGCCTGGGGCAGCGGGAACACGCGCTTGACAAAGGGATAGATCACGGCGATCGCGGCGGCGGCAAAGGCGAGCCTGACGGTCAGCGGGTTGAGCAGCAACACCAGGCCGAAGGCCAGCAGCAGCAGCACGCCGGCCAGCGCCAGGGCTTCCCGCGGGGAGACCACGCCGGCTGCCAGCGGGCGATTCTTCGTGCGTTCGACATGGGGATCGAAGTTGCGGTCGGCGTAATCATTGACCACGCAGCCGGCGGAGCGCATCAGCACGGTGCCGGTGATGAAAATCAGCAGGATGTCGGGCTGGGGCAGGCCGCCGGCGGCAAACCACAGCCCCCACAGCGTCGGCCACAGCAGCAACAGGATGCCGATGGGCTTGTCGAGCCGCATCAGCTGCTCATAGGCGTTCAGGCGCTGCTTCAGCGTCAGGGTCACAGGTCGGCTACCGCGGGCAGGAAAACTTCGCTGACCAGTATAGGCGATTTGCCCGCGGCAAAAATCGAGCGCCTGGCCCACAGCGCGGCCGGCGGACGCCTCAGCCGCGCCGCGGCGCGGCGATACAGCGGATGGCCGCGGCCGAGTTTTTTCTGGCGCAGCGGAAAACGCGCGATGCGCGGATCGGCAAACAGCGCCGCGCCCAGCGGCCGGTTGCCGAGCACCCCGACACCGCGCCAGGCACCGCGCAGCGCCCCCGCATCGAACACCGTGTGTGCGAACACCAGCGGCGTCGCGCCGCGCAGCAGCAGCACCTCGCGCACCATCACGCGCGCGGTCCGTGACGCAAACAGGAAGGCCTCGTCCGGGTTGGGCCGGCGCAGACCCTGGAACAGCACCCGCACGCTGATGCTGCCGGCCTGCCGCTCCAGCCGCGCCGTCAGCGAACCGGGATCGGTCAGCCAGCGGCGGAGGCGGCCGGCCGCGACGGGCGCGGCGCACCACAGGGAATCTCGGGGAATGGCATTCACGGCGGAAATTTCCGAATGGCCGATTATCGCATCTTCATTCCGCGCGAAGCGCCACCCGCCTCACACCTTCAGGTATTCATTGCGCCCGCCGAGCCAGCGCGCGAGATGCGCCTTTGCCGCCTCCGGCTGTTCGCGCAACAGCTGCTCCGCGGCGTCGCGCGCCGCGTCGAGCAGGTCGAGGTCGACAGCGAGGTCGGCGAAACGCAGCATCGGCACGCCGCTCTGCCGCGCACCGAGCAATTCGCCGGGGCCGCGCAGGTTCAGGTCCTGGCGCGCGATCTCGAAGCCGTCGGTCTGTTCGTAGATCACCTTCAAGCGCTCCTTCGCCAGCGCCGAAAGCGGCGCCTGGTAGAGCAGCACGCAGGTGCTTTCGGCGGCGCCGCGGCCGACGCGGCCGCGCAGCTGGTGCAGCTGCGACAGGCCCATGCGCTCGGCATGTTCGATGACCATCAGCGAAGCATTGGGCACGTCGACGCCGACCTCGATCACCGTCGTCGCCACCAGCAGCTGCACTTCCCCCGCCTTGAACGCGGCCATTACGGCCTGCTTCTCCGCGCTTTTCATGCGGCCGTGGACAAGGCCGACGCGCAGTTCGGGAAAGGTCTGCTGCAGATGGGCGTGGGTGTCGAGCGCGGTCTGCAGCTGCAGTTTTTCCGATTCCTCGATCAGCGGACAGACCCAGTAGGCCTGACGCCCGGCAATGCAGGCGTCACGCACGCGCTGGATCACCTCGTCGCGGCGCTCCTCCGATACCAACCGCGTCGCCACCGGCGTACGCCCGGGCGGCAGCTCGTCGATCACCGACACGTCGAGATCGGCGTAGTAACTCATCGCCAGCGTGCGCGGAATCGGCGTCGCACTCATCATCAGCTGATGCGGCTGCAGCCCTCTCGTCGACTGAGTGCCCTTCTGGCGCAGCGCGAGCCGCTGATGGACGCCAAAGCGATGCTGCTCGTCGATGATCGCCAGGCCCAGCCGGCTGAACACCACGGCCTCCTCGAACAGCGCGTGGGTGCCGACAACGACCCGGGCTTCGCCCCCGGACACATGGGCGAGTTCCTGCTTCTTGACGCTGCTTTTCAAGCCTCCGGAGAGCCAGGCCACAGGGATACCGAGCGGCCCGAGCCAGTCGGCGAACTTGCGGTAATGCTGCTCGGCGAGGATTTCGGTGGGCGCCATCACGGCGGCCTGGTATCCGTTTTCCACGCACTGCACCGCGGCGAGTGCAGCGACGACGGTCTTGCCGCTGCCGACGTCGCCCTGCAGCAGGCGCTGCATCGGATGGGCCTCACCGAGGTCGGCGCGGATCTGCGCGAGCACCGCGTTCTGCGCCCGCGTCAGCCGGAACGGCAGGCGCTTCAACAAGGCGTCGACCAGCTGCCCGCGCGCGGCAAGCACCGGCGCGCCGGCCGCGCGCCGCCGCCGGTAATGCACGCGCATCGACAGCTGCTGCGCGAGCAGCTCGTCAAACTTCATGCGCCGCCACGCCGGATGGGTGCGGCCCTGCAAGGTCGCCCGGGCAACGTCGGGCGGCGGGTTGTGCAGCAGGCGTACCGCCGCTTCGAAATCCGGCAGGCCCAGGGCGTCGAGCAGCGGCCGGGGCAGCGTTTCCGCCAGCGATTCCCCGGCCAGTGCGCGTGCGATCATCCGCCGCAGGCTGTCCTGGCCGAGGCCGGCAGTGGTCGGATACACCGGTGTCAGCGCTTCCGCCACCGGCGCATCGGCGTCGAGCACGCGATAGCGCGGATGCACCATCTCCGGTCCGAAATGCCCCAGGCGCACCGCGCCGTAGACCCGCACAGGGTTGCCCACCGCCAGCGTTTTCACCTGGCTGCCGTAGAAATTGAGGAAGCGCAGCGTCAGCTCGCCGCTGCCATCGCGGATGCGGCAAACCAGCTGGCGTTTGGGCCGGTACCTGATGTCGCATTCGATGACCTCGCCCTGCACCAGCAATTCGGCGCCAGGCTGCGCCTCGCCCAGCGGGCACAGCCGCGTTTCGTCGTCGTAGCGCAGCGGCAGGTGCAACACGAGGTCGAAGCGGCGGCGGATGCCGAGCTTTGCCAGCCTGTCGGCCGCGGCGCCGCCGATGCCGGGCAGCTCCGGCTTCGCAGTGGCCGCCGCGCGGCGCGGACGCGCCGCGGGTTTGCGTCGCTCTGCCGCCACGCCGGCGCCTCCTCAGCCGAGGTGCATCACGGCATCGACTTCGACCAGCGCATTGCGCGGCAGGCTGGCGACGCCGATCGCGGCGCGCGCCGGGTAGGGTTCGCGGAAGTAGGTCGCCATGATTTCGTTGACCCTGGCGAAATGGCCGAGGTCGGTCAGGTAGACATTGACCTTGACGCAGTCATCGAGGCTGCCGCCGGCCGCGGCGGCGACCGCCTTCAGGTTGTCGAATACGCGGCGGATCTGCGCATCGATGCCGTCGACCATCTGCATCGTCGCCGGATCGAGGCCGATCTGCCCGGAGAGATAGACGGTGTCGCCGCAGCGCACCGCCTGGGAGTAGGTGCCGATCGCCTGCGGCGCGGCGGTTGTGTGTACCGGCTGTCGGGTCATGTCGGCTCCAGCATGGTCATTGCGGCAAATGCGCTATCTTGATGCGCCTCGCCGCGGATTTCAATGCGGGAGCATCCGTTCAGGACGGCAGGTTCAGCACATACTTGGCGAGGATGTTGCGCTGGATCTCGTTGGAACCGCCGTAAATCGTGCCGGGGCGCGAGTTGTAGAACGGCGACAGCACGTCGATCTCGTCGTTGCCGATCGCCACTTCGCCTTCGACCGCGCCGTATTCGCCGGCAGCCTCGATCAGCAGCTCGGACAGGCGCTGGTAGGTGTCCATCGACCACACCTTGAGCATCGACACATCGGGGCCCAGCGCCTCGCCGCGGCGCACCTTGTCGACGAAGCGGCGATAGAGCGAGCCGAGGTCGGCGAGGTCGAGCTGCAGCTGCGTCAGGCGCTCGACAAAGGCCGGGTCGGACATCAGCCCGCGCGCCCGCGCCAGCATCTCGAGCTTCTCCATCGCCTGCAGCGGCCGCCGCGGGCTGCCGATGTTCAGGCGCTCGAAGCCGAGCAGGCCCTTGGCGATGGTCCAGCCCTTGTGCAGCTCGCCGACCAGGTTTTCCTTCGGCGTGCGCACGTTGTCGAAGAACACCTGGCAGAACTCCTCGTGCCCGGCGATGTTGCGGATGGTGCGCAGCGTGATGCCCGGCGTCTTCATGTCGACCAGGAAAAAGCTGATGCCCTCCTGCTTTTTCCTCGCCTGCTTGTCGGTGCGCGCCAGCACGTAGATGTGGGTCGCATCGTGCGCCATCGAGGTCCAGATCTTGCTGCCGTTGATGACATAGTCATTGCCGTCGGGAACCGCCTCGGTGCGCAGGCTGGCGAGATCGGAGCCGGCATTGGGCTCGGAATACCCCTGGCACCAGATTGCCTCGCCGGCGATGATCTTCGGCAAAAAGTGCGCGCGCTGGGCGTCGTTGCCGAAACGGATCAGCGTCGGCCCGACCATGGTCAGGCCCTGGTCGGGCATGCGGCCGACACCGGCGCGTTCGGTTTCCTCGTAGTAGATCAGCAGCTTGGTCGGCGCCAGGCCCATGCCGCCGTGCTCGCGCGGCCAGTTGGGCGCAATCCAGCCCTTCCTCGACAGCTTCAGGTACCAGTCGCGGCATTCATGCCAGCGCATGCGCCGCGGCAGGAACTTGTATTCCGCGGGAAACTCGTTCTCGAAAAATGTGCGGACTTCCCTGCGGAAATCCTCGTCGCTCATTGCATTCCAGTCGCTCATGCCTGCCTCCCGCTGCTGCCTGCCTCCAGTGCCGCATAGCGCGCGCGGTGCGCGCGGCCATTGCCCAGCCAGGCCGATACCGTCATCGCGCGCTTGGCATAGAGACCGACATCGCAATCCTCGGTGAAGCCGATGGCGCCATGGAACTGTATCGCCGCGCGGGTGATCGCCAGCGCAGCCTCGGCGCAGCGCGACTTGGCGCGGCTCGCCGCCCGCGCCCGCGCCGACGTGTCCGGGCCGCCGTCGAGCTCGGCCACCGTTTCGCGCAGCACCGCGTCGGCCAGTTCCTGCTGGATGTGCAGGTCCACCGCGCGGTGCTGCAGCGCCTGGAAGCTGCCGATGGGCTTGCCGAACTGCACCCGCGTCTTCATGTACTCGAGGCTCATCTCGTGGGCGCGCTTCATGATGCCCACCAGTTCGGCGGACCCCACCGCGGCGGCATGGTCGATGGCGCGGTCCAGTGCGTCGCGTGCGGCCTTGCCGGAGGCCAGCACCTGCTCGCGCGGCACCACGACATCACTCAGGCTGACGCTGCCGTAGCAGCGGCCGTCGGCCAGCGGCTGGCTGGCCGTGCTGCAGCCGGCGGCATCGCGCGGTATCCACAGCAGCTGCAGCTCGCCCCCGGCCAGCGCGCTGACCACATAGCCGTCGGCCGCGGCCGCGCCCATCACGAAGCGCTTGTCACCGCTGACCCGGAACCCGCCTTCAAAAGGCACGGCGACAGTGGCAAGCTGCCGGCCGCCGAAATCATCGGGCTGTTCCTGCCAGGCCACCACCGGCACCCGGGTGCCGGCGGCGATGCCGCCCAGCAGCCCGTCGCGCAGCGACGTCGCCGCAGCCCCCTCCAGCGCGCGCGCCGCGAGTACCGCCACCGCGGTGTACGGCTCCGGCGTCAGCGCACGGCCCAGGCCTTCGGCGACGATCGCCGCCTCGGACAGGCCGAGGCCGAGCCCGCCGCAGGACTCGGGCACCAGCACCCCCAGCCAGCCCAGCTCGGCCAGCTGGCGCCACTGGGCGGCATCGAACTCGGCATGCGTCTGCGCCAGCGCGCGCACCCGCGGCAGGTCGGCGCCGTGCTTCACGTAATCGCCAACGCTCTGCGCCAGCAGCGCGGCATGTTCCATGTCTTGACCGGTCATCCTGTATCTCCACTCCGGAGCAATGAATTTTTTATAAAATTCTGTTTTTATTCGTTATTTCAGGTTCACAATCCAGCACCCGCAGCTTACCGAATCGCGACCCTCGCAGCCACGGTTAGGCACAGCATGCGGAATCGCCCGGCGCAGGACGGCGCCAGCCCACGATTCCCTGATTCATACAACTTCCCCGACATACTGCCCATCATGACCACTTCCACAAACGCTCCCGGCTGGCGCGGCCGGCTCGGCGCGACCATCGAAGGCTCGCGCGTGCAAACCCTGATCATCGCGCTGATTCTCGTCAACGCCGCAATCCTTGGCCTCGAAACCAGCGCGGCCGTCATGGCAGACTGGGGCTGGCTGCTGCTGCCGCTCGACCAGGCGATACTCGCGGTGTTCGTGGTCGAACTGGTGCTGCGCATCGCGGCGCATGGCTGGCGTTTTTTCCGCGATCCCTGGAGTGTGTTCGACTTCATCGTCGTCGCCATTGCGCTGCTGCCGGCCAGCGGGCCCTTCGCCGTGCTGCGTGCGCTGCGGGTGCTGCGGGTGCTGCGCCTGCTGACCATGGTGCCCAACATGCGCCGCGTGGTCGGCGGTCTGCTCTCGGCAATTCCGGGGCTCGCCTCGGTGTTCGGCATCATTTCCATCATTTTCTACGTCGCCGCCGTGATCGCCACCAAGCTCTTCGGCGGCCACTTCCCCGACTGGTTCGGCACCCTGGGCGACAGCGCCTACACGCTGTTCCAGGTGATGACGCTGGAGAGCTGGTCGATGGGCATCGTGCGCCCGGTGATGGAGGTCTTCCCGCAGGCCTGGATATTCTTCGTGCTGTTCATCCTGATCTCGACCTTCACGATGCTCAACCTGTTCATCGCGGTGATCGTCAACGCGATCCAGGCCGAGCACGACATCGAGATCCGCGACAAGGAATCCGGTGCCCCGCCTGCACCGGAGGTGCAGCTGCGCGACGAGGTCCGCGCGATGCGCGGTGAACTGCAGGAACTGCGCCGCCTGCTGGAGCGGCAGGCCACCCGCTGAGCGCCGCCGGGTTCCGCTGATGCCCCGCAAAAAACGCCTGCACAGGCTGCTGCCCACGCGCGAAAAACTGGAGGCCCATCGCGGCCTGCGCTGGCTCGCGCCCTGGCTCGGACATCCGCGGCTGTGGCAATGGTCGCGCCGCGGGGTCGCCCTCGGTGTCGCGCTGGGAATCTTTTTCGGGCTGTTGATCCCGCTCGCACAGATCCCGCTGACGGCGGCCGCGGCGATCATCCTGCGCGCCAACCTGCCGGTGGCGGCGGCCAGCACGCTGGTCACCAACCCGGTCACCTTCGGACCGGTGTACTTCGCGGCCTACAAGCTGGGCAGCTGGATCACCGGCGACACCTCGTTGCCCCCCGAGGATCCGGCGCTGGCGGACAACAGCGTGAGGGACAAGCCCCTGCTCGAACGCATCGCGGCGCTGGGCAAGCCCCTGCTCACGGGACTGGCGGTGATGGCGGTTTCCATCGGCGTGCTGACCTACTTTGTCATCGACTGGCTCTGGCGCTGGTGGACCGCGCGGCGCTGGCGCCGCCGGAGAACCCGGCAGCCGCCGCGCACAGACCCCGGCGAAAAACCATGAGAAAACGGGGCAAGGGCCGGCTTGCCGCAGGCCGTCTCCAGGACCGCGCTGGTCGAACCCGAGGGATCGCTCGCCAGCCCTGCACCAACAAAAAAAGCCACCGGAGGGTGGCTTTTTTGTTTTGGTGGAGTGGAGGAGGATCGAACTCCCGACCTTCGCATTGCGAACGCGACGCTCTCCCAGCTGAGCTACCACCCCGAAAAGAGGGGCGGATTTTACCCGCTTGCCGGGCAGGCGGCAAATGGGCCTTTGCGCATGGCACCGCCGGATATAATCGGCCGCATTCCGGCTCCGATTCACCCGCGATGGACATCAAACCGCCGTACGGCTACCAAGAAATCATTCCGCTCGCCAAGAACCACCGGGTGCTGCTGCCAGGGGAAAGGCGGCTGCCGGTGCTGTTCCGCAAACTGACGGCGCTGCCGCTGTCCTTCACCGAATTTGCGGCTGCCTTGCGCGACTATCCGATCGCCTTCGTCTCCGGAGACGGCGGCGCAAGCTTTGTCGCGATGGCCATACTCGGTGTCGAGCCGCAGCAGAACCTGTTCGTCACTGCCGAAGATACCTGGGATGGCCGGGTCTATCTGCCGGCCTATGTGCGGCGCTATCCCTTCTGCATGTCGCGCGTGCTCGTCGACGGCGCGGAACAGTCCGAGCGCATTGCCTGCGTGGAGAAGCGCGCGCTGAACGCCAAGGGCGAGCCGCTGTACGACGAAAAAGGCGAGGTCCTGCCGCTGTGGCAACGTCTGAGCAAGCTGCTGTTCGAGTTCGAGGCCGATCTCGCGCGCACCGAGGACATGTGCCGCATGCTGAAGGACCTGCAGCTGCTGGAGCCGTTTTCGGCGCAGGCGGTGCCGGCCGGCGAATCGCCGATCACGCTGACCGGCATGCACCGCGTCTCCGAGGCAAGGCTGCAGGCCTTGCCGGGCGAACGGCTGCAGCAGCTTGCGCAGAACGGCATGTTGCCGCGCATATACGCCCACCTGCTGTCGCTCGACAACTTCCAGCGCCTTCTCGACCGCCGCGCGGCGCGGCGGGCCGGGCCCGCGATCGATCCGGCAAAGCTGAACTAGGCGGGACGCCGGAGCGCCCAGGCCAGCAGCGCGATGCCGGCGAGCACCATCGGCGCCGACAGCCACTGGCCCATGGTCAGGCCCAGCGCCAGGAAACCGAGGAAACTGTCGGGCTCGCGGGTGTATTCGACACCGAAGCGGAAAACCCCGTAGCCGATCAGGAACAGCGCCGAGGCGGCACCGCGGGGGCGCGGCTTCTGCGTGAACCACCACAGGACCGCGAACAGCACAACGCCCTCCAGTGCGAATTCGTACAGCTGCGACGGATGGCGCGCCACGCTGTCGACATTCGGAAACACCATGGCCCAGGGCACTTCAGCGGGACGCCCCCACAGCTCGGCATTGATGAAATTGCCCATGCGTCCGGCGGCCAGCCCCAGCGGCACCAGCGGTGCGATGAAATCGGTGATCTGCAGCCAGTCGCGGCGGCGGCTGCGCGCGAACAGCATCATCGCGATCACCACGCCGAGGAAGCCGCCGTGGAAGGACATGCCGCCTTCCCAGACGTAGAACACCTTCCACGGCGCCGCCAGGTAGTCGCCGAACTTGTAGAACAGCACATAACCCAGCCGGCCGCCGAGGATGGTGCCGACGATGCCATAGAACAGCACGTCGTCAAGGTCGCTGCGCACCCAGGCGCCGCCCGGATTGCGGTCGATGCGGTAACGGCCGAACAGCCAGATCAGCGCGAAGCCGAGCAGGTACATCAGGCCGTACCAGCGCAGGGCGACGGGCCCGAGCTGCAGCGCTATCGGATCGAACTGGGGGTGGACGAACATGGGAGGGAGGGGCGATGCGATAAAATGTCGCCTGTATTATACGTGCCCAGCCGCGGCGCCCGTCCCGAAACAGCGCCGTCAGCCCAACCGGAGAGATTCCATGCCGCTCAATAAACGCAGCCAGCTGATCACCGCCGGCGTCGCCCGCTCGCCCAACCGCGCGATGCTGCGCGCCGTCGGTTTCGGCGACGGCGACTTCGACAAGCCGATCGTCGGGGTCGCCAACGGCCATTCGACGATGAATCCCTGCAACGCCGGCATCCAGCCACTGGTCGACCGCGCCATCGCGGAGCTGAAATCCGCCGGTGCAATGCCGCAGGTCTTCGGGGTACCGACCATCACCGACGGCATCGGCATGGGCACCGAGGCGATGAAGTATTCACTGGTGTCGCGCGAAGTGATCGCCGACTGCATCGAGACCGCGGTCAACGGCCAGGCCATGGACGGCGTGCTGGTCTGCGGCGGCTGCGACAAGAACATGCCCGGCGGCATGATCGCGATGCTGCGCATGAACGTGCCCGGCATCTACGTCTACGCCGGCACCATCAAGCCCGGCCGGTGGAAAGGCCAGGACCTGACCATCGTCAGCGCCTTCGAGGCGGTCGGCTCCTACACGGCCGGCAAGATGAGCGACGAGGATTTCATCGGCATCGAGAAAAACGCCTGCCCCTCGGTTGGCGCCTGCGGCGGCATGTACACCGCGAACACGATGTCCTCGTCCTTCGAAGCGCTGGGCATGAGCGTGCTCGGCTCCTCGCAGATGGCCTCGCCCGACCCGGAAAAGGCGGACTCCGCCGCCGAATCCGCGCGCGTGCTGGTCAACGCGATCAAGATGGACATCAAGCCGCGCGACATCGTCACCCGCAAGTCGATCGAAAACGCAGTGGCGCTGATCATGGCCACCGGCGGTTCGACCAACGCGGTGCTGCACTACCTCGCCATCGCCCACGCGGCGCAGGTCAAGTGGACCATCGACGACTTCGAGCGCGTGCGCAAGAAGGTGCCGGTGCTCTGCGACCTGAAGCCCTCGGGCCGTTACGTCGCGGTCGATTTCCACCGCGCCGGCGGCGTGCCGCAGGTGCTGAAGATGCTGCTGAAGCAGGGCCTGCTCCACGGCGACTGCATGACCATCACCGGCAGGACACTGGCGCAGGAACTGAAAAACGTGCCCGAGGCGCCGCGCGCCGACCAGGACGTGATCCGCCCCTGGAACAACCCGATGTACAAGCAGGGCCACCTCGCGATCCTCAAGGGCAACCTCGCGCCCGAAGGCTGCGTCGCCAAGATCACGGGACTCAAGTCGCCGAAGATCACCGGCCCTGCCCGCGTCTTCGATTCCGAAGTCGCCTGCATGAAGGCGATCATGGCGAAGAAGATCAAGGCCGGCGACGTCGTCATCATCCGCTACGAAGGCCCCAAGGGCGGCCCCGGCATGCAGGAAATGCTCGCGCCCACCGGCGCGCTGATCGGCCAGGGCCTCGGCGAATCCGTGGGGCTGATCACCGACGGCCGTTTCTCCGGCGGCACCTGGGGCATGGTCGTCGGCCACGTCGCGCCGGAAGCCTTCGAGGGCGGGCCGATCGCGCTGGTCAAGGAAGGCGACTCGATCACCATCGACGCCATCAAGCGGCTGATCCAGCTCAACGTCCCGGCGAAGGAGCTGGCGGCGCGCAAAAAGAAATGGAAACAGCCGAAGCCGCGCTACACCCGCGGCGCGCTGGCCAAGTTCGCGCGGCTCGCGTCCAGCGCCAGCAAGGGCGCGGTGACGGACTGAGGCCCGACCGGCAGGGCAAGTCGGCAATGGACGCACCGGTATACGTCCATCACTCGATCAGCTGTGCGCCACGCACCTTCGCAACCGTGGCGGAGAAACTCGGCAAGGCCGGATGGTCCGCACATAACGGCCTGCTCTACGGGCTCTGGCGCTCGCAGATCGGGTGTCCCCGCGACGAACTGAACGCGATCACCGTCTGGCCTTGCGCCGGCGACGCCGGCCTTGCCGAAGAACTGATACGCGGCGTGGAAAAAGTGCGGCAGGTCCGCAGCCGTCCGATGCGGGCAACGCTGCGCCCGGACCGGCCGCAGCCGCCGCGGCGCCAGGGCAACTATGCCTTCCGCTGGTTCGAACTGCCGGAAGCCCACTGGACGGAATTCCTCGCGCTCTGCGCCGACGCCTGGCCGGGATTCGAATCAGCCTACGATTCGCAGGTCATCGGCCTGTGGCGCTGCATGGACGACGCACCCGGACGCGCCAGCGCGCTGATGATGACGCGGCGGCCCGACCTCGCGATGTGGGAACGCTCGAAGATCCCCGCAGGCGAAGCAGAGGGCGAAGTGCGGCGCAAGCTGAGCCGGCGCTACGATCTCTGCGACGCCACCTGGGTCTACACCACCACCCTGCTCAATGCCGAAGACCGTGCCGATACCGTGCGCTGGGCCTGAGGCCGCGCAGCGCGCGACCTCCGTCACGCCGTCTGCAGCGCCTGCTCCAGATCGGCGATGATGTCGTCGATGTGCTCGATGCCGATCGACAGCCGCACCATGTCTTCGCTGACGCCGGCGCTTGCCAGCTCCTGAGGTGACAGCTGGCGGTGCGTGGTGCTCGCCGGATGGCAGGCGAGCGATTTTGCATCGCCGATGTTGACCAGCCGGGTCACCAGTTTCAGCGCATCGATGAAACGCGCGCCGCCGGCGCTGCCGGACCTGATGCCGAAGCTGAGAATGCCCGAGGCGCGGCCCCCCATGTATTTGTCGACCAGCGGCCTGTCCGGATGATCGGGCAGGCCGGCGTAACGCACCCAGCCCACTTTCGCGTGGCCCTGCAGGTGACGGGCGACGGCCAGCGCATTGTCGCAAATGCGGTCCATGCGCACCGCCAGGGTCTCGATGCCCTGCAGGATCAGGAAAGCATTGAACGGCGACAGCGCGGCGCCCATGTTGCGCAGGGGCACGACGCGGGCGCGGCCGATGTAGGCTGCAGCGCCCAGCGCCTCGGTGTAGACCACGCCGTGATAGGACACGTCGGGCTCGTTCAGCCTGCGGAACTTCTGCTTGTGCTCGGCCCAGGGGAAATTGCCGGAATCGACGATTGCGCCGCCGATGGAATTGCCGTGGCCGCCGAGGTACTTGGTCAGCGAATGCACGACGATGTCGGCGCCGTGCTCGAAGGGCCGGCACAGGCAGGGGGTCGGCACGGTGTTGTCGACGATGACCGGGACGCCGCGCTCGTGGGCGATTTTCGCGAGCTCGCCGAAATCAACGACGTTGCCCAGCGGATTGCCCACCGATTCGCAGAACACCGCCTTGGTCCTGCCGTCGATCAGCTTCTGCCAGGCTTTCGGCTCGCGGTAGTCGGCGAAGCGCACTTCGATGCCGTACTGGGGAAAGGTGTGCGCAAACAGGTTGTAGGTGCCGCCGTAAAGCGCGCTCGAGGTGACGATGTTGTCGCCGGCCTCGGCGATGGTCATGATCGCGTAGGTGATGGCGGCCATGCCCGAGGCGAGGCCCAGCCCGGCAATGCCCCCTTCCATTTCCGCGACGCGCTTTTCCAGCACATCGGTGGTCGGGTTCATGATGCGGGTGTAGATGTTGCCCTGGACCTTGAGATCGAAGAGATCAGCACCGTGCTGGGTGCTGTCGAAGGCATAAGACGTGGTCTGGTAGACCGGGACGGCAACTGCCTTGGTCGTCGGGTCAGGCTTGTAGCCGCCATGTACCGCAATGGTGTCGATTTTCATCAGTCCTCCGTGGTGGGCACTCATTCAATGGGGTGATGGGAGTATAAGCAGGTTGCTGCCGGGTCAGCCCGACGGCCGGAAAAATATCAATAAAAACAAATACTTATACAAATACATCCGTTGCCAAGGGGCATGCCATTGGACGCCCGCCCGCATTTCATGCGGGACCGCGCTTCGGCTACAATCGCGGCTCGATTTTCAGAGTCCACCGCCAAGGAGCCTTCATGAAACTGCACCATGCTGCACTCATCGCGCTCGGAGCACTGCTCGCAGGCAACGCCGTTGCCTCGGAAAAACTCGCGCAATCCAGCGGTTGCATGACCTGTCATGCGATGGACCGCAAGGCCATAGGCCCGGGCTACAAGGAAATTGCCGCCAAGTACCGCAACGAAAAAGGCGCGGAAGCGAAGCTGATCCAGAAGGTGAAGGCGGGCGGTTCCGGGGTCTGGGGTCCGGCGCCCATGCCCCCCAATCCGCATGTCAAGGACGAGGACATCAAGACCATGGTGCAATGGATCCTCTCGCTGAAATAGCGGGGCCCGTTCCATTTGCAGCGACAAAGCCGGCGCCCGCCGGCTTTTTTCTGGATGTTCCCGGAAGTTAAATTGACAGCGCCTTGCGCGCTCCGGATAATCAATAAATCCCTTTCAGTAACAATGGGTTAAATACTGAACCTGCGATCGGTCGCGCACCTTGGCCAATCGCCCCACCGACCTTCGGACTGGAGCCCTTCATGCAGATACACAAGATCCGCCATACCGTGGCAGCCCTCTTCGCCGCCACCCTGCTTGCAGCCTGCGGCAAGGAAGAACCGCCACCGGCTCCGAAGGTCGAGGCCCCGAAACCGCCGGAAGTGCTGACCGTGAAAATCGGCTCCGCCTCGCCGCTGACCGGGCCTCAGGCGCACATCGGCATCGACATCCGCAACGGCGTGCAGCTTGCGGTCGAGGATCTCAACGCGCAGGGCGTGGAAATCGGCGGCAAAAAGGTCCGCTTCGAACTGGTCGCCGAGGACGACGAGGCCAATCCGACCAAGGCCACGACGGTGGCGCAGAAGCTGGTGGATGCAAAAGTCGCCGCGGTCGTCGGCCACTTCAACTCCGGCGCGTCGATTCCCGCCTCCAAGGTCTACGCCGATGCCGGCATACCGCAGATCTCGCCGTCATCGACCAATCCCGACTACACGCTGAAAGGCTTCAAGACCACTTTCCGCGTCGTCGCCCACGACGGCCAGCAGGGCCCGACGCTCGCGCGTTTCGCGCTCAACCAGCTGAAGGCGAAAAGCATCGCGGTCATCGACGACAGCACGGCCTACGGCCAGGGCCTCGCCGACAACTTCGAGGCCACGGTGAAAGCCATGGGCGGCAAGATCGTCGCCCGCGAGCACACCACCGACAAGGACACCGATTTCAAGGCCATCCTCACCAAGATCAAGGGCCGCAAACCGGACCTGATCATGTTCGGCGGCATCGATCCCCAGGCCGGACCGATGGTCAAGCAGATGAAGGACCTCGGCATCAAGGCCTCCTTCATCGGCGGCGACGGCATGCAGACGCCCAATTTCATCAAGCTCGCCGGCGATGCAGCCGAAGGCGCGATGGCCTCGATCCCGGGCCTGCCCAAGGACCAGATGCCGGGCGGCAAGGCATTCCTCGATAAATACAAGGCGAAGTTCAACCAGGAAGTCGAACTGTTCGCACCGATGGGCTATGACGCGGTCTTCGTGCTGGTCGAGGCCATGAAACGCGCCGGCAGCGCCGAGCCCGCGAAGTTCCTGCCTGAAGTCGGCAAGACCGACCATCAGGGCGTCATCGGTCCGATTGCCTTTGACGAGAAGGGCGACCTGAAAAACGGCCCGATCACCATTTATGTCGTGAAAGGCGGCCAGTGGACGCCGCTGGAAGTGGTGAAACCCGAGGCCGCCGCCGGCGCGCCGGCACAGGAAGCGGCAGCCGAGAAAAAATAATCCGCGATCAACGACACAACGGCACCCTCCAGGGTGCCGTTGGCGTCTCTGCAGATGGAAATTTTCGCCCAACAAATCGTCAATGGCCTGGTGCTGGGCAGCATCTATGCGCTGGTCGCGCTCGGCTACACGATGGTCTACGGCATCCTCGGCCTGATCAATTTCGCCCACGGCGACATCACGATGATCGGCGCACTGGTATCGCTGACCCTGGTGCAGCTGCTCGCTGCCGCGGGACTGCCGGCGCCGGTGGTGCTGGGGCTGGCCGCCTGCGGTGCGATGCTGGTCTGCGCGGCACTCGGGCTGTCCATAGAGCGCGTTGCCTACCGGCCGCTGCGCCGCGCGCCGCGGCTGGCGCCGCTGATCACCGCGATCGGCGTGTCGATACTGCTTCAGTACTCGGCAGCGCTGGTCTGGGGCAAGCAGTACATCTCCCTGCCCTCGATCATCGAACCGGTGCGCTTCACGCTGTTCGGCGCACAGATGACCCTGCTGCAGGCGACGATATTCCTGCTGGCCTGCACCATCATGGGGGGCCTGCTGTGGTTCATCAAGGCGAGCCGCATGGGACGCGCAATGCGCGCGACCGAACAGAACCCCGACGTCGCAGGCCTGATGGGGGTCAACACCAACACGGTGATCGCCTTCACCTTCCTGCTCGGCTCGGCGATCGGCGCCATTGCCGGCCTGATGGTCGTGCTCTATTACGGCATCGGCCACTACTTCATGGGCTTCATGCTCGGCCTCAAGGCCTTCACCGCGGCGGTGCTCGGCGGCATCGGCAACGTTGCCGGCGCCGTGCTCGGCGGGCTGCTGCTCGGCGTCATCGAAAGCCTGGCCTCCGGCTACATCGGCGATCTCACCGGCGGCGTGCTGGGCAGCAATTACCGGGACATTTTCGCCTTCCTGGTGCTGGTGCTGGTGCTGGTGCTGCGCCCCTCGGGACTGATGGGCCGCCATGCCGGGGACCGCGCATGATGCCGTTGCGCGGCAACCCGCTCCTGCACTGGACGGCCTGGCTCGCCCTCGCGCTGCTGCTCCTCGCCGCGCCCTTCATGATCGAGGCCCTGCTCGGGCGCGCCTGGGTGCGCATCGCCGACGTCGCGCTGCTGTTCATCATGCTCGCGCTGGGGCTCAACATCGTCGTCGGTTTCGCCGGCCTGCTTGACCTCGGCTACATCGCCTTTTTCGCGGTCGGCGCCTACAGCTACGCATTGCTCGCATCGCCGCAGTTCGCGGTGCACTGGCCCTTCTACGTGATACTGCCGCTGGGCGCGGCAATGGCCGCGGTGTTCGGCATCCTGCTCGGCGCGCCGACGCTGCGGCTGCGCGGCGACTACCTCGCCATCGTCACGCTCGGGTTCGGCGAGATCATCCGCGTCTTCCTCAACAACCTGAACCGCCCGGTCAACATCACCAACGGTCCGCAGGGCATCACGCTGATCGACCCCCTTCAGTTCGGCGGATTTTCCCTGGCACAGACGCACCAGCTTGCCGGGTTGACCTTCACGCCGGTGCACAACTACTACTTTGTTTTCCTCGCCGGAGCGCTGATTTCGATCGCGATCTCGCTGCGCCTCGAGGATTCCCGCATCGGCCGCGCCTGGGTCGCGATCCGCGATGACGAACTCGCCGCCTCGGCAATGGGCATCAACACGCGCAACATGAAGCTGCTGGCCTTCGCCATGGGCGCGACTTTCGGCGGCGTCGCCGGCGGCCTGTTCGCCTCCTTCCAGGGCTTCATCAGCCCGGAAAGCTTCCACCTGATCGATTCCATCATGGTGCTGTGCATGGTGGTCCTTGGCGGGATGGGCAATGTCTGGGGCGTCGTGCTCGGCGCCGTGCTGCTGACCGCATTGCCCGAGGCCCTGCGCTACGTCGGCCCCCTGCAGCAGCGCTGGTTCGGCGAGGTTTTCGTCGATCCCTCGGACCTGCGCATGCTGCTGTTCGGCCTCGCGCTGGTGCTGATGATGCTGTTCCGCCCGTCGGGCATGCTGCCGGCGCGGCGCCGCGCTCCCGGCCCCCTGCCGGCGGCCGCAGGAAAAGCCCATGGCAACGGCTGAAGCGCCGCTGCTCCGCGCCAGCGGCATCAGCAAGCGTTTCGGCGGATTGCGCGCGCTGAACGACGTCTCGCTCAGCGTCTGCCGCGGCGAGATCTTCGGCCTGATCGGCCCCAACGGTGCCGGCAAGACCACGCTGTTCAACGTGCTCACCGGCCTCTATCCGGCCGACGCCGGTACGGTGACCTTCAATGGAACGGAGATCGGCGGTCTCAAGCCCCACCGCATCGCGCAGCACGGCATTGCCCGCACCTTCCAGAACATCCGCCTGTTCGGCAGCATGAACGCGCTGGAGAACGTGATGGTCGGCCGGCATCCGCGCACCCGCGCCGGTGTACTCGGCGCCGTGCTGCGCACTCCGGCAACGCGCGCCGAGGAAGCGGCCATCACGCAGCGCGCGCTGGAACTGCTCGAGTACTGCGGCCTGTCGGCGCGTGCCGCGGTGCTCGCACGCGACCTGCCCTACGGCGACCAGCGGCGGCTGGAAATCGCCCGCGCGCTGGCCACCGAGCCGAAGCTGCTCGCGCTCGACGAGCCGGCCGCCGGCATGAACGCCACCGAGACCGCCGGCCTGCGCGGACTGCTGGAGCGCATGGTCGCCGACGGCGTGACCCTGCTGCTGATCGAACACGACATGAAACTGGTGATGGGCCTGTCGCACCGCGTCGCCGTGCTCGATTACGGCGAAAAGATCGCCGAAGGGGAACCCGCGGAGGTCCAGCGCGACCCCAAGGTCATCGAAGCCTACCTGGGTGGCGCCATTGCCTGAAACCCTGCTCAGCGTGCGCGGCCTGGAGGTCGCCTACGGCGGCATACGCGCCGTCAAGGGCATCGACCTCGAGGTGCGCGGCGGCGAGCTGGTTGCGCTGATCGGCGCCAATGGCGCCGGCAAGACCAGCACACTCAAGGCGCTTTCCGGCCTGCTGCGGCCCGCCGCCGGCCGCATCGACTATGACGGGACCGAAGTCACGGGCAAACCGGCGTATCATCTGGTGCGGCAGGGCCTGGCGATGGTGCCCGAGGGGCGCGGGGTATTCCCGAGGCTGACGGTGGCGGAAAACCTCGCGATGGGCGCCTATGTGCGCAACGACAAGCCTGCGATCCTGCGGGACCTGGCGCACGCCTATTCGCTGTTTCCGCGACTCGCCGAGCGCCGCAGCCAGCTGGCGGGCACGCTGTCCGGGGGAGAGCAGCAGATGCTGGCAATGGCAAGGGCGCTGATGTGCAGGCCGCGATTGCTGCTGCTCGACGAGCCGAGCATGGGACTGGCGCCGCTGATGGTGCAGAAGATTTTCGAGACGGTGCGCGCGGTGGCTGCCGAGGGCGTGACGATGCTGCTGGTCGAGCAGAACGCGAAGCTGGCGCTCGAAACCTGCCATCGCGGTTATGTCATGGAAAGCGGCAGCGTCGTGCTCGCCGACAACGCGGCGGCCCTGCTCCGCAATCCACAAGTGAGGCAAGCGTATCTTGGAGAATGAGCTCAGGAAACCGGCGGCAGGGGCGGCGCCATGGCGGCGCCTCGTGCCGCCACGCCGCGCGCGGCTGCCGCTGATGGGGCTGGTCACCGTGGCCCTGGTGGCGCTGCTCGGTTTTCTCTATTTCAAGAGCCAGGGGGTCGATTACCAGCGCCAGGGGGAAATCCTCGGCTATCTGCGCGAGCTGCGCGAGATCGATGCGCGCTGGGATTTCGAGGTCCTGCGCGCGCGCACCGAAGGCATGCCCGGCAAGGCACTGTCCGGAGACGAGCGCGGGGCGCGGTCCGCGGACATCCTCAGAAGGCTGCAACAGGCCGCGGGTGAAGCCCCGGGGGAGGCGCTGGTCCGGGACCTTCCGGCACTGCAGCAGGCCTTCGGCCAGAAGACGGAGCTGCTCGGGCGCTACCGGGCGGCGCAGCAGACCGTGGCCGAGGCGCTGGCCAGGCTGGTGGAGTTCGACGCCGAGATGGCCGGCCTCGTGCGCGGCGCCTGGGCCGCCTATCCCCAGCGCGACCGGCTGGTCGCGGTGGAAAGCACGTCGGCCCTGCTGTTCGCGCATGTCATGCGTTACACCGCCGATCCCAGCGACAGCGAGCGCAAGACGGTCGAGACCTTTGCCGCGGACCTGCGCAAGTCGGCGGAGGGCATGCCTCCGGCGCTGCGCGACGGCCTCGGACGCATGGATGCCTCGGTGCAGCAGATCCTCGGTGCAAAGCCGGTGGAGGACGAGCTGTTCCGCAAGATCGCGATATCCTCCGCCGGCCCGCGCATCAACAGCCTTACCGACGCCTTCAGCCGGGAAGCGGCGGATATCGAGTCGGATGCCGAGCGCTACCGCATTTACCTGATTGCCTACGCCGGGGCCCTGCTGATCCTGATCGGCTGGCTGCTGTCGAAGCTTGCCGTCAGCTACCGCCTGCTCAACGAAGCCAACCGCGTCCTTGAATCGCGGGTGGAGGAGCGGACCCGCGAGCTGTCCGATGCGCTGCACCAGCTCAAGGAATCGGAAGCGCAGCTGATACAGACCGAAAAGATGTCCTCCCTCGGCCAGATGGTTGCCGGCATCGCCCATGAAATCAACACGCCGCTCGCCTACGTCAAGAACAGCCTCGGCTCGGTCGCCGGCAAGCTCCCCGAAGTGAAGGAGCTGGTGGTCGAGACCAACAAGCTGTTGCGGCTGATGGAGGACCCGAGCCCGAATCCGGAGCGCCTGCAGGCGAAGTACGCGGCGGTGCGCGGGCTCGTCAACCATTTCGCCGAGCAGCAGGCGCTTGCCGAGCTCGGACAGCTGGCGAAAGACGGCCTTTACGGGATCGAGCAGATTTCGGAAATCGTGCTCAACCTGAAGAATTTCAGCCGGCTCGACCGCAGCAAGGTCTCCAGCTTCAACCTCAACGAGGGCATCGAGAGCGCGCTGATACTGGCCAAGCATGAACTGAAGCACCTGAAAGTCACGAAACACCTCGGCGACATCCCCTCCATCACCTGCTCGCCGTCCCAGCTGAACCAGGTGTTCCTGAACCTGATCAACAACGCGGCCCAGGCGATCGAATCCGGCAGCGGAGAAATCACGCTGACCACGAGGACCGAGGGCGCCGACCATGTCGCCGTTGAAATCGCCGACAACGGCAAGGGCATCCCGCCTGAAATCATGTCGAAGATCTTCGACCCCTTCTTCACGACCAAGGCGGTCGGCAAGGGGACAGGACTCGGCCTGTCGATCTCATACAAGATCGTCGAACAGCACGGTGGTAGGATCAGCGTTGATTCGACCGTGGGCAAGGGCACCTGCTTCACCATCGTGCTGCCGCTGACACCTCCGGCCACGCTGGACGATCCCTCATGACCGTCAATTACCCGAAGAAGATCGGCAAGTACGAGGTGCAGGGCATCCTCGGCCGCGGCGGCATGGGCGTTGTCTACAAGGCTTTCGACCCGGCGATACACCGCCAGGTTGCCATCAAGACCATCACCAAGTCGGCGCTCGACCCCTCCGAGGTCCAGTACGCGGTGGCGCGCTTCCGCCACGAGGCTCAGGCCGTCGGCCGCCTGACGCACCCGCGCATCGCCGCCATCTACGACTACGGCGAGGATGACGAGCTGGCCTACATCGTCATGGAGCTGGTCAATGGCAAGTCGCTGTACGAGCACCTCCAGAACAAGGCGAAATTCGACCTTGCCGAAATCGGGGAGATCATCCGTCAGCTGCTCGACGGCCTCGGTTATGCGCATGCCCAGGGCGTCGTCCACCGCGACATCAAGCCCTCGAACATCCTGATCAACGACGATGGCCGCATCAAGATCAGCGACTTCGGCATCGCCCACCTCGACTCCTCATCGCTGACCCAGGTCGGGGAAATCATGGGATCGCCGGGATACATGTCGCCGGAGCAGTTCACCGGCGAGGAACCCGACGCGCGTACCGACATCTACTCGGCAGGCGTCATCGCCTACGAGCTGCTGACCGGGCGCAAGCCTTTCACCGGCAGCAACGTCGAAATCATGCGCCAGGTCATCGGCGAGCGGCCGGTCAATCCCTCGAAGCACAATCCGCGCATTTCGGTGCAGCTCGACTGGGCGACGCACAAGGCCCTCGCCAAAAAACGCGAGGACCGCTTCCAGACCGCGCGCGAGTTTGCCCTCGCCTTCGTCCAGGGCGTCGCAGCCAGCCTGCGCGCGGCGAAATCGGCCGCCGACGAGGAATCCCGCGAGGTGCCGACCCAGCGCCTCGACCCGAAACTGGTTTCGGCGGCAAAGGTCATTTCGGGGATGAAGTCCTCCCAGGCGGGAAGCTCCCCAGCCGCCCCGGCGCCGGCAGTGGCGCCGACTTTCGATACCGGCGGCAAGAAGGCCAGGCTGCTGTTCGTCGACGACGAGGAACGCATCCTCAATGCGCTGCGCTCGATTTTCCGCAACCAGTACAACGTGTTCACCGCGAGCAGCGGCCCGGAGGCCATGGAGTTCATGAAGCGCTTCCATCCGCACGTGGTGATCAGCGACCAGCGCATGCCCGAGATGACGGGCGTCGAATTCCTGCGCCAGGTGCGGGATTTTGCTCCGCACACGGTACGGATACTGCTCACCGGCTATTCCGACCTTGCCTCCATCGTCGGCTCGATCAATGACGGCGAGGTCTTCCGTTTCATCAGCAAGCCGTGGAACAACACCGAGATCCAGAAAACCATAGGTGAGGCCGCGGCCATCGCGATCGAGCTGGCAGACATGGCAACTTCTCCGGCGATCGTGCCGGACAAGGTCAGCAGCGGCATTCTCGTCATCAACCCCGACCAGGGCGTTTTCCGTGCCGTCAACGAATTGATGGGCGGTGTCTGCCCGGTGATCGACGCAGCGGACATGGACCGCGCGCTGGCGGTCCTTGCCGACCGCGAAATCGCGGTGATCATCGCCGACATCCGCAGCGGCGACCAGAAGGCTCTGGCTGCCTTCAAGCTGCTGAAACAGGACCATCCCGAGATCCTCGCGATACTCACCACCGACGCCTCGGATTCGGAGGTGGTCATTGACCTGATCAACCAGGCCCAGGTGTTCCGTTTCCTCAGCAAGCCGCTGAACCTGAAACTGCTGCAGCAGCATGTGCATGCAGCCCTCGCGCGCTACCAGGCTTTCCGCAAGACGCCCAGGCTGCTCAAGCAGCACCGCGTCGCGGCCGTGCGCGAACCGGAAGGCGGATCGTCGATGCTGGAACAGCTCCGCGAGCGCATCCGCTCGGTCAAGTCCTGGTTCGGGGTCGGCTGAAGTCCGGCGCAGCGGCAGCCGACGACCGCCGCCTCAGATCCAGTCCTTCTCCACCAGAAAATCGCTGTAGAGCCGCGCTTCGGGGGTGCCGGGCTGCGGCGCCCAGTCGTAGCGCCAGTGCACGACCGGCGGCAGCGACATCAGGATCGACTCCGTGCGGCCGCCGGACTGCAGGCCGAACAGGGTGCCGCGGTCGTAGACCAGGTTGAATTCGACGTAGCGGCCGCGGCGGTAAGCCTGGAACTCCCGCTCCCGCTCCCCCCAGGGCAGATCGCGGCGGCGCTCGACAATGGGGACATAGGCCGGCAGGAAATGGTCGCCGACGCTGCGCATGAGCGCAAAGCAGTGCTCGAAGTCCGGGGTTGCAAGGTCGTCGAAGAATATGCCGCCGACGCCGCGCGGCTCCTTGCGGTGCTTCAGGTAAAAGTAGCGGTCGCACCACGCCTTGTACTGCGGATGGTATTCGGCCCCGAAAGACGCCAGCGCGTCGCGGCAGCAGCGGTGAAAATGCGCCGCATCCTCCTCGAAACCGTAGTACGGCGTGAGGTCCATGCCGCCGCCGAACCACCACACCGGATCGGCTCCGCTTTTCTCGGCAACAAAACAGCGCACATTCATGTGCACCGTGGGCACGTAAGGGTTGCGCGGATGCAGCACCAGCGATACGCCCATCGCCTGGAACGAGCGGCCGGCGAGCTCCGGCCTTGCCGCCGATGCGGAAGGAGGCAGATTGTCACCGAACACGTGCGAGAAGCCGACGCCGCCGCGCTCGAGCAGCGCGCCGTTTTCGATCAGCCGGGTGATGCCGCCGCCGCCCTGGGGCCTTTGCCACTCGTCGCGGATGAAGCTGCCGCCGTCAAGCGCGGAAAGGCGGTCGACGATTGCCGACTGCAGGCCGGTCAGGTAAGCCTTGACTGCGGCGATGTTCATCGGGAAATGCCGCCGGCTGACCGCTGCAGGCGCTACTTGCGCCCGGCGGCGACGGCGCGGTGGCCGATGTCGCGCCGGCACTGCATGCCGTCGAAGCGGATCTGGTCGACGATCTCGTAGGCCCGCTTCTGCGCGGTGCGCGTGTTGTGGCCGAGGGCCGTGACGCAGAGCACGCGGCCGCCGCTGGTCACCACGTCCCTGCCCGACACCGCAGTGCCGGCATGAAAGACGTGAAAGTCCTCGCCGGGAGGGGGCAGGCCGCGGATGACATCGCCCTTGCGCGGGTCTTCGGGATAATTCGCAGCCGCCAGCACCACACCCAGTGCAACTCGCGGGTCCCACTCGGCTTCGGCGCTGTCGAGCCGGCCGTCGACCGCCGCATCGAGCAGTCCGACCAGGTCGCTCTTGAGGCGCATCATGATCGGCTGGGTTTCGGGGTCGCCCATGCGGCAGTTGAACTCGAGCACCTTGAGCGTGCCAGCGGGAGAAATCATCAATCCCGCGTACAGAAAACCCGTATAAGGGACGCCCTCGGCAGCCATGCCGTCGATCACCGGATGGATCACCTCGCGCATCACCCGCGCGTGGACCTCCGGCGTCACCACCGGCGCCGGCGAATAGGCGCCCATGCCGCCGGTGTTCGGGCCCTGATCGCCATCCTTCAGCCGCTTGTGGTCCTGGCTGCTCGCCAGGGCCAGCGCGTTGCGGCCGTCGGCGAGCACGATGAAACTGGCTTCCTCGCCGTCGAGGAATTCCTCGATCACCACGCGCGCGCCGGCGCTGCCCATGCGGTTGCCGACCAGCATCATGTCGACCGCGGCATGCGCCTCGTCGAGGCTCGTCGCCACCACCACGCCCTTGCCGGCGGCGAGGCCGTCGGCCTTGATCACGATCGGCGCACCCTCGCGATCGAGGTACGCATGCGCTGCGGCGGCATCGGTGAAAGTCGAATGCCTGGCCGTCGGGATGCGATGGCGCACCATGAACTGCTTGGCGAAATCCTTGGAACTTTCGAGCTGTGCCGCCTTCTGCGTCGGCCCGAATATGCGGTGTCCCGCGCCGCGCACGGCATCGACGACACCTGCCGCGAGCGGCGCTTCGGGGCCGACCACGGTCAAGGTGATATCATTTTTTTCAATAAAATCAATGACTTGCTGATTGTCGTCGAGCCTGACATTGTGCAGGCCGTCTTCGCCCGCGGTACCGGCATTGCCCGGCGCGACATAGACCGTCTGCACCCGCGGTGACTGCGCGAGCTTCCAGGCCAGCGCATGTTCGCGGCCGCCGCCGCCGATGACCAGCAGTTTCATCAGTGGCGGAAATGCCGGAAGCCGGTGAACACCATCGCGATGCCATGCTCATCGGCGGCGGCAATCACCTCTTCATCGCGCAGGCTGCCGCCGGGCTGGATGATCGCGGTGGCACCGGCCGCAGCCACCACATCGACTCCGTCGCGAAACGGGAAAAACGCATCCGACGCAACCACCGAGCCGGCAAGCCTGAGCCCGGCATTGCCGGCCTTGATCGACGCAATGCGCGCGGAATCGACGCGGCTCATCTGGCCGGCGCCGACGCCCAGCGTCGCGCCGTTGCCGCAGAACACGATGGCATTGGACTTGACGAACTTCGCGACCCGCCAGGCAAACAGCAGGTCGGCGAGCTGGGCATCTGTCGGCTTGCGCCGGGTCACGACCTTCAATTGATCCGGGGCAACGTTCAGCGCATCCGGCGTCTGCACCAGCACGCCGCCGCCCACCCGCTTCAGGTCATGGCGGTTGGTGCCGGCGGCAAGGGGCACCTCGAGCACGCGGATGTTGGCCTTCTGCGCGAATACCGCCAGCGCTTGCGGCGCAATTTCCGGCGCGATGATCACTTCGACAAACTGCTTCGAGATCGCGCGCGCTGCGGCGGCATCCAGCGCGCGATTCACCGCGATGATGCCGCCGAAAGCCGAGGTCGGGTCGGTGGCGAAGGCCTTGTCATAGGCGGCTGCCACATCAGCGCCCACCGCGGCGCCGCAGGGATTGGCGTGCTTGACGATCACGCAGGCCGGCGCATCGAAGGTTTTCACGCACTCCCAGGCAGCGTCGGCATCGGCGATGTTGTTGTACGAGAGCTCCTTGCCCTGCAGCTGGCGATAGCCGGCGAGGCCGCCCGGAGCCGGGACGAGATCACGGTAAAACGCGGCCTGCTGGTGGGGATTCTCCCCGTAGCGCAGGGCCTGCGCCTGTTCGAAATGCAGGTTGAGGCGCTGCGGAAATGCGCCAGAGCGGCCGTCAGGCTGCAGTGCGGTCAGGTAATTGCTGATCGCGCCGTCATAGGCGGCGGTATGCGAGAAGGCCTTGCAGGCGAGGCGGAACCGCGTTTCCGCACCGAGAGCGCCGCCGGCACTGGCCATCTCCTTCAGGACTTCCGGGTAATCCGCCGGGTCGGTGACCACGGCGACATGCTGGTGGTTCTTCGCCGCGCTGCGCACCATCGCGGGCCCGCCGATGTCGATGTTTTCGATCGCCTCGGCCAGGGTGCAGCCTTCCTTCGCGATGGTCTGCGTGAAGGGATAGAGGTTGATCACCGCCATGTCGATGCCGGCAATACCCGCCTTTTGCATCGCGGCGACGTGTTCCGGGAGATCGCGCCGGCCGAGCAGTCCGCCGTGTATCTTCGGATGCAGGGTCTTGACCCGGCCATCGAGCATCTCGGGAAATCCGGTGTAATCGGCGACTTCGGTCACTGCGAGGCCGGCCTCGCGCAGCAGCCTGGCAGTGCCGCCCGTCGACAGCAGGGCGACGCCGAATCCGGCCAGCCCGCGCGCAAACTCGACGAGCCCCTCCTTGTCGGAAACGCTGATCAGTGCCTGTTTGATGGTGGCCATGGCTGCGACTGGAGGAATGCCGGAGTGGTGCGGAACGGGTCCGGCACCCTCAGAACTTGATGTTGTAGGTCTTGATTTTCTTGCGCAGGGTGTTGCGGTTGATGCCGAGCATCGCTGCGGCATGCGACTGGTTGCCGCGCACCTTGTGCAGCACCGATTCGAGCAGCGGTTTCTCCACGCTGCCTATCACCATGTCATAGACGCCGCTCGCCTTCTCGCCGTCCAGATCCCTGAAATAACCGTCGATCGCCCGGCGCACGACACGGGCCATTTCGGTTTCGTTCATCATGCTGCAAGCTCCTCCACATAGGTCAGGCGTTCGCCCAGACCCGAAAGTTCGGCAAAAAACCGGTTCACGGCATCGATCTGTTCCGCACAGGTCTGCAGCTGGTTCATGCCGTGACGGAATGCCGCGGACCCGGCCAGACCCTTGGTGTACCAGGAGATGTGCTTGCGAGCGACGCGCACGCCGGTATGCTCGCCATAAAAGCCGTACAGATCGTGCAGATGCGCCACCAGCACGCGGTGGATTTCCCCGACAGCCGGCGGCGGCAGGTGCCGGCCGGTCTCCAGAAAATGGGTTATTTCACGGAACATCCACGGACGGCCCTGGGCTGCGCGGCCGATCATCACGGCATCCGCCCCGGTGTAGTCGAGCACCTGCTTGGCGCGCTCCGGGCTGGTGATGTCGCCATTGGCGATGACCGGAATGCGGATTTCCGACTTCACCGCGGCGATGGTGTCGTACTCGGCTTCCCCGGTGTAGCCGCAGGCGCGCGTGCGGCCGTGTATGGCCAGCGCCTGGATGCCGGCGTTCTCGGCGATGCGCGCGACGGTGCGTGCGTTGCGGTGCTCGCGGTCCCAGCCGGTGCGGATTTTCAGCGTAACCGGGACAGTGACGGCGCCGACCACCGCGTCAAGGATGCGCCCGACCAGCGGTTCGTCCTTCAACAGCGCCGAGCCGGCCATCACGTTGCAGACTTTTTTCGCCGGACATCCCATATTGATGTCGATGATCTGCGCGCCCTGATCGACGTTGTAGCGCGCGGCGTCCGCGAGCATCTGCGGATCGGCTCCGGCAATCTGCACCGAGATCGGATCGACCTCGCCGTCGTGGTTGGCGCGGCGCCGGGTTTTCTCGGATCCCCAGAGCAGGGAATTGCTGGCGACCATCTCCGATACCGCCATGCCCGCGCCCATCGTCTTGCACAGCTGGCGGAACGGGCGGTCGGTCACACCCGCCATCGGCGCCACGATGAGATTGTTCTTCAGTTGATGGGGGCCGATGCGCACCGGAATTTTTCTTTTGCGGGTGTCTGGAGAAAGGGCGCCATTGTAATCACAGCGGCGCGGCATGCAAAGGAAAATATGCCTCTTTTTTGGGCAGGCGTGTCGTTTGCACCACGCACAGGCTTGTCAGTGACGCACGCAGAAAAAAATCGCTTTGCAGTGAATGACCTTAGTGCACATTGCTCGACAGGCACCTGCAGATTGGCGGACAAGCTGCCGCGCGGCAACGATTCGTGCACCTCAGCCGCGTGCGCCGAAAGTCATGCGCCTTGCGAGAAAATTTTTCAGAGGCGGCATGCTGCCCAGCAATGCAAGCCCCATGCCACGCGCGAAGCGCAAGGGCGGCAAGTCATTGGAAAACAGACTGACCAGCCCGTGCGTGAATCCGATGCCGCCGCCGCGATCGACACTGCGGCGCCGCAGGTAAGCCTGCAGCCAGGCGTCGGAGCCCAGCGCATCGGCCCCGCCCTCGAGGATCTGCCCGGCCAGTTCCCAGGCATCACGCAAACCGAGATTGAATCCCTGTCCCGCCACCGGATGCAGCGTCTGCGCGGCATTGCCGATGAAAACCACATGGTCGGCGGCGTACGCCGTGCGGCGCCGGCGCAGGGCGTGGGTGGCACGCGCCGTCACCGCCGTAAAGCGCCCGGCACGGCCACCGAATTCGGCCTGCAGTTGCGCCAGAAAATCGGGCGCCTCCACGGCGCACAATTGCAGTGCGCGCTGCGGCGTCGTGGTCCATACCAGGGCCCAGCCCTCGCCATCCGGCAGCAGGGCCAGCGGCCCCTGGGGTGTAAAGCGCTCGTACGCGGTATTGTTGTGCGGGCGCTCACTCACGACGCGTGCCGTCACTGCGCATTGCCGGTAGTCCCCGGATTCCGCGTTCGACACGGCACCGCCATCGGCCATGACCGCCAGCGCCGCGCGCAACGTTTTCTGCTCACCGGCCTGCCGGTACTGCAGCACCGCCGGGTTTCCGCCCTGCCAGGCATCAACCTGTGCCCCGTAGCGGCAAGACGCGCCGCTGGCCGCAGCCGCATCGGCAAGCAGCGCCGCGAGGCGGCCGTAATCGACGACATAGCCGAGGTCGGGCAGGCCGCTTTCGCCCGCGCTCATGGCCACGCGCCCGAAACCCCCTCGCTGTGACACATGGATCAGCCGTATCGGCGTTGCAGCGGCCTCGAGGGCCGGCCAAATGCCGAGGCGTTCGAGCACAAGCCTGCTGCCGTAGGACAGCGCCAGCGGACGCCGGTCCGCGCTCTTTGCGGACTGCGACTCGAGCAGCACGGTCTGCAACCCGCTATCCGTCAGGGCGAGCACCAGCGCGCTGCCCACGGGGCCGCCGCCGGCAATGACGATGTCGGCTGTTTCAGCCACGGGCCGGGCGCATCAGCGCCTCGATTTCGGCAACACCCTTGGGTGCGCCGGCACTGAGAATGTCATGGCCCTGCGCAGTCACCAGCACGTCGTCCTCGATGCGCACACCGATGTTGGCGTAGGCCTCGGGCACGCCGGGCGCCGGCCGGATGTAGCAGCCGGGCTCGACAGTCAGCACCATGCCCGGACGCAACTCGCGCCAGGCGCCGCCCGCCTTGTAATCGCCGGCATCGTGCACGTCGAGTCCGAGCCAGTGACCGGTGCGATGCATGTAGAACTGCCGGTAGGTTTCCTGTTCGAGCACGGCGTCGAGCGTGCCCCGGAGCAACCCGAGATCGAGAAAACCCTGCGCCAGCACCTTCACCGCAGCGTCATGCGGTTCGTTCCAGAGGGCGCCGGGGCGGACCGCGGCAATCGCCGCAGCCTGCGCCGCCAGCACCAGTTCGTAGACCGCGCGCTGGGGGCCGCTGAAACGCCCGTTGACCGGGAAGGTCCGCGTGATGTCGGATGCGTAGCCGTCGAGCTCGCAGCCGGCGTCAATCAGCAACAGGTCGCCGTCGGCGAGCGGCGCGCTGTTGTCAACGTAGTGCAGCACGCAGGCATTGGCGCCTCCGGCCACGATGGGCGTGTAAGCCGGCGCCTGGGCGCCGCAGCGGCGGAACTCGTGCTGGAGCACGGCTTCGATCTCGTATTCCGTTGCACCGGGCCGCGCGGCCTGCATCGCCCGCCGGTGAGCGGCGCCGGAAATCTCGCCGGCACGACGCATCAATGCCAGCTCGTGTTCGTCCTTGACCAGGCGCATCTCGTCGAGCGGCGCGCGCACGTCGCGGATCTCCTGCGGCGCGGAGACGCCGCTGCGCGCGCGGCCGCGCACGGCGTTGATCCATCCCAGCACCCGCGTATCCCAGGCGTCATCGGCACCGAGGTGGACATGCACGGCCGGGCGATCCGCGAGGAAATCGGGCATGCGCGCATCCAGTTCCTCGATCGCATATGCCGCATCGACGCCGAAGGCCGCGCACGCCGCTTCGGGTCCGTAGCGATAGCCGTCCCAGATTTCCCGCTCGGCGTTCTTGCCGCGGCAGAACAACACGCTTTGCGGAGCGTCGCCCCCGAGCAGCACCAGCACGGCTTCGGGCTCGCGGAATCCGGTCAGGTAATAGAAATAGCTGTCGTAGCGGTAAGGATAATGGGCATCGCGGTTACGGATGCGTTCCGGCGCGGTCGGCACGATTGCAACGCCGTTGCCGAGCAGCGCGGCAAGCCGGGCTCGGCGCGCAGCATGCACCGCCACTGATGGCAAGGGGTTCTGCATGCAGCGATTATAGCCGCGGCAATCAGCCGTCGAGCTGCGAATCCAGCAGCGCCGCCCACGCCTGCTCACGCGCAAGCAGCTCGGCTTCCACGGTCAGCCGCAGGCTGCTGAACTGCTCGCGCAGGCCGTCCCCCGCAGCGCCCGGCGAGAGTCCCTCGAGCAGGCTGTCGACTGCGGCGAGTGACTCACGGACACCCGCGGCCGTGGCCAGCGCGCTTTTCAGGCGCTCGCGCGGATGCGGAATCCAGCCGCGCCCGGCCGTCAGGCTTTTCAGGCGCTCCCCCAGTTCGAGCAGCCGCTTGCGCAGCCGCGGCGCATCGCCCAGGCGCCGCATCTGCGGATCATCCCAGACCGCCGTCTGCACCAGGGCCGTCCAGCGCGCGCGCAGTTCCGCGATCCAGGACGGATCGAGCACGAGCGCGGCCTCAACCCGCGCCGGATCCGGAGAGACCGTCATGCCGAGGCCAGCCTGCGCCCTGCTTCCTCGAGGCGCTCGGGCGTGCCGACATCCTGCCAGTAGCCCGGGTACAGCTCGCCGGTGACCTGCTGCTGGGCGATGCCGGCATGCAGGAGATCGGCGAGTCGTGCCCGGCTGCCCGGCGCGACACCGGCAAACAACGCCGGATGATAGGCGCCGATGCCGCTGAAGGTATGGCGCGGATCGCCTTCGGCGGCGACCCTTCCCGCCGCCAGGGCGAAATCGCCCGCAGGGTGATGCGGCGGATTGGGCACCAGTACCAGATGCGCGAGCACGCCATCGCGGGGCAGCCCGCGGGCCGCTCTCGCGAGCGGCGAAAAATCATAGTCGGTGCAGACATCGGCATTGACCGCGATGAAGGGGGCGGTGCCCAGCAGTGACAGGGCATTCGCGATGCCGCCGGCAGTCTCCAGGGCTTCGGGCTCGCGCGAGTAGGCGATGCGCGCGCCGAACGCGCGGCCGTCGCCCAGCGCCGCCTCGATCTGCCCGCCGAGGTGCGCCAGGTTGATGACGACATCCGCGACACCCGCATTCACCAGCGCCTGCAGGATGCGCAGTATCAGCGGCCGGCCCGCGACCGGCAGCAGGGCCTTCGGCGTGTGGTCGGTCAGCGGCCGCATGCGCTCGCCGCGTCCGGCGGCCAGGATCATCGCCTTCATCGCAGCAGCCGCATTCAGAAGGTATAGCCGATCTGCGGCGGGCGCTGCTCGATGTCGTCGAACAGCCGCGCCAGCGGGGAAAGCTCGTCGTAACGCGTGCAGACCGCCCTGGCATAGGCGAGAAATCGCGGCGCATCCTCGAGATACGCCGGTTTCCCGTCACGGTAGCGGATGCGCGCGAAAATGCCGAGCACCTTGAGATGGCGCTGCAGTCCCATCCATTCAAAAGCGCGGTAGAACCCCCCGAAATCCGCATCGACCGGCAGTCCCGCGCGCTTGGCCTGCTCCCAGTAGCGCACCACCCAGTCCAGCGCGCGCTCTTCCGGCCAGCTGATGAAGGCATCGCGGAACAGCGAGGCAAGATCGTAGGTCGCAGGGCCGTATACCGCGTCCTGGAAATCGAGCACGCCGGGATTCGGCGTGGACAGCATCAGGTTGCGCGGCATGTAATCGCGGTGCACGTACACCGGCGGCTGCGCCAGCGCGCTGTCGGCGAGCAGTCCATTGATGCGGGCCAGGGTTTCACGCTGTGCGTCCGACAGTGTGACCCCGAGATGGCGGCCGACATACCACTCGGGGAAAAGATCCATCTCCCGCTGCAGCAGCGCGCGGTCGTAGGGCGGCAGCACCCCCGGCCGGCTTGCCCGCTGCAGGGCCAGCAGCGCGGCGATCGCGTCGCCGAACAGCGCATCGGCGTTCGCATCAGTCAGCGCCTTGAGGAACGTGGTGTCGCCGAGGTCCGTGAGCAGCAGGAACCCGCGGTCGATGTCGGCGGCGAGCACCTGCGGCACATGCAGCCCCGCACCGGCCATCAGCCGCGCGACCTTGACAAAGGGCCGGCAATCCTCGCGCTCCGGCGGCGCATCCATCGCGATGCGGGTGGCTCCGGAAAAAGTCACGCGGAAATAGCGGCGGAAACTCGCGTCGGCGGACGCCGGCGCGAGTGTAAATGCTGCGCCGTCGAGGGGTCCGGCGAGCCATGCGCGGAGCGATTCGAGGCGCTCGTCGCGCCCGGCGACAGGAGAGGAGTTCAAGCGTTGCTTCGATCAATGAATTGTGAGATTTTAGCACCTCGCCTGACGCCCCCTCCGATGCCCTCCTCCAGAAAAACCCGGATTGCGCTTGCCGTGCTGTGCGCGCTGCCGCTGGCGGCCGGCGCCGAGCAGGGACTGAAGCTGAAATCCCAGCCGAGCCTGCTGCTGATCCCGGCGGACAATGCCGATCAGGTGCCCCTGTTCATCGAGGCCGACCGCCTGCAAGGCATACAGGACAGGGAGATCGAAGCCCATGGCAGCGCGAGGCTGCGCAAGCGCGGGCAGGCGTTCTTCGCGGACTGGATGCGCCATGACACGCCCAGCGACGTGCTGACGGCCAAGGGCAACGTGCGCATCGAACAGGGCCGCGAGATCATAGAAGGCGAGTCGCTGCGCTACGAGATCGGCACCGATCGCGGCTTCATGGAGCAGCCGCGCTACATGCTGATGAGCCTGCCACCGGGGAGCAGTCCTGCGGGCGCCTCGCGCATCGGCGAAGCCGACGGCCGCGGCACCGCGGAGCGGCTGCTGTTCGAAGGCCCGGGCCAGTACCGCGTGCAGACCGCGAGCTATACCACCTGCGAGCCCGGCAACGATGCCTGGTTCATACGCGCCCGCCAGCTCGACATCGACCGCAGCCGCGATGTCGGCGTTGCCCGCGACGCGAGCATCGTGTTTTTCGACCAGACCATTTTCTACTCGCCGTACCTGTCATTCTCCCTGCACCAGGAGCGCAAGTCGGGTTTCCTGACGCCGAGTTACCGCACCTCGAACACCACCGGCTTCGAATTCACGGTTCCCTACTACTGGAACATCGCGCCGGAAATGGATGCCACGCTGTATCCGCGCTACATGACCAAGCGCGGCCTCCAGCTCGGCGGCGAGTTCCGCTACCTCAACCCGAGGTGGCAGGGCGAAGTGCGCAGCGAGGTCCTCGCCAGCGACCAGCAGGTCAGCCGCGACCGCTGGGCGCTGTTCGCCAAGCACCAGCAGAGCCTCGGCCGCGGCTGGAGCGGCAACCTCAACATCAACCGCGTATCCGACGGCAATTACTTCACCGACCTGTCGACCCAGGTGGCCGTGACTTCGCAGGTCTATCTGACCAACGACCTGACGCTGGCGCGCGGCGGCACCTGGGGCAACGGCGGGACCTACAGTTTTTCCGCCTTCACCCAGCGTTGGCAGACCCTGCAATCGGACCCGCTGGCGCCGCTGGTGGCCCCCTACAACCGGCAGCCGCAGCTCACGCTCGCCGCGCAGCGCCTGGGCACGCGCTTCGGCGACTTCGACCTGCTCGGCAGCTACACGGCCTTCGACCACCCTTCGCTGGTCAACGGCCAGCGAATGGTGATCAATCCCAGCTTCTCGCTGCCGCTGCAAAACGCCTTCGCCTTCGTCACCCCGAAAATCGGCGCCCACATCACCCGTTATGCGATGGGCCGGAACAATGCCGCCAACCTTGAGGACCGCACGCGGACGCTGCCGATTTTCAGTGCGGAAACCGGGGTCGTGTTCGAACGCGAGATGCAGGCCCGCGGACAGACGCTGATCCAGACCCTCGAGCCCAAGGCCTACTATGTCTACATCCCCTATTCCGACCAGAGCCGGCTGCCCAACTTCGAGAGCGGCCTGCAGGACATCAACTTCGCGACCCTGTTCACCGAAAACCAGTTCAGCGGCAGCGACCGGATCAACGACGCCAACCAGCTGACCGCGGGGATCAGCTCCCGTTTCATCGACGCCGGCACCGGCGTCGAGCGCCTGCGCGTGGCGCTGGCCCAGCGCTACTATTTCCAGTCGCAGCAGGTGACGGTGCCCGGGGTGGCACCGCGCGCGCGCGACAGCAACAGTTCCGACGTGCTCGCGGTGATCAGCGGCAACATCGCGAAAAACTGGACCACCGAGGCCGGCTGGCAGTACAACACCGACCTCAAGCAGACCCAGAAATTCAATGTCGCGGGCCGTTATCAGCCGCAGGCCGGCAAGGTGCTGAACCTCGCCTACCGCGACACCCTCAACACGCTGCGCCAGGCGGATTTTTCGGCGCAGTGGCCGATCGACAGCCGCTGGAGCGGGGTCGCCCGCTGGAATTACTCGATCCGCGACAACCGCACGCTGGAAGCAGTGGCCGGTGTCGAGTACACCGACCGCTGCTGGGCCCTGCGCATTGTCGGCCACCGCTTCGCGACCACCACATCGGCCGCCAGCACCTCGATTTTCGTCCAGCTCGAGCTGAGCGGCATTTCGCGCATCGGCACCAACCCGACCGAGGTCCTGTTCCGCAACATCAGCGGCTACAAGACCATGGATCCCCGCGCAGGCGCCCCGGTCCAATACAATGTACCCGGCGTGTTCTAGTCCTCGCGCCGGATAACCCGACACTCTGGATTCAACATGCGATTCCGATTCTGCCTCGTCCTTTCCTGCGTTGCCGTCCTTGCGGCTGCCGCGCCGGCGGTCCACGCCCAGGGCACCAAGCCGCGCGCCATCGTCACCGTTGACCGCATCATCGCCGTCGTCAACGACGAGATCATCACCCAGAAGGAACTCGCGGCGCGCGTCGATTTCGCGCTCAGGCAGCTGCGCCAGCAGGGCACGCCGCCGCCGCCGCGCGAGGTCATCGAGCGCCAGTTGCTCGAACGCCTGATCGGCGACAGGGTGCAGATGCAGCACGCGCGGGACATCGGACTGCGTGTCGACAATGCCGAACTCGACAAGGCCATGGAACGCATCGCCGCGGACAACAAGCTGTCGGTGGCGCAGATGCGCGCGACGCTGCAGCGCGACGGGGTGCCCTTCGACAAGTTCCGCGAGGATATCCGCAGCGAAATCACGCTGGCGCGGCTGCGCGAACGCGAGGTCGCGCAGAAAATCGTCATCACCGAGTCCGAGATCGACAACTTCATCCAGAACCAGCAGGCACAACCCGGCCAGGGCGACGAGTTCAACGTGTCGCACATCCTGGTCTCCGTGCCGGAGAACGCGTCTCCGGAGCAGCTGCAGGCGCGCCGCGCGCGCGCCGAAGAGGCGCTGGCGCAGATCAGGGGCGGCGCCGATTTCCGGCAGGTTGCTGCCGCGTTCTCCGATGCGCCCGAAGCCCTGCAGGGCGGACTGCTCGGCTGGCGCAAGAGCGACCGGCTGCCGACACTGTTCCTCGATGCCCTGCGCGCCCTGCAGGCGGGCCAGCTGTCGGAGCTGCTGCGCAGCCCGAACGGCTTCCACATCCTGCGCCTGAACGAGCGCCGCGGCGGACAGGCGCCGATCATGGTGCAGCAGACCCGCGCCCGCCACATCCTGATCAAGACCAACGAGCTGGTCTCCGAAACGGAAGCCCGCAACCGCATGCTGGTGCTCAAGGAACGCCTCGACAACAAGGCTGATTTCGCGGAGCTGGCGCGCGCGCATTCGGAGGACACCAGCGCGTCGCGCGGCGGCGATCTCGGCTGGCTCAACCCCGGCGATACCGTGCCCGAGTTCGAACAGGCCATGAACGCCCTGAAGCCCGGGCAGATCAGCGCCCCGGTGCGCAGCCCCTTCGGCTGGCACATCATCGAAGTGATGGAGCGGCGAACCCAGGACATGACGCGCGAGGGACAGCGCATGAACGCGCGCCAGGCGCTGCGCGAACGCAAGACCGACGAGGCTTACCAGGAATGGGTGCGCCAGTTGCGCGACCGCGCATACATCGAGCGGCGCCTCGACGAGGGCTAGGCGCCGGCGCACCATGATCCCCCCCGCAGCGGACCGCTTGCCCCTGGTCGCCGTGACCGCCGGCGAACCGGCCGGCATCGGGCCCGAAATCTGCATGATGCTCGCCCGGCGCACGCTGCCCGCTCGGGTGGTGTTCATCGCCGACGCGTCGCTGCTGCAGGAGCGCGCGCGCGGACCGGGCGGGGCGGGGCCGGACCTGCCGCCGTGGAACGGTCCCGGCGACAGCGCCGCCTTCGCGGTGCTGCACGTGCCGCTGGCCAGGCCGTCGCAGGCCGGCGTACTCGACCCGGCAAACAGTCCCTACGTGCTGCGCACGCTGGAAATCGCCGCCGACGGCTGCCGCGACGGCCGTTTCGATGCGATGGCCACGGCACCGGTGCACAAGGCCGTGATCAATGACGCCGGCATCGCCTTCACCGGCCACACCGAGTTCCTTGCCGGGCGGCTGCATGCGCCGCAGGTGGTAATGATGCTTGCCGGCGGCGGCATGCGCGTGGCGCTGGCGACCACCCACCTGCCGCTGCGGGAAGTGCCCGCCGCAATCACCCGCGAGGGACTGGAACGCACGCTGCGCGTGCTGCATGCCGACCTCGTCGCGCGCTTCGCGATCGCCCGGCCGCGCATTCTCGTCGCCGGACTCAACCCGCATGCAGGCGAGTCGGGACATCTCGGCCGCGAGGAAATCGAGATCATCACCCCGGTGCTCGAAGGCCTGCGCGGTGAAGGCTGGACAATCGAGGGTCCGCTGCCCGCCGACACGCTGTTCCAGCCCGGGAGGCTGGCGGATTGCGACTGCGTGCTGGCGATGTACCACGACCAGGGCCTGCCTGTGCTCAAGCACGCGAGTTTCGGCGGCGGCATCAACATCACGCTCGGCCTGCCGATCATCCGCACCTCGGTCGACCATGGCACGGCGCTCGAACTGGCCGGCACGGGGCGGGCCAGTTGCGAAAGCCTGGCCGCGGCGGTCGAACTGGCGGCCGAACTGGCCCGCCACGGCCGCAGAGCATGAGCGGGCGCGCAACGCCCCGGCACATTCCGCGCAGGCGATTCGGCCAGAACTTCCTGGTCGACGACGCCGTCATCGCGGCCATCATCGAGGCCATCCGGCCCGCGCGCGGCGACAATCTCGTCGAGATCGGCCCCGGCCTCGGCGCGCTGACCGGACCTCTGCTCGACCGGCTTGAGCGCCTGCATGTCGTCGAGATCGACCGCGACCTCATTGCCCGGCTGCGTGAACGCCATCCGCCGCAGCGGCTGCTGATCCACGAAGGCGACGTGCTGGAGTTCGACTTTTCGGCGCTGGGCGGCGACCTGCGTGTCGCGGGCAACCTGCCCTACAACATTTCCACGCCCCTGCTGTTCCGCCTCGCCGCCTTCGCCGGCGGCATCCGCGACATCCACGTGATGCTGCAGAAGGAAGTGGTGGAGCGCATGGTCGCCGCCCCGGGCGACTCGGAATTCAGCCGGCTGTCGGTGATGCTGCAGTACCGCTTCGACATGGAAAAGCTGCTGGACGTGGCGCCCGAATCCTTCGAGCCCGCGCCCAGGGTGGATTCAGCGGTGGTGCGGCTGATACCGTTCGCGGTGCTGCCGCATCCGGCGCACGACGAAGCCGTGCTCGCCGATGTCGTGGCGCGCGCCTTCGGCCAGCGCCGCAAGACGCTGCGCAACACGCTGAAGGGCCTGGTGCCGGACGGAATCTATGCGCGCCTGGGCATCGATGCCGGCGCCCGCGCCCAGGAACTGGCCGTCGCCGATTTCGTGCGCATCGCGGACGAGGTCGCGGCAGACCGCTAGGCCGCGGCCTTCTTCTGCACGAACTCGATCTTGTAACCGTCGGGGTCCTCGACGAAGGCGATCACCGTGGTGCCGTGTTTCATCGGCCCCGGCTCGCGCGTAACCCGGCCGCCGCGTTTCCGCACCTCGTCACAGGCCTTGTATGCATCCTCGACCTCGACCGCGACATGGCCGAAGCCGTTGCCCATGTCATAGGATCTGGTGTCCCAGTTATGGGTCAGCTCGAGCACCGCGGCGCGCGATTCATCGTCATATCCGACAAAGGCGTTGGTGAAGCGGCCGCCGGGATAGTCGGTTTTCCGCAGCAGCTTCATGCCCAGCACCTGGGTGTAAAAGTCGATCGAGCGCTGCAGGTCGCCGACGCGGATCATGGTGTGCAACAGTCTCATCGCCCGCAACCCCTCAGATCTGCACCATCTCGAAATCCTCCTTGCGCGCGCCGCATTCCGGACAGGTCCAGTTCATCGGCACGTCTTCCCATTTGGTGCCCGGCGCAATGCCTTCGTCCGGAACACCGGCGGCTTCGTCATAGATATAGCCGCAGATCAAGCACATGTATTTGCAGTACTGCCCGTTATCGGTGGTCATCAGCGTCTTCTGGGTTATTAAGCTACAATCATCTCGACATTCTAGCTGATCCCCCACCGCGCCCCACTGCCCGCGCCCGAATTCCGCGCATGACCGATTCCCCGCCCATTGTGATGGTTTTTGCAGCCACCGATCCCACCGGCGGCGCCGGCCTGCAGGCGGACATCATGACGCTCGCGAGCATGGGCTGCCATCCGGTGTCGGTGGTCACCGCAATCACGATCCAGGACACCACCGGTGTCGACGGCATGCAGGCCATTGACGGTGAATGGGTGGCCGACCAGGCGCGCTGCATCCTCGAGGACATGCCGGTTGCCGCGTTCAAGGTCGGCGTGCTGGGCAGCCTCGAAGCGGTCGCAGCGGTGGCCGAAGTGGTCTCCGACTACCCGGAGATTCCGCTGATCCTTGATCCCGTGCTGGCTTCGGGACGCGGCGACGAGCTCGCCTCCGACGACATGCTCGCCGCCATCCGCGAGCTGCTGATTCCGCAGACCACCATCGTCACGCCCAACAGCCTCGAGGCGCGCCGGCTGGCCGCCGACGACAGTGACGAGAACGACAACCCCGACCTCGCCGAGTGCGCGCGGCGCATCCTCGAAGCCGGCTGCGAGTATGTGCTGGTGACCGGCACCCACGAGCAGACCGGCGATGTCACGAACACGCTCTACAATGCCGACGGCGTCGTGCGCAGCGACTCCTGGCCGCGCCTGCCCGGCAGCTACCACGGCTCCGGCTGCACGCTGGCCTCGGCCCTGGCCGCGACCATCGCCAACGGCGTCGACATGCAGGAGGCCGTGCGCGATGCCCAGGAGTACACCTGGCAGTCGCTGAAACTCGCCTTCCGTCCCGGCATGGGCCAGCACATTCCCGACCGCCTGTTCTGGGCGCGCGAGGACGAAACCTCCGGCGCAACCGAGGGCGACGACGAGCCGCAGGCGTGAAGCCGGCGATCGCAGGGCTGTACGCGATCACCCCCGACCTGGCCGACACGGGGGAACTGCTGCGCCGCGCGCGCGCGGCCATCGAGGGCGGCGCGCAGCTGCTGCAGTACCGCAACAAGACAGCCGATGCCGCGCTGCGCGGCACACAGGCGCGGGCCCTGCAGGACCTCTGCGCGGGCAGCGGCGTGCCGCTGATCATCAACGACCATCTCGATCTCGCCCTGGAGTGCGGCGCGGCCGGGCTGCACCTCGGCGGTGAAGACGGCGACATCGCGGCGGCACGGCGGCGCCTGGGCCCCGGCCGCCTGCTCGGCGCATCCTGCTACGACCGCATCGAGCTCGCGCAGGCCGCCGTCGCCGCAGGCGCGGATCATGTCGCCTTCGGCAGCTTTTTCCCCTCCGCCGTCAAGCCGGGAGCGGTGCGCCCGTCGCCGGCGCTGATCACCCGCGCCCGGGAAAGCCTGCGGGTGCCGGTGGTCGCCATCGGCGGCATCACGCCGCAGAATGCGCCGCAGCTGCTGGATGCCGGCGCCGACGCCCTCGCCGTGATTTCGGCGGTGTTCGGCGCGCAGAACATTGCCGCGGCGGCCCATGAATTCCGCAAATTGTTCGAAGCCCGTCATGAAAAAAAGCCAGAAACTCTTTAATCACGCCCAGCTGACCATCCCCGGCGGCGTCAATTCCCCCGTGCGCGCCTTCAAGTCCGTCGGCGGCACGCCGCTGTTTTTCCAGCGCGGCAAGGGCGCGCTGGTCTGGGATGCCGACGGCAACAGCTACATCGACTATGTCGGTTCCTGGGGCCCGCTGATCTGCGGCCATGCGCATCCCGACGTGGTCAAGGCCGTGCAGCAGGCCGCCGAACGGGGACTGTCCTTCGGTGCGCCGACCGAAGCCGAGGTCGACATGGCCGACGTGCTGCGCCGGCTGATGCCCTCGCTGGAACAGGTGCGCCTGGTCAGCTCCGGCACCGAAGCCACGATGAGCGCGATCCGGCTGGCCCGCGGCTTCACCGGGCGCAGCAAGATCATCAAGTTCGAAGGCTGCTACCACGGCCATGCCGACGCGCTGCTGGTCAAGGCCGGCTCCGGCGCGCTCACCTTCGGCCAGCCCTCCTCGGCTGGCGTGCCGGCGGAAACCGCCGCCCACACGCTGGTGCTGGACTACAACGACCCCGCAGGCCTGGAAGCGGCCTTTGCGCGCGAAGGCGGTGAAATTGCCGCAGTGATCGTCGAACCGGTGGCCGGCAACATGAACCTGGTGCCGCCGCGGCCCGGTTTTCTCGAACTGCTGCGCGAACTCTGCACCCGGCACGGGGCGGTGCTGATATTCGACGAGGTGATGACCGGCTTCCGCGTCGCGCTGGGCGGAGCCCAGGCGCTGTACGGCATCAGGCCCGACCTCACGACACTGGGCAAGGTCATCGGCGGCGGCCTGCCGGTGGGTGCCTTCGGCGGGCGTCGCGACATCATGCAGTGTCTCGCGCCGGTGGGCCCGGTGTACCAGGCCGGCACACTCTCCGGCAACCCGGTGGCGGTCGCCGCCGGCCTCACCACGCTGCAGCTGATCCAGGCGCCGGGCTTCCACGACCGGCTGGCGGCAACCGCGCACCGATTGTGCAGCGGACTGGCCGAAGCGGCCCAGGCCCGCCGGATCCCTTTCTCCGCGCGCAACGTCGGCGGCATGTTCGGGCTGTTTTTCCGCGAAACACCGCCAGCGACCTATGCCGAGGTGATGCAGTGTGACAAGGACGCCTTCAACCGCTTCTTCCACGCCATGCTCGCCGAGGGCATCTATCTCGCGCCCTCCGCCTACGAGGCCGGCTTCGTCTCCGCGGCCCACGGTGCCGCCGAAATCGACCGCACCCTGAAAGCCGCAGCACAGGTTTTTGCTGCACTTTAATCTGCAGCAAAATAAAAATATCAATAAAATCAAATACTTATAAAATCACCGATTGCTGCGCCTGTCGAGCTCCTGCAACAAACCGCCGCCCTGCCATGGAAAAGATTCGCCTGTCCAAGCTGATGTCGGAACAGGGCCTGTGCTCCCGCCGTGAAGCCGACAGCTATATCGAGCGCGGCTGGGTACTGGTCGACGGCGTGCCGGTCACCGAGCTGGGCACCCGCATCCTGCCCACGCAGGCCATCACCCTCAGCCCGGCGGCACGGGACCGGCAACAGGCGCGGGTCACGGTCTTGCTGCACAAGCCGGTGGGCTATGTGTCGGGACAGCCCGAAAAAAACTACAAGCCGGCAATCACCCTGATCAGCGCGGGCAGCCGTTATCGCAATGACCGCAGCCCCCTGCGCTTCAGCCCGCAGCATTTGCGCGGACTCGCGCCCGCCGGCCGTCTCGACATCGACTCCACCGGCCTGCTGGTACTGACCCAGGACGGGCGCATCGCCAAGCGGCTGATCGGCGAGAACTCGCAGATCGAGAAGGAATATCTGGTGCGGGTCAGCGGCCGCCTGAAACCGGAGGGCCTGGCCCTGCTCAACCACGGGCTCAGCCTCGATGGCGAGCGCCTGCGGCCGGCGCAGGTGTCCTGGCAGAACCGCGACCAGCTGCGCTTTGTGCTGCGCCAGGGCAAGAAGCGCCAGATCCGCCGCATGTGCGAACTGGTGGGCCTCACGGTGACCGGCCTCAAACGCGTGCGCATCGGCAAGGTCATGCTCGGCGACCTGCCGGTCGGCGAGTGGCGCTATCTGCGCGAGGACGAGAGCTTCTAGAACAGCCGGGTCAGCCGGCGGGCCGCCGCACGAGGGGCTTGGGCGCCGGCGGGCGCGCACTGATGCGCCGCTTCTGCGGCGGCTTCGCGGTATCGGCCACCGACGGCTTCCGGTCATCGGCCAGCTGCGCCGACAGCCGCGCCAGTTCCTCCTGCAGGGCCGGCGGCCCGCCGAGGACGGTTATGCGCTGGCGCCGCGCCCGGCCGTCGGGCAGTTCATGCAGCCGGGTCATGTAGAGCAGCAGGTCTTCCGTGGTGTAGTGCAACTCACCGCCGATGCGCGGAAAATCTTGCGGAACCGCCGGATGCGCCGGTGTTTTTCCGGGAAACAACAGTTGCATCACCAGCCCCATGCAGCTCAGGCAGATTTCGCGTTCCCGCCGGCCGCTGAAACAGTACGCGGTCTCGTCGTCGACCCAGAAGGCCAAGCGCTGCCGCAGATGCGCCCGAAGGCCCCGCATCGCGCCTTCATCGGCAAAAGGGCGCAGTCCATACAAATGCTGCACCCGGAACAATCGCCCGCGCGCATCGACCTGTCCGTCCGCGATGAAATCCACAACCTGCACGCCGAGCTCCGGAAATGCCCAGGCGATGCGCCCGTCAGGCAGCTCGATGCCGACCTGGATCTCCTCCTCGCCATCCGGCGCAGTGATGACCCAGTAGTGCACGTAGCCGGCCTGGTCGGCTCCCGGCGCGGTCACCACCGGCAGGGCGCGCAGGGTTTCCCCGGGCAAAGCCCGCGGCGCTGCTGCGCGCGGCTTGGCGCGGGTCGAAGCCGACATGGCCGGCGTGGTCACCGCCACGGTGCTGCGCGGCAGGGCAAATGCCGACGGGGATAAGGGCATGAGCAATCCGGCGATGATGAACAGCCATGGCGCGGCAGCCAGACCCGGTGATGATGGCAACAAGAGTGAAGGGAATGTGCGAAGGGAAATGCTCATGGTGCGGCTTTAACGCCGCAGTCCCTGATACCGCGTACCGCAGCCTTCAGCTTGCTGCAGATCTTTACCGGGAACGCAGCGTCGCCTGTTGGCGACGGCAGGGGATTGACGGGACTTCAGCCGGCACGCCGGACCGCGGATTTCGGACCCGGACGCGGCGGCCGCTTGACGGTCGCTTTGGCACGGGCCGTCACCGTTGGCACTTCGTCCGCGAGGTAGGGCGACAGCCGTGCCAGCTCCTCCTGCAGGGCCGGCGGGCCGCCCAGCGCGGCGATGCGCCGCTGGCGCGCCGCCATGTCCGGCAATGCATGCAGACCGGTCAGGTACAGCAGAAGATCCTCGGTGGTGTGATAGTCCGCGCCGGCGATGCGCGGAAAATCGCGCGGGAAGTTCGCGTAAGCCGGCGTGCGCCCCGGAAAGAGAACCTGGGACACGAAGCCCATGCAGCTCATGCACAGCTCCGCGGTCACGCCATTCAGTTCGCAATAGGGCACGCGCTTGCGGACCAGCGCTGTCACCCGCTGCATCAGCGCGCCGCGCAGCGTGCGCATCGCCGCATCGCCGGCATGGGGCCGCAGCCCGTAAAGATGCTGCACCTTGTAGTACCTGCCGTGGACATCGACTTCGCCGTCAGCGATGAAGGGGGCAAGATGCACCCCCAGGCCCGGAAACGACCAGGCAATGCGCTGGTCCGGCAATTCGATGCCGACCTGGATTTCCTGTTCGCCGTCAGGCGCGGTGATCAGCCAGAAATGGACAAATCCGGCCTGGCCCTCGCCGGCCGCCGTGACGACAGGCGCCGTCGCCACCGGTTGCAGCGGGGCCTTGCGTTTCGCGGCCGCCGCATCCGCCCTTTTGTTTGCGGTCGCCGAGGGCTTCGCCTTGACATCGGTCGCGGCGTGGACGGGCTGCAACGCAGGAACCAGCAGCAGCAGCGTCAACAGGGCAAGTGAGCGCATGGCGGGGCTTGGGCCAGGAGCCCGGGACAAAAGTTCCGTCACGCAGGCGTCACGGAGCCGCGGCGATGGAGAATACCCGGCGGCCGGGACTGGCACACGGTCAGTCGTCTAGACCCGGCGCGCAATCAGTTCCGGGATGGCCGCCACGCTCTCCAGCAGATGGCTATGGGGGTGGGGTTGCATCTGGTCACGGCCGTGCGCGCCGGACAGCACACCGATGTTCAGCGCCACGCCGGCGTTGTGCCCCGCCTGCAGGTCGAGCACGGTGTCGCCGGCATTGGCCACGCGGTGCACGCTGACGACGCCGGTCGCCTCCATGCAGCGGAAAATCATGTACGGCGCCGGACGGCCCTGCGCCACCTCGTCGCCGCAGACCACGGCATCGACCACGCCCTCGCGCCAGCGCAGGGCATCGAGCAGCAGGTCGGTGGTCTCGCGGTCGAAGCCGGTGTTCAGCGCGACCTTCACGCCGCGGCTGCGCAGGGTGTCGATGGCCTCGCGCGCGCCAGGCACCGGCTCCACGGTGCCGTTGAAGACTTCGGCCAGGTGCTGCACGAAGGTCGCATAGACCTGTTCCGACCTCGCCTGGCGATCCGGGCTCTCCGGAATCAGGTTGAGGATCGCCAGCCGTTTGGAGGCGCCGCGCAGGCTGTTGATCGCCTGCGGCGTCACCGCGATGCCATGCGCCGCCAGCGCCGAGGTAAAGGCCTTGGGCACCTGCCCCGCGTCACGCACGGTCGTGCCGGCCATGTCGCAGACCACCAGTTCGATTTTTTCAGCCACCGCACACTCCCTGTTTCAGATCCATTGAAAACTCACAGCAGTTCGATGCCGAAGCGCCGCACCAGCAGCGCGAACAGCCAGAACGAGGTTACCGTGATCAGCACGCAGGCGCCCAGCGTAGCCCAGAACCCCAGCCGCGGCAGCAGCGCCGGAAACACCAGGAACATCGGCAGCGTCGGAATCACGTACCAGAAGGTGTACCAGGCGTGGTTGGCGATCTTTTCCGGCGGCTGCTGCTCGACATAAAGCCAGATCAGCGCCAGCACGGTCACCATCGGCAGTGCGGCGACGAGGCCACCCAGCTTGTCGCTGCGCTTGGCGACTTCCGATACCAGCACGACCACTGCCGCGGTCAGAAAATACTTGGTGATGATCCAGGCCATGTCGATATCCTCCTGCGGCATTGTACTGCCCGCTGCGGCGCGCGCCGCTTTCGCGTCCACACCCTGTTGCGTTGCCGCGGCCGGGGATGTCGCCTACCATCGCCGCAACACAGGAGAAAACCATGCAGGAACTGAAAGGCAAGGTCGCCGTCGTCACTGGCGCCACCCGCAAACGCGGGCTCGGTCGCGCCATCGCACTGGCGCTTGCCCGCGCCGGCGCGGACGTCGCGGTCACCGGCAGCAGCCGCGGCAACGCCAGCCTCACCGCCGACGAACAGCAGGACGGCTGGCGCGGCCTGCCTGATGTCGTCGCCGACATCGAGGCGCTGGGCGTGCGCAGCTGTGGCGCGTACATGGACGTGCGCAAGGCCGAAGACGTGCAGCGCATGGTGCAGGAGGTCGTCGCCAAGCTCGGCCGCATCGACATCCTCATCAACAACGCCACCTATCCCCGCGCCGCCGACCGCGTGCCGCTGCAGGCGCTTGACGATGAACTGTGGCGCACCATCGTCGACATCAACCTCACCGGCACGATGCTGTGTTCGAAGTACGTGGCGCGGCAGATGATCGCCCAGGGCGAAGGCGGCAGCATTGTCAGCATTTCCTCGGGCGCCGCGCTGAAGGCGCCGGCCACCTTTTCCGCCTATGCCGCATCAAAAGCCGGCATGCACGCGCTGATGGCGGCCCTGGCCGACGAACTCGGTGAACACGGCATCACCGCCAACGTCATCGCACCGGGCTTCCTCGACACCGCGCGCATTGACACCCTGCGCGACCCGGCGAAATGGGAAAAACGCCTGTCGACGATCCCGATCAAACGTCCGGGGACGGTGGAAGAAGTCGCCGACCTCGTGCGTTACCTCTGCGGCCCCAGCGCGCGCTGGATCAGCGGCGATGTGCTGCTGATGACCGGCGGCGAAGTGCGGCGCGCGGCGCGTTAACCGGCTTCAGTCCGGCGGCGCGCCGGTCTCGCATTTGTTGCAGGTCAGCGCATGGCCGATCATGGCCTGGCGGCCTTGCGGCGTGATGACCCAGGGCCGGTTGATCCACGGCGGGTTGTGGCGCACATGCTGATGGTGGCCGCAGGCGAGTTCGGCGACCCAGTCGCCGGCGGCGTCCTGGTGGAAGCCGGTGATGTTTTGCTTCAAAAGCTCAACGACTGCGTTGAGCGGGCGCGCCGCTTGCGGCGCGTCCGCTCTCGAACGAACAAGTTAGATTCGGGTTAAACACACTTACCTGTGCTGATCACGCTGGATTGGTCCTTCGCTTGAAGAGCATCTCTCGCAAATTCGATTGATTTCTCAAGGCGATCAAGGGATTGGAGTTCGCGCCCTGATATGAGCGATAGAAATCAACCCCTTTTAAATTAACTGTAAGGTGTCCTTCAAGGGTTTTAATTGCACAAGCGATGTCCCCTCTTTTTAGAACTTTTAGCAACGCGGAGTCTTCCATTAACTGTGTCGAAAATGCGCCAACATCCAGCGTTGCGCGCATCGGGCCGAACAGGTAATAACGATCTATATATGCCCCAGCCACTCCTCCCATCATCAGGGCAATGGCAATGCTACTTAGATGCCCAATTTTCATCACCACTTCCCCTTGGAATCTAACGTTGTGGCTCAGGCACAGTCACCAGCGGGCGAAGCCCGCTGGTGACTGTGGCCTGCAGCCACGGGTTAGGCGTCACGGTCCACATTCAGTGTGCCTTTCCAGGACCGGATACGAACACGATCATATTGTCCAATTAGATCGTCGGGCAAAAGCGGTCGTCCGTCCTCGATGGTGCTCCAAGCAACTAATTCGCCTTCCTCCCACCACGAGACCACAGGAATCTTCTCATTGACCAGATCAACCACAAAGCGAACCGCAGACTCAGCGCCACCATCGCCGATTTGAGCGCCAAAATGGCCATGGTAATAGTCAAACCCAACAATCATTTCACCATAGGATGTGGTGACGGAAAGTCCGTTGGCAGCCGATGATCCAGGCGGCGCTTCAACTTCTAGCCGAAGATAGCCCGACCCATCATCGGCTCGCTCAATTTTCGCAAGCCCTTGCCACTGGGGAAACTGCGCGAATAGATGCTTAGCCACGTCGCGCGAAAAGTCATCAAGGCTTGCCGTGTCCATGACGCCTAACGTGATTTAGACCGCAAAACTGCGGCATAACAGCGGGGCTTGCGGTCTAACATTCCTGCCTCCCGTGCCAGAACTTGCTTTTATTCAAAAGCTTGGCTTAGACTACTGTATATATGTACAGGTTTAACAAAAAGGCCAAACCCGTCAGGCCGCCTCTACAGTCCACCCGGCTACTGGATCAGCTCCGGGAGCGCATCCGTTATTTGCATTACAGCTTAAGGACCGAGAAGACTTACGTCTACTGGGTGCGGTCTTTCATCCACTGGCACAAGCTGCGCCATCCGGCCGGGATGGGCAAACCCGAGGTCGAGGCTTATCTCACCTGGCTGGCCTGTCAGCGCTCTGTATCACCTTCCACTCACAGACAGGCGCTGTCGGCGCTGTTGTTCCTCTACAAGGAAGTGCTGGAAATCGAATTGCCCTGGCTGGACGAAATCGGGCGCCCCCGCGCTCGTGAACGACTGCCGACCGTACTGTCGCGTGAAGAGGTTGAGCGAATGCTGGCCTTGATGGAGGGCGAAGTCGGGCTGCTGGCGCGACTTCTGTACGGCACCGGAATGCGCCTGATGGAGGGCTTGCGGCTGAGGGTCAAGGATGTCGATTTCGACCGGCGCTCGATCATCGTTCGCGAGGGCAAGGGCGGGAAAGACCGCGTCGTGATGCTGCCGCAGTCGCTGCGCCAGGCCCTGCACGAACAGCTCGCACGTTCACGCGCCTTGTGGGCGGAGGATCGTGCTGCGCATTTGCCCGGTGTTGAGATGCCTGATGCGCTTGCACGCAAATACCCGCGTGCTGCTGAAACCTGGACCTGGCACTGGGTCTTTCCGTCACCGACGCTGTCCACCGATCCCCGCAGCGGAATCCGCCGCCGTCATCATCTGTATGAAGAACGATTGCAGCGCGCGATCAAGAAAGCGGTGGCACGCGCGGATATCCACAAGCCGGTTTCGGTCCATACGCTGCGCCACAGTTTTGCGACGCACTTGCTGCAGGGCGGTTATGACATCCGCACCGTGCAGGAACTGCTGGGTCATTCGGATGTGAAAACCACGATGATCTACACGCATGTGCTGAAAGTGGGCGGTGGTGGTGTAATCAGCCCGCTGGATACGGCGCCGGGGATGCCGCGGGTGGAGCAATCCGGGGCCTTGTACGGCATCACGCCGCAGGCCGGAATTTCACAAATATATCAATAAAATCAAGTACTTATATTGTTTCTGCCCGGCAAGCCCCACTGACTTGGGCGCGTTTGAATCGTCCCGGTCTTCCCTCAAAACTCGATCCCGACATTGACTGAGTAGAAACGCTGCTGGCCGCCTCCGGCAATGGGGGTGCGGAATTCCTCGCTGCGCTTGATGCGGGTCACCGACAGGCGGACCTTGTCGATGCGCATCGACAGCCCGGCGGTGAAGTCGTACACCGCATCGCGGCGCGCCACACCGGGGCCATCGCGGAACAGCGAGCCGTCGAGGAAAATGTTGTGGCCGATCAGACGGCCGTCGACGCCGGCGAAGGCAAACCATTCCCAGGGCTGGCGGCGGCCGGCATCGTGTTCGCTGCGCGTGTTCTTCAGCATCGCGCCGCCGGGCTCGATGCCGTCGGGGCCGAAGCCGGTCATGTTCTGCCCGATGCGGACGATGCCGCCGGCGCGCACCAGGGTCATGATGCTGCCGATGCTGGCGCCGGCATGCGGCACGAACTGCAAGCCGTTGCTGTCGCCGTAACGCCGCTTGTGCAGGTAAGTCACCAGCAGGCCGGGTTCGGCACGGATCTGGTTGCCCCAGCCTTTGGGCTCGGGCGCATCGACGATGTACTTGTGCCAGAAGGTCTGCACCTGCCGGCCCAGCGCCGGCGGGCCGACGAAACCGAGATCGACCTCGACCGTATGCAGCCGGTCTTCCTTGACGCTTTGCGCAACCGCGCCGATGTACGACCACGCCGCCCAGGGCCGGTCGAAGGGTTGCGGCGCGGCGATGGTGATGTCGCGCGGGGTGTAGAGGTTCTGCCCGATGAACAGGCCGAAGTGATTGCTCGCCCCGTCGCTGATCGCGTCGAGCAGCGCGTTGGGCGGGCGGCTGATCAGCCGGGTGACGCGGTCCGCCGGCACGCCGCCGCCGATCTTGATGCCGTTGGTGTAGTACTGGTCGGTGCCGCCGAAGGAATCGTTTTCGATGAACACCTGGATCTCGCTGCCGCGCAGATCCCAGGGTGCGCCCTCGCCGGACACGGCCCCCGCAACGGGCCAGGCCGGCAACAGCAGCAGCGTCGTCAGTAGGGTCCGAAGTAAGTGCCTGCCAACTGTCGGGTGGGTCAAAAAATCCTTATAAGTCAACACGATACTTCTTCATCTTGCGGGGATCCAGGGTCAGACCGATGCCCGGCCCCGGCGGCAGGATCAGCCGGCCATTCTTGATCACCGGCTCCTCATTGGCGACATGGTCCTTGGCATCGATGAAGCTGGAGAATTCATGCGCATGCGGCGTGGCATAGGTGCTGGCGAAATGCGCGGCGGCAACACAGCCGATCTGCATGTCGGCCTGGGTGCCGTTGTGGGCCGGCGTGTAGTAGGACTTGGCCAGCGCGAGGATCTGACGCGACTGGGTGTAACCGGTGCGCGCGCACTTGATCACCAGCGCGCGGATGCCGCCGAGTTTCAGTTCGTGCAGCACGTCGTCCGGGGTCATGCAGGAATCGTCGCCCGAGATGGGGATGCGGGTGCGCTCGGCGCAGAAGCGCTTGCCGGCGCCGTCGCGCATGGGGATCGGTTCCTCGATCAGCACCACCTTCACTTCCTCGAAGTAAGGACTCATTTCCAGCAGATCCTGCGAGGAATAACCCTGGTTGCAGTCAATGGTGATCTCGTGGTCGTCGCCGACCAGCCGGCGCAGCGCGCGCAGCAGCGCGATGTCGCGCTTCCTGTCGATGCCGCATTTGACCTTCCAGGCCTTGAAACCGTACTGCCGGATCATGCGTTCGGCCTCAGCCAGCATGTCCTTGTTCGAGCCCAGCATCAGCCGGCGGTTGACCGGCAGCGCCTTGGGCGTGCCGCCGAGCAGCTCGGCGCAGCTGATGCCGAGATGTTTGGCCTGGGCGTCGAACAGGGCCATGTCGAGCGCCGACTTCGCCGCCGGATTGCCGGCGTACTGGTCGAGCACCGCCCACAGGCCGGCAATGTCGAAGGCGCCGAGATTTTTCAGCTTGGGCGCGAAATGGTCCTGGATAATGGTGGCGATCGACTGTTGCGTTTCGCCGTAGATCGTCGGCCGCGGCGGCGCATCGGCAATGCCCTGGGTGCCGTCGGACAGGGTGATGACGACAATGACGTTGTCGATGTTCCTGATTTCCCCGCGCGCCCATTTGATCGGATGCAGCAGGGGCACGACGACGGGGATGGCTTCGACGGAACGGATGCTGAGAGTGCTGTCAGTGTTTTTCATGGCTGGACTTTCGGTGAAGGCCGCTATTATTCGCTGAAAATGCCGCTGAGTCATGCCGGCCGGTGGAATACCGGGTTCGGACAAGGGCACATTACGTTCCGGGATCCAGCCGTGTGAAACAAGCCACCGTCATTCCGGACGGGCGGAGTGCGATCCGGAATCCAGGAAACTCCGGCACAAGCACTGGATTCCGGCATGCGCCGGAATGACGGCAAGGCTCAGAAGCTGGTCGGCCAGGTGCGCATCAGGTGCTGGCCGACGCCATTGGTCATGCGCATGCGCTGCACCTCGAGCATGCGGATCAGCCAGCTGCGGGTGTCGCGCGGGTCGATGACGTCCTGCGCGGTGTAGATCGCGGCCATGTCGTAGGGCGAGGTGCCTTTGGACATTTTGGCGACGGCCTCCTTGAACTTCTCCGGTTCTTTCTCGGGATCGACGCCGAACACGACTTTCGCGCCGAAATCCGGCTTCATGAAACTGATCTCGGCAGTCACCCAGCAGGCCAGCTCGTCGCAGTTGCCGCCGGCGCCCATGTTGGACACCGCCAGCCCGTAACTCTTGCGCAGGATCACCGAGATTTTCGGCACGGTCACCAGCGTCATCGCATTGAGCCAGTTCATGACCTTGCCGGTGACGCCCTGCTGCTCGCCCTCCATGCCGATCAGGAAACCCGGCTGGTCGACCAGCATCACGATCGGGATGTTGAAGGAATCGCAAAGCACGAAAAAAGCCTGCACCTTGCGGCAGGCATCGGCATCGATGGCGCCGCCCTTGTACAGCGGATTGTTGGCGATGATGCCCACCGATTTGCCGTCGAGCCGCGCCAGCGCGGTGACCAGGGTCTTGCCGAAACGCGATTTCATTTCAAACATCGAACCGCGGTCGACAATGCACTGGATCACCTTGCGCATGTCGTAGACCTGGTTGGTCGATTCCGGGATGAGGTCCATCACGTTGCGGATCGCGTCGTCCGAGCCCTCCGGCACCGGATACTCCGGCGGCGCTTCCATGTAATGGCTCGGCAGATAGGAGAGGAACTGTTTGATCGCGTCGATCGCCTGCTCGTCGGTGTCGACCACCTGGTCGACGAGGCCGCTGACTTCCGAATGCACGCGCCAGCCGCCGAGTTCCTCGCCGTCGCACTGCTTGCCGGTGGCCATCGAGATCAGCCGCGGGCTCGACACCGCCATGATCGCGCCCTTGCGCATCACGCAGAAATCCGACATCGAGCCGTACCAGGCCGAGGAACCGTAGCAGTGGCCCAGCACGCCGGCCGCCCACGGGACCTCGCGCATGCGCAGGTATTCCTGGGGGTCGTCCTTGGAGCCGATCGAGCCCGCGCCCATCACGTCGGGCATGCGCGCGCCGGTGGATTCGCCGAGGAAGACCAGCGGGATGCCGCGCTTTTTGGCGACGGTCTTCATCTGCTTCAGCTTCTTGATGTTGATCTGGGCGCTGGAGGCGCCCTTCACCGTGAAGTCGTTGGAAATCGCCGCCACCTCGCGGCCGTTGACGCGGCCGTAACCGGCCACCTTGCCATCGGCCGGCGTCGTAGTTTTGTCCTCGGGCCGGTTCGACACGCTGAACAGCCCCGATTCGAGAAAGCTTCCGGGATCGAACAGGCGGTCCAGGCGCTCGCGAGCATTGAGCAGACCCTGCGCCTTGCGCTCGGCGAGCTTTTCAGGTCCGCCCATCGCCAGCGCCTTCTGCCTGCGGGCGTCGAGTTCTTTCAGCAGTTCTTCAAAAGCCATGCTTGTGCTTCCGGGGTTTCGCGAGTGAAAGGCCGGTCCGGCAATTTTGCCGGACCGGCGGATTGAGGCCGACGAAGTTACAGCTTGAGTCCGAGGTCCTTCACCAGCTTGCCCCATTTCGCCATGCCCTCGCGGATCGAGCGCGCGATATCTTCCGGCGTGCCGCCGGCGGGATCAATGCCCTCGGCGGCATAGGCGGCCTTGATTTCCGGAGCCTCGAAGGCGGCATTCACCTCCTTGTTCAGGCGCGTGACGATGGGCTTGGGGGTGCCAGCCGGCGCGAGGATGCCGAACCAGCTGGCCGCGGTGTAGCCGGGCAGGCCGGCCTCGGACGCGGTCGGCACTTCCGGGAACAGCAGCGACCGCTTGGCGCCGGTCACTGCGAGGCCGCGCAGGCGGTTGGCCGTCAGGTGGGTGCGCGCGCTGGGGAAAGGCGCGAACATCGTCGGCACATGCCCGCCCACCACGTCGTTCATCGCCGGACCCGCGCCCTTGTACGGCACATGCGCCATCTGGATGCCGGCGACTGACTTCAGCTGTTCGGCGAAGAGATGATTCCAGGTGCCGTTGCCGGCCGAAGCGTAGTTGAGCTTGTTCGGATTTTTCTTCGCGTAGTCGATGAATTCGCGCAGATTCTTCACCGGCACCGAGGGGTGGACGACGATCATGCCCGGGGGCTCGGACACCAGGACCACGGGCTCGAAGTCCTTGACCGGATCATAGGGCAGGTTCTTGTACAGCGCCGGACCGACAAGGATATTGCCGAATGAGGCGATGACGATGGTATGGCCGTCGGGTTGTGCCTTGGCCGCCATGTCGACGCCCAGCGTCCCGCCCGCGCCGCCGCGGTTGTCGACGATGACCTGCTGGCCGAGGGCGGCGGTCAGCTTGTTGCCGATCAGCCGCGCCTGCACATCGGTATTGCCGCCGGGGGCAAAAGGCACGATGAAGCGGATCGGCTTGGTCGGGTAATTCTGGGCCGCAACCGGGACGGCAAAGGTCAGCAGCGCAGCGGCAATCAGGGAAAGTCGGATGTTCATGTGATGCTCCTCCAGGTTAAGCGGGACACGCGGCGGTCTTGTCCGATGCCGCCTGCGGCGATGCCCCATGCAGCGATGTCCGCTGCCGTTGCAGAAAACAGATCAATAGCTCGTCGGCCAGTTGCGCAGCAGGTGCTCGCCGACGCCGTTTTTCATGCCCCTGCGGTGGACATCCAGCGTGCGGATCAGCCACTGCCGGGTGTCGCGCGGGTCCAGCACATGCTGGGCTTCGTACAGCTCGGCGAGACCCCAGGCCGAGGTATCGCGCTCGACCTCGGCTTTGAGCTTCGCGAATTTCTCGGGATCATCCTGCTGCTTGACGCCGTAGAGCACGTTGACCGACACCGCGGGATCCATGAAACCGAGGTCGGCCATCGGCCACACCGCAACTTCATCGGCATTCTTGCCGCCCGCCATGTTGATGAAGGCCTGGCCGTAGTTCTTGCGCATGATGATGGTGATCTTGGGCACCGTGACCTGGGTCAGCGCGTTCATCCAGTTGATGACCTTGCCCGGCATGCCGCGCAGCTCCCCCTCGATGCCGATCAGGAAGCCCGGCACGTCGACCATGAACACCAGCGGCACGTTGAAGGAGTCGCAGAGCACCATGAAGCTGATCACCTTCTGCACCGCGTCGGCATCGAGCGCGCCGCCCTTGAACATCGGGTTGTTGGCGATGAAACCGGTGGTCTTGCCGTCCACGCGGGCGAGCACGGTGGCGATCGACTTGCCGTAGCGCTCCTTCAGTTCGAAGCAGGAATCCTTGTCGGCAATCGCGGCGATGATCTTGCGCACGTCGTACACCTTGTTGCGCGACTCCGGCAGGATGTCGAAGATGTTCCGGCAGGCCTCGTCCGAGCCCTCGGGCACCGGATACTCGGGCGGCGGCTGCATGTAGTGGCTGGGCAGGTACGACAGGAATTTCTTGATCGCGGCAATGGCCTGCTCGTCGGTGTCGACCGCCATGTCGGCGAGGCCGGAAACACCGGTCAGCAGCTTCCAGCCGCCCAATTCCTCGGCGCTGATCGGCTTGTTGATCGCGATCGAGGTCACGTTGGGGCTGGCGATGGCCATGATCGCGCCCTTGCGCATGACCACGAAGTCCGACATCGCCGAATACCAGGTCGAGGAACCGTAGCACTGGCCCAGCAGCGCCGAACACCAGGGCGATTCGCGCAGGCGCTGGTACTCGGTGGGATCCTGGGCGATGATCGCGCGTCCGGCGGAACCCATGCGGTCGGGCATGCGCGCCCCCGAGGATTCGCCCAGCATGACCAGCGGAATGCCGCGCTTGGTGGCAATCTGCTTCACATGCTTGATTTTCTTCATGTTGATCACCGCGCTCGAGGCACCGAGCACGGTGAAGTCATTCGAAACCAGGGCCACCTCGCGGCCATTGACCTTGGCAAAGCCGGCGATCTTGCCGTCCGCCGGAGTCTTGTGCTTGACCTCCGGGCGGTTGCTGCGGGCAAACAGCCCGGACTCGATGAAAGTGCCGGGATCGACCAGGCAATCGATGCGCTCGCGGGCATTCAGATGCCCTTCCGCCTTGCGCTTGGCCAGTTTTTCGGGCCCGCCCATGGCCATCGCTTCGGCGGTTTTCTGCTGGAATTCTTCGATCAGTTTTTCAAAAGCCACGGCATTCCTCGGGTTTCAGGACGGATTTGGACAGATTTTCAGCCACGGAGCATAACTTTTGCCTGTATTGTCGTCAAGAAGATTGTCAACAATAAGACAAGAAATGGCGTATTTGGGAACCTTCCTATGAGCGTAGGAACCGCGTGGAATCCACGCTTTAGGCATCCAACTGCCTGCGCGACAGCAGGGACTGCAGATCGCGGCGTAGGTCTGTGACCAGTTACCCGATGACCTGTTTGCCGGTCACCCGGAAAATCAATCGATAGGATCAGCCGGGAGTACGCTTTGCCCTTAGGCGCGCAATGACTTCACCGGCTGGCTTGACCCTGCCAGCAGCTACGCCCTGGTAGCCCATCGCGAGGAATTTCAGCAAGGCCAGAGTATCCCGAGTTTCTTCGTACGAGGCCACGTCCTGCAGCACGGCCTTGGCCACCCCGTTGTGAGTAATGATCAACGGCTTGCGCTGTTCGGCGAGGTGGGTCAGCACTTCAGCGGCGTTGGCTTTCAGGTAACCGATCGGTTTGGTTTGGCTTGGATCGGGTAGCGCATGGCGTCCCTCCGGGTTGTCGTGGACCGAATCTGGTTTTTTTATGATCCTGCGACAGGATATAGCATGGACTGCATTCATATATTCAGAGCTGCAAAATACGATCTTGGATCTAAACCATTACGCGCTGCTTAGGCGTCTTGCCCCATAAATCGAAACTACGGTGGTGGATGAATAATCCAGACAGCTGCCTTAGCCATTTCACTACTAACTCGCTTTGGCTTTGGGCCAACTACTTCTGCATGATTCGGATCATCATGAACAGGACTACGCCTAACGGTCTGCCCTAGGCTTCGAACAAGCTCGGTCGTAATTGCAGCCAGGCCGTTATTTGGATAATTTTTTATAGCAGTTGTAGGATCCTGCCCAACATCAATGGTCACCGACATCGGCGAACCATTTGGATGATCTTTGAACGCAGCCGAAGTAGCGCGCATGCGATTCAAGTTCTCGTCATATACGTAATGTGATGGCGTCTTTGGTACACGGCGCCACAGAAACACATTACCCTGAATAGTTTGGTCGTCCGCTTCAGGCTGCGCCTCGGCCATAAGCGTTGAACACCCCTCAAACTACAGGCGTAGCGGTTACTACCTGAAGCGCCTCTATGAATTGACGATCTTGAGGCAATTGATGATTTTCCCACTCACGATTAAACACGCCATTATCAATAAATGTGCTAACCGAGCCGTCTGGATGTACTTCGATTTCGACATCCCAACCGCTATTGTGCCATTCAATTTGAATGCCGCCGTTGTTAACTGGCACCACTGCCGGCGCACGGGCACCTTCCGAAAGAAGGCTAGTGATGATGTTCATCGCTTTACGAGCCGCTACCTCTGTTGTCGGTTTTCCACCGTAAGTGTCCCAATTAATATCTAGAGAGAGGAATTGGTTTATTGATTTAGCAATAGCATTAAGTTGAGTAAAATCGGCCTGCGATGAGTTGATAATTTCTGTTTTGAACTGCCCATACGCTCGATTAATCGGAGTAACTTGAGATCCAGATATCGAATACTCGTCCACTCTAGGCGACCGTATCCAGAAAGTCCGCGCCATAGACTTGGAAAAAGCTGAAACTTCTTCGTTGACGTCACAATCGTCTGCGAAAGCTAGATTAGCGTTCATTCATTTTCCCCCAAACTTTATGCATACCATCTTCGGTCATTGCGTCGAATGTGCACACTATGTACTTGCGACCGATGTCATAACATTCCATGGCTGATTCAATGTCATTTCTTGATGGAGCTGAACGCACTGTTAAATTGATTACAAAAATCGAAGTCTGATTTTCAGAATACGCGGGTTTTAGATCAACGTACAGCCGTCCAAACGGCTTACCAGAATTAATATCTGCATGTTGCAGTAAATATCTTGTTGAAAAATTTACTGCCTCCGGCGTCGGTAAAAAAGGAATACCAAAGTCTTTATTAAATATCTTTAATAACCGATGAGGTTCTCCGTGATCTGCAGCACCACTATCGCTAATAGGCACGTGATTGATGTACGAAACCTCACATTGATTTGGACGCAATTCTCCAAGAGCGTTATCTCTCAGAAAATCTGTTACTTTTTTTAGTGATTTTTTAAAATCTTCACGAATACGGTCGTATCTTGGATATTCAGGCGAAGTTCCCGTTTTACGCCAATTGTGAATTATTCGGTCTGACTGCACCTGAATAATCTCGGAACCGGTTCCGCTCACAAACCAAACGCGCGGAAACATAGGCATCTCACCTACAGAAAACTGCACCATAGGCCGCGCCGGCTTTCGATCAAACATTTCAAGCACTGGATCGAGGGGTGGTTTAGTCTCGACCACAGGGAAATCTGTTTTAAATCGGTCCCATAATTGGCCGATATGCTGCACTTGGAGCTTCGGCAATGCCTCAAACTGCAACGAAAGCACCACCTCTACGACTGGGGGTCGCTCAAAATCCGGAAGCTTTGGAAAATTTACAGCCATTTAGCTACGTATTCTCCAAGGCGAAATAGAGTACAAGTACCTGATTTTAAAGTGTACATTAAAACCGGACCGGCAGTGAAAGTAAATAGCTAATGCTCGCTACCTGCCAGAAAGCAAGTTAATTCCACCCGATTTACTCCTTTATTGCATTGCTACGGCTGCTTATTTTTGAATTTTTACGGCTCGAATCAGAAATTCTTGCCTTAACGATAACAATGACAAATTCGTTTGATTTGAAATGGATTCCATCATTCAAACCATTAGTTCATTTTGCCTCGCTATTCAATGAGATAAAGCAATCATCTATTGGAGCCATAACACCCAAACAATAAAAATATATAATTAAATCAGTACCTTAATGATGGCCATCGGTCATTCACGGGCTAATCTCTCCCTACCGCAATATATGTCTCGCAATCACCAGCTGCTGGATCTGGCTGGTGCCCTCGTAGAGCCGGAACAGGCGCACGTCGCGATACAGCCGTTCCACCGCCGAAGCCTGCATGTAGCCGGCGCCGCCGTGGATCTGCACCGCGCGGTCGGCGACGCGGCCGACCATTTCGGCGCAGAACAGCTTGGCGCAGGAGGCTTCCATCGTGATGTTCGCGCCGCCGTCCTTCTTGCGCGCGGCTTCCAGCACCATGCTGCGCCCGGCATAGACCTCGGCCTTGGAGTCGGCGAGCATTGCCTGCACCAGCTGGAACTCGGCGACGGGTTTGCCGAACTGCCGGCGCTCACGGGCATAGTTCAGCGCCTCGTCGAGCAGGCGCTCGGCAGCACCAACGCAGACGGCGCCGATGTTGAGCCGCGCCTTGTCGAGCACCTTCATCGCGGTCTTGAAACCCATGCCCTCCTGCCCGCCGATCAGGTTGGCCGCGGGCACGCGCACGTTGTCGAAAATGACGTCGGCAGTATGCGAGCCGCGCTGGCCCATCTTTTTGTCGTACGGGCCGACCGTCAAACCCGGCGTGTTGCGTTCGACGATGAAGGCGGACACGCCTTTCGCGTCTTTCGAGTTCGGGTCGGTGCGCGCCATCACCGTGAAAATGTCGGCTTCCGGCGCATTGGTGATGTAGCGCTTGGAGCCGTTGAGGATGTAGTGATCGCCGTCGCGTTTCGCCGCGGTGCGCAGTGAACCGGCGTCGGAACCCGATTCGGGCTCGGTCAGCGCGAAGGACCCGGTGATTTCGCCGGCGGCAAGCCGCGGCAGGTATTTCTTTTTCTGCTCCGGCGTGCCGTCGATGACAATGCCCTGGGAGCCGATGCCGGTGTTGGTGCCGAAACGCGAGCGGAACACCGGCGAGGCATAACACACGGCCATCGAGGTCAGCACCTCTTCCTCGGTGGTCAATCCCAGCCCGCCGTATTCCTCGGGGATGGTGAGTCCGAAGAGCCCCAGCTCGCGCATCGCGGCGAGGATGTCGGCGGGAATCTCGTCCGTCTCGGTGACCTCGGCTTCGCGCGGGATCAGCTTGTCGCGGACGAAGCGCTGCAGGGTGTCGAGGAGGAGGGTGAAGGATTCGGGATCGCGGATCATGTCGTATTTCGGCGCGGAACCTGGCACGCTTCAGAGCTTGATCCCCGCGTCCTGGATGACCTTGCGCCACTTCACCTGCTCGGACCGGATGAACGCGGCGAACTCCTCGGGCTTCCCGCCGACGGGCTCGGCCCCCTGGGCAGAAAGGCGCTCGCGCACATCGGGCAGCTTGAGGATGCGGTCGTTCTCGGCCGACAGCCGGGCCACGATGTCCTTCGGCACCTTCGCCGGCGCGAGCAGGCCGAACCAGGATCCGGCCTCGTAACCGGCAACACCGGCTTCCTGCAGTGTCGGCAGGTTGGGCGCGGCGGAAGAACGTTGCGCGGTGGTCACCGCAAGGGCGCGGATTTTGCCTGACTGCACATGCGGCAGGTAGGGCGGCATGTTGTCGATCACAACCTGGATCTGGCCGGCGATGAGGTCGGCGAGCGTCGGCGCGCTGCCCTTGTAGGGGACGTGGGTCATCTGCAGTCCGGCGGCGCTCTTGAACAGCTCGGCCGAGAGGTGGCCAGTGCTGCCGAGGCCCGGTGAACCATGGTTGAGCTTGCCGGGATTGCCCTTGCCGAAGGCAATCAGGTCCTTCACCGATTTCACCGGCAGGCTGTTGTTGACGACGAGGATGTTGGGCACCCGCGCGGTAAGGCTTACCGGCGCGAAATCACGCACCGCGTCCCATTTCAGTGTGGGATACAGCGTGTTGTTGATGCCGTGGGTCGCCGCGGTGCCCATCAGCAGGGTATAGCCGTCGGCGGTGGCCTGCGCCGCTATCTCGGTGCCGATGTTGCCATTGGCCCCGGGGCGGTTGTCGACGATCACGGTCTGCCCCCAGGCCTCGCTCATCTTTTGGCCGACAGTACGCGCCAGGATGTCGGTGGTGCCGGCCGGCGTGTAGGCGACGATGATGCGGATCGGCCGGTTCGGATAGGCGCTGGCAGCCTGCGCCGGCACCGCTGCGGCCGCCGCGATGGCAGCGATGGCAAGAACGAAAGTCGTAAAAGGCAAGGTTCTCATCGGTTCCTCCTCCGGATGAAAGATCAATGACCCGCCGACAGATTACTACCGTTTGGCGCGCGCGATCAGGGTCAGCGTTTTTCTGGCGGGGTCGACGCGCACGATGTCGCCGGTGCGGATCAGCCTGTAGGGATCCGCCGACCAGCCTTCGGTGATGGTGATGCCGGCGAACACCGCGCCCTGCACCATCACCGGGTTGGTGACGCCGAAGACGAAGGCCTTGGGGGCTATCCCCTTGGCGCGGATGTCATAGAAAGCCCAGCCGGCGGCAATGCCACCCTTGGCGCTGGGCGTGATCAGGATCTTGTCGCGGATGTTGTGGCCTTCCAGCGCATGGCCGGGACGCGAGATCAGGCCGCTCCAGCGGTCGAGGTCGTAGCGCGGCGAAAACCCTTCGCTGGAAACCAGGGCCTCGCCTTCGACCACCGGGCCAAAGGCGCGCTTGAGGCGGATTGACTTTGCACCCTTCACCGCACGTCCCTGCCCGTGCAGGCAATGTCCACGCACTCGGCGGTGCGGCGCAGGATGGTGTTGAACTTGTGCGCGCCGATGATGTTGGCGAGCTTGGCCGAGTTCGTGACCAGGTTGCTCCAGCCCTCGCGCACGCGCATCTGCGGCAGGTTCTGCAGGATATAGAAACAGACGCCTTCGAGCACGACGGCACCGGACTGCTCGATGTCCTGCAGGTAGCCCAGTTCTTTTGCCGCACTCTTGACGCCATTGCTGGTGGTGATGAACAGCTGGCTGCCCCTGGCAACCTTGCGGCCCCTGAGCAGCACGGCGAGCTGTTTCATTTCGAGCAGCGACTGCTGCGGTCCGGAGAACACCACCAGATTCAGCGGATTGCCCTGCTTGTCGTAACCGGCATAGACCTTCTCGATGTCGCGATTCGTGACGGTCATCGTTTCCTTGGGCCTGCGCCCGCCGAAAGCCGCCTTCAGCGTCGGCGCTTCCGGCGTGACGCCAACCATGTGGAACATGCCCATCGAGCCGTAACTCGCCAGCGCCGCGCCGAGCTGTTTCAGTTCGTCGGCAGTCGGTGTGCGTTTCATGCCGGTGAACACCGGCACCGCGTAATAGTCCTGGTGCGAGGAGCCGACGATCCTGCCCACGGCGCCCCAGTCGGCAAGGTCGTCGAGATCCGCTTTCAGGCTGACCTGGAAAGTGCCGCGGCGGTGTTCGTCGAGATGGAAACCGTACTCGGGCACGCGGCCGGTGAGGCCGGCGGCGAGCGCCGCGGGGCCGGCCTCGAAATTGGAACGCGCACCGAACACCGAGTTGGCGTAAATCACGGTGCCGGTGTCGCCCCAGGCCACATGCTCGCCGAGGTGGGGCTGGTAGATCGTCTGGTAGTTGATGCAGGTGTCGGCAGTGATGACGTCCATGCGCCGCAGGCAGGCGATCAATTCCTTTTCCTTGCGCGCCTCGTCCCTGTCCTGCTTCAGCTGTTCGACATGGGCAAAGTCGATGCAGCGCGCATTGGTGGTCGTCGGCTGCCGGCATTTCGCGCCGGACTGCGCGGCGCGCTCGAGGAAGGCCTTGCCGGCATCGCCCATGACCTCGATGTCGCCCATCATGTGTACGTTCGACACCGGCACGAAACGTTTCGCGCCGAAAAACCGGCCGACCTCGAGCTGCAGCTGCAGCGCCTCCTGCACTGCGCGGCCCCGCTCGCCGCGCAGCATCCTTTTCTCCTCTGCGGTAAGACGCATCGGATTTTAACTAATTGATTTTATTGTGCTTTTCAGCGGGCGGCGGTGCGCCGGGCAGCCTTCTTCCTGCTCCTCTTCGCCGGACCAAAACCCTTCTCGTAATGCGGCCCGGTCATGGTGCCGTCCACCGCCATGCCGATGATGCCCTGCGACAGGTCTTTCACGGCAAGGAAAATCACGTCCTTGTCCTTGGGCGAGGCCACCAGGTTGTGCGGCGCATTGGCGGGAATGTAGATGAGGGTGCCGGCGGGAGCGACGACGCGCTTGCCGTTGACCGAACCCACCAGCGTGCCGCGGAGCACATAGTTCAGCTGTTCGTTCTTGTGCGAATGCATGCGTGAACCGGTGCCCCGCGGCTTGTGGATGTAGCCGACGAGGATGCGTTCACCCTCGACAACCCCGCCGTGCGAGGTCGAGTAGCCGGTTCCCGCGGGAACCTTCTTCAGCTTGTCCATGCGGAAGTGATACTTGCCGTTTCCGGCGCGGATCGCGCCTTCGGTCTTGGTTTTGGATGCCGTTTTTCTTACGGCTTTCTTTGCTGCCTTGCGTGCTGCTGCCATGCTCAACCTCCTCTGGTTGTCCGTTGCGTGATGCGCGAACGCATCACAGATAATCGATTTTCTTCCAGTCTTTCGGCGTCACGCTGACGACGTTCTTGCTGTGGCCGGGGCGGCGGTCGGCATAGACCCGGCCCTCTTTCATCACGATCTGGATGTTCTTCTTCTCCTGGAACACCCGGATGTCCTTCAGCGGATCGCCGTTGACGGCGATGATGTCGGCCAGCTTGCCGGCCTCGATGGTGCCCAACTCGCGCTCCATCTTGATCGCGTGGGCGGCGTTGCGCGTCGCCGCCATGATGGCTTCCATGTTGGTCATGCCGAGCTTGACGTAGATTTCCATTTCGCGGGCATTGGTGCCCATTTCCGGATCGAAGCCCATGTCGGTGCCCAGCGCGATGTTGACGCCGGCCTTGTGCAGCTTCTGGAAGGTTTCGAAGCAGTAGGGCTGCAGGGCCTTCATCTTGTTCAACACGAACTGCGAGGTGCCCTGGTCCTTGCGCGTCTCGATCGCGCGATCGGTGCGGTGGAGCAGCGTCGGCGTCATCCACACGCCGGACCCGGCCAGCATGTCCACGGTCTCCTCGTCGTGGAAAACCATGTGTTCGATGGTGTCGGCACCGGCCTCCAGCGCCATGCGCTGGCCGTTGGGCGTGAAGCAGTGCACCGCCGCGACCTTGTGGAAGGCATGCGCTTCGTCGACGATGGCGTTGATCTCCTCCTGCGTCATGTTGCGGATGTCCGGCTCTTCCTTGTCGGTGCCGCCGCCGCCGGTGGCGCAGGTCTTGACGATGTCGCAGCCGGCCAGCAGGTTGGTGCGCGCGAGCTTGCGCAGTTCCCAGGGGCCGTCGGCGGTCTGGAAGCCGTAACGCTGGGCCGCGCGCGGCTGGATCAGGTCGAGGTGCGAGCCGGTGATGGTGGTGAAGCCGCCGATCAGCATGCGCGGGCCCTCGATGACGCCGGCATTGATCGAATCGCGGATCGCGCACAGGTGCGCGGTCAGCAGCCCGCGGCCGGAATTGAGGCCGAGATCACGCAGCGTGGTGAAGCCCATGTCGAAACAGAGCTGGGCGTGGAACAGCCCGTACATCTGCTGCAGCTCCGGCGTGATTTCCCACTGCGCCACCCGGTAGTTGTGGAAGGTCAGGCAGTTGAACATCATGGTATGGATGTGGACATCCATCAGCCCCGGCATCAGTGTCGCCTTGCCGCAGTCGATGATCTCGGCCTTTGCAGGAATCTTCACCTGGCCCTTGACGCCGACCTGCTTGATGCGCCGGCCCTCGAGCACGATCACCGGATCCTTGACCGGCTTGCCGCCGTTGCCGTCGATCAGCAGGCCTCCCTTGAGGACCTTGACGGTTCCCTTGGCTTCCGGGGGTTTGAATTCGAACATCTGGACACTCCTCCGTGTTGCGCGGGCTGCAATTGCATGACCCGAACTGCAAACTTTGCAGAATGCAAGCGTTTGCAGCGAAGCTTGGAAGCTAATTAATCAACCCGCCCTTGTCAAGGCGGAATCCGCTTTGCGTCAATGCATTTTGGTCATTGCGGCCAGAAAGCGCGCGTACTTCTGGGGATCGGGTTTGGGAACCCCGCCTTCAACCGGCTGTGATTGCCAGCCGAGCACGCCCAGCGTCGCCTCGACGGCTTCGCGCGTCATGTTGCGGGTAATGAACACCAGCCGCGAGCGGCGGTCGGCATCGGGCCAATGCTGCAGATACACGGGCTCATGGATCAGCGTCTGCACGGCGTGCACGGCGACCGGCTCGCCCTCGACGTTGAGCAGGCCTTTCACGCGCAGCAACTCGGCGCCGCGCAGCGAGGCGAGTGCGGTCAGCCAGGCTGTCAGCCCGGCGCGGGTGACCTGCTGGTCGAGCACCAGGCTGTAGGAGCGGATGCCGTCGTCGTGAGCGCTCAGGCCCTGGCGGGCCTCGACCCGGACGTACCGGTCTTCCTGCAGCCAGCGCCTGACCTCAGCCGCGCGCGACGCTGTGGCGATGGCGGCGCCGAACAGGACGTCCGGTGCAATCCGGCCATGCACGGACTCGAGGATTTCGGCCCCGGGGTTGATCACGGCGAGACGTTCGGTCAGCCGGGCGACCGCGGTGGCATCGGCAAGATCCGCTTTTGAAACCAGCAGGCGGTCGGCGATCGCCGCCTGCTTGCGCGATTCGGGCTGGGTATCGAGCTGACCCGCGCCGTTGACGGCATCCACCAGCGTTATGACGCTGTCGAGCCGGTACTGCGGCGCGAGCTTTTCATCGACAACCACGGTCTGCACGATGGGCACGGGATCGGCCAGGCCCGTGGTCTCGATCAGCACCCGGTCGAAGGGGGGCAGTTCGCCCTCGCGACGCTGCTTGTCGAGGTCGCGCAGGGTGTTGACCAGGTCGCCGCGCACCGTGCAACAGATGCAGCCGCTGGAAAGCAGCACGGTGTTTTCATTGGGCGTGGCGATCAGCAGGTGGTCGAGGCCGATCTCGCCGAACTCGTTGATGATCACCGCAGCACCGGCCATCGCAGGATCCTGCAACAGGCGGTTGAGCAGCGTGGTCTTGCCGCTGCCGAGAAATCCGGTGATGACGCTGACCGGTATGCGGCGGTCAGCAGCCATGTCGGTCCAGAGCGGCCGCCCGCGATGGGCCTGTTTCGGCGCAAGCCGGGTTGCGCCGACAACCGGGGCCGCAGCCGAAACCGGTAATGATCGACAGGGACGGCGGCATTTCGAAGCGAGTGCTGACTTTTTTATAATCTATTGATTATAAACGATTTATTATGATTTACGCTCGAGGTCGGCCGTGTAGCGGCCCAGCGCAGCCAGTCCGTTCATGCGCGCCCGGTGGGCAAGCGCGGCCTGCGCGGCCGGCACATTGGCGGCCTGACCCCGCCAGGCCTTCAGCGAGGCCTGCTGCAGCGCGCGCCCGTAGGAAAAGGACAGCGGCCAGGGCAGCTGCCCCTTGAACTGCGCATTCATCGAGTTCAGATGGGCGGTGGCCACTTCGTCGCTCTGGCCGCCGGAGAGGAAGGCGATGCCGGCAACCGCCGCGGGCACCGTGCGCTTCAGCACGCGCACGGTGCGCGCCGCGACCTCGTCCACCGGCGCCTGCTTCGGGCATTTCTTGCCGGAGATGACCATTGAGGGCTTCAGCACGCTGTGCTCGAGCACGACACGGTTCAGATACAGCGCGTCATAAACCGCGTTGAGGGTCCATTCGGTGACTTCCTCGCAACGGTCGATGGTATGGTCGCCGTCCATCAGCACTTCCGGCTCGACGATGGGCACCAGGCCGGCCTCCTGGCAGATCGCCGCATAGCGCGCCAGCGCATGGGCGTTGGCGGCAATGCAGGTCGAGGTCGGGATGTCGCGGCCGATGTCGATCACGGCGCGCCACTTGGCGAACTTCGCGCCGAGCTTGACGTATTCCGCGCAGCGCTTGGGCAGGTTGTCCAGTCCTTCGGTGACGGTTTCGCCGGGACAGAAGGCCAGCGGCTTGGCGCCGGCGTCGACCTTGATGCCGGGCAGCACGCCGGCCTTGTTCAGCACCTCGACGAAGGGCCTGCCGTCGGCGGCCTTCTGGCGCAGGGTTTCGTCATAGAGGATGACGCCGCTGATGTGGTCGCCCAGCCCGCGGGTGGCGAACAGCATGTCGCGGTAGGCGCGGCGGTTCTCCTCGATGTTTTCAACGCTGATGCTGTCGAAGCGCTTGCCGATGGTGCCGGTGCTCTCGTCGGCGGCAAGAATGCCCTTGCCGGGGGCGACCATGGCCTGCGCGATGGCAGCGAGGTTGTTTGCGGACATATCACGACTCCTGCGGTTCGGGGTTGCTGAAAAGGGACGGTATTTTACTCTCGGAACATCAGGTTTTCCGGTGCTCGCCGACCCTGACGATTTTCAGGGTGTTGGTGCCGCCGGCACGGCCGAAGGGCTCGCCGATGGTCAGCACGATGAGGTCGCCGTTCTGCACGACGCCGCGCTTGATCAGCTCGTCCTCCGCCATGTGCAGCGCCTTCTCCGGATTGCGCGCGCCCTTGAAGCGCACGGGGTGCACGCCCCGAAACAGCGTGACGCGGCGCCGCGTCTCGATCACCGAACTCATCGCGTAGATGGGTACCGAGATCGCCATCCGCGACATCAGCAACGCGGTGCGGCCGCTTTGCGTCAGTGCCGCCACCGCCTTGATCGGCAGGCCGGCGGCGGTGAATGCGGTGGCCCGCGCGATTGCGTTCTCGACATCGATCCGGCCCGGCCGGTCGCGGCGTTCCGGCTGCTGCAGGTCTTCCTTTTCGACCTCCAGGCAGACGCGCACCATGGCCGCGATGGTTTCAGCGGGATACTGGCCGGCGGCGGTCTCCGCCGAGGTCATCACCGCGTCCGTGCCGTCGAGCACCGCATTGGCGACATCCGACACCTCGGCACGCGTGGGAATCGGGCTCGAGATCATCGACTCCATCATCTGGGTCGCGGTGATCGTCAGCTTGTGCTTGTCGCGCGCCATCCGGATCATGCGTTTCTGCAGGGCCGGCACGGCGGCGTCTCCGACCTCGACCGCGAGGTCGCCGCGCGCGACCATGATGGCATCGGAGGCATCGAGGATTTCGTCGAGCGCGGGAATCGCCTCGGCGCGCTCGATTTTCGACACGATCAGGCCATGGCCGCCGGCCTTGTTGAACAGGTCGCGCGCCCAGCGCACGTCCTCGCCGGAGCGCGGAAACGATACCGCGAGGAAGTCCGCCTTCAGCTCGGCCGCAAGCCGGATGTCCTGCTTGTCCTTGTCGGTCAGTGCCGGCGCGGTGAGGCCGCCGCCCTTGCGGTTGATGCCCTTGTTGTTCGACAGCGGTCCGCCCTGCTCGACCACCGTGGTGATTTTCGGTCCGCGGACATTGGTCACGCCGAGCACGATCCGGCCGTCGTCGAGCAGCAGGGTGTCGCCGGGGCGCACGTCGTTGGGCAGGTTCTTGTAGTCGAGCCCCACCGTGTTCTGGTCGCCGAGCCGGCACTCGGCATCGAGCACGAATTTCGCGCCGGTCTCGAGCTGGATCCTGCCGTCCCTGAACTTGCCGACGCGGATCTTCGGACCCTGCAGGTCGACCAGCACGCCGACGGCGCGGCCGGCCTTGCGCGCGAGCTGGCGCACCAGGTTGACCCTCGCCCGGTGCTCCTCGGGCGTGCCATGCGAAAAGTTGATGCGCACGACGTCGACCCCGGCGTCGATCATCCGGGTCAGGGTCTTGGCATCACTCGATGCGGGGCCGAGCGTCGCAACGACTTTGGTTCTGCGGATCATGCGCTGTCCATCCTTGCTCAATGTCGGGGCTGGCCGCGCGCCCCGGTCATGCCGCGCGCTGCTCGAGAACCTCGACCGCCGGCAGTTTCTTGCCTTCGAGGAATTCGAGGAAGGCGCCGCCGCCGGTGGAAATATAGGACACCTTGTCGGCAATGCCGTACTTGGCCACTGCCGCAAGCGTGTCGCCGCCTCCGGCAATCGAGAATCCCCTCGAGGCCGCAATGGCCTCGGCAATGACCCGGGTGCCGCTGCCGAACTGGTCATATTCGAACACGCCCACGGGGCCGTTCCAGACGATGGTGCCGGCCTTGAGGATCAGGTCGGCGAAGGTTTTCGCGGTTTTCGCGCCGACGTCAAGAATCATGTCGCCGGGTCGCACCTCCGTGGCATCGATGCGGTTGGCCCTCGCCAGCGCCGACAGCTCGTCGGCCACCACCACGTCCACCGGCAAAGGCACCTGGGCGCCGCGCGATTTCATGATGTCGATGATGGCCTGGGCCTCGCCGACCAGGTCCGGCTCGGCGAGTGACTTGCCGATGCGCAGCCCGGAGGCCAGCATGAAGGTGTTGGCAATCCCGCCGCCGACGATCAGCTGGTCGACCTTCTGCGCCAGCGATTTCAGGATTGTCAGCTTGGTCGAGACCTTGGATCCGGCGACGATGGCGAGCAGGGGCCGCGCGGGTTTTTCCAGCGCCTTGCCCAGTGCATCCAGCTCGGCGGCCATCAGCGGGCCGGCACAGGCCACCGGCGCGAATTTCGCGATGCCGTGGGTGGTGGCTTCGGCCCGGTGCGCGGTGCCGAAGGCGTCATTGACATAGACGTCGCACAGCGCCGCCATTTTCCTTGCGAGTTGTTCGTCGTTCTTCTTCTCGCCCTTGTTGACGCGGCAGTTCTCCAGCAGCACGACCTCGCCGGGCCTGACTTCGAAGCCGCCGTCGACCCAGTCCTGCACCAGGCGCACCGGCTGGCCCAGCATCTCCGACAGGCGCTGCGCGATCGGCGCCAGGGTGTCGCCGGGCTGCAGCGAGCCTTCGGCAGGGCGCCCGAGATGGGAGGTCACCATCACCGCGGCACCGGTGGCAACGGCATGCTTGATGCCGGGAATCGTCGCGCGGATGCGCGTGTCCTCGGTGATGTTGCCGGCATCGTCCTGCGGCACATTGAGGTCCGCGCGGATGAACACGCGCTTGCCCTGGAGCGGAAGGTCGGTCAGGCGGAGAAACTTCAAGATCAAACCCTCAAGTCAAAATCTTTTAGCCACAGAGATCACAGAGAACTGCAAAACCCAGGGGTGATGTACTGGTTTCCTCTGTGCTCTCTGTGACCTCTGTGGCTATGTTTTTTGATTTTTACTTCTTGGCAACGACGCGGACCATTTCCAGCACCTTGTTGGAATAGCCCCATTCGTTGTCGTACCAGGACACCACCTTGACGAAGGTCGAGTCGAGCTGGATGCCGGCCTCGGCATCGAAAATGGACGTGCGTGCGTCACCACGGAAATCGGTGGCCACCACCTTGTCCTCGGTATAGCCCAGCACGCCCTTCAGCGCGCCCTGGGACTGGGCCTTCATCTCGGCGCAGATTTCGGCGTAGGTCGCCGGCTTGTCCAGTTCCACGGTCAGGTCGACCACCGACACATCCGAGGTCGGCACCCGGAAGGCCATGCCGGTGAGTTTCTTGTTCAGCTCCGGAATCACCACGCCGACGGCCTTGGCCGCACCGGTCGAGGACGGAATGATGTTCTCGAGAATGCCGCGGCCGCCGCGCCAGTCCTTGTTCGACGGGCCGTCAACGGTTTTCTGTGTCGCCGTGGCCGCATGCACGGTGGTCATCAGGCCGCGCTTGATGCCCCATTTGTCATTGAGCACCTTGGCCAGCGGCGCCAGGCAGTTGGTGGTGCAGGAGGCGTTGGAGATGATGTCCTGGCCGGCGTAGGTCTTGTCATTCACGCCGAACACGAACATCGGCGTATCGTCTTTCGACGGCGCCGACATGATGACTTTTTTCGCGCCGGCGGCCAGGTGCTTCTGCGCCGAGGCCTTGTCGAGGAACAGGCCGGTGGATTCGATGACGACCTCAGCGCCGACCTCGTTCCACTTCAGCTCGGCGGGATCCTTGACCGCGGTCAGACGGATCTTTTTGCCGTTAACCACCAGCGTGTTGCCGGAAACCGAAATCTCGCCTTCGAACCTGCCGTGCACCGAGTCATGGCGCAGCATGTACGCAAGGTAGTCCGGTTCGAGCAGATCATTGATGCCGACCACCTCGATGTCGGGAAAATCCTCCAGCGCCGCACGAAACACCATCCGACCGATGCGACCGAACCCGTTGATGCCGACCTTGATTGCCATGATGCCCCCGCTGAAATCCGGTTAATGAAAAATTTACAGCACAGTGCGCACCGCCGCGGCGACGGCGTCGCCGGTGATGCCGAAAAATTTGTAGAGTTCGCCCGCAGGAGCCGATTCGCCGTAGCGGTCGATGCCGATGACCTTGCCCTCGAGGCCGACGTACTTGCGCCAGTAGTCGGTGACGCCCGCTTCGACGGCCACGCGCGGAATGCCGCGCGGCAGCACCGATTCGCGATACGCCGCATCCTGGCGGTCAAAAGCCTGGGTGCAGGGCATGGACACCACGCGCACCGCCATGCCTTCCGCGGCAAGCGCCTGCTGCGCCGCCAGCGCCACCGCGACTTCCGAACCAGTGGCGATGATCACTGCACGCGGCGCGCCGCCGCCGGCCTCGGACAGCACATAGCCACCGCGCACGATGGCAGCGACCTGGTCCGTGTCACGGCTCTGGAACGGCAGGTTCTGCCGCGACAGCAGCAGGCTGGTGGGTCCGTCACAGCGCTCGATCGCCGCGGCCCAGGCCACCGCTGTTTCCACCGTGTCGCAAGGGCGCCAGACGTCCATGTTCGGCAGCAGGCGCAGGGTCGCGGCGTGTTCCACCGGCTGGTGGGTGGGGCCGTCTTCACCGAGCCCGATCGAGTCATGGGTAAAGACACAGACCACGCGCTGCTTCATCAGCGCCGCCATGCGCAGCGCGTTGCGTGCGTAGTCGGAAAAGACGAGGAAGGTGGCGTGGTAGGGCAGCAGGCCGCCGTGCAGCGCAATGCCGTTGCAGATTGCGGCCATGCCGAATTCGCGCACGCCGAAGTAGAGGTAGTTCCCGCCCGAAGTCGCGCTGACGCCCTTCGAGCCGGACCACAATGTCAGGTTGGAACCGGCGAGGTCGGCCGAGCCGCCGATCAGTTCCGGCAGCGCCGGCGCGTAGCCCTCGATGGCGTTCTGCGAGGCCTTGCGCGTGGCTATGGTCTCGGTTTTCTGCGCGGTCTGCGCGATGAAGGCATCGCGCTTGGCAACCCAGTCGGCCGGCAGTTCACCGGCCATGCGGCGCCTGAATTCGGCCGCCAGTTCCGGATGGGCCGCGGCATAGGCGGCGAAACGCTGGTTCCATTCGGCCTCGAGAGCCGCGCCCTTGTCGCGCGCATTCCATTCGGCGCGCACGGATTCCGGGATTTCGAAAGGCGGATGCGGCCAGCCGATGGCTTCGCGGGTGGCCGCGATTTCCTCGGCACCCAGCGGCGCGCCGTGCACGCCGCCGGTGTTCTGCTTTTTCGGCGCGCCCTTGCCGATGACGGTCTTGCAGCAGATCAGCGTCGGACGCGCGGTTTCCCGCTGCGCCTGGCGGATCGCCGCGTCGACAGCATCGGCGTCATGACCATCGACACCGTAGATGACGTTCCAGCCATAGGCCGCGAAGCGCTGCGGAACGTTGTCCGTAAACCATTGTTTTATATTGGCTTTTTCGGAATCTATGGAAATACCATTGTCATCGTAGAGGGCGATGAGCTTGTTCAGTTTCAGCGTGCCCGCCATCGCGCAGGCTTCGTGCGAGATGCCTTCCATCAGGCAGCCATCGCCGAGGAAAACATAGGTCCGGTGATCAACGATGCGGTGACCTTCGCGGTTGAAGATGTCGGCCAACACGCGTTCGGCGATGGCCATGCCCACCGCGTTGGCAATGCCCTGGCCCAGGGGTCCCGTGGTGGTCTCCACGCCCGGTGCCATGCCGTGCTCGGGATGCCCCGGCGTTTTCGAATGCAGCTGCCGGAAGCGTTTCAGCTCCTCGATCGGCAGGTCGTAGCCGGTGAGATGCAGCAGCGCATACAGCAGCATCGAACCGTGGCCATTCGACAGCACGAAACGGTCGCGGTCAGGCCAATGCGGATTTGCCGGATTGTGGCGGAGGCTGCGCCGCCACAGCGCCTCGGCAATTTCGGCCATGCCCATCGGCATGCCGGGGTGGCCGGAGTTGGCCTGCTGCACGGCGTCCATGGCCAGCGCGCGCAGCGCATTCGCCAGCTCGGGTCGGGAACTCATCGCTTGCGGTCCTGGAATGGGGAAAGGCCCTGCGGAAAGCCGCAATTATAGCGGCTGGGCCGCCGGCGGGGCGAGGCCGCGCCGCCGCGCCTACTCGTCGTTCCTGCGCGAAGTTTTCACGCCGAGCTGCTTGAGTTTGCGATAGAGATGGGTCCTCTCGAGACCGACGACCTCGGCCACGCGGCTGATATTGCCGCCCTCGCGCGCGAGGTGATATTCGAAATAAATCCGCTCGAAGGCATCGCGCGCATCGCGCAGCGGCGCGTCGAGCTGGAGCGAGGCCGACGCGTTGGGCGAGGTTGCCTGCGGCAGCGCGCGCAGGGTTTCCTCTAGGGTGATCTGTTCGCCGGCCGCGGTATTGGCAAGCGTCTGCACGACACTGCGCAGCTCCGAGAAATTGCCGGGCCAGTCATGGCTGCGCAGTGCATTGAGTGCGGCCACGCTGAAATGCCGCGCCGGAACCAGCTTCTGCTCGACAAGATCCTTGAGCATGACACCGGCGATTTCCGGAATGTCATCGCGCTGGTCGCGCAGCTGCGGCAGGCGGATCACGGTCGTGCCCAGCAGCTGGAATACCCGGTCGTCGAACTGTCCGGCAGCGACCAGTTCCGAGAGATCGCGGGTCGAGGCACAAACGACTCTGGCGTTGTAGCGTTCCGCCTGCGACAGCAGCACCAGCAGGCCGCGCTGCTCGAGCCGGCTGAATTCGGCGACATCGCGCACGAACAGGGTGCCGCCGCGGGCTGCCTGCAGCAGATCGAGCGGCGCTTCCACCGTCTGGGCGCCCTGATCGACGGCCTGCCAGGGCATGTTGGGCAGATGCAGCGCGCGCGCGCAGGCCTCAAAGGCACAGCCGGGGGCGCCCTGCAGCAACACCGGGCCGCGGCTGCCGGCGATGCGCTCCAGGCGCTGCTTCAGTTCCTGCACCACCGGCGTGCGTCCGAGTACGGCGAATCCGGCCGTCGACGGCAGCTGGCGCTCGCCGCGGCTGATGGCGCGCCCGACGGTGGCCAGCAGCTTTTGCAGGGCAATCGGCTTCTCGAGGAAATCCGCGGCACCGATGCGCGTGGCTTCCACCGCGGTGTCTATGGTGCCATGCCCCGACATCATCACCACGGGCATCGTCAGCTGGCCGCTGCTCGCCCATTCCTTGAGCAGCGTGATGCCGTCGGTGTCCGGCATCCAGATATCGAGCAGCACCAGATCCGGGCGTGTCTGGCTGCGGAAAGTGCGGGCTGCACCCGCATTCTCCGCAAGCTGGACGTCATACCCTTCGTCGGACAGGATTTCCGAGAGCAGTTCCCGGATTCCGATTTCATCGTCTACCACCAGTATCTGTCGCATGGTCGTGTTCTGTCCGTCTAGGCCGCGGAACGCTCGCCGGCTCCCTGCGCGGCCGCAGGAAGGCGGATCGCCACGCGTGCGCCGCGCGGAATAACGTTGGTGATGGTGATTTCGCCGTGGTGCTCGTCGACGATCTTGCGCACGATCGAAAGGCCGAGTCCGGTGCCGCGGGGTTTGGTCGTGACATAGGGTTCGAATGCGCGCTTCATCAGGTGCTCGGGGAATCCGCTGCCGTTGTCGGTAACCGAAAGCTCGGCCCCCCCCTCACGGGAGGCCGTCGCTATCTCGATCGACGGCGAGTCGGCGCCGGCCAGGGCGTCCTGCGCGTTCTGCAGCAGGTTGTGGATGACCTGGCGGATCTGGGTCGCATCACCCTGCACCAGCGGCAGTTCGGCGGCCAGGTTCAGGCGCATGCTCGAGCCCAGTGATTCATAGAGCGTCAGCACTTCCCGCACCAGGGCGTTGAGATCCAGCGGACGCAGTGCCGGCTCCGGAGTGCGTGCATACTGGCCGAAAGCGTCGACCATGCGCTTGAGGGCTGCAACCTGGCTGACAATGGTTTGCGTCGACCGCGTGAGGATTTCACCATCGGCGGGCGACAGCTTCGGCGTGAGCTTGAACTGGATGCGCTCGGCTGAAAGCTGGATCGGTGTCAGGGGGTTCTTGATCTCGTGCGCGAGACGCCGCGCCACTTCCGCCCAGGCCGCGTCGCGCTGCGCCTGCAACAGGTGGGTCACGTCGTCGAACACGACGATCAGTCCGGCGTCGCCACCGTCGCCGAAGCGGGTGCCGCGCAGCAGCAGTACCTGGGTCCCGTCCTTCACGTGGCGTTCGACCTGGCGCTCCCATTCGGCTGCCCCGTCACGGGTGAAGGTTTCCGCAACCGCGTCCGCAAGCGGCGCGAGCGAGGGATCGACGGCGGCCCATTCCCGGATCCCGGCACCGAGCAGCAATGCACATTCGGTGCCGAGTATCTGCTCCGCGCTGGGATTGGCGGAGCGCAGCCGCAGTGCGCCGTCAAAGGTCAGCACCCCGGCGGAGAGGTGGGCAAGCACGCTTTCGAGATAGGCCTTGGCATGAGCCACCTGCGCCTGGTTGCGTTCCACCCGCGCCTGCGCCTCGGCAAGCTGCAGCGTCATGCTGTTGAAGGACTGCGTCAGCTGTCCCAGCTCGTCCCGGCTCGCCACTGCGGCGCGGCGGCTGAAGTCGCCCTGGGCGACAGCCCGGGTGCCTTCGACCAGCGCCGAAAGCGGCGCCGACAGCCGGCTCGAGAGCAGGAAAGCGAGTCCCAGCGAGGACAGCAGCGCGAGCAGCAGGGTCAGCGTCAAGGTGATTGCATAGAGCCGCTTCAATCCCCGGCGCGCGAGCTGCAGCTCCTGGTATTCCTGGTAGCCGGTCTGCACGATTTCCGCATCGCGCGCGAGATGGGCAGGAACCTGTTGCAGCAGCTGCAGCACGCGGCTGTCGTCGCTCACTGACATGGGATTGACCGGCACCAGGGCGCGCAGGTACAGACCGCGGTCGGGAATCGCCTCGATGACACTGTAGGGCTGCTGCAGGCGCAGCTGCCGCAATGCCGCCGGCCCCGGCGGCTCGGGCACGATTCCGCTGCGTTCATTGCCGGAAAATCCGATGAGCTTGCCGCGGGAGGTGTAAAGGGTTGCTTCCTCCACTGCGGCCTGCTCGCGCAGCGTGTTCAGTGCGGATACATGTTCCGCTTCGGGACGCGATGACAGCGCCAGTGCCATGGCGTCGGCCTTGGATGTGAGCTCCTTCAGCCGCCCTTCGAGGGTGCCCCGGCCGAGGTTGATGCCGCTCTCGAGGGCGCTGTCCAGGCGGACCTCGAACCAGGATTCGATGCTCTGGGAAACGAACTGCACTGAAACGCCGTAGATCAGCGCGCCCGGGAGCACCGCCATCAGCGCTAACAGCGTCACCAGCCGCAGCGTCAGCTTGGCACCGAATACGCCGGCCTTGAGCCGCCGCCGCAGGCCGACCAGCTGATAGACGACCATGCCTGCGAGCAGCAGTGCAATAAGCAGGTTTACACCGAGCAGGGGCGCGTAGTACGCGGAAAAAAGCTCGGTATTGGCGCTGACGGAGGCCAGCAAAAACGTGGCTGCGACGCCCAGTACGACGCACAGCACCAGGAGGTAGCGCATCACGGCGCCGGAACGCGCGGGATTTGCGGTCGAGGCAGTCATGGCGTCACCGTCCAGCGGTACCAGTCCGAACCCAGGCTCCATTCGCGCGAGCCCAGGGCGTTGAGGTTGAACGGCTTTGGAAGCTGGGAAGTGTCGAGCCGCAGGCGCAGGCCGGCGATGTACGCGGTGCCCTTGCTCAGCGAGCCGGGTTCCGGCTCTTCGCGGCGGCGCACCTTGCTCATGACCTGCAAGGCCTCTTTGAGCGTCGGAAAATTCTGGTAGAAGGCGCCGATGCCGATGCGGTACTGACGGGTCAGCGCACTGTAGGACAGGCGGTACTGCTGCTCCCGGTAAAAGGCGCGGTCATTGAACCAGTACCAGCGGGGCCTCACCAATTCGAATTCGAGGGTGAAATAAAGAGGTATCCCCTTGTTCAGCGCGTCCTCGAGCGGGGCTGACAGCACGACATCGATATCGGCATCGAGAACGTAATGATCCTCCTCGGCGACGAAAGTGGCCTTGCGCACCTCGATGCCGTGCGGCTGGGCTGCAAGGGCGGCTGACGCCGCCAGCAACAGGGCCAGCAGCAGCGCTGCAAGCTCAGATCTTTTCCAGAAGGGCGTAGAAAAAACCGTCATGCGCTGCATCGGGGATGAGTTGGCCCTCAATCTGGGTTATGCCGTCGGCAGGCAGCATCAGGGAGACCGGCCGCGCATCGGCATGGCGGGCAAGAAACGCCTCGACCTGCAGGCCATTCTCTTCGCGGAACAGGGAGCAGGTTGCATACAACAATTTACCACCTCCACCCAGCATCCGCCAAAGCGTGTCGAGGATGCGTGCCTGGCGCCGGGTCAGCGCTGCGATGTCGCCCGGTTTGCGCAGCCACTTGATATCCGGATGGCGGCGCACGACGCCCGAGGCGGTGCAGGGAACGTCCGCCAGTATCCGGTCGAAAGCAGCGATGCCGGTCCATGCGTCGGGATTTTCGGCATCGGCCTGCAGCAGCTGCGCGTGCAGCGACAGCCGCGACAGATTCTCGGCAACCCGCTGCAGCCTCCCTGCATCAATGTCGGCGGCAACCAGGTCGATGTCGGCAATCTCCAGCAGGTGCGCGCTCTTGCCGCCGGGCGCGGCGCAGGCATCCAGCACGCGCATACCGGGCCTGACATCCAGAATTTCAGCGGCAAGCTGGGCTCCGGCATCCTGTACTGACGCATGGCCTTCGGCAAAACCCGGCAGCTGGGACACCGGACAGGGCCTGGCGACGATCACCCCGGCCCGGCCCACGGCTTCGGCGGCGATGCCCTGTTGGTGCAAACGCCGCAGATAGTCCTCGCGGCTGGTCTTGCGCAGGTTGACGCGCAGCGTCAGCGGCGGGCGGGCATTGCCGGCCTCGAGTATCCCGCGCCAGTGGTCGGGATAGTCTGCGGCAAGCTTGTTGATCCACCACAGCGGATGGGAGTAACGCCCTTCGTCAGTGGATGCCGCGGCAGCCTCGATTTCGGCGCGGCGGCGCAGGTAGTTGCGCAACACCGCGTTCACCAGGCCGCGTGCCTGCGGATGTCCGCTGCGGCCGCAGGCCGTGACGGCATGATCAACGATTGCGTGGGCACTCGCGCGCGTGTGCCCAAGCTGGTACAGCGCGACTCGCAGCAGGCTGCGTACCGCCACGTCGGCAAGGGGTTTCTGCAGAAGCTGGGCCAGCATCGCGTCCAGTGTGCCGAGGTGGCGCAGCGCGCCGTAGACGAGATCCTGCACGCCTCCCCGCTGCTGCGGGCTCAGCTCCGGCTCGGCCCGCCAGACCGCCGCGAGCTGCGCATCAAGGCTGCGCCCTGCCAGTACCTGGGTCAAGGCACCTGCCGCAAGACACTGGACATGATCCATGTTTCAGTGCGACCGCAAGGTTGGCGGCAGCTCAGACGCCAAGGCGGCTGCCTGCGGGCAGGGGCGTGCCTGCCAGAAAGGCCTGCGCGGAAACCCGCTTCCCGCCTGCCCGCTGCAGTTCCAGCAGTCTAAGACTGCCGGTGCCGGCTGCAACCCGGGGCACGCCGTCCTCGACCTGCAGCACCGTCCCCGGAACAGACCCGGCAGGGCAGGCACCCGCCAATTCGGCTCGCCAGATTTTCAGCGGCTGGCCCGCAAACCGTGTGGATGCGCCGGGCACCGGAGTGAAGGCACGGATCCGGCGATCGATTTCGTCTGCTGTCTGTGTCCAGTCGATCACGGCCTCCGCCTTCATGAGCTTTGCCGCGTAGGTGGCCTCCGCCGGATTTTGCGGCACCGGAACCCGAGGGGCGTCATGCAAGACACGCACTATCAGTTCCGCGCCGGCCTGCGCAAGCTTGTCATGCAGCGTGCCTGCCGTATCCGCCGCCCCGATCGCCACCGTGGTACTGAGCAGCATGGCCCCGGTATCCAGTCCCTCATCCATCTGCATGATGGTGACGCCGGTCTCCCGATCACCTGCAAGAATCGCACGCTGTATCGGAGCCGCGCCGCGCCAGCGTGGCAGCAGGGACGCATGAATGTTCAGGCAACCGAGGCGCGGCATCGCGAGCAGGGCTGGCGGGATCATCAGCCCGTACGCAGCCACCACCATCGCGTCAGGCTCCAACCGCCGGAGCCGTTCAATGAAGGCTTCGTCCCGCAGGGCAGGCGGCTGCGCGAGCTCGAGCTGTCGTGCCAGTGCAAGCTGCTTTACGGCGGAGTACTGCGGCTTCAGGCCGCGCCCGGCCGGCCTGTCCGGCTGAGTCAGCACCAGCGATACCCGGTGCCCGGCATCCAGCAGGGCCGCCAGGGCGACCGCAGAAAAAACAGGTGTGCCCGCAAAGATGAGATTCAAAGTGTGCCAGTGTCCGGCTGCCGCCGGCTACATCGCCTTCCGCTGCTGCTTGTTCAGCCTGGCAATGATGCGCTGCTGCTTGAGGCGCGACAGCTTTTCGACAAATACCCGGCCGACCAGGTGATCCATTTCGTGCTGGATGCATACGGCCAGCAGGCCATCGGCCTCCATGGTCCGTCGGTGCCCTGTTTCGTCCAGCGCCGAAACGACGATTTTTGCAGCCCGGGTCACTTTCTCATAAATGCCGGGTACCGAAAGGCAGCCTTCTTCACATTCTTCTTCGCCTTCTGCACTTATGATTTCCGGATTGATCAGGACCTGCAGCTGGTCACGGGTTTCGGAGATATCAATGACGATGATCCGCTGGTGGACATCAACCTGTGTTGCAGCCAGACCAATGCCCGGAGCGGCGTACATGGTTTCGGCCATGTCCTTGATTAATTTACGAATTTTGTCATCCACCCGGGTTACCGGGGCGGCAACTTTGTGCAACCTCGGATCAGGGTAGTGCAGTATCGGGAGCAAAGCCATGAAAAACTTGCCTATTTAATCAGCTAGATGCAGAATTTAAACCAAACTCTTACGTGTTGCCGTTGCCCGCCCGAGCGAGCGCGCAATCACGTTCATAAGGTGGGGCCCCACATGCGAAATGCAATTATATCCCTGATTTTTTTGATAACTCCGGCGTCCTTTGCGTATGCCGCCGAGGCCGCCGTGCTCAAGGATGCCGCCCCTGACCGGTATGTTGTGCAGAAAGGGGACACGCTGTGGGGCATTTCCGGGCGCTACCTGAATGAACCCTGGCGCTGGCCCGAGTTGTGGAAAATGAATCAGGAGCAGGTCAAGAATCCCCATCTGATTTACCCCGGCGACGTCATCGTGCTGGACCGCAGCAGCGGCAAGCCCGAATTGAAATTGGTGCAGCTGGATACCACCCGCCTGTTGCCGAAGGTCCGCAGCGAGCCCAGTACACGCAGCGCAGTGCCCAGCATCCCGCCCGCCGTCATCGAGCCCTTCCTTTCGAAACCGCTGGTCGTCAGCGCGACCGAACTCGATTCCGCGCCGCGCATCGTGGCGACAGCCGAGAGCCGAGTCACCCTGGGCGCGGGAGACCGCGCTTTTGTCCGCGGTATTTCAAAGGACAAGGGCAACCAATGGCAGATTTTCCGCAGGGGCGATCCCCTGATCGATCCGGAATCCAAGGAGATCCTGGGTTACGAAGCCACCTATCTCGGAGAAGCGCAGGTACGCCAGCACGGTGAGGTTGCAACCGTAGACATCGTGCGTTCCGTGCAGGAGATTTACCAGGACGACCGCCTCGTACCTCTGGGCAAGCAGACGCCCATCTTCGCTTATGTGCCGCACCCGCCGAAAAAGCCGGTCAAGGGTCACATCGTTTCCGCCTATGGCAGCTTGCAGGAAACCGGTCCGCTATCCATTGTTGCGCTGTCCAAGGGAAGCAAGGATGGTCTGGAGGTCGGCACAGTGCTGGCCATCGAACGAAGCCAAACCAGTGCGCGCTACAGCCAGCGCACGGAGCCCCTGTTCGGCCGCAGCGGGATCACCGGCAGCGATACGCCCCGCGTCTACTACAGCGAGACCCTGCCGCCACGCGACAAGCTGATGCCCAGAGGCCAGGCCATCACGCGCGAGAATATTGCCCAGCTGCCCGATGAGCGCTACGGGCTGGTAATGGTTTTCCGGACATTCGACCGGGCATCTTTTGCCCTGGTCATGGAAGCCAGCCGTCCAGTCGCTGTTTCCGATTTCGTCACCAATCCCTGATTGCTGCCGGGGACGCACGACGCTCCTGGTTTCAATTCGGCTCTGCGGCGACGTCGCCCTTGGCGGTCCATGCGGAGCTTGAAGCCTGGCTGCGCCTGAGCCTGCTTCCCGGCCTGGGCCCGCAGTCGCTGCGCCGACTGCTGATTGCGCTGGGCAGCCCGGAGGCCGTGCTTGCGGCCAGTCAACCCACGTTGCGTGCGATCGTCAGCGACAGGATCGCAATGGCCATCGGCAAGGGGGGCGCGGATCGTTCGACATGGTCCGCGGTGGAACCCTGGCTGGAAGATCCCGCAAACCGCATCATCACTCTGGCCGATGCCGAATACCCTGAATCACTGCTCGAGATACCGGATCCCCCGGTACTGCTCTACGTCAAGGGTCACCACAACCTGATCAGGCGCCCGGGACTGGCGGTTGTCGGCAGTCGCAACGCGACAGCTCAGGGTGTTGCCAACGCCGAGGCATTTGCCGGGGCACTCAGCCATGCGGGATTGACGATTGTCAGCGGCCTTGCGCTGGGTATTGATGCCGCAGCACACCGCGGCGGACTGGCGGGGACGGGATCAACCGTCGCCGTAGTGGGAACCGGGCTGGATGTGGTGTACCCCGCACGCAACCGTGATCTCGCGCACCGGATCGCGGAGCAGGGCGCCCTGGTGTCCGAGTTTCCCCTGGGAACCCCCGCCCTTGCCGCCAATTTTCCCAGACGCAATCGCCTGATCTGCGGATTGTGCAAAGGCTGCCTGATCGTCGAGGCGGCGATTTCAAGCGGCTCGCTGATCACGGCGCGGCTTGCCGCCGAACAGGGTCGCGAAGTCTTCGCGATTCCCGGCTCGATACACTCGCCGCTTTCCAAAGGCTGCCATGCGCTGATCAAGCAGGGCGCCAAGCTGGTCGAATCTGCACAGGACATACTGGAAGAGCTCGGACTGCAGCATCCTCCCGAACCACCGCACGCGAACAGGACGGCGAGGAAGGACGATCACCCGTTACTCAGGCATATTGGCTTCGAGCCCGTGGATATCGACACATTGCAGCTGCGCAGCGGCCTGCCGATTGACAGCATCAACACGTCACTGACAGAGCTCGAGGTGTCCGGAGCGATTGCGGCCTTGCCCGGAAACCGCTGGCAAAGGGTGTTCTGAGGCCGGCTTGCGCTGACTCCGGATTGTTCTTATTATCGGGCGCTCTTTTCCCGGCCCCCGCCTGATGGCGGATCCTCCTCCAGCGGCTTTAGTGCCGCAACTTCAATAGCTTACATGGCGAAAACGCTCATCATCGCGGAGAAACCTTCGGTTGCCGGGGACATTGCCCGTGCGCTTGGCGGCTTCACGCGCCATGGCGACTACTTTGAAAGTGACGATTACGTTCTGTCCTCCGCCGTCGGCCACCTGCTGGAGATCGCCGCTCCGGAAGAATTCGAGGTCAAGCGCGGCAAATGGTCCTTCGCCCATCTGCCCGTCATTCCGCCACACTTCGATCTGAACCCCATCGCAAAAAGCGAAGCGCGGCTGAAAGTGCTGGCCAAGCTGATCAAGCGCAAGGACGTGACTGCACTGATCAACGCCTGCGACGCGGGACGCGAAGGCGAGCTGATTTTCCGTTACATCGTGCAGGCGACCAAGACCACCAAGCCGGTATCGCGGCTGTGGCTGCAATCGATGACTCCGGCGGCAATCCGCGAGGGTTTCGAGCATCTGCGTTCCGATGACGAAATGAAGCCGCTGGCGGATGCCGCGCGCAGCCGGAGTGAAGCCGACTGGCTGGTCGGCATCAACGGTACGCGGGCAATGACCGCTTTCAACAGCAAGGGAGGCGGCTTCTACCTGACCACCGTGGGACGGGTACAGACGCCAACCTTGATGATCGTTGTCGATCGCGAACAGAAAATCCGCAAGTTCGTCCCGCGTGATTACTGGGAAGTGCGCGCAAGCTTCGATGCCAAAGCCGGTAACTACGAGGGCCGCTGGTTCGACCCGGGGTTCAAAAAGGACGAGGACGATCCCGAGAGGAAGGACAACCGGCTGTGGGCGAGAAACGCCGCCGAGAAAGTGGCTGACGCCTGCCGCGGCAAGTCCGGTACGGTCACCGAGGAATCCAAACCGTCATCGCAGCTCTCGCCGATGCTGTTCGACCTCACATCCCTGCAGCGCGAAGCAAACGGCCGGTTTGGCTTCTCTGCAAAAGTCACGCTGTCCATTGCCCAGGAACTCTACGAAAAACACAAGGCGCTGACCTACCCGCGTACGGATTCCCGGCACCTGCCGGAGGATTACCAGACCACTGTCAGAACCACACTGGAAGCGCTGGCGGAGCAACCCGGGCTGGGCGCGTTCGCAGGGCAGATCCTCAAGAGCAAATGGATCAAGGCCAACAAGCGGATTTTCGATAACAGCAAGATCTCCGATCACTTTGCAATCATTCCGACGCCGCAGCCCCCCAAAAACCTCAACGAGGTGCAGCAGAAAATTTACGATCTTGTGGTGCGCCGCTTCATGGCCGTTTTTTTCCCCGCGGCAGAATACCTGGTGACCACCCGGATCACCGAAGTCGCGTCCCACAAGTTCAAGACCGAGGGCAAGATCCTGGTCAAACCGGGCTGGCTGGCGATCTACGGCAAGGACGAGCAGCAGGAAAGCGCCAACCTGCCGGCGGTCGCAAAAGGCGAAAAGCCGATCGCCACTGCGGTGGATGCGATCGCCCTTGCAACCCGGCCCCCTGCGCGTTATTCAGAGGCGACGCTGCTCAGCGCGATGGAGGGTGCGGGGAAACTGATCGACGACGATGAATTGCGCGAAGCCATGGCCCAGAAGGGCCTCGGCACGCCGGCGACCCGAGCTGCGATCATCGAACGCCTGATCGCCGAAAAATACCTCGTTCGCGAAGGCCGCGAGCTGATACCGACCGCGAAGGCCTTCCAGCTGATGACCCTGCTCAACGGCCTGGGTGTCAACGAACTGACGCAGCCCGAACTGACCGGGGAGTGGGAGTACAAGCTGCTGCAGATGGAACGCGGCAAGCTGAAGCGGGAAACCTTCATGAAGGAAATCTCCCGCATCACCGAACGCATCGTCAAACGCGCCAAGGAGTACGACAGCGAAACCATCCCCGGTGACTATGCGACGCTGAAAACGCCCTGTCCCCACTGCGGCGGGACGGTCAAGGAAAACTACCGGCGCTTCGCCTGTGAAGCCTGCGGGTTCTCGATCTCCAAGGTCCCCGGCGGGCGCCAGTTCGAAATCGAGGAAGTCGAAACCCTGCTGCGCGAACGCACGATAGGACCGCTGCAGGGGTTTCGCTCGAAGATGGGGCGCCCGTTCGCGGCAATCCTGCGCATCGCCGAGGACAAGGACAACAACAATCTCAAGCTCGAATTCGACTTTGGCCAGGCAGGCGCTGATGACGAAATTGAGGAAGTCGATTTCAGCGGCAGGGAGGCACTTGGAAACTGCCCGAAATGCAAGGGCATGGTCTACGAGCACGGCATGAACTACGTCTGCGAAAATACTCCTCGCAAGACCTGTGATTTCCGTTCCGGCAAGGTCATCCTGCGTCAGGAAATCCAGCCGGCGCAGATGCAGAAGCTGCTCGAATCCGGGCGCACCGACCTGCTCGACGGCTTCGTGTCCAACCGCAACGGCCGGCGCTTCAAGGCTTTTCTGGTCAAGCAACCTGATGGAAAGATCGGCTTCGAGTTCGCGCCCCGGGCGGTCAGGGACGATGCATCGAAGACGGCGGCGCCCGCAGAGAAGAAGCGCGCCAGCCGCCGCAAGTCTTGATTGTTTTCATCCTGTTCGTGCAGAAAGGGCCGCATCAGCGGCCCTTTTTTTGAGCGGACAGCGAAAATTTTCAGACGTCCAGATTGCGCACGCCAAGGGCATTGGTTTCGATGAAGTTGCGCCGCGGTTCCACTGCATCCCCCATCAGTGTCGTGAATATCTCATCGGCACCGATGGCATCTTCGATCTGGGTCCGCAACAGACGCCGTGTTTTAGGATTCATCGTGGTATCCCACAATTGCTCCGGATTCATCTCGCCCAGACCCTTGTAACGCTGGATGCCGATTCCGCGCTGAACCTCGCCCAGTATCCAGTCGATGGCCTCGCGGAACTCGCGCACGGGGTGCATGTGTTCGCCACGCCTGATGTAGGCGCCCTCCCCGAGCAGGCCATGCAACATCTGCGCGGTCTTGCGGATCTGCGCGTAATCCCCGCTGTGCAGGAAATCAGCATCGATTATCGTGTTCCGCGACACGCCATGCTGGGTGCGTGAAATGCGCAGGATGTGGGACTCGCTCTTTTCGTCGAAAACAGCCTCAACCCGGACATTCTTGCCGTCACGATAGAGTGCGGCAAGCGCCTTTGCGCTCTTCTGCGCGGCGGCCTCGTCGCCAAGGTCCAGCGTCACCGGGTTATTGAGCAGGGCATGCAGCGCCTCGGAATCGATGATCCTGCTTTCACGCTCAATTACCGCCTCGGCAAGCAGGTAATGCTTTGCCACCTCTTCCAGCGCATCGCGTGACAGCGGCTGAGCTGACGCGCTGGTGAAAAGCTCCGCCTCGGCCAGAGCCTGCTTGAGCAGATACTGCTTCAGCTCGTGCTCGTCCTTCAGGTAACGCTCCTGCTTTCCGTGCTTGACCTTGTACAGGGGGGGCTGCGCGATATAGATATGTCCGCGTTCGACGAGCTCGGGCATCTGCCGGTAGAAAAACGTCAGCAACAGCGTACGGATGTGTGAACCGTCGACATCCGCATCGGTCATGATGATGATCCGGTGGTAACGCAGCTTGTCCGGATTGTATTCGTCCTTGCCGATACCGGTTCCCAGAACACTGATCAGCGTGGTGATCTCCGTCGAAGAAATCAGCTTGTCGAAACGCGCCTTTTCGACGTTGAGGATCTTGCCGCGCAGGGGCAGGATCGCCTGGTTCTTGCGGTCACGCCCCTGCTTGGCCGAACCGCCCGCTGAATCGCCCTCGACCAGGTAGAGCTCGCATTGTGCGGGGTCACGCTCCTGGCAGTCGGCAAGCTTGCCGGAAAGACCGAAGGAATCCAGCACCCCCTTTCGGCGCGTCAGTTCGCGGGCCTTGCGGGCCGCCTCTCTTGCGCGGGCTGCCTCGACTATCTTGCCGCAGATGGTCTTGGCATCGTTGGGTTTCTCCAGCAGGAATTCCATCAGTTTCTGGGCCACGATTTCCTCGACCACCGGGCGCACCTCGGACGACACGAGCTTGTCCTTGGTCTGGGAGGAAAATTTGGGCTCCGGAACCTTCACGGAAAGGACGGCAGTCAAACCCTCCTTCATGTCGTCGCCGCTGGTTTCGACCTTGGCTTTCTTAGCCAATTCATTGGATTCGATGTAGGAATTGAGTGTGCGCGTCATGGCCGCGCGCAGACCGGTCAGATGGGTTCCGCCGTCACGCTGGGGAATATTGTTGGTGAAACACTGCATCGACTCCTGGTAGGAGTCGTTCCACTGCATCGCCACTTCGACGGTGATGCCGTCCTTGCTGCCTTCGATGTGGAAAATATTGGGATGCAATACCGACTTCGCGCGATTCATGTACTCGACGAATCCCTTGACCCCGCCGCTGAAGGCGAATTTTTCCTCCTTGCCGCTGCGCTGGTCGGTCAATGTGATTTTCACGCCATGGTTCAGGAAGGACAGCTCGCGCAGGCGCTTGGCCAGGATCTCGTAATGGAAATCGACATTTCCGAAGATCTCCTTGCTGGCGAGGAAATGGACTTCCGTTCCCCGCCGTTCGCTCTTTCCGGTTGCTTTCAGCGGCGCTACGGCCTCACCCATCCGGAATTCCATCTGGTGCATCTTGCCGTCACGGCGTATTGTCAGGCGCAGCCATTCCGAAAGCGCGTTGACCACCGAGACACCGACACCGTGGAGACCGCCGGAAATCTTGTACGAGTTGCTGTCGAATTTCCCGCCGGCGTGCAATTCGGTCATCACCACCTCGGCCGTGGAGCGTTTCTCCTCGTCTTCGGGGTGAATGTCCGTGGGAATGCCCCGACCGTTGTCGGCAACACTGATGGAATTGTCGGGATGTATGACTATGCTGATTTCGTCACAATGCCCCGCAAGGGCCTCATCTATCGCGTTGTCGACAACCTCAAAAACCATGTGATGAAGGCCGGTTCCGTCGCTGGTGTCGCCGATGTACATGCCCGGGCGCTTGCGTACCGCCTCAAGGCCCTTGAGGACCTTGATGCTGTTTGCATCATACTCATTGCCAGCACGCTGTTCTTTTTCACTCATTGATTCTGCTTTCTTTGTCTGATTCAGGATGTCAGATGCGCATCGGCATCACGACATAACGGAAGTCGTCACGGCCAGGCAAGGTCACCAGCATGCTGCTGTTTGCGTCGCCGAAGGAACAGACCACGTTGCCCGGCGGAATGTTGTTCAGCACATCGAGCAGGTAAGTCACGTTGAATCCGACATCCAGGGGATCTCCGCCAAACTGTACTTCGAGCTCCTCCTGGGCTTCCTCCTGCTCGTTGTTGCTGCAGGAGATACGCAGGCTGTCCTTGGTCAGCATCCAGCGGACGCCACGGAATTTCTCGTTGGAAAGAATAGCGGCACGCTGCAGCGCGCGCTGCAACTCGTCCCGGTCAAGCGTTATTTCCTTCTCGTAATTGGTGGGTATGACCCGCTGGTAATCCGGAAACTTGCCGTCGATGACTTTTGTGGTGAGGTCTACTTCACCGAACCTGAACTTCACTTGGTTGGGATAAATCGAGACTTCCAGGGGCTCGTCGCCCTCGGTCAGCTGACGAGTCAGCTCGATGATGGCCTTGCGCGGCAGAATTACTTCGACCTTGTCCTGGCTTTCGGCCAGTTCGGTGACTGCATAACTCAGCCTGTGACCGTCGGTTGCCACGACGCGTAACTGCGTCCCGTCGGTCACCAGCAGCAGGCCGTTGAGGTAATAGCGGATGTCCTGCTGGGCCATTGCATACTGGACCAATGCCAGCAGCCTGCGGGCCGCGCCCTGTGAAATGGTGAACCTGCTCTGCGGGCTGCCGGGATCGGCAAGAGCAGGGAAATCCGCCGATGGCAGTGTCTGCAGGTTGAACCGGCTTTTGCCCGCTTTCACCTGCAGACGGTTGCTGCCTGTTTCCAGTGAAACTTCACCTTCTTCCGGCAGTGCGCGCAGGATGTCTACCAGCTTGCGCGCAGATACGGTGATGGCCTGGGGATCCCCGGATTTTTTTTCGAGACCGCACGAGGTCGCTATCTGCAGTTCGAGATCCGTCGCAACAAACCGCAGCGTGTCCGCTGTGCGTTCGATCAGGACATTTGAAAGAATCGGCAGTGTATGCCGTCGCTCGACGATGCCGGTTACCGCCTGCAGCGGTTTGAGGAGTTCATCACGCGGTAATTGCACGAGCTTCATATTGGGTTTATTTCTTGATTAAGGTAGTAATAGCTAATAAGGACGGTGCCCGTTTGTTGAAAGACCGACCTGCCCTTTGATGCGGTTAAGAAATTCCTTCTTGCTGTCCTGTGCATTCCTGGTGGATATCGCGGGGAAGAAACGGGATGAATTTCCCCCGGTTCCCACCTGCTGGTATTTGTGCACAATCCATGCACAGGCGCTCAACTGCGCAGGACCTTGAGCAGGGAGGCGATATCGGAGGTCATTTCGTTGCTGGTGTCTCGTAGTTGGGCGATCTTCCTGCAGGCATGCAAAACGGTGGTGTGGTCACGCCCGCCGAACGCTTCGCCAATGTCCGGCAGGCTCATCTGGGTCAGTTCCTTTGCCAGCGCCATTGCCACTTGGCGTGGTCGGGCCACGTTGCGCGTGCGTTTCTTGGAGTACATCTCCGAAACCTTGATCTTGTAATAATCGGCGACCGTGCGCTGGATATTTTCGATACTCACCTGCCGGCTTTGTGAAGCCAGTATGTCGCGCAGCGCCTCCCGGGCAAGGTCGACGTCCACAGGCTGTCCGGTGAATCTGGAGTAGGCGAGAACCCTCTTGAGCGCGCCCTCCAGTTCACGGATGTTTGACTGGATATGCTTGGCGATGAAAAAAGCGACATTTTCGTCAAGTTCCAGTCCGTCTGCCGCCGCCTTTTTCAGCAGGATGGCGACGCGCATTTCCAGCTCCGGCGGCTCTACAGCCACTGTCAGCCCCCAGCCGAATCGCGAGATCAGGCGGCTTTCCATGCCTGAAATCTCCCTAGGAAAGGTGTCGCAGGTGATGATGACCTGCTTGTGGGCTTCGACAAGCGCATTGAAGGCGTAAAAAAACTCTTCCTGGGTCCTGTTTTTGCCGCTGAAGAACTGGATGTCGTCGATCAGCAGCAGATCCAGTGAGTGGTAGTAACGCTTGAAGTCGTCAAAGGCCTTGTGCTGGTACGCCCTTACCACGTCAGAGACGTACTGTTCCGCGTGTATGTAGCGGATCTTGCTCTCCGGCGCGTGGGTTCGCAGGTGGTTTCCGATGGCATGGATCAGGTGGGTTTTGCCGAGGCCCACGCCGCCATAAACGAACAGCGGGTTGTAGGCAGAGCCCGGCTTTTCCGCGACCTGCCGTGCCGCAGCCCTGGCGAGGTCGTTAGCCTTGCCCGTGACGAAGGTATCGAAGGTGAAGGCCGGATTCAGCCGCGATACGTCGCGCACCACTGGTGTAGCTGATGCAGGACGAATGGCCGGCGTTTCAGCCGGCACAGGAGCCGAAATGGTGTCAGCCGAGGATTTTTTTTCGGTGATCACCAGATCCACCGATGCGCTTTCCCCGAGACGCTGGCGCGCAATATCAAGCATGGTGGCGTGGAAACGTTCTTTGACCCAGCGCTGTACGAAACGGTTGGGCGCCGTAACCGTCACGGTTGAACCCGAGATGCGGCACTGGAGCGGCTGAATCCACGTGACAAATTGCTGCTGCCCGAGCTCTTTCGCAAAGAATGCCAGACAGTGTTGCCAGAAATCGTTCATTCGTCCCTATCGGGTGAAGCGGGTGCCGGTTGGCCGGGCTGGGAAAGGGGAAAATCTGACATTGGATTTTACCCTTTATTGGGATGTCGCCAAAGCGGGCGACCGCTGGTTTACGCTCCTGCCGTGAAGGGCGGGAAGCCAGCCGTACGTTGACATCATTCCCCAGTACCATGTCTAATAACGGGTTTCCCCGAAACCATTTTCAGGATTGATCATGAAGCGCACCTATCAACCGTCGAAAACGCGACGTCAGCGTACGCATGGGTTCCGTGTGCGCATGAAGACTCGTGGCGGCCGTGCAGTAATCCGGGCCCGCCGAGCCAAAGGGCGGGCCCGCCTCAGCGTTTGACCAATTCCCCGGTCTGCGGGAGCCATCGCCGAAGCGGCCGCTTGACCAGTTCGGCCCAGTTCGAGGCGGTGCTGGCCTCCGGCTCCCGCTCAGGCAGCCGGTGTTTTCTGGCCAGGGCGATGCCCAACGGCGGCTGCGGAGCACGGCTTGGCCTCATCGTCGGCAAGAAGGCCGCGCCCCGGGCGGTTGACCGCAATCGCGTCAAGAGGCTGGTCAGGGTGGTCCATCGTCAGCTGCTTCAGGAGCTCGATGCATTGGATGTGGTTGTACAGCTGCGCTGCAGCCCCCGCGGACAAGACAACTCGGTACTTTTCAAAGAACTTCAGGATCTGTTGCGCGGATTGGCTGGCAAGACCGGATAACCGCGGACTCTGACAAAGAAAAGACGCTTATGGACTCACAACGCCTGGTTCTCTTCTTTGTGTTCACCATGTCAGTGTTCCTGCTCTACGAATCCTGGCAGCGTGACCAGCAGTCTGCATCCCGCGCACCGGCGGTTGTGGCCGCCACACCGACGCCATCTTCGACACAGGCCCCCCAGGCCGCCGACCCGGCAATTCCCACTCCTGCCGCCACGCTGGCGCCGACGCCGGCCCCTGCTGCTCCGACGGCGGCAACGGCTTCCGACGGCGGGCAACTCATCCGGGTCGAGACCGACCTCTATCGGGCACAGATCAGCACCGTTGGCGGAGACCTCGTCCGCCTCGAATTGCTCAAGCACGGCGGCACCCTGGACAGAACCAGGGAGTTCGTGCTGTTCGAGCGGTCCAGCGAGCATGTCTATATCGCCCAGTCCGGACTGATCGGCAAGGGTCTGCCGAATCACCAAAGCCTTTACAGGGCTGCGGCTACCGAGTATCGCCTGGCCGACACCGCGAACGAGCTGGAAATCCGGCTGGAATCGGTCGGTGATGTGAAGGCGGCGAAGGTCTATCGTTTTCGCCGCGACAGTTATGTGATTGACGTCAAGCACGAAATTACCAATACGACTGCGGAGTCCGTGCCCACGCATGCCTATTTCCAGCTGGTACGGGATTCCAAGCCGCCGGAAGGTGATTCGGCCATGATGCCCACCTACACCGGTGCTGCGGTCTATACCGACAAGGACAAATTCCAGAAAGTCTCTTTCGACGACATCGAAAAGGGCAAGGCACCCTATCCGAAAACGGCCAATGACGGGTGGATAGGCATGCTGCAGCATTATTTTCTTGGCGCATGGCTGCCCAGGGACGGCGAGCCAAGGGAATACTACACGCGGCAAGTGCCCCAGGGACTTTATGCCGCCGGGGTAATCGTGCCCGGCGGAACGCTGGCTCCAGGTGCCAGCGCAGCACTGTCGATGCCGCTCTATGCCGGCCCTCAGGAACAGGAAAAACTGGCCGCGCTTGCCAAGGGTCTGGATCTGGCTGTCGACTACGGCTGGCTTACGGTCATTGCGGCCCCGCTGTTCTGGGTGCTGCAATGGATCCACGGCTGGGCCGGCAACTGGGGTGTGGCGATCATCATCCTGACCATCCTCATCAAGCTGATTTTCTATCCGTTGTCGGAAGCGAGCTACCGCTCGATGGCAAAGATGCGCGTGGTGGCGCCCAAGATGCAGCGCCTGAAGGAACAGTACGGCAACGATCGCCAGCGCATGCAGCAGGCGATGATGGAGCTCTACAAGACCGAGAAGATCAATCCGCTGGGCGGTTGCCTGCCGATCCTCGTGCAGATACCGGTTTTCATCGCGCTGTATTGGGTGCTGCTGGCGAGCGTCGAAATGCGCCAGGCGCCGTTTGCGCTGTGGATCACGGATCTTTCCGTGCCCGATCCCTGGTTCATCCTGCCGATCCTGATGGGCGCGACAATGATCATCCAGACCCGCCTCAACCCGGAACCGCCGGATCCGGTGCAGGCGAAGGTCATGAAGATCATGCCGATCGCGTTCAGCATTTTCTTCTTCTTCTTCCCCGCGGGCCTGGTGCTGTACTGGCTGGTCAACAACATCCTGTCGATTGCGCAGCAATGGCATATCAACCGGGTGCTGGAACGCGCGGCGAAGCAGTCCAAGCCGAAGTCCTGAGCGCCGGCTTTCGCCGCGGCGCTATACTTCGCCGCGCATGATGCGCCGTGACACCATTGCTGCGATTGCCACTGCGCCGGGGCGGGGCGGTGTCGGCATCGTGCGCGTGTCCGGCACGGACCTGCTGCCATTCGCGGCGGAACTGACATCACGCAAGCCTGCCGCACGGCACGCCATATTCACGCGTTTCCAGGATGCCGCCGGCACCGCCATCGACGATGGCCTGCTGCTGTACTTCGCCGCACCCCATTCTTATACCGGCGAGGATGTGCTGGAGCTGCAGGGCCATGGCGGACCGGTGGTCATGCGCCAGTTGCTGCAGCGTTGCCTCGAACTCGGCGCCCGTCTGGCACGGCCCGGCGAATTCACGGAACGCGCTTATCTCAACGGTCGCATGGATCTGGCCCAGGCCGAAGGCGTTGCCGATCTGATCGAGGCGTCGACGACGACCGCCGCCCGCGCGGCGCTGCGCTCCCTCCATGGCGATTTTTCCAAATTAATACAAAGACTTACGGATAAAATCATCGCCCTGCGCATGCTCCTCGAGGCCACCCTCGATTTTCCGGAGGAGGAGGTGGAATTCCTGACCGCGGGACGGGCTGCCGAAAAGCTGGCCGAAATCCGTGAGGAGCTGACGGCCACGCTGGCGGCAACCCGGCAGGGCAGCCTGTTGCGCGACGGGGTACAAGCGGTGCTGATCGGCGCACCCAATGTCGGCAAGTCGAGCCTGCTCAACCGTTTTGCCGGGGAGGAGGTGGCGATCGTCACCGACACACCGGGCACGACCCGCGATGCGCTGCGCGAGCAGATCGATATCGATGGCATGCCGGTACACATCATCGATACCGCCGGCCTGCGCGAAACCAGCGATGTGGTGGAGCAGATCGGCATCGATCGCAGCTGGGCGATGGTGCAGAAAGCCGATCTCGCGCTGCTGGTCTGCGATGCCCGTGACGCCGACGATGCTGCGGTGCAGGCGATTGTCGAGCGCTTGCCACTGGATCTGCCGCGGATCCGTGTTTTCAACAAGATCGACCTGGCGGGCCAACCGCCGGGACGGGAACGCAGTGCCGGGGAAGAGCGGATCTGGCTGTCGGCCAAAACCGGCGTCGGGCTGGAATTGCTGAAGAAGGCGATCTGGGACCAGGCTGGCTGGCAGCCGTCAGGGGAGGGCCTGTTTACCGCCCGGGCGCGGCATGTCGAAGCCCTGCTGGACGCACAGCGCCACCTTGCCGCGGCCGCCGGGCTGACCGGGCAGCTCGAACTCTATGCCGAAGAATTGCGGCTGGCGCATGAGGCGCTGGGGACCATCACCGGCGAGTTCACGCCCGACGATCTGCTGGGCGAAATTTTTTCCAGATTCTGCATCGGCAAGTAACCCCGCGGTGAGGTTTCACGTGGAACCTTCGGGACCCGCTGTCAGGCCGGTCGACCCCTGTTCCACGTGAAACAACAGCCGTCGTGGCTTTCGCCGGTTCGGCAACTGAGCTATCATGCGCGCCCGGCCTCGATCCCGTCCGGCCACGGTGGCTCCGGCAGCGAAAAATGACGCAATTCCCTGAAAAATTTGACGTTATCGTCATTGGTGGTGGCCATGCCGGCAGCGAAGCCGCGCTCGCCAGCGCGCGCATGGGTTGCCGCACGCTGCTGTTGACCCACAGCATCGAGACGCTGGGCCAGATGTCCTGCAATCCTTCGATCGGCGGCATCGGCAAAGGCCACCTGGTCAAGGAAGTCGACGCCTTGGGCGGGGCGATGGCAGCCGCCACCGACGAGGCCGGCATCCAGTTCCGCATTCTCAATTCGCGCAAGGGCCCGGCGGTGCGTGCGACCCGTGCCCAGGCCGATCGCGTCCTGTATCGCCAGGCCATCCGCAGCCGCATCGAAAACCAGCCGAATCTGAGCGTATTCCAGCAGGCGGTCGACGACCTGATCGTGCAAGGCGACCGGGTAAGCGGCGTGGTGACCCAGATCGGCCTGCGTTTCGAGGCACGAGCCGTGGTGCTGACTGCGGGCACCTTCCTGTCCGGCCTGATCCACGTCGGCCTGCAGAATTACCAGGGTGGCCGCGCCGGCGATCCGCCTTCGGTCAGCCTGGCGGCGCGCTTGCGTGAACTGAAACTGCCGGTAGGGCGCCTGAAAACCGGCACGCCGCCGCGGATCGATGGCCGCAGTATCGACTTCAGTGTCATGGCCGAGCAGCCCGGCGACGATCCGGCGCCGGTGTTTTCCTTCCTCGGGCGGCGCGAGCAGCATCCGCGCCAGCTGCCGTGCTGGATCACCCATACCAATGAGCGCACCCACGAGGCGATCCGCGGCGGGCTCGACCGCTCGCCGATGTTCACCGGCGTCATCGAGGGCGTGGGGCCGCGTTACTGTCCGTCGATCGAAGACAAGATCCACCGTTTTGCCGACAAGGCATCGCACCAGATTTTCCTCGAGCCCGAGGGCCTGACGGTGCACGAGTATTACCCCAACGGCATTTCCACCAGCCTGCCTTTTGATGTGCAGCTGGCGGTGGTGCGCTCGATCCGGGGGCTGGAGCGGGCGCACATCACCCGGCCCGGCTATGCGATCGAATACGATTATTTCGATCCACGCGGGCTCAAGGCGACGCTGGAGACCCGGGCGATCGGCGGCCTGTTTTTTGCCGGCCAGATCAACGGCACCACCGGTTACGAGGAAGCCGCAGCACAAGGTCTGCTGGCGGGTATCAATGCCGGCTTGCAGGTCAGTGGGCGTGACGCCTGGTCGCCGACCCGCGACCAGGCCTACCTCGGCGTGCTGGTCGACGACCTGATCACCCGTGGCGTGTCCGAGCCCTATCGCATGTTCACCAGCCGCGCCGAATACCGGCTGTCCCTGCGCGAGGACAATGCCGATCTGCGTCTGACCGAAATCGGCCGCCGTCTCGGCGTCGTCGACGACCGGCGCTGGGAAACCTTCGAACGCAAGCGCGAAGCGATTGCCCGCGAGCAGGAACGGCTGAAATCGACCTGGGTCAATCCCCGGCAGCTGACAGAACAGCAAGCGATTGATTTTATTGGTAAAAATATAGAACGTGAGTATTCACTGTCGGATCTGCTGCGGCGTCCGGAAGTAAGTTATGCGAGCCTGATGGCTTTGCCCGGTGCTGGTCCCGGCGTCGACGATCCGCAGGTTGCGGAGCAGGTGGAAATCCAGGCCAAGTATCAAGGCTATATCGAACGTCAGCGCGCCGAGATCGAGCACCGTGCCCAGCAGGACGCGTTGCGCCTGCCGGATGACCTCGACTACAGCCAGATACGCGGACTGTCGATCGAGGTCCAGCAGAAACTGAACCGCGCCCGGCCGGAAACCGTCGGCCAGGCTTCGCGCATTTCCGGTGTAACCCCGGCGGCGATCTCGGTACTGCTGGTGCATCTCAAACGCATTTCCGCCGTCCTTCAGAAAAGCGCATGAATCTCGCGGACGCACTGGCCGCGGGCTCCCGGGCGCTCGGCTTGGACATCGCCGTGGCCGCGCAGCAGCGCATGCTCGATTACCTCGCGCTGATTGAAAAATGGAACAAGGCCTATAACCTGACCGCAGTGCGCGAGCCGCAGAAAATGCTGACGCATCACCTGCTCGATTCGCTGGCGGTGCTGCCGCACCTGCGCGGGCCGCGGGTGCTCGATGTTGGCACCGGCGCCGGACTGCCCGGGATTCCGCTGGCGCTGGCGCGTCCGGACTGGCAGTTCACGCTGCTCGATTCCAGCCACAAGAAAACGACTTTTCTGCGCCAGGCGGTCATCGAGCTGCAACTCGACAACGTCGAGGTCGTCTGTGCGCGTGTTGAAACCTGGGATGCGCCGCAGCCCTTCGATACCGTGGTGTCGCGCGCCTTCTCGGATGTCGCGGAATTCATCGCCCTCGCCGGGCGCCTGTGTGCAAAGGACGGCGTCATGATCGCAATGAAGGGGGTTTATCCGCACGAGGAGCTGGCGCAGCTGCCGCAGGCATTTCGCCTCTGCAGCGTCGTCCCGCTGCAGGTGCCGGGCCTTGGTGCCGAGCGCCATGCCGCAGTGCTGCAACCGGCGGAGGCGGCATGACCCGCATCATCGCCATCACCAACCAGAAGGGCGGCGTCGGCAAGACCACCACCGGCGTCAACCTTGCGGCCAGTCTCGCGGCCACCCAGCGCCGCGTGCTGCTGGTGGACCTCGATCCGCAGGGCAATGCGACCATGGGCAGCGGCATCGACAAGCGCGCGCTGGACGCGACGGTGTACCAGGTTCTGCTGGGTGAAAAAACGGCGGCCGATGTGCGTCAGCGCGCGCCAGCCGGTTACGACGTGTTGCCCGCCAATCGCGAACTCGCCGGCGCCGAGGTCGAGCTGATCGAGATCGAACAGCGTGAAACGCGCTTGAAGGAGGCCCTGGCCGCTGTTTCCGCCGACTATGATTTCATCCTGATCGACTGTCCGCCGGCGTTGAACCTGTTGACGGTGAACGGGTTGACCGCGGCGCAGGCGGTGATGATCCCGATGCAATGCGAGTACTACGCGCTGGAGGGGTTGTCGGATCTTGTCGGCACCATCAAGCGCGTGCGCGCCCATCTCAATCCCGCGCTCGAAATCGAGGGTCTGCTGCGCACCATGTACGACCCGCGCAACACGCTGGCGCAACAGGTGTCGGCGCAGCTGCTGCAGCATTTCGGCGACAAGGTTTACCGCACGGTGATCCCGCGCAATGTGCGCCTGGCCGAAGCGCCCAGCCATGGACTGCCTGCGCTGGAATTTGACCGCAGCTCCAAGGGGGCGCAGGCCTATCTCGCGCTCGCAGGCGAAATGCTCAATCGCGCATCATCATAAGTATTTGTTTATAAAGGATTTTTATGGTCAAGCCAAAAGGACTTGGGCGCGGCCTCGATGCCTTGTTGGGTGGTGGTGACCACGCACCCGCGCGTGCTGCAGCCGGCGATACCGTGACCACGCTGCCGGTCACCGCGCTGCAGCCGGGCAAATACCAGCCCCGCACGCGCATGGACCAGGAGGCGCTCGATGCGCTGGCGGCCTCGATCAAGGCGCAGGGCGTGATGCAGCCCATCATGGTACGCCCCGTCGGCGATGGCAAGCACGAAATCATTGCCGGCGAGCGGCGCTGGCGGGCCGCGCGCATCGCCGGACTGTCCACCGTGCCGGTGCTGGTGCGTGCCGTCCCCGATCAGCAGGCGCTGGCCGTTGCGCTGATCGAGAACATCCAGCGCGAGGATCTGAATGCGCTGGAGGAGGCGGTCGGCATTGAGCGCCTGATCAAGGAGTTCGCGCTGACGCATCAGGCCGTGGCCGAGGCCATCGGCAAGTCGCGTGCCGCAGTGAGCAATCTCCTGCGCCTGCTGGAACTGGCGCCGCCGGTGAAAACCCTGCTCGCCGAGGGCCGCATCGAAATGGGTCATGCCCGCGCGCTGCTGGCGCTGCCGGTGGAACGTCAGATCGCCCTGGCGCGTGAGGCTGCGGAGGCCGGCTGGTCGGTGCGGGAGGTCGAGCGCCGCGTCGGTGTCGCCGTGACCGCGCCGAAGGCGGGGCGGCGGTCCGTCCGCCAGGACCGCGACGTTGCACGGCTGGAAGAAGAGGTTTCAGCCCGCCTGGGTACGCCGGTGAACATCCGCACAGGGTCTCGCAAGGGCAGTGGCAAGGTGGTCATCGCCTACCGCTCGCTGGACCAGCTCGATGCCCTGCTGGCGAAACTCCGGTGACTCGTGACTCGTCGTCAAATCAAAATTGACGCATTTGAAGTGTGCGCTGTAAAATTGAAAGGTTTCGGATCCCGAATATTGCGCTGCGTCAGGGGCGGTTGACCGAGACGCCGGCCGCGCGGGATTGCGGCGCTGCGCAAGTCCGAGGGGTAAAGGCATGACGGCCCTCGCCGTTGCCGGTTTGCAGCTGGTGCTGGCGCTGATCGCGGCCCTGATTGGGTGGCTGATTGCCGGTACGGGAATGGCGCAGTCGGTGGTGGCGGGCGGCAGTTGCGCCCTTGCCGGAACGCTGGCCTATGCAGCCTGCCAGCGCGGGGTTCCCGGCGGCAGTGCGGCGCGACTGATGTGGGGACATCTGCTGGGCGAAATGGCCAAGATCGTGGTGACGCTGGCCCTGCTGGCCTGGGTGATTGTCTCGGATCCCGCCGGTGCGCCAGCGAGCCTGGCGGGTTTCGGGGTGGCGCTGCTGGCGTATCCGGCAGCGATTTTTTGGTTGAACAAGTAAAAGACGAACGCAACAGACATGGCGGCCGGTCAAGCACCCCAGAACGCGGGCGAATACATCGCCCATCACCTGACCAATCTCCGGGTGGGCGAAGGTTTCTGGACCTTCCATATCGACACCATCCTGATGGGCTGGCTCACCGGCCTGCTCGGCCTCGGTGCCTTCTATCTGGTCGCGCGTGGTGCGACCTCCGGCGTCCCCGGCCGGGTGCAGGGTTTCATCGAACTGCTGGTCGAATTCGTCGATGACACGGTCAAGGGCGTGTTTCCGGGAGACCGCAGGTTCCTCGCGCCGCTGGCACTGACGATCTTCGTCTGGGTATTCATGATGAACGCGATGGACTTGCTGCCCATCGACTGGGTGGCAACACTGACCGGAGCAACCGGCCTGCCCTACTGGAAGGCGGTGCCGACCACCGATCTCAACACCACGTTCGCGATGTCGCTGACGATTTTCCTGCTGACGATTTTCTTCAGCGTCAAGGCAAAAGGCGCCGGCGGGTTTACACACGAATTGTTCACCGCGCCTTTCGGCAACAACCCGCTGCTGTGGATCCCCAACCTCGCGCTGAACATCATCGAATACGTGGCCAAGCCTGTTTCACTGGCGATGCGGCTGTTCGGCAACATGTACGCCGGTGAGCTTATTTTCATGCTGCTGGGGGTGATGGGCACGCTCGCTGCCCTGTCCTTCGGCGGAATGCTTGCCGGTGCCGCCGCGGGCATCCTCTACTGGGCCTGGGCCGTGTTTCATATCCTGATCATCCTGCTGCAGGCTTTCATTTTCATGATGCTGTCCTGTGTCTACATCGCCATGGCACACGAACACCACTGAAGCGAACCCGTTTTAACACTTTGCAATTACTATCTGTCCGAAAGAAAGGGAATACAAAATGGAACAATTCGCCGCCGTCATCCAAGGCTACACCGCGCTGGGCATCGGCATCATCATCGGCCTCGGCGCCATCGGTGCCTGTATCGGCATCGGCATCATGGGTTCGAAGTTCCTGGAGGCCGCCGCGCGCCAGCCGGAGCTGATCCCCCAGCTGCAGAAGTTCATGTTCCTGCTGGTCGGCCTGATCGACGCCGCGTTCCTGATCGGCGTCGGCATCGCGATGTTCTTCGGCTTCGCCAATCCGCTGCTCGGCGTCCTGGCCAAGTAATTTTTTTCCCGACAGGGGCACAGCATGAATATCAACGCCACCCTGTTCGTCCAGGCACTGTCGTTTGCGGCACTGATCTGGTTCACGGTCCGTTTCGTGTGGCCGATGATCACCGATGCAATGGACGAACGCACCAAGCGCATCGCCGATGGCCTGGCTGCAGCCGAAGCCGGCAAGCAGTCGCTGGAGCGCTCGGCGAAGCAGGCTGACGAGGCGATCGCCCAGGCCCGCGGCCGGGCCGCCGACATCGTCGCCCAGGCGGAAAAACGCGCCAGCCAGATGATCGAGGAGGCCAAGGCCTCGGCGAAAACCGAGGGTGAACGCCTCGTTGCCGGCGCCAGGGCTGAAATCGAGCAGGAGGTTGCGCGTGCCCGGGAAGCGCTGCGCAGCCAGGTTGCGGCATTGGCCGTGGCCGGTGCCGAACAGATCCTCAGGCGCGAAGTCGATGCCAAGGCCCATGCCGACCTGATTGCCGCCGTGCAGAAACAGCTCTGATCCCATGGCCGAACCCGTCACCATCGCCCGTCCCTACGCTGAAGCCGCGTTCAGGCTCGCCCGCGAGCAGAATGCACTGCCGGCCTGGTCGGACGCGCTGGATCTGATCGCTGCAGTGGTCGCCGACCCGCAGATGGCGGCGCTGATCGGCGCACCGCAGGTCGGCACCGCGCAGGTCGAAAGCATCATCATCGGCGCGATCGGCAAGCAGTTGTCCGGCGAAGCGCGCAATTTCGTGCAGGTGCTGGCGCAGAACCGCCGGCTTCCCCTGATGCCGCAGATCGTCGAGCTGTTCGGAGCGCTGCGCCGCGAACACGAGGGCGCGATGGAGGCGACCGTGGTATCCGCACTGCCGGTGGACGATGCCCAGCTGAAAACGCTGCTTGCCGCGCTGGAAAAAAAATACGGCCGCAAGATCACGGCCAAAGTCGAACTCGATCCGCAACTCATCGGCGGCCTGAAGATCATGGTCGGCGACAAAGTCATCGATGCAACGGTGCGCGGCAGGCTGGATGCCATGGCCGCCGCGCTGACCCACTAGGAGCAACACCATGCAACTGAATCCTTCCGAGATCAGCGAACTCATCAAGAGCCGGATCCAGAATCTGGCGGGGACCACCGAAGCGCGCACCCAGGGCACGGTGATCTCGGTGACCGACGGCATCTGCCGCATCCACGGCCTTGCCGACGTGATGCAGGGCGAGATGCTCGAATTTCCGAAGAACACCTTCGGCCTCGCGCTGAACCTCGAGCGCGACTCGGTCGGCGCGGTGATTCTGGGCGAGTACGAGCACATTTCCGAGGGCGACACCGTGAAGACCACGGGTCGCATTCTCGAGGTGCCGGTGGGTCCCGAGCTGATCGGCCGCGTCGTCAACTCGCTGGGCCAGCCGGTCGACGGCAAAGGCCCGGTCAATGCCAAGATGACCGATGTCATCGAGAAAGTCGCCCCGGGCGTGATCGCGCGCAAATCGGTGTCGCAGCCGGTGCAGACCGGCCTGAAATCGATTGACTCGATGGTGCCGGTCGGACGCGGCCAGCGCGAGCTGATCATCGGCGACCGCCAGACCGGCAAGACCGCGGTCGCGCTCGACACCATCATCAACCAGAAGGGCAAGGACCTGATCTGCATCTACGTCGCGATCGGCCAGAAAGCCTCCTCGATCAAGAACGTCGTGCGCAAGCTCGAGGAACACGGCGCGATGGACTACACCATCGTCGTCGCCGCCTCGGCGTCCGAGTCCGCCGCGATGCAGTTCATAGCCCCCTACTCCGGCTGCACCATGGGCGAATACTTCCGCGACCGCGGCCAGGATGCGCTGATCATTTATGACGACCTGACCAAGCAGGCCTGGGCCTACCGCCAGGTGTCGCTGCTGCTGCGCCGCCCGCCGGGCCGCGAAGCCTACCCCGGCGACGTGTTCTACCTGCACTCGCGCCTGCTTGAGCGCGCCGCGCGAGTCAACGAGGAGTATGTCGAGAATTTCACCAAGGGCGCGGTCAAGGGCAAGACCGGCTCGCTGACCGCGCTGCCGGTCATCGAAACCCAGGCCGGCGACGTGACCGCCTTCGTGCCGACCAACGTGATCTCGATCACCGACGGCCAGATCTTCCTCGAGACCGACCTCTTCAACGCCGGCATCCGTCCCGCGATCAACGCCGGCATTTCGGTGTCCCGCGTCGGCGGCGCCGCGCAGACCAAGGTGATCAAGAAGCTCGGCGGCGGCGTGCGTCTGGCGCTCGCCCAGTATCGCGAGCTCGCGGCCTTCGCGCAGTTTGCCTCCGACCTCGATGAAGCGACGCGCAAGCAGCTCGAGCGCGGCCGCCTGGTCACCGAACTGATGAAGCAGCCGCAGTACGAGCCGCTGCAGGTCTGGGAGATGGCGCTGACGCTGTTTGCGGTCAACGGCGGCCACCTTGACGATGTCGATGTGAAGAAGGCGCTGGCTGCCGAGCGCTCGATGCGTGACTACGTGAAAGCCAAGTACGCCGACCTGGTGCAGCGCATCGAAGACAGCAAGGACCTGTCGAAGGACGACGAAGAAAAGCTCACCGCCGCGATCAAGGACTGGAAACAGAACGGCTCCTATTGAGTCGAGTCCCCAGCCTGATTAAATAATCGTTTAAAAACAAATACTTACGACATGCCCGGTTCGAAGGAAATCCGCACCAAGATCAAGAGCGTGCAAAACACGCGCAAGATCACCAAGGCGATGGAAATGGTCGCGGCCTCGAAAATGCGCCGCGCGCAGGAGCGCATGCGCACCGCACGCCCGTACAGCGAGAAGATCCGCAACGTCGCGGCCAACATCAGCCACGCCAATCCGGAGTACCGCCATCCCTTCCTCGTGGACCGCGATTCGGTGAAGCGCGTGGGCATCATTGTCGTCACCACCGACAAGGGCCTCTGCGGCGGCCTCAACACCAACGCGCTGCGGCTGGCGCTGAACAAGATCAAGGAACTCGAGGCGCAGGGCGAGGAAGTCGAAGTCTGCGCGATCGGCAACAAGGGCCTCGGTTTCATGCAGCGCCTGGGCGCGAAGGTCGTGTCCCAGGTCACCGGGCTCGGCGACAAGCCGCACATGGAAAAGCTGATCGGCGCGGTCAAGGTGATGCTCGACGGCTACACCCGGGACCGCTTCGACCGCCTGCTGATCATCTATACCAAGTTCGTCAACACGATGAAGCAGGAGCCGGTGGTCGAGCAGCTGCTGCCGCTGTCCGGCGATGCGCTGGGCGCACCGGAGAGTTCCTGGGACTACATCTACGAACCGGATGCGCAGACGGTGCTGGACCAGCTGCTGACCCGCTACATCGAGGCGCTGATCTACCAGGCGGTGGCGGAAAACATGGCTTCGGAACAGTCGGCACGGATGGTCGCGATGAAGGCCGCTTCAGACAACGCGGCCAACGTGATCGACGAGTTGACGCTGATTTACAACAAGTCGCGGCAGGCCTCCATCACCAAGGAGCTGTCGGAGATCGTCGGCGGTGCCGCCGCGGTCTGATTGATTGCAGAATTTTCTATCCAGGAATTGACCATGAGCCAGGGAAAAATCGTTCAGTGTATCGGCGCGGTGATCGACGTCGAATTTCCGCGCGACCAGATGCCGCGCGTCTATGACGCGCTGAAAATGGAAGGCAGCGAGCTGACGCTCGAAGTGCAGCAGCAGCTGGGCGACGGCATCGTGCGCACGATCGCGCTGGGCTCCTCGGACGGACTGCGCCGCGGCATGATGGTGTCGAACACCGGCGCGCCGATCTCGGTGCCGGTGGGTCCGGCGACGCTGGGACGGATCATGGACGTGCTCGGCCGCCCGATCGACGAGGTGGGCCCGATCAAGGCCGAGAAGACCATGTCGATCCACCAGAAGGCGCCGACCTTCGAGGAGCTTTCGCCCTCGACCGACCTGCTGGAAACCGGCATCAAGGTGATTGACCTGGTCTGTCCC
>JAHCAI010000008.1 GCA_019634975.1 Burkholderiales bacterium
CTACATGCTGAACCTGCGTCGCGTCGCAGGCCCGCGGTCAACTACAAGGGGGGATAAGCCAGCCGTCCCCAGATCTGACAGGGCGATTCCGCTACTCGAATAAGATCCCAAGCCAAGGCGCAGACATAATGGGTAGCCTGACCTATTTTTTGCGCCAGATTCATTGACGCACTTTACTGCATCTTAACCGCCAGCACCAAGACAGGTGGCTTCGGGTTGATCGCCGCTGGCGCCGGTGGACGGCAGCCAGTGTACTGTACGGACGGATGGTGTTGTAGTGCCGTCGCCAGCTCTCGATCACGACCCGCGCTTCGTTCAGGCTGTAAAAAACTTCTCCTTTCAAAAGTTCATCGCGTAGCTTGCTGTTGAAGCTCTCGCAATAGCCGTTCTCCCAAGGGCTACCTGGTTCGATGTAGAGGGTTTTAGCCCCCACAGTAGCCAGCCACTCCCGCCGCACGTGATCTGTAAACTCCGGCCCGTTGTCTGAGCGAATGTGATCTGATATGCCGCCAGGGCGCGACTTGCACGCCTTTACAGGAGGCAACCCGGCCGCGGATCTGTTTTGCAGCATCCTTCAGTTCGGCGTAATACCAAACCACACCTGTGTTATTGCTGCCGTTGACCTCCAGCGTGTAGTAATTGGCATTGCCTTTCCACGAACACACAGACGTCGTAGTGCTTGGTTTGAGGAAGGCGGGATTGACAGAGGTCAGCGGGAAATAATGGTTGCCTTCGACGACCACGGTGTCTGTGGATTCGGGACAGTTTTCATAAAGCCCTTTCGCCCTACCGACCTTCGAACTTCGGTTTTCGTTTTTCGATGAAGGCGGCCATGCCTTCTTTCTGGTCCTTCGACGCAAACAGCATCTGCAACGTGCGTGCTTCCAGGGTCAGGCCTGTTTCCAGCGAGGCATCCATGCCGCGGATTACCGACTCTTTGGTTTGCTGGATGGCCAGCGGCGCCAGTTCAGCGATCAGTGCGGCCATGGCTACGGCGCGTTTTTCCACTTCGGCGTCGGGCACGATTTCGCTGACCAGACCCATCGCTTCCGCTTCTTTCGCGCCGAACAGGTCACCGGTCAGCACATAACGCATGGCCTTGTATTTGCCGACGGTGCGCGGGAAACGCTGGGTGCCGCCGCCGCCTGGGATGATGCCGATTTTCACTTCGGGCTGGCCGAACTTAGCCGATTCGCCGGCGATGATGATGTCGCAGGTCATGGCCAGCTCGCAGCCGCCGCCCAGCGCAAAACCGCTGACCGCGGCGATCACCGGTTTCGGGCAGGCATAGATGGTACGCCACATTTTCTGTATGCCACGCAGCAGCATGTCGATGGCGCTGGCATTGGCCATTTCCTTGATGTCGGCACCTGCGGCGAAAGCCTTGTCATTACCGGTCAGCACGATGCAGCGGATCGACTCGTCATCAGTCATTTCGCTCAGGTACTGGCCAATCAGCCGCCGCACCTCTAGATTCAGCGCATTACGAGCCTCAGGACGGTTGATGCGGATCAGGCCGACACCTTCGGCAGGGCGTTCGGTGATGACGACGGGTGCAGTCATGGCAAATCCTTCTTCGTGACGAGGTTCTTGAGTTAGCTTAGGGTCTGGCGAGGCCGACCAGCACCGATTTGATGTCGGCGTAATCCTTGATAAGGTCCTTGCCGAACTGCGCGCTGCCGACATAATCGTCGGACCATTAGTTCTTTTCGAGGTCTTCCTTCCATTCCGGAGTTGCTACAACCTTGCGCAGCACACCTTCGCAATAACCCGGCACAGAAAAAGCCGGTCAGGTCACTGTAAAGGTGATTGAAGCGAGCCAGCCCCCGCCATCACTTGGTCTCCTCGACCTTGTCGAATAACATGTTTTTCAAAATCCGATGGTTGACCGTACGGATTTGAAGAGAGTGGCATCCCTTCATGCTTCATCCACTGGGGCACATTAGGAGGCAGATTATTATTGTTTTGCGCCCCTGCTCCGCCCACTGTTAACACTCCCCCTGCCATCACGGCACCTTTCGCCAAAAAATGGCGGCGCGCTAATTTCGTACTATTGTTAGAAATTGATACATCTTCACCATTTCCGTCCTTACGATTTTCTTTCATATCGATCCCTTTCCAGAAATTGATCCACAAATACAATTCTTTAAGGCCTTACCCCATATTTTGCTTTGAGTCCGACTTCAGTCGCTAAGCGCAGTTGCATGGCTTTTATAAATCGGCACAAGTAGGAACTGGCCTACCTCGGATCAAACAGGGCCCACCAAGGCCAGAACTAAGAAAAAAGCACTATTACTCTCTCCCACGATTATTCCACTGCGTCGAGAATAGCCCGCGCCGACTTTGTATGTCAATATATTAAGTATGACCACGAAAATCATTCAACCCGCTCCAATTGACCTCGCGTTTTTCGTGCCGCGATATCTCCAGATAGCGCGGCATGTCGCAGAACAGGTCCGTAGCGACGCCTTCCGCCCGAGCGATATGGTGACCGACATCTTTCACCCTCCATTCGTCGGGCAAACGCTCACTGACCAGGACTACGACGAACTCGTTCAGCACAAGCGACTCGTGAGTGGCATTGTTGAGGAGCGGTGTGGTATCGAGGTCGCGAACATCAGTCTCCACATCGGCGCAGAAGCAGCGGACACAGGCATCGCAAAGATGCTCGCTGTCGATCGCGGCGAGCCCTTGCTCGTCATTGATCGGGAATTTGTCGCAAGCGACGGCACGGTGGTGCAGATCGGTAGGTCGCGGTATGCCACAAAAGCGGGACGTTACATGCTGAACCTGCGTCGCGTCGCTGGCCCGCGGTCAACTACAAGAGGCGCTAAGCCAGCCGCCCCCAGATCTGACAGGGCGATTCAGCGCCTCGAGATTTGAAACCGAAAAGGTCAGCTGCTCCCAGTAGTGTTGGGGCTCTGTCAAAACATATTAATAGCGAAATTAAAAAACATGGCTTCCGAACATCATAAATCCGTCTCCTCAATATTAATTGCTAATCGTGGTGAGATCTCTATCCGTGTCATGCGTGCCGCCGCTGAGATGGGCATCCGCACCGTGGCAGTGTATTCAACTGAAGACCGTTTTGCCTTACACCGCTTCAAAGCAGACGAGAGCTATCTAATCGGTGCGGGCCTGAAACCAATTGCCGCCTACTTGAATATCGAGGAGATTCTCCGCGTAGCTAAGAAAGCAAAGGTTGATGCTATCCACCCGGGTTACGGTTTCCTGTCAGAGAGCCCAGACCTTGCCGACGCCTGCGAGGCGGCAGGCATTGCCTTCATTGGCCCCAAGAGCGAGGTTCTGCGAACCCTTGGCAATAAAGTCACTGCGCGCAATCTTGCCCAATCGGTAGGCGTGCCGGTCATGCCGGCCACTCCGCCATTATCCAAGGACTTCGAAGAAGCTAAGGCTGCAGCGGCCGCCATTGGATACCCCGTGATGCTAAAGGCAAGTTGGGGCGGTGGCGGAAGAGGCATGCGTATCATCGAGAGCGAGCATGACCTGCTGACGCAGGCGCCAGTTGCACGCAGCGAAGCTCTGTCCGCCTTTGGCAATGATGAGGTCTACCTCGAAAAACTTGTACAGCGGGCCCGTCACGTCGAAGTGCAGATTTTGGGCGACACCCACGGCCATCTATTGCACCTGTTCGAACGCGACTGCTCGGTGCAGCGACGAAACCAGAAGGTTGTCGAGCGCGCCCCAGCACCATACCTCACGCCGCGCCAACGCCAAGATCTTTGCGAAGCCGCGCTTCGTCTGGCACGTGCAATCAAATACACCCATGCAGGGACAGTCGAGTTCCTGATGGACGTTGATACCGATGAGTTCTACTTTATCGAAGTCAACCCGCGTATACAGGTCGAACATACAGTAACCGAGCAGGTCACCGGCATCGACCTAGTCAAGGCCCAGATCGCCATCACCCAAGGCGCTGTTATCGGCGAGCTTGGAGCCATAGTTCCGCCGCAGGAGCATTTAAAGCTCAATGGCTACGCCTTGCAATGCCGCGTCACCACCGAAGATCCCGAAAAGAACTTTGCACCTGATTATGGACGCCTCACGGCCTATCGTTCTACCGGCGGGTTTGGCGTGCGCTTGGACAGCGGAACAGCCTATTCGGGTGCGGTTATTACCCCGTACTACGACAGCTTATTAGTAAAGGTTACGACTTGGGGGGCCACTGCCCAAGACGCTATTTCGCGCATGGACCGGTCGCTTCGCGAATTTCGCATCCGTGGTGTAACCACCAATCTGGCTTTTCTTGAGAACGTCATCGCGCATCCGTTGTTCAAAAACGGCCAGTGCACTACTCGCTTCATCGACCAGACTCCAGAACTGCTCAAATTCAATCAACGTCGTGACCGCGCAACCAAACTACTACGTTACCTGGGCGAAATCAGCGTCAACGGCCACCCTGAGATGAAAGGAAGAACCCTGCCTGAGCAACCACTGGCCTTACCTATAAAGCCAGACTGTGATCTGACTCAGGCCCCACCCAAAGGTACACGGGATCTGCTCAAACAACTGGGCCCCGAAACATTTGCTCAGTGGATCAAATCACAGCAACAAGTGCTGCTGACCGACACCACCATGCGCGATGCCCATCAGTCACTTCTGGCTACTCGCATGCGCACCTACGATATGCTTGAGATTGCGCCTTACTACGCCCGCTTGGCACCCCAGTTGTTCTCCCTCGAGTGCTGGGGTGGTGCCACATTCGATGTGGCAATGCGCTTCCTTAATGAAGACCCTTGGCATCGCTTGGTGCAAATCCGCAAGGCCGTGCCTAATGTGCTGTTGCAAATGCTGCTACGCGCATCCAACGCTGTCGGCTACACCAACTACCCCGACAATGTTGTCAAGTTCTTTGTACAGCAGGCAGCCAAGGAAGGCATTGATGTGTTCCGTATCTTTGATTCTTTGAACTCAGTAGACAACATGCGTGTAGCGATGGAGGCGGTCCGCGAGACTGGCGCCTTGTGTGAAGCAGCTATTTGTTACTCTGGGGATCTATTCGATGAGAAACGCTCGAAGTACGATCTAGCGTACTACATCAAAATAGCCAAAGAATTGGAGAAGGCCGGCGCTCACATCTTGGCAATCAAAGACATGGCTGGAGTCTGTCGACCCAGAGCGGCCACTACACTTATTAAAGCACTTAAGGACGAGACAGATTTACCGATCCACTTCCACACCCACGACACCAGCGGTTTGGCCGGGGCAAGCGTAATTGCTGCAATTGAAGCCGGCTGCGACATTGTTGATGGGGCACTGGATGCCATGAGTGGCCTGACTTCACAGCCCAATTTGAGTAGTCTGGTAGCAGCGCTTGAGGGGAGCTCGCGTGACCCGCATGTCAATAAAGTGGCCCTTCGCGAATTGTCGCATTACTGGGAAGGTGTACGGCGCTTCTACAGTCCTTTCGAAAGCGACATCCGCTGCGGCACATCAGACGTCTATCTCCACGAGATGCCTGGCGGGCAGTACACCAATTTGCGCGAGCAAGCCCGTTCAATGGGTCTAGGGTCGCGGTGGCATGACATTGCCCAGGCCTATGCACAAGTAAACCTGCTATTTGGTGACATTATCAAAGTTACCCCCACTTCGAAGGTAGTGGGCGATATGGCGCTGTTCATGGTGGCAAACAACCTAACGCCCGGGGACGTCCTCAACCCGGATAAGGAGCTAGCCTTCCCGGAATCAGTGGTGTCTTTATTCAAGGGAGAGTTGGGTTTCCCCGCCGATGGTTTCCCTGAAGAACTGCAAAAGAAAATTCTTAAGGGCCAAGCACCGATGACCGGACGGCCGGGGCAAAATTTGCCGTCAGTGGAATTAGAGACGGAACGAGAAAAAGCACAAAAGTTAGTTGGCCATTCTCTTAACGATCAGGAATTGGCTTCTTATCTCATGTATCCAAAGGTGTTCCAAGACTTTGCCAAGCACCGCGACTATTTCGGTATCGTCTCAAGCATCCCAACCCCAAATTACTTCTACGGTTTGCGGGATCATGAGGAAGTATCCGTCACCATAGATACCGGCAAGACTTTATTCGTCAAGATCGAAGGGCGCACTCCTCCGGACACTGATGGACAGTGTCGTCTGTTTTTCGAGCTTAATGGACAACCACGCTTGATCCGAATACCCAAAGCAGGTGCGATCACGCCTACATTATCTCTACCCCAGGTCGATGCCAGCAATCCTCGCCATATCGCAGCGCCCATGCCTGGATCGGTTGTTTTGATTGCCGTCCAAGAAGGACAGCGTGTGGCCAAGGGAGATGTGTTAGCTTCAATTGAAGCCATGAAAATGGAAAGCCTAGTATGTGCAGAGCGTGACACAACTATAGTAAAAATTCACGTTAAGTTAGGCGATGCAGTTTCCACCAAGACTCTCTTGATGGAATCTGGCGTATGACGAAAAAAGTATCCTGTCCGGAGAAACGAGTGAAGCCCAAACTGGGCTTCCCCCGTTTCTCCGGACACTCGAACTTAGCTTCCAAACCGCCGCTCGAACTCGGCCGGGCTGATGTTGCCCAGCGTTGAGTGCTTACGCCGGGGATTGTAGAACCGCTCGATGTAGTCGAACAGGTCGGCGCGTGCCTCATCCCGGGTGGCGTAACGATGCCGGTTCACCCGTTCCAGCTTCAGCGTCGAGAAGAAACTCTCCATCGCCGCATTGTCCCAGCAATCACCGCGCCGGCTCATGCTGCAGGTGATGTTCTGCTCGGCCAGCAACCTTTGGAACTCCTCGCTGCTGTATTGGCTGCCCTGGTCGGAGTGGTGCATCAACGCCTTGGGCTTGCCGCGGCGCCAGACGGCCATCATCAGCGCATCGAGCACGAACTGGGCGGTCATCTGCGCGCTCATCGACCAGCCCACGGCGCGGCGGCTGAAGAGATCGAGGACAACCGCCAGATACAGCCAGCCTTCGCCGGTGCGGATGTAGGTGAAGTCGGCAACCCACTTCTGGTTGGGGCCGGCGGCCTCAAACTGCCGGTCGAGTACGTTCGGGGCAATGCAATGTTCGGGACGCATCCCGCTGTCGGTCGGCGGGCGCAGCCGTCGGGCACGGGCGCGCAGCCCCGAGCTGCGCATCAACCGCGCCACCCGCTTGCGGCTGCAACGCTCACCCCATTCAATGAGGTCGTCCCAGACCCGGGGCGAACCGTAGGTGGAATCGCTTTGCGTGAAGCTTGTGCGTATCAGCGTCAGTAGTCGCTGGTCCTCGCGGGCACGCCGGCTCGGTTGGCGGTTGAGCCACTCGTAGAAACCGCTGCGTGACACCCCCAGCACCGTGCACATCGGGCGAGTCGGCCAGACCGCACGGTGCCGGGCGATGAATCCGTACTTCACGTCGACTCCTTCGCGAAGTACGCGGTGGCCTTTTTTAGGATGTCGCGCTCCATCTTCACCCGCGCGAGTTCCTTCTGCAGCCGCTGGTTCTCCCTTGCCAAATCTGCCGCTGATTCCGTGGCCTTGGTCAGCTTGGGATTGCTATCGCCCTGAGCCAGCCGGATCCACTTGCGCAGCATGTTGCTGTGAATCCCCAGATCCTGGGCGACTTGCGCCTTGGATACCCCCGGCAGCAACGCCTGCCGCACCGCCTCAGCCTTGAACTCCGCTGTGAATCGCCTTCTCTGCATCGGACACCTCCAATAAGCTCATTAACTTACCAAATGTGTCCGGGAAAGCGGGGGAAACCCAGCTTTTGGTCTATAAGTTCATCGGAATGTTGATCGCGTTCGGCATCAAGCTGGAGCTTGTGCTTTGCTACACGGACTTGCTCGTCAAGTTTCGACTTGTCCGCATCAGTCATATAGCGGCGCAAGTCGCTAAAAAGCGCCTTGGCAATTGCCGCAAACCGCAGTGCAATCGGAACTGCAATATCACGCTCACCAGTGCGCAGGGATCGCACAAGTTCGCGGCAGCCGATTGTTGACCGCAGGTCTTGGGGTACAGCGAGTCGAAATTCAAGCGCGTGACCCCGTCGTTGAATGTAGGGCGTTTGTTTAGGCATTTTCCGCGGAGCGCTTTGTAGCACTCTTTTGTAGCAAAGCGATTAAAAATCGCGGAAAATCATATAGTTACAACTATATCAACACCTTACAACTCAATGGCGGAGAGTGTGAGATTCGAACTCACGAGGACCGTGAGGCCCTGCCGGTTTTCAAGACCGGTGCATTCAACCGCTCTGCCAACTCTCCGTATTGCTGCCTGCCAAACCTGCCGGTTTTGGCTCCGGCCGGCCTGACGCTCCGGGGCGCGCATTGTAGCGTCATTTGTCGCGGAAACGCACCTGCGGGACGGCAATTGCGCAAAATAATATCATCTATTATCAAATACTTGCGTGACCCTGCCCGCTGCTGAAATTGCCGAAATCGATTGCAACTTTATGTCCCTTTCAGTAGTCTTACTGGGGTCTTACTGTCGACTGTTTCAGTCAACTTTTACTCGGAGGCTTCGAATCCATGCAACCTGATCTGCACACCGGCGCGCCCTACTCTGCCGGCAGCACCGACATTGCCGCGCAGCAGAACAAGGTTTTGCGCAACACCTACCTGCTGCTCGCGATTTCGCTGATCCCGACGGTGATCGGCGCCGCGGTCGGCACCAATTTCATCAATTTCAGCTTCATGCGCGCCAGCCCGATCATGTCGGTACTGGTGATGCTGGCGGTGTTCTACGGCTGGATCTACGCCATCGAGAAAAACCGCGACAGCGTCCTTGGCGTCGGCCTGCTGCTGGGCTTCACGGCCTTCCTCGGCCTGATGATGGCTCCGCTGCTGCAGACCATCCTGTCGCTGCGCAACGGCGGACAGCTGGTGATGATGGCCGCCGGCGGCACGGCTGCGGTGTTTTTCGTGCTCTCCGGAATCGCGTCGACGACCAAGCGCGATTTCAGCTTCCTCAACAAGTTCCTGCTGGTCGGCTTCGTGGTGATCATGCTGGCGGTGCTCGCCAACATCTTCCTGCAGAGCCCGCTGCTGCAGCTGACATTGTGCGGCGCGTTCATCATCTTCTCGTCGGCGATCATCCTCTGGCAGATCAACTCGATCGTGCGCGGCGGCGAGACGAACTACGTGTCGGCCACGCTGACGCTGTATGTCTCGCTCTACAACATCTTCACCAGTCTGCTGCAGCTGCTGGGGATCATGGGCGGCGACCGCGACTGAGCAGAGCACCTGCCAACAAAAAGCGGCCTGCGGGCCGCTTTTTTGTTGCCCGGAAAACCCGCTCAGCGTTCGAACAGCGCGATCGATTCGACGTGGGCGGTATGCGGAAACATGTTGACGACGCCGGCGGCGCGCAGGGTGTAGCCATGCACCGCCACCAGCACCTCCGCGTCCCGCGCCAGTGTCGACGGGCTGCAGGAGACATAGACGATGCGCCGCGGGCCGTCGGCGCCGATCAGCTTCACCAGTTCCATCGCGCCATCCCGCGGCGGATCGATCAGCAGCTTGTCGAAAGGGCCGAATGCCCGCCACTGCGCCGCGTCGATCTTGAACAGGTCCATCGTGAAGAAGCGGGTATTGCCGGCCAGCCCGTTGCGCCGCGCGTTGTCCTCCGCCCGCCGGATCAGGCCGGCGCTGCCCTCGATACCCGTGACATGGGCGCCGCTGCGCGCGATCGGCAGCGTGAAATTGCCCAGCCCGCAGAACAGGTCGGCAATGCGCTCGTCCGGCTGCGGATCGAGCAGCTTCAGCGCACGCCGCACCAGCACGCGGTTGATCGCGTGGTTGACCTGGGTGAAATCCGTGGGCTTGAAATGGATGCTGACGCCGAACTCGGGCAGCGTGTAATGCAGGTCACCACCTTCCGCAGGATGGAAAGGCTGCGCCGTCTCCGGGCCGGCAGGCTGCAGCCAGAGGGACACCCCGTGTGCTTCGGCAAATGCGCGGATGCGCTGTTCGTCGGCCGGCGTCAGCGCCTCCAGCACGCGCAGCACCAGAACGTCCCTGTCCTCGGCCAGTGCCACCTCGATCTGCGGCAGGCGGTCATGGATGCTGAGGCTGCCGACCAGTTCGCGCAGCCGCGGCAGCAGGTCCGACAGGCGGCGCGGCAGCACCTCGCAGGACGTCATGTCGGCGACATAGCTGCTGCGCTTTTCATGGAAGCCGACCAGCACCGTGCCCTTTTTCAGCACATTGCGCACGGTCAGCCGCGCGCGATGGCGGTAACCCCAGCCCGGACCGTGGATCGGCGGCAGGATCTGTTCCGGCCGCACCTTGCCGATGTGGCGCAGGTTGTCCTCGAGCACGCGCTGTTTCGCAGCGACCTGGGTGCGCAGGTCCATGTGCTGCAGGCTGCAGCCGCCGCAGAGTCCGAAAAAACGGCACTGCGGATCGGTGCGGGCAACGCTTTCGCTGAATATCCGCGTCGCGAAGCCCTGCTCGAAAGCCGGCTTGCGGCGGTAGATCGAGGCCTCGACCGATTCTCCCGGCAGCGCCCCTTCGATGAACATCACCTTGCCGTCATGGCGGGCAATGCCCTTGCCTTCGTGGTCCAGGGATTCGATCTGCAGCGGGCCGACCGTGGTCGTCCGCGGAGTCCTGCTGCGGCCGCGCATCAGGCCGTCCAGCGCGACAGGAACTCCTGCCAGTGCGGCTGCTTGAGCTTGCCGAGTGCGGTACGCACCGCCGCCAGCTGCTGCGCGTGCTGGGCCGGCGTCAGCGCGCCGCGCATCAGCTGGAAGCGCAGATAGACGAGGTAGGTGTTGACGACATCAGTCTCGCAGTAGCGCCAGATGTCCTCCAGCCTGCCGTCCTGGTAGGCGCCCCAGACCGCCGAGCCGTCCATGCCGAGCTTGCCCGGAAATCCCATCAGCTGCGCCAGCGCATCCAGCGGCGCGTTGGCGCGCCCCTGGTACAGCGCCAGCAGGTCCATCAGGTCGAGATGGCGCTGGTGATAACGGCTGATGTAGTTGTTCCACTTGAATTCGCGGTCGTCCTCGCCCATGTCCCAGTACCGTGCCGCATTCACGCCGTGCATCAGCCCGCGGTAATGCAGCACCGGCAGGTCGAAGCCGCCCCCGTTCCAGGACACCAGCTGCGGCGAGTACTTGTCGATGCCGTCGAAAAAACGCTGGATGATGTCCGCCTCGCTCTCGCCGGCCGCGCCCAGCGACCACACCTTGAAGTGGTCACGATCCTGCAGCACGCAGGAAATCACCAGCACGCGCTGCAGGTAATGCGGCAGGAAGTCGCTGCCGTGGGTCTGCCGCCGCAACTGGAAAGCCATCTCCGCCACGTCGCGGTCGGAAACGCCGGCGTCGATGTCCTGCAGCTTGCGGATACCGGCGATGTCGGGAACGGTCTCGATGTCGAAGACCAGCACGGGATTCACAAAAATACCTTTATAATCAAATACTTATTTAATCAGGCAAACACGCCGGTCGACAGATAACGGTCGCCGCGATCGCAAACGATGGAGACGATCACCGCGTCCCGCACTTCCGCCGAGATCTGCAGCGCAGCCCACAGCGCACCGCCGGAGGAGACGCCGGCGAAAATGCCCTCCTCGCGCGCGAGCCGGCGCATGGCCTCTTCGGCGTCGGCCTGGCCGACTTCGATCACGCGGTCTACCTGCGACCAGTCGCAGATTTTCGGCAGGTACTCGGCCGGCCATTTGCGGATGCCGGGAATCTGCGCGCCGTCGGCAGGCTGGCAACCGATGATCTGCACCGCGGGATTTTTCTCCTTCAGGAAACGCGACACGCCCATGATGGTGCCGGTGGTGCCCATGCTCGAAATGAAATGCGTGACCCGGCCTCCGGTATCGCGCCAGATCTCGGGGCCGGTGCCCTCGTAATGCGCCAGCGGGTTGTCGGGGTTGGCGAACTGGTCGAGCATGACGCCCCGGCCTTCGCGCACCATGCGTTCGGCGATGTCGCGCGCACCCTCCATGCTGCCTTCCTTCGGCGTCAGCACCAGCTGGGCGCCATAGGCACGCATGGTCTGCTGGCGTTCCAGCGACTGGTTCTCCGGCATCACCAGCACCATGCGGTAACCCATGATCGCGGCCGCCATCGCCAGCGCGATGCCGGTGTTGCCGCTGGTGGGTTCGATCAGCGTGTCCCCGGGCTTGATCGTGCCGCGCTCCTCGGCGCGCCTCACCATCGACAGCGCCGGCCTGTCCTTCACCGAGCCCGCGGGATTGTTGCCTTCGAGCTTGAGCAGGATCGCATTCGTGGTATTGCCGGGCATGCGCTGCAGGCGCACCAGCGGCGTGTTGCCGACGAAATCCGCGAGCGTGTGCCGCATCGCTCAGTCCCGGGCCAGCAGCTGGTGGATGTAGCGCGACACGCCCTGCTCCACGGTCAGGAACGGGGCGGCATAACCCGCGGCGCGCAGCGCCGTCAGGTCGGCCTGGGTGTAACTCTGGTACTTGCCCTTGAGGTCGCCGGGGAACGGGATGTAACGGATGACCTTCTGCTGCTGCAGCTCCTGCAGCGTCGCTGCCGGACGGCCCTCCGCGGCACGGCAGGCATTCACCGCTGCCACCGCCACGTCGTTGAAGGACTGCGCCGCGCCGGTGCCGCAGTTGTAGATGCCGGACACCATCGGGTTCTGCAGGAAAAACAGGTTGACCCTCACCACGTCCTCGACGGAAACGAAGTCCCGGCGCTGTTCGCCGTTGCCGTAACCGCCGCTGCCCTCGAACAGGCGCACATGGCCCTCGGCGCGGTACTGGTTGAAAAAGTGGTACGCCACCGAGGCCATGCGCCCCTTGTGCTGTTCGCGCTCGCCGTAAACGTTGAAATAACGCAGGCCGACCACCTGTGAACCACCCGGCGGCAGCCGGCGCACGCGCTGGTCGAACAGCAGCTTCGACCAGCCGTAGACATTGAGCGGCCCTTCGCAGGCCGGGTCCTCGCGGAATTCGGCGTGCGCGCCATAGGTTGCCGCGGAAGACGCGTAAATGAGGGGAGTCATCTCCGCCGCGCAGAAATCGAGCAGCGCGCAGGAATAGGCGTAATTGACGTCCATCACGTAGCGGCCGTCGCTGGCCGTGGTGTCGGAGCAGGCACCCTGGTGGAACACCGCCTTCACCGCCCGCCGGAAACCGCCCGCCTTCAGCCGCGCAAGGAATTCGTCCTTGTCGAGGTAATCGCTGATCGCGCAGTCGACGAGGTTGCGGAATTTGTCGCCCTGCGTCAGGTCATCGACGGCAAGAATGTCGGTGATGCCCTGCGCATTGAGCCCCCTGACCAGGTTGGCGCCGATGAAGCCCGCAGCGCCGGTCACCACGTAAACCATGCTCAATCCTCCTGCGCCGGCGCGAACAGTTCGTCCGGATGCACCACTGCGGTGCCGAATTTGCCGACGACAATGCCGGCCGCGCGGTTGGCAATGCGCACCGCCTGTGCCAGATCTTCTCCCGCCGCCAGCATCGCGCCCACCGTCGCAATCACCGTGTCACCGGCGCCGCTGACATCGTAGACCTCGCGTGCCTGCGCCGGGACATGCAGCCGGCCGCCGGCACGGTAAAGCGTCATGCCTTCCTCGCTGCGCGTGAGCAGCAGCCCGCCGAGGCCGAGCCGCCGCCTCAGGGCCTGCGCCTTGCTGCCGAGCATCGCCTCTCCGCGCCAGTCGCCGATCACCGCGCGCAGCTCCGCGAGGTTCGGGGTGATCAGCGTTGCGCCGCGATACCGCGAATAGTCCTCGCCCTTGGGATCGACCAGCACCGGCTTGCCGGCACGGCGGGCGAGAGCGATCATGCGCGCGATGTGCGCGAGGCCGCCCTTGCCGTAATCCGACAGGATCACCACATCGCAGGTTTTCAGAAGGCGCCGGTAATCCTTGAGCTTCGAGGCAAGCACCTCGTGGCCGGGCAAGGTCTCGAAATCGGCCCGCAACAGCTGCTGCTGGCGGCCGATGACACGCAATTTGACGGTCGTCGATACCGTGCGGTCATCGTGCATGCTGGCGGCGATGCCTTCGCGCCGCATCAGCTGGCGCAGCGAGCGCCCCGCCTCGTCGCGCCCGACCACCGACAGCAGCGCGGTTTTCGCACCCAGCGCTGCAGCATTGCGCGCGACATTCGCCGCGCCGCCGGGACGCTCCTCAATGCGGTCGACCTTCACCACCGGCACCGGCGCCTCGGGCGAGATGCGGCTGACGTCCCCGAACCAGTAACGGTCGAGCATCACGTCGCCGACGACCAGCACCCGGGCGCGGCGCAGGCGCCGTTCCGGGGCGGTGGGAGTGGATTGTGGTCTCTGTCCTGGCATTGCTGTTCCGGTCAAACCGGTATTCTAATCGGCACGACCCTCAACCCTGCGCGGTCGCGATCTCGGCGTTGATGCGATCCAGCACCGCTAGCGGGTCGGCTGCGCGGGTGATCGGCCGCCCCACCACCAGGTAGTCGGCGCCGCCGGCGATCGCCGCCTGCGGCGTGACAATGCGTTTCTGGTCATCCTGCTCGGCATCTGCGAGGCGGATGCCCGGGGTCACCAGGCAGAACTCCGGCCCGCAGGCCGAGCGCAGCCGCGGTGCTTCCTGCGCCGAGCACACCACCCCGTCCATGCCGCTCGCAGCCGCCAGCCGTGCCAGGCGTTCGACCAGCACTTCGGGGGTTTCGCTGTGACCGGTTTCGCGCAGGTCTTCCGCACCGAGGCTGGTCAGCACAGTGACCGCAATCAGCATCGGCGGGCGCGCAAGGCCGGCGAGCGCTTCGCGCGCCGCATTCATCATCGTGCGGCCGCCGCTGGCGTGCACGTTGATCATCCACACCCCGAGGTTCGCAGCCGAGCGGCAGGCGGATGCCACGGTGTTCGGGATGTCGTGGTATTTCAGGTCGAGGAAGAGGTCGAAGCCGCGTGCGACCAGCTGCTCGACCAGCGCCGGGCCGGCCACGGTGAACAGCTCCTTGCCGACCTTGACCCTGCAGCGCGCCGGATCCAGACGCCCCGCAAAAGCCAGCGCTTCGTCGCCGCTCGCGTAATCCAGCGCGACGATCACCTGCGGGCCTGCCGCTGCGGTTTTCATGGTGCAGTGGTCCCCATTCTCATGCCGGCAAAGCCTTTTCTTCGGTGCGCCGCGGCGCGTAGGTTTCCCATTCACCGCAGGCCGGGCAATGCCAGTAGAACTGGCGCGCGCGGAAACCGCAGTGTTCGCATTTGTACATCGACAGGCTGCGGGTGTGCTGGTGAAGCAGCTGCTTGATCATCTCGAGGTCATGGCGACGCTCCGCGGGCGCTTCGAGCAGCTGCGCCTCCAGCAGCTTGTCCAGACCGAGCAGCGTCGGGGTGCGCCGCACCTCGTCGCGCACCAGGCGGTAGGCTGCCGCAGCGCCCTGCTCCGCGAGCAGCGCGCGATAGACCGTATCCAGCAGGTCTACCGAGGCATATTTCTCGAGGTAGCCGCGCAGCAGATTGAGCCCTTCCTCGGCACGGCCCTGGTCTCGGTAGGCATTGAGCAATCTCTCGGCCACCAGAGACAGGTAGGCCGGGTTCTGGGATTCAATGCGCTGCCATGCGGCGATCGCCGCCGGCAGGTTGCCGAGATCGCGCTCGACGTCCCCCAGCAGCAGGTTGGCGCGCACGCAGAGCCGGTGGTGTTTCAGCGCCTGCTCGAGGTGCGGCCGCGCTTCGGCCGGGCGCGACTGCATCAGCTCGCGCGCCGCCATCTCGCAGCAGAAATTGGCAATCTCCTTCTGCAGGGAACTGCCGTTGAGCTCTTCCAGTTTTTCAGCGATGACGATCGCCTTGTGCCATTCCTTCTCCTGCTCGTAGATTTCCAGCAGGAAACGCAGCGCGGCCTCGGCATGCGGCGTGGCATCGAGCTTCAGGAACAGTTCCTCGGCACGGTCGAGCAGGCCGGCCTTGAGGTAATCCTGCGCAAGCTCGAGCACCGCCTGCAGCTTCTGCTCCTGTGGCAGGTCATCGCGCTCGGCGAGGCTTTGGTGCATGCGGATCGCCCGCTCCACCTCGCCGCGGCGGCGGAACAGGCTGCCCAGCGCGAAATGCAGTTCTATGGTCTGGGGATTGCCCTTTGCCACCTCGATGAAGGCCTCGATCGCCTTGTCGGGCTGCTCGTTGAGCAGGAAGTTGAGGCCCTTGAAATAGGACGCCGGCAGCAGCCGGGATTCGCTGACGATCTGCCGGATGTCGACGCGGGCGGTCATCCAGCCGAGCGCGAAAAACAGCGGCAGCGCCAGCAACCACCACAGTTCGATGTCCATCGGCTCAGCGCGTCACAGCAGGTCGGGCGGCGGCAGCACCGGCGCCTCCTCGGCCGGACGCGCGGCGGCCTGCAGGGCGCGGATCTCGCGCTTCAACGCGGCAATCTCGCGGCGCAGCCGCAGCGTCTGCAACAGCCCGGCGACCAGCCCGACCATCGCGCCGCCGCAAACCGCGACCAGCAGCACCAGCACCAGCGGCGCCTCCCACTGGTAGCCGAGGTAATAACGGACGGTCACCGGATCCGTGTTCACGATCGCGAACGACAGGATCAGCAGAAACAGCGCCAGCTTGACGATTAGCATCAGGTATTGCATGGCCCGCCGAGAATATCACGCCGCATGGCACATAAAAAAGCGGCATGGCCGAAGCCATGCCGCCTGAAGGAACGATGCCTGATCGTCCGTTACTTCTTGATGTCCACGCGCTCGCGCAGTTCCTTGCCGGCCTTGAAATGCGGCACGTACTTCGCGGGCACCTGCACGCGCTCGCCAGACTTGGGATTGCGTCCGGTACGCGGCGGTCGGTAGTTGAGTCCGAAACTGCCAAAGCCCCTGATCTCGATGCGCTGTCCCTGCGACAGGCTCTTGCCCATGGCGTCGAGAATCATCTTCACTGCCAGTTCGGCGTCCTTGGCCACAAGCTGTGGGTAGCGTGCAGCCAGCTTCGCGATCAACTCCGACTTGGTCATGATGCTCCCTTAACTTTATTGTTGAGTATTGGCTGTATCCAGCTTGGCCTTGAGCAGCGCCCCGAGGTTGGTCGTGCCGGTGCTCGCCTGCTTGTTTTCCGAAGACATCTTCTGCATGGCTTCGGTCTCCTCCGCAAGGTCTTTGGCCTTGATCGACAGGTTGATGGTGCGGTTCTTGCGGTCAATGTTGATGATCATCGCGGTGACCGAATCGCCTTCCTTCAGCTTGGTGCGGATGTCCTCCACGCGGTCGCGCGACACTTCAGACGCGCGCAGGTATCCGTCCATCTCGCCCTCGAGGCTGATCACTGCGCCCTTGGCGTCTATCGACTTGACGGTGCCGGTAACAATCGAGTTCTTGTCATGGCCGCCGACGTAGCTGCTGAAGGGGTCGCCCTCGAGCTGCTTGATGCCGAGGGAGATGCGCTCGCGCTCGACGTCGATCGACAGCACCTGGGCCTCGACTTCCTCGCCCTTCTTGTAATTGCGCACGGCTTCCTCGCCGGGCGTGTTCCACGAGAGGTCGGACAGGTGGACCAGGCCGTCGATGCCGCCGGCGAGCCCGATGAAGATGCCGAAGTCGGTGATCGACTTGATCTGGCCCTTCACCTTGTCGCCCTTCTTGAAGTTCATCGAGAACTCTTCCCACGGATTCGCCATGCACTGCTTCATGCCCAGCGAAATGCGGCGGCGGTCCTCGTCGATCTCGAGCACCATGACCTCGACCTCGTCGCCGAGCTGCACGACTTTCGAGGGATGCACGTTCTTGTTGGTCCAGTCCATCTCGGAGACGTGCACCAGGCCTTCGATGCCCGGCTCGATCTCGACGAAAGCGCCGTAGTCGGTGAGGTTCGATACCTTGCCGAACAGGCGGGTGTTGGGCGGATAGCGGCGCGACAGGCCGACCCAGGGATCCTCGCCGAGCTGCTTCATGCCCAGCGAAACGCGGTTCTTCTCCTGGTCGAACTTGAGCACCTTGGCAGTGACTTCATCGCCAACGCTGAGCATCTCGGACGGATGCTTGACGCGGCGCCAGGCGAGGTCGGTGATGTGCAGCAGGCCATCGATGCCGCCGAGGTCGACGAACGCGCCGTAGTCGGTGATGTTCTTGACGATGCCCTTGACGGTGACGCCCTCGCGCAGGTTCTCCAGCAGCTTGGCGCGCTCTTCACCCTGGCTGGCTTCGAGCACGGCGCGGCGCGACACGACCACGTTGTTGCGCTTGCGGTCGAGCTTGATGACCTTGAACTCCATTTCCTTGTTTTCGTACGGCGTGGTGTCCTTCACCGGACGGGTGTCCACCAGCGAGCCCGGGAGGAAAGCGCGGATGCCGTTGATCATCACGGTCAGGCCGCCCTTGACCTTGCCGCTGATCACGCCCTGCACGATGTTGCCTTTCTCGAGCGCGTCTTCCAGCTCGTGCCAAGCAGCGAGGCGCTTGGCCTTGTCGCGCGACAGGCGGGTTTCGCCGTAGCCGTCCTCGAGGGCTTCGATGGCGACACTGACAAAGTCGCCGACATTGACTTCCAGCTCGCCGCGGTCGTTGCGGAACTCCTCGGCGGGCACATAACTTTCGGACTTGAGGCCGGCGTTGACGACCACGAAATTGTCGTCGATGCGCATCACCTCGGCGGTGATGACTTCGCCGATGCGCATTTCCTTGCGCGACAGGCTCTCTTCAAAGAGTGCCGCAAAGCTCTCGGAAACGGCGGCTTGTTGGGTTGTTTTCATCATTGGAATCAGGAGGTTATCACACCCGCTTGAGAAACGGGAGGGTAGTTGGACAATGCCCCGGGCCTGGCGGTCCGGGACGCCTGGATGCTGCCGTTTACTGCGTTTTCTGAAGCTTTTGATACAGATGCAAGACCCGCGCCACTACGTCTTCGACCGGCATGCCGGTGGTATCGATTTCAACCGCATCAGCGCACTTCAGCAGGGGCGCCGCCGCACGGGTACTGTCGCGCAAGTCACGGTCACGGATGTCCTGCAAAAGGGCCGCCATACTAGCACCGGAGTCCTTTTCCATCAACTGCTTATATCGCCTCCGGGCCCGTTCTTCGGGGGTCGCCGTCAGGTAGATTTTGAGTCGCGCATCCGGGAAAACCACGGATCCCATGTCGCGCCCGTCCGCCACCAGTCCGGGTGGCTGGCGGAAACTGTGCTGCAGGGTCATCAGGGCGCGGCGCACACCGGGCAGCGCAGCCACCCTGGATGCCGCTGCGCCGGCGATCTCGCCACGGATCTGCACCGAGACATCCCGGCCATCGATCCAGACTCGGCCTGAATCAAATTTTATTTTTAAATTCAATGAGATATTTGATATCTCTAAGTCGTTGTCGAGATTTGCGCCGCACTCCCTGCCGACCAGCCCGACGATGCGATAAAGCGCGCCGCTGTCGAGATAATGAAAACCCAGACGTTGTGCGACGGCTTCGGCAATGGTGCCTTTGCCGGAAGCCGAAGGGCCGTCAATGGCAATGACGGGAGGCAAGGATCCGCCCACGCTCAGGCCCGGGCGACGCCGGCAAGCACCGAGAAATAATCCGGGAAAGTCTTGGCCACGCAGTCCGGATCATTGATGCGCACCGCCACCCCGCCGAGCGCCGCCAGAGAAAAGCACATGGCCATGCGATGGTCATCGTAGGTATCGATGGCGGCCCCGGAGATCCAGCGCGCGGGGGGGGTAACCGCCAGGTAATCGGCACCCTCCTCGACCCCGGCGCCCAGTTTGACCAGCTCTTTCGCCATCGCCGCAATGCGGTCGGTCTCCTTGACCCGCCAGCTGGCGATGTTGCGCAAACGGGTCCTGCCGTCGGCGAAAAGCGCCGCCACGGCCAGTGTCATCGCCGCGTCGGGAATATGGTTGCAGTCGATGTCCACTGCCCGCAGGCGACCGCTGGCCCTCGCCGCACTGCCGGCGCCCGCCTCGATCCAGTGTTCTCCCATGGCGATCGCCGCCCCCATCTGCTCGAGCGCTTCGGCAAAGCGCACGTCGCCCTGGGTGCTGTTGCGACCCACGCCTTCGACACGGAGCGGCCCGCCGCCACGAAGGCCGGCGATGGCGCCGGCAGCAAGGAAATAGGAGGCGGAAGACGCGTCGCCCTCCACATACAGTTCGCCCGGGCTGACGTAGCGGGCTGCTGCCGGCACCGTGAAGGCTGTCCAGCCCTCCCGTTCGACAGCGACGCCAAACTGGCGCATCGCATTAAGGGTGATCTCGACATAGGGCTTGGATATCAGCTCGCCTTCGATGCGCACCCGGGTCCGCGCTCCGAGCAGGGGCAACGCCATCAGCAGGCCCGTGAGGTACTGGCTCGACACGTTGCCATGGATCGAAATTTCTTCTCGCGGCGCAAGCCTGCCCTCGTGGATCGCCAGCGGCGGAAAGCCTTCCACGCCAAGGTAATCGATGGCCGCGCCCAGCTGGCGCAGGGCATCGACCAGGTCGCCGATCGGGCGCTCGTGCATGCGCGGAACGCCGTCGATGGTGTATTCACCGCCATTGAGCGCGAGCACTGCGGTCAACGGCCTCACCGCGGTGCCGGCGTTGCCCAGGAACAGCGCAGCATGCTTGCCGGGCAGCGCGCCGCCGGCACCATGCACCCGCACCGCGCGTTCCCCGGCATGTTCCCAGCGCACGCCCAGCACGCGCAGCGCCGCCAGCATCAGGCGGGTGTCTTCGGAATCGAGTACTTCGCGCAGCGTGGTGCTGCCCTGCGCCAGCGCCGCCAGCAGCAGCGTGCGGTTGGAAATGCTCTTGGAGCCGGGCAGCCGGACTGTGCCGCTGACGTTGCCGATCGGCTGCAGATCCAGGTATGGGCGCCGTCCTGCGCTCATCGGGGCTTTTTCAGAAGCCAGCGCGACCTCGCCTCTCGAGCGCTGCGGAACATCGCTTCCAGCGCGTCGCCGTCACCGGCAGCCAGCGCAGCGCGAGCCGCCTCCAACTCGGCTATGGTGCCGTCGACCAGCGGCACCAGCGCCTCGCGGTTGGCGATGCAGATGTCGCGCCACATCTCCGGCGAGCTGCCGGCGATGCGCACGGTGTCGCGCAGCCCGCCGCCGGAAAAACCGAGCAGGCGCTTCGCATCGCGGCGCCGGCCCAGCTGGTGCACCAGCGCAAACGCAATGACATGCGGCAGGTGGCTGACCGCGCCGAAAATCTCGTCATGTTCAGCGGCTTCCAGCCTGACAATGCGCGCGCCGCAGGCCTGCCAGGCGGCCTTGACCAGCCTCAGCGCCGCAGCCCTGGTTTCCGGCTGGGGCAAGAGAATCAGATTGCGGTCGCGAAACAGCTCGGGGAAGGCTGCTGCAGCACCGCTGTGCTCGGTACCGGCAATGGGATGCGCGGGCACGAACATCGGGAAATGGACGCCGAGGTGCCGGCGCGCCGCAGCAATCACATCCTGCTTGGTGCTGCCGGCGTCGGTGACCACGGTATGTGCCGACAGCGCCGGCGCGATACGCGCGAAAATGCCGGGCATCTGCCCCACCGGCGCACCGACCAGCACCAGATCGGCACCGGCCACTGCCCTTGCCGCATCGGTTTCCGCCTTGTCGATGACGCCCAGGCGCAGCGCGTCGTTGAGGTTCTTCCGGCTGCGCCCGACGCCGACCACCTCCTTCACCAAGCGCGCCTTTTTCAGGGCGAGCGCGAAGGATCCGCCGATCAGGCCCACGCCGATCACCACCAGCTTGCCGATGCGCAGCCTGTCCGCCTTCCTGACCGGTGTTTTCGCCACGATCAGCCCAGCGCCTGCCGCAGCGCTTCGAGGAAACGCGCATTTTCGGACTCAAGGCCGATCGACACGCGCAGATGGTCCGGCATGCCGTAGCCCGCGATCGGACGCACGATGACGCCCTGGCGCAGCAGCTTCTGGAATACCCCGGCCGCCCCGGGCACCGCAAAGGTGACGAAATTGCCGTACGAGGGAATATGGCCCAGCCCGAGCCTTGCAAGGCCACTGACGATCTGGTCCATGCCGCGACAGTTGAGTTCGTAACTCTCGCGCACGAAATCCTCATCTTCAAGCGCCGCAGCCGCAGCCGCCAGCGACAGGCTGTTGACGTTGAAGGGCTGGCGCACGCGATTCATCAGGTCGGCAACATCGCGCGCTGCCAGGGCATAACCGACGCGCAGGCCCGCCAGCCCGTAGACCTTGGAAAAAGTCCGGGTGATGACCAGGTTCGGATACTTCCCCAGCCAGCTGATGCTGTCATAGCGAAAATCAGGTCGCAGGTATTCGGTATAGGCCTCGTCCAGCACCACCAGCACGTCGCGCGGCAATGCCGCGATGAATTTTTCCAGCTCGGCCCCGGAAACAAAGGTGCCGGTCGGGTTGTTTGGATTGGCGATGAACACGATACGCGTATCCGGCTGCACCGCCGCCGCCATCGCGGCGAGGTCATGACCGAAATCGCGGGCCGGCACGACAATGCCCCGCGCGCCGATGGCCTGAACGGCAAGCGGATAGACCGCAAAGGCATGCTGGGCGTAAACCGCCGACAGTCCCGGCGCGAGAAATGCGCGGGCTGCCAGTTCCAGCACGTCGTTGGAACCGTTGCCCAGCACAATGCAGTCGAGGCCAACCCCAAACCGGCGCGACAGTGCCTGTTTCAGTTCGAAGCCGTTGCCGTCCGGATAACGGGCAAGGCCGTCGAGCAGAGCGCGCAGAGCGCGTGCCGCCTTCGGACTCACCCCCAGCGGGTTTTCGTTGGAGGCGAGCTTGACGATGCCGGCCTCGTCCAGCCCCAGCTCACGCGCCAGTTCGGAGGTCGGTTTTCCCGGCTGATACGGCGCGATGGCGCGGATATAGCCGGGTGCGAGATCGCACACGCTCATTTATAAATTATCAATAAAATCAAATACTTAAAAATCAAACCGCAGCAGGGTAGGAGCCCAGCACCTTGACGAATGCCGCCTTGCGCCCGAGCGCAGCCAGCGCCTTCGCGACGCGCAGCTCCTGCTGGTGACCTTCGATGTCGATATAGAACACGTATTCCCAGCGCCCGGTGCGCGCCGGACGCGATTCAAGCCGGGTCATGCTGACGCCATGCCGGGCCAGCGGCGTCAGCAGATCGTGCACGGCGCCCGGCACATTGCGTGTGGAAAGGATCAGCGAAGTCTTGTCGCGGCCTGAAGGCAGCACCTCTTCCATGCCGATCACCGCGAAGCGCGTGGTGTTCTTCGGATCGTCCTCGATGTTGCGGGCCAGCACCTGCAGGCCGTAGAGCGTGGCCGCGGTGCGGCTGGCGATCGCCGCCGAACGGCGGTCTCGGCTGGCGAGCCGCGCAGCCTCGGCGTTGCTGACCACGGCCACTCGCTCGGCATCCGGCAACTGCCGTGACAGCCACTGCTGGCATTGGGCAAGGCTCTGGGTATGCGAGTACACGGTGCGGATGTCGCTGCGCCGCTTCGCCACGCTCATCAGGTTCTGCCGCACCGGCAGCATCACCTCGCCGCAGATGCGGGCGGAGGTGTTGAGCAGGAGATCAAGCGTGCGGCCGACCGCACCCTCTGTGGAGTTCTCCACCGGCACCACGCCATAGCCGGCAGCGCCGGTCTCGACCGCACGGAACACCTCGTCGATGGTGCCGTGCGGCTGCGACCCGGTCGCCGAGCCGAAATGCTTGACCACCGCCTCCTGGCTGAAGGTGCCTTCAGGTCCGAGATAGGCGACGGCGAGCTGGTCCTCCAGCGCGCGGCAGGCGGACATGATCTCGGTGAACAGCCGGGTCAGTGCCGCGGCGGACAACGGCCCCCGGTTGAGCTCCCGCACGCGGCGCAGCACCTGCGCTTCACGCTCCGGCTTGTAGGCCGCCGCGCTGCCTTTCGCCTGCCAGGCCTGCTGTGCCAGCCTGGCGCGTGCGGACAGAAGGCCCACCAGTCGGGCATCGAGGGCATCGATCTTGCGGCGGATATCGCTGAGGGCCTTGGCCATGGTCTTGCGGGTGCTCGCGGTCAGTGTGCCGGCAGGTATCTTACCGCCAGCACGCCCTCGATCGCCGCGAGTTCGGCCACCACGGCCGCCGGCACCGCGCTGTCGACATCGACCAGGGTGTAGGCCATGTCGCCGCGCGACTTGTTGAGCATGTTGTGGATGTTGAGCTTTGCCCGAGCCAGCGCGGTCGTGATCTGGCCGACCATGTTCGGGACATTGGCATGCGGAACCGCCAGCCGGAACTGCGACTCGCGCGCCATGACTGCCTCCGCGAAATTCACCGCGTTGCGGATGTTGCCGTGCTCGAGAAAATCGCGCACCTGGTCGGCAACCATCACCGCGCAGTTGTCCTCGGCCTCCCGCGTCGATGCGCCGAGATGCGGCAAGGCCAGCACCTGCGGATGCCCCATCAGCTTCTGCGCCGGGAAATCGCAAATGTAGGCGCGCAGCTTCTTCGCCACCAGCGCCTCCAGCACCGCGTCGTTGTCGACGATGCCCTCGCGGGAAAAATTCAACAGGAAGCCGCCCTTGTGCAGCAGCTGCAGGCGCTGCGCATTGATCAGCTTGCGCGTGGCATTGACCAGCGGCACGTGAAGGGTCACGAAATCCGCCGCCTTCATGACCTCTTCGATCGAATGCGCCTTGCGTACCTGTGACGGCAGGCTCCAGGCCGCATCCACGGTGATTTCCGGGTCGTAACCGAGCACATCCATGCCCAGCTTGATTGCCGCATCGGCAACCAGGCTGCCGATCTTGCCGAGACCGATCACGCCCAGGGTGCGCCGCGGCAGCTCGATGCCGGCAAACTGCTTCTTGCCGTCCTCCACCAGCCTGTGCAGTTCATGGTCATCACCGCTCAAGCCCTCGACGAAGCGCGCGGCCGGCAGCAGGTTGCGCGCTGCAATCAGCAGTGCGGCAATCACCAGCTCCTTCACCGCGTTGGCGTTGGCGCCCGGCGCGTTGAACACCGGCACGCCGCGCAGGTTCATCCTGTCGACCGGAATGTTGTTCGTGCCGGCGCCGGCGCGGCCTATCGCCCTGACGCTCGCGGGGATGTCCATCTTGTGCATGTCATGCGACCGCACCAGGATGGCATCGGGATCGGCTGTGTCAGTCCCGACCTGGTAGCGCTCCTTCGGGAAGCGGTGCAGGCCTACCGCGGCAATCGAATTGAGGGTGAGGATGCGCAGCGGTGCCTGCGCGCTCGGGAGCTCAGCCATGCTTGCGCTCGAACTCTTTCATGCACTGCACCAGCGCCTGCACGCCTTCGACGGGCATCGCATTGTAGATCGAGGCGCGCATGCCGCCGACCGAGCGGTGCCCTTTCAGCTGGGTCAGCCCCGCGGCCTCGGTCGCCTGCAGGAAGGCCTTGTCGAGGTCGGCGCTGCGCAGCGTGAACGGCACATTCATCAGGGAACGGTCATCCTTCGCCACCGGCGAGTGGTAGAACTCGGTCTGGTCGAGGTAGTCGTAGAGCAGCGCCGCCTTGGCGCGGTTGACCTGCTCCATCTGCGCCAGTCCGCCCTGCTTTTTCAGCCATTGGAACACCAGGCCCGCCATGTAGATGCCATAGGTCGCCGGCGTGTTCGACATCGAATCGTTGTCCGCCTGCACCTTGTAATCGAACACCGTCGGCGTCACCGGCAGCGCCTGGCCCAGCAGGTCCTCGCGGACGATGACGATGGTCAGCCCGGCCGGCCCGATGTTCTTCTGCGCACCCGCGTAAATCAGCCCGAATTTCGACACATCCATCGGCCGCGACAGGATGTGGGAAGACATGTCCGCCACCAGCGGCACGTCGCCGGTATCCGGCGTCCAGTGGAACTCGACGCCGCCGATGGTTTCGTTGGTGGTGACATGCACATAGGCCGCGCCGGGATCGAGCTTCCACTCGGACTGCTTCGGCGCGCGGGTGTAATTGTCAGCCTCGGAACTCGCGGCGACGTTGACCTTGCAATACTTTTTGGCGTCGGCAATCGCCTTCTTCGACCACTGCCCGGTATTGACATAGTCGGCGCGGTCCTTGCCACGCAGCAGGTTCATCGGCACCACGGCAAACTGCGCCGAAGCCCCGCCCTGGAGGAACAGCACCTTGTAGTTCTTCGGGATCGCCATCAACTCGCGCAGATCGGCTTCGGCGCGGGCATGGATGTCGATGAACTCCTTGCCGCGGTGGCTCATTTCCATGACCGACATGCCGCTGCCATGCCAGTCGAGCATCTCTGCCGCGGCCTGTTGCAATACCGGCTCCGGCAGCACTGCCGGACCGGCGCTGAAGTTGAATACGCGCGTCATCAAACGAGGTTCCTGTTTTTTACCGGTAACTGGTGCCTGGTAAGCGGTGGCTTGGATCTGCGCCCCTATTTCCGGCTCACTGCTCACCTTTCACCGCTCACTCGTCCTCATCCGTCTCGACGATGGATTCCATGCCCACGAGCTTTTCGCCCTCATCGAGGTTGATCAGGCGCACGCCCTGGGTCGAACGCCCCTGCTCGCGCACTTCCTTGACGCGGGTGCGGATCAGCACCCCGCCGGTCGTGATCAGCATGATCTCGTCCTCCTTGGTCACCAGTTGCGCGCCGACCAGCTTGCCGTTGCGGTCGCTGGCCTGGATCGCGATCATGCCCTGGGTGCCACGGCCGTGGCGGGTGTACTCCGCGACCGGCGTGCGCTTGCCGTAGCCGTTCTCGGTCGCCGTCAGCACCGACTTGTCCTCATCCTCGGCTGTCAGCAGGGAGATCACTTTCTGCTTGCCCTGCAGCTTCATGCCGCGGACACCGGCCGCCGCGCGGCCCATGGCCCGCACTTCGGTTTCGCTGAAACGCACCGCCTTGCCGGCATCCGAGAACAGCATGATGTCCTGCTTGCCGTCGGTGATCGCGACTCCGATCAGGTAATCGCCATCGTCGAGGTTGACCGCGATGATGCCCTTGGCCATCGGCCGCGAGAAGGCCGACAGCGCCGTTTTCTTGACGGTGCCGGTGGAAGTCGCCATGAACACGAAATGCTCGTCGTCGAATTCCTTGACTGGCAGGATCGCGGTGATCTTCTCGTGCTCCATCAGGGGCACCAGGTTGACGATAGGCTTGCCCCGCGATGCTCGGCTGCCCTGCGGCACCTCGTAGACCTTGATCCAGTAGACCCTCCCACGGTTGGAGAAGCAGAGGATGTAGTCGTGGGTGTTGGCGATGAACAGCTTCTCGACGAAATCGTCGTCTTTGGTCGTCGTCGCCTGCTTGCCGCGGCCGCCGCGCTTCTGCGCGCGATAGTCGGCCACCGGCTGCGATTTCATGTAGCCGCCGTGGGACAGCGTGACCACCACGTCCTCCGGCTGGATCAGGTCTTCGGTGCTGAGGTCCTGGGTCTTGGTGACGATCTCGCTGCGCCGCTCGTCGCCGTACTGCTTCTTGACCTCCGCCAGCTCCTGGGAAATGATTTTCGTCACCCGCGCCGGCTTGTCGAGAATGTCGAGCAGGTCGGTGATCTTGTCCATGGTCTCGCGGTATTCGGAGACGATCTTGTCCTGCTCCAGCGCGGTCAGGCGCTGCAGGCGCAGTTCGAGGATCTGCTGTGCCTGCGCGTCAGACAGCCGATAGCCCTTTTTCTGCAGGCCGAACTCCGCGGAAAGACCTTCCGGCCGGTAGGCATTGCCCTCGGCGCGCGACAGCAGATCCTCCACCAGCTTCGAGCGCCAGAAACGCGCCATCAGTTCGCGCTTGGCATCGGCCGGGGTCGGCGCCGCCTTGATCAGCGCGATGACTTCGTCGACGTTCGACAGCGCCACCGCCAGGCCTTCCAGCAGGTGACCGCGCTCGCGCGCCTTGCGCAGTTCGAACACCGTGCGGCGGGTGACCACTTCGCGGCGGTGGCGCAGGAAGGCCTCGAGGAACTGCTTCAGGTTGAGCAGGCGCGGCTGGCCGTCGACCAGCGCGACCATGTTCATGCCGAAGCTCTCCTGCATCTGCGTGTCTTTCCACAGATTGTTCAGGACGATTTCCGGCACCTCGCCGCGCTTGAGCTCGATCACCGCGCGCATGCCCGACTTGTCGGACTCGTCACGGATGTCGGAGATGCCTTCGAGCTTTTTCTCGCGCACCAGCTCGCCGATTTTCATCAGCAGGTTGGCCTTGTTGACCTGGTACGGCAGTTCGTCGATGACAATCGAGGTGCGCCCGCCTTTTTCGGCCTCCTCGAAGTGCGTGCGCGCGCGCATGACCACCCGACCGCGGCCGGTGCGGTAGCCGTCGCGCACGCCGGACACGCCGTAGATGATTCCGGCCGTCGGGAAATCCGGCGCCGGCACGATTTCGATCAGTTCGTCGATGCTGATGTCCGGGTTCTTCAGCAGTGCCTGGCAGGCCTCGACCACCTCGCCGAGGTTGTGCGGCGGGATGTTGGTCGCCATCCCCACCGCGATGCCCGAGGAGCCGTTGACCAGCAGGTTCGGCACCTTGGTCGGCAGCGTGACCGGCTCCTTCTCCTTGCCGTCATAGTTGTCGACGAAATCGACCGTTTCCATGTCGATGTCGGCAAGCATGTCGGAGGTGATCTTCTCCAGCCGGCACTCGGTGTAGCGGTAGGCCGCCGCGGAGTCGCCGTCGACCGAGCCGAAGTTGCCCTGGCCGTCGATCAGCGTGTAGCGCATCGAGAAATCCTGCGCCATGCGCACCAGCGCCTCGTAGGTCGCGCTGTCGCCGTGAGGGTGGTATTTGCCGAGCACGTCGCCGACCACGCGCGCGCATTTCACATAGGGCCGGTTCCAGGCATTGTTCGCCTCGTGCATGGCGAACAGGATCCGCCGGTGCACCGGTTTCAGGCCGTCGCGGACATCGGGCAGCGCGCGCCCGACGATGACGCTCATTGCATAGTCGAGGTAGGAACGCCGCATCTCCTCTTCGAGGCTGATCGGCAGGGTTTCTTTGGCAAATTGATCCATGGATTCCGGTTCTTTAGGGCGCCGGCCGCGCGCTGTGTCCGGGCCGTGCGTTTTATTGTTGCAAAGCGTGGAATTCTAGCATGCGGCAGTACCGCCAATCATCACGCCGGGGCCCGGAACGGGGCCTGCCAACCCCTTGTCATGCGCGTTGAAACAGCGTTCTTTTCCGGAACCCTCCGGCAAGGAGCAGACAGCGCCTTGCCGGACGGAAATGGATCGGGCGCTCCTCACGCTAACGGGCATCAGCGTGCGCGGAAACCGGCATGCTTCCGGGCAGGCATACGCTGACGACAACATCCGCCGCCGCCCGCCACGCCGAGTCCCGCGCCCTGCCGCCAGAGTCGCCGAAAACCCGTGTTCCACAAAGTGAAATACCGGCCTCTCCCCCGGTCTGAGCCAAAGCCGCCACAGGTGCTGCTTTTCAGCAACAGTTTTGTGCTTTTTTTTTTTGAATCATGTTAGTATCTGCGCCAAGGTTTACTCGGATATCAGGGATGTGGTATCTAGTGGCCTTCGGGGAGATTCACTTTTTCCATTGAGTTTTTACCGGCTATCCGGCACGTCCCTACTTTTTCGCAAAACAGGAGGATCAAAAACATGCGTTCAACTCTCAGGATTACCCTTGCAAGCGCATTTGTAGCAGCTGCGTTTGCACCTGCGCTCGCATCTGCGCAGGCCAAGGATGGCTATTTGACGGATACAGCCGGTGGCGTGGTCAAGGCCCAGGGCGCCGGCGTCTGCGTGCGCACCAGCCAGTGGACCCCTGCCCTGGCCATCGCCGAATGCGATCCGGATCTGGTGAAGAAGCCGGCTCCCAAAGCGGCTCCTGCGCCGCAGAAGGCCAAGCCGGAAGCCAAGCCGGAAGCCAAGCCGGAAGCCAAGCCGAAGCCCAAGAAGCCGCAGATGCTCAACATCGAAGAGAAGATCGAGCTGCAGGGCATGGAATTCAACAAGGCCGAGATGACCGCCGACAACAAGGCTGATCTCGACAAGTTCCTCGGTGCGCTGGCCAAGCCCACCAAGGCACGCGCCCCGGTCCAGATCGGTGCCGTGGTCGTCACCGGCCACACCGACCGCATCGGCAGCCTGAAGTACAACATGAAGCTGTCCGAGCGCCGCGCCGTGGTCGTCAAGGACTACATCGTGTCCAAGGGCGTCGACAGCAAGCTGATCTTCTGGGAAGGCAAAGGCCCGAAACAGCCGATCCCCGTGACCAAGTTCTGCGACAACAAGATGAAGCGCAAGCAGCTCATCGAGTGTCTGTCGCCGAACCGTCGCGTGACGGTGGAAGTGGTCGGCCGTGCCCAGAGCCTGGCGAAGCCGAAGCCCGAAGCCAAGCCGGAAGCCAAGCCGGAAGCGAAACCGAAGCCTTAAGCAGTTTCGCGATTCAAAAAAGCCCTGCTTCGGCAGGGCTTTTTTTTGACCTACAATCCGGCTTCTGAGCCCCACACCCCGCATGCCCCGAACTATCCTCATCGAACCGCGCTGGGTCATCCCGGTGGAGCCCGCCGCGACCGTGCTTGAAGCGCACGCCGTGGTGGTGGACGGCAATCGCATCGCTGCGGTGCTGCCGGCAGCCGAAGCAGCGGGCCGCTTCCCCGATGCAGAGAGGGTCGAACTTCCGGGGCACGCACTGATTCCGGGCCTGGTCAACCTGCATACCCATGCCGCGATGACCCTGATGCGGGGAATGGCCGATGACCTCGCCTTGATGGACTGGCTGCAGGGCCACATCTGGCCGGCCGAAGCGCGGCTGGTCTCGGACGAATTCGTCCATGACGGCACGCTGCTCGCCTGCGCGGAAATGCTCCGCGGCGGCATCACCTGTTTCAACGACATGTATTTTTTTCCGGAAGCGGCAGCGCGTGCCGCGCTGCGGGCCGGCATGCGCGCGGCGCTGGGCATCATTGCCATCGAATTCCGCTCGGCTTATGCCAGCGATGCCCAGGACTATCTCGCCAAGGGCATGGCCCTGCGCGACAGCCTGCGCGACGAACCCCTGCTGACCTTCTGCCTTGCGCCGCACGCGCCGTTCACGGTGTCCGACGGAACCTTCGCGCAGGTTGCGACCTACGCCGGCGAACTGGATATCCCGGTGCATATCCACATCCACGAAACCGCCCGGGAAGTGACTGAAAGCCTGGCGCAGCACGGCCTGCGTCCCCTGGCGCGGCTCGAAAAGGCCGGTCTGCTCGGCCCCGGACTGATCGCCGTGCACAGTGTGCACCTCGATGACGCGGAAATCGCACTGTTCGCCCGCCACGGCTGCTCGGTGGCGCACTGCCCCTCGTCCAATCTCAAACTCGCCAGCGGCATCGCACCGGTCGCGAGACTGCTGCAGGCCGGAGTCAATGTAGGCCTCGGGACCGACGGTGCCGCTAGCAACAACCGCCTCGACCTGTTCACCGAAATGCGGCTTGCGGCTCTGCTCGCCAAAGGCAGCAGCGGCGATGCCACGGCAATGCCGGCGCACCGGGCGCTGGAATGCGCCACGCTCGGCGGCGCCCGGGCGCTGGGACTCCAGGACCGGATCGGCTCCATCGTGCCCGGGAAACTCGCGGACCTGACCGCGGTCAATCTGTCAGCCAGCGAACTGCTGCCCTGCTTCGACCCGGTTTCGCACCTGGTCTATGCGGCCGGGCGCGAGCATGTCAGCGATGTCTGGGTCAACGGCGAGCGGCAGCTGGCCGGGGGCCGGCTGCTCAAGCTCGACGAGCCCGGCATCCGGGCCCGGGCACAGCACTGGCAGCACAGGATATCCGCCAAATGAACACCAACGTCGATCCCGCGGAACTGCAGAAATTCAGCGAGCTCGCCCACCGCTGGTGGGATCCGCAGAGCGAATTCCGTCCGCTGCACGAGATCAACCCGCTGCGCCTCGATTACATCGACCGCATCGCCTCATTGCGCGGCAAGGCCGTGCTGGATGTGGGCTGCGGCGGCGGCATTCTTGCCGAGGCCATGGCTGCGCGCGGCGCGCGGGTCACCGGCATCGACCTCGCCGAGAAGCCGCTGAAGGTGGCGCAGCTGCACCTGCTCGAATCGAAGCTTGACGTGACCTACCGCAATGTCGCCGTCGAGTCTCTGGCGCAGGAGGCGCCGCAGGCTTTCGACGTGGTCACCTGCATGGAAATGCTCGAACATGTTCCCGACCCCGGATCGGTCGTGCGTGCCTGTTCCGCCCTGCTGAAACCCGGGGGCCATGCTTTCTTTGCGACGCTCAACCGCAATCCCAAGTCCTATCTGTTCGCGATCATCGGCGCCGAATACGTGCTGAAGCTGCTGCCTCGCGGCACCCATGACTATGCGAGATTCATAAAACCTTCCGAGCTGTCCGCGGTCTGTCGCAGCTCCGGGCTCGAAGTCATCAGTCTCATCGGCATGACCTACAACCCGTTCACCAGGGTCTACGCACTGGGTGCCGACACCGACGTCAATTACATCCTTTGCGCCCGCGCGCCGCAGCCATGACTGCGGCGGTCCTGTTTGACCTTGACGGCACCTTTGCCGACACCGCTCCGGACCTTGGCCGCGCGGTCAATGCGATGCGTGCAGCGCGCGGCCTGGCACCGGTGCCGCTGGCGGAGACCCGCCGCGTCACCTCGCTGGGCGCGCGCGGACTGCTCGGTGTCGGTTTCGGCATCACCCCGGAACACGGGGATTACCCCGCAATGCGCGAGGAATTTCTCAGACTCTATGAGGACAACCTGTGCTGCGACACCGCGCTGTTTCCGGGCATGGCCGAGCTGGTCGACCGCCTGGAACAGCGCCGCGTGCTCTGGGGCATCGTCACCAACAAGGCCGAACGCTTCGCGAAGCCGTTGCTGGAACAGCTGGGCTACGCCCGGCGCGCCGCCTGCATCATCGGCGGCGATACCACCGCCCACATGAAACCCCATCCCGCCCCCCTGCTCGCCGCTGCCGCGGCGATGCGTATCGAACCGCACTCCTGCATCTATGTCGGGGACGACGAGCGCGACATCCGCGCCGGCCGGGCCGCCGGCATGCGCACGGTCGCCGTCCGTTTCGGCTATCTGAACGGCAGCAACCCTGAAGACTGGCAAGCCGACCAGCTGGTATCGACACCCCTGGAAATAGAAAAACTTATTTAAAAACAACAAGTTAGTTATAATCCCGGAGAGCTGGCCAGCATGCGATAATCGCGCTCCGCCGGCCAGCCTCTTGAACTCCGGCCCGGCCGTGCAATCTGAGGAACATGGGGGCGACACGGTTTCGACGTGGGTCACAAAGCAGCACAGGGCATGCCAAGGTCCAGTCACCTTGTAAATCCGCTGGAAATCTATACACGCCAACGACGAGCGTTACTCTCTCGCCGCCTAATACCGGCGAGACGCTGCACTGACCTGCTGGTGGGTCAGGCCCCGAAAGGGGTGCAGCGTCATTTACACCAGCCTCTCTGCACGGTCTGGCCGCTTGGCCGTGCGGATCCGTCGAAGCGGCTGGCCAAGCATCAGCCTGCCGGTTGGCGGATGCGAGGCGAGACCTAAACAACCAGGCTAAGCATGTAGTCCTGACTGTGGAGGGCTTGCGGACGCGGGTTCGATTCCCGCCGCCTCCACCATTTCATGAAGCGCTGCCGAAAGGCAGCGCTTCTGTTTTTCAGACAAGACCTTTTCAAGCCACCACAGACTGCACCGCAGTCACCACAATCTCGATCCGCCAGTCCGGGTCCGACAGCGCCGCCTGCACGGTCGCCCGCGGCGGTGCCGTGCCCGGCGTCACCCAGGCATCCCAGACTTCATTCATCGCGCCGATATCCTTGATGTCGGCGAGATAGATCTGCGCGCGCAGGATGAGCCCCTTGTGGCTGCCCGCCTCCGCCAGCCGCTGGTCGACCTGCGCCAGCACATCGGCGGTCTGACTGCGAATGTCCTTCGCCTCGCATTCCGGCACCATGCCCGCCAGATACACCACACCATTGAATATGGCGGCCTCGCTGTAGCGTGCCGCGACATGCAATCTTTGCAATCCCATCAATGTCCTCCGGAAGTTGAATGGCAGATCAAGCAAGAATCAGCGCAAAGGTGGCCGGGCGTGTGGCACATGCAGCGACTCGGCCCGCAAAAGCCTGACCAGGGCCACCATCAGCAGCATCAGCAATCCGGCAAAAGGCAGCGCCGCGACCAGTGATGCCGTCTGCAGCGAGGCAAGCCCTCCCGCCGCCAGCAGTACGCCCGCGATCAGCGACATCATCGCCCCCCAGAACACCTTCAGTGCCTGCCGCGGATCGGGATTGCCCCCGGACACCATGCCGGCGAGGATGTAGGTCGCCGAGTCGGCCGAGGTCACCAGGAATGTGAAGATCAGCAGTATCGACAGCACGGACAGCAGCTCGCCCAGCGGCAAATGCCGGTAGAGGGTGAACAGCGCCAGCGCGACATCCTTGTCCACCACCGCCGCAATGCCTGCCACGTTATACAGGTCTTCATGCAGCGCCATGCCGCCAAAGGTCGCGATCCAGACACAGGCGATCAACGGCGGCACGATAAGCACGCCGAAAACGAACTCGCGGATGGTGCGGCCCCGGGACACCCTCGCCACGAATGCGCCGACGAAGGGCGACCAGGCAATCGCCCAGGCCCAGTAGAAAATCGTCCAGTCGCGCACCCAGTTGCCGCCGCGGTACGGCGTCAGCCGCAGGCTGTATTCGATGAAATGGCTGAGGTAGTCGCCAAGCGCGAGCGTGAAAGCATTGAGCACGAATACCGTGGGGCCGGCCGCGAACACGAAAGCCAGCAGCAGCAGGCACAACCCGAGGTTGACGTTGCTCAGCCACCGTATGCCGCGATGCAGTCCGGTCGTCGACGACAGCATATAGGCTGCGAACATCACGGCGATGATCAGCAGCTGCAGTGTCAGTGACCCCTCCCACCCCGCCACCGATTGCAGGCCCCCGCTGATCTGCAGCACGCCCAGGCCGAGGGAGGTCGCAATGCCCATCACCGTCGCCACCACGGACAGGACATCCACCATGGTCCGCACCACCGGCCTGTGGCCGATCACCGGCTCAAGCGCGGTCGAGACCAGTCCGTCGCGCCCCTTGCGGAACTGCATGAACCCGATGCCGAGCCCGGCCAGCGCGAACACCGACCACTGGCTGACGCCCCAGTGGAAAAAGGAATAACCCATGGCCACCCGTGCGGCCGGCGCCGACTGCGCCTCCAGGCTCTGGAACGGCGGCGTGAAAAAATGGCTCATCGGCTCGGCCACGCCCCAGAACACCAGTCCTGCGCCGAACCCCGCGGAATAAAGCATGGCAATCCAGGTGAAGAACGGAAATTCGGGACGACTGCCTTCGGGCCCGAGGCGGATGCGGCCATAGGGGCCGACGGCAAGCACGAACAGGAAAACCACGATCACGAAAACCGTCAGCAGGTAAAACCAGCCGAAATTGGTGGTTGTTGCCAGCAGAAGCTGTTTCGCAGCGGCACCGAACCGCTCGGGCCACAATGCGCCGGCAGCCGCCAGTGCCAGCACCGCCGCAGCCGACGGCAGCATGACGCTGCCGCCCTTGCCAGCATAGTTATGTCTTTGCATGCGCAACGCGGGCCTTTCTCGGCCCGCCTCCTCTGTTGCCCATGTATACGCAGGGCTGCCGCTGCAGGTCAAGTCAATCGGGCCTGTGCGGAACATAAATTGCACCTGAAGCTGTTACCATGCGCCGCTCCCCGTTCCCTGCACAATCAGGATCCAGACCATGCTGTCCTACCGCCACCATTTCCACGCCGGCAATGTTTCGGACGTGTTCAAGCATGCGGTGCTGACACGGCTGCTGGTCGCACTGGGACGCAAAGACAAGCCCTATCAGGTGCTCGACACGCACGCGGGCATCGGGCTCTACGATCTCGATCATCCCTGGTCGCGCAAGACTGAGGAGTGGCGCAAGGGCATTGGCCGCATTTTCGATCGTCCCGGCGCACCGGCGCTGCTGCAGCCCTACCTTGACGCCGTACTCGCCGAGAATCCGGATGGCCAGCTGCGACACTATCCGGGTTCGCCCCGCATCGCACGCCGCCTGATGCGCGCAACCGACAGGCTGGTGCTCTGCGAACTCAACAAGGATGACTGTGCCGCGTTGAAAGCGGTGTTTTCAGGCGCACGCCACACCGCTATCCACAACCAGGACGGTTTCCAGTCTTTGCGCGCCTTCCTGCCGCCGAAGGAACGTCGTGGCCTGACCTTCGTCGACGCCGCCTTCGACCAGGCCGACGAATTCGGACGCATCGTCCGTGCGGCAAAGGAAGCGCATGCGCGTTTCGCCACGGGGATGGTCGCGCTCTGGTATCCCCTGATGGCACCGTCGGCGATGGAAGCCTTTGCGCGCAGCCTGCGCGCCGCCGGCCTGCCGAAAACCCTGCAGCTGGAGTTGTCCGTGCACCCGGAGAATTTCAGCGACCATATCCGCGGCAGCGGCATGATCGTCATCAATCCGCCCTTCGGCCTCGAGCGCGAAGCGGCTCCGCTGCTGGAATGGCTATGGCAGGCGCTGTCCCCGGAAGGCAGAGGCGGCACGCGCTGCGAATGGCTGGTGCAGGAATGAAAAACGCCGGCTCGAGGCCGGCGTCTTGATTGCAGCACGCAACAGATTCAATCAGCCCTTGGTGCGGCTGCGGTATTCGCCGGTGCGGGTATCGATCTCGATCTTGTCGCCGGTGGCACAGAACAGCGGCACCTGGATCTCGTAACCGGTTGCCAGCTTCGCCGGCTTGAGCACCTTGCCCGAGGTGTCGCCGCGCACCGCCGGCTCGGTGTAGACGATCTCGCGCACCAGGGTCTGCGGGATTTCAACCGAAATCGGCCGCCCTTCGTAAAGGGTAACCTCGCACTCCATGCCGTCCTCGAGGTAGTTGAGCGCATCGCCCATGTTTTCCTTGTCGACCTCGTACTGGTTGAACTCGGCATCCATGAACACGTAGGACGGCTCGGCGAAGTAGGAATAGGTGACCTCCTTGCGTTCGAGCATCACCACGTCGAATTTTTCATCGGCGCGGTAAACGGTTTCGGTGCCGCCATTGGACAGCAGATTCTTCAGCTTCATTTTCACTACCGACGCGTTGCGGCCCGATTTGCTGAACTCGGCCTTCAGCACGACCATCGGGTCCTTGCCAACCATGATGACGTTGCCGGCGCGGATTTCCTGTGCGATTTTCATAACCTACATCCTTGATTAAACGGAATAATTGGGCTGGCGCAAAAAGGCGCTATTTTACCCTGCTCCGGGCGAAGTCGGCCAGTTTTGCGGCCAGTTCGCCTTGTGTCGAGAGGTGCGCCGCCCACGCCCGTGCATGTCCCGCCAGTTCATCCAGACAGGCCCGCAGGGCCGGCCATGCAGCGCGAAACTCTGCTGCCTCGGCACCGTTCCAGCGCGCCATGAAATCCCGATATGCGGTCAGGGCCGCGGAATTCAAGCCGGCACCGTGGCGCACCAGGAATGCCTCCAGCTTGCGCAGGTGCGCGCCGTCGTCCTGACGGTAGGGTTGCCAGACCAGGGGCCGGGCGGCCCACTGCGCGCGCACGAAGGAATCCTCGCCGCGGACAAAATTGAGATCGCAGGCCCACAGCAGCTCGTCATAGCGCGCCTGCGGCAGGAAAGGCAACAAGCGCAGCTCCAGCGCTCCCCGGCGCAGCGACTGCCCCGCTGCCAGGCTGTCGACACCGAAAAACGCCCTCGCCGCAGGCCATAGCACGCCTTCGGGCAAGGCGACCACGGTCGGCTCCGCACCCGCCGCCAGCGCACCGAGCAGGCTGCCCAGGGGAGCATCGGCATAGGCAAACAGCGACAGGGTCAACGCGCCGCCGTCACGGAAACCGGATTGCCGCCAGAAACCCGCACGCGCCGCCGCATCAAACGCATCGCGCCGCGCCAGCAGGTCAGCCTCGCGCAGCAATCCGCCGCTCGCAGCCGTGAACCCGGGAAAGAAAAAATAGCGCGGCAGCGAAAGCTGCGGGTGTGGAGAGGACAGGCCATGGTGGCTGTCGACCCAGGGCTCGGCACTGAGATACTCGAGCACGATCCACAGCGGCGGCGGCTGTGCATGCGCCATCCGCGCGACCCACTCCCCGGGCAGGCCGCAGCCGAAAGCTTCGACCACGACCGCAGCGGGCTTCTCCGGCAGCCCCGCCTCCGGCCAGCTGCAAACGCTTATGCCATCGCAGGTCTGCCGCGCCGAGTGCGGATCCAGCGCCGGATGCAGTGCCTGCAGTGTTCGAGGGCTGTCGATCCACAGCCGGACATCGAGGCCGTGCTCGTGCCGCAGCAGGCGCGCGAGCCGCCAGCACACTCCGGCATCGCCGAAGTTGTCGATGACGCGGCAGAAGATGTCCCAGGTTTGCGGAATATTCGGATCAGCCATGGCCGCCGGCATTATGCGGGGAACGCGGGACGAAAAAAAACCGGGCTTGCGCCCGGCTTTTCAAGCAGCATCGCGGCGGATCAGATCGCCTGGATGTTGCTCGCCTGCTGCTTGCCCTTGTTGCCGGCGGTGACGTCAAACGACACCTTCTGGCCTTCCTTCAGGGTTTTGAAGCCGCTCATGTTGATGCCCGAGAAATGGGCAAACAGGTCTTCGCCACCGCCGTCCGGGGTGATGAAGCCAAAACCTTTTGCGTCGTTGAACCACTTAACAGTACCGGTTGCCATGATGTGTATTTCCTTTTGAGGTTGGTAATTTCCGGCTAGTGCCGGGCATCGTATTTAAATCTCACAGCCCCAAAAGTACGAACACCACAACTGCAAACGCGGGAACCGCTAACTTTCAAGTACTTAGAAACCAAACACGCGACGCCGTTATACGGAATGGCTTCATCAGCGTCAAGAAAAGTTTGCAGGAATTTTTATCGTCAAAAAATATATGTTTAAAATCAAATAGTTATAAAATAACCTGAAACATGCCCGACCAGGCACCCGTGGCCTTCCTGACAGGTCCCTCCGCCTACAGTCGCTGCAAGCCGCTGTCCACCGCCCTGCTCGCGACGAACTCGGGACGCGGCCGCAGTCCGCCGCGGGGATCATCGAGCCGGTTGTCAACGCTGTTGTAGACGAGGAACAGGTTGGCACGCGGAAACGGCGAGATGTTGCTGTTCGATCCGTGCATCGTGTTGCAGTCGAAGAACAGCACCGATCCGGCCGGTCCCTTCGCCGACTGCAGGCCGCCGCGCTGGACCAGGAAACGCAGGCTGGTCTCGTCCGGAACGCCGTACTCCTGCTTGCGCAGCGACTGTTTGTAGTGGTCCTGCGGCGTCTGGCCAATGCACGAGATGTAGTGCATGTGCGATCCCGGCACCAGCATCAGCGGACCGTTGAATTCATTGTTCTCGGTCAGCAGGACGACGCAGCTCACCGCCCTCATGCGCGGCATGCCGTCCTCGATATGCCAGGTCTCGAAGTCGGAATGCCAATAAAATTCCTTGCCGGCGAAGCCGGGCTTGAGATTGACCCGCGACTGGTGGATGTAGACCTCGCTGCCGAGGATCTGCCGCGCCACATCGAGCAGGCGCCCGTCCCGCGTCAGCCGGTCGAACACCGTGCTCAGCCCGTGCACCCGGAATACCGAGCGAACCTCTTCGCCGCCCGGCTCCAGCACCGCCTCGGGCAACCCGCGGCGACCGCTCGCGGCGGCGAGCTCCCGCGCCTCGCGCAGCAGCTCCGCGGTCTCGCTTTCCGGCAGCAGCCCGCGCAGCTGGATGAAGCCGTTCTTGCGGTAGCTGCGCAGCTGGTGCTCGGACAGCGTGAACTCGCCCTTCGCGTAGGGCCCCGGATACACCACCGGATCCTGGCGCAGGATGATTGCCGCCTCGTTGTCGCTGCGGGATTGATAGATGTCGGATACCAGTACCATGTCCAGCTTGCCTCCTTTGTCCGTGATCAGGCGGTTTCCGCGAGCAGCGGATAGACGCCCTCCCCGTCGTGCACTTCGCGGCCGGTCAGCGGCGGGTTGAACACGCAGACCAGTTTCAGTTCGCTGCGCGCGCGCAGGTAATGCTCGTCATGCCGGTCCAGCGCATACATCACCCCGGGCCGGATCGCGTGTTTGCGGCCGTCGGCAACGGTCTCGATCTCGCCTTCGCCCGCCACGCAGAACACCGCCTCGAGATGGTTGCGGTAATGGATATGGGTTTCGGTGCCGGCAAAGATGGTGGTCTCGTGGAAGGAGAAGCCCATGCCGTCGCGTGCCAGCAGCAGGCGGCGGCTGACCCAGTTGGGCGCAGCCACCTCCTGCGGCGTGCCGCGGATGTCGTCGACGCTGCGGACGATCATCGTGCAGCCCGGAAGTTGATGTACTTGATCTTGCGGTCCTGTCCCTGCACCCGCGGCACGTCCAGCACCTGGGCCACGCTGTCCTCGACGATGTCCAGCCCCTGGCACAACAGTTTTTCGTCGATGGTCAACGCCGGCATCAGCTTCAGCACGTCGTCGGCGCCGGAGGTCTCGATCACCAGTCCGTTCTCGAAACAGCGTTTGGCAATGCGGTCGGCAAGCTTGGGGTCTGCCGAGGCAAGGCCCTGGATCATGCCGCGGCCGCGCACCTCGAATTCGCCCAGGGGATAGTCGGTGGCGATGTGCTCCAGCCAGTTGCGCATGATGACGCCCTTGCGCCGCACTCCTTCCTGGAAGGCGTCGTCGCTCCAGTAATGCATCAGCGCCGCGCGCGCGGTGACGAAGGCGAGGTTGTTGCCGCGGAAAGTGCCGTTGTGCGCCCCCGGCTTCCAGACGTCGATTTCGGGCTTCAGCAGCACCAGCGCCATCGGCAGGCCGTAGGCGCTGATCGACTTCGACAGGGTGACGATGTCGGGCGAGATGCCGGCCTCCTCGAAGCTGAAGAACCTGCCGGTGCGGCCGCAGCCCATCTGGATGTCGTCAACGATCAGCAGCATGTCGTGGCGGCGGCAGACCTGCTCCAGCGCGCGCAGCCAGGCGAAGCTGGCGACGTTGACGCCGCCCTCGCCCTGCACGGTCTCGACGATCACCGCCGCGGGATGGTCAATGCCGCTGCTGCGGTCGGAGACCATGCGCTCGAGGTACTCGATGGTGTCGACGCCCTTGCCGAGATAGCCGTCATAGGGCATGAACGTGGTGTTGTCGAGCGGAGCGCCGGCCGCGCCGCGGTATTTGGCGTTGGCGGTTGCCGCCAGCGAGGCGCCGCTGACCCCGTGAAAGCCGTGGGTGAAGGAGATGATGTTGCTGCGCCCCTTGACCAGGCGCGCCAGCTTCAGCGACGCCTCCACGGCATTGGTGCCGGTGGGACCCGGGAACTGCAGCTTGTAGTTCATGCCACGCGGCTTGAGGATGATGCGGTCAAAGGCCTCCAGCATCTCCTTTTTCGCGACGGTGGCCATGTCGAGGCCGTGGATGACGCCGTCCGATTCGATGTAATTCAGCAGCTCCTGCTTGATCACCGGGTTGTTGTGCCCGTAGTTGAGGGTGCCGGCACCGGCGAAGAAATCGATGTAGCTGTTGTTCGCCTCGTCGATCAGCTTCGACCCCCGCGCCTTGTCGAATATCGTGGGGAAGGAACGGATGTAGCCGCGCACCTCCGATTCCATGCGGTCAAATATTTTAAGGTTCATTTTTTGGCTCTCCTCTGCCCGGTTGGTCCAGTCCGGCTCATGTGTTCCATGGGCCGATGCGAATCAGCATCTCGGGCTCGTGATGCGGATCCTGGAAGTCCTCCTTGGAAAAAAAGGTGCGCTCGGCGCACCGCGCGTTCAGACGTGTTGCCAGGGTTTCAAATACCCGCCGCGAGGCGGCATTCGAAGGGGTCACCGTGGTTTCCAGCCAGCGGCAGCCGGCGAGCGCCGGGCGCGCCAGCAGATGTTCCAGCATGCCCAGGGCGAGGCCCTGTCCGCGCGCCCGCGGCGCCACCGCGACCTGCCAGACGAAGACCGTGTCAGGCTGTGCCGGCGGGCGGTACGCGGAAATGAAGCCGACAGGCTCCGCCTCCTGCTCCGCGACCACACAGCTGCCGGCATGGTGGGCACAGAGCAACAGGTAGGCGTACGGGGAATTCAGGTCCAGCGGCGGACATGCGCGGACGAGCCTGTGGAGGGCTGCGCCGTCGGTAATGCGGGGTTCTCGTAAAAGAGAATTTGACGACGCTGGAGCCACCCGGGATGCAGTGGACAGCGTTTTCACCAATATATCTAATTAAAACAATGAGTTAATGGAGTAAATCTAATACTTTAGAATCTGTCTATTATAATAGACAGATATCCTCAGGTCAAGCCATATTATTATTAATATTCAATAGGTTATAGATTAATTCTGATCGCTGCCGCCTCATTCCGGAATGGTCGGCGTCAGCAGAGGCCGGACGGGTCCGGACCTAAGCTCTGGCGATGCAGGCTTCGGGTGCCTTTCAGTCGCCCAACACCCGGGCACGGATCTCCTGCCGTGCCGGCAAGGCATTCCGCAGCAGCCGGACATGGCGGATGCCCGCCTGGTGCAGGCACTGCGACTTGAAATCCGGCGCCGTTGTCAGGGCCGCCGGCGCTTCCGCAGCGAGCAACTCCACGGCCACCAGCGGCTGCATGGACTTGCCGCACACCACGAAATCGACGCGATGCAGCGCCAGCTGGCGCCTGCGCTGTTCCTGCTCGGTATCCGTGGTGCCCGCTGGCAGCTCGAGCAGTTCGGCCAGCGTCACATTGGCCATGATTTCGTGATCCGGCATGCCCTGCTTCAGCAGCAGGTAGACCAGCGTCTGTCCGGCATCCAGCAGGCGCTCGCGCCGCCGGTAAGCTGCCGAAGCCGGCGCCGGCGTATCAGCCACCTTCGCCGTGCCGACAAGCTGCTGCCAGCGCGCGCCCGAGAGCTCCTCCCGCAGCGCGACCTTGCGGCGGTAGTTCCACCACAGTATCGGGATCGCGATGAACGGCGCCAGGATCAGCAGGTACCAGATCGCAACCATGGATATTCCTCGAAGGTTGGCCTGCCGGCGGCGGCATCCGGTCAGGCCGGCGGCAGGCCCCGCTGGCGCAGCCGCCGCCGGTCCAGCCACCAGGCAAACAGCGGCAGCATCAGGAAACCGCCGGGCATCACCACCAGCAACAGATAGGGGCTCAGCCGCGACAGGCGCCCGAAGTGATGACGCAATTCGGCACGCTCCTCCGGGGTCCAGCGCTGGCCGTTGCGCTGCTTCATCAGGATCGGCATCAGGCCGCGGGCCTGCTGCAGCTCGCCAACCAGGAATTCCTTTTCACGCTGGGTCAGATTGCGGACTGAATGGTAGCTGCGGCGGACCTGATAGCTGATGATCTGGAGCGGCGGCATTGCACTGCGCGGAAAACGGATCCGGAAAGGTTCAGGAGACCGCCTGATAATAAAGGTTTTGCGGATGATTTGCCTGGGCGAAGAAAAACCAGCGCTCGGCCACCAGTCCCGCATACTGGACCGCGAAGGCCGCCGCTAGCAGTGCCGGCGAACCCGCCGCCGTGGCGCCCGCCAGCAGTGCCAGGGGCAGCAGGAAAGCCCCGGCGATGAACAGCCATTTCACCGAGCGCAGAGTGCCCGGCGCGCGTCCGTGAAAAAACTCGCGGGTGTTGAAGGAGCCGCCCATGAACCCCTGCGCCTTCTGCACGATGCGGGGATGCTTGATGCCGATCGCCGTCTGCAGGTTCGAGCGGGGTTTCAGCCGAGCATTGCGCCACAGCGATGCCGACCGCGCCGCGAGCCCGCTCAGCGTGAATGCGAACGCCCAGGCGGCAAGCTCCTGCACATTCGGCTCGCCGCGCAGGGCGGCCAGCGCCGCGGCCAGGGTCACGCCGGAGGCACAACCCAGCAGCACGAAGTTGACCAGGGTGAGCGGCGTCGCCCATTCCTGGAGGAACTTGATGCAGGCGTAGATCATCGCCGTGCACAGGAACAGCAGCAGGCACAGCGCGGCGCCGGCAACCCCGATCAGCAGGGTGCCCGGCCAGCCCTGCCAGTGCGCCCAGCCCCAAGCCGCCGCTGCGGCCATGAAGGCCGGCAGCACGATTACTTCGCGCGACAGCCAGGACGTCCGCCACATTGCCGCGGCGCGCCACGCGCGCTCGGGATGGCCGAGGTGGAAAAACGATGCCAGCAGCCCGGCAGCGAGCAGCAGCACGACGATCGCGGCGCCCAGCGGATAGAAGGCCGCCGAGGGCGCCTCGAGCAGGCCGGCCGCAACCCTCGCCTCGATCACGAAGAGCGCGAGAAAAAGGCCCTGCCCGGTGCCGAGCAGCGTGGTCAGGAAAATGACGGAGAAAGCCGGATTCATGATCAGTTCAGCGCAGAACTAAAAGTGCAGGGTGCAGAACACAAAACTGCGGATGTCCGGGCTTTACCCTCGTCATCCGCTCGCCCGCGCTTTCCATCTTGCATTTTTCACTTTGCATTTTGCACCGCCTACCAAGAGGTCACGTCATCCAGCGAAGGATCACGCACGCCGGGCTTGGGCAGGCGGCCGTCGATCTTCAGCGGGTTGTCGGCGCGCTCCAGTTCATCCTCGTGGATGCGCATCTCGGTCTTGCGCCGCGGCAGGTAATGGTTTGCGGGCTGGGTGCCCCACTCCGGCATCAGCGTGTAGCCCGCGGCCTCGCGGATCGCCTTCGACACCACCGACTCTTCGTCATGGATGTCGCCGTAGAGCCGCGCGCTGGTCGGGCAGGCCAGCACGCAGGCCGGCTTGCGCTCGGACTCCGGCAGTTTCTCGTCATACAGGCGGTCGACGCAGAGCGTGCATTTCTTCATCACCTTCTGGTGCTCGTCGAGCTCGCGCACACCGTAGGGACAGGCCCAGGAACAGTATTTGCAGCCGATGCACTTGTCGTAGTCGACCAGCACGATGCCGTCTTCCGGCCGCTTGTAGCTGGCACCGGTCGGGCACACCGGCACGCAGGGTGGGTCCTCGCAATGCAGGCAGGATTTCGGGAAATGCACGGTCTGCGTCAGCGGGAACTCGCCCACCTCGAAGGTCTGCACGCGGTTGAAAAAGGTGCCGGTCGGGTCGCGGTCGTAAGGATTGTCGTCGGACATGAAACCCGCCGCGCCCGAAGTGTTCCACTCCTTGCAGCTGGTCACGCAGGCATGGCAGCCGACGCAGACGTTGAGGTCGATGACCAACGCGAGCTGGGTCATAGCGAGCATTCCCTCTTAGTGAGCTTGGTCATCGCGCGCGCTCCTGCTTGTCGAGCCGGGTCATTTGAATTCCCCCTTCCCGGCGACAAAGGCCTGCCACAGTTTTCTCACGGCGGCGGTTCCGGGCGCGGCAGGCAGCGGCGCGAACTGCGGCGAAGTCTCCGCCGGCTCCCCGGCGCCGGCCTTGCGGATGCGCACGCGCACATCGTACCAGCCTGCCTGCCCGGTCACCGGATCGGAATTGGACATGCGCCTGCCCTCGGCGGCCGGCAGCTCTTCGGCAATCACGTGGTTCAGCAGGAATCCGCGCTGCGCCTCGTTTGCGTCCGGCGCAAGCGCCCAGGCCCCCCGCGCCTTGCCGATCGCATTCCAGGTCCACACCGTGCCCGGTTCCACCGCCTCGCTGACCCGGCACTGGCAGCGCACCTTGCCATGCATCGATTCGACCCAGATCCAGTCGTCGTCGGCAATGCCCAGGGAGGATGCCGTTTTTTCGTTTATAAACAAATAGTTATGAGTATGTATCTGGCGCAGCCAAGCATTCTGCGAATCCCAGGAGTGATACATCGCCATCGGGCGCTGGGTGATCGCGGCGAAGGGATATTGCGCGACGTCCGTAGCCTGCACCTCCAGCGGTGCGTAGTAAAACGGCAGTGGATCGCAGTACGTCGCCAGCCGTTCGCGCAGATGTTCCGGCGGCCGCCGCTGCGACGGCCCGCGGCCCTCGGCAGCCATGCGGAATTTCTGCAGCACCTCGGAATAAATCTGGATCACGATCGGATCGGTGTAGCGCCGCAGGCGCGTGCGCTGCGCCCATTCGTGATAGCCCTGGTTCCAGTTGCGCATGTACTGGTACGAGCGCGGCAGCACATGATGGTATACGCAGTTGTTCTTTTGGTACATCTCCCACTGCCGCGGATTGGGTTCGCCGACCATCGCCTTCTCGCCGCCGCGGCCGCGCCAGCCGGAGAGGAAACCGATCCCCGAGCCCGGCTCGGTCTCGAAATTGACAATGAAATCCGGATAGTCGCGGTACTTGCGCGTGCCATCCTGGTGCACAAAGGCCGGCAGCCTGAGGCGCGTGCCGAGCTCGATCAGCACCTCCTGGAAGGGCTTGCACTCGCCCTTCGGCGGCAGCACCGGGATGCGCACCGAGTCCACCGGCCCGTCGAACTCCGAAATCGGCCGGTCGAGCATGGACATCACGTCGTGGCGTTCGAGATAGGTGGTGTCCGGCAGCACAAGGTCGGCGAAGGCGGTCATCTCCGACTGGAAAGCGTCGCAGACGATCAGGAACGGTATTTTGTATTCACCCTTTTCGTCTCGGTCGTTGAGCATCTTTCGCACTTCGACGGTGTTCATCGTCGAATTCCAGGCCATGTTGGCCATGAAAATCATCAGCGTGTCGATGCGGTACGGATCACCGCGCCAGGCATTGGTGATGACGTTGTGCATCATGCCGTGCACCGCCAGCGGATACTCCCAGGAAAAGGCCTTGTCGACCCGCAACGGGCTTCCATCGGCATCCACGCTGAGATCATCCGGTCCCGCCGGCCACCCCAGCGCAAGCCCGGCCAGCGGCGTATCCGGGCGCACCGCCTCCGGCCCCTTCGGCGGCTTCGCCATCGGCGGAATTGCCCGCGGGAAAGGCGCCTTGTGGCGGAAACCGCCGGGCCGGTCGATGGTGCCCAGCACCGACATCAGCACCGCGAGCGAGCGCACCGTCTGGAAACCGTTGGAATGCGCCGCCAACCCGCGCATCGCATGAAAGGCCACCGGGTTGCCAGTGACAGTGTCATGTTCCTGCCCCCAGGAATCGGTCCAGGCAATCGGCAACTCGATCCTCTGGTCGCGCGCGGTGATGCCCATCTCATGCGCGAGACGGCGGATGCGGGCTGCCGGAATACCGGTGACACCTTCCGCCCACTCCGGCGTGTATTCCCTGACCCGCTCCAGCAGCAGCTGGAAGGCCGGCTTCACCGGCGTGCCGTCGGCGAGCCGGTATTCGCCGAGCAGTGCCGGATCGGCGCCCGGCGTATGGTTGGGCACCGCGCTGCCGCTGTGGCGGTCCCACCACAGCTGGTCGTGGCGGTGGTCCGGATTGTCGCCGCGGGGAGCACCGTCCGAGCGCACCGTGGTGCCCTGCTGCGGGCTCGCCGGATCAACATTGACCAGATAACCGGCGTTGCTGTAGCGCGCAAGGAAGGCGCGGTCATAGAGGCCGGTATTGAGGATCTCGTGCGTCAGCGCCAGCAGCAATGCGCCGTCGGTGCCGGGGCGGATCGGCACCCATTCATCGGCGATTGCCGAGTAGCCGGTGCGCACCGGATTGACTGAAATGAAACGGCCGCCGCGGCGCTTGAACTTCGAAATCGCGATTTTCAGCGGATTTGAATGATGGTCTTCCGCGGTGCCGATCATCACGAACAGTTTCGCGCGATCAAGGTCGGGGCCGCCGAATTCCCAGAAGCTGCCGCCGATGGTGTAGATCATGCCGGCGGCCATGTTGACCGAGCAGAAGCCGCCGTGCGCCGCATAGTTCGGCGTGCCGAACTGGCGCGCGAACATCCCGGTCAGCGCCTGCATCTGGTCGCGGCCGGTGAACAGCGCGAACTTCTTCGGGTCCGTCGAACGGATCCTGCGCAGGCGTTCCTCCATCATCGAGAAGGCCTCGTCCCAGCCGATCGGCTCGAACTCGCCGGCGCCGCGCTCGGCGCCCGGCTTGCGCCGCAGCGGCCGGGTCAACCGCGCCGGCGAGTACTGCTTCATGATCCCCGAGGCGCCCTTGGCGCAGATCACCCCCCTGTTCAGCGGATGTTCCGGATTGCCTTCGATGTAGCGGACTTCGCCGTTCTTCAGGTGCACCCGGATGCCGCAGCGGCAGGCGCACATGTAGCAGGTGGTGTTGCGGGTTTCGGCGGCTACGGGAGGACTTTCGAGGGGGGCATTCATGGCACTGACGTCCCTTTCTGACCGATCACCGATTGTAGGCGCGACTGCTTCCGACCTGAGTCGAAATTTCTTATGAGCCCATGACTTATGAGCGCATAAGCGGTGGGGATCAGGCCGGCTTGCGGTCCATCCACTTGCTGACCTCGGGCATTGTCCACGCACGCAGCCGCGCGACCAGCCGTGCGGCGTCGTCCTCGACAACGATCATGTCGCGGTGCTCGGCGCGGATGAAACGCTCCGCCACCGCATGGTTCAGGAAATCGCAGAGTCCGTCGTAAAAGCCGGCAACATTGAACAGCGCGCAGGCCTTGCGCTGCATGCCCAGCTGGTTGAGCGTGATCATCTCGAACATTTCATCGAGGGTGCCCATCCCGCCCGGCAGTGCGACAAAGGCGTCGGACATTTCCGCCATCATGACCTTGCGCTCATGCATCGACTCGACGACATGCAGCTCGGTGAGCCCCGTATGCACCACCTCGCGCTCGAGCAGCTTGCGCGGCGTGACGCCGGTGACATGCGCCCCCGCCGCCAGCGCCGCTTCCGCCACCACGCCCATCAGCCCGATGTTGCCGCCGCCGAACACGATGCGGATCCCGGACAACGCCAGGGCCTGCACCAGATCGCGGGTCGCTTCGGCATACACCGCCTCGCGGCCGGTATTGGAACCACAGAAAATGCAGACGCTTTGCATGGCAGGCGGATCTCCCGGATCGATGTGTTGCGGATGCACGATTCTAGTGCATCGCCTGTAGCCCCGCCGCCCGAAAAATGTTTAATCCTTAACCCCCAACCCGCCGCCGCTGCGTTTACAGCCACAGCGCCCAACCCTTGCGAGCTTGTCACCCTCTCCCCGCCGATTGGCGGGGAGAGGGCCGGGGTGAGGGGCCTCACAGAACAAACAAAGGAACCCACATGACCCCGTTCATCCGCTCCGCTGCCGCCGTCCTCGCCACCCTGCTCCCCGCCACCGGTCTTGCCGCCGACAGCGGCACCGCCCTGACGATCTACAGCAGCACCCGCCCCGGCGCGATTCCGCCGGAACTGCTGCGCGGCAGCCTCGGCGGCGCCGCAATCCCCGGTTACGCAATGGTGCGCCAGCAGCGCGAACTGACACTCGAACGCGGCCGCAACAGCGCGCGCTTCAGCGACGTCGCCGCGCTGATCGATCCGACCACGGTGTCCTTCGAATCCCTGACCGATCCCGCCGGCACCCGCGTGCTGGCGCAGAATTTCCAGTTCGACCTCGTCAACAGCCAGAAACTGCTGGAGAAATACATCGACCGCCGCATCCGCATCGACCAGGTGCGCGGCAGCAGCACCGAATCATTCGTCGGCACGCTGCTCTCCACCACCGGCGGCCTGATGCTGAAGCTCGACGACGGCAGCATCCAGACCCTGCCCCACAACGCCGGCGTGCGCCTGCCCGAATTGCCCGGCGGCCTGATCACCCGGCCGACGCTGGTTTGGGACCTCGAGACCGCGCGCGCCGGCCAACACGCGACCCGCGTGTCCTACCAGACCGGCGGTCTCACCTGGTGGGCCGACTACAACCTGACGCTGCGTGAAGGCGCCGAGGCCAACAGCTGCGCGCTCGACGTCGCCGCCTGGGTCAGCATCGTCAACCGCTCCGGCGCGTCCTACAACGATGCCAAGCTGAAACTCGTCGCCGGCGACGTGCAGCGCATCCAGCCGCAACCGCAAACCTATGCAGCACCCGTAGGGCGCAGCGCAATGGCGATGGAAATGAGCGCCAAGGGTTTCGAGGAAAAATCCTTCTTCGAATACCACCTCTATACTCTCGGCCGCCCGACCACGCTGCCCGACAACTCCACCCAGCAGCTTGAACTCTTCCCGGCCGCCCGCGCCGTGCCCTGCGAAAAAACCCTGGTCTACGCCGGCGCCGCTGGACTGCGCCCCCACGGCAGCCCCGCCACCGACCGCAACTACGGCGTATCAGGCAACAAAAAGGTCGACGTCTACCTCGGCTTCAAAAGCGGCAAGGAACAGAACATGGGCATGCCGCTGCCCGCCGGCCGCATCCGCGTCTCGAAACTCGACGACGCCGACGGCACGCTCGAATTCATCGGCGAAGACAGCATCGACCACACCCCGCGCAACGAGCAGGTCCTGGTCAAACTCGGCTCCGCCTTCGACGTCGTCGGCGAACGGCGGCAGGTCAACTTCAGCGTCGACAGTTCGCGCAAGACCATGACCGAAGAATTCGAGGTCAAACTGCGCAACCAGAAAAAGGAAACCGTGACGGTGATGGTCAAGGAAAACCTCTACCGCTGGACCAACTGGAACATTGGCAGCAAGACGCATGACTACCGCAAGGACGATGCGCGGACGGTGACGTTTCCGGTGAAGGTGGCTGCGGGGGCGGAGGCGGTGGTGCGGTACAGCGTGACTTACACCTGGTGAAACGGTGATCGCTTGGGTGATTGAGTGACGGTTTGGGGTGGCCTATGATAGGCGCAATTCTGGCGCAGAATGCCAACCATACATGTCAATCAATACACGTTATGCGTAACGGAGCATCGATCAACGGTGGCGAATAATTGGAACATCCCGGCGTGGCTTGAGCAGGAAGTGCGGGAACGAGACAAGGCGTGTGTGTACTGTGGGATTGCCTTTACTCCAGCACATGTCTCGCGGAGGACTGCAGCAAGCTGGGAGCACATCATCAACGATGCTTCCATCGTTACTAGGGAGAACATTGCACTGTGCTGCTGTGGCTGCAACTCAAGCAAAGGCCAAAAGCGGCTATCTGCATGGCTGGAGTCCAAATATTGCTTGGCGAGAGGCATCAGCACGGACACGGTCGCGCCAATTGTCAGGAGGGCCATCGAAAATGGGCAGTAACGCCACGAATAACAAGACGGCCCAATTAGACACAATCGTCTCGTAGGGCGCATAAGCGAAGCGTCATGCGCCGCATCATGTAGGGTTAGGCGGTAGCAATCAGGGTAGCCAAACATCCATCCGGCGGATGGCGCCGCTCACGCGGCTTATCCGCCCTACGTTCCTGCACATTCCACCACGCTCCCCTTGTGAGCCGCCGAGCAGCACAGCCAAGCCGGGGGCAGTCGGCGAGGACTGTCTGAGTCCTTGCCGCGCAGCGGCAAGGGCGAGTTCCGCAGCCGCCCGGCTTGGCGAGCAGCGCAGGGGAGCCCGTAGGGCCGGCGAGCCAGGGTGCCCTTTTCTTTGGTGACTTTCTTTTGGGCACGCAAAAGAAAGTCACCAGCCGCCGGGCTGCCCCCGGCGAAGTTGAATTGTTTTTGTATTGCGACCCACCCATCCGGCGGATGGCGCCGCTGACGCGGCTTCCCCAAGGGGACTTCCTTCGGGCGTATCCGCCCTACTTCACCCCGCCCCCTGCTATACAATCCCCCCCGTCAGTCCCACCAAAAAACAGGGAGAACATCATGGGCATCGGCACCCTCATCACCCTCGGCATCATCGTCCTGATCCTGGTCTACGGTATCACCATCTACAACAGCCTGGTGCAGATCAAGCACAACGTCACCAAGGCCTGGGCCAACATCGACGTGCTGCTGAAGCAGCGCCACGACGAGCTGCCGAAGCTGGTGGAGACCTGCAAGCAGTACATGAAATTCGAGCAGGACACGCTGACTAAGGTGATCGAGGCGCGTTCTAAAGTGTTCACCGCGCGCGAGGCTCAGAACATCCCCGCCCTCGGCGGCGCCGAAACCATGCTGCGCGGCGCGCTGGGCAACCTGTTCGCGCTGGCCGAGTCCTACCCCGACCTGAAGGCCAACCAGACCTTTCAGCAGCTGCAGACACGCATTTCCGCGCTGGAAAATGCCATCGCCGACCGCCGCGAGTTTTACAACGAATCGGTCAACGTCAACAATGTGCGCATCGAGCAGTTCCCGGACGTGATCGTCGCACGGCTGCTCAACTTCAGGGAGGCGCAGCTGCTGGAGTTCTCCGAGGAAGAGAAGAAGGACGTCGACGTCAAGCAGCTGTTCAATTCCTGAGCACGCGCTGAACCACAACACCGGGCATGATCGGCCGCACCCGCATGCTGGGCCCGTGGTGGCTGACGGGTACAGCGCATTTCTTCATCGTCGTCGTTGCTTTCCAGATTGAGAGGCCTGAGGCCTGGCCCTGGGCGCTGCTGGCCATGGCGGTGGTCAGTTTTTTCGCCTGGGTCGGCAACTACCGCCGCTACCGCCAGATCCACGACCTGCCGACCTCGAAGATCGCTTCCGCCGCCCAGGGTTATGTCGAGCTGCTGGGCCGCGGCGACCTCATCGACGGCACCCCGGTAATCAGCAAGCTCGGCCGGCAGCGCTGCTGCTGGTACCGTTACCTGGTCGAGGAGCGCCGTTCCAAAGACAAGTGGCAGACCGTCGACCACGGCAGCAGCGTGGCGCATTTCCTGCTGGTCGACGATACCGGGCAATGCGTGATCTCGCCGGAGGGCGCGGAGATCGTCACCAGCAACCATCGCGTCTGGTACGAGGAGCCCTACCGTCACACCGAGTGGCTGCTGCTGCCGGGGGAAGTCCTCTACGCGCTGGGTGAGTTCACCACCACCAGCGGCAATGTGCGCGAAGAGGTCGAGGAGCGCCGGGATGTCGCCGAACTGATCGACGCCTGGAAGCGCGACCAGAGGACACTGCATGAGCGCTTCGACCTCAACCAGGACGGCACCATCGACATGCAGGAATGGGAACTCGCGCGCTTGCAGGCCAAGCGCGAGGTGCGCAGGGTCCGCAGCGAAACGGTGAAGCCGCTGACCGAGGGCGTGCACCTGCTGCGCAAACCGAAAGACCGCCGCCTGTTCCTGCTCGCCAACGAAATGCCCGATGCCCTCGGCCGGCGTTACTGGTGGTGGAGCGCGCTGCACCTCGTGGTGCTGGTCGGCTGCGGCAGCGGCAGCTTGTTGTTGTTCGGTTTTAATTAAAAAATCAATATAATCAAGTACTTATGAAAGAATCTTGGCTTCAGGGCCTGGACAGTCGCGGCTTCCACCGCCTGCATTACACCGACTGGGGCAATCCGGCGAATCCGCGGGTGGTCGTCTGCGTGCACGGCCTCACCCGCAACTGCCGCGACTTCGACCTGCTGGCTACGGCGCTGCAGGATGAACTGCGCGTGGTCTGCCTCGACGTCGCCGGCCGCGGCCGCAGCGACTGGCTGGCGAATCCCGAGGACTACGCTTACCCGCAATACATGGCTGATGCGACGGCGCTGATCGCGCGCATCACCGCGGCCGGAGCAAAGGAGATTGACTGGGTCGGCACTTCGATGGGCGGCATGCTGGGCATGTTGCTCGCCGCGCGGCCGCAAACGCCGATCCGCCGGCTGGTATTGAATGATGTCGGCACCGTGATCCCGAAGGAATCGATGGCCCGCATCGGGGAGTACGTCGGCAGGGCACCGGACTTCGAGTCCTTCGCAGCGCTGGAAAAGTATGTGCGCAAGGTGTCGGCACCCTTCGGCCCCTTGAGCGACGCGCAATGGCGGCACCTGGCCGAACATAACTCAAGGCAGCGCGCCGACGGCCGCTGGGTCATGTGCTATGACCCCGCCATCGCCCTGCCCTTCCGCAAGGCAATGGAGCGCGACATCCTGCTGTGGACCCCTTATGAAGCGCTGCATTGTCCGGTCCTGCTGCTGCGCGGCGCCGATTCCGACGTGCTGCCGCGCGAAGTCGCCCTCGAGATGACGCAGCGCGGGCCGCGCCCGCATCTCGTCGAGTTTCCCGGGGTCGGCCATGCGCCGGCACTGATGGCCGAAGACCAGATCCGCGCCGTGCGCGACTTCTTGCTGGCGCCATGAAACGTCCGACCAGGCATGCCCTGCCCCTGCTCGACGCCCTCGCCGAAAAACACATCGGCGAGGCACAGGCACGCGGTGAGTTCGAGGACCTGCCGGGCACGGGTGAACCGCTGGATCTCGGCGACGATGCGCTGGTGCCGGAAGAACTGCGGGCCGCGTACCGCCTGCTGAAGAACGCGGGCTGCCTGCCGCCGGAGGTCGAGGCCCACGGCGGGATCCGCGACATCGAAGCCCTGCTGCGCGCCGCCGGCAGCGACGATGAACGCGGCCGGCTGCTGGCCCGCCTGCAGTTCCTGCTGCTGCGCGCACCGCTGGGCCGGCGCGGCAGCCTGAGGCTCGAGGCGGATTACGCCGAAAAAATCACGGAGAAACTCGGGCGCGGCCGCTGATCAGCCCTGCCGCGCCTGCGCCATCGCCTGCAGCAGCACATCCGGTTCCTGCGCGCCGGAGACACCAATGGTGCGATTGAAAATGAAGAAGGGCACGCCGCTGATGCCCACTTGCCGCGCCTCGACATCGGCGCTCTGGATCAGGTCGGCATCGCGGTCCGTGGCGAGATAGGCCAGGACTTCCGCGCGGTCGAGCCCCGCCTGTGCCGCGTACTCCGCCAGCGTCGCGTCGTCGGTCAGGTTGGCGCCTTCGATGAAATAGGCGCGGAACAGCGCTTCCGCCATCGCGTCCTGCTGGCCGAGTTCGCCGGCGTGGTGCATCAGGCGGTGCGCCTTGACCGTGTTCGGCTGCACCTTGATTCTGTCGAACTGCATGTCGAGTCCCAGCGCCGCTCCGACTGCGGCCACGCGCTGGTAGCGCGAGCTGTCCTTGTCGCCGAATTTGCGCAGGATGTACTCGGCGCGCGAAATGCCTTCCGGCGGCAGGTCGGGATTCAACTGGAAGGGCAGCCAGCGCACGGCTGGCGGTGTTTCACCGGGATGCAGTTCGGCGAACTGCTGCAGCGCGATTTCCAGCTTGCGCTTGCCGATGAAACACCAGGGTCAGACCACGTCGGAAACGATGTCGATGCGGATCGGCTTGTCCATGATTACTCCTTGAATTGGCAATTTATTGCCTGTATTTACAACTATTTGATTTTATTGATATTTTAATCAGCCACGCAATGCCGCCAGATTAATCCGGCCGGCGAAGAAACCCGGCACCGATTTCAGGAATTTGTCGCATTGCTGCGGATTCCAGCCGCCGAACAGCGCATTGCGGCGGAACTTGTCCTCGATCTCCGCGCGCGTCAGCGGCTCCTGCGCGCCGCCGCGGATATGCGGCTGGCGCTCCTCGAACACGCGGCCGTCCTTCAGCGTCATGCGCACATGGCCGGTATAGGCTTTCGGATAGGGATTATTCGGATCGACCACGTATTTCACCTTGCCTGCCAGCGCGAGTATGCGCTCATCGCGCACGGTCTTCTCGGTGAAGGCCGCCAGCCCCGCCCCGCCGGTGACGAAAGCCACGGCGATGTTGAAGGGCGCGCTGAATTTCGCCGCATAGTCGTTGGCCGGCCGCTGCTTGGCCGGCAGCGGATCCCACAGGCGGTGCACATAACCCTCGGCGGTTTCGCAGAGCACGTCGGCAACATCCTCCGCGGCAAAGCCCTTCTTTGCCAGCCTCAGGGCGCAGTCGACATAGGGCTGGTTCATCGTGCCCGTGGCATAGGGCTTGAAGGTGATGCGCGACATGTACCAGTCGCGGCCGAAGTCGCGGGTCAGCACCTCGTAGTTGCCCTCGGCGGAACGCGCAAAGGCGTAATAGAGGCCGTGCGTGCCTTCGAACACCGTGCGCGGCCCGAGGAAACCCTGCTGCCCGAGTCGCGCGGCCTGGATGCCGACCTGCGCCGACCAGCCGGCATGCAGGCGCTTGGTCCAGGCGCCCTCGGCGAGGTACTCGATGATGCCGCTCGCCATGCTGCCGGCGATGCCCAGCGCATCGACGGTCTGGCGCTGCGTGAGTTTCATGGCCCGCGCCACCGCCAGCGTCGCGCCCATCGCGCCGAGCACGGCGGTCGGATGGAAACCCGACTTGTGGATCGCCTTCGGGATCACCATCGACATCCGGCACAGCGTCTCGACACCCGCGACGAAACCCGCCAGCACGTCGGGACCGGCGCAGCCGAAACGCTCCGCCGCAGCCAGCACCGCCGGGCCGATGACCGTGCTCGAATGCACGGGACCGCCCTCGAAGGTGTCGTCGAAATCCTCGCCATGGGTCGCGGTGCCGTTGATCAGCGCCGCGTTTTCCGCGGAAAAGGTCGGCGCATGGCCGATCGCCGTGCAGGGGCCGCCGGCATCGACACCGGCCACCACGGCTTTCACGTAATCGGTGCCGCGCGCGGCGACGCAAAGCCCGACCACGTCGATCAGCAGTTCCTCGGCGCGGGCGCGGACTTCGGCCGGCAGCTGTTCGACGGTCAGCGCCGCGCTCTGGGCGGCGAGTTTCTCGGCAATGGCGATTTCGGGGAGTTTGGCGGTCATTGTCTTGTCATTCGTCAAAGAAAAAGCGGGGGTTATCCACCCCCGCCGGAAGGGACCCGTTGCCGGGACCCGTCATGCGTGATGCTCAGCGCACGACCTTGGCGCCGGCCTCCTTGAGGATGCCGCGCATCTGGTCGGTGAAGCTGTCCATGAACTTCGCCAGTTCGGCCGATTTCATGAAGCCGTCCTGGAACTGCTGGTCATCGAGGTACTTCTTCCAGGTCGCTGTCCGGGTCAGGCGCTGGAACAGGTCCTCGTAATAGGCGATCACGTCCGGGGAGACACCCGTCGGCATCACGATGCCGCGCACCTGCTCGACGTTGGGAATGTTGAAGCCGGCTTCCTGGATCGTCGGCACATTGGGGAATCCCGCCAGGCGCTTGTCCGAGACCTGTGCAATGACGCGCATGTTGCCGGCCTTGATGTGTTCACCGGCCTCTTGCGGCTCGATGATCATCATGTTGACGTGGCCGCCGAGCAGCGCGGCAATGCGCTCGCCGCCGCCGGGAAAGGATATGTAGGCCCAGTCGGCGCCGGTGGCCTTCATCAGCAGCTGGCGCACGACGTTGTCACGGCTGGTCACCGAGCCGCCCGACTGCTTGAGGGTCTTCGGCTTGGCCTTGGCCTCGTCGATGAATTCCTTCAGGTTCTTGTGCGGCGCATCAGCCTTCACCGCGATCAGCGCCGGCTCCAGCACCAGGCGCACGACCGGAGTCATGTCCTTGACGGTGTACTTGGCTTCGGCGCGGGTCAGCGGGTTGGTCAGCCAGTTGCCGGTGAACACCGCGATGGCATGGCTGTCCCCCTTCTTCTCGGCAACATAGGCCATCGCAGTCAGGCCGCCGCCACCGGGCTTGTTGTTGACCTGGAAACGCACCGGCGCCAGGTTTTCCTTCTCGATGACCTGGGCCATGAACCGCGCCAGCACGTCGGCGCCGCCGCCGGGACCGGTGTGGACGATGAGTTCGACCGGCTTGGTCGGCTTGAACTGTGCCCAGGCCGGTGCCGCCGCCAGGGCCGCGGCGCAGGCCGCGATGATGAACGATGAACGCAATTTCATTTTGTTGACCTCCTCGATGAACAACATGTGGGATCGATCCGGACCCGGATCAACCGTTTTCCTCAATGGCCTTGATCCGCCAGGAATTGAACTTGCGGAACAGCGGCAGGCACAACAGCGCGACGGCCAAAAATAGCATCACCGCCGAAATCGGTCTAGACACGAGTATCGACAGATCTCCGCTCGACATCATCAGCGACTGCCGCAGCGCGCGCTCCATCGCATCGCCGAGCACCAGGCCGAGGATCAGCGGCGCCGAAGGGTAGTCGAGGCGCCGCATCAGGTAGCCGAGAAGCCCGAATCCGGCAAGCAGCGCGCAGTCGAACAGGCTGTTCGACACCGTGTAGACGCCGACCAGCGAAATGCCGAATATGATCGGATACAGAAGGTATTCGCGGATCTTCAGAATCTGCGCGAACAGCGGAATCAGCGGCAGGTTCAGCACCAGCAGCATCACGTTGCCGACGTACATGCTGGCGACCAGCCCCCAGAACAGCTCCGGATTGTCCTGGATCATCAGTGGGCCGGGGCGCAGACCCCAGAGGATGAAGGCGGCGAGCAGGATAGCCGTGGTGGCCGAGCCGGGAATGCCCAGCGTCAGCAAGGGCACCAGTGAACCGCCGGTCTCCGAATTGTTCGCGCCCTCCGGCGCCGCGACACCCTCGGGCGCGCCGGTGCCGAACTTCTCCGGGTGTTTCGACACCGCCTTCTCGACTCCGTAGGAAATGAAGGAAGCGATGGTCGAGCCGGCGCCCGGCAGCACACCGATGATGAAGCCGATGACCGAGCCGTTGACGAAGGCGAAACGGCAGGCTTTCAGCTCCTCCCAGCTGGGCAGCAGGTTGCGCAGCCCCTTGGGCACCGGCAGCAGCGTGCCCTCCCCGCGCTTTTCCATGTTGCCCAGCACCTCGCCCAGCGCAAACACCCCGATGGCGACAATGACGAAGTCGATGCCGTCAAGCAGGTGCGTGGTGCCGAAGGTGAAACGGGCACTGTCGCTGAACAGGTCGATGCCCATGCTGGCGATCCACAGGCCGACCAGCATCGCCAGCAGTGCCTTGATCAGCGACGCGCCGGCCAGCAGCACGACCATCGCCAGGCCCAGCGACATCAGCGCGAAATATTCCGGCGAGCTGAAGGTCAGCGCGAATTTCGCCAGCGGCGGCGCCAGCAGCATCAGGCCGACCACGCCGACAGTGCCGGCGACAAAGGACGATATCGCGGCAATGCCCAGCGCCGCGCCACCGCGGCCCTTGCGCGCCATCTGGTAGCCGTCGAGGCAGGTCACCACCGAGGCCGACTCGCCCGGCACATTGAGCAGGATGGCGGTGGTCGAGCCGCCGTACTTGGCGCCGTAATAGATGCCGGCGAGCATGATCACCGCGCTGGTCGGCGGCATGTTGAAGGTCAGCGGCAGCAGCATTGCGATCGTCGCTGCCGGCCCGAGGCCGGGCAGCACGCCGATCACGGTACCGAGAAAAACACCGATGAAACACCAGAACAGGTTCATCGGCTGCAGCGCAACCGCAAAACCCTGGCCAAGACCGAGCAATGCCTCCATGTCAGAACCCCAGCGGTCCGGCCGGCAGACTGAGACCCAGCGCCAGCACGAACACCAGATAGAAACCAATCGCATTGCCGACAGCGGCGGCCACCGCAATCTTGAGCGGCCGGCCATACATCACCGCCACCACGAACAGCGTCAGCAGCGCCAGTGAAATCAGGAATCCGAGGGGCTGCATCAACGCGACACATCCGGCGAAGGCAGCCCAGGCCAGCAGCGCGCGACCGATGGCGCCCCAGTCTGTCCGCGCGCCGGGTGCCGCCTTCGTCGCGGAGCGCAGCACCAGCACCAGCGACAGCACGACCATCGCGATGCCGTACCAGAGCGGGAAAAATCCGGGGCCCGGCCCCTCCTCGCTCATGTAGTTCCAGCCGCGGGCCTCGGTGATGACAAAGACGCCCAGCGCGACCAGCACCGCGCCGGAAACCAGATCTCCGTTCAATCTTTTCATGCCTTGCTCCTCCTGCAGGATCTTGCCGCCGGGCGCTTCAGCCCTTGTGCGGTTTCACCGGATTGCCTTGCGTTCCGGCTCGTGGCGCAATCACTCTTCAGCCGTCGATCTCGTAGCCGGCAGCGACGAGGCTGGGCCGGAACTCCGGCGCCGTCAGCCGCCGCAGGAATTCCCGTGCCAGCTCCGGCTGCGCCGCGCGCGCGGCAATGCCCGCCGTATACACCGTCTTCATCTGGAATTCGTCGGGCAGCGGGCCGACGAAAGTGACGCCCTTGACCGGCAGGATTTCGGTATTCTGGGTGATTCCGAGCTCGTATGCACCGTTGCTTGCCGCCAGCCAGTTCATCGCCGCGTTGCCGTTGGGGAAGAACTGCATGCGGTCCTCGACTTGGGAAGCCACGCCCAGCCGCTCCATCAGCTTCATGACAATCTTGCCGGCGGTCGCCGTCGCCGGATCCGGACAGACGATCACGGAGGCGGCGAGGATGTTGGCGCGCAGCGCCTCCCGGTTGCGCACCTCCGGCAGCGGCGTGCCGGCGCGCACCGCGACGCCGGTGCCGACCTTGCCGATATCGGTCACCGAGGACACCGCGACCAGTCCGCCGGAAACCAGGTCCTGGATCAGCTGCGCGCTGAGGATGATGACATCAACCTGCTCGCCGCCGACCATGCGCGCCTTCATCGCGCCGACCGCACCGTAGGCCGCCTCGACCCGATGCCCGGTTTCTCGCTGGTACACCGCGATCACCTGCTCACAGACAGCCTGTGCCGCCCCGGCGCTCAGCAAGCGCAATACCGCCATGACCCTGTCTCCCGCCAGAATGTAATCAAGCGCCGGATGTTACCAGCAACACCTCCCCGGCTCATACCCCTGCCGCGGTCCTTGCCCTGCTGTGGCACCTGCCTTAGCCTAAAGCCCGCATGAAAAAAGTCCACAATGCACGACATGGCGCGGAAGCCCATCTGATCCGCGGCTTTCTCGAGTCCCACGGCATCGAGGCAGTGGTGCGCGGCGACCTGCTGGCGGGCGGCTGGGGCGAGTTGCCGGTGGATCTGTGCGCGGTGTGGATCAGCGACGACAGCCGCTTCGAGGAAGCCGACCGCCTGCTGCGCGATTTCCTGAAAGGCGCGCCGGCGCAGTTCCCGGGCGCCGCAGGCTGGTCCTGCCCCGGCTGCGGCGAAGCGATCGAAGGCCAGTTCACCGCCTGCTGGCAGTGCGGCCGCCAGCGGCCGCCGGCCTGAGGCGGCTCAGCCCGGCCTCAGGTTCGGTTCGTCCGCGGCGATCAGCCCGTCCACCAGCCGGACAATGCGGTCGCAGCGCGCCGCCAGCCGCGGGTCGTGGGTGACAACCAGCAGCGCCGTGCCGAATTCGCGGTTGAAGCGGCGCAGCAGCTCGAAAATGCTGTCGCTGGTATGGGTGTCGAGATTGCCGGTCGGCTCGTCGGCCAGCACCAGCCGCGGCCCGAGGACCAGCGCCCGGGCGATCGCCACCCGCTGCTGCATGCCGCCGGACAGCTGCTGCGGCTTCTTGTCCATCGCGTCGGCAAGCCCGACCGCGGCAAGCAGTTCCGCGGCACGCCTGCGGATGGCCTCCGCCCCGTCCTTCCCGCTAGGACGCATCAGCCCGGGCAACATCACGTTTTCGAGCGCGGTGAAGGCCGGCAGCAGGTGGTGGAACTGGAAAATGAAGCCGAGCACCTGGTGGCGTGCCCGCGTGCGCTCGTCGTCGTCGAATTGGGTGACATCACGCCCCGCCAGTTCATAGCGGCCGCCGGACGCGGTCTCCAGCAGGCCGAGGGCGTTGAGCAGGGTGCTCTTGCCGGACCCCGAGGGGCCGATCAGCGCAGTGAACTCGCCGGGAGCAATCTCGAGGTCTATGCCATGCAGCACCTCTTCGGCATTGGGCAGCCCTTCGTTGTAGGTTTTGCGCAGTCCCTGCAGGCGCACCAGCGGCTGTGTCATGGCTTCAGCCCCGGATCGCCTGCGCCGGGTCCAGGCGCGCCGCATTGCGCGCGGGCAGGACCGCGGCGAGCAGTCCCAGCACGGCTGCTGCGGACACGACAATGCCGATCAGCCCGAAATCAAAGGTCAGCGTGAACAACGCCTCGCCCTCGGAATTGCGCAGGATGCGGCTGAACAGAGACACCAGCCCCAGGCCCAGGCCGGAGCCGAGCAGCGCGCCGGCCACGCCGACGATCACGCCCTGCAGCAGGAAAACCGCCAGCATCTGCCGCCGAGTCGCGCCGATGGCGCGCAGGATGCCTATTTCCTTGCGCTTCTGCACCACCGACACCACCAGCACGCTGGCGATGCCCAGCGCGACCACGACCGTGATGAAAAAGCGGATCAGCAGGGTCATGATGTCCTGGTTCTTGATCGCGGTGAATACCTGGTTGTTGGTCTGTATCCAGCTTTCGATCAGCTGCCCGGACTGCGCGCGCAGGCGTGCCGCAACCTCGTCGGCCTGCATGATGTCGCGCACTGCCAGGTCAAGGTTGGTGATGCGTCCGGGAATCGCGAGCAGGCTCTGCGCCGCGCGCAGGTCGGTGTAGACATAGCGCCGGTTGAGCTCCCGCGAACCGAGATCCAGCAGCGCGCGGATGCGGAAGACCTCGCTGGTCCCGGTCGCCGACTGCACGCGGAAACGGTCGCCCAGCACCGCACCGAGATCCTTCGCCAGCTCGACGCCGACCAGGGCATCCCCGGGCTCCAGCTGCAGCACCCCGGATACCACCTTGTCATCAAGGCGCACCACGCGCAGATATTTGTCGAGCTCGGTGCCGACGACCACCACCGAACGCGAGGCATCGCCCTTGATGCCCAGAGCTCCTCCCGACGCCACCGGCGCCACAGCGGTGACGCCCTCGGTCAGCTCGGTGGCGCGCGCCAGCGCCGGCCAGCCATCGATGGTGGTCAGCCGTTGCGGACGTGCCTGCACCGAGGCCACGCGCGGCTCGCTGTCGCTGCCGGCGAGCAGCGGCGACACGGTTTCCTCCGGCGGCTTCACTACGACATGGGGCTGCGCGCCGGTAACGCGCCGGATCAGGTCGCCCTGCACGCCGGTCAGCACCGCGGTGATGAAAAAAATCACCGCCACGCCGATGCCGGCGCCGCCGATGATCAGGGCTGTCTGCATGCGGCCTTCGCGCAGGAAGCGCAGCGCGACGGCGAGTTCGAAGCCGAGGCCGCTCATTCCCGCCCGCGCACGCGGGCACCGGGCTCGACATCGCGGGCGAGGATCACACGCTCGCCCGCCTGTATGCCTTCGCTGACGAGCACGCGCCCCTGGGTCTGCAGTCCGGTTTTCACCGGCATCCGCACGGCCCTGCCCTCGCGCTCGACCAGCACCCAGGGCGCATCGGTCTGCAGCTGGCGGATGGCCTCGGCCGGCAGCATGATGGCCTGCTTGAGGACGGGACCCGGCACATCGATCGCCACCGTCATGTCGGATTTCAGAGAGGCCGGCGGATCGGCGACGTCAAGGCGCAGTTCCACGGTGCCGCGGGCGGGATCTATGCCCGGCGATATGTAATTCACGACAGCCCGGAAACGCTCTTCGGGAAAGGCATCCGCTGCGGCAGTGGCCACCGCGCCGGTCCTGATCAGCGGCAGGTTCTTTTCATCGACCTGCACGATCAGGCGCGCGGCGCCGTCGAGCGCCAGCGTCATCATCCGCCGGCCGGGCTGGGCGATGTCGCCGGGTTCGACCAGACGCTCGAGCACCACGCCGGCAGCCGGAGCCCGGATCAGCGCCTGCGCCAGCCTCGCCTGCGCCAGCTGCAAGGCCGCCTCGGCCTCGATCCGCTGGCTCTGCGCCTGCTGCGCCTCCGCGCCGCCGCTGCCCTGCGCCGCGGACTGGGCGCTTGCGCTGGCCAGCGCGCTGCGCGCCACCTCCAGCTGGCGCTCGGCGTCGTCGACGCGGGACTGGCTGACAAAACCCTTCGCCAGCAGCTCGCGCGCGCGCTGCGCTTCACGCTCGGCCAGTGCAAGATTGGCGCGCGCCTGCTGCTGGGCTGCCAGCGCCGTCGGCAAAGCCAGCGTGCTCACCGAAGCCACCCGCGCCTGTGCCCGCTTCAACGCCGCCTCGGCCTGTGCCACGGCGGCCTTCAGCTCGCGCTGCTCGAGCTCGACCAGCAGCTCATCGGCCGCAACCCGCGCGCCCTCGCGCACCCGCACCGCCTCGACCCGACCGGTAATCGTCGCACCGATGTCGACCCGGGCCGGCGGCAGCACGCGGCCGCTGGCAACGACGCTGGTCTGTATGTCCGCGGCGGTGGCGGTGACCAGTTGCACCGCCACAGGTTTCGGGCGCGCGATGAAAAAGACCACCGCCGCTGCGATCAGCGCAACGATGAGGAACGGCAGGAAACGGCGCACTTGCTGTCGGCCCGGGGGTATGGGGATCAGCGTCCCGCGAGGAAATCACGGACGCCGGCTTCATCGCGCAGGCGCCAGATACGCGCAATGATGGCCTTCAGCTCCTCCGGCGTCGCCGCCTGCGAGTATCCGACGAGGCGCTGCGCCTTGTCCTCCAGTTCGCCGCGCGACAGCGTGTTGCCGGGGTCACCCTTGGGTGTGTCGACGCGACACTCGAGACTGCGGCCATCCCGGGTCTGCACCGAGACCCGGCCCAGCCAGCGCCGCGGATACGCGCCATCGACCTCGGGATCGAGGACCATGCTCACCCTGTCATGAAAATCTCTTAACTCTTTGTTTTTTAATGATTTTTCCGTAAAATCTGCAAGCGCCGCACGTCCCAGCACCGCAATCTGCGCCAGCACGAAACCCATCGAAAACTTCGACTGGTGGATGGTCTGCGGATCGGTCACCGGCCCCAGCACGTCGATCGCGCCCTGGTGCACATGCGCGGTGACCTTGACGATGTCATCGGCCTTGAGCCCGTGCTGCTGCATCAGCGCCAGCAGCGCATCGGCGGCAGGATGGGTATGGCGGCAGGACGCATGGAACTTGAACGAGGTCTCGGCCGTGGCCCAGCGCGTGCCGAGGCCATCGGTCAGCCAGCGCTCGTCGGCATCGCTGGACATTCCCGCCGCCATGCCCTGCCTGCCCTCGAAAATCGCATGCGCACCGGTGAAACCGTCACGCGCGATATAAGCCGCCATCAGGCCGTCGGCCGCCGCCTTCGCGGTGTGCAATTGTTTAGAATCCGCGGCATCACGCAGGAATTCCCACAGGCCCGCCGCCATCGTGCCGGCCGAGCCCAGCGCATGCTGCATCCTGCGCGCATCGAGCTTGAGGACATGCGCCACACCCGCCGCCGCCGCCAGCTTGCCCGCGGTGCCGGTGGTGTGGAACACGGTGTAGTGCGAGCGGCCCAGGAACTCGCCGACGCGCACGCCGCATTCGTAGCCGGCCACCGCGGCGGCAATCAGTTCCTTCCCCGTGGCGCCGACATCCTGCGCCGCGGCCAGCACCGCCGGAAACACCACCGTGCCCGGATGCAGCACCGAACTGTTGTGCAGGTCGTCCTGCTCGACGAAATGCGAGGCCGCGCCGTTGACCAGAGCCGCGAAGAACGGCGATGTGCGTTTGCGTGTCAGCAGGTTCTCGGCGCGGCCGTCCTGCGGCCCCATTGCCGCGGCAAAGGCATTGATCGTCTCCACCGGCCGCGCACCCTTGCCCGCCAGCGCCGAAGCAAACCAGTCGAGGAACAGCTCCTCGGTGCGCGCCACCACAGGCGCAGGAATGTCCTCGTAACGGATGGCCGCGAGAAACTCGCTGAGAGTCTGTGTCGGGCTGACTGCCGAGGCCGCAGCTGATTTTTTTACCGCCATTTGCATGATGGACTCCGGATAGTACGCGGAAGGAAGCGCCATTTTAAAATGATTCGGCCCGCCCCGACCCCGAAAATCCCGCGCCGGCGGGGCTTTCCTGCGGGGCCTTGACCCACATCAACCGGAATCCGCCATGCCCAAACGCAAATCCATCCGCACCGACATCGCCTGGAGCGCAGTCGACCGCATCACCGTCAAGGGCCACGACCTGTGCACCGACATCCTCGGCAAGCTGTCGCTGGGCGACATGGCCTTCCTCGAAATGACCGACCGCCTGCCGACGCCGCGTGAATCCGTGATGTTCAACGCCATCGCCGTGACGCTGGTCGAGCATGGCCTGACGCCGAGTTCGATTGCCGCGCGCATGACCTATACCGGTGCCCCGGAAGCGATGCAGGCTGCGGTGGCCGCCGGACTCTGCGGGCTGGGCAGCGTCTTCGTCGGCAGCATGGAGACCGCGGCGCGCATGCTGCAGGAAGCCCTCCCCGACCCGAAGGCCGGCGCCGATCTCGACGCGCTGGCTGCACAGATCGTCGAGCGCTTCAAAAGCCGCAAGCAGATCGTCCCCGGCATCGGGCACACGCTGCACAAGCCGGTTGATCCGCGCGCGCCGCGGCTGTTCCAGATCGCCGCGGAACAGGGCTATGACGGCCCCTACGTCAAGTTGATGCAGAAGGTCGGCGAGCACGCGGAAAAAGCCTACGGAAAGTCGCTGCCGGTCAATGCCACGGGTGCCATCGGCGCCATTGCCAGTGAACTGCAGCTGCCCTGGAAAATCGTGCGCGGGATCGGCGTGCTGGCGCGGGCGATCGGCCTGGTCGGCCACATCCTCGAGGAAATGAAGAACCCGATGGCCTATGAAATCAAGCAGCGCGCGGAGGAGGAAGCGACTGCGCATCTGCGCGGAGCCTGATGCCCCGACTCTGCCGGCCTGCGCGATCAGCCGTTGCGGGTGGCCAGTATGAACGCGGGGATGATGCCCAGCCTGCGGTAACGCCGCAGCACGGCCTCAGGCAGCCTCGATACGTTCCGCACCACCCGCCGGCAGGCAGGCGCCCCGCAATTGCACTTCATCGTCCACAGGTCGTCGGCGCCGAGCAGCGTCGAATAGTCGTGGGTGATTTCCTCGCCAGCAGAGACCCGCCGGATCGCGACCAGCTTCAGGCCGCGGGCATCCTTGACGATGCCGGTGTTCGGATCACAGGCATGGTTGGCATAGGCGCCGATCTCGCCCTCGGGATCGAGATAGCGGTCGGCATCGAAACGGAAACAGTTCTCGCCGCGGCGGATGTTGCCGCTCCGCCAGTAGCCCCAGACGGCATCGGCACTGACAATGCAGCCACGGATGCGGCAAACGGTGGCGCCGCGCCCGAATCCGCGCAGCGCGACGAGGCCCCTGCCGTTGCGCACCGGGCGCACGGCCAGATCCCCGCGGATTTTCATGAAAAAACAATCGGGAAAAACATAAAGCGCGGATGGTGCCCGCCTCCGGCGGTCGAGTCCAGTGGCGCCACAGCGGAAAGCAGGCGGAAACTGCAAAATCAAAAAAAATATCAATAAAAACAAATATTTATTTGATATCGCAATGGCCTTGCCATATTCACCGGCCCAATACGCCGCGGATCTGCTCCAGCGCCGCCGGATCTTCGATGGTGGTAAGGTCGCCCGGATCTCGTCCTTCCGCCAGCGCCTGCAGCGAACGGCGCAGCAGCTTGCCCGAACGCGTCTTCGGCAGCAGGGTGACGAACAGCACGCGCTTCGGCCGCGCGATGCCGCCGAGGTGATGGTTGACCGCAGCCAGAACCTCATTCTCCTGCTGCGCACGGCCTTCGTCGCTGTCAATTTTCGCGGGATCCTTGACCACCGCGAAGGCGAGCGGCATCTGACCTTTCACCGGGTCGGCAACGCCGACCACGGCGACTTCGGCGATGTTGGCATGCGACTGCACGGCTTCCTCGATCTCGCGCGTGCCGATGCGATGACCGGCGACGTTGATGACATCGTCGGTGCGGCCGAGGATGAAGGTGTATCCCTCGGCGTCGCGCAGGCCCCAGTCGAAGGTTGAATACAGCAGTTGCTTCGGAAAAGTGCGGAAATAGGTGTTGACGAAACGATCGTCGTCGCCCCACACCGTGCTCATGCAGCCCGGCGGCAGCGGCGGCGCGATGGTCAGCACGCCCTTTTCGTCGGCCGCGGCCTCGCTGGCATCGGTCTCGCGCAACAGCTTCAGGTCGTAGCCGTAGACCGGAAAACCGGGGCTGCCGTATTTCACCCGCGCCGGCTCGATGCCTGGCGCCAGCGACAGGATCGGCCAGCCGGTTTCGGTCTGCCAGTAGTGATCGATCACCGGCTTGCCGATGGCCTCGTGCAGCCAGCGGTGGGTCGGCTCGTCGAGCGGCTCGCCGGCCAGGAACAGGTGGCGCAGCGAGGACAGGTCGTATTTCTTCAGGTACGCGGGATCCTGTTTCTTCAGCACCCGCGCCGCGGTCGGCGACGAGAACATCACGCTGACCTTGCGGTCCTCGACGATTTTCCACCAGATGCCCGCATCGGGCCGGACCGGCAGGCCTTCGTAGAGGATGGTCGTCATGCCGTGGATCAGTGGACCGTAGACGATGTAGGAATGGCCGACGACCCAGCCGACATCGGAGGTCGTGAACATCGTTTCGCCGGGTTTGCCGGCGTAGAGGTAGTCCATCGAGGCCGCCAGCGCCACCGCGTAGCCGCCGGTGTCGCGCTGCACGCCTTTGGGTTTGCCGGTGGTGCCCGAGGTGTAGAGGATGTAGGACGGCTCGTTCGATTCCAGCCAGGCCACCGGGACCTGCGCACCGGCATGCTGCCCCGCCAGCGTCGCGTAATCGAGGTCGCGGCCGGCGACCGGGCGCCAGTCCGGATCGATGCCGCGGTTGACCACCAGCACCTTCTGCGGCGGATGCTGCGCCAGCCGCAGCGCCTCGTTGACCAGCGGCTGGTAGTGGATGGCCCTGCCGCCGCGCAGGCCGGCATCCGCGGTCACCAGCAGCTTCGGCTTCGCGTCGTCAATGCGCGAGGCGCAGCTCGCCGCGGCAAAGCCGCCGAACACCACCGAATGCACGGCGCCCAGCCGCGCGCAGGCGAGCATCGCGAATACCGCTTCGGGGATCATCGGCATGTAGAGCAGCACGCGGTCGCCGCGGCCGACACCCTGCGCGGCGATCACCGCCGCCATCACGTTCACCGCGGCATGCAGCTCGCGGTAAGTCCAGGTTTTTTCGGCGCCGGTCTCGGTGGAAATGTAGACCAACGCCGGCTGCTCGCCGCGGGCCGCGAGGTGGCGGTCGACCGCGTTGTAACAAAGGTTGGTCTCGCCGTCGACGAACCAGCGCGCGAACGGCGGCCGGCCGTAGTCGAGCACCTGGTCGAAGCGCCGGTGCCAGTGGATGCGCCGCGCTTCTTCGGCCCAGAAGGCCTCGCGGTCCCGGATCGAGCGGCGGTGCAGTTCGGCGTACGCGCCCATGTCTCCTCCTGAGGTTGGCGCGGCCCCCGCGGTTGTTATGCTGGGGTTCCGCGCAGGGTCATTATGACCCGCCGGCGCTTACGAAATCCTGACCACCGCGCGGCCGCGAATCTCACCCTTCAGCATGCGCTGGAAATAGCCGGGCAGCTCCTCCAGCGTGATGGTGTGCGCAATGTCGGCGAGGTGGCGCGGCTTGAGGTCGCTCGCCAGGCGCGCCCACACCCGCTGCCGCAGCGGCATCGGTGTCGCCGCCGAATCGACGCCGATCAGGCGCAGCCCGCGCAGGATGAAGGGCAGCACCGTGGTCTTCAGTTCGATGCCGCCGGCATTGCCGAAGCTCGCGATCAGGCCCTGCGGTGCCAGCGTGCGCGTCAGCCAGCCCAGCTGTTCGCCGCCGACCGAGTCGAAAGCGGCGGCCCACAGCGGTTTTTCCAGCGGGCGGCTGCCGTAATCGATGGTCTTGCGATCGAGGATTTCCGCAGCGCCCAGTTTCTTGAGGAAGTCGTGCTCCCCCGCCTTGCCGGTGACCGCGGTGACGCCATAGCCCTTGGCCGCCAGCATGTCGATGACGAGGCTCGCCACGCCGCCGGTGGCGCCGTTGACCAGCACCTTGCCGTTGTTCGGCGCGAGACCGTTCAGTTCGAGCAGCTCGACGGCAAGGCCTGCGGTGTAACCCGCGGTGCCCAGCGCCATCGCATCGAACAGCGTCAGTCCCTGCGGCAGCGGCACCACCCAGTCGGCCGGCACGCGGCAGATTTCGGAGAACCCGCCGTCGTGGGCGACACCCATGTCGTAGCTGGTGCAGATGACCTCGTCGCCGGCCTTGAAGCGGGCGTCTCCGGAACTGATCACCGTGCCCGCGGCATCAATGCCGCCGATCAGCGGATAGTTGCGGATGATCTTGCCGCCGGTTCCGGTGGCGGCAAGCGCATCCTTGAAATTGACGCTGGAATAAGCGGTGCGGAACAGCACTTCGCCGCGGCCGATGTCGGCGACCGGCACGTCCTCGACGCGGCCGGAGATGCTGTTGTTGTCGTTGTAAATGCGGTAGGCCCTGCAGCGATCCATGTTGCCTCCTCCGGAATTCCGGTTGCCAGACCGGATGTTACGACCAATCAGGGCAGGTGCGGCTGCGCCAGGTACTGGCGGGTCTGCATTTCGGTAAGCCTGCTCGCCAGGCGCTCCTTCAGAGACGCATTGAGGTGGGCCTGGAAGCCGTCGCTGTCGGTGGCGTCCGCGACCAGTTCGTCGACCGGCACCGCCGCGCCCAGCATCAGCTTGACCCGCCGGTCATAGAACTCGTCAACCAGCCAGACGAAGCGGCGCAGGGTATCGCCGTCGTTTTCGGTGAAACGCGGCACGCCGGAGATCAGCACCGTGTGGTAGCGCCGCGACAGCTCGATATAATCCGGTTTTCCGCGCGGTCCGGCGCAGAGTTCGGGAAAGTCGAACCAGGCCACGCCCGGCGCCTGGCGGCGCACGCGGATCAGCCGGTCCTCGATGTCCAGCGGCGCGTCGTCGCCGGCCTCGCTTGCAATGTGGCCGAAGGCATCGCCGAGGTGGCGGTCGGCGTCGGGCCCGAGGTGGTAGGTGCCGGCCTTTTCCAGCTCGCGCAGCCGGTAGTCGATGCCGGTATCGACATTGACCACGGCCATGCGCTCGAGGATGAGGTCGATCGCCGGCAGGAACATCACCCGCTGCAGGCCATGCCGGTAGAGTTCCTGCGGCTCGAAGTTGGAAGTCGTCAGTAGCACCACCCCCTCGTCCATCAGGCCTTCGAGCAGGCGCCGCATCAGCATCGCATCGGTGATGTCCGTGACATGGAATTCGTCGAGGCAGAGAATCCGCGCCCGCGCGGCGATGTCGCGCGCGACCAGTGCCATCGGCGACTCCTTGCCCTGGTGGGCGAGCAGCGCCTTGTGGATCTCCTGCATGAAGCGGTGGAAATGCACGCGCTTCTTGGTCACATCCGGGACGAAGGCAAAGAAGCTGTCCATCAGGAAGCTCTTGCCGCGTCCGACCCCGCCCCACAGGTAGACACCGCGCACGCTGCGGTTGCGGTTGAGGAAGCTCAGCAGGCCGCGCCGCTGCTGGGCACGGTCGAAGTCGTCATGGACGCGTTGCAGTTCCCGTGCCGCGGCAAGCTGGGCCGCGTCGGGCGTGAAGCCGTGCTCGGCGGCGCGGGCGCGCAGGAACTGTAGAAAATCGGCGGCCAAGTTAAAAACCCGGGGACCGGCGCGGCTCGCCCGCGCCGTGAATTACAGGTTGAGCGTGCGGTTGTCGACCGCCAGCGCCGCCTCCTTCATCGCCTCCGACAGCGAGGGATGGGCATGGCAGATCAGCGCGATGTCCTCCGAGGCGGCGCCGAACTCCATCGCCACCACGGCTTCGGCGATCAGTTCGGAGGCCATCGGGCCGATGATATGCACGCCGAGGATGCGGTCGGTCTTCTCGTCGGCCAGGAATTTGACGAAACCGGTGGTGTCGCCCAGCGCCCGTGCGCGGCCGTTGGCCATGAACGGGAAGGAGCCGGCACGGTATTTGATGCCCTCCTGCTTCAGCTGCTGCTCGGTCTTGCCCACCCAGGCGATCTCCGGCGAGGTGTAGATGACCCAGGGAATGGTGTTGAAGTCGACGTGGCCGTGCTTGCCGGCGATGCGCTCGGCCACCGCGACGCCCTCTTCCTCGGCCTTGTGCGCGAGCATGGGGCCGCGCACGACGTCGCCAACCGCCCAGACGTTGCCGAGATTGGTCTTGCAGTCGCCGTCGACGACAACAAAGCCGCGTTCGTCGATCTTGAGCCCCACCGCGTTGCCGTTGAGACCATGGGTATTGGGCACGCGGCCGATCGACACGATCAGCCTGTCCACGGTCAGCGTCTGCGCCGCGCCTGCGCTGTCGGTGTATTCGACGCTGACGTTCTTTTTGGCGGTGATCCTGCCGACCTTGACGCCGGTGTGGATCGCGAGGCCCTGCTTGGTGAAAACCTTCAGCGCTTCCTTCGCCACCTGTTCATCGACCGCGCCGAGGAAAGCCGGCAGCGCTTCGAGCACTGTGACTTCGGCGCCCAGCCGCCGCCAGACGCTGCCCATCTCGAGGCCGATGACACCGGCGCCGATGACGCCGAGCTTTTTCGGGGTCTCGCCGATCGCCAGCGCGCCGGCATTGTCGAGGATCAGCTTGTTGTCGAAGGGCACGTCGGGCAGCGCGCGCGGATTGGAACCGGTGGCGATGACCACGTGTTTCGCGGTCAGCACATCGGCGGTCTTGCCCGACACCTGGATCTGCCAGGCCCCGGCCGAGCCGCCGGCGAAAGCGCCGCGGCCGTGGAAGAAGGTCACCTTGTTCTTCTTGAAGAGATACAGGATGCCTTCGTTGTTCTGCTTCACCACCTTGTCCTTGCGCTTCAGCATCTGCGCGACATCGATGGCGAGCCCCTTGACCTGGATGCCGTGGTCGGCAAAGGCATGGCCGGCGTGTTCAAAATTCTCCGAGGACTGCAGCAGCGCCTTCGACGGGATGCAGCCGACGTTGGTGCAGGTGCCGCCGGGCGCGGGTTTGCCCTCGGGCGTGCTCCACTCGTCAATGCAGGCGACCTGCATCCCCAGTTGTGCAGCACGGATCGCGGCAATGTATCCGCCGGGGCCGGCGCCGATGACCACTACGTCGAATGATTTGGACATGATCTTTAAACCGGTGATTGGTGACTGGTAATTGGTGACTGGTGGGCAATGACGCTGCGCGCCATTTGCCAATTACCAATCACCATTGACTGCCTTAAATGTCGAGCAGCAGCCGCGCCGGATCTTCCAGCGCGTCCTTCATCGCCACCAGGGACAGCACGGCTTCGCGGCCGTCGATGATGCGGTGGTCATAGGACAGCGCGAGGTAGTTCATCGGCCGGATCACGATCTGGCCGTTTTCCACCACCGGGCGTTCCTTGGTCGCGTGCACGCCAAGGATCGCGCTCTGCGGCGGATTGATGATCGGCGTCGACAGCATCGAGCCGAACACGCCGCCGTTGGAGATCGAGAAAGTGCCGCCGGTCAGCTCTTCGATGGTCAGCTTGCCGTCCTGGGCGCGCTTGCCGAATTCGGCGATCTGCTTCTCGATGTCGGCGAGCGTCATCTGGTCGCAGTTGCGCAGGATGGGCACCACCAGTCCGCGCGGGCTGCCCACCGCGATGCCGATGTCGTAGTAGCCGTGGTAGACGATGTCATTGCCGTCGACCGAGGCGTTGACCACCGGGTATTTCTTAAGCGCGTGAACCGCCGCCTTCACGAAAAAGGACATGAAGCCCAGCTTGACGCCGTGCTCCTTCTCGAAGCGATCCTTGTACTTGTTGCGCAGATCCATCACCGGCTGCATGTTGACCTCGTTGAACGTGGTCAGGATCGCCGCCGTGGACTGGGATTGCACCAGGCGCTCCGCGATGCGCGCGCGCAGACGCGACATCGGCACACGCTGCTCGGGACGTTCGCCAAGGTCGCCAAGGTCGACAACCGGCACCGGGCGCGCCGCGGCAGCTGCGGGCGCGGCAGGATTGGCAACCCTGGCGCCGCCCTCGGCCGCCTGCAGCACATCACCCTTGGTGACGCGTCCGCCGCGGCCGCTGCCGCTGATCGACGCGGTATCGATGTTCTTCTCGGCAGCAAGTTTCTGCGCCGACGGCATCGCCGGCACGCCGGCGGCCGCCTTGGCCGGAGCCGGCGCTGCGGCAGCCGGTGCCGCCGCGGGTGCGGCTTCCGGCCTGCTGGCGGCATCGGGTTTGGCTTCGGTATCGATGGTGGCGATGATTTCGTTGCTGGTCACCGTGCCGCCGTCAGCCTTGACGATCTTCACTAGGACACCCGACTGCGGCGCCGGTGTCTCGAGCACCACCTTGTCCGTCTCGATGTCGACCAGATTCTCGTCGCGTTTGACGTATTCGCCGGTTTTCTTGTGCCACGACACCAGCGTCGCCTCGGCCACTGATTCCGAGAGTTGCGGCACCTTTACATCGACGAGCATGATTACTCCGTAACCTGTTGATTAAATTGATTAATTTAGAATTCCTCGCCCTCGGCGAGCGGCCGCGGCTTGAAGGCCCGCGGCTGGCTGCCGCCGGACAGCGTCAGCGCCTGGTCAACGAGTTCCTTCTGCTGCTTTTCGTGCAGCGACTTGTAACCGGCCGCCGGCGAGGCCGAGGAATCGCGGCCCGCGTAGTAGAGCTTCTGGTGCGGCAGCAGGTGCCGCATCAGGTAATGCTGGATGTGCCTCCAGGCGCCCTGGTTGCGCGGCTCTTCCTGGCACCAGACGATTTCCTTCGCGTTCTTGTAGCGCACGATCTGCGCGCGGAACTCCTCGTGCGCGAAGGGATAAAGCTGGGCGATGCGCACCAGCGGCAGGTTCTCGATGCCACGGTTGCGGCGCTCGGCGCGCAGGTCGTAATAGACCTTGCCGCTGCAGAAGATCACCCGCTCGACCTTCTCCGGATCGATCTCTCGCGCATCCCAGTCCTCGTTGACCGGATTGAATTTGTCGTTGGCAAACTCTTCCAGCGGCGACACCGATTCCTTGTGGCGCAGCAGGCTCTTCGGCGAAAAAATGACCAGCGGCTTGCGGTACGGGCGAACCATCTGGCGGCGCAGCAGGTAGTACATCTGAACAGGCGTCGCCGGCACGCAGACCTGCATGTTGTAGTCGGCGCAGAGCTGCAGGAAACGCTCGATGCGGCCGGAAGAGTGTTCCGGGCCGGCGCCTTCGTAGCCGTGCGGCAGCATCATGGTCAGGCCGCACATGCGGCCCCACTTCACCTCGCCGGAGGCAATGAACTGGTCAATGACCACCTGCGCGCCGTTGACGAAGTCGCCATACTGGGCTTCCCAGATCACCAGTTCCTTCGGGCTGGACGTGGCATAGCCGTATTCGAAACCGAGCACGCCCTCTTCCGACAGCACCGAGTCGATGACGACGAAATCGCCCTGGTTGGTCGACAGGTGCTGCAGCGGCACCCAGGTGCCCTGGTCCCAGCGCTCGCGGCTCTGGTCATGCAGCACGGCGTGGCGGTGAAAGAAGGTGCCGCGTCCCGAATCCTGGCCTGACAGGCGCACCGAGTAGCCCTCGGTCAGCAGCGACGCATAGGCCAGCGTCTCGGCCATGCCCCAGTCCAGCGGCAGCTTGCCTTCCGCCATCAGCCGGCGGTCCTGCATGATCTTCTCGACCCTGGGGTGCAGCTTGAAGTTGGCCGGCACCTCGCACACCTTGCGCGCCAGCGCCTGCAGCTTCTCCAGCGGCAGCCGGGTGTCGTCGTTCTCGTTCCACTTGCTGCCCTTGTACGGGCTCCAGTCGGTCTCGAACGGCGGCCGGTAGTTCGAAAGGATGGTCTTGTTGGTGTGGTAACCGCGGTCGAGCGCATCGCGGAACTCGGCGACCATCTGGTCGGCCTCGGCCTCGGTGACCACGCCTTCCCCGATCAGGCGGTCGGCGTAGACCTTGCGCGGCGTCGGATGGCTGTGGATGCGCCGGTACATCAGCGGCTGCGTGACCATCGGCTCGTCCTGCTCGTTGTGGCCCAGCCGCCGGTAGCAGATCAGGTCGATCACCACGTCCTTCTTGAACTTCATGCGGTACTCGAGCGCGATCTCGGTGGCGAAGCAGATCGCCTCCGGGTCGTCGCCATTGACGTGGAAAATCGGCACCTCCAGCATTTTCACCACGTCGGAGCAGTACAGCGAGGAGCGCGAGTCGCGCGGATCCGAGGTCGTGAAGCCGATCTGGTTGTTGATGATGATGTGCACCGTGCCGCCGGTGCCGTAGCCCCGTGTTTCAGCGAAATTCAGCACTTCCTGGATCACGCCCTGCCCCGAGAACGCGGCATCGCCGTGGATCAGCACCGGCAGCACCTGCGAGCCGTCATGGTCCCGGCGCCGGTGCTGGCGCGCGCGCACCGAACCCTCGACCACCGGGTTGACGATCTCGAGGTGGGAAGGGTTGAAGGCGACGGTGACGTGCATCGGCCCGCCGGGAGTCATCACGTTCGACGAGAAGCCGTCGTGGTACTTGACGTCGCCGGCGAGCACGTCGGGCTGCTGCTTGCCTTCGAAGGACGAAAACAGGTCCTTCGGCATCTTGCCCAGCGTGTTGACCAGCACATTGAGCCGGCCGCGGTGGGCCATGCCGATCACCAGTTCCTGCACGCCTGCGGTGCCCGCGCGCTGCAGCAGGTGGTCGAGCATGGGAATCAGGCCGTCGCCGCCTTCCAGTGAAAAGCGCGTCTGGCCGACATATTTGGCGTTGAGGTACTTCTCCAGCGTCTCGGCCGCGGTCAGGCGGTCAAGCAGGTGCTTCTTGTAGGCGGCGTCATAGGTCGGACGCCCGCGGGTGGGCTCGAGCTTCTCCGACATCCAGCGCTTCTGCGGGATGTCGGATATGTACATGTATTCGACGCCGATGGTGCGGCAATAGGTGTCGCGCAGAAACTGCAGGATCTCGCGCAAGGTGGCTTTCGCAGGACCATGCAAGGTCCCGGTATCGAAGACCCGGTCCATGTCGCCTTCGGTCAGGCCGTAATGCGCCGGATCGAGTTCCGCGATGGGCGGCTTCTCGATGCGCTGCAGCGGATCGATGTCGGCGATGCGGTTGCCCTGGAAGCGGTAGGCGGAAATGAGCTGCATGACCGAGAACTGCTTCTGCAGGCTGCGCTGGGCGGCAGCGCCTCCGCCGCCGGGGCGCTGGCTGCGCGCGAGGTCGATGAAGCGCTGCTGCACCTCGGAGTGCGCGACGTCAGCGGGTCCGTCGTCGAGCTTCTGCAGTTCGTCGAAGTAGCCGCGCCAGCGCGGCTCCACCGACTGCGGATCCTTGAGATACTGTTCGTAGAGGCCCTCCACGAAAGGCGCGTTGGCACCGAACAGCAGGGAGGTTCCGCGGGATTCCTTGATCATGTCTGCACCTGATGAAAGAGCGCCCCGCTGCATGCGGGGCGCCAGCCACACTTTTTACTTGCGCTTGCCCATCGGCAGGAATTCGCGCTTTTTCGCGCCGGTGAACAGCTGGCGCGGACGCCCGATTTTCTGGTCCGGATCGGCAATCAGCTCCTTCCACTGCGCGATCCAGCCCACGGTGCGCGCCAGCGCGAAGATCGCGGTGTACATGCTGACCGGGATGCCCAGCGCCTTGTAGACGATGCCCGAGTAGAAATCGACGTTCGGGTAGAGCTTGCGCTTGATGAAGTAATCGTCATTCAGCGCGATCTTTTCGAGCTCCATCGCCAGCTTGATCAGCTTGTTGTCCTTCATGTCGAGCTCTTCCAGAACCTCGTGGCAGGTGCGCTGGATGATCTTCGCGCGCGGATCGTAGTTCTTGTAGACGCGGTGGCCGAAGCCCATCAGCATCGCGTGCCCGTCCTTGTCCTTGACGCGCTTGATGAAGGCCGGGATGTTCTTCACGTCACCGATTTCGTCGAGCATCTTCAGCACCGCCTCGTTCGCGCCGCCGTGCGCGGGACCCCACAGGCTGGCGATGCCGGCCGAAATGCAGGCAAAGGGGTTGGCGCCGGTCGAACCCGCCAGGCGCACCGTCGAAGTCGAGGCATTCTGCTCGTGGTCGGCGTGCAGGATCAGGATGCGGTCCATCGCGCGCGAGATCACCGGGTTAGGCTTGTATTCCTCGCAGGGCGTGGCGAACATCATGTGCAGGAAGTTCTCGGTGTACGACAGGTTGTTCTTCGGATACACGAACGGCTGTCCCATGTTGTACTTGTAGGCCATGGCCGTGATCGTCGGCAGCTTGGCGATCAGGCGGAAAGCCGAGATTTCGCGACTGCGCTCGTCGTAGATGTTGATCGAATCGTGGTAGAAGGCAGACAGCGCGCCGACAACCCCGCAAAGCACCGCCATCGGGTGCGCATCGCGGCGGAAGCCGCGGAAGAAAAAGGTCATCTGGTCGTGCACCATCGTGTGCTTGGTGACGATGTCATCAAATTCCTGTTTCTGCTGCTTGTTGGGCAGTTCGCCGTTGAGAATCAGGTAGGCGACCTCGAGGAAGTCGCATTTCTCCGCGAGCTGCTCGATCGGATAGCCGCGGTATAGCAGCACGCCCTCGTCGCCGTCGATGTAGGTGATGTTCGAGCGGCAGCTCGCAGTCGACATGAACCCGGGGTCATAGGTGAACTTGCCGGTCTTGGCATAGAGGCTGCGCACGTCGATGACATCGGGGCCTATCGTGCCGCCGAAAATCGGGAAATCCACCGAGGGGGTGCCATCGCTGAATGACAGGGTTGCCAGTTTTTCCTTCATAACTCTCTCCGTAAGTTCGATCGCTCGTGTTCTTGGCAGCAGGTCAGGCTCGCCCCCGCCACCGCGTTTCACCGCTGCTGCAACTGCCGGACCAGGCCCGTGTATTGCGCAGGCGGCTCCTCCTGCCCCATGACCCAGGCGAGCAGCAGGGTGTCATTCTCGGCCAGAAAGGCCCTGAAGACACCCAGCTGTTCGGGGGACAAGCCTTCCAGCTCGGCCTCGACGAACCGGTTCAGCACCAGGTCCAGTTCGAGCATTCCTCGCCGGCACTGCCAGCGGATACGGTCCAGGTCTCCCATATCCGCCCCTTTCCTAGACCGTGCGCTTGACGAGCAGATCCTTGATCTTGCCGATCGCCTTCGTCGGGTTGAGGCCCTTCGGGCAGACGTCCACGCAATTCATGATCGAATGGCAGCGGAACAGCCGGTAAGGGTCTTCAAGGTTGTCCAGCCGCTCGTTGGTGGCCTGGTCGCGAGTGTCGGCGATGAAGCGGTAGGCCTGGAGCAGTCCCGCGGGACCGACGAACTTGTCAGGGTTCCACCAGAACGACGGGCAGGAAGTCGAGCAGCAGGCGCACAGGATGCACTCGTAGAGGCCGTTCAGCTCCTCGCGGTCCTCCGGCGACTGCAGGCGTTCGGTTTCGGGGCGCGGCGCATCGTTGACCACGTATGGCGTCACCGAGTGGTACTGCTTGAAGAACTGCGACATGTCGACGATCAGGTCGCGGATCACCGGCAGGCCGGGCAGCGGCCGGATCACCACCGGCTCCTTCAGATCGGCGATCTTGGTGATGCACGCCAGCCCGTTCTTGCCGTTGATGTTCATCGCGTCGGAACCGCAGACGCCCTCGCGGCAGGAGCGGCGGAAGGCAAAGGTGTCATCGACCGATTTCAGGCGCACCAGCGCATCGAGCAGCATGCGGTCCGTCGGCTCCAGCTCGATGTCGTAATCCTGCATGTATGGCTGGGCATCGACGTCGGGGTTGTAGCGGTAGATGGAAAGGCGCATTTCTGTTTCCTGGTTTTCAGTCAGTGGAGCCGGTCAGTAGACACGGGCCTTGGGCTCGAAGGATTCAACCGTCAGCGGCTTGAGGTTCACCGGGCGGTACTCGAGGCGGTTGCCCTCCTTGTACCAGAACGTGTGCTTCATCCAGTTCGCATCATCCCGGTTCGGAAAATCGCTGCGGTCGTGGGCGCCGCGCGACTCCTGCCGCGCATGCGCCGACACCATTGTCGAAACCGCGACTTCGACCAGGTTTTCCAGCTCCAGCGCCTCCACCCGCGCGGTGTTGAACACCTTGCTCTTGTCCTTGAAATAGAGCCTGCCGGCACGCTCGGCAACCTCGTTGATCTTGCGCACGCCTTCCGCAAGGCTGTCGGGGAAGCGGAACACGCCGCAGTGCAGCTGCATCGTGCGCCGCAGCTCGGCGCCGACTTCATGCACGCTTTCACCCGACTTCGCGGAGTCCAGGCGCGCCAGACGCGCCAGCGCGCGGTCGGCGGCATCCTTCGGCAGGTCCTGGTGGGCAATGGCGTCGGCCCTGAGGTCCTTGACCACCTGCTCGCCCGAGGCCTTGCCGAAAACCAGCAGGTCGAGCAGCGAATTGGTGCCGAGGCGGTTCGCGCCATGCACCGACACGCAGGCGCACTCGCCGGCAGCGTAGAGGCCCTTGACGATGGCGTTGCCGGAATGGCCCGCCAGCACCTGGCCGTGCATGTTGGTCGGAATGCCGCCCATCTGGTAATGGCAGGTCGGCACCACGGGAATGGGGTCCTTAGCCGGGTCGACATTGGCGAACTTCTTGGCGATCTCGCGGATCCCGGGCAGCCGCTTGTCGATGACGTCGGCACCGAGGTGGTCGAGCTTGAGCAGGATGTGGTCGGCATCCTTGCCGGCGCCCCGGCCTTCCTTGATCTCGGTCGCCATCGCGCGCGCAACGACGTCACGGCTTGCCAGGTCCTTCACCGTCGGCGCATAGCGCTCCATGAAACGCTCGCCGTTCTTGTTGAGCAGGAACCCGCCCTCGCCGCGCACGCCCTCGGTGATCAGCACGCCCGCGCCGGCGACACCGGTCGGGTGGAACTGCCAGAACTCCATGTCTTCCAGCGGGATGCCCGCGCGCGCGGCCATTCCCAGGCCGTCGCCGGTGTTGATGAAGGCATTGGTGCTGGCGGAATAGATGCGCCCCGCACCGCCGGTGGCGAGCAGCGTCGCCTTGGCATGAAGGATGGCCACTTCGCCGGTTTCCATCTCCATCGCCACCACGCCGAGCACGTCGCCCGCCTGGTTGCGCACCAGGTCGAGCGCCATCCACTCGACGAAGAACTGGGTCTTCGCGCGCACGTTGCGCTGGTACAGCGTGTGCAGCATCGCATGTCCGGTGCGGTCGGCAGCGGCGCATGCGCGCTTGACCGCGCGCTCGCCGTAGTTGCTGGTGTGTCCGCCGAACGGACGCTGGTAGATCTTGCCGTTGTCGAGGCGGTCGAAGGGCATGCCGAAATGCTCGAGCTCGATCACCGCCTCGTTGGCCTTGCGGCACATGAATTCGATCGCATCCTGGTCGCCGAGGTAGTCGGATCCCTTGACCGTGTCATACATGTGCCAGTGCCAGTTGTCCGGCTCTTCATTGCCCAGCGAAGCGGACACCCCGCCCTGCGCCGCCACGGTATGGGAACGCGTCGGAAAAACCTTCGACAGCACCGCCACCCTGAGATTGGCCTCGGCGAGCTGCAGTGCCGCACGCAGCCCCGAACCGCCGGCGCCGACGACGACGGCATCAAATTGTCTGGTTGTAATTGCCATTGCTCAGTTGCCCCACAGAATCTGCACCGCCCAGGCGCCATAGGCGATCAGGGCAAAAATCACCACCACATAAAGCGTCAGCCGGATCCCGGTGGCCTTGATGTAGTCCATGAAAATATTGCGCACGCCGACCCAGGCGTGGTACAGCAGGGCGACGAGGAAAATCACCGTCGCATAACGCATCAGGTCGAGCTGCCACAGCGCTTTCCAGTGCCAGTAGTCAAATCTGGGCAGCATCGCAAGAGCCAGCAGCACCAGCAGCGTGTAGGCGATCATCACCACCGCGGTGGCGCGCTGCGCGATCCAGTCGCGCAGGCCGTAGTGCGCTCCAACCACCTGGCGGTTCACCATAGCGCCACCCCCACAGCCAGAGTCAGAACAATGCCTGCGACCAGAACGATCATGCTGGTCAGCCGAGCGGTTTCGAGCTCAACGCCGATGTGCAGGTCAAGAAACAGGTGCCGGAAACCGGCCAGCAGATGATGCAGGTAACCCCAGAGCAGGCCCAGCAGCACGATCTTCATCAGCGGATTCGACACCACGGACTGGAAAGCCGCAAAGGACGCCTGCGACGCCAGGGTCGACTGGAACAGCCACAGCAGCAGCGGCAATGCCAGGAACAGGATCGCGCCGCTGATGCGGTGCATGATGGATATGAGGGCCGGCACAGGCAGCCGGATCTGCATCAGGTTGAGATGCTTGGGACGAGGTTTGGCAACTGTCGATGACACGCGCTCTCCTTGATTGCGGGTTTGTTTCAACTTGCCGGCCGGCTGGCAGATGCCTGGAAACCGGTGTTGCAAATCCGGCCTCCCCGATCCGCCACGAGGACCGCGATGCTGCGCTGCACGCGCAGAACATCAGTTGAGAGTTTTTAGCACCAGTGAAATCGGGTTGAGGCTTCAATTAAACGCATGAAATACTACCAGCTTTCACGAATCGACGGAACGTCGCGCACAGCCTTTCATCAGCAAAAACCGTTCATGTGAGACGCTCGCCTTGACGTGCGCGTAAAGCGCATTCGTCACGCGTTCCACATGCCGTCATGCAATGCCGCAATGTTCAACCCCCCGCGCAGGAACCGGTCGGCAGTTTCGCCAGCGCTGTCGCGGACAAACGCCGGTGCAGGGCATTGTCATGGACGCCGTGTTGACCGTAATTCCTGCGGTTGGCTATCATCCCGGGGCTATTCCGGTGCTGGCCATGCCGCAATCCAGGCATCCAATCGCACCGTCGCCCCTCCCCAAAAACCAAGGAAATTCAGGAGCTTCCAGATGAAACAACCCATGCGCGTAGCGGTCACGGGCGCCGCCGGCCAGATCGGCTACAGCCTGCTGTTCCGCATTGCCAGCGGCGAAATGCTCGGCAAGGACCAGCCGGTCATCCTCCAGATGCTGGAGATCCCGGATGAACGCGCACAGAAGGCGCTGAAAGGCGTCATGATGGAACTCGACGACTGCGCCTTCCCGCTGCTGCACGGCATGGTCGCAGCTTCGGACCCGATGACCGCATTCGCCGATGCCGACGTGGCCCTGCTGGTCGGTGCACGCCCGCGCGGGCCCGGCATGGAACGCAAGGACCTGCTTGAAGCCAATGGCAAGATTTTCGCGCCGCAGGGCAAGGCCCTGTCGGAAGTCGCCAAGCGCAGCGTCAAGGTGCTGGTGGTCGGCAACCCCGCCAACACCAACTGCCTGATCGCCATGAACAATGCGCCGAACCTGAAGCCCGAGAATTTCTCGGCAATGATGCGGCTGGACCACAACCGCGCGTTGACCCAGGTTGCGCAGAAAATCGGCAAGCAGGTCACCGACATCAAGAAGATGGTGGTCTGGGGCAACCACTCCGCCACCCAGTATCCGGACATCTTCCACGCCACCTGCGGGGGAAAGAAGGTCTGGCCGATGATCCGCGACAAGGCCTGGCTCGAAAACGACTTCATCCCGACCATCCAGAAACGCGGCGCGGCGATCATCGACGCACGCGGCCTGTCCTCGGCAGCCAGCGCCGCCAATGCCGCCATCGACCATGTCCGCGACTGGGTGCACGGCACCCGCGCCGGCAACTGGGTCAGCATGGGCATTCCTTCGGATGGCAGCTACGGCATCCCGCAGGGCATGATTTACGGCTTCCCGGTGACCTGCAAGGACGGCAAATACAGCATCGTCCAGGGCCTCAAGCAGAGCAGCTTCAGCGAGGCCCGCATGCAGGCGACACTGAAGGAACTGCAGGAGGAGCGCGATTCCATCCGTGACCTGCTCGCCTGAACGGAGCTGACGGAATCCGGAAAAAACGGACCCTGCCCCGGAGCAGCGTCCGTTTTTTTTCGCACCCGGAGTTGAACACGAGGAACTGCACATGACCGACCCCATTAACACCGGCCCCAAGCCCAAAAAATCCGTGGCCCTGTCGGGCGTTCCCGCCGGCAGCACGGCGCTGTGCACCGTCGGCCGCAGCGGCAACGACCTGCACTACCGCGGCTACGACATCCTCGACATTGCCGAAACCTGCGAGTTCGAGGAGATCGCCCACCTGCTGGTGCACGGCAGGCTGCCCAACGCCGCCGAACTCAAGTCCTACAAGGCGAAGCTCAGGTCGCTGCGCGGCCTGCCGGCAGTGGTGCGCGGTGTGCTCGAACAGCTGCCGCCCGGCGCGCACCCGATGGACGTCATGCGCACCGGCTGCTCCGCGCTGGGCGCGGCCATGCCCGAGCGCGAGGACCACAACATTCCCGGCGCGCGCGACATCGCCGACCGGCTGATGGCCTCCTTCGGCTCGATGCTGCTCTACTGGCATCACTACGCCGTCAACGGCCGGCGCATCGAGGTCGAGACCGACGACGACTCGATCGGCGGCCACTTCCTGCATCTGCTGCACGGCAGGCCGGCGCCGGATTCCTGGGTGCGCGCGATGCACACCTCGTTGAACCTCTACGCCGAACACGAATACAACGCCTCGACCTTCACCTGCCGCGTCATCGCCGGCACCGGCTCCGACATCCACTCCGCGATCACCGGCGGCATCGGCGCGCTGCGCGGGCCCAAGCACGGCGGCGCCAACGAAGTCGGTTTCGAGGTGATGAACCGCTACGAAACCCCGGACGACGCCGAGAACGACATCGTCACCCGCCTGTTCAACAAGGAGGTCGTCATCGGTTTCGGCCACCCGGTCTACACCATCGCCGACCCGCGCAACAAGATCATCAAGGAAGTCGCGCGCCGGTTGTCGCAGGAGGCCGGCGACATGAAGATGTTCAACGTCGCCGAGCGCATCGAGACCGTGATGATGCGCGAGAAAAAGATGTTCGCGAACCTCGACTGGTATTCGGCGGTGTCCTACCACCGCATGGGCGTGCCGACACCGATGTTCACTCCGCTGTTCATCATCTCGCGCACCAGCGGCTGGTCGGCGCATGTCATCGAGCAGCGCATCGACAACAAGATCATCCGTCCGACCGCGGTCTACACCGGGCCGGAGAATCGCAGCTTCGTGCCGCTGTCAAAACGCTGAAAAACCGGATCAATACGTTGCCGCAGAGATCACCTAGAAAACCCGATGTCCGATTTTGAAGTCCTCTGTGCTCTCTGTGACCTCTGTGGCTAAACGCTTTTAAGCCTTTATCAGGATTCTCGCCATGTCCGCCCACATCTCCAACGTCCGCCCCAAACCCGATCCCGTCCTCGCCGACATCGCCGACTACGCCGCGAAGGCGAAAATCAGCAGTCCCGAGGCCTACAACACCGCGCGGCTGTGCCTGATGGACACCCTGGGCTGCGGCTTCGAAGCCCTGTCCTACCCCGCCTGCACCAAGCTGATGGGCCCGGTGGTGCCGGGGGCGGTGATGGCCGGCGGCGCCAAGGTGCCGGGCACCGCCTTCCAGCTCGATCCGGTGATGGCCGCCTTCAACATCGGCTGCATGATCCGCTGGCTCGACTTCAACGACACCTGGCTCGCCGCCGAATGGGGTCATCCCTCCGACAACCTCGGCGGCATCCTCGCCATGGCCGATTACCTCTCCCGCCAGGCCGTCGCTGCTGGCAAAAAGCCGCTCACCATGCGCGACGTGCTGACCGCCATGATCAAGGCCCACGAGATCCAGGGTGTCATCGCGCTGGAGAACAGCTTCAACCGCGTCGGCCTTGACCACGTGGTGCTGGTGAAGGTCGCCTCCACCGCCGTGGTGTCAGCGATGCTGGGACTCTCCCGCGAGGAGATCATCAATGCGGTATCGAATGCCTGGGTCGACGGCCAGTCGCTGCGCACCTACCGTCATGCCCCCAACACCGGCTCGCGCAAGTCCTGGGCGGCCGGGGATGCCACCAGCCGCGCGGTGCGCCTCGCACTGATGGCGGCCAAGGGGGAGATGGGCTATCCCTCGGTGCTCTCGGCCAAGGGCTGGGGTTTCTATGACGTGCTGTTCAAGGGCAAGCCCTTCACCTTCAGCCGCAAGTACGGCTCCTACGTCATGGAGAACGTGCTGTTCAAGATCTCCTTCCCGGCGGAGTTCCACGCCCAGACCGCAGTCGAGTGCGCGATCCAGCTGCACCCACAGGTGAAGGACCGCCTCGACCAGATCAAGAAAGTCGTCATCACCACCCACGAATCGGCGATCCGCATCATCGACAAGAAGGGTCCGCTCAACAATCCCGCCGACCGCGACCACTGCATCCAGTACATGGCCGCCATCGGACTGATCAAGGGCAATCTGACGGCAGCCGATTACGAGGACAACGTCGCCCGCGACCCGCGCGTCGACGCCTTGCGCGACAAGATGGAATGCGTCGAGAACAGGCAATGGAGCAAGGACTACCTCGATCCGCAGAAGCGCTCGATCGCCAACGCAATCCAGGTGTTCTTCAAGGACGGCAGCAAGACCGCGAACATTGCCGTCGAATACCCGGTCGGCCATCGCCGCCGGCGCAAGGAGGGCATCCCGCTGCTTGAGGCCAAGTTCCGCACCAACCTCGCGCGGCGCTTCCCGGAGAAACAGCGCGCCGCCATCGAGGCCCTGTGCCGGGACCAGAAAAAACTGGAGGCGACACCGGTGCATGAATTCGTTGATATGATGGTGATCTGATATTATTACAAGTATTTGATTTAATTGATATTTATATGAAAACCCTGCGTAACCTGCTGCTCACCCTGCTGCTGGCATTCGGCAGCGGCATGGCCGGCGCGCAGGAGGTGGTTACCCGTGATGCGATGACGCATTTCTTCGATGCGAACACGGGCGACCTGCGCGCCGAGCTTGCCGATGCCAAGGCCGCCGGCAAAAAGGGCATCCTGCTGATGTACGAGCAGGAGGGCTGCCCGGCGTGCATTTACATGAAACAGAATGTGCTCAACCGCAGCGACGTACAGGCCCTCTACAAAAAACATTTCGTCAATTTCACGATTGATCTGGTCGGGGCCATACCATTGAAAGACTTCAGGGGCCGTGACATCACCGAAAAAGCCCTTGCTACTGAAGCCAAGGTGCGTGCCACCCCGACCTTTGCCTTCCACGACCTCAGCGGCACCGAAGTCGTGCGCATCACCGGCGCCGTCCGCGACGTCAACGAGTTCAAGCTGCTGGCCGAGTTCGTCGTCAGCGGCGCCTACAGGACCCGCAGCTTCGCCGAATACCTCAAGCTGCCGCGCAAACCGGCGTCCTGATTCCGCATCGCGAACGTCGCCGCGCCCGGCCGCGACGATTTCTTCCTCCCTCGTGAAGCCTTATAATTTAGGGCTTTTCGGCACCCTTTTATTCGGCACCCACTTCCAAGGAGCATCCGCGTGGCCAACAATGCATTCAACTCCCTCCGCGAATTCAAACTGAAGTCCGGCAAGACCGGAAAATACTACTCGCTGGCCGCGCTGGAAGAAGCCGGTCTCGGCAAGACTTCCCGGCTGCCGGTGAGCTTGCGCGTGGTGCTCGAGTCCGTATTGCGCAACTGCGACGGCAAACGGATCACCGAGGATGCCGTGAAGGCCCTCGCCGGCTGGAAACCCAATGCGCCGCGGACGCAGGAAGTGCCCTTCGTGCTCGCCCGCATCATGCTGCAGGACATGGCCGGCTTCCCGGCGCTGAACGATTTCGCCGCGATGCGCGCCGAAGCCAAGCGTCAGCAATTCGAACCGACCAAGATCGAGCCGCTGGTGCCGGTGGATCTGGTGGTCGACCACTCGATCGTCGTCGACGTGCACAACTCGAAGGATGCGCTGCGCCGGAACATGGAAATCGAGTTCGAGCGCAACGGCGAGCGTTACACCTTCCTCAAGTGGGCGAAGCAGGCCTTTTCCGGCATCCGCGTCGTGCCGCCGGGCAATGGCATCTGCCACCAGGTCAACCTCGAATACCTGTCGCGCGGCGTCTGGGAAAAGGACGGCATCTACTACCCCGACTCGACGGTCGGCACCGATTCGCACACGACGATGGTCAACGGCATCGGCGTGCTGGCCTGGGGTGTGGGCGGCATCGAGGCCGAGGCCGGCATGCTTGGCCAGCCCTACTACTTCCTCGAGCCCGATGTCGTCGGCGTGCACATGACCGGCAAGCTCAAGCCCGGCGTCACCGCCACCGACCTCGTGCTGACCGTCACCGAACTGCTGCGCAAGACCAACGTCGTCAACAAGTTCGTCGAATACTTCGGCGAGGGCGCCGCCTCGCTGTCGCCGACCGACCGCGCCACCGTGGCCAACATGTCGCCCGACTACGGCGCGACCTGCGGCTTCTTCGCGATCGACGACAAGGCCCTCGAGTACTACCGCATGACCGGCCGCGAGCAGCACTGCGACGCCATCGAGTCCTACCTCAAGGCCCAGGGCATGTTCGGCATCCCGAAAAAAGGCGAGATCGACTACTCGCAGGTCGTCGAACTCGACCTCTCGACCGTGCGTCCCAGCGTCTCCGGGCCGAAACAGCCGGAAGAGCGCATCAACCTCGAAGGCATAGGCGCGCGCTTCACCGAACTGTTCTCCAAGCCGGTGGCCGAAGGCGGCTACAACAAGCCCGCCGCCGACCTCGGCAAGCGTTTCCCGGTCGCGAACAGCGCCATCGGCGACGTCGGCCACGGCGACATCAGCATCGCAGCGATCACCTCCTGCACCAACACCTCGAACCCCTGGGTGCTGCTGGCCGCCGGCCTGCTGGCGAAAAAAGCCGTGGAAAAAGGCATGAAGCCGCATCCGCGCGTGAAGACCTCGCTGGCGCCGGGCTCCAAGGTGGTCACGGCCTATCTCCGCGACTCCGGCCTTCTGCCCTATCTTGAGCAACTCGGCTACCACGTCGTCGCCTACGGCTGCACCACCTGCATGGGCCTCGCCGGTCCGCTGGACAAGGATCTGGAGGAATCGATCGTCAAGAACGACGTCATTTCTGCCGCCGTACTTTCGGGCAACCGCAACTTCGAAGCGCGCGTGCATCAAAACCTGAAGGCCAACTTCCTGATGAGCCCGCCGCTGGTCGTCGCCTTTGCGCTCGCCGGCACGGTCCTCAAGAACGTCGAGACCGACCCGATCGGCAAGGACAAGGACGGCAAGCCGGTGTTCCTGAAGGACCTGTGGCCGACCCCGGAAGAAGTCGATGCCGTGATGAAGTTCGCCACCAATGCGGAAAACTTCAAGCGCGAATACGGCGACCTGTCAGGCGCCAAGGACCTGTGGGATGCCATCCCCGAGGCCAAGGGCGCCCTCTTCCAGTGGGATCCGAAATCCACCTACATGCTCGAGCCGCCGCTGTTCGAGGGCTTCAAAAAGGAACTGCCCAGGGTCAACGACGTCAAGGGCGGCCGCGCCCTCGGCATCTTCGGCAACAAGCTGACCACCGACCACATCAGCCCGGTGGCGCCGATCCGCAAGGGCACGCTCGCAGGCGACTGGCTGGTGGCGGCCGGCAGCACCGACCTGTCGAGCTTCGGCTCGCGCCGCACCAACCACGAAGTCATGGTCCGCGGCGCCTTCGCCAATCCGCGCATCAAGAACCTGATGATTCCGGGCAGCGAGGGCGGCGTCACGCTGCACCAGCCGAGCGGCGACAAGATGCAGATTTTCGACGCCTCGATGCGTTACCAGAAGGACGGCGTGCCGCTGTTCGTGTTCGGTGGCGAGGCCTACGGCACCGGCTCCTCGCGCGACTGGGCCGCCAAGGGCACGCAGATGCTGGGCATCAAGGTCGTTGTCGCCCGCGGCTTCGAGCGCATCCACCGCTCCAACCTGATCGGCATGGGCGTGCTGCCCTGCCAGTTCAAGGGCGACGACAGCGTGCAGTCGCTGAAGATCGACGGCACCGAGACCTTCGACCTGCTCGGCGTGGCCGGCGGCAACGTCAAGCCGATGCAGGACGTCACGCTGGTCATCCACCGCAAGGACGGCAGCACCCAGAATGTCACTGTGACGCTGCGCGTGGATTCCCCGATCGAGGTCGAGTACCTGAAGCACGGCGGCATCCTGCCGTACGTGCTGCGCGAAATCATGGCAGCCGCCTAAACCCACGCCAAGGACACAAAGACATGGCACAAGACACCTTCAAGGCCCTGCGCGAGTTCAGCCCCGCGCCGGGCAAGACCGGCAAGTACTACAGCCTCGCCGCGCTGGAAGAAGCCGGCCTCGGCAAAATCTCCCGCCTGCCGCGCTCGATCCGCGTCGTGCTGGAAGCCCTGGTCCGTCACTGCGACGGCAAGAAAATCACCGCCGACCAGGTCAAGGCGCTCGCCGCCTGGCAGGCCAAGGGCGCGCGCACGACCGAGATCCCGTTCATCGTCGTACGCATCGTGCTGCAGGACCTGATCGGTTTCGGCGCGCTCAACGACCTGTCGGCGATGCGTGCCGCCGCCCAGCGCCTCGGCGTGCCGCCCGGCAAGATCGAGCCGCTGGTGCCGGTGGACGTGGTCGTCGACCACTCGGTCGAGATCGACGTGCACAACGCGCCGGACGCGGTGCAGCGCAACCAGGAAATCGAATTCAAGCGCAACGCCGAGCGTTACCGCTTCGTCAAGTGGGCGCAAGGCGCCTTTGAAACCGTCCGCGTCGTGCCGCCCGGCAACGGCATCATCCACCAGATCAACATGGAGTACCTGTCGCAGGGTGTGTGGCAGAAGGACGGCATCTGGTATCCGGACACCGTGTTCGGTACCGACTCGCACACGACCATGGTCAACGGCATCGGCATCGTCGGCTGGGGCGTGGGCGGCATCGAGGCCGAAGCCGCGATGCTCGGCCAGCCCAACGCCTTCCTGACCCCGGACGTGGTCGGCTGCCACATGACCGGCAAATTGCGCGAAGGCGTCACCGCGACCGACCTCGCGCTGACCGTCACCGAACTGATGCGCAAGGCCAAGGTCGTCGGCAAGTTCGTCGAGTTCTTCGGCGAAGGCGCCGCCGCACTGACCGCCGCCGACCGCTGCACGGTGGCCAACATGGCACCCGAATACGGCGCGACGATGGGCTACTTCCCCTTCGACGACAAGACCATCGACTACTTCCGCACCACCGGCCGTTCGCCGGAGCTCGTGTCGGCGATCGAGGCCTACTACAAGGCCCAGGGCCTGTTCGGCATGCCGAAAAAAGGCGACATCGACTACACCGAAGTCATCGAACTCGACCTCGGCAGCATCGTCCCCAGCCTCTCCGGCCCGAAACGCCCGCAGGACCGCGTCAACCTCGCCGACCTCGGCCGCGGCTTCGATGCGCTGTTCTCGGCGCCGCCGGAGAAAAACGGCTACGGCCGCCCGGCTGCTGACCTCAACCGCCGCGTGCCCTCCGGACACCCGGAATTCGACGTCGGCCACGGTGACGTGCTGATCGCCTCGATCACCTCCTGCACCAACACCTCGAACCCGGCGCTGCTGCTCGCTGCCGGCCTGCTCGCGAAAAAAGCCGCCGACAAGGGCCTGACGGTCAGCCCGCGGGTGAAGACTTCGCTCGCCCCCGGCTCCAAGGTCGTTACCGCCTACCTGCGCGACGCCGGCCTGCTGCCGTCGCTGGAAAAGCTTGGCTTCGGCGTCGTCGCCTATGGCTGCACCACCTGCATGGGCGCCTCCGGCCCGCTCGACGCCAAGATCGAGGAAGCCGTGGTGTCACAGGACCTCGTCACCTGCGCCGTGCTCTCGGGCAACCGCAACTTCGAGGCCCGCGTGCACGCCAACCTGCGCGCCAACTACCTCGCCAGCCCGGCGCTGGTCGTCGCCTACGCGATCGCCGGCACCGTGCGTACGGATCTGACCAAGGACCCGCTGGGCAAGGGCAAGGATGGCCAACCAGTCTACCTGAAGGATGTCTGGCCCTCGGACGCCGAAGTTGCGGCGCTGCTGAAATTCGCCGCCAACTCCGAGCACTTCCGCCGCGAATACGGCGATCTCTCCGGCAACAAGAAACTGTGGGAAGCGATCCCGACCATCGAGGGCGCGGTTTACCAGTGGGATCCCAAGTCGACCTTCATCCGCGAACCGCCGTTCCTCGAAGGCGTCACGCGCGAGCTGGGCAAGGTCACCGACATCCAGGGCGCGCGCGCGCTGGCCATCCTCGGCGACTCGATCACGACGGACCACATCAGCCCCTCGACCAAGATCAAGCCGGGTACGCCCGCCGGCAAATGGCTGGAGCCGTACAAGGAAAATCATCCGCCCTCGGAATGGGGCCACTTCGGCGTGCGCCGCTGCAACCATGAACTGATGGTGCGCGGCACCTTCGCCAATGTGCGCCTGCGCAACGCCATCGCCCCCGGCACCGAAGGCCCGGTCACGAAGCACATGCCCGACGGCGCCCAGATGACCATTTTCGAAGCCTCCGAGCTCTACCAGAAGGCCGGTACCCCGCTGGTCATCTTCGGCGGCGAAGACTACGGCATGGGTTCCTCGCGCGACTGGGCGGCCAAGGGCGTGCAGCTGCTGGGCGTCAGGGCGGTCATCGTCAAGAGCTTCGAGCGCATCCACCGCGCCAACCTGATCGGCATGGGCGTCGTGCCCCTGCAGTTCAAGCCGGGCGAGGACGTCAAGACGCTGGGCATCGACGGCACGGAAACCTTCACCATCGAAGGCCTTGAGGGCGGCAACGTCAAGCCGATGCAGGATGTCACAATGACCATCACCCGTGCCGACGGCAGCACGAAAAAGGTCACGCTGACGCTGCGCATCGACACCGCGATCGAAGTCGACTACCTCAAGCACGGCGGCATCCTGCCGTACGTGCTGCGCGATCTCCTCGCGGCAGCCTGATCGCCAGCCATTGCGTCAAATTGACGGGACGGGCCCTGCCCGTCCCGTTTTTTTCTGTACGGCCGGCATGCTAGCCTCTCGCGATCACGACTTGTCGCAGATGCCTGCACACCTGGATGACGCGCCCGCCGCTCCTGCTGTCACTGCTGCTGCCCGTACTCGCCCAAGCGGCGACGCCCGCGGAACAGTACACCGCCTTCTGTGCCTCCTGCCATTTGCCGGGCATACACGGCGCCCCCAGGGTCGGTGACACGGCCGAATGGGCGCGCCGCCTGCGCGGCGGATTCAGCCTGGTTTACCGCAATGCGATCGAAGGCGTGCCGAACACCGCGATGCTGCCTCTCGGTGGCGCCAGCCTGTCGGCGGCCGAGGTGCGCGCAGTGACGGAATACATGATCGCCGCTTCCGCGTTACCCGCTGCCGCACTGAAGGAAGCCGCGCGCTACGACCGCCTCGGCATCAGCGACCGCGATTTCATCCGCCAGGACGCAAATTACGACGGCAGGCTGTCGCGCGCGGAGCTGGCGCAGGATCCGGTGCTGGGGCGGAACCTGGGGCGCTTCGACATTGACCGCGACGGTGCGCTCAGCGAAAAGGAATACCTGCAGGCGGAAGCGGTGCTGGCCAGGGAACGCGCCGCAGTGCGCGTCGACGATGCCGCCATCAGGACCGCGGTGCGCAAGGCGCTGGCCGGTATCCGTGAAATCGACCCGCAATACGCAAACGTCGAAGTCAGAAACGGCGTCGTCGTGCTAAAAGGCATCGTCAGCCATGCCGTGGTGGCGCTGCGGGCCGGAGACGCGGTCAAGCGCATCCCCGGCATCCGGCGCATCGACAACCGGCTGGTCTCCGGCGACCAGATCGGCTGGGACTGACCGCTTACTGGTGCGGGTCGTACATCTGCGCTTCGATTTCCTTCAGCATCTCCTGCCCGGCAAGCCGGCCGGCAATGCCGCTGTCCTTCGCCGCGGTGGCGATGGCCGCCGCGATATGCGCCGACACCTCGCGGATGCGCGGCAGCGCCGGATAGAGGCTGCCCTGCGCCAGGTCGGATTCGGTGACCAGCTGTGCAAGCGTATGCGCCGATTTCATGAACATGTCGTCGGTGATCACCTTCGCCTTGCAGGCAATGGCACCCAGCCCGATGCCGGGGAAGATGTAGCTGTTGTTGCCCTGCCGCGGCACGAAAGTCTGGCCGTGGACCGTCACCGGGTCGAAAGGGCTGCCGCAGGCGAACAGCGCACGGCCGCCGCTCCAGCGGTAAGCCTCCTCGGCCGTGCATTCGGACTGCGAAGTCGGATTCGACAGCGCGAAAATGATCGGCCGTTCGTTGAGTTTTGCCATCTCCTCGATGATCTCGCGGGTGAAGGTGCCGCCGACTGCCGACACGCCGATGATCGCCGTCGGCTTCAGTTTGCGGACCGCCTCGAGGAAATCCGTCACCGGCGGATGGTCATGGGCATAGTTCAGCTTGTGATGGGCGAGATCCTTGCGGCTTTTCACCACCAGCCCCTTCGAGTCCACCAGCCAGCAGTTGCGCCGCGCCTGATCGAGCGCCATCCCCTGCGACACCATCGCCGAGGCGATCAGGTCGGCAATGCCGGTCGCTGCCTCGCCGGCGCCGAGGAACAGCACGCGCTGGTCGGTCAGGGGCTGGCCAGTGATGCGCAGAGCCGAAAAAATGCCGGCCAGCGCGACCGCGGCCGTGCCCTGGATGTCATCGTTGAAGCTGCTCACGCGGTCACGGTAGTTTTCAAGCAGGCGGAAGGCATTGTGATTGGCGAAATCCTCCCACTGGATGACCACGCCCGGAAACACCTCCTGCGCCGCGGTGACAAACTCCTCGATGAAATCGTCATACTCCTTGCCGGTCACCCGTTTCTGGCGCAGCCCGACATAGAAAGGATCATTGCGCACGGCCTCATTGTTGCAGCCCACGTCCAGCGTCACCGGCAGGCACTGCGTCGGGTGGATGCCGGCACAGGCGGTGTACAGCGACAGCTTGCCGACGGGAATGCCCATGCCATGGGCGCCGAGGTCACCCAGGCCGAGGATGCGCTCGCCGTCGGTGACGACGATGATGCCGGCCTGGTAGGGCCAGTTGCGCAGCACCTTGGCGATGTTGCCGCGATCCCTGATGCTGATGAACATGCCGCGCGGACGCTGGAAAATCTGCCCGAACTTCTGGCAAGCGAGGCCGACGATCGGCGTGTAGACAATCGGCTGCATCTCGTCGATGTGGTCGACGAGTATCTGGAAAAACAGGTCCTCGTTGCGGTCATGCAGGGCATTCAGCGCGACAAACTTGTCGAGCGGGTCGGCCAGCTTGCGAAAAGTGATCAGGAAACGCTCCGCCTGCTCGGACTGCGTATGCACATGCGGCGGCAGCAGCCCGCGCAATCCCAGCTCGTCGCGCTCGGCCTCCGTGAACGCGGTACCCCGGTTAAGCACCGGATCGCGCAGTACATCCAGCCCCCGCGGCGCCCTGTCGGCGCCGTTCCTGCCTGCCTTGGCCATTGTCACTCCTGTCGGTTTGATCGCGCGTCCCCGGGACGCGGCGCCGGCGGGCCCATGGACCCGCCACATGAAATTTCCCTGATGAAGCGGATTTCCGCTTTTGTTATGGACCGCATTGTACGTTTTCAGGCGCTGATCGGCCAGCGCGGCAGGGCTTCACGTCCACGACAAAACCCTCACGACCTCGGCGTCTGCAGCGGCAGGTCGAAATAAAAGGTCGATCCCTTGCCCGGTTCCGAATCGAAACCGATGTTGCCGTTCATGCGCTCCACCAGCGCCTTGCAGATCGACAGCCCCAGTCCGGTTCCTCCCTTCTTGCGGGTGTCCGAATTGTCCGCGCGTTCAAAACGGCGGAAAATCGTTTCGCGGAAGCCGGCAGGTATGCCCGGCCCGTGGTCACGCACGGCCACCCGAACGGCACCGTCACGCTGCAAGGCGCTGACCTCGACCTCAGCGTTCTCCGGCGAAAACTTGGCCGCGTTCGAGATCAGATTGGTCAGCACCTGCAGCAGCCGGTCATGATCGGCAGCCACCGTGAACTCAGGTCCCGGCAGCAGTTTCAGCCGCGCATGGTGCATGTCTGCATAAGGCCGGTTGATCCGGACCGCGTGCTCGAGAATCCCGCGCAGCTGCAGGGGTTTGAGATCCAGCGTCATCTGTCCGGAATCGATTTTCTCGAGATCAAGCACGTCATTGATCAGCGCCGACAACCGTTCGCCGTTCTGGTAGGCCATGTCGATGAAGTTCTCGGTGTGCGGATCAAGCCCCCTGGCTGACTCACGCACCAGGCCCAGCGCACCGATGATCGCCGTCAACGGAGTGCGCAGCTCGTGGCTGACGGTCGAAATGAACTCGTTTTTCAGCCGCTCCACTTCCTTCATCGCCGTGATGTCGGCGTTGGTGCCGGTCATGCGCAATGCCTGGCCCGATGCGTCGCGCTCCGAAACCTTGGCGCGGCTGTGGATCCAGCGCCACTCACCAAGTTTGTTCCGGACGCGGTGCTGGACCTCGTAGAAACGGGCGTTTCCCTTGAGCACCGGCAGCAGGCACTGCTGCAGCCGGGCCAGGTCGTCGGGGTGCACCATCTGCTGCAGTTCCTCAAACGTGGTCACTGTCTCGACGTTGTCGCCGCCCAGCATCAGCTGCCACTGCTCGCTGAGCCGAACCTCGCCACTCGGAATGTCCCAGTCGAACAGCGCGAGGTTCGAGCCCTCCAGCGCCATGCCGAGGCGTTCCCGGCTTTTCAGCAGCGCATCCGTGGCGTTCTTGCGCTCGGTGACATCCTCGACAATGCCGACATACCCGGCAAGGCCGTCATCCTCACGGATGACGCCCGCCAGCACCGTCACCCAGATCACCGTTCCGTCTGCCCTCAGCAGGCGATAGCTGCCTGCAGTTTCGCTCCTGCGGTCGCGCAGCACGGCCTGCCAGCCCTCACGCACGCGCTCACGGTCTTCGGGATGGACAGCCGCCAGCCAGCCCTCGCCCATGGCCGCAGCCGCAGACAGTCCCGACAGGCTTTCATAGCGCGGATTGACGTAGGTGTAGGCGCCGGCGACGTCGGTGCGAAAAATGCCCAGCGGCGAAGCATCGCTCATCGCCTGCCATTCCGCCTCCCGGCGCCGGACTTCGCGCGTCATCTGGCCTGCGATCCTGAGCGCGCGGCTGCGGGTATTCCAGAGCGACCACAGCATCGCGAGCAGCAGCAGGTGTATGGACACTCCGCCGAGCAGCACCAGCCGCGGCGTGTAGCGGTCCACTGATGCCTCGAAATCCGGTGTTGACGCCATGTGCAGGGTCCAGACCTGCCCCAGCACCGGCAACTCGGTCTTCCATACGAAACGCGGTGAGTCACCGCCCTGCGTCCGGCTGGAAAACATCAGGGTTTCCGGTGCGACGACCCGGCCGTCATGCAGGGTCAAGGCCACGCTGCGCTCATTGCCGAGTACGCGTCGCATCAGATCGCCAATGCGAAAATGGGCAAACACGAAGCCTTCGACGGCCTGGCGGCGCTGCGCAGCCGTCTCCGGAGACAGGCTCAGGTGGCTGACGGGCACGTACATCGCGACGCCGGCCTGGACGTCTTCGTCGGTTTCCTGCAGCAGCCGGAGCCGGCCCGACATGGCCGGACCGCCGCTGACGATCGCCCGCTCGAGGGCGGCGCGGCGCACCGGATCGGACAGCGCGTCGAAGCCTACCGCGCGCAGGTTGCGGCCGGAAAACGGCTCGATATAGGCGACCGGCACGTACTCGTCGCGCTCACCGGGAGGCTGTATCCGGTATCCCGAATATCCGGCCTCGCGGATGCGCGCGACGAAGGCATTAACACCGCCGGAACTCACTCGCGGCGCGTAGCCGATCGCCTGGATGCCCGGGTAGTATGCATCCAGCTTGAGGCTGTCGACATAGCTGCGCCACTCGTCCCGGCCCACCGCCCGCGAAGCCGCGAACAGACCAGCGCCGCCGCGCAATACCTGTTCGTAATCCAGCAGACGGCCGGCTATGGTATTGCGGATCTGCTGCGCACGTGCCTCGAAATCGGCATGGGCCGCACTCGCGGCCTTGTCCACCTCGGCCTGCCAGGCCTGCATGACCAGCACCGCGGGAAGGACCACCGCCAGCGCGATGGCAATCGCGTTGTACACCGGCTCCTTCAGGACGGACAGCCGGTTGCGCAAGCCGCTCATTTCGCGCCCCCGCCACTGCCGGTCTGCCAGCTGGCACTGCGCGTCATCTCGCCCCAGCGCGCCTTCGAGCGGGCCATCCACAGCAGCAATCCCCACAGGCGCCACAGCGAATTGAGCTGCCGGTAGCCGAAATTCTCGATGACCACCATCAGCAGCAGCACGGCCACCTGGCCGGGCTTGGGGTAGATGTGGAAGGACATTTCCTCCAGCAGCAGGGAACTGACCGACAGCACCAGGCCGAAGCCGAAAGCGACCAGCATGAAGGTCAGGAATGCCTCGCCGGACACCAGGCCGAGCACGAAAGCCGTGATCATGAAAGCATAGCCCGCGACTTCCAGCAGCGGTCCCAGCCACTCGAAGACCACCATGAACGGAAAGGCCAGCCAGCCGGCCGCCCCGCCGCGGCGGTGGAACAGCAGGCCGATGTTCATCGTCAGGCTTTCGGACAGGCCACGCTGCCAGCGCACGCGCTGGTTTTTCAGCACGCGCAGCGACTCCGGCGCCTCGGTCCAGCAGATCGGGTCCGGCACGAACACGATGCGATAGGGAATGCGCCGGGTCCGGTGCAGGCGATGCAGGCGCACCACGAGTTCCATGTCCTCGCCGACGGTATCCCGCCGGTAGCCGCCGGCGGCAACGACCACGTCCTTGCGGAACAGGCCGAAAGCCCCGGAAATGATCAGCACCGCGTTGAGCGGCGACCAGCCCATGCGCCCGAACAGGAAGGCGCGCAGGTACTCCACGATCTGCAGCAGGGCCAGCGGGTTGCGCGGCAGGCCCACGCTGGCAAGGAAGCCGTTGTCGACCCTGCAGCCGTTGGCGATGCGCACGGTGCCGCCCGAAGCAATGGTCCGCGGATCCTCGAGGAAGGGCTCCACCACCCGCTTCAGGCTGTCGCGCTCGAGCACGGAATCCGCATCCACGCCGCAGAACAGCGGATAGCGCGAAGCATTGATGCCCGCGTTCAGCGCATCGGCCTTGCCGCCGTTTTCCTTGTCGATCACGCGCAGAGAGGGATGCGTGGCCGAGCGGTATATGCCGCGCAACGGCTGTGCCGGCAGCCTCTGCCAGTAGGCCTCGGGAAACGGCAGCAGCGCGAATTCGCGGCGCAGCGCTTCCATCGTCCCGTCCCGCGAGCCGTCGTTGATGACGATCACCTCGTAGTCGGGATAGTTGAGCTGCAGCATGGAGCGAACGGATCCCGCGATCGTGGCTTCCTCGTTGTAGGCGGGCACCAGCACCGACACCGGGGGTTCAAGTCCGCTGATGCCGCGCGGCAGGTCGTCAAGGCTGTGCGATTCGATGTAGCGCTTCAGGCTCCCCAGAGACAGCAGGTTGAGCATCAGGTAGCCACTGTTGATGCCGACGAAATACAGCATGAAAAACCACTGCAGCCCGACAGCCCAGTCGAATCCCGCGCTCATCGGCTGCGTGCCTCGGCCATGACCTGGTCCAGCATGTCAGCCGCATAGCGGTCGTCCAGCGTGGACCGGATTCTGTCGATGTCACCGGGCGCGGTGGCCGGCAGCGCAACAAGGGCACGTGCCGCGTGGTACCGCACCCACCAGTGCGCATCCTTCAGCATGCCGACCAGCAACTGGCGGTCGCCCGCCTCGCCGATCCGCGAAAGCAGCCTTGCGGCCGCGACACGCACCACCCAGGATTCATGCGCGGCGGCGGATCGCGCGAGGCCGAGCTCGCGGGGATCGCCCAGCAGGCGCAGCCCCGCCGCCTTGACCTCGGGATCATCCGATTCGCGCACGACGCGCGCCGCGGCTTCTCCGGCACCTGCCGTGTGTGCCACTTCCATCATGCGCAGCAGGCGCACCGTCTGCCGCGGATTTCCGGCGGCTTTCAGTGCCGCCACCAGGGGGAGCGTCACCCGGTCAGGCCCCGCCTCCTTCAGCATCGCAACCAGCCGCGCCAGCGGCCAGTCCTCCCGCGCGGCCATGACCATCACCAGCCAGGCCAGCGTGGCCTCGGCGTCAATATCGAGAAGGGCGCGCGCCGCCGCCAGGGACAGCAGCGGCGAGGGATGCGCAACCAGCGCGCGCAGCTCCTGCCAGCGCTCGCGGTCTCCGAGGTGGCCCAGCGTGATGATGGCAATCATGCGCTCGCGCAGGTCGCTGCTCTGCAGCATGTTCCGGGCCACTTCGTCGATGCCCATTCTCCGCGCCAGCGTCTCCAGGTTGCCGCGCGCGCTGCCCTCAAGGGATTCATGGTGATGATTCCACAGCTTCATGAAGTGATAGCGCATCGAACGGGGGACGACCGGCAGCGCCTGCGGAACATCGAACACGCACTCTGCAAGAAGGGGGCGCCATTGCGCGGCGTAGCGGTGCTCGCGCCGGGTCCGCAAAACCAGGCGCATGCGCAGCAGGAATACGGCGACCAGCATCAGCAGCGAAAAGGCGATGATGCCGAGGCCCGCCTGGAACACCACTGCGAGCAGGGGATCATGCGGCAGCCAGGACACGACAGCGTGTTCCGGCGGCGGCGAAAACCCGGTATCGAGACGCAAGACGCGCCTAGAAACTGTGGCGGATGCCCAGCCGCAGACCCTGGCGGCGGTAGAGGCTGCCCTGCTCGTGGTTCACCAGGTCGTAGGTCAGCGCCCAGGCCGGTGTCAGCCAGTGCTGGCCGCTGAGCGTCCAGTTGCGCACGTCGCTGGACAACAGCCCGCGCGGCGGGCCGACGTTCTCGACCTCGCGGCCATCGCTGAAGGAAATGCCGACGGAGCTGCGGTCTGCGTAGTAGTAGCTGAGCTGGACCCGGTGGCTGGCACCCGAAGAGCCCCCCTCGGGCCTGCCGGAATACAGGGTGTAGGCACCGCGGAAATTGCCCCAGTAGCGCTCCGCCAGCAACGACACGACATTGCTGGCGGACAGCGTGTACTCGTTATGCCGCAGACCGACACCGACACCCCAGCCGCCGGGCAGGCTTTTTTGCAGCTGGCCATAAATCGAATGCTTGGCCAGCACCTCGTGCGTGGGACTCAGGCTGCCCTCGACCTGCGCCGTCCAGCTGGCGCCGAGCGGGTAATACAGCCCCGCATGGACCTCGCTGTCGTCGAGGCCGAAGCGCCGGGTCTCGCGCAGGCCGCCGTACAGCACCCGGCGTTCGCCGAAACGGTGTGAGCCCAGAAGGTAGGTGCTGGTCCAGTCCGGCAGGCTGTTGCTCAGATTCTCCCGGCTGTAGCCGGCTTCAACTTCGGTGCGGGCAGGCTTGAGTCCGATCGCGCCGCCAGCCGCCTTCAGCCCGCTACCGGCCGGCTCGGGCTGCGCCTGCAAGGAAAAGGAACACCAGCCCAGGACTGCCGCCAAGGCACAGGAGGCCGCTCTCGCCCCCGGTGACGGCCGGGACAGGTGGTTCGACGGATGGGAATAAGTCATTTCTTTCGTCCCTTGACCAGGCGCTTGATGCGGGCACGCAGTTCCTCGGGCTTGAACGGCTTGACGAGGTAATCGTCAGCGCCGCTGTCCAGCGCCCGCACGATGTCCTTCTCCTGCGACTTGGCGGTCAGCATCAGCACCGGCACACCACGCCAGGCTTCCTGCGCGCGGATCGCGCCCAGCAGCTGGTAACCGTCGGCATGCGGCAGCATCACGTCAAGCATGGTCAGTGCCGGCGGCGCAATGCGGCCTATCAGGTCCATCGCTGCACGCCCGTCGTTGGCCAGTTCGACCCGATAGCCCTCGCGCTCGAGTATGAATCGCAGCAGATAGGCAATCTGATCATCATCCTCGACCACCAGCGCGACATCCGGGAGCGGATTACCCGTATCCATTCACTGTTTTCCGGCCATATTCACCGGGCTTTTTGACAACATGAACCGGCATTTTACCGAATGCCCGCGCAGCCCCGGTACAGACTTGCCTCAGGAATCTTGAGCTCCGATTCAGTCCGACCGGGACCCAAGCAGTGCCGGCTGTCACACGAAAATATTTAAGTTATTGTTTTTAAACAGTTTTTTTAAAGTGGTCTACCCATCACCGCCGATACCGGGTGCCCCCACGCTCAGGCCAGCCGTGCCCGCGGATGGCCCTCGCGTCCCTGCGGCGATAACGCCGGCACATCGCCTGCGCACTGGATCCGGTGCATCACCCGCCGGTAGCCCCCGTCAAAGGGGTCGCGGTGGTGCATCACGCAGCGGTTGTCCCAGATCAGCAGGTCGCCAGGCTGCCACTCGTGGTGCCAGGTGAAGCGCTCCCGGGTGGCATGAGCCCACAGCGCATCGAGCAGTTCCTCCGACTCGGCAACGGAAAGGCCGTTGATGTAGGCATTCGGCCGCCGGCCGAGGTACAGCGCATTGCATCCGGTCTCCGGATGGGTGCGGATGACGGGGTGACTGGGACCCGGCGCCTCGCGCACGTCGTGGACCGGACTGAAGCCCTCGCGCAGGTCACCGGCGCTGTTGTAGGTCATGTCGTGCTTCAGCGTGCGGCCCTCGATGCGTTTGCGCAGCGCCGGATCCAGGGTCTCCAGCGCCAGGTACATGTTGGCGAAGCCGGTGTTGCCCCCCTGCGGCGGCACCTCCAGCGAATACAGCGCGCTGTACGACAGCGGGCGGTCGCGATAGGAGTTGTCGGAATGCCAGACCACCTCGGCGTCACGCAGCACGCCGATCGCCTCGCCATTCTCGGTGACATTGGAAACGACGACGATCTCCGGATGGGGGCGCGCCTTTTCCCTGCCTGTCTTTGCGAGAGGCGCGAAATCCAGTTCGCCCAGCCGCTTGCCGAAAGCGATCAGTTCGGGATCAGTCAGCGCCTGTCCGCGGATGCGGATGACCAGGTGATCGAGCAGCGCCCGGTAGACCGCGGCAAACGCCGTCTCATCCAGTTGCCGCAGATCGCCGCAGGACACTTCCGCGCCCAGCGCCGGCGCCATCGGCCGGACTGTCACCCCCCCTTCACCCCGCAGCACACCGGATTCCGCCTTACCCATCATTCGTCCTCTATTTCAGTTTGACCCTGTTGACGATGCGGCCGATGTCCTCGACCTCGCATTCGCAGACATCGCCGTGCTTCAGGAACACGGGCGGGGTGCGCGAGAAGCCGACGCCGAAGGGCGTGCCCGTCGGAATCAGGTCTCCCGGCATCAGCGTCGTGCCCTGCGAGGCATAGGCGATGATCTGGTTGATATTGAAAATCAGGTTCTTCGTGTTCGACTTCTGCATTTCCCTGCCGTTGAGCACGGTGCGCACCTCGAGCTTGTGCGGGTCACTGATTTCATCGCGGGTGACGATGTAGGGCCCCCAGGGACAGAAGGTGTCCAGCGACTTGCCGCGGTCCCACTGCTTGGCATTGGCGAACTGCAGGTCGCGCGCGGAGACGTCGTTGACCACGCTGTAGCCGCAGACATAGTCGAGCGCGTCCTTCTCCGGAATGTTGCGGCCGCGGCGGCCGATGACCACCGCGAGCTCCACCTCGTAGTCAACTTCCTTCGTCACGCCCTCCGGCCAGCTCAGTTCATCGAAGGGTCCGGTGATGGAGTTCGGAAATTTGCTGAACAGCACAGGCTCAGTCGGCACCGGCAGATTGGCTTCCTTGCAGTGGTCGATGTAGTTGAGGCCGACTGCGATGATCTTCGAGGGCGCGAGCAGCGGCGCCGTCAGGCGCACGTCGTCGAGATCGAAGGTGCGTCGTGTCGGGCTGTCGATCGCCTCGCGCACGCGCTCCAGCATCGCGTCGCCGCCGCGCACGATCTGCAGCAGATCCCCCTCTTCGCCCACCGGCAGGCCGGCGGCCTTGAGATCGACCACCGAGTCGCCGTCGAGAACGCCGGGGCGGATTTCATTGTTCGCAATAAATGTCAGCAGTTTCAATTATCGGGCTCATCCGGTGAATGGCGGAACAGAGACGCTCAGCGCGACGTGGCCTGTTCCGGGAATTGCAGGGCTGACAGCGTGCCGCGGGCCACATCCGCGGGCGCCTCTTCATTCGGGAAATTCAGTTCCACCTTGTTGCCGACCGGGTCGCGCATGAACATCTGGAAACCCGCGCCGGGCACGTTCTGCTCGTCGAAGTGGATGCCGAGTTTCTGCAGGCGCTCGCGGAACTGCGGCACACCGGAGACCTCGTAAGCGGTGTGGTCGTAGCTGCTGCGCTTTTCATCCAGCCCCGGCCAGTCCGGCTTGAAGCGCACGACGACGTGGATCAGCGGGTGATCGCCGCAGTACAGCCACAGGCCCTTGTTGGGGAAATCCGGCCGCGGACCCACGGTCAAGCCGAGTCCTTCGCAGTAAAACTTTTCGATCGCCGGCAGATCGCTGTCGCGACAGCCGATGTTGATATGGTGTATTCCGCGAGTCTTCATGGGCGACACTCCTCCTGGCTTTTTTTCACGATCCGGACTGACGATGCACAGGCTTGTATTTTGACGCATCCCGGCCCCGATTGCCTACGACACCGGAGCGCCGCTTGCCAGCGCACAGCGCTTCATGCTTTGCTCCGCGCCATGACTTACCTGATTGTCTGCTCGGTTGCCGGGCTGGCCGCGCTGCTGACGTTTTTTTCCGGCTTCGGCCTCGGCACACTGCTGCTGCCGGCCTTCGCGCTGTTCTTCGCCATCGAGAAGGCTGTGGCGCTGACCGCCATCGTCCATTTCCTGAACGGCGTCTTCAAGCTCGCGCTGGTGCACCGGCACATCGACCGCGGCGTCGCGCTGCGTTTCGGCCTGCCGGCGGCCCTCGGCGCGCTGGCCGGCGCCTGGCTGCTGGTGCGCATCGCGGAAAGCGGCATGCGCATTGAATACGCCCTGCTCGGCCACGCCGTCGCCATCACGCCGGCGCAGCTGATCATCGGCCTGCTGCTGCTGGCCTTTGCCGTCTCCGAGATGCGACCGGCGTCAAAAAAGATGACTTTCGAGCCGCGTTACCAGATCCCCGGGGGGCTGCTCTGCGGCTTTTTCGGCGGACTCGCCGGCCTGCAGGGTGCGCTGCGCTCGGCTTTTCTGATCAAGGCCGGCCTCGACAAGGCGGCCTATGTCGCCACCGGCGCGGCGGTGGCCTTTTTCATCGACCTGTCGCGGCTGTCGATGTATGCGGCGCTGATCTCGAAACACCATGCCGAATTCGACTACGTGCTGCTCGGCGCCGCGGTGCTCGCCGCGCTGGCGGGCTCGGTCGCCGGCAACCGTTTCCTGCACAAGGCCACGATGCCCGGCATCCAGAAGCTGGTCGCGGTGCTGCTGTTCGCCGTCGCGCTGGGCCTGATCACCGGCCTGCTCTGACCCACTCCACCACGGAATCCCCATGCCCCCAGTCCTCTTCCGCCTCGGCGGTTACCAGAAACCCGCCTCCATCCACACCCGCGCCTGCCTGCTTTTCGGCGAAGTGCTGCAGCGTGAAGCCGGCAACGCCGTGCGCTTCGAATTCGTGCCCGACGTGCTGTCCCTTGGCCACAAGTCGGGCGAACTCCCGGGCATGGTCGAACGCGGCGAACTCTCGGCCTGCTACATCTCGTCGCTGAGATACGCCAAGTGGGTGCCGGAACTGGCGCTGTTCGACCTGCCTTTCCTGTTCCCCGACCGGGCGGCGGCCTACAGGGTGCTCGACGGCCGCCTCGGCCAGTCACTGAGGGACAAGGTCGCGCAACAGTCGCCGTTCCACCTGCTCGCCTACTGGGACAACGGTTTCCGCCATTTCAGCAACAAGGTCCGCCCGATCCGCAGGCCAGCCGACTGCAGGGGCATCCGCATCCGCATCCAGATGAGCGAGCTGCAGGCCAAGTCGCTGCGCCTGCTCGGCATGGAACCGATACTCGAAGATATCAAGATCTTTGTCGAACAGATCGGCGGCGACCGTTTCGACGCCCAGGACAACCCGCTGACCAACATCGTCAACTTCGACATCCACAAGCACCACCGCCACATCACGCTGTCAGGCCATGTCTACGGCGTCGCCTGCCTGATGGCCAACCGCGCGCAGTATGAATCCTGGCCGGCCGCAGTGCAGCGTGCGGTGGGCATTGCTGCGGCCGAAGCCACCGTGTTGCAACGCCAGCTTGCAGCGGCGGAAGATGAGGAAATGCTCAAGCGTCTCGACCCGGCGCAGAACGATGTGGTGAAACTCAGCGCGGAAGAACACCGCGCCTTCGCCGAAGCCGTGCGGCCGGTGACCGACCGATACCGCAAGGACTACGCGGAGAGTTTTTTCTCGCTGCTCGACTGAGACGCCAAAGCCCCATCACCCCGCAGCAGGTGGTCGAGCAGGCTTTGCGGCGATGATTCGAGATCGAGCGGCGAACTGAATGCCGCCTTGGGACCGCGATAGCTTTTGAAGCAGGCGCGGTGGGCCGCCAGTGAAAATTCGTCGTCCCGGCTGTAGTAGCCGCGCACCCAGTCCAGCAGCATCGGCAGTTGCCGGTCCTGCGCCTGCGGGGTGTCGTACTTGTGCGCCTCCCAGGGGCGCTGGCGGCAATGGGCCAGGCACTGCGCTTCGCCCGGATTAAGGAATATCAGCCTCGGCTTGAATGACAGGGCCTCCCCGATCAGGCCGGGATAACAGCCCTCGACAATCCACCGCTCGTGACTCCGGCAGAACGACGCCACCGCCTCGCGCGAATCCGCCTCCGCTCGGCGCAGAGCTTCGGAACCGGGCAGCCAGGCGACGGTATCGAGGTCGAGTATCGCGGCATTGAGCCGGCTCGCGAGCCAGCGCGCCAGCGTCGATTTCCCCGAACCGGCGTTGCCGAGTATGGCGAAACAGGCGGACTGCCACGCGATGTCAACCATAACTATATGATTTTATTTATTATTTTTATCTGGGCAGCGATCAGCGTTTGCGTCGCACCACCGTAGCACCATCGCCTGGGGCTGCCCGACGGTACCAGTCGAGGATCCGGTCACCGGTCCAGAACACCACGCCCCTCTCGTCGCGCAAGCGGCGGAACACGTTCTCGAAATACTTGATCCGGTGCGGCACCCCGGAGATGTAGGGATGCACGGCAATGGCCATCACCTTGACCCGCTTCGCGCCCTCCTCGTACAGCCGCTCGAACTGGTCCATGCAGCGCGACTCGAACTCCGCAGCCGCGTGATGCTGCACCATCATCATCGCGATGTCGTTGAGCTCCACTGAGTATGGCATCGCCACCACCTTGCCGTGCCGGGTCTGGATGTCGCAGGGTTCGTCATCGACCACCCAGTCGGCGATGTACCGGATGCCGGCCTCGGCCAGATAGTCCGGCGTGAACAGGGTTTCGGTCAGCCCCGGCGCGAGCCAGCCCACCGGCGCCTTGCCGGTGAACGATTTGATCTGCTTCACGGTGCGCTTGATCATCGCGCGCTGGTCGCGCTCGACATGGGTCGGCTGCTGGTCCCAGGAATGGCCGACAAACTCCCAGCCCGATTTCAGCGATTCCTCGGCAATGCGTGCATAGTCGACGCAGATGCGGCCGTTGGTGAACAGCGAGGCCTTGATGTCCAGTTCGTCCAGTGCCTGCTTGATACGCCAGAACCCGACACGGTTGCCGTATTCATGCCAGGCCCAGTGGGCAAAGTCCGGCAGCCGGGTGACATGCGTCGGCGGCGGCAGCACCTGCCGCGGCATCGGGCGGCCGATGTCCCAGACCTCGACGTTGACCACCGGCCACACGATCAGGCGCACGCCGGGCGGCGGTTTCAGCGGCGGGCGGTCAATGATGGGCACGTAGGGCAGACGCTTCGACGGGATCATGCGGTGCTCCGGGAATAATGTGGGCAACCTTTGCATTATATCGGCGGCCCCGCGTCTGAACCTCAGATCACACTGATGGATCAGGTCGTGCTGGATGCCCGATTCTTCGGGATCTGGTCTGGACCTGCATCAGGACTGCCGGCACGTACCCAGCGTAGTGCGGCATCACGTGTGGACATCGATTGCGTCGATGCGAGGGATTGCGCCAGCTGGCCATCTCCCGCACGCATCGCCGCAAATAGTCGAGTCCAGGCATGCGCCGATTCGCGCCTGCGCTCGGGCGCCTCGAAGGACATGCGGGTATACCGGCTGGTCTGCAGGGTCAGTGCCTGCAACGTCGAGCGCAACCAACGATTACTGACACCCTCGGTCAGGAAATTGCTGATGGCGAGTGCGGCAGCGGCGTACTGTTCCTTGGCCTCGGGCTCGTCGGCCAATCGCGAGAGCCGCGCAATGGGTTCCTCGACTTGGGTCAGGATTTCCTCGCGCGCCGGATCCTGCGCCAGCCAACGTGCGCGCAAACCAACCAGCGCGGAACGGACTTCGTAGAGTTCCTCGATTTCACGCGCCGAGTACTCAGTGACATAAGCGCCACGGTAAGGGCTGATGGTCACCAACCCGGCGTTTTGCAACTGGCGCAGGGCATCGCGGATGGGACCGTGGCTGACTCCCAGTTCCTTTGCCAAGGTGGCCTCCATGAGCCGGTCACCGGGTCGGTACGCCCCTGAAACAATCCGTTCCGCGAGAGCATGGGCAATTTTCTCGGAGAGAGTCTGAGTCAACACAAGTGTATTCAAAATGAGAGAAAGCGAGCTAATTACCTGAAAATAATGACGAATTATGCATTGATCAAGAAGAAATTCAAAATAATTTATTAAAAATTGATAATTGTCGACAATTAATATATAGTTGACCGAGTTCACTCAATCATCAAGGCCACAGCCTGATCCGGCCCAAAACGGCGTAAGTCCGCTTCAACCAAAAGGAGACTCAGATGCATGCATCAATCCCGCCGGCAGTCCATCGGCACTCCTTCATCCAATCTGTCACCCATCGCCTTGCCTTAGTGGCCGCATCACTCGCCTTGGCAGCCATACCGGTTCATGCCTCCGAATGGCCCTCGGGTACCGTCGAACTGGTGGTGCCGTCCGGACCCGGAAGCGGCATGGACACCGCCACGCGCACAATGAAACAGATACTCGACGCTGCAAAACTCCTGTCCGCACCGAGCGTAGTGATCAACAAGCCCGGGGCCGGCGGGGCAATCGCCTATCAGTACCTGAACCAGAATCCCGGTAGCGGACGCCACCTCGCACTGGCATCGCCCAGCCTGATCACCAATCGGCTGATGGCAATAGGTGATACCGATCCCCGCGACGTCACCCCGGTAGCCACCCTGTTCTCCGAGAACATCGTGTTCATGGTTCGCACTGACTCGTCGATCACCGACGGCAAGGCGCTGATCGCGCGCCTTAAGAAAGATCCAGGCTCCGTGGCGTGGGGGATTGCGACCGCGCTTGGCGGAGCCAACCACATTGCCGCCGCTTCAGTCATGAAAGCAGCCGGCATCGACCCGGGCGCGGCACATAACGTGATCTACAAGGCCGGCTCTGCCGCGCTTGTCGGGCTGCTGGGCGGCGAAGTGGAGGTGGTGCCGGTAGCGACGCTGGTGTCATTGCCGCAGCTCGCCGCAGGCAAGGTGCGCGTCATCGCCATCTCATCCCCCGAAAGACTGGGCGGCGCTCTGGCGAACGTGCCAACCTGGACCGAACTCGGAGTGAATGCCATCTATACCTCGTGGCGCATGATCATTGCGCCGCGAGGCACAAATTCCGCCGACGCACGCGCCGCCGCGGCCACGCTCGAAAAAATGGCCGCAACCCCGCAATGGAAAGCCGAAGTCGGCAAGAACTACTGGATCAGCCGGTTCCTCGGGCCAGAGGCAACTCAAAAATTCCTTGCGGATCAAATGACCATGCACGCAGCCCTGCTCGGCCAGCTCAAGCTTTCCAAGTGACCGGAACTGCCGCATGACAGAAATCGTCGACCCACGGGGGCGAGTTGCAGGCATCTGCACGCAACCTGCCCCCGCCGCCACATGGCCAGCAACCCCAGAGGGGATCGCGATTGGCGTACTCGGCAACGGCAAACCAAATGTCGATGCGTTGCTTGAGCGGCTTGTCCGGGCACTCCAGGCTGATGGCGCTCACATAGCCTGCTCGCTGATCAAGCCGGGCCCGATGACCCCCGCCGGTGCAGAGCGGATTGCACAGCTATCGGCCATGTCGGACCTGGTAATCACCGGTGTCTGCGACGGCGGCACCGCGACCTCCTGGGGTGTTCACGACGCAATTCAACTTGCAAACCGCGGCAAACCGGTCGTGCTGGTATGCACCGAGGCCTTCGTGGCTCTTGCAAATAGCATGCTGCCCGACAAGTTTGCATCCGTGCGCATGCTGGTCGTACCCCACCCGCTGTCCTCGCTTACCGACACGCAGGTCGAAATGCTCGCCACCGAATCCGCACCGAGGCTGACGGGATTGCTTCAAACCGGCACAGATTGCGGCGACAGCAAAGCCTCCACTACTCAGCAGATGATTGTTGAAGACAGCGACTGCAACGATCCGGACGGCTCGCAGCGCATGTATGACGCCGGCTGGACAGACGGACTTCCAGTCTTTCTGCCGACGCGTGAGCGCGTGAAACGCCTGCTCGAAAGCTGGAACTTGGGCTCGGCCGCATATTCAGGCGTCGCGGTTCCGCCGCGCAATGGAATGGCTACTGCAGAAACGCTCGCAGCCAATGCCGTCATGACCGGCCTGCCGGCAAGGCTGCTGCCGTATTTGGCCGCCGCCGTCGAGGCAAGCTGCAAACCCGAGTTCAACCTTTTTGGCATCCAGACCACGACCAATCCCGCAACACCGGCCATTATCGTCGGAGGGCCTCGGCGCCGAGCTTACGGCTTCAATGACGGTCTAGGGGCCCTGGGCCCGGGCAATCAGGCGAACGCGGCGCTGGGGCGGGCGGTCCGCCTGTGCCACCAGAACCTAGGCGGCGTATCGGCACAGAATGGCACGGATCCGGCGACGCTCGGCCAGCCCGGAAAATACCTGTTCTGTCTCGCCGAGAACGAGGATGCCAATCCATGGCTGCCGTTGCGCATGCAGATCGATCCCGGACTGTCTAGAAGCGATGATGCAGTTAGCGTGACGGCCGCGACCGGCAGCACCAACCTGATCATCAAGAGCCGCAGCGGCAATGAACTGCTCGACATGCTGGTAAGCAGCCTAAGCTGCACCGGCAGCAACGACTACATGTTCGGTGGTCATCCTTTGCTGATCTTGTGCCCCGAGCATGCCGCCACCCTTGAACGCGATCGCTGGACCCTGGAGTCCTTCCAACAGCAGTTGTTCGAGCGCACGAAGATCCCGTTCAGGGAATTTTTGCCGAAAAACCGCGAAATGACGGTTGCACCACGCCGGCATGAATTCGAACATCTGGACCTCGATACGCCGCTCCCGATGACGGAAAAGCCGTCCGACATCCTTGTCTGTGTCGCAGGCGGACCGAGCATGCACTCGACATTCGTTCCCTCCTTTGGAGGATTCCGTCCGGCAGCAGCCCGGGTCATTTTTTGAGCGTGCGCGGACCACATTCCGGCTATCTGCCCCCGCGCCCCGTACTGTCCGCGCCGCGTGTTGCGGCACCGGCCGGGGCATGCGATGCACACCTCCACGTCATCGGCCCACAGGCGCTATTTCCTTTAGCCGAAGGCCGTGCCTTTACGCCGCAGGACGCGCCGCTGGAGGCCTTGCTGCACCTGCATGACACGTTAGGCATCGACAGGGCCGTCGTAGTGCAGTGCAACCCCCATGGCACCGACAACCGCGCCCTGCTCGACGCGCTGCGACGCGAACCCACTCGACTGCGCGGCGTCGCCATCGTCGCGCCCGGTATCACCCGCGGCGAACTGCAGCGCATGGCCGAAGGCGGTGTGCGCGCGCTGCGTTTCCACCACATGCCGGATGCCGGCAGCTTCAGCCCGCAGGGCATGGCAGCCTTCACCCTTCTTGCGCCGGTCATGGCTGAACTGGACCTGCATGCGCAGTTCATGCTCGACGCCAACGCGCTCGACGAGGTGCTGCCCCATTTCAGGCACTGGAAGTTGCCAGTGGTCATCGATCACATGGGCAATGTCGATGCCGCGCGTGGCACGGACCAGCCGGCCGTACGTCAGCTGTGCCGGCTGCTGGCGGAAGAACGCATCTGGGTCAAGGTCTCTGCCGCCTACCGCATCTCGGCCCGCCCTCCGGACTACCCGGACGCCCGCGCGGTGCACGAGGCGCTGATCCGGGCCAATCCCGACCGCATCCTCTGGGGCAGCGACTGGCCGCATACGCGGCTGGAGCACGACATGCCTGACGACACTCGCCTGCTCGACCTGTTCAATGAATGGACTCCCGATCCGGCAATGCGCCGCGCGATCCTTGTGGACAATCCGGCACGGCTCTACGGCTTCGGGTAAGCGCTGGCATCGTTGAGCGGGGCGCGGACTTGCACTACCATCGCGGCTCACCCGAGGAAAACAAAGCCATGGATCTGCCCTGCCTGCCTCCGATCGCCGATACCCGCCCGCCGAAAATCCCCTCGCCGGCAGGCGCCTGCGACACCCATTTCCACATCTTCGGGCCGGTCGCGAAATTTCCCTTTGCCGAGAAGCGCTCGTACACCCCGGACGACGCGCCTTTGGAAAATTTGCTGAAACTGCTCGATACGCTGGGCATGGCCCGCGGGGTGGTCGTGCAGGGCCATCCCTACGGCACCGACAATAGCGTCGTGCTCGACGCGCTGAAGCGCGAGCCGAGACGCCTGCGCGCCGCCGCCATCGTCAAGCCCGACACCGGCCGCGACGAACTGAAAAAAATGGCCGATGCCGGCGTGCGCGCGCTGCGCTTTCATCACATGCCCCACGGCGTCGGCTTCAGTCCGCTGGGCATGCAGTCCTTCGAAAAGCTCTCGCCGATCATGGCCGAGCTCGCCCTGCACGCGCAGTTCATGATGGACGCCAATGCCCTCGACAGCGCGATGCCTTTTTTCAGAAACTGGAAACTGCCGATCGTGCTCGACCACATGGGCAACGTCGACGCCACGAAGGGCGCGAACCAGCCCGGCGTTCAGCAGATGTGCCGGCTGCTCGGCGAAGGCAGGATCTGGGTCAAGGTCTCCGGCGCCTACCGAGTGTCGACGCAGTATCCGGACTACCCCGACGCAAGGGCCATCCATGAAGCGCTGGTCAGGGCCAATCCCGATCAGGTGCTCTGGGGCACTGACTGGCCGCATCCGCGACTGGAGCAGGACATGCCCGAGGACGGGCATCTGCTCGACCTGTTCAATGCCTGGACGCCGGACGAGGCGCTGCGCAGGAAAATCCTCGTCGATAATCCGCAGAAGCTGTACCGCTTCGATTAGGCGTTCCCATGCGGAGCATGGTTTTGCTGCGCAAATTGCCCCTGAGGCAGCACAGCGCGACCAGGCATCAGGCCACGGCGTCAAACAGAATGCCGGCCATCGCGGTCAGCGCCATGGCCAACGCTCCCCAGAAAGTCACGCGCCAGGCACCGAGCAGGGTACTGGCACCGCCGACCTTGGCAGCCAGCCCTCCGAGAAGCGCCAAAAACACCAGAGATAACCCGGATACCCACGGAATCAGCATGGCCCCCGGCGCCAGCGCGGCTGCGAGCAGGGGCAGCGCGGCCCCAACCGCAAAACTCGCGGCCGAAGCCAGCGCAGCCTGCACCGGCCGTGCGCTGAGCGTGTCGGTGATGCCCAGTTCATCGCGCGCATGTGCGGCCAGCGCATCGTGGGCCATCAACTGCTCGGCGACCTTCCGGGCCAACGCCGGATCCAGCCCGCGGCTGACGTAAATCGCGGTCAGTTCCCGCAGCTCGCCGGGGGTGTCCGTCTCCAGTTCCCTGCGCTCCAGGTCGAGTGCCGCCTTTTCCGAATCGGCCTGCGAGCAGACCGACACGTATTCACCTGCGGCCATCGACATCGCGCCGGCAACGAGCCCGGCAGTCCCGGCAACCATGATGCTGCCATGAGCGGCATTGGCCGCGGCGACGCCCAGGATAAGGCTCGCCGTCGACACAATGCCGTCATTGGCGCCAAGCACGGCCGCGCGCAGCCAGCCGATGTGGCTGATGCGGTGGCGCTCCTTGTGGCGTGGCGTCATGCCGCAGACGGCCCCCGGGTCATGGCTTGGCCTTCACCAGTTCGAGTTCCGTCAAAAACCCCCTCAGCTCCGCATACTCGGCATCCATGTATTTCCTGGTCTCCGCCGCCGGCTTGTATTCGTTGTCCCAGTTGTTGTCGGCGAGTTCCTTCTTCCAGGCATCAGCCTGGGAGAGCTGGCTCAGAACCCTGTCCCAGTAGGCAATCTGCGCCGGTGTCATGCCGGGCGGTCCGATCAGACCGCGCCAGTTCGACACTACGGCATTGGCACCCTGCTCCTTCCATGTCGGCACACTGGCATAAATGCCGGTGAGCCGTTGCGGTGCGGCGACGGCAATGACGCGGATGGTTCCGGCCTCCAGGTGCTTGCGCATCAGGCCGACCGAGCCCGGCACGGCATCGACGTGGCCGCCAAGCAGCGCGGTGACGGCCTGGCCGCCGGACTGGAACACGGGGGTGCGCGTCTTGCGCAGATCGATGCCGGCATCCTTCAGTGCCATCGCAATACCCTGGTGGTTGGGATTACCGAGGCTGGTGGCCACGCCGAAGCTCAGCGCGCCCGGGTCCTTCTTCATGCGTTCGAGCAGTTCGCGCCCATTCTTGATCGGCGAATCGGCCTTCACCGCGACGGTGATGTATTCATCGAAGAGTATCGCCAGCGGCGTCAAATCGCTGTAAGTGACCTTGGAGCGGCCCGAAATGTGGTTGGTCAGCAGGCTTTTTGATGCGATCGACACGAAATGGCCGTTGCCCGCCTGGCTCTGCAGATAACCGTAGGCGATCGCGCCGCCGCCGCCGGGCTTGTTGACCACGGTGATCGAGGTCGGCACCGCCTTCTGGTCCTGCAGGATTTTCTGGATCAGCCGGCCCGTCGAGTCCTGGCCGCTGCCCGGCGCGGTGTTGATGACGATTTCGACGTTCTTGTCGGGTTGCCAGGACTGCGCCTGTGCGAACGTGCCCGACACCGCCAGCGTGAATCCCGCCAGCACCACTGCCATCCCGCGTGTTGCGCTCATTGTTGCTCCTCCGTTGTGGTTGCTCCGGCGAAAACCGGAACCAGATTTCCGGCTGCCGCGCGACCGCCGCCGTTTTTTTTGATGCCGGCCTGCGTGGCCGGCATGACGGTTCGGATCGGTCGCGACAGCCTTGAATCGTCGTCAGGCCCGCGCCGTCAGCCAGGGCCGGTCCTTGTAATACCCTTTCTCGAAGCCTTCGATCTTCGCCGCGTACTGCTGGGTGCGGGCGATGTCATCCAGGCCTTCCAGCAGGCAGCGCTTGCGCACCTCGTGGATCTCGAATTTGTGCACCTTGCCGGCGACGTCGGTCACCGTCTGGGCGGCGAGGTCGACGCTGATTTTCGCCCCCGGCTGGTCCTGCAGCTGGCGGCGGATGTCGGCGCACTCCTGCTCGGAAAGCGTCAGCGCCAGCAGGCCGTTCTTGGCGCAGTTGGCGGCGAAGATGTCGCCGAAACTCGGCGCGATCACGCAGCGGATGCCGAACTCGTAGAGCGCATAGACCGCGGTCTCGCGCGAGGAGCCGCAGCCGAAGTTGCGGTCGGCGACGATGATGCCCGACTGGTCGTAGGGCGCGGCATTGAGCATGAACTCGGTCTGGGTGCCGTCCGGGCGGAAACGCGAGTCATAGAACAGGATCTCGCGGTACTTGGGCCCGCGCGGCACCTTGTTGAAGCGCGTCGGGCACAGCTGGTTGGTGTCGATGTTCGCCTCGTGCATCGGCACGGCAATCGCGTTGAGTGTGGTGAAGGGTTGCATGGTTGCTCCTGAAAGCTGAAAGCGTTTAGCCACAGAAGTCACCGAGAACTGCAAAATCAATTAACAGGATGTGCAGGAAAAACAGGATTAAAAACCGGAACATCGCTGTCCAGCACATCGGCCAGCGGGTTTTATCCTGAATATCCTGCCCATCTTGTTAAATCGTTTTTTCTCTGTGAACTCTGTTGTCAAGTATTTGATTTTATTTAATTATTTCTCGAACGTCGGTCAAGTGCCCCTTGATCGCCGCCGCCGCGGCCATCGCCGGGCTGACGAGATGGGTGCGACCTCCCGGTCCCTGGCGGTTGCGGAAATTGCGGTTGGAGGTCGACGCACAACGCTCACCCGGCTGCAGATAATCGCCGTTGATGGCAGTGCACATCGAGCAGCCGGGATCACGCCATTCGAAGCCGGCCTCGGTGAACACCTTGTCGAGGCCCTCGGCTTCGGCCTGGCGCTTGACGGCCATCGAGCCGGGCACGACCCAGGTCGTCACTTTCGCCTTGCCGTGTTTCGCCACTTCGGCGGCGGCGCGCAAGTCCTCGATACGGGCATTGGTGCAGGAGCCGATGAACACGCGGTCGAGCTTGATGTCCTGCAGCGCCATGCCGGGCCGCAGCGCCATGTAGTCGAGCGCGGTTTCCAGCTCGGCGCGCTTCTTGTCATCCTTGACCACTGACGGATCGGGCACGACCCCGTCGATCGGCAGCGCGTGTTCCGGCGTGATGCCCCAGGTCGCCGTCGGCGCGATCTGCGCGGCATCGAGCGTGACTTCCCGATCGAATGTCGCGCCCTCATCGCTGGCCAGCGCACGCCAGCCGTCAAGCGCCTGCTCCCAGGCCTTGCCCTTGGGCGCATACGGCCTGCCTTCGACATAGGCATAGGTCTTGTCATCGGGCGCGATCAGGCCGACGCGGCCGCCAGCCTCGATCGACATGTTGCAGACGGTCATGCGGCCTTCCATGCCCAGCTTGCGGATCGTCGATCCGGCATATTCGATGGCATGGCCGGTGGCGCCGTCGACGCCGATTTTCGCGATCAGCGCCAGGATGAGGTCCTTCGCGCTGACGCCGAAGCCGAGTTCGCCGTCGATGGTGATGCGCATCGCCTTCGGTTTGCGCTGCCACAGCGTCTGGGTCGCCATCACATGCGCGAATTCCGAGGCGCCGACGCCGTAGGCGAGGCAGCCGAAGGCGCCGTGGGTCGAGGTGTGCGAATCATTGCCGATGACGAACAACCCCGGCTGGATGATGCCCTGCTCCGGCGGCACGATGTGCATGATGCCCTGCTGCTCGTGCGCCATGCCGAACAGCGTGACGCCGAACTTGTTCGCCATGTCCTGCAGGTCGATCACCATGTTGCGGATGCCGGCATCGGGTATGCCCGCCGGTCCTTTTGCGCGGCCGGTGGTCGGCACATAGTGGTCGGTGAAGGCGAAGATCTGCCGGGGCTTGCGTGCCTTGCGGCCGGTCTTGTCGAGCGCGGTGAAGGCATGCAGCGTGTTTTCCTGTGCCAGCGCGACGTCGACGTACATCAGCGACTCGCCCTCGTCGGTGAGGATATGGTGGGAATCCCAGAGTTTCCCGATGATCGTTTGCGGGGTGTTGCCGGTCATGATGCGGTGCTTCCTTGTAAAACAAGTTCAAAAACTTTTGGCCACAGAGCGCACAGAGAAAAACCAGAACCGATTTAACAGGATGGACAGGATTTTCAGGATAAAAACCGCTGGTTGATGTGCCAGACAGCGATGTCCCGGTTTGTAATCGTGCTTATCCTGCACATCCTGTTAATGGATTCTGCAGTTCTCTGTGCCCTCTGTGTCCTCTGTGGCTGCTTTTGGCTTTTCACTGTCACTTCAATATCTCCCGCACATCCGCAAAGTGCCCCTTGATCGCCGCCGCCGCGGCCATCGCCGGGCTGACGAGGTGGGTGCGGCCGCCGGGACCCTGGCGGTTGCGGAAATTGCGGTTGGAGGTCGAGGCGCAGCGTTCGCCCGGCTTCAGCTGGTCGCCGTTGATCGCGGTGCACAGCGAGCAGCCCGGATCGCGCCATTCAAAACCTGCTGTGGTCAGGATCCTGTCCAGGCCCTCGGCTTCGGCCTGGCGCTTGACGGTCTGCGAACCCGGCACGACCCAGGCCGGCACCACGGCCTTGCCGCGTTTCGCCACCTCGGCGGCGGCGCGGATGTCCTCGATGCGACTGTTGGTGCAGGAACCGATGAACACGCGGTCGATCCGGATGTCCTGCAGCGCCATGCCGGCCTTGAGGCCCATGTAGTCGAGCGCCATCGCCCAGTCGCTGCGGCGGCGTTCGTCGGGCGCGTTCTTCGGATCGGGCACGCTGCCGCCGACGGCGCCTGCCATTTCCGGATTGACGCCCCAGGTCACCATCGGTTCGATCTGCGCGGCGTCCAGCATGACTTCGCGGTCGAATTCCGCGCCGGCGTCACTGGGCAGGGACTGCCACAGCGCCATCGCCGCATCCCACTCGACACCCCGCTTCGGCGCCCAGGGGCGGCCGTCCAAGTAGGCAAAGGTGGTGTCGTCGGGCGCGATCATGCCGCAGCGCGCACCGGCCTCGATCGACATGTTGCACACGGTCATGCGGCCTTCCATGCTCATGCGGCGGAAAGTGCTGCCGGCGTATTCGATGGCATGGCCGACACCGCCGGCAGCGCCGATTTTCGCGATCACCGCAAGAATGATGTCCTTGGGGGCGACGCCGAAACCCAACTCGCCATCGACGGTGATGCGCAGCGTCTTCGGCTTGCGTTGCCAGGTCGCCTGCGTCGCCAGCACGTGGGTCATGTCGGAGGCGCCGATGCCGAAGGCGATGCTGCCGAAGGCGCCGTGGGTCGAAGTGTGGGAGTCGGCACCGCAGATCAGCATGCCGGGCTGGGTGATGCCCTGCTCCGGCGGCACGATGTGCAGGATGCCCTGCGCCGGGTCGTCGAAACCGAAGAGGCGGATGCCGTGCAGCTTCGTATTCTCGTGCTGGGCGATCACCATGTTGCGGATTTCGTCGACGGCGATGCCGGCGATGCCCCTGTCGCGCCCGCTGGTCGGCACATAGTGGTCGGTGAAGGCGAAAACCTGATGCGGCCTTGCGACCTTCTGCCCGCGGCGCTTCAGCGCGGCAAAAGCGTGCGAGGAACCTTCATGGATCAGCGCACGGTCGACATAGAGCAGGATCTCGCCCTCCTCCTCGGCCACCACGTGGGCTTCCCATATCCTGTCGAACATCGTGCGGGCGGTCATGGCGCTCACCGGTTACTTTGCCAGGCCGAGATCGCCGAGAATCGCGCGGAAATCCTTGTACTCCCGATCCAGGTAGGCCTTCGCCTGGCTGCTGCCGAGATAATTGTCACCCCAGTAATTCTTCGCCAGATCCTGTTTCCAGGCTTCGGAACGGGTCATCGCCGCAAAGGCGGAGTCCCAGAAGGCGGTCTGTGCCGGCGTCATGCCCCTGGGGCCCACCATGCCGCGCCAGGTGTCAAAACTCGCATCCACACCGAGGTCGCGCCAGGTCGGCACCGCCGCCAGGTCTCCGCCCAGCCGTTGCGGCGAGGAAATCGCCAGCGCCCTCAGCTTGCCGGCCTTGATGTGAGGCAGCAGGTTGGCCACCGGTGCCGGCACGACGTCGACATGGCCGCCCAGCAGCGCGCCGGTGACTTCACCGCCGGACTTGAACACCACCATCTTCAGGCGTTTCGCGTCACCGCCGGCCTTGCCGATCACCTGGCCCACCACCATGTGGCTGGTGCCGCCGATCGCGGTGACGCCGAAGCTCAGCGACTGGGGATCCTGCTTCAGGCGTGCCACCAGGTCGCGGCCGTCCTTGACCGGCGAATCGGCGCGCACCGCGAACAGGATGTATTCGCTGAACAGCTGTGCCAGCGGCGTCACATCGGTATAGGTCAGATTGCTCGCGCCGGTGATGTGGTTGGTCAGCAGCGGCACGGTGCTCACCGACACGAAATGACCATCGCCCGCATGCTGGTTCAGATAAATCATGCCCAGCCGGCCACCCGCTCCGGGCTTGTTGACCACCACGCTGCGGTCAATCAGCTTGAGGTTCTGCAGCAGGGCCTGCACCGCACGCCCGGTTTTGTCGGTCCCGCCGCCGGGCCCCGAGGGCACAATGACCTCGACATTGCGCTCCGGCTTCCACTCCTGTGCCCATGAGGGCATCGCTGCCAGCAGGCCTGCGATGAAGCCTGCGCGAAAAATGCTCTTCATTGTGATCATCCTTTGCCTGCGGCGGAACTTGCATCCCGCCGCGCTTCGTTTCAATTACCAGCCTGCGATGAGTTCGGCACCGGGCTTGGCCTCGCCGCGTTCGACGCGGCGCACCAGGTCATTCATTTTCGCGTGCAGCGGTGCCGGCACGCCGATGAACTGGCCGCGCTCGGCGACATAGCCGTTGATGAAATCGGTCTCGGTGCGACGCCCCTTGAACATGTCCTGCGCCATCGAGGGACGCTGCTCGTCGGAACGCTTTTTCGCGCCTTCGCGCAGGATGTCCTCGATGCCGGCAAGCGCATCCTTGTTGCCCTCGCCCGCCAGCGCCAGCATCTCCGGCTCCATGCCGAGCATCCGCTCCAGGGAGTAGCCCAGTGCCTGGCCGACGCGCACGGCCTGCGAACCCAGGCGGATCGACACCCAACGCGGGCCATCGGCGGCGTCGCGCTGGTTGCCCGACAGTCCCGTCGCCGCGCACAGCCCGTTGCGCATCGAGTTGATGACCAGCTTGGACCAGCGCTCGCCCCACAGATTGGTGGTGACCTTGGCGCTGTCGGCGGAGCGCAGCAGTGCCGCGATCTCCTCCGCCCGCGGCGTGACGCGGCCGTGAGGCTCGCCGACGCGGAACACGGTGTGCTTGTCGCCGCCCAGCGGCACGGTGCGCTTGATGCGGCCCGGCGCATACAGTTCGGCCGCCACCAGGCTGGCGATGCAGCCCAGCGTCTTGCCCCAGCCGACGATGGCCGCGATGCGTTCCTCGTTGATGCAGTTCTGCAGCGACACGCAGTAGCCGTCCGGCGCGAGGTAGGGCTTGATCAGGTGGGTGGCCCACTCGGTGTCGTAGGACTTCACGCAGATGAAGGCGATGTCCACCGGGCGTTCCTTGCAGAAGCGCTGCACCTCGGTGATGTGGAGGGCGTTGACCTTGATCGTGTGCTCCTCCTGCGGCGTCAGGCCCGACAGGTGCAGGCCCTTTTCGCGCATGGTTTCGACATGCTCGGGCCAGGGATCGATCAGCGTGACGTCATGTCCGGCGCGGGTCATGTGGCCACCTGCAATGCCGCCGATGGCGCCGGCGCCGACTACTACGATGCGTTTATCCAAGGAAATTCTCCAGAAAGCAGATCAGAATCAGATTCAAAAACAGCCACAGAGGTCACAGAGAACACAGAGAACTTCAAAAACCACACATTGCCGGGGTGTGATACTTTCATAAGTATTTGTTTTTATTATATTTTTTATGCTTTCTCTGTGCCCTCTGCGGCCAAAGGGTTTCTGCCTTTACAGCTTCGCGACGATCGCGTCCGTGAAGGCGCGGGTGCCGGCGGTGCCGCCGAGGTCGCGGGTGACGTGTTTTTTCTCGGCCAGCACCTTCGTCAGCGCGGCGTCGATGCGGCCCGCCGCGTCGTTCTCGCCGATGTGGCGCAGCATCAGCACGCCGGAGAGGATCACCGCCATCGGATTGGCGATGTCCTTGCCGGCGATGTCCGGCGCCGAGCCGTGCACCGCCTCGAACATCGCGCATTTCTCGCCGACGTTGGCGCCGGGCGCGACACCGAGACCGCCGACGAGGCCCGCGGCGAGATCGGAGACGATGTCGCCAAAGAGGTTGGCGAGCAGCAGGCCGTCGAAGGACTCGGGCTTGATCACCAGTTCCATGCACAGCGCGTCGATCACGCGGGCGTCACACTCGATGTCCGGATATTCCCTTGCGACATCCTGCCCCGCTTTCAGGAACAGGCCGTCGGTCATTTTCATGACATTGGCCTTGTGGCCGATGGTCATCTTCCTGCGGCCGGTCTTTTTCAGGTATTCGAAGCCGTAGCGCGCGGTGCGCTCTGTGGCGCCGCGGGTGATGCGCTTGATGGCTTCCGCCGTGTCATCGTCGATCATGCGCTCATTGCCGACGTAAAGGTCCTCGCTGTTTTCGCGAAAGATCACCAGGTCGACGTTGTCGTAGCGCGAAGCGACGCCGGGATAGTTCTTCACCGGGCGCACGTTGACGTAGAGGCCGAGTTCCTTGCGCAGCGCGATGGCGATGCTGGGATAGTCGGCGCGCCACTCCTTGCCGCCGCGCATGCGCTCGATGTAGATGCGGTAATTGCCGCCGAAGGGCGTCTGGGTGGGCCCCTTCAGCGCGAGGCCGTTGCGCTCGATCGACTCCAGCACGCTGGCTGGCAGCGGCGTGCCGAGTTCCTTCTCGGCGCGCAGGCCGACCAGCACTTCCTCGAATTCCACCTTCGCGCCCGATGCCTTGATGATGGCGCAGGCCGAACCCACGACTTCCGGGCCGATGCCGTCACCCGGTACCACAGTTACCTTTTTCAATCCTGATTCTCCGAAACGTCGTTAGAAAAGCGGGTCAACTCTCGTCGCCCTTGCTGCCCATGGCGCGCAGGCGCGGAATGATGAACGGCAGCAGCACCGAGATGGCGGACATCGCCAGCAAGGTCACGGTGATCACGCTGCCGTAGAAAATCTTCAGGTCGCCGCCGGAAATGGTCATCGCCTGGCGGAAGGACTGCTCCATCATGCCGCCCAGCACCAGCGACAGCACCAGCGGCGCCACCGGTATGTCGACCTTGTCGAAGATGTAGCCGATGACGCCGAAGAGCAGGATCAGCCAGAGATCGACGACGCTGCCGTTGATGGCATAGGCGCCGATCGCGGAAATCGCGACGATCATCGGATAGAGGATGCCCTGCGGGATGTAGAGCAGCCGCACGAACAGGCCGATCAGCGGCAGGTTGAGGATGACCAGCATCACGTTGCCGATGTACATGCTGTTGATCAGCCCCCACACCAGGTCGGGCCTGTTCTGGAACAGCAGGGGACCGGGCTGCACGCCGTACATGATGAAGGCGCCGAGCATCACCGCAGTGGCGCCGCCGCCGGGAATGCCCAGGGTCAGCAGCGGTACCAGCGCGCCGGCGGTGTCGGAATTGTTCGCCGCCTCCGGCCCCGCCACGCCCTCGATTGCGCCATGCCCGAATTCCTCGGGATGCTTGGACATGCGCTTTTCGGTGGTGTAGGACATGATCGATGCAATGGTGCCGCCCGCACCCGGCAGCACGCCGACGACGAAACCGATGACACCGCCGCGCCAGATCGGCCCGATCGACCTCCTCCATTCCTCGCGCGTCAGCCACAGCTTGCCCCGGATTTTCATCGCCTCGGCCGAGGTGCCGCGGAAAATCCCCTCCAGCCCGCGCAGCACTTCCGCCATGGCAAACAGGCCGACCACGACCACCACGAAACCGACGCCGTCCTGGAATTCCGGGATGCCCATCGTGAAGCGCGCCTGACCGCTCTGCAGGTCGATGCCGATGGTGGCGATCATCAGTCCGAGGATGGTCGCGATCACGCCTTTTGCCGGCGACTTCCCCGTCAGCGTCGATACCGCGGTCATCGCGAACAGCATCAGCGTGAAATACTCGGCTGGCCCGAACTTCAGCGCCATCGAGGTCAGCGGCACCGCGAACAGCGTCAGCCCGATCACGCCGATGGTGCCGGCGATGAACGAGCCGATTGCAGACACCGCAAGCGCGGCTCCGGCCCTGCCCTTCTTCGCCATCTCGTAACCGTCGATGGATGTCATCACCGAAGCTGCTTCACCGGGCGTGCGGATCAGGATCGCCGTGGTCGAGCCGCCGTACTTGGCGCCGTAATAGATGCCGGCCATCATGATCAGCGCCGACGTCGGATTCATGCCGTAGGTGATCGGGATCAGCAGCGCGATGCCGGCCGAGGGCCCGATGCCCGGCAGCACGCCGATGATGGTGCCCATGAACACGCCGAGGAAGGTGTACCACAGGTTGATCGGCTGGGTCGCAACCGCGAAACCGTTGAGGATATGGGTCAGGGTTTCCATGGACACCTCAGAACGGGATGATGCCGCGCGCGAGATTCACGCCGAGCAGCTTGGTGAAGGCCGAGTAGCTGATTGCGACAAACAGGACGCAGCTCAGCCCGTTCATCAGGTGGCGGCCGCGGTTGAAATATCCCGTCAGCCCCAGCAGATAGATGAGTGTCGCCAGCATGTAGCCGAGCGGCTCGAACAGCACCACGTAGAGGGCCGTCCATGCGACCACGGCCACCACCACCCAGTGATGCGGCTCCCAGGACAGCGCGCCGGAATCCCCCTCCCCGGCCTTCGTTTTCTTGCGATCACGCAGGATCTCGGCCAGCAGCATGGCCGCGCCCACCAGCAGGCCCACCCCCAGCATCTGCGGGAAAGCCTTGGGACCCAGCGGATCACCGAGTTCCAGGCTCGGGATCTGCGCGGTTCCCCAGAAATACACGCCCGCAAGCAACAGCACACAGACGAAAATGATGCGGTCTGTCATGATGAACAACTCCTCCCGGTGATTGGATGCGGCGGACTGGCGTTGCCGCGTGATGCCCGTTTTGAAATGGCGCGCTGCGCTCATCGCACGGTTTTCGCAGGCTGAAATCTTAACCGAGAACCCGCGGGCTTGTAAGGATTTGACGGCATCCCGACCGGATCGTGGAACTCGGCGAGCCGCTTCGTCGGCGGAAGTTTTCGCGCCCGATCGGCCTGTGCGGAATGATCGGCTGCATGCGAGTTTCAGATCCGGGTAATCCGCATCCCCGGCCCTTGCCATTGCGTGGACACAGCGCTGCGGATTCCTGCAGTGAGCCCATACGGTGCGGCAACGACATTCCTGTTGACCTCGTCGATGCAGCACTGAACAATGCGCAGCAGGCCCGCATTGAGTCCATCACATAAGTTATTGTTTTTAAAGATTATTTTATAATGACCTCGAACATCGTTTCCGCATTGCAGTCTTTGCTTGGACCCCAGGGCGTGCTGACCGGCGCCGCTGATCTCGAACCCTATGTTGTCGACTGGCGCGGCGTCTACCGCGGCAATGCGCTCGCTGTCGTACGACCTGCGAACACCGCGCAGGTCGCCGCCGTCGTCAAGCTCTGTCACGAAAGCGGAACACCGCTGGTGCCGCAGGGCGGCAACACCGGCATGTGCGGCGCCTCCGTGCCGCTGCCCGAAGGGCGCGAGATCGTACTGTCGCTGGCGCGGATGAACAGAATCCTTGACGTCGATCCCCTCAACAACACGATGACCGTGGAGGCCGGTTGCGTGCTGGCCAACATCCAGCAGGCCGCGGCTGAGGCCGGCCGCCTGTTTCCGCTGAGCCTCGGCGCCGAGGGCAGCTGCCAGATCGGCGGCAACCTGTCGACCAACGCCGGCGGCGTCAATGTGCTGCGTTACGGCAACACCCGCGACCTGGTGCTGGGACTCGAAGTGGTGCTGCCCGACGGCCGCATCTGGAACGGCCTGCGCGGCCTGCGCAAGGACAACACCGGCTATGACCTGAAGCAGCTCTTCATCGGCGCCGAGGGCACGCTGGGCGTCATCACCGCGGCGACGCTGAAGCTGTTTCCCCGCCCTGCCGCGAATGCCACCGCCTGGATGGCGGTGCGCGATCCGCAAGCGGCGCTGCAATTGCTGGCACTGATGCGGCGGCACTGCAACGACCGCATTACCGCCTTCGAGCTGATCTCGCGGCACAGCCTCGAGCTGGTATGGCGCCACATACCGGGAACCCGCGATCCGCTTGCGGAGCCGCATCCGTGGATCGTCCTGACCGAGCTGGGCGACGCCGGCGACGAAGCCTCGCTGCGCGCCGATCTCGAGCAGGCGCTGGAGGCGGCCTTCGGCGAGGATCTGGTGGTCGATGCCGTGATCGCGGAAAGCCGCAGCCAGGCACAGGCGCTGTGGCACATGCGGGAGTCGATTCCCGAGGGCGCCCGCCAGGAGCCGGTGATGGTCTACCGCCACGACATCGCGGTGGCGGTCGGCCGCATTCCGGAATTCATCCGTGAGGCGCAGGCGGCACTGGAGGCAAAATTCCCCGACGTGCGCCTGATCTGCTTCGGCCACCTCGGGGACGGCAACCTGCACTACAACGCCTACATTCCGTCCCGGCTGCGCACCGACGCCGCCGCCCGCGAGGCGCATGATGTCACGGAAACGGTGTATGACATCGTGCAGCGCTATGGCGGCAGCTTCAGCGCCGAGCACGGCATCGGGCTGTCGAAAGTGGCCGAACTCGCGCGTTACAAGAGCACGGTGGAACTGGACCTGATGCGGACAGTGAAGAAAGCGCTGGACCCGCAGGGACTGTTCAACCCGGGCAAGCTGTTTTGATCCGGCTCAGGCGGCGACAACAAACAGTCCGATTACGCACAGCAGCCCGCCGGTCCACAGCAGCGAACGCAGCGTTGGCTTGTCGTACAGATAAGCCAGCGTGTAGAGCACGCGACACGCGACGAATGCCACCGCCAGCGCGTCCACCCGCGGCTGAACAGCACCCGCGAGCTGTGCGATGATCACCGCTGCAGCGAACAGCGGAAATGCCTCGAAGGCATTGAGCTGGGCCCAGTAGGCGCGCTGCTGCCGGGGCGGCAGCCGGTCGGTGCCTGCCCGGGGAGCGGCGTTGTCGTAGTCACGACGCAGCTTCGATGCGACCGTTGGCCAGAAGGGCAGCAGTCCGGCGACGAGGACCATCCAGTAGGCAGTGGTCATGGCATTGGGAACCAAATTGCGGGCTTTGCAGCCCAAAGGTGCATTATGAGCGAAAAAATCGAGAAAACCGACGCCGAGTGGAAAGCGCAGCTGACGCCGCAGCAATTTGAGGTTACGCGGCGCAAGGGTACGGAACGGGCGTTCACCGGGGAATACTGGGACAACCATGAGGAAGGCGTTTACCGCTGCATCTGCTGCGGCGCCGAGCTTTTCCGCTCGAAGGAAAAATTCGACTCCGGAACCGGCTGGCCCAGCTTCTGGCAGCCCGCGGTGCCCGAGCATGTGGCCACCGAGGCCGACCACGGCTTTTTCATGACGCGCACCGAGGTCCTCTGCAGCCGCTGCGACGCCCACCTCGGCCATGTCTTCGAGGATGGCCCGCCGCCGACCGGCCTGCGCTACTGCATCAATTCGGCATCGCTGAGGTTCGAGAAGAAGAAGTGAACCGGGCGGCGCGGCGCGCCCTGGAGCGTGCGGCACAAAGCGTGATTCCGGCTTTCGAGCAGGCGGGCCCCTTTCCCGGCCAGGAGGTGACGCCTCCGCTGCTCGTCGACGCCCTCCGGCAGTGCCTCGAAATCTGCCAGCAGGCGGATACCGCGGAAGCGGCGCTGCCCGTGGAGGAGCTCAACGAGCTGGGGACGCAGGCGCTGGAATGCCTGTCCGATCTCGGATTCTGGGCTTTTCAGCTGCAGCTCGACGAAGCGCGCGCATGCATCGAGGATCTTGCGCTGGACATGGCGCACTGGATCATCATGCGCGGCGGCCGGATTGCCGTGGTGGAACCCCTGGTCAATGCGCTGGCCCGCCAGGCCAATGCAAGCCGCGAGCCGGCAGTGCTGTCGAAGCTTGCGGAACGGGCGCTCGCGGTGATCGGCAACGCCGCGCCGGTCCTTGCCGACGACCCCGCACAGCGCGAGCCCTGGCGGACGCTGCATGTCAACTGCGCAATCGTCGCCACCCGTGCCGGTGATCCGGAACGCATGGCCGCGGCCCTTGACCTGCTCGAGGAACACCTGCCTGCCGACTGCGAGGCCTTCTACCGGGAAGGCCTGCGCGAAACGGCAAGGGACGGCTACAGCGACGCGGTCCGTGAACTCATGCGGTCGCGTTTCGCCAAATGGACTGACCGTCGCTAAGCGAGGATAATCCCTGCCCATGAAATTCCTCTTCGACATTTTCCCGGTCATCCTGTTTTTTGCGGCCTTCAAGGTCTACGACATCTACGTGGCCACTGCGGTCGCCATCGTCGCCACCGCGCTGCAGATCGGCTGGGTCTGGTTCCGGCAGCGCAAGGTCGACAACATGCAATGGACCAGCCTCGGCCTGATCATGGTCTTCGGCGGCGCGACCCTGCTGCTGCGCGACGAAACCTTCATCAAGTGGAAACCGACGGTGCTCTACTGGCTGTTCGCGGCGGTGTTGCTGGTTGCAGAGTACGGGTTCCGCAAGAACCTGATCCGCTCGATGATGGAAAAGCAGGTCACCGCCCCCGATCCGGTGTGGCAGAAGCTGCTGTTCGGCTGGATCGGCTTCTTTGTCGTGATGGGTATACTGAACATCTACGTCGCATACGGTTTTTCGACGGACATCTGGGTCAACTTCAAGCTCTTCGGGGGCATCGGCCTGATGATCCTGTTCGTGATCGCCCAGGCCCTGCTGCTGGCGCCGCACATCAAGGAAAAGGAAGCCGATTGAGGGCGGCCGCATGAGCAGCGCCGGGAAAACTGCATGACAATGATCGCCGCAATCCGCGACCGGCTTGCCGCGCTGTCCCCCGAATCGGTGGAGATCCTAGACGAATCCGGAAAGCACATCGGCCACGAGGGCGCCATGGCAGGCGGCGGGCACTACCAGCTGATCATCGTATCCGCACACTTTGCCGGCAAGCCCGCGCTGGCGCGGCACCGCCTGGTTTACTCGGCGCTCGCCCCCCTGATGCACAAGGAAATCCACGCGCTGGCCATCAAGGCCTACGCGCCAGACGAAATCTGACTTACCCACAGGAGCCGTCATGCAGAAAACCACCGCAGCACGCTTGATGATCGCCATCGTCGCCACACTGGCCGCACCGGTCGCCGGCGCGCAGGTCGCCAAGGTCAACGGCGTCACCATTCCCCAGGCACGGGCAGACGCGCTGTTGCGCGACGTCACCGCGCAGGGCCGCCAGGACACGCCCGAACTGCGCAAGCTGATCAAGGAGCGCCTGATCGAGAGCGAGATCATGACCCAGGAGGCGGTTCGTCTTGGCCTGAACAAGAACCCCGAAATCAGCGCCCAGCTCGAGCTCGCCCGCCAGCAGGTGCTGGTCAATGCCTATGTCAACGAGATGGCGCGTCGCAACCCGGCCACCGAGGATGCGATGAAAAAGGCGCACGAGCGGTTCAAGGACAGCCCGGCCGCCAACGAATACCGGTCGCGGCACATCCTCGTCGCATCGGAGGCGGAAGCGAATGCCATCATCAAGCAGATCAATGACGGCGCGGATTTCGCCAAGATCGCCGCTGAGAAGTCACGCGATGAGGGCACCAAGGGCAAGGGTGGCGAGCTCGACTGGGCCGCTCCGGCCACCTACGTGCGGCCTTTCGCCGAAGCGCTGGCACGGCTGAAAAAAGGCCAAATGACCGCGGCGCCGGTGCAGACCAACTTCGGCTGGCATGTCATCCGCCTCGAGGACATTCGGCCCATGGCCTATGAAACGCTGAAACCCCAGCTGCAGCAGGTGGTGCAGCGGGAAAACGTGCAGAAGGCTGTTGCCGATCTGCGCGCAAAGGCGAAGGTGGAGTAAGCCCGCCCCCCGGCCCGGGAATCCGCCCGCCCGCGGCAAAACCCGGCAAACGCCGGGTTTTTTGTCAGGACAAGCGCTTGATGCCGTCAGTGCGCGGGACCGGGGCGGATTCTGCGCGCCGGCGGCTCCCCTGCCTCAGCTGCGCACCAGCAGCCAGACCGCCACGGCGCACAAGGCCAGCAGGACGGCGGCAAGGCCGGGGCTGCGCAACCGCGCATCGGCAGGCGCGATGCCCGGCGGCAGTTGCTTGCGCCCGGTGAACATCGGCTTGACCAGGTTCTCAGACTTCCAGAGCAGGTAATAGAGCACGGCGGCGACATGCACGCCCACCAGCACCAGCAGCACCTCGAAGTTGTACTTGTGGATGGTCGTCAGCCAGTCGCTGAGATCCTTGCTGACATGCCGGTAGAGCGGACCCTCGTAGAGGATGTCGTCGTTGGCAAACAGGCCGGTCCCGGCCTGCAGCAGCACGCAGAGCAGGATCAGCAGCACGCTGATGCCGCCGAGGGGATTGTGTCCGGCAAACTTAGCCGCGGTGCGCGAGGGCAGCGTACGCAGGTAGGCAATGATCGCCGAGGGCCCGTAGAGAAAATCGCCGAAGCGCGCATGGGTGCTGCCGGCAAACCCCCAGAGCATCCGGAACAGGATCAGGGTCAGCACGGCATAACCCGAATAGAAATGCCAGTCCATCCAGTCCATCTCGGCTGAAAGCCATGAAAACCCCAGCAGCAGCACCAGCGCCCAGTGGAATATCCTGACCGCGACATCCCATACCTGCACCGGCTGCCTGCTTCCACCTCCCTGCAACGGCTCCATCGCGCTTCTCCTCAAACGGTAACGGTGTGCGTGACCAGCGCCTGCCCGTCCCATTGGTGCAGCTGGTAGGCCGGCGCCTCCTCCGGATCCGGCTCGAAGCGTCCGGGGCCCAGCCGCAGTTTCGCCTGAAACGCCGCGCTCGGACAGACCGACAGCAGCGTCCCCTGCCACAGCCGCTGCACCCCCCGGTGCACGTGGCCGGTAAGCACGGCCCGGACCTGGCGGTGCCGCGCGACGATTGCAGCCAGCGCAGTCGCGCACTGCGGCGCCAGGGCAATCCGGTCCATGCGCGAAAACCCGGTCGCCGCCGGAGGATGGTGCAGGAAGATCAGGACCGGCAATGCCTGCGCATCCGCCAGCAGACCGTCGAGCCAGCGCAGCTGCTCCTCGCCGAGGTCGCCGCCGTCGCGCCCTTCGATCACGCTGTCCAGCGCGATCACCCGCAGGCCGCGCAGGTCGCGATGGTAATGCATCCGGCCGCCGGCCCCGAGATAGCGATGGTCGGCAAATACCTCCCTCAGGGGGGCCCGGCGGTCATGATTGCCCGGCATCAGGCACAGCGGCACGCCCACCGGTTCCAGCATGTCGCGCAGCCTCGCGTATTCGCGGGCTTCACCCCGGTCGACGAGGTCGCCGCTCGCCACCAGCAGGTCCGGCGGCCGGTCAAGCGCGAGCAGGTGGCGGATGCAGCGCCCTACGCCATCGGCGGTGTCGATGCCTTCGCCGGTGCGCTCGCCGGCAGTGACATGCAGGTCGGAAAACTGCGCAATCACCACCGGCCGGCCGGGAGCCGCATCGCCGCTCACAGGACCACCATCTCCTTCAGTGTCACGTAGTCGATCTTGCCGGAGCCGAGCAGCGGCAGGTTGTCGACCTTCACCACCCGCCGCGCCACGGCGAGTTCCTGGGCGTTGATCTCCCGCGCCGCGTGGTGCAGGGCGATGCGGTCAAGCTCCGGGTCGGTGGTCAGCAGAACGGTGCTCTCGCCGGAACGCGTCATCTCGACCACCGCCGCATGCTTGAACGCGGGAGAGGCGTGGTAGGCGATGGTCTCGACCCGCTCCAGTGACACCATTTCACCGGCGATTTTCGCGAAACGCTTGACCCGCCCGAGCACAGTGACGAAACCGTCGGCGTCGACGCTGACGACGTCGCCGGTGTTGTACCAGCCCTCGCCGACCTCGGAGCGCGGCGGCTCCAGCACCCCGGGACGGTCGTGGAAAAAATAGCCCTGCATCAGGTTGGGGCCGCGCACGTGCACCACCCCGCCCTGCTCGATGCCGGGCACCGGCACCACGCGGTATTCGATGCCGGGCAGGAAGCGGCCGACGGTCCCCGCACGGTAGCCCAGCGGCGCATTGAAGGCCATCGCCGGGCCGCATTCGGTGGCGCCATAGCCCTCGTGCACGCGCAGGCCGAATTTCGAGAACCACAGCTGCGCGACTTCCGGATGCAGTTTCTCGCCGCCGGAGATCACGAAGCGCATGCGGTAAAAATCGTACGGATGGGCCTGGCGCGCGTAATTGCCGAGGAAGGTGCTGGTGCCGAAGACATAGGTGCAGTCGCGGGTGTAGGCGTACTCCGGGATCACCTTGTAATGCAGCGGATTGGTGTAGAGGAACAGCCGGGTGCCGGTCAGCAGCGGCATCAGCGTGCCGACCACCAGGCCGAAGATGTGGTACATCGGCAGCGCATTGAGATACTTGTCGTCGGGGCCGAAATCGATCACCGCGCGCAGCTGCGCCATCGACGCCAGCATGCCTTCCTGCGACAGCGCGACACCCTTGGGGCGCGCCTCGGAACCCGAAGTGAACAGCACGACTGCAGTGGCCGCGGGATCGGTCTCCGGCAGGGCGCTGGCCGGATGCAGCAGCGCGCGCAGGATCCACAGCTTGTCGGCGAGCCTCATGTTCCCGCGCAGGTCTTCAAGGTAGACGATCCGGCAGGACGACAGCGCCTCGAGCAGGGGCTGCAGGCGTGCGACCTCGACGAAGCTGCGCGAGGTGATCACCGTCCTGATGGTGGCCGCCGCGCAGGCTCCGCGCACCGATTCGGCACCGCTCGAATAATTGAGCATCGCCGCCACCCGGCCGCGCGAAACCAGCCCGAAAACCAGACACACGGTAGCGCCGATGTTGGGCAGCAGCACGCCGACGCGCTCCCCGGACTCAGTGAAGCCCGCGGTGAGCCTGCCCAGCGCGAACGCACCCTTCAGCAGGTCGCCATAGCGGGTGATCTGGCTGCGGACGTCCTCGAAAATGCGGGTACGGCGGCCATGCAGCGCGCTGGCTTCGAGCAGCGCGCCGAACAGCGAGCGCCGCGGTTCGGCCGCAACCATCGCCTGCTGCATGAGGCCCTGCAGCTGGTCGTTGATGCGCTGGCGCCGCGTCCCCTTGCCGACGGCAACCGGGGCCGCAAAGGGCTGCGCGGGCAGCACCCGCAGGGTCACCCGGGGAACGCGTTGCCGCGGCCAGCGCGGCCCGGTGGCCGCCCAGCGCGTATGCAGCGTGCCCTGGATGCGCAGCGGGATCACATCGGCCCCCGACCTGAGCGCAATGACGCCTGCCACCCCGTAGACCTTCATCGTGGTGCCCGTGGTGGTCACCCGGTCCTGCGGAAACATCACCACCGGCCGCCCGCCCCGCACGGCACGCAGCAGGCGCTTGACCGTGGCAGCACCCGAATCGTCCGGCTCGACACATTCGGCGCAGCGCCGCACCAGCCTGCCGATGCGATGCCCGGCGAGCACCCGCGGCAGCACGATCAGCGGTTTTCCGGGAAGAAACAGCGCCACCAGCAGCGCGTCGAGCAGGGAATCGTGGTTGGCCAGCACCAGCGGCCTGCCCCGCGACAGTGCATCAGCGGGGCCCAGCACCCGCACCCGGAACAGGAGGCCCAGCAGGAGCTTCAGAACAGTGCGCAGCATCGGCAGTGGCTGTTTGCGTGTTGGATGGATCGCGGTCAGCGCATGGTTTTAACGGCTCGCCCGCTGCGAGTCAAACGATTCACCGGACGGACCACCCGGCGGAGCGTTGCGCCAGCCATCCACAAGCTATGGCGTACATGGCCCCGCATGCCGCCATCCATCGCGGTCAGATGCCCGAAATCCATTATAACTATTTGTTTTTATTTATTATTTTAAAATCTATCATTTTGTTAGATTTGCCGGCCCATGCGACCTGGCCTCTAATCATTCCCGGGACATCCTGCAGCAGTTCCCGTTCGATCAACGCTTTCAAAGGGAGATACATCATGGAAATGCAAGTGCCGGCAGCCGTCATCGACGCCCATCATGCCGCAGTACGCCCGGAGTTCAGCGCCCACGCCCACACCGAGTTCCGCTTCTCGCCGCAGCTGCACGCGCATTTCGACCGCCAGACCCGGGCACTGTGGTCGCGCTGGACGGCATCGCCGCGCCCCTGCTTCAATCCCGGACTGCTCGCCGACATTCGCGCCTATTACAACTTCGTTGCGGAAAGCGGCGGCACGATCGACTGCGGGAACAGCAGCGAGCCGATCGAATACGTGATCCTCGCCTCGGGCATGCCGGGCGTGTTCAACCTCGGCGGCGACCTCGACCTGTTCCGCCAGAAAATCGACAATCGTGACCGCAACGCGCTGGCGACCTACGGCCGCGCCTGCATCGACGTGCTCTACCGCAACTATGTCGGCCACGACCTGCCGGTGACCACCGTGTCCCTGGTGCAGGGCGAATGCCTGGGCGGCGGATTCGAGGCCGCCCTGTCGAGCGATGTGATCATTGCCGAACGGGGCTCGCGCTTCGGATTCCCGGAAATCCTGTTCAACCTCTTCCCGGGCATGGGCGCCTACTCCTTCCTCGACCGCAAGGTGGGCCAGCGCGCCGCCGAAGCGATCATCTCCTCCGGAAAAATCTACACCGCGGAGGAAATGCGCGACCTCGGCGTCATCGACGTGGTGGCCGAGGACGGCGGCGGCGAGGCCGCGGTCAACGCGCTGATCAAGCAGCGCTCCCGATCGCGCAACGGCATGGCGGCGCTTGCCGCGGTGCGCCGCCGGGTGCACCAGATCAGCTTCGAGGAACTGGAGGACGTGGTCGGCGTCTGGGTCGATGCAGCGCTGCGCCTGACCACCCGAGACCTGAAACTGATGCAGCGCCTGGTATCCCGGCAAAACGGCCTGCAGGAACCGGCCGTGGTCCACTGAGATACGGGAATCAGCGTGAAGAAACATCGTCAGCAGGGCTCTGCTACACTGCGCAAAAATCCATCCCGGGCCCAGGGGCCAGGCAAGGCCGAGGATATGTCCGAGCACGAAAACTCCTACACCATGGAGCAGGCATCGCGGCTGCTCGGCATATCCGCGCAGAAACTCCGCCGCTGGGATGAGCAGGGCATCCTTGGCGCCCAGCGCACCGAAGGCGGCCACCGCCGCTATCCGCGCGAGGTCATCGACCGCCTGGTCCTCGCCAACGGCGGCGCCTTCGCGGAGAAAACCTCGCGCGAACTCGCCAGCATCAAGAAGACCCTCGCCGAAAAACGGCGGATCATCCAGCTGCTGATCGAGAGCGAGGGCCGCTACCGCGACCTGGTCGAGACCTCGCACGACCTGATCTGGCAGACCGATGCCGAAGGCCGCTTCACCTACCTGAACGCGGCGGCCCACGAGATCTTCGGGCTGGCGCCGCAGGACCTGATCGGCCGCTGCTTCTTCAGCTTCGAGGCCAACGGCTCTCATGTACCCAACCGGCGCTTCCTGTCCACGCTGCGCCGCAACGGCGAAGTGCAGAACCATGTCACCCACCTGTCCACCGCACGGGGGGAAGACCGCTGGATCGGCATCAACGCCCGCATCACGCGCGACGAGGACGGCCGTATGCTCGGCATCCGCGGCACCGCACGCGACGTCACCGAGCAGCACCTCGCCATCCGGCGCGCCGAGCACGTCGCGCTGCACGATGCGCTGACCGACCTGCCGAACCGCAGCGCGCTGCAGCGCCAGGTCGAAGCCGCGCTGCAGTCCGGCCAACCCGGGGCGTTGGTGATGATCGACCTGGACCACTTCAAGCGCGTCAACGCCGTCTTCGGCCACGGCGCCGGTGACCAGCTTGTATCGGGCCTGGCCGGCGTGCTGAAGAGCGTTGCACGCGACCGCTGCGGCGAGCTGTTCCGCATCGGCGAAGACCAGTTCGCCTTTCACCTTCCGGAATCGCATCGGGAGGACGCCCAGGCCGCGGCAGCCATTGCACTGGACGCCGTGCAGAACTACCGGTTTGAAACCGCGCCCAACCGCGTCGTATCCAGCATCACCGCGTCAATCGGCATCGCCCTGCATCCGCTGCATGGCGACAGCTGGGCTGCCGTGCTCGCCGCGGTGGATGCCGCGACCCACCAGGCCAAGGACATGGGCCGGAACCGGGTCGCCATGTTCAACCCGGCCTCCGACGCCCTGCGGGCGAGCCACCGGCGGACCCACTGGTCGCAGCTCATCCGCGAAGCCCTGGAGCAGGACGAGATCGCGCTTTATGTGCAGCCTGCGGTGCAACTGTCCGACGGCACCCCGGTGCACCGGGAAATATTCATGCGCATCCGCGGCGAGGACGGCCAGTGGGCGGAAGCAGCCCAGTTCATGGGCACTGCGGAATCCACGGGCTATGCCCCGGCGCTGGACCTGCGCGTGCTGACGCGCGTGCTGACCCATATCCACGAGCAGCGCAGCCAGCCGCTGCAGCGCTATTCCGTGAACCTGTCTGCATCATCGATCGCGGACCGCGCATGGGTGCGCGAATTCGCCGAAATCATGCGGGACTCCGGCGTTCCCGGCGAACTCCTCGTGTTCGAACTCAGCGAGAGAGCGGCGATGGAGAATATTGACGCCACCGCATCCTTCATCGACCAGCTGCGTCCCCTGGGCTCGCGCTTCGCGCTGGACGATTTCGGAACCGGATTCAGCTCCTTTTATTACCTGAAGCGTTTCGAGGTCGATTACCTCAAGATCCACGCGAGCTTCACACAGGACCTGCAGGAAAACGCGGAGAGCAGGGTGTTCATGAAGGCCGTCAACGGGCTGGCGCGTGACCTCCGGCGCCAGGTGGTGGCCAAGGGTGTCGAGAGCGCGGAGACGCTGAAGCTGCTGAAAGAAACCGGCACGCTGTATGCACAGGGTCGTTTCCTTCAGCCCGAGGCGCGTCTCGGAGAGCCCGGCACGGTCCGCGCCGTACGCGGCAAGCGGCGCGCCTGACCGCCTGCCCGGCGCGGCAGGCGCCCTACCATTCCCCCTTGCGGATTTTCTCGGCCCACAGCAGGCCGGTCACCGCCTTGGCCTCGGTGATGGTGCCGTCACGCACCCAGTCCAGGGCCTGCGCCAGCGGCACGGTCATCACTTCCAGGAACTCGTCCTCGTCGAGCGCGTCACCGACATGCGTCAGACCCTCGGCAAGGTAGAGCTCTATGCGTTCGTCGGAATAGGAAATGCAGGGATGCAGCGTCGCCAGGTGCCGCCAGTGCCGCGCGGCATATCCGCATTCCTCCCGCAGTTCCCTTCTCGCGGTGGCCAGCGCATCCTCGCCGGGATCGATCTTGCCGGCAGGAAGCTCGATGAAATGCCGCGCCAGCGGGAAGCGGAACTGGCGCTCGAGGACGATGGTGCCGGGATCGGGCATGGCGATGATCATCGCCGCGCCAGGGTGGCGGATGTATTCCCGTGTGGCCCGCCTGCCGCCCGGCAGGAGCACCGTGTCGCGGCGCACATGCAGCAGCACACCGTCGAATACCGGCTCTGAATCGATCGAGGTCTCGCTGAAATCCGCGGACTTCCCTTCGTCAGCCACCGGCAGCCCCTTCGGCGGGCTACAGCCCCGGCTTGCGCCAGAGGTAGCGGTAGACATAGCCCGGGTAGGCAAACACCAGGAACAGGCAGACGGTCACCGCGTAGAACTCCCAGCGCTGGGGATGAACCTGCCCCGCCCTGCTCTCCATCAGCCAGGCCGCCAGTCCCGCCAGGAAGTACAGCACGACGAGTTCGAGCAGCCGCCAGCCGAGGGGCTTGCCGCCGGCGCGGGCCGGTCCGGCGAAGAAGATGCGCTCGGTGAGGAACGGCAGGTTGGCGAACACCAGGGCCAGCAGCAGCAGTGCCGCAGTGCTCCATTCCATGGCCGCCCCCTCAGATCGAAGCCCGGACCGCTTCGATGCACAGCACCATCAGCGGCTGCGGCGCAATGCCGAGCACGATCACCGCAAGGCCATTTGCCGACAGCAGTGCGCGCACGTCGCCGCCGGCCCTGACCGGGGCGTTATCGCGGGGCTCGTCGAAATACATCAGCTTGACGATGCGCAGGTAGTAGAAGGCGCCGATCAGCGAGAACATCACGGCAATGACGGCCACCCACCACAGGCCCACCTGCACCACCGCCTGCAGCACCGAGAGCTTGGCATAGAAGCCGACGGTCGGCGGGATGCCCGCCATGGAGAACATCAGCAGCAGCATCAGGAATGCGTACCAGGGGCTGCGCTGGTTGAGCCCGCGGTAGTCATCGAGATCCTCGGCCTCGAATCCGCCACGGGTCAGCAGCAGGATCACGCCGAAGGCGCCCAGCGTCATCAGCACGTAGACCACCACGTAGAACATGCCCGCGCCGTAGCCGTCGATGGTGCCGGAAAGCACGCCGAGCAGCAGGAAGCCCATGTGCGAAATCGTCGAATAGGCCAGCATGCGCTTCAGGTTGGTCTGCATGATGGCGGTCAGGTTGCCGATTGCCAGCGACAGCACCGCCATGATCAGCAGCATCTGCCGCCATTCCTCGAACAGCGCGTCGGCGCCCAGCGCCTGCGCCAGCAGGCGCATGACGATCGCGAAAGCGGCGAATTTCGGCGCGGATCCGATGAACAGCGTCACCGCCGTCGGCGCGCCCTGGTAGACGTCCGGCACCCACATGTGGAAAGGCACCGCGCCGAGCTTGAAACCGAGGCCGGCAACGATGAATACCAGCGCGAACACCAGCACGGCCTGCGCGCGCACGCCCTCCAGCGAAAGCTGCGCAAGGCGCGTGATCTCCAGCGTGCCGGTCGCCCCGTAGAGCATGGACATGCCGTAGAGCAGCATGCCCGAGGCCAGGGCGCCGAGGATGAAGTACTTCATCGCCGCCTCGGTCGCCTTCACCGAATCCCGCTGCAGCGCGACCATCGCGTAGAGCGAGAGCGACAGCAACTCCAGCCCGAGGTACAGCGTCAGCAGGTGGTTGGCCGAGATCATCACCATCATGCCCAGCGTCGCGAACAGCGCCAGCGCGAAGAACTCGCCGCGGAACATGCCGCGGGCGACGGTGTAGGCGCGGGCGTAGACCAGGATCGTGATCACCGCAATGCAGGTCAGCAGCTTCAGCGCGTCGGCCATCAGGTCATCGACGAACATGCCGCTGAAGGTGTACACCGGCTCGGCGTTGCCGGTGAAGAAGGTCAGCAGCGCGCATCCGGCCAGGGTCGCCTGGGTCAGGCCGTAGGTGACGATGCGGTTGTCGTCGCTGATGAACAGGTCGGCAATCAGGATCACGCAGGCCATCACGAGCAGGAACAGCTCGGGATAGGCAGGCCACAGCGGGGTGATGTATTCCATCGTTTATCTACCTGTACCCGGCCTATTGCACCGGCAGTTTGCTGTACGAAACATGGGCCAGCAACTCGCTGACGGAGACATGCAGCACTTCGGCGAAAGGTTGAGGCCATACGCCCATCACCAGCACCAGCACGGCCAGCACGCCGAGGATCAGGAATTCGCGGACATTGATGTCCTTCAGACCGGCGACATGGCTGTTGGCAACCGCGCCGAACATCACCCGCTTGTACATCCACAGCGTGTAGGCGGCGCCGAAGATCAGCGTGATCGCCGCGGCGAAGGCATACCAGAAGTTGACCTTGACCGCCCCCATGATCACCAGGAACTCGCCGACAAAGCCGCTGGTGCCCGGCAGGCCGGCATTGGCCATCGCGAACAGCATGAACAGCGCGGCGAACACCGGCATGCGGTTGGCGACGCCGCCGTAATCGGCAATCTGCCGCGAATGCATGCGGTCGTAGAGCACGCCGACGCAGAGGAACAGCGCCCCGGAGACGAAACCGTGGGAGATCATCTGGATGATCGCGCCTTCGACGCCCTGCGCATTGAACAGGAAAATGCCCAGCGTGACGAAACCCATGTGCGAGATCGACGAGTAGGCGATCAGCTTCTTCATGTCGGTCTGCACCAGCGCCACGAGGCCGATGTAGACCACCGCGATCAGCGACAGGCCGATCACCACCGGCGCCAGGTAGAGGCTGGCATCGGGCACGATCGGCAGGCTCAAGCGCAGGAAGCCGTAGCCGCCGAGCTTGAGCATGATCGCGGCCAGCACCACCGAGCCCCCGGTGGGCGCCTCGACGTGGGCATCGGGCAGCCAGGTGTGCACAGGCCACATCGGAACCTTCACTGCAAATGCCATGAAAAATGCAATAAAAACAAGTACTTGCAATATCATCGGCAGCTGCACCGCATAGAGGTCGAGGAACGCGAAGCTGCCGCCGGCGGCGTTGTAGAGCACGATCAGCGCGACCAGCGACAGCAGCGAGCCGAGCAGCGTGTAGAGGAAGAACTTCATCGCCGCGTAGACGCGGTTGGGTCCGCCCCAGACACCGATGATCACGAACATCGGGATCAGCGTCGCCTCGAAGAACACGTAGAACAGCATCGCATCGAGCGCCGAAAACACGCCGTTCATCAGCCCCGACAGCACCAGGAAGGCCGCCAGGTACTGCGCGACGCGGGTCTGGATCACCTCCCAGGCGGCGACCACGACAAGGATGGTGGTGAAGCTGTTGAGCAGGATCAGCAGCAGCGAAATGCCGTCGATGCCGAGGTGATAGTTGATGTTGAAGGTTTCGATCCATGGCTTCAGCTCGCCAAACTGGAATCCGGCCTGCAGCAGGTCGAAGCCGGTGTAGAGCGGCACCGTGACGGCGAAGCCGAGCACGGCGCCGATCAGCGCGACCACGCGCGCCGCCTGGGCGTTGCGGTCGCCCCCGGTGAACAGCACCGCGACACCGGCGACGATCGGCACCCAGATGGCGAGGCTCAGTAACGGTAATCCCTGCATCATCAGCTCTTCATTTCCGGTTTCAGCCGCTGTAGGCCAGCGTGAGCAGCAGCAATACGCCGATGATCATCGCGAATGCGTAGTGATAGATGTAGCCCGACTGCACATGCCGCACCACGGCGGCGAACCAGCCGACCAGGCGCGCCGAGCCGTTGACCATCGCGTTGTCGATCAGCGCCACGTCGCCGCCCTTCCACAGGCCGGTGCCCAGAGCGCGCGCGCCGCCGGCGAAGAACCAGTCGTTGAAGCGGTCGAGGCCGTATTTCTCCATCAGTATCGTCACCGCCACGCCCCACTGCCGGCGCAGCCGGCCCGGCAGCTCCGGCCGGATGATGTAGAGGAACCAGGCGGTCGCGGCGCCGGCCACGGCCAGCCAGAACGGCAGAGTGCCCAGCGCGTGGCTCATCATGCCGATGACGCCGTGGAAGTTCTGGGCCATCACCGCCATCGCGGTATGCGCGGGGTTTACCGTGATCGAGCTGCCGAAATAATTGCCATAGACGAAGCCGCCGATCAGCCACCCGGCCGCAACCGACGGAATCGCCAGCATCAGCAGCGGGAAGGTCACCACCCAGGGCGATTCGTGGGGCTTGTGCGCCTCGCCGTGGTGGTCGTCGTGTTCGTCGTGGCCGTGATCGTCGTGGTGGCCCGCCGCCGCTGCCTCCGCATCCGCCGCCCTGACATCGGGATCATGCGGGTCGGCAAAGCGCTCCTTGCCGTGGAAGGCGTAGAACACCAGGCGGAAGGAATAGAAGCCGCCGACGAACACCCCGGCCACGGCCAGCGCATAGGCGAAACCGGCGCCCGGGACGGTGGCGTGTTTCAGCGCCTCGACAATGGTTTCCTTGGAGAAAAAGCCGGCAAAGGGCGGCAGGCCGGCATTGGCGATGGCGCCAATCAGCACCGTCAGATAGGTGATCGGCATGTATTTCGCGAGGCCGCCCATCTTGCGCATGTCCTGCTGGTGGTGCATCGCGATGATCACCGAGCCGGCGCCGAGGAACAGCACCGCCTTGAAGAAGGCATGGGTAAAGAGGTGGAAAATCGCCGCCGAGTAGGCCGAAGCGCCCAGCGCCATGGTCATGTAGCCCAGCTGCGACAGCGTCGAATAGGCCACCACCCGCTTGATGTCGTACTGCACGGTGGCGATCAGCGCCATGAAGAAGGCGGTGATCGCGCCGATGAACAGCACGAATGACAGCGCCGCCTCCGACAGTTCGAACAGCGGCGACATCCGCGCGACCATGAAAATGCCCGCGGTGACCATGGTCGCGGCGTGGATCAGCGCGGAGATCGGCGTCGGCCCTTCCATCGAGTCCGGCAGCCACACATGCAGCGGAAACTGCGCCGACTTGCCCATCGCGCCGATGAACAGCAGGATGCAGATCACGGTGATCAGCGACCATTCGACGCCCGGAAACAGCTCGACGGTGTTGGCGGCAAGCCGCCCGGCATTGGCGAACACCGCGGCATAGTCGAGGGTGCCGAAATACATCAGCACCAGCGCAATGCCGAGCAGGAAACCGAAGTCGCCCACGCGGTTGACCAGGAAAGCCTTGAGGTTGGCGTAGATCGCCGTCGGGCGGTTGTACCAGAACCCGATCAGCAGGTAGGACACGAGGCCCACCGCCTCCCAGCCGAAGAACAGCTGCAGGAAATTGTTGCTCATCACCAGCATCAGCATCGAGAAGGTGAAAAGCGAGATGTAGCTGAAGAAGCGCTGGTAGCCTGGATCGTCGGCCATGTAGCCGATGGTGTAGATGTGCACCATCAGCGACACGAAGGACACCACCATCATCATCGTCGCCGACAGCGGGTCGATAAGGAAGCCGATCTCGAACCTGATGTTCCCCGAGGCAAGCCAGGTGTAGACCGGGCCGTTGAACACGTTGCCGGCCATCACGTCGCGATAGACCAGGAAGGATGCGGCCAGGCACACCACCATGCCGAGGATGGTGACGACATGCGCGGCGCGGCGGCCGATGGCCCAGCCGAACAGGCCGGCGATTATCGCGCCGGCGAGCGGCGCCAGCGGCACCAGCAGGTAGAGTTTCTGCATCTCGGTCATCGCCGCATCAGCCCTTCATCTGGTTGATGTCTTCGACATGGATGGTGCGCAGGTTGCGGAACAGCACCACCAGGATCGCCAGGCCGATCGCCGACTCGGCCGCGGCAACGGTCAGGATGAAAAACACGAATACCTGGCCCGCGGTGTCGCCGAGAAAATGCGAGAAGGCGATGAAATTCAGGTTGACCGCGAGCAGCATCAGCTCGATCGCCATCAGCAGCACGATGATGTTCTTGCGGTTCAGGAAAATGCCGACCACCGAGATCGCGAACAGGATCGCGCCGAGGACGAGGTAATGGGAGAGCGAAATGCTCATGAGCCGCCCTCCTTCTTCTCGGCCGGCATCGAGACCATGCGCACCCGGTCCTCGCGGCGCACGGACACCTGCTGCGCCGGATCGATGTACTTGCCGTGCTTGCGCCGGCGCAGCGTCAGCGCGATGGCCGCAACAATCGCGACCAGCAGGATCACCGCAGCAAGCTCGAAGGGATAGACGTAATCGGTGTAGAGCAGGCGCCCGAGTTCCTTGGTGTTGCTGTAGCCTTCCGGCGCGGGCTCGGGGCGCGGCGCCTCGGCAAGGCCGAACCAGGGGCCGGCCAGCACCAGCGCCATCTCCACCACCAGCAGCAGCGCGACCACCGCGCCCACCGGGAGGTAGCTCCAGAACCCCTCGCGCAACCGGGTCAGGTTGATGTCGAGCATCATCACGACAAACAGGAACAGCACCATCACCGCGCCGACATAGACCAGGATCAGCGCGATGCCGAGAAACTCCGCCTCGAGTTGGATCCAGATGCCGGCGGATGTGCAGAAGGCGAGCACCAGGAACAGCGCGGCGTGCACCGGGTTCCTCGCGGTGATCACGCGCAGGGCGGCAAACACCAGCACCGTCGCGAAGAACCAGAAGATGAATTCTTGAAATGTCATTGTTGTGCGTGAGGAGTGAGGCGTCAGGCGCCAACCCGCGACACCCGCAGGTTTTCCGCTTTTTGCGCCTTACCCTTCAATCCTGTCTCTTTGCTTTCCACGTTTACCGGTACTTCGCGTCTGCAGCACGGTCTTTCGCGATCTGCTCTTCACAGGCATCGCCGATCGCGAGCAGCATCGGCTTGGTGTAGATCAGGTCGCCGCGCTTCTCGCCGTGGTATTCGAAAATCCGGGTCTCGACGATCGAATCCACCGGGCAGGACTCCTCGCAGAAGCCGCAGAAGATGCACTTGGTGAGGTCGATGTCGTAGCGCGTGGTGCGGCGGGTACCGTCGGCGCGCTGCTCCGACTCGATGGTGATCGCCAGCGCCGGGCACACCGCCTCGCACAGCTTGCAGGCAATGCAGCGCTCTTCGCCATTGGGATAGCGGCGCAGCGCATGCAGCCCCCGGAACCGCGGACTCTGGGGGGTTTTTTCCTCCGGAAACTGCACCGTGATCTTGCGCGCGAAGAAATAGCGCCCGGTGAGCGCCATGCCCTTCAGCAGCTCGAACAGCAGGAAAGTGCTGAAAAATTTGCGGATCGCCGTCATGAGTTCCACCATATCCACAGCGGGGTCTGCATCCAGGCGCCAAGCACGACGATCCACACCAGCGTGACCGGGATGAAGACCTTCCAGCCGAGGCGCATGATCTGGTCGTAGCGGTAACGCGGGAAGGTCGCGCGGAACCACAGGAAGGACGACACCACCAGGAAAGCCTTCAGCAGCAGCCAGCCGAAGCTGGGGGCGCCGAGAATTCCCCAGGACGCCGGGAACGGCGACAGCCAGCCGCCGAGGAAGAGGATCGCGGTCAGCATCGAGATCAGGATCATGTTCGCGTATTCGGCGAGGAAAAACACCGCGAAGGTCATGCCCGAGTATTCGACATGGAAGCCCGCGACGATTTCCGATTCGCCCTCGGCCACGTCGAACGGCGCGCGGTTGGTCTCGGCCACGCCGGAAATCAGGTAGGTCAGGAACAGCGGGAACAGCGGGATCCAGAACCAGCTGAACATGCCCGCCCCGCCCTGCTGCGCCTTGACGATTTCGCCGAGGTTCAGGCTCTGCGCCGCCATCAGCACGCCGACCAGCGCGAAGCCCATCGCGATCTCGTAGGACACGATCTGCGCGGCCGAGCGCATCGCGCCGAGGAAGGCGTACTTGGAGTTCGAGGCCCAGCCGGCAATGATCACGCCGTAGACGCCGAGCGAGGTCATCGCCAGCAGGTAAAGCAGGCTGGCGTCTATGTTCGACAGCACCAGTTCCGGCGAAAACGGCACCACTGCCCAGGCCGCCAGCGCCGGCATGATCGCCATGATCGGCGCCAGCACGAACAGGAAGCGGTTGGCGCCGGTCGGCACGATGATTTCCTTGACCAGCAGCTTCAGGCCGTCGGCGATCGGCTGCGCCAGCCCGCCCAGCCAGGAAATGCCGAAGAAGGTCGTGCGGTTCGGTCCGATGCGGATCTGCATGAAGCCGATGACCTTGCGCTCCCACAGCGTCAGGTAGGCCACGCACAGCATCAGCGGCACCACGATCATCAGGATTTTCGCGAGCGTCCACGCCACCGGCCACAGCGGCCCGAGCAGCGATTGCGGATAGGCGAGCAGCGTATCGAGCATCACGCGGTCGCCTTCTGCGCCTGGACCACGCGCTCGAGGACCAGTGCCGCCGCCGCATCGCCCAGTTGCGCGGTCTCCGCGCGCGCCAGTGCGATGCGCACGCAGTCGGCCGGCAGGCCCTCATCGAGCGCATACGGCAGCAGCGCTTCGCCGCCGTCCTGGGCAATGCGGACCAGATCGCCATCACGCAGGCCCAGGCGATCCGCCAGCGCGCGGTTCATCATCGCCACCGGCGGCTGCGCATCGCGGGTCTGCTGCAGGCTCGGTGCGCGGCGCGCCAGCGCATCGGCGGCATAGATCGGCACTTCGGCAATCCGTGCGGGGCCTGCGGCGGCATTCGTCAGCGCTGCGACAGTCATATTCAAGTTATTGTTTTTATTTAATATTTCTGATTTTCCGTGGAGCGCCTCGCGTTGCGCATCGTCGGCGCCGTCGTGTTCGAAGCCCTCCAGTCCGAGCAGATTGCCCAGCACGCGCAGCACCTTCCACGCCGGACGCGTCTCGCCCAGCGGCTTGACGACGCCATTGAAGGACTGCACCCGGCCCTCGGTGCTGACAAAAGTGCCGGCAGTTTCGGTGAAGGGCGCGATTGGCAGCATCACGTTCGCGTAATCGGCGGCACCGTGCTGGAACGGACTCATCGCCACCACCAGCTCGGCCTGCCTCATCGCGGCAATCGCGGCCCGCGGGTTGGCGCAGTCGAGCTCCGGTTCGGCGCCCAGCAGCAGATAGGCCTTCAGCGGTGATTCGATCATCTGCCGCGCATTCTTGCCTGCGACCTTGCCGGTCGGCACGCAGCCGGCGATGTAGCCGCCGACGCTGTTCGCGGCCGCGCCGAGGAAGCCGAAGGGGCAGCCGAGAACCTGCGCCAGCGCCTGGGCCAGCGCCTGCAGCGCCGCGGCAGCCGGATGCTGCTCGGCCAGGTTGCCGAGGAAAATGCCGGCCTTCGCGCCCGAAGCAAGGCTGTCGGCGATGCGTTTCGCGCCGTCGGAAACGGTGACGCCGTCGACCGCAGCCCGCACCGCTTCCGGGATCGCGACGTTTTTCAGCGCGGCCGCCGCCTTCAGCACCTGCGCCAGCACCTGCGGCAGCAGCGCCGGTGCCACAATCGCCTTGTTGGCGACGCGCATCAGCAGTTCGTCGTCCGCGGCATGGATCAGGTTGAGCTGGGTCTGCTTCTTGGTCGACTGGCGCAAGCGGTGCGCGAGCAGCGGATGATCCTTGCGCAGCGTCGAGCCGACCAGCAGCACGCGATCGAGCTGCGCGAAGTCGGCAATGCTCATGCCGAGCCAGGGCACACCGGCGCGCCTGCCGTCGGCGGAGAAATCGCTGTGGCGCAGGCGGAAATCGACGTTGCCGGACCCGTAGCCGCGCAGCAGCTTCTGCAGCAGGTGCAGCTCTTCCAGCGTCTGGTGCGGCGTCGCCAGCGCGCCGATGGCGGCGGCGCCGTGCGCGGCCTTGATGCGCTTCAGTTCCGAGGCGACGAATTCCAGCGCCGCCGGCCATTCAACCTCCTGCCAGCGGCCGTCGCGCTTGAGCATCGGCTTCGCCAGGCGCTGCTCGGAATTGAGCGCCTCGTAGGAGAAGCGGTCCTTGTCCGACAGCCAGCATTCGTTGACGGCTTCGTTCTCGCGCGGCAGCGCGCGCATGACGCGGTTCTGCTTGACCTGCAGCGTCAGGTTGGAGCCGAGGCCGCAGTGCGGGCTCACCGAAGGCTTGCGCGTCAGCTCCCAGGTGCGGGCGCTGTAGCGGAAAGGCTTCGAGGTCAGCGCGCCGACCGGACAGAGGTCGATCACGTTGCCCGACAGCTCGGAATCGACGGTCTTGCCGACAAATGTGATGATTTCGGAATGCTCGCCGCGGCCGATCATGCCCAGTTCCATGATGCCGGCGATTTCCTGGCCGAAACGGACGCAGCGCGTGCAGTGGATGCAGCGCGTCATGTCGGTCGAGATCAGCGGACCGAGGTTCTTGTTGGCAACGACGCGCTTGTCTTCCTGGTAACGCGACTCGCTGCCGCCGTAGCCGACCGCCAGGTCCTGCAGCTGGCATTCACCGCCCTGGTCGCAGATCGGGCAGTCCAGCGGATGGTTGATCAGGAGGAACTCCATGACCCCCTTCTGCGCGGTGACGGCAGCATCCGAATGTGTCCACACCTTCATGCCGTTGGTGACCGGCGTCGCGCAGGCCGGCAGCGGCTTGGGCGCCTTCTCGACCTGCACCAGGCACATCCTGCAGTTGGCGGCGATCGACAGCTTCCTGTGATAACAGAAGTGCGGCACGAAAGTGCCGGCCTTGTTGGCGGCATCCATGATCGTGCTGCCTTCGGGCACTTCCATCAGCTTGCCGTCGAGTTCGATTTCGAGCATGGCGTCAGCCTAGATATAAGGTGCGACCAGGCACTTCTTGTGGTCGATGTGGTACTGGAATTCGTCACGATAGTGCTTGAGGAAGGCGCGCACCGGCATCGCCGCCGCGTCGCCCAGCGCGCAGATCGTGCGGCCCTGGATGTTCTGCGCCACGTTGTCGAGCAGGTCGAGGTCCTCCGGCCTGCCCTTGCCGTGCTCGATGCGGTCGACCACGCGGTAGAGCCAGCCGGTGCCCTCGCGACAGGGGGTGCACTGGCCGCAGGACTCCTCGTAGTAGAAATAGGACAGGCGCAGCAGCGACTTCACCATGCAGCGCGTCTCGTCCATCACGATCACCGCGCCGGAACCCAGCATCGAGCCGGCCTTGGCGATCGAGTCGTAATCCATGTCGGTGGCCATCATGATGTCGGCGGGCAGCACCGGCATCGAGGAGCCGCCGGGAATGACCGCCTTCAGCTTTTTGCCGTCGCGCATGCCGCCGGCCATCTCCAGCAGTTTCGGGAAGGGCGTGCCAAGCTTGACCTCGAAATTGCCGGGCCGCGCCACGTCGCCGGACACCGAGAAGATCTTGGTGCCGCCGTTGTTGGGCTTGCCCATGTTGAGGAAAGCCTCGCCGCCATTGTTGATGATCCACGGCACCGCGGCAAAGGTCTCGGTGTTGTTGATCGTCGTCGGCTTGCCGTAGAGGCCGAAGCTCGCCGGGAACGGCGGCTTGAAGCGCGGCTGGCCCTTCTTGCCCTCCAGCGACTCGAGCAGCGCGGTCTCCTCGCCGCAGATGTAGGCACCCCAGCCGTGGTGCGCATGCAGCTGGAACGAGAAATCGCTGCCGAGGATCCTGTCGCCGAGGTAACCCGCGGCACGGGCCTCCTCCAGCGCCTCCTCGAAACGTTCGTAGACCTCCCAGACTTCGCCGTGGATGTAGTTGTAGCCCACGGTGATGCCCATCGCGTAGCCGCCGATGATCATGCCCTCGATCAGGATGTGCGGGTTGTAGCGCAGGATGTCGCGGTCCTTGAATGTGCCCGGCTCGCCCTCGTCCGAATTGCAGACCAGGTACTTCTGCCCCGGGAACTGCCGCGGCATGAAGCTCCACTTCAACCCGGTCGGGAAGCCCGCGCCGCCGCGGCCGCGCAGCGCCGATTTCTTCAGCTCGTTGATGATGTTCTCGGGCGGCATCTTCTCGCCGAGGATCTTCCGCAGCGCGGAATAGCCGCCGCGCGCTTCGTAATCCCTCAGGCGCCAGTTGCTGCCGTTGACGCCTTTCATGATCAGGGCGTCCGGCCCGAAGATGTCACCGCTGAACGGCGGAATCGGCAGGCCCATCACTCCAGCTCCTTCAGCAGCCGGTCGATCTTCTCGGGAGTCATTGCGCAGAGCATGGTCTTGTTGTTGCGAAGCATCACCGGCGCATCACCGCAGGCGCCCATGCACTCGCCTTCCTTCAGCGTGAAACGGCCATCCGGCGTGGTTTCGTTGAAACCGATGCCGAGCACCTTCTTCAGGTGCTCCGCGGCATGGGTTGCGCCCTGCAGCGCGCAGGGCAGGTTGGTGCAGATCGTCAGCTTGTGCCTGCCGACCGGCTTCAGGTCGTACATCGTGTAGAAGGTCGCGACCTCGTACACCGCCACCGGCGGCATGCCCAGGTACCGGGCAACGAAGTCCATGGTCTCGGTCGACAGCCAGCCCTTCTCGTCCTGGGCGATGGTCAGCGCCGCCATCACGGCGGAATCCTTGCGCTCGGGCGGATACTTGGCCACTGCCCTGTCGATTTTCGCCAGCGACTCGGGGGACAAAATCATCGGCGCGTTCATCGGTCGTTCACCTGTCAATCTCCCCGAACACGATGTCCTGGGTGCCGATGATCGCCACCACGTCGGCAATCATGTGGCCGCGCGCCATTTCATCGAGGCCCGCGAGATGCGCAAAACCGGGGGCGCGGATCTTCAGCCGGTACGGCTTGTTGGCGCCGTCGGAAACGAGGTAGATGCCGAACTCGCCCTTGGGGTGCTCCACCGCGGCGTAAGCCTCGCCCGGAGGCACATGCATACCCTCGGTGAACAGCTTGAAGTGGTGGATCAGCTCTTCCATGTTGGTCTTCATCGCGACCCGCGACGGCGGCGCCACCTTGTGGCTGTCGGCCATCACCGGCCCCGGATTCCTGCGCAGCCACTCGACGCACTGGCGGATGATCCGGTTCGACTGGCGCATTTCCTCGACGCGCACCAGGTAGCGGTCGTAGCAGTCGCCGTTGACGCCCACCGGCACGTCGAACTCCATGCGGTCGTAGACCTCGTACGGCTGCTTCTTGCGCAGGTCCCATGCGATTCCGGAGCCGCGCAGCATCGCCCCGGTGAAGCCCATCTGCAGCGCCCGCTCCGGCGACACCACGCCGATGCCCACCGTACGCTGTTTCCAGATGCGGTTGTCGGTCAGCAGGGTCTCGTATTCGTCGACATAGGCGGGAAAACGCTGCGTGAAATCCTCGATGAAATCGAGCAGCGAGCCCTGGCGGTTCTCGTTCAGTTCACGGACCGCTGCCGCGTTGTGGATGCGCGAGGCCGAGTACTGCGGCATCGAATCCGGCAGATCCCGGTAAACGCCGCCCGGGCGGTAGTAGGCGGCATGCATGCGCGCGCCGGACACCGCCTCGTACATGTCGAACAGGTCCTCCCGTTCGCGGAAGCAGTAGAGGAAAACCGTCATCGCGCCGATGTCGAGGCCGTGGCAGCCCAGCCACAGCAGGTGGTTCAGCAGCCGGGTGATCTCGTCGAACATCACGCGGATGTACTGGGCGCGCTCCGGCACCTCGATGCCGAGCAGCTTCTCGATCGCCATCACATAGGCATGCTCGTTGGCCATCATCGACACGTAGTCGAGGCGGTCCATGTACGGCACCGACTGGATGAAGGTCTTGTTTTCCGCGAGCTTCTCGGTCGCGCGGTGCAGCAGCCCGATATGCGGATCGGCGCGCTCGATGACCTCGCCGTCGAGCTCCAGCACCAGGCGCAGCACGCCGTGGGCTGCCGGATGCTGCGGCCCGAAGTTCATCGTGTAGTTCTTGATCTCAGCCATGTCAGCCCTTGCGGAATCCCTCGGAATCCGCGTAGTTCTCCTCGCGCACGATGCGCGGCGTGATCACGCGCGGCTCGATGGTCACCGGCTGGTAGATCACCCGCTTCTGCTCCGGGTCGTAACGCATCTCGACATTGCCGGAGAGCGGGAAATCCTTGCGGAAGGGATGGCCGATGAATCCGTAGTCGGTCAGCAGCCGGCGCAGGTCCGGGTGCCCGGTGAACATGATGCCGTAGAGGTCAAAGGCCTCGCGCTCGTACCAGTTGGCCGAGGACCACACGCCGACCACCGAGGCCAGTACCGGAAAATCGTCATCAGGCGCGAATACGCGCAGCCTCAGGCGCTGGTTCAGGGAAACGCTGAGCAGATGGTAGACCACGGCGAAGCGCCGCCCCTGCCACTCTCCCTCGCGGTATTCGCTGTAGTCAACACCGCAGAGGTCAATCAGCTGCTCAAAGCGCAGCGCGGCATCGTCACGCAGCAGCGCACAGGCCGCCAGAAGCTCCTCGGCCCCGACCACCACGGTCACTTCGCCGAGCGCGGCGTCGGCGCTGACGAGCTTGTCGCCAAGCGCGGACTTCAGTGCGGTCAGCAGATTTTCGTTGCGTGCTGTCATCAGGGTGGTCGTTTCAGGGCAGCGGATCAACGGGCTATGGTGTTGGTGCGCTTGATCTTGTTCTGCAGCTGGATGATGCCGTAGAGCAGCGCCTCGGCCGTCGGTGGGCAGCCCGGCACGTAGATGTCCACCGGCACGATGCGGTCGCAGCCGCGCACCACCGAATACGAATAATGGTAGTAACCGCCGCCGTTGGCGCAGGACCCCATCGAGATAACCCAGCGCGGCTCGGCCATCTGGTCGTAGACCTTGCGCAGCGCGGGCGCCATCTTGTTGCACAGCGTGCCCGCCACGATCATCACGTCGGACTGGCGCGGACTGGGCCGAAACACGATGCCGAACCGGTCCAGGTCATAGCGTGCCGCACCGGCATGCATCATTTCCACCGCGCAGCAGGCCAGGCCGAAGGTCATCGGCCACAGCGACCCGGTGCGCGTCCAGTTGACCAGGGCGTCCACCGAGGTGGTGAAGAATCCGCGCTCGTTCAGGTCCTGATTGATCGCTTCAACGGCACCCATCGGTCACCTCGAACCCAAAATGCAAATACCCCCCGCCGGGGCGCCTCCGGACAGCCTGTGCAGGCTCACCGCGCCAAGGCGTCGGCGCCCGAAAACGCTCGCTTGGGCGCCGATCCCCGCAAGCGGGGCCCCTCGCCGCGTAGCTCGCATTTTCACTCCCACTCCAATGCGCCTTTTTTCCACTCGTAGATGAAACCCACGACCAGAATGGCGAGAAAGAACATCATGGAAAGAAAACCGAACAGGCCGATTTCCTGGAGCACCACGGCCCACGGAAAGAGAAAGGCGATTTCAAGGTCGAACAGGATGAACAGGATCGCCACGAGGTAGTAGCGCACGTCAAAACGCATGCGGGCATCCTCGAAGGCCTCGAAGCCGCATTCATAGGGTGAAAGCTTCTGCTGGTCCGGCTTGTGGGATCCGACCACCCGGCTCGCAACCCAGCCGGCGGCGACCGGGGCCACGCCGAAGGCCAGCCCCACGGCAATGAACATCAGAATCGGGAAATAACCTTCCAGCATCTGCCGCCTTCTGCGATTTTTCTGCAAAACCCGCGTTCCGCTGAAGCCGGAACGCCTGAACTGCTCAAGCCCGCTGCATTAACCTGGTGTCGACGGAGAGACTCGAACTCTCACGGCTTGCGCCACCGCCCCCTCAAGACGGCGTGTCTACCAATTCCACCACGTCGACGAAATCTGACTGACTGAACTCCTTACTTGCCCGTATTCGCCGCGTCCCCGCCCTTCGCGTCGCCAACTGCCGCCGGCGAGGGAACCGGGACCGCGGATGCGGGCACCGAAGGCGGAGGCGTCGGAATCTGCGCAGGCAACGAAGCCGGCGCAGAGGCCGGCTCCACCGGCTGCGCCATGACACCCTTGTTCTCGCTGACCTTCGACGACACGATGGTGAGGCCGATGCTGGTCAGGAAAAATATGGTTGCCAGTATCGCGGTGGTGCGGCTGAGGAAGTTCGCCGACCCGGATGAACCGAAAACGCTGCCTGCAGATCCGCTGCCGAATGCCGCACCCATGTCGGCGCCCTTGCCGTGCTGCAGCAGCACCACGCCGATGATCGCCAGCGCGGCGACGACGTGTATTACCAGAATCAGGACTTCCATGACATTCCCGCCTCAATCAATGTTTCTGCGCCGCCGCCCGGCAGATCGCAGCAAATTCCTCAGCCACCAGCGCCGCGCCGCCAATCAGCCCGCCGTCGATGTCCGCCATCGCGAACAGCTGGGCCGCGTTGGCCGCCTTGACACTGCCGCCATACACGATGCGCACTTCCGCGGCGACCTTTGCGTCCGCGCCGGCCAGCCGGCTGCGGATGAACGCATGCACTGCCTGCGCCTGCTCCGGCGTCGCCGTCTTTCCGGTGCCGATCGCCCAAACCGGTTCATAGGCCAGCACCGCTCCGCGGAAAGCCGAAATCCCGCAGCGCTGCAGCACCGCCTGCAACTGCCGGTCGACCACGGATTCCGTCGTTCCTGACTCGCGCTCCGCCAGCGTCTCGCCTACACACAGCACCGGAACCAGGCCATTCCCGCGGGCTACGGCAAACTTCTCCGCCACCAGATCATCCGTCTCTCCGAACAGCGCGCGCCGCTCGGAATGGCCGACAATCACGTGACTGCAGCCGGCATCCCTGAGCATCGCCGCCGACACGCCGCCGGTGTAGGCACCGTTGCCGAACTGGCAAAGGTCCTGCGCACCCAGCGCGGTCTTCGTTCCGCCGAGCAGTGATTTCACCTGCTGCAGATAGACAAACGGCGGGCAGACGACACTCTCGATTCCGGAAAGAGCAGACAATGCAGGCACCAGAGCCGTCAACAGGGCCTCGTTGGCCGCCCTGTCACCGTTCATTTTCCAGTTGCCCGCTACAAACTTGACCCGCATTTCCGGCCCGGCCCGATTAAACCGCGAGATTTTACCGGTTGTGCCCTATTGGGTCAATTTGCCGGAGGTCCTGCTGCGCCGCGAAAACCGCATGAAACAAAAAGGTTTTTCGCTGTTCCGGTCAGCCCGGGACGCGCGCGCAGATGCGCTGCAGGGCTGCCGGCCGCGGGTGGTCCACAACCAGGTTTTCGTAGGCCACCACCTGCGCCGTACCGACGGCCTGAAGAAGCTCGCCATGCCGCAGCAGGAAATCCGGGTTCGCCGGACGGCCATATTTCTCGTTGCCCCGGGCAAAGGTTTCATAAATCAGCACTCCGCCGGGCTCCAGCGCTGACATCAGCAGGGGGAAAAGGGGACGATGCAGATAGTTCGTGACCACAACCGCGGCATAGCGCCGGCCTGCGTAGGGCCACGGCCCGTTTTCGATGTCCGCCTGGAACGCAAAAACACCCGGCGCGCCGGCCAAAGCGGCAATCGCCGCCGGATCGCGGTCGACCGCATCCACGCGATGCCCTCGGCCGGCGAAATAACGCGCATGCCGCCCGCCGCCGCAGGCCACGTCGAGTACGGCGCCGGACTCGCGCACCAGGGGCGCCCAGCGCAGCACCCAGGGTGAGGGCGCAATCAGCGCATCCCGTTCCTGCTCCATGAACACTCCCCTTCCGATCCAAATGCCCATTGTAATCACGCATATCACCCGGGGCCGGCGCGGGTCAACGGACGCTGCGGGACCTTGCGCCGGACACCGCATCTCATCTAATCTGTCCTGCAAGCGCCCGGACAACAAGACCAACCGGTGCAAAGCATCACCAAACCAAGGCGGAGGAGAACCATGTTCGCACGTGTTCTGGTATCGCTGGTGTTGTGTGCAGTCGCAGGCGGCGTTGCAGCGCAGGCGCCCTACCCCTCAAAACCGATCCGCATGGTCATCCCCTATCCGCCGGGCGGCGGCACCGACATCCTCGGCCGGCCGATCGCGCGCATGCTTGGCGAGAAACTGGGGCAACAGGTCCTCGTCGACAACCGCGGCGGGGCGTCCGGCATGGTCGGCGCCGAGATCGCGGCGCGCAGCGCGCCCGACGGCCACACCATCCTGATGGCCACCTCGGGCGAAGCCGCACTGAATGTCGCGCTGTACCCGAAAATGAACTACGACCCGATCAAGGACTTCGCGCCCGTCACCCAGGTCGGCATATCGCCTCTGGTGCTGGTGGTGCATCCCTCGCTGCCGGCGAAAAACATGAAAGAGTACATCGCGCTCGCCAAAAAGCAGCCCGGCGCCCTCAGTTACGCCTCGATCGGGTCCGGCAGTGCCCAGCACATGGCCGGGGAATGGATGAAGCTGCTGACCGGGGTCGACGTGATCCACGTGGCCTACAAGGGCGGCGGTCCCCAGCTGACCAACCTCCTCGGCGGGCACGCACCCAGCGCATTCCTCGCGCTGCCCGTTGCCGCCCCCCACATCAAGAGCGGCCGCATCCGGGCTGTCGGCATGACTTCGGCGCAGCGCTCGCACGCCTTCCCCGAAGTCGCAACGTTCGCGGAATCGGGAATGCCCGGATTCGAAGTGAGCCAGTGGTGGGCGATATTCGTCCCGCGCGGCACCGCGAACGACATCGTCACCCGACTGCATGCGGAAATTTCCGCCTATGTCAAAACGGCCGAAATGAAAGGACGCATGGCCGACCTCGGGGTCGATCCGGTCGGCGGCACTCCCGAGCAGCTGGGCGAACTGGTGCGCTCGGAGATCGCCAAATTCAAGCGCATCGTCGCTGAAGCGAAAATCACGCTGAACTGATGCCTCTGGAGGCGGCGGCGCGAGCGGTTTCGCGCCGCCCGCACCTCCTACACAACGCGGACGTTCTTGAACTGCCAGGGATCCGAACTGTCGAGATCTTCCGGGAAGGGATGGTTGCGGCCCTGCAGCGGCGTCCAGTCGGAATAGGCGCCGACCAGCTTGCCCAGGTAGGGATTGGCCACCTCCAGCACACGGCGGAAATCCATGTCGTCCGGATCGATGATCCCGGCATCCGGGTTCTCCATCGCCCAGACTATGCCGCCAAGCACCCCTGCCGCCACCTGCAGGCTCGTCGCATTGTTGTACGGAGCAAGCCTGCGCGCCTCCTCGATGGACAGCTGGGACCCGTACCAGTAAGCGCCCTTCTTGTGCCCCAGCAACAAGGCACCGAGTTCATCGATGCCCTCGGTGATTTCGTCGCGCAGCAGCCGGCGCTGCTCCTGACCCACCCAGTTGCGGCCTGCCAGTTCGTGCACCGACAGGACCGTGTCATCACAGGGGTGATAGGAATAATGGCAGGTCGGGCGATAGATCACCTCGTCGCCCTTCTTCACGGTCAGGTAATCCGCGATTGAAATCGCCTCGCCGTGGGTGATCAGGAATCCGTGGAAGGCGCCTGCGGCCGGAGTCCAGGTGCGCACCTTCACCGATGCCCCGGGGCGGTCGAGATAGATCGCTGCCTTGCAGCCGTATTCGTGGTGCCGTCCCTCCGGCGGAAAATGCTTCTCATGCGAGCCCCAGCCCAGCTCACAGGGTTGCGAACCCTCGCCGATGAATCCATCGACCGACCAGGTGTTGACGAACTCCCCCGGGCGCTTGCGGATCGGGGCGACCTGGGTGTCGCGCTCGGAGCAATGAATCGACTTGATACCCAGCTCCATCGCGAGCCGGGCCCACTCGTCCCGCGAGTTCGGAATGTCGCTGCGCCCGAGGATGTCCTGCGCGAGATTGACCAGCCCCTGCTTCACCCAGTGCGAGATGAGCCCCGGGTTGGCCCCGTGAGTCGGGATCACCGTCGGCCCCTTGGGAAACTTCCTGCGCAACTCGAGCACTTCCTCGCGTTGGCCATAGTTGGATCTGCGCGAGGCGGATACCGCAGGATCCGTATAGCCGCCGGCCCAGGGCTCGATGCAGGAATCGGTATAGAGAACACCCTTCTCGCAGCAATACTCGATCAGCGCGGAGCTCGCCACATCGACCGAGAGATTCACCAGGAAATCGCCGCGCTCCAGGCGCGAATCGAGGATCGCGCGGAAGTTCGCGCGCGTGAGCGGATTTATTTCGTAGCGGATGCCGAAGGACTCGGCCTCGGCGCGGCCGCGGTCATGGCCCGTGATTATCGAAATGCAATCTCTCGGCATGTCGATATGACGCAGCAACAGCGGCAATACGCCCTGCGCGACCGAGCCGAAACCGATGAAAACGATCTTCCCCTGGAATTTGAAATACTTTTTGTCGGCCATTTCATAAACTGGTGTTGTCGTTTTTCGGGAGCCGCGAGTGTAACAACTTTTACCCTGGACGGACAGCGCCGCGGCAGCGACGGATGACGGCCGCGGCCGCTGGCTATAATGGCGGAATCACAATCAAGATGACCGCTGCGGCCGTCGGCCGGCGCGGGAAAAAGCAACGGGAGCGAGCATGACTGTCACCAATCCACAATCCGACTCATCCTCCGCTGCCGGGACGGTTGCGGCACTGGTTGCGCGGGCTCGCAGGGCGCAATCGGCCATCGAACGGTACTCGCAGGCGCAGCTCGACGAACTGGCCATCGCAGCAGGCTGGGCCATCATGGAACCGTCACGCAACCGCATGCTTGCGGAGATCGCCGTGCGCGACACCGGCCTCGGCACCGTCGAAGACAAGATCAACAAGAACCACCGCAAGACCCTGGGACTCATGCGCGACCTGCAGGGCGCGATATCCACCGGAGTGCTGCGGGAACTGCCGGAACTCGGGATCACCGAAATCGCGCGTCCGGTCGGCGTGGTTGCCGCTGTCGTGCCGTCCACGAACCCCGGCGCGACTCCCGCCAACAACATCATCAACGCGCTGAAATGCGGCAACGCGGTGATACTGTCGCCCTCGCCCAAGGGTTACTCGACCGCGGCGAAGCTGCTCGAGTTCATCCACGCCGAGTTCGCGCGCATCGGCGCTCCCGCCGACCTGGTGCAGACATTGCCGCACCCGGTGACCAAGGAGCTCAGCAAGGAACTGATGCGGCAATGCGATCTCGTCGTCGTCACCGGCTCGCAGGCCAATGTCCGCGCCGGCTACTCCAGCGGCACGCCGGCGCTGGGCGTCGGCGCCGGCAACGTCGCCGTGATCGTCGACGACTCGGCGGACCTCGAAGATGCCGCGCAGAAAATCATGCGCTCGAAGATTTTCGACAACGCCACCAGCTGCTCCTCGGAAAACAGCATCATCATCCACGCCGCGGTGTATGAGCGCACGCTCGCCGCGCTGGCAAAGGTTGGTGGCGTGCTGCTCGGCAGCGAGGAAAAAACGACGCTGCAGGCCGCGATGTTCCCCGGCGGCAAGCTGTCGCCCGCGGTCACCGCGCAGTCGGTCAAACGCATTTGCGAGGTCGCGGGACTCACGCGGCCCGAAGTGACTGCCTCGAAATGCCTGATGGTCGAGGAATCCGGCTTCGGCAAGTCCGCGCCCTTTTCCGGCGAAAAACTCTCACCGGTGATGGCGATCTACAAGGCGCGCGACTTCGACCACGCCTTCGACATCCTGAAGGCCATCTACGCCTACCAGGGCAACGGCCATTCCTGTGGCATCCATACCAAAAATAATGAACATATTCAAAGACTTGGGATGGAAATGACGGTCTGCCGCGTGATCGTCAACCAGGCCCACGCCATTGCCAACGGCGGCAACTTCGACAACGGGCTGCCGTTCTCGCTGACCATGGGCTGCGGCACCTGGGGCGGCAACAGCTTCTCCGAAAACCTCAACTACCGGCACTTCATGAATACCACGCGCATCGTGCGCACGATCCCGCCGCGCGAACCGTCAGAGGATGACATTTTCGGCAACTACCGAAAAAAACACGGAATTTAAGATCTTCCGCCACAGAGGACACAGAGATCACAGAGTTTTCCGTGGCAAGGCCTGCGAACCGGTTTTCTCTGTGGCCTCTGTGAGCTCTGTGGCTGGCTTTTGACTTTCAGCTTTTCTCAAATGCGAACCATCCGCCACATCGTTGACACCCGCGCCGCGCAGCAACCCGGCGCCACCTGGCTGATTGCGCCGGAAACCGGCGCCAGCATGACCTATGCGCAGTTGCAGCGCGACTCGAGAGACCTGACCCGCTTCCTGCTCGGCAAGGGTCTGCGCAAGGGTGACAAGGTCGCACTGATGCTGCACAACGGCTACCAGACCGCGCGCCTGCTGATCGGCGTGATGTACGGCGGCTTCATGGTCGCTCCGCTGAACCTGCTGGCCCAGCCCTCGCAGCTTGCCTATGTACTGGAGCACTCCGACACCCGGCTCGTGTTCACCAGCGGGGAGTTCGCGGAACGCCTGAAAACAGCGCTCTCCGGCATCCCGCGCGACATCACCGTCATCGCCATCGATCCCGACGCGACGGAAATCCTCGACCGCGCCGCGCTGCCCGACGCCGCGCTGCCCGAAGTCACGGAGGCCGACGACGCGCTGCTGATGTACACCTCCGGCACCACCGGCAAGCCGAAAGGCTGCGTACTGTCCAACCGCAGCGTCTGCGCCGGCGGCGAATACACCAGCGCCGCGCATGAACTCACCGCGCAGGACCGTGTGCTCTGTGCGATGCCGCTCTACCACATCAACGGCCAGATCGTGACCACCGTCGCGCCGCTGGTCCACGGCGGCAGCGTGGTGATGCCCCACCGCTTCAGCGTCAGCAATTACTGGGACCTTGTCGCCCGCCACCAGTGCACCTGGATCAACGTTGTGCCGACCATCATCGCCTACCTGATGAACTCGCCGACACCGCGGGAGAAAGGCCTCGACGTATCGAAAGTGAAATTCTGCCGCTCGGCCTCTGCGCCGCTGCCGCCGGAGCTGCACCGCGCTTTCGAGGACAAATTCGGCATCGGCATCATCGAAACCTTCGGCATGACCGAAACCAACGCCCCCTGCTTCACCAACCCCTACGACCCGAGAAAACGCAAGATCGGCAGCCCCGGCACCGCTTACGGCAACGAAGCGAAAGTCATCGATCCGGCTACCGGCAGGGAGCAGCCGCGCGGCACACCCGGCGAACTGATGGTGCGCGGCGACAACGTGATGACCGGCTACTACAAGGACCCGGAGAACACCGCGAAGACGCTGGAGCCCGACGGCTGGATGCACACCGGCGACCTCGGCTACATGGACGAGGACGGCTTCGTCTTCGTCACCGGCCGCATCAAGGAGCTGATCATCAAGGGCGGCGAAAACATCGCGCCGCGCGAAATCGACGAGGCCCTGCTCAAGCACCCCGCCGTGCTCGAGGCCGCGGCGGTCGGCATTCCCGACCCCAACTACGGCCAGGAGATCATGGCCTGCGTGATCCTCAAGCCCGGCGCCGAGTGCACGGCCGAAACGCTGGCGGCTTTCTCGGCGCAGGAACTCGGCAAGTACAAGACGCCGAAAATCATCAAGTTCGTCGATGAACTGCCGAAGGGGCCGTCGGGCAAGGTGCAGCGGCTGAAACTGCTGGAGTCCTGAGGCACGGCACTCTACCGCAGACACATAACCACATAAGTATTTGTTTTTATTGATATTTTTTGATTTTCCGCGGCTGACACCAATACTGAGCGGACAAGCCGATCAACCGAAAGGCCCCACCCCGATCAGCCAGCGGTGCGCCCAGAACGCGAACACCGCCCACAACACAAACCCCGCAATCGCCGTCAGCGCCGACAGTGCGGCCACGCCGGACGGATAAACCGTGCCGGCCCTGCGGTCACGCCGCCGCGCGGCGATGAACCCGGCTATGGACCAGGCCAGAAACGCGCCGAACAGGATCACATCCGCCAGGCGCCCGTTCGACAGCAGGTGCGCAAAGGCCCACAGCTTGATGCCGGCATACATCGGATGCCCGACCGCGGCCTTGATGTGGTTGCCCGGCACATAAGCCGCGGCCACCAGCACAAAGGCGAGCAGCACCAGCAGCGCGGCGAGATGCCGGGTGAACAGCGGCGGATCGTAGAGGATCACCGGCACCTGCCGCGCCTCGCCGTACCCCCAGACCAGCAGCACAAAACCCGCCAGCGACAGCACAGTGTAAATCCCCTTCCAGGGATATAGGCCGGTGCGTTCAATCATGCGCGTGCGCCAGCTGTCGGCGACGATACGTACGGAATGAACACCGAGAAAGAGGAGAAGACCCAGCACCAGATAAAGCATGGCAAACCTCAGATGGGGAATACGATCAAATCTCAGATCACCTTGTTCGGCGATCAAGAGTGCCGCAATGCTCAACGCTCCCGCCCAGCCTCATGGAAGGCCTTGCTCACCGGGGAAAACAGGTACTCCAGCACGGTACGTGTACCCAGATGGATCTCGGCAGCCACCTGCATGCCGGGCACCAATGCATACGCCATCTTTCCGTTCACCAGTTCCTGGGAGCCCATCTCCACAATGGCCTTGTAAGCCAGCGACATGGCCGACCTGTTCCTGCCAATCTCCGCGCCAGGCGCAGCGCTGCCTTGGTTCTCGCTGGCGTCGGCACTGACCTGCCTGACATTGCCTTCCAGCATGCCATATTTCTGGAACTGGAACGTTGCCAGCTTGAGCTTGACGGGCTGCCCTTGCCGCACAAAACCGACATCGTCGTTGTTGATCCACACCTCCGCCACCAGCGGCTCGCCGGCCGGCACCAGCGTCATCAGTATGGCACCCGGGGCCGCAACCGTACCCACGGTGTGGGTGGCCAGATCCTTCACGATCCCGGCACCCGGCGCGCGCAACTCCATCAAACCCTTGCGATGCTGATGTTTCCCTATTTCCTCCTCCAGGCGACGCACCACCGCCGCAAGCTCAACGCGCTCACCCTGAAGTTGCTGCCGGTGGTTTGACTGGATCTGCGACAGACGCTTTTCTGCCTGTCCGATAGTCGCCTGCAGGCTGGCCACGTTCTCGCTTTGCGCCTTGAGATCCTGCGCGCTTTCAATGTACTGGCGCATGCGCTCCTGCGCCATCAGTTTTCCTGCAAAGCCCTGCCTTGCCAGATCGGCCCAGCCATCTGCCGTTTCCTTGTACATGGGCACGGTCTGTTTCAACTTGGACTCGACTTCACGCGCAGCCTTCAGGTCGCGCTGCGCCTTGAGCAACGCCGCCCGCTCCAGATCAACTGCATCCTGATGTGCCTGACGCCGGGCGCGGTATTGTGCTCCCACTTGGGCCAACAGGCTGGCATCATCCCCGGCGGCGGCGATCAGCGGGGCGCCCGAGATTTCCGCGTCGATACGCCGTATCTGCAGACGTTTCAGCGCAAGCTCGCCCTCCAGTACCCGCCAATCAGCCTCCAGCATCCGCGGATCCATGCGCATGAGGATCTGCCCCTCTTCGACGCGTTCCCCTTCTCGCACGAGAATCTCCCGCACGACCCCGTGTTCCGCCGGTTGCAGGATGCGCAAATAGGACTGCGGCACCAGTTTTCCTGTCGCGACAGCAACAATATCCAGCCGGCCAAACGCAGCCCATACCAGCAGACAGCCAAAAAAGAGCAGTAGTGTCCTGAGCAGCCAGCCCGCAACCGGCGATGGCGGCCCTTCCTGGATACGCAGCAGCGGCGGAGAGAAATCCCTTGGAGAAACACCTGCCCTGTTGGACGCCATGAATGTCTCAGCCCAGATGAACCAGCCCTTCCTGCAGCCCCGTAAATGGCCGCAGCGATTGCGCCTCGGCACCGAAGCCTGCGGCGCCGATCACGCCCTGCGCCGCAGCGAGACTGATGCCGGCCAGGCTGTTATTGCGCGCATACCAGTAGGCAAGATCGCCGCCGATGGCCGCATCCCCGGATCCGGACAGATGGAATTGGGTCAGCGCATCACCGAGCGCCCAGCTGGACAACCCTGGATTGGCGTAATGCGCGGCATCAAAAGCGCCGACCAGACCGATGAAATCGAAATTCTGGACACGCTTGTTGCGAAGCGGATCGGACGAATTCTCGTTAAATGCTTCCGTGGCATCGAGAATGACCTGCAGGTTGAGCACATTGCTCCGGCCCGCGTACCAGTCCTTGAAGATGACCTTGTCGTCGCCTCCCGTGCCCAGAATCAGGTCATTGTCATTCCGGGACAAGGAAAGGTCCGAATAGGAAAGCCCGCCACCCAGGGAAAGCGTATTGCCGGATCCCGTCTCTGAGTAAACCGTATCGACTCCATCACCGGCGTTGTAGGCGATCAGATTGCTGCCTGCACCCGTGACCAGGGTATCGTTACCCGTGCCGCCGATGAACAGATCGTTGCCCGCGCCGCCTGTCGCCGCATCGTGGCCCGCCCCCGCGGAAAAGAGATTGTTGCCGTCACCATCAACAAGCACGTCATCGCCATCGGCGCTCTCCAGAACCGTATTGCCGACTTGCCCAAGCAGCGTCGACACATCGCCACTGCTCCGCAAAAACCCGGGCATATCGAAGTTCCGCATGGCCAAAAATCCGATCGCAGCCGCATCCCATGACGTGCCGTCGGCGAATTCGATGCGCTCAACCTTGTTCGCGTCGGAGGCAAACCAGTCCAGCACCTGGATGCTGTGTTGCCGATCTCCGGCATGAATGAACAGGTCGTCGTCAAAACGGCCGAGATCGACATCGGCAACGGATACGCCGGCTCCAAACAGAATGCGGTCCGTGCTTCCGGCGGTGGCATCATCCTCCAGGATGACGTCGCGCCCGAACCCCGCATCAAAGCGGTAGGTATCGTTGCCGCGTCCGCCGGCCAGAATGTCATTACCCTCCAGGCCGGCAAGAACGTTGGCGCCGTTATTGCCCGAAATCACATTGTCGAGCGCGTTCCCGGTGGCGCTGCGATTCGCCGAACCGGTCAGCACAAGGTTCTCCAGATGGGCACCGAGAACCTGGCTCAGGGATGACCGGACGGTATCCATGCCTTCCCCGACCAGTTCGATGATGAAATCGCCGGCATTGTCGACCACATAAACGTCGTCGCCCTGCCCGCCATACATCACATCGGCGCCGGCCTTGCCGTCCAGCGTGTCATTGCCCTGCAGGCCGGTCAGCAGGTTTGCCGCACTGTTGCCGGTCAGCAAGTTGTCGAGCGCGTTGCCCGTCGCATCGACGGCTGCCGTGCCGGTCAGGATCAGGTTTTCCACATGTGCCGCCAGCACGTGGGTGATCGCGCTTTTGACAGTATCGGCGCCCCCTCCTTCCGATTCGTACACGGCGTCGCCGGCGTCATCGACCACATAAATGTCGTTGCCCAGCCCGCCGGCCATGAAGTCGGCACCCGCACCGCCGTCCAGGGTGTTGTTGCCGGCATTGCCGGCAATGCTGTTGTCGAGCGCGTTGCCCTTGCCGGTGATGTTGGCCGTGCCGGTCAGCACCAGATGTTCGAGATGATCACCCAGGGTCCAACTCACGCGGCTGTAGACCGTATCGACTCCCTCAGCCGTGTCCTCGACCACCACATCCGTGCTCCGGTCGACAACATAACGGTCATCACCAGCACCGCCGACCAGAATATCCGCACCCGCGCCGCCATCCAGCAGATCGTCGCCCTCAAGTCCCCTCAGAACATTGGCCCCGGCATTGCCTACAAGCGTGTTGTCGGAGGAGTTTCCAGTACCGTCGACCGCCGCCGATCCCGTGAGTGTCAGGTTTTCGAGGTGTTCGGCGAGCGTCCAGGCCAGTGCAGTCTGGACAGTGTCGCTGCCCTCCCCCGCGTATTCGACAGCCACGTCTTCAGGGCTGTCGATGACATGCAGATCGTTGCCCGCCCCGCCGATCAGGATATCCGCTCCACCCTTGCCGTCGAGAATGTCGTTGCCGTCCATGCCGTACAACACGTTGGATGCGGCATTGCCGGTGAGCCGGTTGTCGAGCACGTTGCCGGCTCCGTCGACCGCCCCGCTTCCGGACAAGGTCAGGTTCTCCACATGCTCGGACAAGGCATAGCTGATGCCGGAAGTCACCGTATCGATGCCCTCATCAGAGATCTCGACGATGACATCATCCGCCTGGTCAACGATATAACTGTCATTACCGGGCCCGCCGATCAGAATGTCGGCGCCCGCCTTGCCGTCGAGGATATCGTTGCCGCCAAGGCCGTACAGCGTATTCGCCGCGGCATTACCGGTGAGCCGGTTATCCAGCGCATTGCCGCCGCCATCGATCGCTGCATTGCCGGTTAGAACCAGCCGCTCGATATGTCCGCCGATCGAATAGGTCACGCCGGCCTGCACGGTATCCGTGCCTTCGCCGGCCAACTCCACGGTGACATCGGCCGCATCGTCGACGATATAGGTATCGTTGCCCGTGCCACCGATCATGATGTCCGCGCCACCGCCACCGTTCAGCACATCGTTGCCGTCCAGCCCTGACAGCACATTGTCCAGCGCACTGCCGGTGATCCGGTTCGCCGCGGCGTTGCCCGTGCCCACCAGCGCATCCCCGGTCAGCACCAGATTCTCGAGATGTTCAGGCAGCCTGTAATCAAACGACGCCTGCACGGTATCCGCGCCTTCACCTGCGAATTCAATCACAAATTCTTCAATTAAATCAATTATATAAGTATCATTTCCCAGACCGCCGATCAGCGTGTCGATACCGCCGGCACCGATGAGCCGGTCGTTGCCCATGCCGCCCAGCAAGGTATTGTCAGCTACGTTGCCGGTAATCGTGTTCGACAGTTCGTTGCCCGTGCCGTCGATTGCGGCCTCGCCCGTCAGGGTCAGGTGTTCGACATGGGCCGGCAGCACGTGACTGACCGAGGACAGCACGGCATCGGTTCCGGCTGAAGCAGCCTCGAACACCACATCCTGTGCGTCATCGACAACGTAGGTATCGTTGCCGAGCCCGCCGATCAGCACATCCGCACCCGCTCCGCCATCCAGCCGGTTGGCCCCCGCATTGCCGGTGATGACGTTCGAGAGCGCATTACCCGTGGCATTTCGATTGGCGGTGCCTGTAAGCGTCAGGTCTTCGACCTCATCAGGCAAGGCATAGCTTACGCTGCTCAGCACCGAGTCTCGACCTTCGCCCGGAAGTTCGATGATCGTGTCAGCCGCGTGATCGACCACGTAGACATCGTCGCCGTCGCCTCCCGCCATCTGATCTGCGCCGGCAAGACCGTCGATCAGGTCGTTGCCGAAACCACCCCCGAGCACATCGGCACCCGGAGTGCCCGTCAGCACCAAGCCGGGCGCGGAATTCACCGTCAGCGTGAACGCATCGCTTTCCGTTGCACCTGCAGAGTCGGTCGCGATCACCTCGACATCCAGCACGCCCACATTGGATGCGGACGGCGTGCCGCTGAATGTCCCGCTGAAGGTGCCGGTCTTCGCATCAAAACTGAGCCATCCGGGCAGTGCGCCGCCATCGGCTAGCTGCGCAGACAGGCTCAAGCTGTCACCCGCATCCGCATCGGCAAAGGTCCCGACCGGCACCACATAGCTGAACAGGGTGCCTGCGGTCACTGCCTGATCCGTCAATGGGTTGACCAGTCGCGGCGCATCGTTGACATTGGTGACAGTCAGCACAAAAGTGTCGGACACTGCAGCGCCCTCATCATCGGTCGCTGTCACCCTGATATTCAGCATGCCCACGTCAGCATTGCCGGGAACACCGCTGAAGGTATGGGTGGCATCGTCGAATGTCAGCCAATCCGGCAGCGGTGCACCATTCGCCAGCGTTGCGGTATAAGCCAGCAAATCGCCGGCATCCTCGTCGGCAAAAGTTGCCTCGGGCAGTGAGAAACTGAAGGGCTGTCCCTGCGCTGCGCTCTGGTCGGCCAGTGCCGCTACAAGCTCCGGCGCATCGTTGGTGTTCAGCACAGACAGGCTGAAGGTGTCGGATACCGATGCCCCGTCTGTATCGGTCGCCGTAACCCGGATCTGGAATGAGCCCACGTCGCCGTTCTCGGGCGTTCCGGAAAACGTCCTCGTTGCCGGATCGAACGACAGCCAGGGCGGCAACGTTCCGCCGTCGGCCAGAGCGGCTGAATAAACGAGCAGGTCGCCAGCATCAGGGTCCTGAAATGTATGGGCAGGAACCACAAAATCCGAGGCTGCATCTTCGTCAAAAGCGATTGGTCCGATCGGCACAGCGACTGCCGGCGGCAGATTGCCCGACGCCTCCAGGCTGCCCAGATAGGCCCTGTGCCAGACCACGCCATCAGCAAACTCGACCTCATCGACCCCGAGACCCGCCTCGTCGTCCCAGTGGATTCGCAATTCATCAGCGGCCCCATCGGCACGCAGGACCACGTAATCGCCTTCCCTGCTGCCGACAACGTCGACCTCCAGGTGATCCCTCAGCACAATCCGGTTGATTTTTCCGGATTCCGCGAAGTCGTTGATCGTGTCGATGCCGTCGCCGGCGCTGAAAAAGTAGGTATCGCTGCCGGCTCCGCCGGTCATGACGTCATTGCCGGCACCTCCCTCGAAGCGATCATGAATATTGGTGCCACGCAGAACGTCATCCCCGGTGGTTCCGGCATGGTCAAAACCGCGCTCCAGCACCTGTTCGTAGGTCAACTCCTCGATCAGTGCCCAGACAAAATCTGGCGAGCCGTCGGGCACCTCGACCTCCTCGACATCCCAGAACTGCAGCACCGAGAACAAGGCAGTGGCATGGACGTCATCCGGATCAAATCCCTCGAACAGAATCTGGTCGCCCGACGCCCCGTAACCCAGGCGGAGTGAACCCAAACCCAGCCGCAACTGCGCGGAAGTGATGCCGGCATCGAATTCAATGACATCCCCGGCATCACCGTCCAGGATCGTGTCCGACCCGGCGCCCTCGAAGAAAGCAAAAGTATCGGCGCCGATACCACCCCACAGAAAATCGTCGCCGGCGCCGCCATTGATGTAATCCCACCCGCCAAGTCCACGAATCACATCGCTGGCATCCGTACCCGGAATGTAATCCTCAAACTGTGTGCCGAGAAGCCCGGTTTCCTCCGCCCATTCGATCATTTCTCCGATGTAGAACGAAGCACCTCCGAAACTGATTGTCTCGATGCCATGTCCGATCAAATCGCCCGCAGATGGCAGCTCAATGTCGATGACCTTGTCGTCACCCCAGACCAGGCGCAAGGCGCGTCCGTCACCCACTTCATCCGGAGGAGCGAAGCCAACCTCCAGGGAATCAATTCCAGACCGGAAACCGGCGAGTTCGACGACGTCCTTGCCCAGAATTCCCTGATCAAAAAATGGGCGGAGTAACTGATGGTTGTCAGCGGTGTAATCCGACAGGTCCGGAACGCCGGGAATAAGCCGAATTTCCGCGGAATCAAACTGCAAGCCGAGATCCGCGAAATCCCGCATGGCATCTTCAACGGAGTTGTAGACCCAAGAATAATATCCATCGCTATAGGCTGGCGCGGTCTCCCTTGCAAGCTGATCCGGAACACCTCTCGGAAATCCAGCATCGCCGCCGAGAACCGAGTACCGGTATATGCCTTCCTCACCCAGATCAAGCTCCTCAGTCACGATCGACGAGGCCAGATACCCCCGTGCCCCCGAAAATCCACCATGCCTGCTTTCCAGCATCTCGTACACGCGCATGCTGGCGTCAGCACCAAGGCGATACTTCCCGCCATAGACCAAGTTGGATGGAGAGTCTGACAATCCCGCCCGAAATGCAAATTCGTTCAGAGAGACGCCATTCCGGTCCTCAACCTGGTCCCAGCCCGCTTCATCAGACCGGAAATGGAAAGTCGTCTCACCCTCGCCACCGATGAGCACATCGTCGCCAGCACCACCGGCCATAAAGCCGCCACCGGACAAGGTGTCGTAACCGTCACCACCATAGGCGTAAGCGCCGCCGATGATCTCGTCGCCCCCCTCGTTGCCGAATGCAAAATCGTACTGACCCGCCTCCACATAATCATCTCCGAACCCGGCATCAATCAATGCCACATGATCACCTGTACTCCCCAAGGCACCGACAATCGTATTGTTTCCGGCGCCGGCAACGATTTCCTCTATGACCGGGTTTTCGATGATCCGGTGATGACTGAAGCTGAAATTCCCCGCTCCGTCCTCACGTAAAAACAACGGAATCCAGGCCTCGTAACTGGACTCCGTCACGGTGTTGACCAAGAAACCGCTGGTATACGAATAGCTGCGCTCGTTGTCGAAAGGCTCGCTGATGCCCGCGGAATAGGAGTAGGACTTCGAGTTCATTGACCCGCCCGGGGATTGTTCAACCCCGATATGGCTGTCATCGGATTCCCGGGTGAATACGACCGGCGCCACGTGAAGCTGAAACACCGAATTCCCGCTTAAGGTCAGCGGGACAAAACGGTTGCCCTGCCTGACCCCGTAACCATCGATTGCCGTGAAGGTCACCGGATCATTGATGATGGTCTGGGTCTGCAATACCGGCTCTGGCAAGGCAGGCACCAGCCGGGTCCATTCGGATATCGTCTGCGACCAGGTCGACCGGACATAAACGTGGGTGGGTAACTCGAAATTCGACTGCCCCCGGGCACGCCATTCGCCCAGCAAGCGCTGCTTGTAATCAGCCATGGCATCGACAGCATGTGCATTCGCCGATTCGCTTTGTACTGCGTAAAAATCCAGCAGCGATTGGCTGGCTCCGGATTCACCGCTGATCTGCCAAGAAGCTGCTCCGCCACTGGAGAAAAATTCCTCGATTCGCGCACCGTAGGTCGAACCGCGCATCGTCACCAGCAGATCCACGCCATCGCGCGAAGTTTTTACGCTGTCGAAATTCGCGCCGTCCAGCAACCGCAGGGTATTGGTCTCGCCGTCGGCAATATCGATGATCTGGTCCGTCCCCATGCCCCAGTACATGGCGTAGGAATCGGCTCCGCCACCACCCTCCAGCACGTCATTGCCGGTGACTGGCGTCACACCGGACACCCTGCGCTCGGGAATCGGCCCGCCATCCAGATAATCGTCGCCCTCGCGCCCTCGCAGAACGTCATTGCCCGCAGTACCGTACAACTCATCATTGCCGTCGGTGCCATCCAGAACTCCGACCTCCCGTGCATCGAGCTCGGCTTTTTCGATGACCTGCCCGTCAGCAAACACGATGCGCTCGATATCCGCACCCGCCGTGCTGTATTGCCCCTCGACCAGGATTTCATCGCCCGCGCCATAACGCACGCTCAGGTTTCCGTCGGCCGAACGCAACAGCGACACCTGCTCCCGCAATATCCCCTCGCCAAAAACGATCCGATCCGCATGCCCCGGATCAGCCAGCCCGCGCACAAACAGGGAGCCCTCCGTCACTGTGTCCAGACCGTCGCCACTGACAAAGCGGTATTCGTCGCCGCCCATGCCTCCGGCCAGCCAGTCATTGCCGGAGCCGCCATCCAGCACATCGTTGCCGTTGCCGCCATCCAGCCGGTCCGCTCCGCCATCGCCGATCAGCACATCGTCGCCATCGCGCCCCTCCAGTTCGTCGCTGCCAGCAAAACCGCGGATGCGGTCGGTGATCGAACTGCCGATCAGTGCCGCAGGACCGACATCGTCCAATGCCGTGCCGTCAATGTCGAAACCCTGCGCCAGGATGTCGGCATAGTTCATCGAAGTCCCGTCGGCGAATCGGATTTCTCCGATGGCCGCGGTGAGCTCGGGGTATTCGTGATTGAAGTTCTCGAAGTGGATCTGGTCGTTGCCTGCGAGGGGATCGTCGGGGTCGGAGGGGCCGAGGTCGATCATCAGGCTGCCGGGACCGAATTTGACGTCGCTTTTCCTGATGCCTTCGCCGAATACGAGGACGCTGGCGTCTGGACTGCCAGCGGCCTCAGCAGTATCAAAAATGGTATCCGTTCCGTCTCCGCGATTGAAAACGTAGATATCCTTGCCGGCACCGCCTATCAGGATGTCGGCACCAGTTCCGCCAATCAGGATGTCGTCGCCGTCGCCACCACGCAGAATGTCCTGGCCCGCATCGCCGACCAGCACATCATCACCGCCCTCACCAAAGAGCGTGTCGCTCCCGGCACCGCCATCGAGATAATCGTCACCATGATTTTCAATCGGCACCTCGGCGCCATCACCGACCAGCACATCATTGTGCAAACCACCGATCACCACATCGGAACTGGCGCCTCCGAACAACACATCATCACCACTGCCACCATCAATAAAATCATCGCCGCCACCGGCAAAAACCCAGTCATCTCCGGCGCCGCCATGGATGACATCCCGCCCCTCGACACTCCCGGAAACTTCCGCAGTACCGCCGAAAATCAATCGATAAATGTAGCCAGTAACTTCATTTCCGCTGACCTGCCGAACCATCTGCCATCCTGCGTCCTGCGCCGTACGGTTGTCATCTCCAAGCAGGTTGTCATCTCCCGCACCGCCGACAAGAATATCGTCTCCATCACCTCCGGCCAGAAGGTCGTTGCCTGCATCACCGACCACCCAGTCGTTCCCCGTCCCGCCCGACAGGAAATCTCCGATCACATGGGATGCCGTCACCGTCTGACCCTGCTGAATAGCCAGAGACAAGGCAATTCTCGAGTCGCCGTAGATTTCATCGTTCCCGGAACCACCGGCGATCATGTCGCCGCCCGCCGTCACCGCCCCACCGAGGGTCGCTATGCCGTCCGCACCACCCTCGATGACGTCATTCCCGTCGCCGGCTATAACCACATCACGCCCCGCTCCTGCGGAAATGAAATCCGCGCCGCCCCGAAAGGCGTCAATCCGGTCATTGCCGCTTCCCGAAGTGATCCGGTCATTTCCCGCGCCATCATAAAGACGGTCTTCTTCGCCCGCCTGATCGTCAGTCGTGCGCTGCAGGTTGCCCAGATCGTCGTCGGCCACATACAGGTATTCCAGCGTCACTGGCAACGCATAGAACTCGGTCGTGACAGAACCATTGACAGTCGTATGATGCAGGACGTGAGTCGTGGAAAGTTGCGCATGATTCCAATCCACAGGGATGGGTTCGGCCAGCGCCAACTGCTCATAGGCCCGATACAGTGTGGGACTGATAAAGTCGGGCGCGCCATACGCCAACGGCACCCCTCCGGGTCCTTTCAGCTGCGTTATCTGGCCTGCGCTTTCGACATATCCTTTGTCACCAAAAATATCTCGCGTGGTCTCCGGAAGGTAGCGCTGCTCGTCAAGGAGATAAATACCGAAATCTCCCTCTTTGAAATCCTTTAATGTGATCTGCCCGCCAGCATCGCCATTGATGCTGACCACCAGATCGCTACCGCTGCGCTGATAGGTGAATTTACCGTCGGCGCTGTTCCACTGTGTTCCGGAAACCTGATTGCTGGTGTCGCGGATGATGGTGGAGGCACTTTTGGCGCCAATTCCCGCCAGACCGCCTTCGCTGAAAATGTAGCGCAGGACGCCTTTACCGTCAGTATCGAGGATGGTGTCGTTTCCGTCATTCATGGACGCACCAAGCACACTCGTTCGACCGCTGTATTCGTAGACGTCCAAACCGTGCCCGCCTTCGAGGTGGTCATTGTCCAGATTGCCGCGCAGATAGTCGGCGCCACCATCGCCGTAAATCTTGTCCGGTTTGGCGCCACCTTCCAGAAATTCGGAAGCATTTGAACCAAAGACGATTTGTTTCGCTGAAGCACTGTGAACCGGTAACTCGACCTCTGACAACGTAAGCGCATAACCGCTCGCCATGTCCTTGAACTGCTTGCGGTTGTCAACGCCAAACTGCGGACTGACGATAGTCGTCGTATCGGAACTATTGGCGATGTTCTTTTGGGTCAGAAACTCGGCGCGGTCGGTAAGCCAATCACTCGTTATATTGCCGGTTTTAGCTATTGGATAGTAAAGATCAAGCTCACCATTGATATTGTGAGGACCGTAAAGTGCGTTATCTCCGATAATGGCGAAAGGATTAAGTTCTTTGAGGGCGTAGCGATAGGCGAATGCAGTCGAACCCGAGGCCAGAAAGGCTAGACTATCGGCCGTGATTGACGGTGCCGTGAGCACGTCCACATGCATTCCGCGGTTAGTTTCAGACAGATTTTTGGTAACCGCCTGAAGCGATACGATGCGCCTGTAGAATTCTTCGCGATTGCTATTCCGACTTCCGACCAAGGGCGGAAAATCCAGACCAAATAGGTTAACCAGCGCGTCCACCATAAACTCCAGCGATGATTCGGCCTGCGCACTGCTGGCCTCGAACAGCGGATTCAGGGCCGCCAGCGCCGCACCAGGTGCGGCATCACGGATTTGTGGAGACAGACGGATGAGAATGTCATAGACGGCCGCGCTATCCGTCATTTGCACACTACTGTGTGACGGAAATCCGGTAAACGGGTTTATCGATCCATTTTCGATGAACAAGCCTTCGTAACCACCTGGCTGCTGAAGTACGCCATTGTTCATCGCAGCAAACTCCGGACCAGCAATGCCATAGACGTTGTGTATCGCAGGCGGGTTGAACTCAGTCGAACCGCCCAGCTGCGCGAATACTGAGTCAAGCGTTGCATTGCCAATTTTGAAGCCGAGTGCATTGACCACCAATGCCGTAGCAGGAACGTCCGGAAACAGGCGCGTAAACGCCATCGCCAGATGTCCGCCCAACGAGTGGCCCGTGACCTTCAATTCTGTCGATACGGTCATCAGAGCCCCGGTACCCTGACGCAAACTCACATCGAACAATTGCCCCGAAGACACCCAATCTACGGTATAGGCGGGATTGCCATGGGCCAGATCACCGGGTGTAATCCTGGCTGCCACATACTCAGCACCCAGCGCTGCATTGGCGCGTTGCCAAAAATTGTAAAGATCCACCAGCTGGCGAACCGCGACACCATCACCCGCAATAACGTTGATGTCATTCAGGATATCTGCGAGGCTTGAAGCATTGGAGCCGCGTATGGCTAATGTGTGTTCGCCAGATTGCCGATTTCTAAAAATCGTCGCCGAAAAGCCAGAAGCCACTTGAGAGACATGGTCGATTACATCCCATTCATTTGCGAAAGAACTGGCTTGAATAAAAGAAAACTTACTATCTCCTTGTTGAAGTGCTGTAATCAGTGCAGTTTGAGGATCCGATAAATCGGCATATGAGGCCTCAGCTAACTGCGTCTGTGTAAATAGGTATGCCGTTACGTTCATTTTGAAGCCCCCTTAAAAATTGCGCGGTATGCTCCAAAGTCTCTTGAATTTTCGGAATAACGTGGGCAATGATCGATTGCAAGCCAAAATTTCCACCCCTTCCAGCCACCGCCTGCTCTTATCTGTGCCGTATAGAAGTCTATTGATTTCACTAAAACAATTCCCGATTGACTATCAATCAGGGCACTTTCTGTCCTCCATCGATAGAATGGAAGCGGACCCGCATGCGAGTTAGTTAAATCAATCCGATTATTTAAATTAAAAAACAATGTCCAATTGTCCGCATCGTTTTTTTCAATTCGATCAGGGACTGAAATAGGTTTAGCTACCAACGTGTCGACTACCCCCGGATTCTCTTTTTTCCATTGCTCCGGCGTTTTGTAGACCCAGAACCCCGCTTCAGTCGCGCAGTAGTATTGATGCACCAACACGGTCGGTATCCAGTCCCAGAACGGGATCAAGTACATGACCAGCGCAGCACTCCAGCCCCAGCGTTTCGCCCTCTTACCGCTTTTCTTCGCATACTTGACTGCACCAATGACCACCGCGATTGCAATCAGCAGATAAATCGCGAGTGCTCCTACAATCACCAAACCCATATCGGCCTCCATAGGAGATTGCGCCTCTTCAGAGCGGCGCACATGCCAGGAGCAGTTCCTGCATTCATGCCTCCCTTGTCAGCAGGAGGCGCATAGATTCCAAAGTCCCGCAATCTCGGCTTGGAAATCAGTAATAAAGTTTCTCGGGAAAGGATTCGCTTGAAATGGAAAGGCCGCCAGCCAGCGCCAGAACGGGCCAGCATTCTTTTTGCCGCAGTAATCCCCCACTGCCGCATGCGCACACCCCCGGTGCAAGGCCGTAGCATTGCGCTGTCGGCCGATTATTGTTTTTCAATGCTGTGTGTGAACCGATGCGTCGTCAAATCTACCAATTTGATAAGTTTTACTCGTAAATCGCACAAGCAATGCATTACTTTTTTCTTTTAAATTCCTTTAAAAACATACGCTTAACATATCAACCCCATCTTCTTTTTCAATCCAGATATGAGTGACATAGAATTGACGCCAGGCATCGCATCGTTTTTTTGTTTTTGCGAAAGCCACCCACCAAACCAACGAGTACTCGCTTCTGCCGCCAATGGAAAGCGAAATTCCAGCATTTTCGTGGCTTACCCCCTTCCGTCCATCACTGCCAACAAGGTGGCAAATTGAGATTGCCCCATGAACTCTAGCAGTGACCGTTTGGACAAGGTGATCCTCGATGCGCGGCGCAATGCAGACCGTCGTGCGGCGGGTTATCGCGAACGCGCACTCAGGATGTATCCTTGGGTATGCGGGCGCTGCGCGCGCACCTTCACGCAAGCCAACCTGCAGCTGCTCGAGGTCCATCACAAGAACGGCAATCACGACGATAATCCGCCGGATGGCAGCAACTGGGAATTGTTGTGTACCTACTGCCACGAGCATGAGCACTCGAAGATCAAAGACATGGCGGGGCGCAGCGATATTGCGAAAGAGTTGCCGATGGCGACCCATAACCCCTTCGCCGGTCTCATGGCGCAGCTCGAAGCGAAAACCAGGCGCGGCTGATCGGGTGGGGCAAGCCCAAACCAGCGTCGCAAAGAACCCGCCGCCGCCCCGCCCGATCTCCATCCATTCCTGGCTGATCGCCCGTTTCAAGGGCACGGACTCCAATCCAACGCGTCGCCAATTCCGGGATCAGGTCGGGCCGACCAAAACAAAAAAGCCCGACCTCATCGAGGTCGGGCTTTTTCTTCAAAGGGTGCCTGACAATGTCCTACTTTCACACGGGTAGTCCGTACTATCATCGGCGCTGAGTCGTTTCACGGCCCTGTTCGGAATGGGAAGGGGTGGGACCAACTCGCTATTGTCGTCAGGCATAGCTGTTTGGCGGTGCAGGCAATCCAGCCTGTGCATTGTCTGCACGCCATGTTCGGAAGAAGTAAAGCGCAAGTTATGCTGTAACTTGCTGATTTGATTGAACATTAACATGAGCCTACCTGAGCCAACTGATCCGACCAAGGATCAGCGCTTGCTCAAAATTATAGGATCAAGCCTCACGGGCAATTAGTATCGGTTAGCTCAACGCATTGCTGCGCTTACACACCCGACCTATCAACGCGGTGGTCTTCCGCGACCCTTCAGGGGGATCAAGTCCCCGGGAAGTCTCATCTTGAGGCGAGTTTCGCGCTTAGATGCTTTCAGCGCTTATCTCTTCCGCACTTAGCTACCCGGCGATGCCACTGGCGTGACAACCGGTACACCAGAGGTGCGTCCACTCCGGTCCTCTCGTACTAGGAGCAGCCCCCCTCAAACTTCCAACGCCCACT
>JAHCAI010000009.1 GCA_019634975.1 Burkholderiales bacterium
GCGCCCGTAGCTCAGCTGGATAGAGTACTGCCCTCCGAAGGCAGGGGTCGGACGTTCGAATCGTCTCGGGCGCGCCAAATTCCGTTCCCTGCGCGCCAGCCCACACCGACATGCCCCTGCCCGCCGCCTGCGATGTCCTGATCATCGGCGGCGGCCACAACGGCCTGACCTGTGCCTGTTACCTGGCCTCGGCAGGATTTAAGGTGCGCGTGCTCGAGCGTCGCAGCGTCGTGGGCGGCGCGGCCGTCACCGAGGAATTCCATCCCGGATTCCGCAATTCCACCGCCAGCTACACCGTCAGCCTGCTCAACCCGCAGGTGATCCGCGACCTGCGGCTCGCCGAGCACGGGCTGCGCATCGTCGAGCGGCCGATATCGAATTTCCTGCCGCTGTCCGATGCCGATTACCTGAAAGTCGGCGGCACGCTGGAAGCCACCCAGGCCGAAGTCGCCCGGTTTTCGAAAAGGGACGCGGCGCGTCTGCCCGAGTACTACGCGATGCTGGAGCGCGTTGCCGGCGTGTTGCGCGAGCTTGCGCTGGAAACACCGCCCAACGTCGGCGGCGGTGTGGGCGACTTCATTGCAGCACTGAAAACCGCGCGGCGTTTCAGGAAGCTCGACATGGCGGGGCGACGCGATGTGCTGGACCTGTTCACCAAGAGCGCCGGCGACCTGCTTGATGCCTGGTTCGAGTCGGTGCCGATCAAGGCCGCTTTCGGCTTCGACGCCATTGTCGGAAATTTTGCGAGCCCCTATGCCCCGGGCACTGCCTACGTGCTGCTGCACCATGTGTTCGGCGAGGTCAACGGCAAGCGCGGCAGCTGGGGACATGCCGTCGGCGGGATGGGTGCGATCACGCAGGCGATGGCCGCGGAGGCGCGCGCCCGCGGCGTGCAGATCGACACCGGAACCGAAGTGGTCAACGTCTGCGTCGACTCGCGCGGCGCGCAGGGCGTGCAGCTGAAAGACGGACGGGTGATCGAGGCGCGCTGCGTGGTGGCCAACGTCAACCCGAAATTGCTGTACCTGAAGCTGGTCGATGCCCCGGTGCTGGACGCCGACTTTCTGCGGCGCATCCGCGGCTGGAAATGCGGTTCGGCGACGTTCCGCATGAATGTCGCGCTGCGCGAGCTGCCCGATTTCAGCTGCCTGCCCGGCAGCGCAACCGCGCAGCATCACCAGTCGGGCATCATCATTGCGCCTTCGCTGCAGTACATGGAACAGGCCTACTTCGACGCGCGCACCTACGGCTGTTCGCGCGCGCCGGTGGTCGAGATGCTGATCCCGTCGACCGTCGACGACTCGCTGGCGCCCGCCGGGCAGCACGTCGCCAGCCTGTTCTGCCAGCATTTCAGCCCCGAGCTGCCGAACGCCCTGTCGTGGGACGACATCCGTGAGGACGCGGCCAACCATGTCATCGACACGGTGACCCGCTACGCGCCCAACTTCAGGGATGCGGTGATCGCGCGCCGCATACTCTCGCCGCTCGACCTCGAGCGCGAGTTCGGGCTCACCGGCGGCGACATTTTCCATGGCGCGCTGACGCTGGACCAGCTGTGGACGGCGAGGCCGGTTCTGGGCCATGCCGACTACCGCTCGCCGGTGCGCAGGCTCTACCTTTGCGGCGCCGGGGCGCATCCCGGCGGCGGTGTCACCGGCCTGCCGGGACGCAACGCTGCCCGTGAAATCGTCCGCGATTTCAGGCGCGGATGGCTCAAGGAGAAAAAAGCATGACACGACGCCTCTTCCTGGCCGCCCTGGCGGCGCTCTGGCTGACCGCCTGCGGCAGCGACGTGCCGCGTGTCGGCAAGCTGGGTGCCGGTGACGTGATCCTGGCTTTCGGCGACAGCCTGACCTACGGCACCGGCGCGAAGCCCGAAGAAAGCTATCCGGCGGTGCTCGGCCAGCTGACCGGCCGCACGGTGGTCCGCGCCGGCGTGCCCGGCGAGCAGACTGCCGGCGGACTCGCGCGCCTGCCCGAGGTGCTCGACGAACACCAGCCGAAACTGGTGATCGTCTGCCTTGGCGGCAACGACATGCTGCGCAAGGCGGCGCCGGCGAATATCGAGGCCAATCTGCGCGCGATCCTGAAGACCATCAGGTCGCGCGGACTCGATGCCCTGCTCATCGGCGTGCCGGCGCCGGGACTGATCACCAGCGCCCCCGATTTCTACGAAAAACTGGCGAAGGAGTTCGGCATCCCCTACGAGGGCAAGATCGTCACCAGCGTGCTTTACCGGCCGGAACTGAAGTCCGACCCGATCCATCCCAATGCCGACGGCTACCGCAAGATGGCCGAGGCCGTGGCCGACCTGCTGCGCACTGCGGGAGCCCTCTGAAGGGGGCTGCAGCATGACTGCCCGGAAACATTCCGCGCGGCGGCTGACCCTCACGATGTGCGGGGCCGAGGTGCTGTCGATGACCGGGTTTGCCGCCTACACCACGCTGCTGCCGCAGCTTCAGCGCGAGTGGGCGCTGTCCAATTCCGAGGCCGGCGCGATCAGCGGTTTCCTGTTTGCCGGCTACATGCTGTCGGTGCCGGTGCTCACCAGCCTCACCGACCGCATGGATTCGCGGCGCATCTATCTTGGCGCCTGCCTGCTCGCCAGCCTCGGAGCCGCCTTTTTTGCGCTGTTCGGGGCCGGCTTCTGGAGCGCGGCCTTTGCCCAGTTCCTGATCGGCGCCGCGCTCGGCGGCACCTACATGCCGGGACTGAAGGCCTTGACCGATCATCTCGAGGGCGCCGCGCAGTCGCGCGCCACCGCGTTCTACACCGCGAGTTTCGGCGTCGGCTCGACGATATCGATCCTCGTGGCCGGCAAGATCGGTGCGACCATCGACTGGCACTGGGCCTTCTGGTTCGGCGCCGCGGGCCCGCTGGCGGCGGGCCTGCTGGTGATGTTCACGATGCCGATGGGCCGCATGCGCGCGCCTGAACAGCACGCCGGCGCGCTGCTCGATTTCCGCCCGGTGCTGAAAAACCGCAAGACCCTGCCGTACATCATCGGCTATGCCGCGCACAACTACGAGCTCTTCGGCCAGCGCTCATGGATGGTCGCCTTCCTCGTGTTCTGCGCCGCGCTGCAGCCCGAGCACGCGCCGATGGCCCTGAGCGCGGCGACGCTGGCGGCGATGATCAACGTGCTGGGGCCGGTGTTCAGCGTCACCGGCAACGAGATGGCAATCCGCTTCGGGCGGCAGCGCATCATTTTCCTGTTCATGACGCTGTCCGGGGTCATCGCCTGCCTGATCGGCTACACCGCGGCCTGGCCCTGGTACATCGTCGTGCTGCTGATGATGGTGCACTACGGCGCGATGCTCGGCGATTCCGGCGCGCTGACTTCGGGCGCGGTGGCGAGCACGCCGCCGGAAATGCGCGGTGCCATGATGGCGGTGTATTCCTTCATCGGCTTCAGCACTGCCTTCCTCGCGCCGCTGGTGTTCGGGCTGACCCTGGACCTCGCCGGCGGCAACCAGAGCATTACCGCCTGGGGACTGGCCTTTGCCAGCATCGGCATCTTCGGCGTGCTGTCGCCGCTGGCGCGCTGGTGGTATCTGCGGCGCGCTTAAAATATCAATAAAAACAAATACTTATGTAGTATTGCGGCGACCGCTCAGCGCGGACCGGTATAAAAATCCGGCCACCGTTCCAGCACCGCCGGGGCATCGTCCTTGTAGATGTGGCAGGAGTTGATCTGGTAGGGCTTTCTGGTCACCGGTTGCCCTGCGTTGCGCGCCTCGCGCGCGCGGCCGGTGGCCTGGTAGGCGGTGGTGCCGAGCGGGCCCAGCAGCTCAACCAGATGCGTGCAGCCGAGCACGCCGCCGACGCGTTCGGCGATGGCCTTGCGCCAGCCGGGGCCGATGGTCAGTCCGACCAGCCTCTTGAAATTCACCGTGATGTGGCCGCAGGTCTCGTAAGGGCTGCTGTCGGTGGCGGCCTCGACATCGTGAATCTTCAGGTCGAGATCGATGGTCAGGCGCAGCCACATGTTGTGCACCGGGTCGCCGGGCTGGCGCTCGCGGCCGCCGTCGCGGCGCGAGTGGACATAGGTCTTGGTGTCGACGAGATGACCCTCGATGTCCCACAGGCCGTCTTCGCGCTCGTAGCCCTTGCATTCGACGGCGCGGGTGTGTTTCAGCGTGCGGGGGGCGGGGGCGGGCAAGGGCATAAAGCGGGCTCCGATGATTCAGTGAGTGATGGAACGGGCGGCGCGGCGGTCCTCGAGCCGCGCCAGCAGGGCGAGTTTCTGTGCCGGTGTGTAGCGATGCCAGTCGCTGATTTCGCGCAGTGTGCGCCAGCAGCCGACGCAGAAATCGTGATCCGGATCGATCATGCAGATGCGCACGCAGGGCGATTCGACGTCCCGCGATCCGTCATCCGCCACGATCATGCCGCCTTCGCGCGGATCGCGCGCGCGACCCGCGACAGCGTCGGCCGGCCGAGCACGCCGCAGATGTAGTCGCCGGCGGCGATCAGCTTCGTCATGTCGACGCCGGTCTCGATGCCGAGGCCGTCGAGCAGGTACAACACGTCCTCGGTCGCGACGTTGCCGGTGGCGCCCTTGGCGTAGGGGCAGCCGCCCAGCCCGGCCACCGAGCTGTCGAAGGTCGCGACACCGCATTCCAGCGCGGCGTAGATGTTGGTCAGCGCCTGGCCGTAGGTGTCATGGAAATGGCCGGCGATGCGTCCGATCGGGATGTGTTCGGCGACTGCCTCGATGACGGCACGGGTCTTGCCGGCGGTGCCGGTGCCGATGGTGTCGCAAACCGTGATCTCGTAGCAGCCCATCGCATCGAGCCCTTTCGCCACATGCACCACCGCGGCGGGGTCGACCTCGCCTTCGTAGGGGCAGCCGAGGCAGACCGAAATGTCACCGCGCACGCGCATGCCTTTCGCGATGGCCGCCTGTGCGACCTCTTCGAAGCGCGCCAGGCCCTCGTCGATGGTGCAATTGGTGTTGCGCTTCGAGAAGCTTTCGGTGGCGGCGCCGAACACGACGACTTCCTCCACGCCTGCGGCGATCGCAGCCTCGAGGCCTTTCATGTTCGGCACCAGCACCGGGTAAGTCACGCCGGGCTTGCGGCGGATGCCGGCCATGACCTCGGCGTTGTCGGCCATCTGCGGCACCCATTTCGGCGAAACGAAGGCAGTGGCCTCGATCAGAGTCAGGCCGGCATCCTGCAGGCGGTGGATCAGCTCGATCTTGGCTGCTGTCGGCACCGGGGTGGATTCGTTCTGCAGCCCGTCTCGCGGGCCGACCTCGAACAGGCGGACTTTTTTCGGTAATGCCATGGCGGGGGTCTCCGGTATCTGCCGTCTAGCGGCGCACCGCTTTCTTACTGGCCTTCGTGCCCGGGGCTTCGGTCCATTTCGGTTTGCGCTTTTCGAGGAAGGCGCCCAGGCCCTCCTGCGCTTCGGGCGTGGCGCGGATTTCGGCGATGCCTTCGGCGGTCTTGCGGACGATGTCGGGGCCGATCAGGCTGTGCGCGCTGAGCGGGATCATCCGTTTGACCGCCTGCATCGCCTTCGGCCCGCTGCTGTAGAGCTGGCCGAGCATTTCGCCGACACGCGTGGCGAGCTGCTCCTCCTCGACCAGGTCGTGCACCAGCCCGATGCGCCAGGCTTCGGCGCAATCGAATTCCTCGCCTGAAAGCATGTAGCGCCGTGCATGGCGCTGGCCGATGGCGGCGATCACATAGGGACTGATCATCGACGGAATGATGCCGATCTTGACTTCGGAGAGACGGAAAGTCGCCGTGCGCGCCGCGATCGCGATGTCACAGGCGGAGACGATGCCGCAGCCGCCGCCGCGCACGGCGCCGTGCACTGCGGCGATGGTCGGCTTGTTCAGTGCGTAGAGCAGGTGGAACATGCGCGCCGACTCGGCGGCGTTCTTCCTGTTCTGCGCCGGTGTGAATTTCGCGCTTGCGCGCATGTGCCCGATATCCGCGCCGGCGCAGAAGCTCCTGCCGGCGCCGGCAATGACCACTGCGCGGATGCCGGCATCGCCTTCGATGGATTCCAGCGCTTCCGTGAGTTCGCGCACCATCCCCGGGTCGAATGCATTGTGGACTTCAGGGCGGTTGAGGGTCAGCGTGACATTGCCGAAGTCGTCGGTTGATCGCAGCACGCGGGTGCCGGTGGCTTTGCTCATGATGGTTCCTTCAGGTGTGGCCATGGCGGCCTTCCGCGGGGCGGGCCCGGCAGCAGAATCGGGCCGGCGGCGACACGCGGGTCGTGGCCGCGCGGACGTTTCGCACCTGCGCGGCTACCGCGAAGTATAAGCGCTGTCCGCGGTGCCGGCACATGGCGTCCATCATGCGGAGGACAGGATCACCACTTGCCGCGCGCCAGCCACTGCTCCACCTGATCGAGCCGGTCAGAGCCCCAGAAGGGCTCGCCGTCGACGATGATGTACGGCGAGCCGAACACCCCGCGCTCGATCGCGCCATCAACTTCAGCCTTGAGCCTCTCCTTCACCGCGGGGTCGTTGACCGCCTGCAGCACGGCTTCCCTGTCGTGGCCGAGCTTCGCGGCGACATTGGCGGTGATCTCGGCACTCGAGATGTCGCGGTCCTCGACGAAATAGGCGCGGAACAGGGCCTGGGCGAGGGTCTTCGCCGCGGCGGGATCGCGGTCAAGCAGCCAGTAATAGGCGCGGCAGGGGGCGACGGCTGCGACCGGAAACTTGCCCAGCATCCTGAAAGGCAGGCCGAACCAGCGGGCTGAGCGCGTCAGGTCATGGGCAGCGTAGCTGCCCTTCATCGGGATCGCCGGCAAGGGTCGCTGACCGGTGATCTTGAACACTGCGCCCAGAAGGATCGGCCGCCAGTTCGTGTTGCGACCGTGGCGGGCGGCGAGGGCATCGATGCGGGCCGCTGCGAAATAACCGTAAGGCGAGGAAAAATCGAAATAGAAGTCGACGGGTTGGGACATGGAGGCACCTTCCTCAAGGCTCTGCATGCGGCATACCGGGCGCCTGATACGGCTTTCGAGCGCACTCGGCTCGCTGCCCAAGCTCTTGTTTTAATTTGGTTTTTACATTTACGTTAACGTCAATCATGCCGTGCGTACCTTGCCAGCATCGGATTCTGCCAGCAGGCGCTGACATTGCGTCGCAAAAAAATTGATCTCGTTCAGCATCACTTCCACATCCTCGCGCTGCTGCTCGAGTTGGGTCCGCCGTCGTTCCAGCTTGATGGCGAACTCCTCGAGCTGGCGGCGCTCGTCGTTGGCCAGATCGTAGAGCTGAAACAGTTCGCGGATGTCACTGAGGGAAAAACCGAGGCGCTTCGCGCGCAGGGCGAGTTTCAGGCGGACGCGGTCGCGGTGGCTGTAAATGCGGTTGATGCCGTCGCGCGCGGGACTGACCAGGCCTTGATCCTCGTAGTGGCGCAAGGTGCGTGTGGTCACCCCGAATTCCTGGGCGAGGTCACTGATGGAATAAGTCTTGCTCATTGTGCCTTGCAATAACGACAGGTAATATGCCTTGGAGCCGTAGTCAGGCAAAGTAGCATTGCATTTACGTAAACGTCAATAAAAATCAACAGCGTGCCCTTCAGGTCGATGGGCCGGGAAAACAGGAATTCGATGACTGCGAAACGCAAGACGGAACACAAGGCGGCGCCGAAAACGGAGCACAAAACGACGGCCCCCGGCGCCCAGCCCCTGGATACGGCCGACATGGCCCGCCTGTATACCGACATAGCGGAAAAGAGCGCCGGGCTGCTGGCGCGGTATATGGCGCGCGGCGCCAACGGCATGCCCACCCTCAGCGACGAACTGGGGATCGCCAAGGCCTTCTTCGAGGCCTGGCAGCGGCTGCTGGGCGATCCGGTGCGCATTGCGGAAATGCAGATGAAGCTGTGGCAGGACTACATGGCCCTGTGGCAGCACTCGATGATGCGCATGTTCGGACACGAGGCGGAACCCGTGGCCCAGCCGTCAAAAGGCGATCGCCGTTTCCGCCACGAGGACTGGGAAAACAATTTCCTCTACGACTACATCAAGCAGTCCTACCTGATCGCGGCCAATCATTTCCACCACGCGCTGGCGCGGGTCGAGGGGCTCGATGACCGTACCGCGAAAAAGGTCGATTTCTACACGCGGCAGTACATCGACGCGCTCTCGCCCTCCAATTTTCTCGCCACCAATCCCGAGGCCTTGCGCGAGACGGTCAACTCGGGCGGACAGAACCTGGTGCGCGGGCTGAGCAACCTGCTCGAAGACCTGTCGCGGGGCGACGGCGAACTGCGCGTGCGCATGACCGACAGCGAGGCCTTCAGCCTCGGCGGCAACCTCGCGACAACCCGCGGCAAGGTGGTGTTCCAGAACGAGATCATGCAGTTGATCCAGTACGCGCCGCTGACCGAAAAGGTCCACGCGGTGCCGCTGCTGATCATTCCGCCCTGGATCAACAAGTTCTACATCCTCGACATGCGCGAGAACAATTCCTTCGTGCGCTGGGCGGTGGAACAGGGGCACACGGTGTTCGTGGTGTCCTGGGTCAATCCCGACGAGAAGCTCTCGCACAAGCGCTTCGAGGATTACCTGACCGAGGGTTCGCTGGCCGCGCTGGACGTGGTGCGGGAGATCACCGGCGAAGCCGAGGCAAATGTCATCGGCTACTGCCTCGGCGGCACGCTGCTGGCCTGCACCCTGGCCTGGCTCGCGGCACGCGGCGAGAAGCGGATCCGCAGCGCGACCTTTTTCGTGACCATGATCGATTTCGAGCGCCCGGGCGAACTGGAAGTGTTCATCGACGAGCAGCAGGTCGGCGCGCTGGAGCGGAAGATGGAGGAGCGCGGCTATCTCGAGGGCTCCGAGATGGCAACCACATTCAACATGCTGCGCGCCAATGACCTGATCTGGTCCTTCGTCGTCAACAACTACCTGCTGGGCAAGGATCCCTTCCCTTTCGACCTGCTGCACTGGAACAGCGATTCGACGCGCATGCCGGCGTCCATGCACAGTTTCTACCTGCGCAACATGTACCTGAAGAACCTGTTGCGCGAACCCGGCGGCATCACGCTCGCCGGGGTGCCGATCGACATCACGCGCGCGCAGGCGCCCGCCTATTTCATCTCGACCATCGAGGACCATATCGCCCCCTGGCAATCGACCTATGCCGGCGCGCGCCTGCTCAGGGGGCCGGTGCGTTTCGTGCTGGGGGGATCCGGCCACATTGCCGGCATCATCAACCCGCCCGCTGCCGGCAAGTACTGCTACTGGACCAACGAGACGCTGAGCGGGAAACCCGGGGACTGGCTGAGCGGCGCGACCCAGCATCCCGGTTCCTGGTGGACCGACTGGGCGGCCTGGGTCAAGGGCCATGCCGGGGCGATGGTCGAGGCGCGCGAACCCGGCAGCGGGGCGTACAAGGCACTGGAAGACGCGCCGGGTTCCTATGTACAGCAGCGCATCGGATAATCCGCGTTTTCAGCGGATCCGCGGAGTCCATCGATGAGTGACCAGAACCTGCTGCTGGAGCAGCCTGAGCCCGGAGTCTGCCTGCTGACCGTCAACCGGCCCAAGGCACTGAATGCGCTGAATGCGGCGACGCTGGACGAATTGCTGAATGCCCTTGCCACAGTGGCGGGGGATGCCGCCGCGCGGGCATTGCTGGTGACCGGTGCCGGCGAGCGTGCCTTCGTTGCCGGCGCCGACATCGCGGAGATGGCAGGCTTCACTGCGGCGCAGGCCCAGGCCTTCTCGGAGCATGGCATGCGGGTAATGAGCGCACTGGAGGCGCTGCCGGTGCCGGTGATCGCGCTGGTCAACGGCTATGCGCTGGGCGGCGGCTGCGAGCTGGCGCTCGCCTGCGACTGGATCATTGCCGCCGAGAACGCGGTATTCGGGCAACCGGAGGTGAACCTCGGCATCCCGCCCGGCTTCGGCGGCACGCAAAGGCTCGCGCGCATCGTGGGCCGCGCGCGCGCCCTCGAACTCGTGACAACCGCGCGGCAGCTGCGCGCGGCGGAGGCGCTCGCAATCGGCCTGGTCAACGAAGTGGTGCCGGCGGCGGCACTGCGGGAGCGCGGGCTCGAGGTCGCGCGCAGCATCGCTGCCAAGGGACCGCAGGCGGTGCGCCTCGCCAAGCAGGCCGTGCACCGCGGTCTCGACCAGGATCTCGCGGGCGGCTGTGCCTACGAGACCGCCGCATTCGCGCTCGCGTTTGCGACGGCTGACCAGCGGGAAGGCATGCGCGCATTTCTCGAGAAGCGCGCAGCAAAATTCAGCGGCCGCTAGCGCGTCCGCCGCTTCGTCATGATGCTGCGGTGCACCAGCGATTGCGCCGCAGATTCATCACAGAAGTTATAATTATTCATCCCATTGATGCAGCGATTCAGGCACCATAAGTGCCGGAATTGTCGCGAAAAAACAGCCTCAAAAAGGTAATTGTCATGGACATGAATGAGCTCCAGCGAGATCTGGATCCCGAGGAAACCCGCGAGTGGCTGGACGCCCTGAAATCGGTGCTGGAGCGTGAGGGCCCGGACCGGGCCAACTACCTGCTCGAACGCCTGGTCTCCGAGGCGCGTCGCGCCGGCGCCTACATTCCGTACAACGCGAACACCGCGTACCTGAACACGATTCCGCCGGAGCGCGAGGAACGCTCGCCGGGGGATTCCGAGATGGAGCACCGGATCCGCGCGCTGGTGCGCTGGAACGCGATGGCCACCGTGGTGCGTGCCAACAAGGAGTCCTCCGAACTGGGCGGGCACATTGCGAGCTTCGCCTCGGCGGCGACGCTCTACGACGTCGGCTTCAATCATTTCTTCCGCGCCGCCAATGACAAATTCCTCGGCGACCTGGTCTACATCCAGGGCCATTCGGCGCCCGGCGTCTACGCACGGGCCTTTCTCGAGGGCCGCATCTCCGAGGAACAGCTCGTGAACTTCCGCCAGGAAGTCGACGGCAAGGGCCTGTCCTCCTACCCGCATCCCTGGCTGATGCCCGATTTCTGGCAGTTCCCGACGGTATCCATGGGCCTGGGCCCGCTGATGGCGATCTACCAGGCGCGTTTCATGCGCTATCTGAAGGACCGCGGCATGATCGAGGCGCAGGGCCGCAAGGTCTGGGCGTTCATGGGCGACGGCGAGATGGATGAACCGGAATCGCTGGGCGCGATTTCGCTGGCCGGGCGCGAGAAGCTCGACAACCTGATTTTCGTCATCAACTGCAACCTGCAGCGCCTGGACGGGCCGGTGCGCGGCAACGGCAAGATCATCCAGGAACTCGAATCCGACTTCCGCGGCTCCGGCTGGAACGTGATCAAGGTCGTCTGGGGCTCGTACTGGGATCCGCTGCTGGCGATGGACAAGAGCGGCATCCTGCTCAAGCGCATGGAGGAATGCGTCGACGGCGAGTATCAGTCCTTCAAGTCCCAGGACGGCGCCTTCGTGCGCAAGCATTTCTTCGGCAAGTACCCGGAGCTTGCCGCGATGGTGTCCAACATGTCCGACGACGACATCTGGCGCCTCAACCGCGGCGGTCATGATCCGCACAAGATCTATGCGGCCTACGCGGCGGCGATGAAGCACACCGGCCAGCCGACGGTGATCCTGGCGAAGACCGTCAAGGGTTACGGCATGGGCGATTCCGGCGAGGGCCAGAACATCACCCACCAGCAGAAGAAGATGGGCACGGATTCGATCCGCGCCTTCCGTGACCGCTTCAACGTGCCGATCCCGGATGACAGGCTGGAAGAGGTCCCGTTCTACAAGCCGCCCGAAGATTCGCCGGAGATGAAGTATCTCAGAAGCCGCATCGAGGCCATGGGCGGCTCGCTGCCGGCGCGCCGCCGCAAGGTCGATCCGCTGGAGGTGCCGGCGCTGTCGGCTTTCGAGGCCCAGCTCAAGAGCAGCGAGGATCGCGAGTTCTCGACGACCATGGCTTTCGTGCGCATCCTCAACACCATCATCCGCGACAAGAAGATCGGCAAGCGCGTGGTGCCGATCGTGCCCGACGAGTCGCGCACCTTCGGCATGGAGGGCATGTTCCGCCAGCTGGGCATCTATTCCCATGTCGGCCAGCTCTACACGCCGCAGGACTCCGACCAGCTGATGTTCTACAAGGAGGACAAGGGCGGGCAGATCCTGCAGGAGGGCATCAACGAGGCCGGCGCGATGTCGTCGTGGATTGCCGCGGCGACCTCCTACGCCAACAACGGCCAGATGATGATCCCGTTCTACATCTATTACTCGATGTTCGGTTTCCAGCGCGTCGGCGACCTTGCCTGGGCCGCCGGCGACCTGCGCGCCCGCGGCTTCCTGCTGGGCGGCACCGCCGGCCGCACCACGCTCAATGGCGAGGGCCTGCAGCATGAGGACGGCCACAGCCACATCCTGGCCTCGACGATCCCCAACTGCATCTCCTACGATCCGACCTTCGCCTACGAGCTCGCGGTGATCATCCAGGACGGCATGCGCCGGATGTACCAGGAGCAGGAGGATGTTTTCTACTACATCACGGTGATGAACGAGAACTACACCCACCCGGCGATGCCGGAGGGCGTGGAGAAGGACATTCTCAAGGGCATGTACCTCTTCTCCGAGGGCAAGGCGAAAAAGAACCAGCCCAAGGTGCAGCTGCTCGGCAGCGGCACGATACTGCGCGAGGTCATTGCCGGCGCCGCGCTGCTGGAGAAGGATTTCGGCATCGCCGCCGACATCTGGAGCGTCACCAGCTTCAACGAGCTGCGCCGCGACGGCCTTGACGTGCAGCGCTGGAACCTGCTGCATCCGGACCAGGCGCCGCGGCAGAGCCACATCGAGCGCTGCCTGAAGGACCGCGCCGGTCCCGTTGTTGCGGCGACGGACTACATGAAGCTCTTCGCCGACCAGGTGCGTGCCTTTCTGCCGACCCACAATTTCATCACCCTCGGCACCGACGGCTTCGGCCGTTCCGACACCCGCCGCAAGCTGCGCCAGTTCTTCGAGGTCGACCGCCACTATGTCGCAGTCGCGGCGCTGAAGGCGCTTTCCGACCAGGAGCTGCTGCCGCGCAAGACCGTGGCCGAGGCGGTGAAAAAATACGGCATCAATCCCGACAAGCCGAACCCGGCGACCGTCTGAGCGAAACGCAGCCATGGCAAACCCAATTGAAGTCAAAGTGCCGGACATCGGCGATTTCAAGGACATCCCGGTCATTGAAGTGCTGGTCAAGCCCGGCGACAGCGTGAAAGCCGAAGACCCGCTGGTGACCCTGGAATCCGACAAGGCGACGATGGACGTGCCCTCGCCCGCTGCCGGCGTGGTGAAGGACATCCGGCTCAAGGTGGGCGACAAGGTGTCCCAGGGCGCACTGGTGCTGATGCTGGAGCCTGCAGGCGATGCTCCGGCGCAGGCGGCCGCACCCGCAGCACCCGCACCCGCGGCTCCGCCGCCGCCCAAAGCCGCGCCGCAACCGGTTGCCGCGAAACCGGCACCTGCTTCGGCATCTGCTCCCGCAACGGCGGCCGCAGCCGTCGATGAATCCTCCTTCGGCAAGGCACATGCCAGTCCCTCGGTGCGCCGCTTTGCGCGCGAGTTGGGCGTGGACCTCGGCCGCGTCAGCGGCAGCGGCCCCAAGGGCCGCGTGCTGGCCGAGGACGTGCAGGCTTACGTCAAGAGCGAACTGTCGCGTCCGCGCGGCGAGGCCGCCGCGGGGAGCGGCCTGGGTTTCAACCTGCCGCCCCTGCAGCCCGTGGATTTCGCCAAGTTCGGGCCGGTCACCGAGCAGCCGCTGTCGCGCATCAAGAAGCTCTCGGGGGGTTTCCTGCACCGCAACTGGGTCGGCATTCCCCACGTCACCCAGCAGGACGAGGCCGACATCACCGAGCTCGAGGCCTTCCGCAAGGCGCAGGCCGAGGAAGCGAAGAAGAAGGGCATCAAGTTCACGATGCTCGGCTTCCTGATGAAGGCCTCGGTGGTCGCGCTGAAGCAGTTTCCGGAGTTCAATGCCTCGCTGTCGGCCGACGGCGAAAAGCTGGTGCTGAAAAACTATTTCCATGTCGGCGTCGCCGTCGACACGCCGAACGGGCTGGTGGTGCCGGTGATCCGCGACGTCGACAAGAAGGGCCTGCTCGAGATTGCTAAGGAGCTCGACGAGGTCAGCGGCCGCATGCGCGCGGGCAAGATCGCGCCGGCGGACCTGCAGGGCGGCTGCTTCTCGATTTCCAGCCTCGGCGGCATCGGCGGCACCTTTTTCACGCCGATCATCAACGCGCCCGAAGTGGCCATCCTCGGCGTCGGCCGGGCGGTGATGAAACCGGTGTGGAACGGCAAGGAATTCGCGCCGCGGCTGATGCTGCCGCTGTCGCTGTCCTATGACCACCGCGTGATCGACGGCGCGCTCGGCGCGCGCTTCTGCACCTACCTGTCGACGGTGCTGTCGGACATCAGGAGACTTGTTCTCTAGTGATGAATGATGAGTGATGAACGCGGAGCGCCGGCAAAGCACGTGATGGGTGCTTCGGCCGCTCATCACTCATTGTTCATCGTTCCGCGCTGCCTCTGATGTCCCCCATCGGCATCCTCGGCGGCACCTTCGACCCCATCCACTTCGGCCACCTGCGCCTCGCGCAGGAAGTGGCGGACCAGTTGCGGCTCGCCGAAGTGCGCTTCATCCCGAGCGGCACGCCGCCGCACCGCGCGGTGCCGGCCACCCCGGCGGCCGACCGCCTGGCGATGGTCCGTCTCGCCGTGGCCGGCAACGCGCTGTTCACCGTCGATCCGCGCGAATCGATGTCCACGGTGCCCGGCTACACCGTCGACACCCTGACCGCGCTGCGCGCCGAAGTCGGCACCGCGCAGTCACTGGTGATGATCCTGGGCGCCGACGCGTTCCTGGATCTCGCGACCTGGAGCCGCTGGCACGAGCTGTTCAAACTGGCGCACATCGCCGTGGCCTATCGTCCGGGATTTCCGGTCGACACCTGGCAGTCGCGGATGCCGCAGCCGCTGGCCGCGGAATACGACGCGCGGCTGATGCACCAGCCGTTTTCGGTGCATGTCGCCCCGGCCGGCGGCATCGTGGTGGTGCCGATCGCCGAGCTCAACATCTCGGCGACGATGATCCGCGACTCGCTGCGCCGGGGGCGCAATCCGCGATACTTGCTTCCTGACAGCATTTATCAATATATTCAAGAACATATGCTTTATAGTGAGAATTGATGGGACCCGAAAAACTGGCCAAGATCGCCGTCGCCGCGCTGGAGGATGTCAAGGGCCGCGACATCCGTGCATTCAATGTCAGGAAAATGACCGCGCTGTTCGACAAGGTCATCATTGCCAGCGGCGATTCCAACCGCCAGGTGCGGGCGCTCGCGAACAATGTCTGCGAGGAAGTCAGGAAAGCGGGCGGCAAGGTGTACAGCACCGAGGGCGGTCAGGCGGGCGAATGGGTGCTGGTCGATCTCGGGGCCGTTGTCGTGCATGTCATGCAGCCGGCGGTCCGCCAGTACTACAACCTCGAAGAGATCTGGGGCACGCCGCAGCGTCCCGCGCCGCGCAAGTCCCCGGTGCGCAAGACCGCGGCATCCGGAACCGGAACCGCGGCGCGCCGCAAGGCGCGGTGAAGCTGCACATCATCGCCGTCGGCCAGCGCATGCCGGCATGGATTGCCGATGGCTTCCTCGAGTACGCGAAACGCATGCCGCGGGAAATGCCGCTGTTGCTGAAGGAGCTGAAGCCGGCGCCGCGCAGCGCATCGGCCGGGGACCTGCCGCGCTGGCTCGAGACCGAGGCCGAACGCATCGATGACGCATTTCCCGAAGGCGCACTGCGTGTCGTGCTCGACGAGAGGGGGCGCAGCTTTCCGACGCGAGGTCTGGCCGGTCACCTCGAGCGGTGGCGCGGCGAGGGACGCGATGTCGCATTCATCATCGGCGGCGCCGACGGTCTTGCCGACGGCATCAGGAAGGGCGCAGACCTGCTGTGGTCGCTGTCGCCGCTGACACTGCCACACGGCCTGGTGCGGGTCATACTCGCCGAGCAGCTCTACCGGGCGGCCTCGCTGCTGACCGGCCATCCCTACCACCGCGACTAGAGACTGGATAGAGGCTACCGGCACTATGTCCGACCGTTTCGTCTACCTTGCCTCGCGCAGTCCGCGCCGCCGCGAGCTGCTGCGCCAGATCGGCGTCTCCTTCGAGGTGTTCCAGCTGCGCGAGGCCGCGCAGCGCCGCGCCGATATCGACGAGACGCCGTTTCCCGGCGAGGGGCCGGAGGATTATGTGCTGCGCGTGGCCCGTGACAAGGCGCAGGCGGCTGCGGCCATGGTTGCCGCACGCCGCGTTGCGCCGCACCCGGTGCTCGCTGCCGACACCACCGTGGTCCTTGATGACGCGATTCTCGGCAAACCGGCGGATGCCGCCGACGCGGCGCGCATGCTGGGCCTGCTGTCGGGCCGCGCGCACCGCGTACTGACCGCGGTGGCGGTCGCGCGGGGCCTTGCCATCGACACGCGCCTTTCGGAATCGCAGGTATGGTTCCGTGCGCTTGCCGCCGACGAAATCCGCCGCTACGTCGCCAGCGGCGAGCCCAACGACAAGGCCGGAGCCTATGCCGTGCAGGGGCGCGCAGCCGCCTTCATCACCCGGATCGAGGGCAGCTATTCCGGTATCATGGGCCTGCCGCTGGCCGAAACCGCGGACCTGCTGCGCATCCACGGCATACTCCTGCCATGAGCGAAGACATCCTGATCAACGTCACGCCGCAGGAAACCCGGGTTGCCGTGATCGAGCATGGCGTCACCCAGGAGCTGCACGTCGAGCGCGCATCCTCGCGCGGCTTTGTCGGCAACATCTACATGGGCAAGGTCGTGCGCGTGCTGCCCGGCATGCAATCGGCCTTCGTCGACATCGGCGGCGAGCGTGCGGCCTTCCTCCACGTTGCCGACATCTGGGGCAACCGCGTCAACGGCGAGCCCGGGATGCCGATCGAGAAGCTGCTGAGCGAGGGGCAGAACCTGCTGGTGCAGGTGATCAAGGACCCCATAGGCACCAAGGGCGCGCGGCTGTCGACGCAGATCAGCATCGCCGGCAGGCTGCTGGTCTACCTGCCGCAGGAGTCGCACATCGGCATTTCCCAGCGCATCGAGGACGAGGAGGAGCGGGTCCATCTGCGCGAGAAGCTGCAGCATCTGCTGCCGCCCGACGAGAAGGGCGGCTTCATCATCCGCACCATGGCGGAGGCGGCCTCGGACCGCGAGCTGGCATCGGATGTCGAGTACCTGCGCAAGCTGTGGCACGACATCCAGGAGCAGGCGCGCACGGCGCCGCCGCTGGCGACGCTCTACGAGGACCTCAACCTGCCGCTGCGCGTGCTGCGCGATTTCGCGCACGAGGACACCGGCCGCATCCACGTCGATTCCCGCGAAACCTACCAGGCGATGCTGCAGTTCGCGGGGCAGTTCACGCCCAACGTAGTGTCGCGGCTGACGCACTACCAGGGGGAGCGGCCGCTGTTCGACCTGCACAACGTCGAGGACGACATCGAGCGCGCGCTTGCACGCCGTGTCGACCTCAAGTCCGGCGGCTACCTTATCATCGACCAGACCGAGGCGCTGACCACCGTCGACGTCAACACCGGCGGCTTCGTCAGCGGCCGCAACTTCGACGACACGATATTCAAGACCAACCTCGAGGCGGCGCAGGTGATCGCCCGCCAGCTGCGGCTACGCAACCTCGGCGGCATCATCATCATCGACTTCATCGACATGGACAGCGAGGAGCACCGCAACGCCGTGCTCAACGAGTTCCGCAAGGCGCTCGCCCGCGACCGCACGCGGATGACCGTCAACGGCTTCACCCAGCTGGGCCTGGTCGAGATGACCCGCAAGCGCACCCGCGAGAGCCTCGCCCACGTGCTGTGCGAGCCCTGCCCGGTGTGCGCCGGCCGCGGCGAGCTGAAGACCGCGCAGACCGTCTGCTACGAGGTGCTGCGCGAACTGGTGCGCGAGGCCCGCCAGTTCGACGCCCGCGAATTCCGCATCCTTGCCTCGCAGCAGGTCATCGACATGTTTCTCGACGAGGAGTCGCATAACCTTGCAATGCTCTCCGATTTCATCGGCAAGCCGATCTCGCTGCAGGTGGAGTCAGCCTACAACCAGGAACAGTTCGACATCGTGCTGATGTAGGCGCGCCGTGCTCCCGGAACAAGCCACCGCGACAGCCGCAGCAAGCGATTCCCGGGACGGCACGCGGCCGCGCCGTTCGGCCCCCGAGCTGCGGCTGCTCGCCGAGCAGGTTTTCGCGCGCGCGGCCGGCGCCGCGCCGGTGGGCGGCAACGCGGTGCGCATCCTGCGCGACGCCGGCGAAAACTATCCCGCCTGGCTGGAGGCGATCGCCGGCGCACGCCGCTCGATCCTGTTCGAGAACTACATCATCGCCGACGGCGCCACCGGCCGCGAATTCGCCGCCGCTCTCAGCGAGCGGGCGCGTGCCGGCGTCGAAGTGCGCCTGATCTACGACTGGATGGGTGCGCTGGGCGTGGGCACCCGCCGCCTGCTGCAGCCGCTGGTCGCCGCCGGCGGTCAGGTGCGCTGCTTCAACACGCCGCGCCTGGACAGTCCCTTCGGCTGGCTGACGCGCGACCACCGCAAGATGCTTGCCGTTGACGGTGCGGTCGGCTACGTGACCGGACTCTGCGTCAGCGACAAGTGGCTGGGGGATCCGCAGCGCGGGATCGCCCCGTGGCGGGACACCGGCATCGAGATCCGCGGCCCCGCGGTGGCCGACATCGAGCGCGCCTTCGGCCAGACGTGGGCCGCGGCCTCGGACCGCGACATCGACCTGCCGGAACCGGAGCCGGTGCCCGCGCAGCCCGCCGGCGGGGTGATGGTGCGCGTGCTGGCGAGCCAGCCCAGCATCGCGGGCCTCTACCGGCTGGACCAGATGATTGCGGCGATGGCGCGTGACACCCTGTGGCTGACCGACGCCTATTTTGTCGGCGTCTCGCCCTATGTGCAGGCGCTGCGCGCAGCGGCGCGCGACGGCGTCGATGTGCGGCTGCTGGTGCCCGGCAGCAGCGATGTGCCGATGCTCGCGCGGTTCTCGCGCGCGGGCTACCGGCCGCTGCTCGAGGCCGGCATCCGCGTCTTCGAATGGAACGGCCCGATGCTGCATGCCAAGACCGCCGTGGCCGACGGACGCTGGGCGCGCGTCGGCTCGACCAATCTCAACATCGCGAGCTGGATCAGCAACTACGAACTCGATGTCGCGATCGAGGATGCCGGCTGCGCCCGCTGCATGCAGGCGATCTACGAGGAGGATCTCGCCAATGCCACGGAGATCGTGCTTGCCGGCGGCGACCGGGTGACACCCTCGGCGCGGGTCCGTCACCGCGGCGCGGGCGGGCGCGCCGCGCGTGCCGCAGCCGGCGCGCTGCGCCTGGGCAACACCGTCGGCGCCGCAATCAGCAACCGCCGCACGCTGGGTGCCGCCGAGTCCGGCCTGATGGCGAGCATCGCCCTCGGCTTCATGGTCCTCGCGCTGCTGGCGCTGTTCGCGCCGCTGGCGATCACGGTGCCGCTGGCGGCGCTCGCCCTGTGGATCGCGGTCACGCTGCTGGTGCGGGCCTGGCGCTCGCGACACGGCGGCGGCAGGGATTCCGGGTCCGGCTGATCATTCCCCGGCACCAAGCGCGGCGGCCCGCGTCGCCACGCCGGCGTCGGCCGGGCTGATCTCTATGACCTTGCGCCGCGATTTCGCCCCGGCGCGCAGGCTCACCGCGGAGCGCGGCAGCTCGAGCACGGCGGCGATCCAGGCGAGCAGGGTTTCGTTGGCCCGGTCGTCGACCGGCGGGGCGGCGACATGGATTTTCAGCGCATCGCCATGCAGGCCCGCGGCAGCAGTGCGGCGCGCACCGGGCCGGGCATGGACCTGCAGCGTCAGGCGCGCGGCCTTTGCATCATGGCGATGCCAGCGGCTTACCGCAGCAGGCGCAGCGCCTCGGATTCGAGCCAGGCCACCGGCAGCATCAGCAGCAACTGGCAGGCCACCAGCAGGAACAGCGGCGACAGGTCGACATTGCCGACCGGCGGGATGCGGCGCCGGAAGACGCGCAGGAAAGGCCGTGTCATCGCGTCGAGCAGCGGCGCGATCGGGCTGCCGGGGTTGATCCACGACAGCAGGGCCTGCAGCAGCGTGGCCACCAGCACGATGTAGATCAGCATCTTCACCACGCCGATCGCGGCGAGCAGCGCGAGGCCGACGGCGGCAAGACCGACCTCCGCGCCGAAACGGAAACCCCGCACCTGAAGCACGACCAGCAGCTCGAGCAGCTGCATCAGCCACGCGAGCAGCAGCGTCGGCAGGTCGATGCCCCACAGTCCGGGGATCACCCGCCGTGCCGGCTTCACCATGAAATCGGTCAGCGCATTGACGAAGTCGGCAAGCGGATTGCGATAGGGCGCGCGCACCCACTGCAGATAGAAGCGCAGCAGCAGCGCGAGCGTCAGCAGGCCGAAGGCGACCTGGGCGATGAAGATGAGGGCGTTGGCGAGCATACGGAGCTTTTTCTGCGGTCAATCCCTGCCGAGGGTGTCGCCGAGTTCGGCCGAGCGCTCAGCCGCCGCACGCACCGCGCGGACGAAGGCCGCCTTGACCTGCGCCTCGTCCAGCGCAGCGATCGCGCGCTCCGTGGTGCCGCCCTTCGAGGTCACGCGCGCGCGCAGCGTGGCCGGATCCGCATCGCCGGCCATCGCGAGCTTCACCGCGCCGGCGAAGGTCTGCAGCGCGCTCCGGCGCGCGATGTCCGCGGGCAGCCCGAGCTCGCGCGCCGCCTGTTCCAGCGCCTCGATGACATAGAAGACATAGGCCGGCCCGCTGCCGGACACCGCCGTCACCGCGTCGAGCGCGCTTTCCTCCTTGACCCAGAAGGTTGTCCCGACCGCGGACAGCACCTCCTCGGCCGCGCTGCGCTGCCGGGCACTCACGCCGGGCAGGGCGTGCAGGCCGGTGATGCCGGCGGCCACCAGCGCGGGCGTGTTGGGCATCGCGCGCACGACGGCCGCATGACCGCCCAGCCAGCGCGCGAGATCGCCGCCGCGGATGCCGGCGGCGATGCTGATGACCAGCTGGCCGCCCACTGCGGGCGCCAGCGCGGCGGCAACTTCGCGCATCTGCTGGGGCTTGACCGCCAGCACGATGCATTCCGAGTCCACCGCTGCAGCCGCGGGATCGGCCGAGGTGCGGATGCCGAACTGCTTCTCGAGGCGCGCACGGGCCTCGGGCAGCACGTCGACCGCGTGCAGCGTGGCCGGGGAGCGGCCCTGGCCGACGAGGCCGCCGATGATCGCCGCGGCCATGTTGCCGCCGCCGATGAATGCGATGTTCATTGATGAAATCGGGCGAGCGGCCGGTGAGCGGTGAGCGGTGAACAGTGAACGGTGATCATCGATCAGGGCCGGTGTCCGGAATGAGTGAAGGTTCCGGGCATTATACGGTTCACTGCTTACCGTTCACCATTCACGGCTTGTCGTTTGCCGAAAATCGCGGTGCCCACGCGCACCAGGGTGGAGCCCTCCGCGATGGCCGACTCGAGATCGTCGGACATGCCCATCGACAGCGTATCGACGGCGGCATCCTCCGCCTGCAGCGGCAGCAGCAGCCGGCGCAGCAGCGCGAAGCGCCCGCGCTGCAGGGCCTTGTCCTGCGTCGGCTCGGGGATTGCCATCAGCCCGCGCAGCCGCAGCCGCGGCAGCCCGCGGATGAAGCCGGCGAGATCGCGCTCCGCGCCGGGCGCAAGGCCGCTCTTGCTGGCCTCGCCGCTGACGTTGACCTGGATCAGCACGTTCAGCGGCGGCAGCTGCGGCGGGCGCGCGTCGTTCAGGCGCTGCGCGACCTTCTCGCGCTCGATGCTGTGCACCCAGGCAAAATGTTCCGCGATCGGCCGCGTCTTGTTGCTCTGGACCGGGCCGATGAAATGCCACTCGATGCCCGGGAGCGGCAATTCCGCGATTTTCGCGACGCCTTCCTGCACGAAGTTCTCGCCGAAGGCATGCTGTCCGGCTTTCCAGGCGGCGAGCACGGCATCGGCACCGAAGGTCTTGCTGACCGCGAGCAGCTTCACGCTCTCCGGCGCGCGGTTTGCCGCTGCTGCTGCCCTTGCGATGCGCTGGTGTACGGCTTGCAAGTTCTCGGCGATTGTGGCCATAATTTCGACGCGCTCAGGGGCCGTAGTTCACTCGGGTTTCAGGCATGGAGTCAGGCAAGCCTGGCATGTCCAGGCGGATCCGGCATTCTGGCGCGAAGGCATTCCGCACAGCCCACTCCCAAGGGAATTATAAATGGACATCTCCGAACTGCTCGCCTTCGTCGTCAAGAACAAAGCCTCCGACCTGCACCTGTCCGCCGGCCTGCCGCCGATGATCCGGGTGCACGGCGACGTGCGCCGCATCAACCTGCCGGCGCTGGAGCACAAGGACGTTCATGCGATGGTCTACGACATCATGAACGACGGCCAGCGCAAGTTCTACGAGGAAAACCTGGAGTGCGACTTTTCCTTCGCCATTCCCAACCTCGCCCGCTTCCGCGTCAACGCCTTCGTCCAGCACCGCGGTGCCGGCGCAGTGTTCCGGACCATTCCCTCGAAAGTGCTGAGCCTCGAGGACCTGAAGGCGCCGAAGGTGTTCGTCGACATCGCCAACCAGCCGCGCGGCGTGGTGCTGGTCACCGGACCGACCGGTTCGGGCAAGTCGACGACGCTGGCGGCGATGGTCAACCACATCAACGAAAACGAGCAGGGCCACATCCTGACGGTGGAGGACCCGATCGAATTCGTGCACGAATCGAAAAAGTGCCTGATCAACCAGCGCGAGGTCGGCCCGCACACGCTGTCCTTTTCCAACGCGCTGCGCTCGGCGCTGCGCGAGGACCCGGACATCATCCTGGTCGGCGAGATGCGCGACCTCGAGACCATCCGCCTCGCGCTGACCGCTGCCGAGACCGGCCACCTGGTGTTCGGCACGCTGCACACCAGTTCCGCGGCGAAGACCATCGACCGGATCATCGACGTGTTCCCGGCCGAGGAGAAGGAAATGATGCGCGCGATGCTGTCGGAGTCGCTGCGCGCGGTGATCTCGCAGACCCTGCTCAAGACCAAGGACGGCAGCGGCCGCGCCGCTGCGCACGAGATCATGATCGGCACGCCGGCGATCCGCAACCTGATCCGCGAGAACAAGGTGGCGCAGATGTATTCGGCGATCCAGACCGGCGCCCAGCTCGGCATGCAGACGCTGGACCAGAACCTGGTCGACCTGGTCAAGCGCAACATCGTTTCCGCCGACGAGGCGCGCGGCAAGGCGATGAACAAGGATCTGTTCCGCTGATCCCCGCGGGGGCGCCGGCGGTCATCTAGGAGAGCAAGGCATGGAAAGAGAACAGGCAGTCAAGTTCATGCACGACCTGCTGAAGGCGATGGTCTCGAAGAAGGCCTCCGACCTGTTCATCACCGTCGGGTTCCCGCCGGCGATCAAGCTGGACGGCAAGATGACGCCGGTGGCGAGCCAGGCGCTGACCGCGCAGCACACCGCCGAACTCGCGCGCGGCATCATGAACGACAAGCAGGCCGGCGAGTTCGAGGCGACCAAGGAGTGCAACTTCGCGATCAGCCCCGGCGACATCGGGCGCTTCCGCGTCAACGCCTTCATGCAGCAGGGCCGCGTCGGCATGGTGCTGCGGACCATCAACACCTCGATCCCGAAGTTCGACGACCTCAGGCTGCCGCCGGTGCTGAAGGACGTGGTGATGACCAAGCGGGGCCTCATAATCATGGTCGGCGGCACCGGCTCGGGCAAGTCGACCTCGCTCGCCGCGATGATCGGCTACCGCAACGAGAACAGCTACGGCCATATCATCACCATCGAGGACCCGATCGAATACGTGCACGACCACAAGAACTGCGTGGTCACCCAGCGCGAGGTCGGCGTCGACACCGAGTCCTGGCATGCGGCGCTGAAGAACACGCTGCGCCAGGCGCCGGACGTGATCCTGATCGGCGAGATCCGCGACCGCGACACCATGGACCACGCGATCGCCTTCGCCGAGACCGGCCACCTCGCGATGGCGACGCTGCACGCCAACAGCGCCAACCAGGCGCTGGACCGCATCATCAACTTCTTCCCGGAAGAGCGTAAGCAGCAGCTGCTGATGGACCTGTCGCTGAACATCCGTGCGCTGGTGTCGCAGCGCCTGATCCCGAAAAAGGACGGCAAGGGGCGCGCCGCGGCGGTCGAGATCATGCTCAACTCGCCGCTGATCTCCGACCTGATCTTCAAGGGCGAGGTGCACGAGATCAAGAGCATCATGGCCAAGTCGCGCGAGCTGGGCATGCAGACCTTCGACCAGCACCTGTTCGACCTCTACGAGGCCGGCGAGATCAGCTACGAGGACGCGCTGCGCAACGCCGACTCGATGAACGAACTGCGGCTGATGATCAAGCTGAACAGCAAGGATGCCAAGGACAAGGACGTCATGACCGGCATCGAGCACCTCAACCTTGTCTGATCCGCAGTCTTCTGCGCAACCACGCCGGCCCCCGGGCCGGCGTTTTTGTTGATGGATGCCGTTCCCTTCGGCCTCGCGACCTGGGCGGCCTGCGCCGTCATCGTCGGCGGCGCCTACGTGATTTTCGGCATCACCGCCTTCGGCGCGGCGATGTTCACGGTGCCGGCGCTGTCGTACTTCTTCCCGCTCGACTACGTGTTGCCGATGTGCGTGATCCTCGATGTCTCGGCGGCCTTCGCGCTCGGCTCGCGTTTCTCGAAAGACGCCGACCGCGGCGAGCTGAAATGGATGGCGCCGTTCTCGCTGGCCGGCGCGGTGGCCGGCGTCACCGCGCTGGTGACCCTGCCCCAGCAGGCGACCATCGCCGCCTTCGGCGTGTTCTTGTTTTTCTACGGGCTCTATTCCCTGCTGTCCCGCGCGCCGCAGATCGGCGTCGCGCGCCATCCCTGGGCGGTCATTTCAGGTTTCTGTGGCGGCGCCGCCGGCACGCTGTTCGGCGTCGGCGCGCCGCCCTATGCGATCTACCTGTCGCGCCGACTGCCCGACAAGGCGGTGCTGCGCGCGACGCTGTCGAACATGGTGCTGCTGTCGACGTCCATCCGCGCGCTGGTGTTCCTCGCCGGCGGCCTGATGCTGTGGGACCGCATCCTCGGCGCACTGCTGCTGATGCCCTTCGCGCTCGGCGGCATCTGGGCCGGCCACCGCATCCAGCTGAAGGCTTCGCGCGAGACGCTGTTGAAGGTGATCGGCGTGCTGCTGCTGCTGATCGGGAGTTCTCTGATCCTGCGCGTGTGTGGATCATAACCATTTGTTTTTATTCATATTTTTGTAGTTTTACCGGAGCGGACATATGACGGAACAGACCCTCGGCGCCTACGACATCGCCGACCTGCGCGAGCTGGCGCGCCGGCGTTTGCCCAAGGGCGTATTCGAATTCTTCGACCGCGGCAATGGCGACGAGGTCGCGCTGGTGAACAACCGCGCCGCGTTCGAACGCATCAAGCTCGAACCGCACATGCTGGTCGATACGTCCCGGCGCAGCCTCGCCACCACGCTCTACGGCAAACCCCTGGCAATGCCGCTGGTGGTCGGGCCCACCGGATCGGCGGGACTGGCCTGGTACGAAGGTGAACTGGAACTCGCGCGCGCGGCAAAGGCCGCAGGCATACCGTACACCTTGGCCACCGGTTCGATGACTTCACTCGAGCGTGTCGCTGCCGAGGCCGGCGGCAATCTCTGGTTCCAGGTCTATATGTGGCCCGACCGTGCCGCCTCGCATGCGCTGATCGAACGCGCGAGGGCGGCGGGTTACGAGGCGCTGGTGGTCACCGTCGACACGCCGGTGACCCCTGGGCGCGAATACAACCTGAGGAACGGCATGACCGTGCCCTTCCGCTTCACCCGCCGCAACGTCACCGATGTGATGCTGCATCCGCGCTGGCTCGCCGGCGTGCTGCTCAAGTACCTGCTCACCAGCGGCATGCCGCGTTACGAAAACTATCCAGTGGCGATGAAAGCGAAAATCACCGCCTTGCCGATGGGTCGTTCGATGACCGTCACCGACTCTCTGACCTGGGACGACCTGCGCGCGATCCGCAAACTGTGGCCGCATGCGCTGATGGTCAAAGGCATCCTGCGTGCCGAAGACGCGAAGCTCGCGGCCGATTGCGGCGCCGACGGCGTCATTGTCTCCAATCACGGCGGCCGCGCGGTCGACAGCACGCGCGCGCCGATCGAGATCCTGCCCGAAGTGGTGGCGGCCGTCGGCAGCCGCGCCACGGTGATCGTCGACAGCGGTTTCCGCCGCGGCACCGACGTGGTCAAGGCGCTGGCGCTGGGCGCCAATGCCGTGATGATCGGCCGCGCCACGCTCTACGGCACCGCGGTGGCGGGTGAAGCAGGCGCGGCGCGGGCGATCGAGATTTACCGCGACGAGATTGACCGGCTGCTGGCGCTGATCGGATGTCCGGATGTCAGCGCGCTGGATGCGGGGTATCTCGCGCGCTGAGGATTGCGGTGGCCCATCGGGGGTCAAGCGGGGCGACATTGCGCTCGCGCGCGAGATGATTGAGAAATGCCGTGACTGCCGGCTCGCCCAGTTCTGCAGGATGGAGCTTGCCGTGAAAATAGACAAAACGTTTGATCCAGTGCACGTAGCTGTCCTCGGTGCGCGAGCTGTAATGCTTGCGCCGGACGGCATCCTGCACCAACTGCAGCAATTTTGGTTTGGTGGTGGCCGCAGCCACCCCTGGATTGGTGTCATCCGCCGCCATTTGCGCCCCCCGAATGATTTGCAGTCAGATCATTCGATCAACGCACCGGAAGGGTTGAGGATGACGCGGGGCGGGCTTATGATGGGCACTGTTCAGGTGCAAAATGTCAACTAAAAACGGCACCTAAATTTGGCAACTAAAAAATGTCAACTACTACACGTTAGATGCCATGGAGGTATGCCGTGAGCGCGAATGAAGTGAAAGATCTTCTACTTTGGTCGCTTGGTATTAACTATGTGTTGCTTCTGATTTGGGCTGGTGCCTTCATCTGGGCACACGACTGGATGTACAAGCTGCACGGCCGTTGGTTCAAGTTGTCTGTCGAAGCCTTCGACGCTATCCATTACGCCGGCATGGCTATCTACAAAATCGGCATATTCCTGCTTAACCTGGCGCCATTGCTTGCACTGTACTTCATTACGTGAGGCGCGCATGGCATCTAACAACTCGCTGAAGGCCGACGGTGCTAACGCACTGCAGCCTTAGCTCGAACGTTAGGCATCAGGACAGGGAATCGATGCACAGAAGCAGGCTGGGAAACATCGTCATTGATTGTCAAACCGATGATCTCCTGTCGAAGGCTCGGTTTTGGAGTGCTGCGCTCGGTTACCCGCTGCCCCCAGATCTGGATGCAACCAGTAACTTCATCCAGCTTGTAACGCCACCCGGCGAGGTACAGGTCATTATCCAGCGAGTTCATCATGAAGTGCGGGCACATCTGGACATTGAGACAGACTCCATAGAACTGGAGGTTGCGCGCTTGCAGCGCTTGGGGGCGACGGTCGTGTCTAGGAATGATGGCTGGGTGGTAATGCAAGCACCGACCGGGCATCGATTCTGCGTTGGTAGCCCCTATCGCGGCGGCTTCGACCAGGGAGCAAACACATGGAAGTGATGCCCCACAATTCATTCAAGCCGACGTCGCTTCGCGGCGCGGCTTAATCCAGGCGTTAAGTCCCCTCTTTGGTTTTCCTCATGCTGCCGGCGACAATTTCGTATTTGAACAGGCGGCATTCCAGCGCGCCGTTGAACAGCGGCGTGCGCCGCGAGGGCTGCAGCCGCATCAGCTTGGCGATGCGCAGGTCGGCGGTGAGGATGTAGGCGGTCCAGCCAGCGTAGCGCTGCTTGAGGATGTCGCCGAGTGTCGGATACCAGGCGGCGAGGTCGTCGAGTTCCTCAAGGCGCACGCCGTAGGGCGGGTTGGTGACGAGGATGCCGGTCGGTGTCGGCGGTTTCGAATCCTCGAAGCTGCACTGCTTCAGTTCGATCTGCGCTTCCAGTCCCAGCGCAGCTACATTTTTTCGAGCCAGTGCGATGGCGTCGCCGCTGCGATCATATCCGTAAATACTTGATTTTATTGAAATGTTTGCGTTTTTCTCGGCGGCGGCCTGGAGCGCGGTCCAGGCCGCGGCATCGAAGTTGCGCAGTTTCTCGAAGCCGAAATTCCGCTTCAGCCCCGGTGCACGGTTCATCGCCATCAGCGCGGCTTCGATCAGGAAGGTGCCGCTGCCGCACATCGGGTCGAGCAGCGGCTGCTCCGGTGTCCAGCCGGCGAGTCTGAGGATGCCGGCGGCAAGGTTCTCGCGCAGCGGCGCTTCGCCGGCCGCCGTGCGCCAGCCGCGCTTGAACAGGGCCTCGCCCGAGGTGTCGAGGTAGAACACCGCCTCGTCGCGGGTCAGGAACAGCTGGATGCGCACGTCGGGGTTGCGGGTGTCGACGTCGGGGCGGTCGCCCTCGGCATCTCGCAGCACGTCGCAGACGGCGTCCTTCACGCGCAGTGTCGCGAAGTCGAGGCTTTTCAGCGGGCTCTTGATTGCTGCGGTGTCGACACGGATGGTCTGTTTCGGACCAAACCACTGCGCCCAGCGCAGTTTGCGCGCGGCCGCATAGATGTCCTTCTCGTCGCGGTAGCGGCAGTGTCCGATGCGCCACAACACGCGGCTGGCAATGCGGCTTTCGAGATTGACGCGGTAGCAGAGCGCAAACGGTCCGCGGAAGCCGGTGCCGCCGTCGACCGGGCGCACATCCAGAGCGCCGAGCGCCGCCAGTTCTTCACCGAGCACGCCTTCGAGGCCGCGCGGACAGGTGGCGAAGAATTGCTCCATGTCAGCGCGCTCCCGGCCGCAGCTCGACATAGACTTCAAAGCGCACCCTGTGCCAGGGATTGCGCGCTTCCGTCAGCCGCACGACACGCGCCTTCACCGGCGCGCCGAGGTCCATCTGGCGCGCGACGTCGGCGTTTTCGCGGCGCGGGATGTAACCCAGCATCTCGCCGCGCCATTCGATGCGCACGGCATTGGCGTCATGCGGATTGCGCGGCTCGCGCACCAGCTGCAATGCATCACCCACGCGCATCATGTCCCACAGCGCCTTGCCCTCGTAGTACTGGAAACCCGCCAGCGGTGATTCCTGGACGATGATGCGCGCCTCGGCCGCGGCGGCGGGCATCGCCAGCGCCGCCAGCAGCGCGAGAACGGGAAAGGTCAGGGCCATGCCGCTTAAAACGGCTTGACGACGACGAGGATGACCGTGGCGAGCAGGATCAGCACCGGCACTTCGTTGAACCAGCGGTGCCAGACGTGGGAGCGGCTGTTACGGCCCTGCTCGAACTTGCGCAGCAGGCGGCCGCAGGCATGGTGGTAACCGATCAGCAGGACCACCAGCGCGAGCTTGGCGTGCATCCAGCCGCCGCTGATCATGCCGAGTTTGGCGTAAACCCCCCACAGCCAGAGCCCGAAGCCGAGCGCCGGAACCGCGAGCAGGGTCATGAAGTTGTAGAGCTTGCGCGCCATCAGCAGCAGCCGCGCGCGCGCGATCTCGTTCTCCTCCAGCGCCAGGTTGACGAAAATGCGCGGCAGGTAGAACAGTCCGGCGAACCAGGCGATCACGAACAGCAGGTGAAAGGTCTTGATCCAGAGCATGGGCATTCCTCAGGTCAGCAGGCGGCGGCGGGTCAGCGCCAGCGCGATGTGGAAGCCGGCTGCGGCATAGGCGGCGAGCACCGCGACGTGGAGCAGCCAGGCCGCCGGAATGTCGCCTGCCACCAGCGGGCGGGCGAGGGCGACCGCGTGGGTCAGCGGCAGCAGCCAGGCTGCGGTCTGCGCGGCGGCCGGCAGCTGGTCGAGCGGGAAAAACACGCCGCAGAGCAGCATCATCGGCGTCACGCAGAGCGTGAAGTAGTACATGAAGAAATCGTAACTCGGCGACAGCGCGGTCATGATCAGGCCCAGCGCGGCGAAGGCGAGTCCGGTCAGGAAAATCAGCGGCACCACCGCCAGCGCCACCGGCGAAGGCACCAGTCCCAGCGCCGCGGCGACGACCAGGACCGCGCTGCCGGAGAGGAAACTCTTGCTTGCCGCCCACACCAGTTCGCCGAGCACGACGTCGTCCAGCGTCAGCGGCGCATTGAGCAGGGCATCCCAGGTCTTCTGCACATGCATGCGCGAAAAAGCCGAGTACATGGCCTCGAAGGAGGCGCTCATCATGGTGCTCGAGCAGACGATGCCCGCGGCAAGAAAGCCGATGTACGACATGCCGCCGACATCCTCCAGCATGCGACCGAGGCCGTAACCGAGGCCGAACATGTAGAGCAGCGGGTCGGCGAGATTGCCGAGCATCGAAGGGATGGCCAGCTTGCGCCAGACCAGCCGGTTGCGCCGCCAGACATGGACGAAGCGCAGGCTGAAACGCGGCAGGGCCCAGTGGTTTCTACGGGTCATGTCAGTCGCGCAGCTCGCGGCCGGTGAGTTTCAGGAACACGTCCTCGAGGCTCGCGCGGCGGTGCAGGTAGCGCAGGTCGTCGCGGTCATCGAGGTCGGCGACCAGCGCGGCCGGGTCGCGGGCGTAGCAGAACAGGGTCTCTCCGGTGGACTCGCAGCGCTCAGCCAGCGCGCGCCCGCGCAGCTCCGCCCAGTCCGGCGCGGCCTCGCCGTAGACCTCGACCACATGCGGCTCGACATGCTGCGCGATCAGCGTCTGCGGTTCGCCTTCGGCGATGATGCGGCCGTGGTCCATGATCGCGACCCGGCCGCACAGCCGCTCGGCTTCTTCCATGAAATGCGTGGTCAGCAGCAGCGTCTTGCCCTGTTTCAGCAGGTTGCGCAGGCGGTCCCAGATCACGTGGCGCGCCTGCGGGTCGAGTCCGGTGGTCGGCTCGTCGAGGAACACCAGCTCCGGATCGTTGACCAGCGCGCGCGCCAGCGTCAGCCGCCGTTTCATGCCGCCGGACAGCGTCTGGATGCGGGTGTCGGCGCGGCTGGCCAGTCCCGCGAATTCCAGCAGGTCGGGGATGCGCGCGCGCAGGGTGGCATCGGGAATGTCGAAGTAACGGCCGAAGATCAGCAGGTTCTCGCGGATCGTGAAATCCGGATCGAGGTTGTCGAACTGGGGCACGACACCGATGCGCTGCCGTGCCTCGCGCGCCTGCGCCGGCACCGGCTGTCCGAACACCGCGATGCTGCCGCCGTCGGGGTCGGTCAGTCCGAGGCACAGCCGCAGCGTGGTGGTCTTGCCGGCGCCGTTGGGGCCGAGCAGGCCGAAGCATTCGCCGGGGCGCAGCGCGAGATCCAGCCCGCAGACGACCTCGCGTTCGCCGTAGGACTTGCGCAGCCCCGAGGCCGCCAGCGGTGCGGCGGCACTCATGCGCAATGGCGCCGCACGAGCTGTGCCAGCAGCTGCAGCTTGCCGTGGAAAAAATGCTCGCCGCCGGGCACCACGACGATGGGCAGCTGCTGCGGCCGCGCCCAGTCGAACACCGCAGCCAGCGGCACCACGTCGTCGTGCTCGCCGTGGATCACCAGCGTGTGCGCCGGAACCGTCGCCGCCGGGAAGCGGTTGACCGCCGGGCCGACCAGCACCAGGCGCTCGGGCGCCAGCTGCTGCGCGACGCGGGTCTGCACGAAGGCGCCGAAGGAGAAGCCGGCGAGCAGCAGCGGCAGTTCGCCGAAGCGCGCCTGCGCGTAGCGCGCGACCGCGAGGATGTCCGCGGTTTCGCCCTCGCCGTGGTCGAAGCTGCCGGCGCTGGCGCCGACGCCGCGGAAATTCGGGCGCAGCACCGCATAGCCGAGGCCGAACAGGGTTTTCGCCAGCGTGGTGACGACCTTGTTGTCCTTGGTGCCGCCCTGCACCGGATTGGGATGCGCGATCAGCGCAAGGCCGCGCCGCGGTTCACCCGGATCGTTGAGGTCGGTCTCGAGCGCGCCGGCGGGGCCGGTGATGGCGAGGCGTTCGAGGGATGAGGGATGCATGGCGCGCGGTTCGGTGCGGGACGTCGGCAGGGCGGCAACGCGCGGGAGGCGTTGCCGGACGGTCAGATCTTCAGCCGTTCGACGACGCGGCCGTGCTGCAGGTGCTCGCTGACGATCTCGTCGATGTCCTCGCGGTCGACATAGGTGTACCAGACCGCCTCCGGATAGACCACCAGCACCGGGCCCTCGTCGCAGCGGTCGAGGCAGCCGGCCTGGTTGATGCGCACCTTGCCCTGGCCGGAGAGCTTCAGTTCCTTGACCTTCTGCTTGGCGTAGTCGCGCATCGCCTGGGCGTCGTGCTCGCAGCAGCAGCGCGCGCCGCTGTCGCGCCGGTTGCAGCAGAAAAAGACATGGTGCTTGTAGTAGCTCATGGTCGGTGGGGGCCGTGCGACGGGGGAGCGCGCATTATAACCGGGGCGACCGGTGCAATCCCGCGTCAGCGGCGCGAGTATTTGCGCGCATTGCCGCGCGCCAGCGCAACCGGGTATTTGCGGGCGTTGACCGCCATCTTGCGCTGCGCCGCGCGCGGCAGGTCGACGCCCAGCACATCCGAGAGCCGCAGCAGGTAGAGCAGCACGTCGGCCATTTCCTCCTCGATCGCCCGGCGTTCGGCACCGCCGGGGCGAGCGCTCTGTTCCGGCGTCAGCCACTGGAAGCATTCGAGCAGCTCGGCAGCCTCGACGCTCAGGGCCATCGCCAGGTTCTTCGGCGTGTGGAACTGCTCCCATTCGCGCGCCGCGGCGAATTGCCGCAGCTGCCGGCGCAGGGCGGCGAGGGTGGGGGTGCTCGGGGATGGCTTGCGGCGGGTCATGGATTCCGTTCCTTGTGGTTCAGTGCCGGTACGGCCGGCTGTCGCGCGCGGGCAGGCTGAGCAGTGCGCAGAGTGCCGCGAGAAAGGGCCACAGCTCGGACAGCGCGCTGAGCATGCTGGCAAAACTGAGGATGTGGCTTGCCCGGCCCTGCAGCAGGTGGGCGGAGATCGGCCGGTACGGATTTTCCGGCATGCCGTTGATCAGCACCACGGCGGCTGCCAGTGCCAGCAGCGCCAGCGCATTGCGGCCGCGCGGCGGCAGCTGGCTCAGCAGCAAGGCCGAGGCCATGCCGCCGGCGAGTCCCAGCATCACGCCGGGTGTCAGCCAGCTCCAGGGGTTGGATGCCTGCAGCACCAGCAGCGCGGCGGCCGCCTTCAGTGCGACCGCGAGCACGAACAGCAGTGCCAGTGCGCGCCAGTACGCCGGCCCCGGATTTCGCGCGGCGCCGGCCAGCAGGAGTCCCAGCGCCGCGATGTTGAGCCCGACCACGCCGGCCTCGGCGGCGAGGTAGGACTCCGGCCTGAAGGCGAACAGCTGCGCGAAGCTGAAGCTCGCGCGCAGATCGCCGCTGCCGAAGGCGATGGCCGGCATGTGCAGCTGCGCGAACAGCCACAGCCCGGCGAGCACCAGCACGGCATCGCCGCGCAGGCCGTCGACGAACCATGCCGCGCGCAGCCTCGAGAGCTCGCGCCCCAGCCGCTGCTGCGGCGAGAACAGCGGCGCGAGCAGCGCGCCGGCGGCGGCGCCGGCCGCGTTGACCAGCAGGTCGACGTTCGAAGCGATGCGCGACGGCAGGTACTGCTGCGCCGCCTCCAGCAGGCCGCTGAGCAGCCCGCCGGCGAGGACAGCCGCCGCGACGGCGGCGGGCGCGCTCCAGCGCATGCGCAATGCAAGCGCGATCAGGAAGCCGAGCGGCGCGTACGCGATGAAGTTGAACAGCACGTCATCGAAGGTGATCCAGCGCGGCCAGGCTTCGAACAGGAAGACGCCGAACTCTTCGGGAATCGCGCGCCAGCCGGTGAAGGGCTGCAGGCTGGCATAGACGATGAGCAGGCTGTAAGCTAGCGCCGCCGTGCCCGCGAGGCTGGGGCCGCGTCTTGCGGACGGCGATTGGGATTCCAGCAACATCAATGAAATTCTACGACATCTTCAACGGCGACGCCGACGGCATCTGCGCGCTGCACCAGCTGCGCCTCGAGCAACCGCAGGCCGCGGAACTGGTCACCGGCGTCAAGCGCGACATCGAGCTCGTCGGGCAGGTTGCGGCGCAGGCCGGCGACTGCCTCACCGTGCTCGACATCTCCCTGCGCAGCAATGCCCGTGCCGTGGAGCGCGCGCTGCTGAATGGTGCGCGCGTGCGCTATTTCGACCACCATGCCGCCGGCGACATTCCGCAGCATCCGCAGTTCGAAGCGCACATCGACACGGCGCCGGATGTCTGCACCAGCCTGCTGGTCGACCGTCATCTCGGCGGCAGGCACCGCCTGTGGGCGGTGGTGGCGGCGTTTGGCGACAACCTGGTGGAGTCGGCGATCCGCGCGGCGCAGCCGCTGCAGCTCGATCACACCGAGCTCGCGCGCCTGCACGAGCTCGGCGAGGCGATCAACTACAACGCGTACGGCGAGACCGTCGACGACCTGCATTACCACCCGGCCGATCTCTACCGCGCGATCGGGCCCTACGCCGATCCGCGGCATTTCATGTTCGACGAGCCGGTGTTCGAGGTGCTCAAACAGGCCGGCGCGGAGGATCTCGCGCGTGCCGAGGACCTGCGGCCCGAATTCGCCGACGATGCCGCGGCGCTGTACATCCTTCCGGATGCGGCCTGGAGCCGGCGCGTCAACGGCGTGTTCGGCAACCGCCTCGCGCAGTCCGCGCCGCAGCGTGCGCATGCGGTGCTCGTGGCGAAAGCCGATGGCGCCTATGCGGTCAGCGTGCGCGCGCCGCGCAGCCGGCCGCAGGGCGCCGACCTGCTGTGCCAGGCGTTTGCCACGGGCGGCGGGCGCAAGGCAGCCGCCGGCATCAACCGCCTGCCGGCGGAGCAGTTGCCGGAGTTCCTCGACGCGTTCCGCGCCGCTTACAAATAAATCAATAAAAACATATAGTTACGCGACGCCCTTGGCCTTGTCGCGAAACAGCTCGAGTTCGATCAGCGCAAACGCGGCGATCCACAGCAGCGCGTCGTAGCCATCAAACCAGGCGCCGCGCAACAGCCAGATCAGCGCGACCGCGGCGAGCCCGGCATAGAGCAGCAGGGAGCCCAGCGCGAGCGTGCCCCGCAGGCCCGCAGCCGCTGCGGGCGCGCGCACTTCGAGCTCCAGCACGAGCACGATGCCGATCCACAGCAGCGCGTTCGCCGCATCCAGCCATTCCCCTTCCTGCACATAGGCCGCCGCCGCGGCGACGACCGCAATCGCGGCGAGCGCGCGCAGCAGGCCCAGGGCCTGCGCGACGCGCGGCCGGCGTATCCATGCCGCGCCATGGGCCTCGAGTGCGAACAGCACCAGCAGCAGGTACCAGGCAAGGGCATCGAGTCCTTCGGAGAAGCGGCCGTCAGCGGCATAAACCGCGGCATTGGCGCCGAGCAGGGCGAACAGCGCCGGGCGGAGCAGGCGCAGCGCGGCGGACATCCGGCGTGCGGCCTAGGGCCTGTCGGCCGTCATTTCACGAGTGCGCGCGGCGGCGGCCGTGCACACCGACCCACTGCGGCAGCAGCGAGCCGATGACCATGGCCGCGGCGCTGGCCAGCACGCCGGCAAGCTGCGGCGGCACCAGTGCCTCGGGCATCAGCATTTCCAGCGTGATCCAGACCAGGAAGCCGGTGAGGATCGCCGCGAGCGCGCCCTGGGTCGTCGCGCGGCGCCAGTAGAGGCCGCAGACCAGGGGCACGAAGGCCGACACCAGCGTGACCTTGTAGGCGCCGACGACCATCTGGTAGATCGTCGCCTCGGTGTTCAGCGAGAACACGGTCACGATCACCGCGAAACAGGCGACCACCACGCGCATGGTCCACAGGAACTCGCGGTCGGTGAAGTCCTTCTGCAGGATGTGCTTGAGGATGTTTTCGGTGAAGGTCACCGAGGGTGCGAGCAGCGTGCCGCTGGCGGTGCTCATCACCGCCGACAGCAGCGCGCCGAAGAAGATGATCTGCGCGACGAGGGGCGTTTCCTGCAGGATCAGCGTGGGCAGGATCAGCTGGTGGTCCTGCGCCATCAGCGCGTCGACCATCTTCGGGTCGATCAGGTATGCGGAATAGGCGAGGAAAATCGGCACGAAGGCGAACAGGAAGTACAGCGAGCCGCCGAGCACCGAGCCGTAAACGGCAATCTTCTCGGTGCGCGAGGAGTTGATGCGCTGGAACACGTCCTGCTGCGGGATCGAGCCGAACATCATGGTGATCGCCGCGGCGATGAAGGCCAGCACGTCGCGTGCCTCGGGCTTGGGCCAGAACTCGAATTTGCCGGCGGCCTCGGCATGGGCCACCACGCTGCTGACGCCGCCCGCCTTGTCGGCGACGATCCACGCGATGTAGAACAGGCCGATGACGATGACCACCATCTGCACGAAGTTGGTCCAGGCCACCGAGTACATGCCGCCCCACAGCGTGTAGACGACCACCACCGAGGCGCCGATGATGATGCCGGCCTGCATCGACACCGCGCCGGCAGTGACCACGTTGAACACCAGGCCGATGACCACGATCTGCGCCGAAAGCCAGCCGAGGTAGGAAATGACGATGGCCATGCTGACCAGCACCTCGGCCACGGCGTTGTAGCGCACGCGGTAATAGTCGCCGATGGTGAGCAGGTTCATGCGGTAGAGCTTCGCGGCAAAGAACAGGCCGACGAAGATCAGGCACAGGCTGGAGCCGAAGGGGTCGGAGACAATGCCGCCCAGCCCTTCCTTGATGAAGGTCGAGGAGATGCCGAGCACGGTCTCGGAGCCGAACCAGGTCGCGAACACCGTCGCGGTGACGACGTAGAAGGGCAGCGAGCGCCCGGCCTCGATGAAGTCCTTGGCCGTGTGCACGCGGGTGGCGGCGATGAGGCCGACGGCGATGGACGCCAGCAGGTATATGACGACGAATGTCAGCAGCATCGCGGGACTCCCTTTGCCAGGATATCGAACACGTCAGTGACGTTGATTATCCGACCCAGTCGTGGTTGTTCAGCTCTTGTTCAAACAACGGTTCGCCTGCGTGTGCGCCCGGTCGCCATGTTCCCAACGCGCGCGCATCGCTTTTTCGACGGCCTGCCGGGGCCGGATTATAGCCGCCGCCTGCCCGTTCATGGCAGCAGCCGCAGCACGGCCAGCGTGGCCAGCAGCACGGCGACCGCGGCGAGCAGCCAGCCGTTGCGGCGCTGCTGGCGCAGCAGGGCCTGCGCCTGCTCGCGCAGCGCCGCGTCGCGGTCATGCGCGAGGTACTGCTGCACCAGGCGCGGCAGCTGCGGCAGCAGCTCGCTCCAGAACGGCAGCTCGTTGCCGATGCGGCGGACCAGGCCGCGCCAGCCGACCTGCTCCGACATCCAGCGCTCGAGGAAGGGCTTGGCGGTGCTCCAGAGGTCGAGATCGGGATCGAGCTCGCGGCCCAGCCCCTCGATGTTGAGCAGGGTCTTCTGCAGCAGCACCAGCTGCGGCTGGATCTCGATGTTGAAGCGGCGCGAGGTCTGGAACAGGCGCAGCAGCACCTTGCCGAAGGAGATTTCCTTCAGCGGCTTGTCGAAGATCGGCTCGCAGACCGCGCGGATCGCGGTCTCGAATTCCTCGACGCGGGTGCCCGGCGGCGCCCAGCCCGATTCGACATGGGCCTCGGCGACGCGGCGGTAGTCGCGGCGGAAGAAGGCGATGAAATTGCAGGCGAGGTAATGCTTGTCGACCTCGGTCAGCGTGCCCATGATGCCGAAGTCGAGCGCGACGTACTGGCCTTCCGGCGTCACCAGGATGTTGCCCGGGTGCATGTCGGCGTGGAAGAAGCCGTCGCGGAAGACCTGGGTGAAGAAGATCTCGACGCCGGCACGCGCCAGCTTCGGGATGTCGACGCCCTGCGCGCGCAGCGTGTCCACCGCCGACACCGGCGTGCCCTGCATGCGCTGCATCACCATCACCTGCGTCGAACACCAGTCCCAGTAGACTTCGGGCACCGCCAGCAGCGGCGAGCCGGCGAAATTGCGCCGCAGCTGGTTGGCGTTCGCGGCCTCGCGCATCAGGTCGAGCTCGTCCTCGAGGTGGCGCGCGAACTCGGCGACGACCTCGCGCGGCCTCAGCCGCTTGCCGTCGGCCCACAGCAGCTCGACCAGCTGCGCGCCGGCATCCATCAGCGCGAGATCCTTGGCGATGATGCCGGCGATGCCGGGACGCAGCACCTTGACCGCAACCTCGCGGCCGTCGGGCAGGGTCGCGAAATGGACCTGGGCGACCGAGGCGCTGGCCACCGGCCGGCTGTCGAAGCGGGCGAATACCTCGCCGACCGGTTTGCCATAGGCTTCACGCAGGATCTGCTCCGCCTGTTCCCCGGGGAAGGGCGGCACCCGGTCCTGCAGCCGCGCCAGCTCGTCGGCAATGTCTTGCGGCATCAGGTCGCGGCGCGTCGACAGCACCTGGCCGAACTTGACGAAGATGGGCCCCAGCGCCTCCAGCGCGCGGCGCAGCCGCACCGCGCGCGGTGCGGACAGGTCGCGCCAGAACAGCAGCGTGCGCAGGCCGACGCGCAGGGCGCGCACGCGCTCATGACCGAGCAGGAATTCGTCGAGTCCGAAGCGCAGGGCGACGCGCAGGATTTTCAGCAGGCGGAGGAGGCGCACCCGCGCATTTTAACCGCCATGCCTGGCGCCGGGCGCCGCGCGCTCAGCGGCGGCCGAGCAGCTTGATGCGCTTTTCCAGCCGCGCGACATCGTCGCGCAGGCGATCGACCCCGGCGGTGAATTGCGCGACGTCGTCCTTTGCCGCGACCAGCGGCTGCTCCTCGGTCCAGTACTCGGCGGCGGAACGCGCGAAGTTGTCCCCGGCTGCGCCGGCCCAGCGCTGCAGCGTGCGCCCCGATTCGGCGATGCGGTGGGCAGCGATGTCGCCGACCAGCTTCGACAGGTCTTCCTCGGCATCCCAGCGCAGATGACGCCACAGCTGGTGGATGGTTGCCGCGAGCGCGGCGTCGCCCTCGCTCTGCACGTCGCGCCAGACGCTGTCGTCACGCGCCGCGGCACGCAGCATCAGGCCCGGAGTCAGCGTCAGCGTCAGCGCGGGCGGTACTTCCGCGGGCGCCGGCCGCACTTCGCCGCTGTCGAGTATCAGGAGGCGGGTTTCGAAAGGCGGGCAGCGAAAGCAGGCCACCTTGCCGGCATGCGGCTGCAGCGCCTTGCGCGCCCAGTCGCTGGCGCGCAGCAGGTGATTCAGCGGTGCGCCGGCAAGAGCGTCGAACATGAAAAGGCGGGAAGGGGCGGCGGCTCCGCGCCGCCCCGGGGATCAGGCCTGCTGGATGCCGGATACCATCCAGCCGGCGTTGCCGCGCAGGGGCTTTTCCAGGTGCCAGATTTCGGCGAAAGGCTGGGCTTCGTCGCTGCCTTCGCGGATCAGGCCGGAGAAGCGCACGCTGACCACGTAGAGCAGGCCTTCGGTGACGACATCAAGGACTTCCGATTCCAGCGTCACCACGTCGGTCTTGCCGCCAGCCTCGCCGTCAGCCTGCCACTGAGCGCGAATGTCCTCGAGCAGGTCCGGGGTCAGGAAATCGGCCAGTGCCGCGGCGTCGCGGGCATCGTGGGCTTCCTGCAGGCGCACGAAATTGAGCCGGGCATGGCGCAGGAATTCCTGGGCGTTGAAGTCCGCCGGCCAGCGGCCGGCCGTGGCGGTTGCGGCGGCAACCGAATGCGCGGCTGCGCCGCTGCCGGCCGCTGTGCCCAGGGGCTGGGGCCCGCTGCCGGCGTACTGCATCGGGGCCGCAGCGGCTTTCCCGCGCAGCATGCGGAAAGCCATCACCGCCACGCCGGCAATTGCGGCGAGCAGCAGCAGCCCGGCGAGCGCGCCGGCAATGCCGTTGTTCATGAACAGCGCCATCAGCCCGGCGCCGAGCGCGAGACCGGCCAGCGGTCCCATCCACTTGTTGCCGGTTGCGGCGGCCGGCTGCTGCGCCGGTGTGCCGGCCTGCTGGGCCTGCTGCTGTTGCTGCTGGGCGGGGGCCTTGGGCGGCGCTTGCTGGACATTGCGCTGCATGCCGAGATTGCGTCCGCCGCCGAGGCGCTTCGCCTCCACGTCGACGGCGATCAGGGACAGGCCGCAGGCGGCAATCATGGCCATCAGGAAGTTTTTCATGGGGTTCTCCGCTTCGGATTGACCGGCCCATTATAGCGAGCGTTCGCCGGGCCGGTATTAATAAGAATAATGAATCGAATCAGGGGTATGCAATGAATCCGCCGGTCAGAAGCGGAAGCCGCGATGCAGCGCGACGACGCCGGCCGCGAGGTTGAAATACTCGACGCGCTCGAGCCCGGCGTCGAGCATCATCTGTTTCAGCGTGTCCTGGTCAGGGTGCATGCGGATCGATTCGGCCAGGTAACGGTAGCTGTCGGCATCGTTGGTCACCAGCTTGCCCAGGCGCGGCAGGACCTGGAAGGAATAGGCATCGTACAGCGGCGCCAGCGGCTGCCACACCCGCGAAAACTCCAGCACCAGCAGGCGTCCGCCGGGACGCAGCACGCGCCGCATGTCGGCAATGGCCGCGTCCTTGTGCGTCATGTTGCGCAGGCCGAAGGCGACGCAGACACAGTCGAAATGGGCATCGGGGAAGGGCAGCTTTTCGGCGTCGCACTGCACTGCCGGCACCACCAGGCCCTCGTCGATCAGGCGATCGCGGCCGCGGCGCAGCATCGGGCCGTTGATGTCCGTGAGCACCACCGAGCCGCGCGGCCCGACGCGCTGCGCGAACAGCCGCGTCAGGTCGCCGGTGCCGCCGGCGACGTCGAGCACGCGCTCGCCGGGCCGGGTCAGGCTCTGCTCGACGGCGAAACGTTTCCACAGCCGGTGCAGGCCCGCCGACATCAGGTCGTTCATCAGGTCGTAGCGCGACGCGACCGAGTCGAAAACCTCGGCGACCTTGCGCGCCTTCTCGTCCTCGGCGACCTTGCTGAATCCGAAGTCTGTGGTTTTTGTCATGGGTGAATGGTCATTGGTGATGAGTGATTGGTGTAAAGACAGCACTGGGGAGTCACGCTGTCCGGGGCCACAGCCCGCCAATCACTAATCACCAGTCACGAATTACTGTTTTTCCCGCGAAGCCCCCGCCTGCTGCAAACGCTGCAGGTAATCCTGCCACATCGCATCCTGATTCACCCCGTAGTCGTAAAGCAGGTCCCAGGAATAGATGCCGGTGTCGTGGCCGTCGGAGAAGCGCAGTTGTATCGCGTATTGCCCGACCGGCTCGATCGCGGTGATGGTGACATCCTTCTTGCCGGTCTGCAGGGTTTCCTGTCCGGGGCCGTGGCCGCGGACTTCGGCGGAGGGCGAGTACACGCGCAGGAACTCGCAGGGCAGGCGGAATGATTTGCCGTCGGCAAAGGCGATTTCCAGTGCGCGTGAAGCCTGGTGCAGGGTGATCTCGGTGGGCTGGGGCACGCTCTTGTTGAGTCCGGCCATGGCTGTTGCGGTCAGTTTGAAGACGGGAGGCGCATCATAACCGACCCGGTGAGGCGGGAAAACCTGCTTTCAATGCAAGGACTTGCGGCTGCCCTTTGCGCCGCTGTCATGTCCCTGTAACAAGGGGGTCATAATATCCGGGTCTGTTGAATCTGCCCGGAGCACCCATGGCCGCAACGATACTGGTGGTCGAAGACGAGCCGGCGATCCAGGAACTGGTGGCCTGCAACCTGGAACTGGCCGGGCACCGCGCGCTGCGCGCCGAGTCGGCGGAGCAGGCGATGCGCATGGTGCGCGACGAGCTGCCCGACCTGATAGTGCTCGACTGGATGCTGCCCGGCATCAACGGCGTCGAATTCGCGCGCCGCCTGCGCAGCGACAAGCGCACCCAGACCGTGCCGCTGATCATGCTGACCGCGCGCGCCGAAGAGCAGGACAAGCTGGCGGGACTGGAGACCGGCGCCGACGACTACATCACCAAGCCGTTTTCGCCGCGCGAACTCAATGCGCGGGTCAAGGCGGTGCTGCGGCGGCGCTCGCCGCAGGCGACCGATGACATCATCGAGATCGCCGGCCTGCGGCTCGATCCGGCGAGCCACCGTGTCACCGGCAACGGCGCGCCGCTGCAGCTCGGCCCCACGGAGTTCCGGCTGCTGCATTTCTTCATGACCCATACCGAGCGCGTCTACACCCGGGTGCAGCTGCTCGACCAGGTGTGGGGCGATCACGTGTTTGTCGAGGAGCGCACGGTTGACGTGCATATCCGGCGGCTGCGCAAGGCGCTGGAGCCCAGCGGCCACGACAAGCTGGTGCAGACCGTGCGCAGTTCCGGATACCGGTTCTCGGTCAGCTGAGCCGCGCAGCGGCCCCGGGGCCGCATGAGATAATCGGCACCGGGATTTGTGCCGGAAAAGGGTGCACGCTTGAACAACATCTGGCTCGGCTTCTTCTGGCGCCTCGCTGCGGTGGCTGTTGCCTCCCTGCTGGTGTGGCCGGTGGCGGGCGCCGCGCAGGCGCTGGGACTCGCGCTGCTCCTGGTGCTGCTGATGCTGCTGCACCATGTCCGCCACCTTGCCCGCCTGTCGCAATGGATGGCTGACCCGCGCCCCGAAGCACAGCCCGACAGCAGCGGGCTCTGGGAGGATGTGTTTGCGGCCTTCTACCACCTGCTGCGGCGCCAGCGGCGCAGCGAGTCGCGGCTGACGGCGACGCTGCAGGATTTCCGGAAGGCGGGCATGGCGATGCCCGACGGGCTGGTGATCGTCGACGGCGGCAACCAGATCGAGTGGTGCAATCCCAAGGCCGAGCTCCATTTCGGCCTTGATGCGCAGCGCGATCTCGGCCAGCTGATCACCTACCTAGTGCGCCAGCCGTCCTTCGGCGAGGCGCTGGATGCCGCCGGTTACTCCGAACCGCTGACGCTGCGCAGCGCGCGCGGCGGCGACCTGATCCTGTCGGTGCTGATCGTGCCCTACGAAGCCAACCGCAAGCTCATCATCAGCCGCGACGTCACCGACCGCGAGCGCGTCGAGACCATGCGCCGCGACTTCGTTGCCAACGTGTCGCACGAACTGCGCACGCCGCTGACCGTGATCGGCGGCTTCCTCGAAACCATCGCCGACATGGAAACGCCTGATCCGGCGCTGATCCGGCGTTCGGTGCCGATGATGAGCGACCAGGCGAAGCGCATGCAGACCCTGGTCGAAGACCTGCTGACGCTGTCGCGGCTCGAGTCCTCGGGCAATCCGGCGCGCGAGGACCCGGTCAACGTGCCCGATATCGCGCGGGCGCTCTACCACGATGCGCTTGCCCTGTCCGCGGGGCGCCACAAGGTGACGCTGCTGCTGGAAAGCGATGCCTGGGTCAGCGGCACGGAGGACGAACTGCGCAGCGCCTTCGGCAACCTCGTCAGCAATGCGATCCGTTACACCCCGGCCGGCGGCGAGATCAGCCTGTCGTGGAAGGATGCCGGCAGCGGCGCCGTGTTCGCGGTGAGCGATACGGGCATCGGCATCGCCTCCCATCACCTGCCGCGGCTGACCGAGCGCTTCTACCGCGTCGATCGCGGGCGTTCGCGCGAGACCGGCGGCACCGGCCTGGGGCTGGCCATCGTCAAGCACGTGGTGAACCGCCATGCCGCGAAGCTGGAGGTCACGAGCGAGCCGGGCCGCGGCAGCTGCTTCAGCGTGGTGTTCCCCGAGAGCCGGGTCAGCAAACCGGATGTTGCGGCCAAGAGGGCTTAAGCGCCGCCTTTGGTTTTGACCGACATCTCTTTGGCGACTTCAGCTGCGGCACGATCGATGACCGGAGCCCATTCTCCGGCCGCTGTCTGCCGGATCAGGCGGCAGTCCGGATACCAGGGGCTGCTGTCCCGGCCTTCGTGCCAGTACCAGATGCGTCCCAGCGCGTAAGGCAGCAGCACCAGGGTTTTTTTGCCTAGCGCCCCTGACAGGTGCGCGGTGGTGTTGCTTACGGTAACGACAACATCGCAAGCCTCAATCAGCGCGGCAAGGCCGTCGATGTCGTGGAAGTTGTCGAGATCGTCGACATGTGCGACTTCCATACCCCGCTCGGCTCGAAGTGCTTCTCGCTCAGCCCGGGTATCGCCATATTGAAGGTCGACACAGCGCAGATTGCGCAGTTCCAGCAGCGGGGCCAAACCGGACAGAGGGAGGCTTTTCAGTTCGCCGATTGCCGGGTTGGCGCTGCGCCAGGATACGCCGCAAAGGAAGGCTTGCGCGGGCGACAGTCGCTCGCGCAGGCGGGCAGCACGATTCGGGTCAGCCCGAAGGAAGGCTTTACGCCGGACTGGAAACGCTCTTTCGCTGCGTCGTAGCCACTTGCCGAGGTCTCCCATGGCGACCTGCGCATCGTGGTCGTCCAGAGTTTCCGATTCCTCCATCGACACAAATTCAATGCCGGGCATCGAACGCCGGTAAAGCATCACCAGGCGCGGATCGACGGCGACAACCAGACGCCGCACCAGAGGGCGAAGGTCGTCGAGCATGCTGGCATGCAGGATCTGGTCACCGATACCCTGTTCGCCCCAGGCGAGCAGCGTGCCGTCCAGCGGCCGGCCGTCCCATTCCGGCTTCGACTGGCTGTACCGTCGCTGTCCGCGCTGTCCGATCTCCCAGCCCCGGGCATAGTGCGTCCAGCCCTGTTCGAAGTCGCCCAGCAGCAGGCGGCACAGCGACTCATTCCAGTACGGCCGCGCGGCGCCGGGCGCCAGCTGCTGCGCCCGCGCGAAATCCTTGAGCGCCTCCTCGTAGCGGGCGAGAGCGACCTTGGCGTTTCCGCGATTCTGGTAGGCGTCGGCATGGGAATCATCGAGGGCAATCGCCTGCTCGCAGCAGGCGAGCGCCTCTTGCGGGCGCTGCAGGCGCAGGAGCACATTGCCGGCCTGGCAGAGGATGCTGCTGTTGCCGGGTTCCAGCTCCCGAGCCCGCAGCAGCATGCGGAGCGCTGCGTCAAGGCGCCCCAGTGCCGCCAGCGCGCTGCCGGCGTTCCGAAGCGCGGCGACGCAGCCCCCGTTGATCGCCAGTGCCTTCTCACAGGTATCCAGCGCATCCTGCGGACGCCCGGATTCCAGCAGGGCGTGGCCGAGATTGACCAGCACGTCGAGGTTTTGGGGATCCGCCGCCAGCGCCAGGCGGTAGTCGGCGATGGCCTCGTCATAACGCCGCAAATCGCCAAGCGTGTTGCCGCGGTTGAGCAGAATTTCGATGCGATGGGGGTCCTTTGCCAGCCCGCGGTCATAGCATTCGAGGGCGGCGGCAGTCTGCCCCAGCGCAAGGCGTACGTTTCCGATGGTCGACCAGGCGGCTGCGTCCGGATCAGCCGTGGCGAGCAGCCGCTCGCAGCAGTCGAGCGCCTCCGGCAGGCGGTTCTGCTGTTGCAGCACCGTGGCGAGGTTGTTGAGTACGCTGGGCCGGTCCGGAGCCAGCAGGAGGGTTTCGCGATACAGCCTTTCGGCGTCCGGATAGCGGCCTTCGTTCTGGGCTTCCAGCGCTGCGAAAAACAGCTGTTGCGCTCTTGCGAGGTCGGTCATGCGGACGGGATGAAGGCGGGTATTGCGGCTTCCGCGATTGTAACCGCCCCCGCTTTTGCTCCCGGTCAGCTTGCGGCGAGTTCTTCCCGGATTGCCCGTGCAAGCGTGGATTCGTCGGCTCCCCGCCGCACCGGCTCCACGTCGCGCTGGCGCTGGCCCCATGGCGGCTGGGGGAAATGCGGGTCGTCGCTGAAGCGCGGAATGACATGCCAGTGCACATGCGCAACCATATTGCCCAGGCTCGCCAAGTTGATCTTGGCCGGATTCATCGACCTGCGCAGTGCCCGCTCGACTGCAAACACGATGTTCATGCAGTGTGCGCGGTGCTCCTCCGCAAGGTCACTCATTTCGCGTACATGGCTGTTCCAGATGACCCGGCAAAAGCCCGGGTAGCCGCGCTCGGAAACGAGCACTACACGGCAGTCCTTGTCCCGCCACAGTACCGTCCCTCCCGGTGTATCGCACAATTCGCACTTCATGCTGACTTTTCTCCGAAGGTCCAGCAGGCGGCACGGTACACCAGACCGTGACCGTGCATGACCGCCGCCTCGCGCCAGTCATCTGCTGCGGGGCACAGAGCCTCGAGCAGGCGGCGCTTCGAAGGGTGGTCGAGGCCGCCGTCGCCGTAGTGGTGCCAGCGGTTTTCATCGCGCAGCGCGCTGATCACGCGCAGGGCCGGCCAGGTGCCGATTTCCTGGAGCACGAACTCCATGCGGGTCTGAGGCAGCAGCCCCGGCAGCGCCGCACCCAGGCTGCCGCGCACCGTGTAGGCGGCGGGCGCTGCATTGCCGCCGCTCAGGGGGCGATCGAGTGCGGCCTGCAGGGTCTCGACGGAGGCGCTGCCGACGCCGGGCTCGCGAATCAGTGTGTCCTTGCCGTGGGGCCCCAGTCCGGTGTGCATGTCGATTGCGAACAGCGCTTCCGCGCCGCCGAGCCGCTTCTGCAGCCAGTCGATGAACAGCCGCGGCCCGGGCTGCAGTTCGGCGCCGCCATAGAACAGCCCGCGCGGATAGCGGTGCTGGCCGTGGGCAATGGCCTGGCGCACCGCCTGCACGCCGTGGCGCCATCCCGCCGCCGCGAGGCGCAGGGCGAAGGCATCACGCGAGGGCGGTGATGCGGGGTTGAGCAGTGCATCGAGGCGCTTGTAGAGCGGCGGCGCGCCGGTCCAGATGCCGTTGTCGACATGGAAATTGCGGTTGAGGTCGACGTTGTGTTCGTTGGCACGGCGCAGCCAGGCCATGCCGTAGGGATTGAGCACATGCAGCAGCACCAGCGCGCCATCGGCCGGCAGCGGCGGCGGCGCGGCGAGCAGCGCGAGCTGGGCGGCGGAACCGGCGAAGGCTTCCACGCCATGCACGCCGCTGAGGTGCAGCAGAACGCGCCGCGGCTGCCGTGCGCCCAGCCAGGCGATATCGATGGTCAGGGCTTCGTCGCGCGGTCCGCGCGCTGCCAGCGGCAGCGTGTCCAGAGCGGCACCGGCGCGGAGTGCCGCCGCTCGGAAGCGTCCGCGGGCACTGGCGTAATCCGGCGAGAAGAACTCCGCCGCGGTGTCTGCCCGCGGCAGCACCCGCTCAAGCCGCGGTGTAGCCTGCGCGCTCGAAATTGGTGCCACTGTCGAGCAGCCCGGCAAGGCGGATATGCTGCAGCTTGCCGTCATGGTGAACGTCGAGTATGCGGCCGTTCCGCCAGGTTCCCGGCGGCAGCAGGATCGACGGCGGCTCGCCGCCGGGGGCGGCAGCAAGCAGCAGGGCGCGGTCATACGGGTGGTCCTTCTCTGCCGGACGCGCCGCCACGGCCGCGGCCTTGGCGCGCAGCAGGCGGAAGCCGAGCCAGGTCGCCCCTTCGGCGTCGACCGAAAGCCGCTGCACGAAGCCGAGATAGGTGTTGCCATTGGGGGCAACGAGGCCCAGCAGCTGGTTATGCGTGAGCCGGGTGATATCCGAGGGCTTGCGACACAGGCCGAGGATGCCGGAGGCGCTCTGGTTGGCGACGGTCCAGGTTTCCAGCGTGCGGCTGCGCACGGAGGCTTCGCCGACGGCCGGGCCGTCAACCCGCTCGAAGCCGGCCATCTCGAAGCGCGCCCGCGAGGACAGTCCGGCATCCGGCGGCACGAAAGGCTTGCCGCTGATGTTGAAATGCATGGCTGCCAGCGTGCCGGAGACCAGCACGTTGAAGGACACCGCCTTGCGCTCGTCGACCCGGCCGGTGCCGGGCATGATCCAGAGCGCGTGCAGGCTGAGCATCAGCTTTTCGCATTCGGCACCGCCTATCAGGCCGAGTCCGAGCCTTTCCGGGCTTTGCGATTTCAGCGCGATTGCGGCCTGGCGCAGCTTGCCGCCGACCTGTTCCAGCTCGAGGTAACGCAGGTTGCCGCCCTTGAGATTCTTCGGCCGCCGCGCACCTTCGGAGGAATCCAGGGCCACGGCGAGGGCAGTATCGATGTCCTTTGCCGGCGGCGTGCGGGAAATGCCGGCCAGCGCGACCCACTGCGCCAGGGCGCGGTCCACGGTGTTCATCTGCAGCAGCGACAGCGAGTCCGGGTTCGCGCGTTGGGTCAGCACGATCTGCAGGTAGGCGAGGTTGACGTTGCTCGCACCGCCGCCCTCGCTGACCGGCGTCGTGGTGACGCCTGCGCTTTCGGCAAAGGCGTAGAGGCGGTGCAGCTGCTGCCACAGCGCCGCCGGAACCTCATGGTAGGCGCGGTTGTGCGCCGTCATCGCAAAGCCGGCCATGCGCAGCGCGCGGTAGCAGACGATCTCGGCGTGCTCGGCGAGATCGGGGGCGGCTTCCGCCATGTCGGCGATCAGCGATTCATAGGCATCGGCGGCGGCGCGCCAGAGCGAGATGCTGCGCTCGAAGATCTCGCGCGTTTCGCTGTCGAAAGGCACCGGCTTGCCCTGGTGCTCGCGGCTGCGCGCGTGCTGGGCCTCGAGCAGGGTGTCGCGCAGTGCTTCGAGCACGCGCAGGCGCTCGCCGCCGTTGATCCGGGTGTCGGCGAGCAGGCGCAGCTGGGTCAGCAGCTGTGCCTGGCGCTGCGCGGGGCTGGCGGATGCGAGCTGCGCGACAAATGCCGCTGTTGCCGCGGCATCGGAGATTTTCAGCAGTCCTGGTGTGGCGCTCAAGACGGTAGCCATGGCGTAACCCTCGTGTTCGGGGTACGCATTATTCGAAGCCTGTTGCTGGCGCCGCAAGTGAAAAATGCACATGTCGCCGTTCCACGACAGCTTGCCGCATTCGGGCCGTGGCAAACCGCACGCATTACAAAAGAACCCTTTCGATACCGCCGCTGTTGGCTTTCGAAACATAGTTTTCCAGCCATTGCGGCCCGAGCAGCCGGCGCGCCATTTCGACGACAATGTAGTCGGCCTCGATGTCCGCATCCCCGGCGTAGCGTGCGAGTCCCTGCAGGCAGGACGGGCAGGAGGTCAGTACCTTGACCGGGCCGTCCCCGGCGGATTCGCGCAGCTTTGCCGTGCCGCGGCGCAGCTCTTCCTCCTTGCGGAAACGCACCTGGGTCGAGATGTCGGGGCGCGTGACGGCCAGCGTGCCGGATTCGCCGCAGCAGCGTTCACTGAGCGCGACCGGCGCCGCCATCAGCGTGTTCACGACTTTCATCGGTGCGTGGGTTTTCATCGGCGTGTGGCAGGGGTCATGATACATGTAGCGGGTTCCGCTGACCCCGTCGAGCTTCACGCCGCGCTCGAGCAGGTATTCATGGATGTCGAGCAGGCGGCAGCCGGGGAAGATTTTTTCGAATTCGTATTTCTGCAGCTGGTCCATGCAGGTGCCGCAGGACACGATCACGGTCCTGATGTCGAGGTAATTCAGCGTGTGTGCGACGCGGTGGAACAGCACGCGGTTGGCGGTGGTGATCGCCTGGCCTTTCGCCTCCTCGCCGGCGGCGGTCTGCGGATAGCCGCAGCAGAGGTAGCCCGGCGGCAGCACGGTCTGCACGCCGATGTCGAACAGCATGGCCTGCGTCGCCAGCCCGACCTGGCTGAACAGGCGCTCGGAACCGCAGCCCGGGAAATAGAACACCGCGTCCGAGTCCTCGCTGACCTTCGCCGGGTCGCGGATCACCGGCACCATGCGCGCGTCCTCGATGTCGAGCAGCGCGCGCGAGGCCTTCTTCGGCAGCTTGCCGGGCATCGGCTTGTTGACGAAATGGATCACCTGCGCGCGCAGCGGCGGCTTGCCGGTGGTCGCCGGCGGGCGCCGCGTCTGCGGGCCGGCGAGGCCCAGCGCCTTCGCCGCACGGTGGCCCAGGCGCTGCGCGCGGTAGCCCCAGTCGATCATCAGCTTGCGCGCGACGTTGATGGTGCGCGGATCGGTGGCGTTGAGGAAGAACATCGAGGCCTTCGCGCCGGGGTTGAAGCGGCGCTTGCCGTGGCTGCGCAGGAAATTGCGCATCGCGATCGACACGTCGCCGAAATCGATGTCCACCGGGCAGGGGTTCGCGCACTTGTGGCAGACCGTGCAATGGTCGGCGACGTCGCCGAATTCGTCGAAATGCTCGAGCGAGATGCCGCGCCGGGTCTGCTCCTCGTAAAGGAAGGCCTCGATCAGCAGGCTGGTGGCGAGGATCTTGTTGCGCGGGCTGTAGAGCAGGTTGGCGCGCGGCACGTGCGTCGCGCACACCGGCTTGCACTTGCCGCAGCGCAGGCAGTCCTTGACCGAGTCGGCGATTGCCCCGACGTCGGAGTGCTCGAGGATCAGGCTCTCGGCGCCGAGCAGCGAGAAGCTCGGCGTGTAGGCATTGCCGAGGTCGGCGCCGGGCAGCAGCTTGCCCTTGTTGAAATGCCCCCCGGGGTCGACCTGGCGCTTGTAGGCGGCGAAGGCGGCGATGCGCTCCGGCGGCAGGAATTCGAGCTTGGTGATGCCGATGCCATGCTCGCCGGAGATCACGCCATCCAGCGATTCCGCCAGCCGCATGATGCGCGCGATGGCTTCCGCGGCCTCCTGCAGCATCGCATAGTTGTCGGAGTTGACGGGGATGTTGGTATGCACGTTGCCGTCGCCGGCGTGCATGTGCAGCGCGACAAACACGCGGCCGCGCAGAGCCTGGCGGTGCGCGGCATCCACCGCCTCCATCACCTTCGCGAAGGGCCGGCCGTCGAAGAGGTCGGCGAGATGCGAACGGACCTCCTCTTTCCAGGACACGCGGATGTCATGATCCTGCAGGGCCCCAAACAGCGATGAATGATGGGCGATGAGCGATGAGTAAAAACGCCAGGGCTCATCGGGCCGGTCACGCAGATTCGCCAGGGGCGTATCGATGTGATCGAGCAGCCAGTGCCAGCGGGCGCGCGCCTCCGCGATCACGGCACGCGCCCGCGCGGGGCGGTCGCCGATGACTTCGGCGGCGGAGACGCCGGGGTCGGGGCTCGCCACCGGAAGCTCGCCGGCAAGCACGGCTTCGACCGCATCGAGGATGCGCAGCTTGTTGCGTATCGACAGCTCGATGTTGATGCGCTCGATGCCGTCGGAATAGTCGCCGAGCCGCTCCAGCGGAATCACCACGTCCTCGTTGATCTTGAAGGCGTTGGTGTGGCGGGCAATCGCTGCGGTGCGCGCGCGGTCGAGCCAGAAGGTCTTGCGCGCCTCGGCGGAGACGGCGATGAAGCCCTCGGCGCCGCGCGCATTGGCGATGCGCACGACCTGCGAGGCGGCGGCAGCCACCGCGTCCTCGTTCTCGCCGACGATGTCGCCGACCAGCACCATTTTCGGGCGGCCGGCGCGGCGCGACTTGGTCGCGTAGCCGACGGCCTTCACGTAGCGCGCGTCGAGGTGTTCGAGGCCGGCGAGTATCGCGTCGGGATTGCCGTCGAGGTACTGCTTGATCTCGACGATCGAGGGCACGGCTTCGCGCACCGGACTGAAGAACTCCAGGCACACGGTGCGGATCGCCGGCGGCATGCGGTGCAGCACGAAGGTCGCCTGGGTGATGATGCCGTCGCAGCCCTCCTTCTGGATGCCGGGCAGCCCGCCGAGCACCTTGTCGGTGACATCCTTGCCCAGCCCGCGCTTGCGGAAGGTGGCGCCCGGGATTTCGAGGATCTGCGGTTCGCCCTCGGGCGTTTTGCCGTCGCGCGCGTAATGCGTGATGCGGAAACGCGCGAGCGGGATGTCGTGGATCTTGCCGAGGTTGTGGTCCAGCCGTTCGACCCGCATCCAGCGCGCGTCGGGGGTGACCATGGTCCAGGACGCGAGGTTGTCGAGCGCGGTGCCCCAGAGCACGGCCTTCTTGCCGCCGGCATTCATTGCGACGTTGCCGCCGATGCAGGAGGCGTCGGCCGAGGTCGGGTCGCAGGCGAACACCAGTCCGGCGGCCTCGGCGGCTTCCATCGCGCGCCGCGTGACCACGCCGGCGCCGCAGCGCAGTACCGGCACGGGCTGCGCGACGCCGGGCAGCGTGACCCGCTCGATCGCCGCGAGGGAGTCGAGTTTCTCGGTGTTGATCACCGCCGAATGCGGCGTCAGCGGGACGGCGCCGCCGGTGTAGCCGGTGCCGCCGCCGCGCGGGATGATGGTGAGGCCGAGCTCGATGCAGGCGCGCACGATCCCGGCGACTTCGTCCTCGCTGTCGGGGTTGATCACGACGAAGGGATACTCGACGCGCCAGTCGGTGGCGTCGGTGACATGCGATACCCGCGCGAGGCCGTCGAACTGGATGTTGTCGCGGCGCGTTGCCCGGGACAAGCGGGCCAGCGCGCGGCGGCGCAGCGCCCGCGTCTCCCCGAATTCCGCCTCGAAGCGGTCCACCGCATCGCGCGCGGCGGCGAGCAGTGCCGCCACCCGCTGGTCGCCGGCGTCGCGACGCGCCTCGATGCCGTTCAGCCGTCCGCGCATGCCGTCGACCAGCGCCGACAGCCGCTTGCGGTTGCCGAGCAGGTCGTCCTCGATGTACGGGTTGCGCTTGACGACCCACATGTCGCCCAGCACCTCGTAGAGCATTTTCGCCGAGCGCCCGGTGCGCCGCTGGGCGCGCAGCTCGTTGAGCAGGTCCCAGCGCTCGGCGCCGAGCAGGCGGATGACGATCTCGCGGTCGGAGAAGGAGGTGTAGTTGTAGGGAATTTCGCGCAGGCGGGCAGTCATGTGTGATTACAGTGCTGAATGCAAAGTGCAGAATGATGAGCGAGAACCGGCGCTGCGCAGGGCGCGAGATGACTGGTAAGCGCAGGGAAACAGCATATTAGCGCAAGGTGCTGGCAGCGACATTATGCGGCGAGCACGGCGATGACCCAGTAGCGGGCGAACTTGCCGGTGGCGATGAACAGGGTTGACCACCAGGGATTGAGCCGCAGCCAGCCGGCCGCCACGCACAGCGGGTCACCGATCAGCGGCACCCAGGACAGCAGCAGGACCGGGCTGCCCCAGCGCTGCACCGTGGGCAGGCCCTTGAGCTGCGATTTCTGCGGGATCAGCCGGCCGATCAGGTAGGACGACAGTCCGCCGAGGGTGTTGCCGAGGGTGGCCACTGCCAGCAGCAGCCACAGCCGGTCAGGGTGCAGTTTCAGCGCCGCGAACAGCACCGCCTCGGAGCCACCGGGCAGCAGAGTGGCCGCGAGGAAGCTGCTGGCGAACAGCGTGGTCAGCGTGAGGGAGGCGTCCAAGGGCGGGAGGCGGAAATCAATGTGATTTGAACAAGGCGCCGGGCTTCTTTAAACTCCGGTGTCCCTGCCCGGCTCTCCCGGGCGCAGAACAATCGAGCTAACCCATGAGCACGCTGATTTCCGAAGAATACCGCAGGATGCAGGAGGAACTGCATCGAAACCCCAATTACGGGGTGGCATCGGTGCAATATGCGCCGATAGTGGCCCAGGTGCTCGAGCAGGTGCGGCCCGAGGAATTGCTGGATTACGGCGCCGGCAAGGGGCGCCTCGGTGAGACCCTTCGGACCTTGATGCCCAATGCGCCGAGGATCCGTCACTACGACCCGGCCCGCCCCGAGTGGTCGGCCACGCCCGAGCCCGCTCCCTTCGTGGCCTGCATCGACGTGCTCGAGCACATCGAGCCGGAGCTGATCGACAACGTGCTCGATGACCTGCAGCGGGTGACGCTGGGGCACGGCGTGTTCACCGTGCATACCGGTCCTGCGGTGAAGCTGCTCTCCGATGGCCGCAATGCGCATCTGATCCAGCAGCCGCCGGCTTGGTGGCTGCCGAAATTCCTCGATCGTTTTGACCTGGTCGTGTTCCAGCGCATGCCGCAGGGCTTCTGGATTGTTGTGCAGCATGCGCCCGATCTTGCGCCCGCCCCTGATTCCGGAAAGGCCGCCGGTCCGCTGAAACGCGTCCTCAATTCCCTTACCGGTTCTTAGTCGCAGTGTCCCCACAAGGAAATAAAACATGAGTTATGTCATCGATTTTCCCGGCGTCGTCACCCTGCCCGTCGTCGAAAGCAGCAAGGCCTTCCCGGTCGGCCGCATCTACTGCGTCGGCCGCAACTATGCCGAGCATGCGCGCGAAATGGGCCATGATCCCGACCGCGAGCCGCCGTTTTTCTTCATGAAGCCGGCCGATGCCATCGTGCCCAACGGCGCGACGATTCCCTATCCGCAGATGACCAAGGATGTGCACCACGAGATCGAGATGATCGTCGCCATCGGCAAGGGCGGTGCCAACATCCCGGTGGAGAAGGCGCTCGACCATGTGTTCGGCTACGGCGTCGGCCTCGACATGACCCGCCGCGACCTGCAGGGCGAAGCCAAGAAAATGGGCCGGCCCTGGGAGATGGGCAAGGCTTTCGACAACTCCGCGCCCTGCACCGCGCTGAAGCCGGTGTCCATGGTCGGGCATCCGGCGAAAGGCGCGATCTGGCTGAAAGTCAACGGCGAAGTGAAACAGAAGGGCGACCTGTCGGAGCTGATCTGGAACGTGCCGGAGACCATTGCCTACCTGTCGCAGCTGATCACGCTGCGTCCCGGCGACATCATCATGTCCGGCACCCCTGCGGGCGTCGGCCCGATCAAGCCCGGCGACAAGCTGGAAGGCCATGTCGACGGCGTCGGGGATTTGACGGTTACTTACGCCAAGTAAATCAGTAATTGGTGATTGGTGATTGGTAGGCGGTAACGGCGGATCGTTCGCCTGCCGCTTTCCGCGCTCCCGGAGCAGAGCATGCAGAAACGCAGGCTTGGTCGCGATGGTCCCGAAGTGCCGGCACTCGGCCTCGGTTGCATGGGCATGTCGATCAGCTACGGCGAGCCGGACGATCCGGAGTCGATTGCCACCATGCACCGGGCTTTCGAGCTCGGCTGCAACCTGCTGGTGACTTCGGATGCGTATGGCAGCGGGGTCAACGAGTCGCTGATTGCGCAGGCGATCAAGGGCCGGCGTGAGGAGGTGCTGATTGCCACCAAGTTCGGCAACCTTGGGCTTGCCGCGCGTGGCGGCGGTGATGCGCCGGCGCTGTCCGGCGGGCATCCCGACTACGTGCCCCAGGCCTGCGAGGCGAGCCTGAAGCGGCTGGGCGTGGACGTGATCGACATCTACGGCCTGCACCGGGTCGATCCCGCCGTGCCGATCGAGGATACGGTTGGCGCGATGAAACGCCTGGTCGAGCAGGGCAAGGTGCGTTACCTCGCGCTGTCGGAAGCCGGCGAGCAGACCCTCCGCCGCGCGCAGGCAGTGCATCCGATCGCGGCGGTGGAGACGGAGTACTCGCTGTGGAGTCGCGACGTCGAGGACCGGATCCTGCCGACCTGCCGCGAACTGGGTATCGGCTACATGGCCTATGCGCCGCTGGGCCGCGGATTCCTGACGGCGACCATCAAGTCGGTGGACGCCTTGATCGCCAAGGACCGGCGCCGTGAACACCCGCGCTTTTTGCCGGAAAATATCAATAAAAACAATAGGTTACTGGAATCACTCGAATCGATAGCAAGTGCTCACAAAGCGACTGCGGCGCAGGTGGCTCTGGCCTGGCTGCTGGCGCAGGGGCCGGACATCGTGCCCATCCCCGGCACCAAGCGCCGCCGTTACCTCGAGGAAAATCTCGCTGCGGCTGAACTGCAGCTGAGTGCCGCGGAACTGGCGCAGTTGAGCGCGGCATTCCCGCCGGGCGTGACTGCGGGGACGCGTTATCCCGAGAAGCAGTTGAAAGCGTTGGGGATATAGATGCAGCCGCGGTGACCGCGCCTGGCAGCGTTTTGCCGACCCCAGCGTTTTCACTGGTCCGTACCTTTCATGGATTTGGCGGAAGCCGGGATAGCACTGCACTCCTCTGGGCCGATCTGCCAATACCACAACCGCCCGCCCGAATAGGCTTCCATCAGGAATGCCCGCCCGGTGCGCCGGCGAGATGCGCACCCGGATGGCTGATGATGGCGATGACATCGCAGGCATAGGTCGGCGAGGTCAAGCTGTTGATGTGCCGGAGCTTGCCTGTTGCCGCCCTTCGCTTGACGGTTATTCCCGCCGAACCCGTATGGCGCACGATGCCCGACCGCAGCGCCAGCCTGCCGCAGATCGACCCAGTCGCGGTTCAGCCCCTTGAACGCTACCACCAGCCCGGTCAGCGCATGACTTTATTGGGCCATCTGCCACCGCCCACTTGGGAGTAACGGGCAGAGTTTCCTGACTGCAAGGCTAGCGAAAGCCTTGTGAAAGCCCCGGGTGGGGTTGTCGAGCTCAAAATACAACCATAAGTGGAACTCCAGTCCCTGGCGCAATGGGGTGTCCCGCGCTTCCGGGAAGAACAAGAATTCGAGATACATCGAACCCGGCACGAGGAATCCGGCATTCCCTCAGACAAGAAAAAATCAGTGAGCTGGGCGGGATCTGTCGAAAATTGAAGTCAGTTTATTTATCAGGCATTCGTGATGAAAAGATACCGCACATACCTGCTGGCCATCGGCGTCGTTGTCACCGCGGGTTGCGGCAAGCCGGAGGAGAAGCCTTTGCCCGGGGTCGCAGCCAATAACGGTGTTGTTCTGGCTGAAGCCCGACTAAAGTTCATTGAAGTCAAGGTAGTGGGCGAAGACATGATGCGCGCTCGCCAGACGATACCCGGGCGGCTGGAAATGCGCGCCCAGGCGGTGTCTGCCCTGGGCGCGCCAGCAGAGGGGCGTGTCGTATCGGTGTTGGTGCGCCCGGGTGAAAAGGTGGCTGCCGGCAAGATATTGGCCACATTGCAAAGCGCCGATGTTTCGGCCGCTCGTGCTGCTCTTGATCAGGCAAAAACGCGGGTGACTGCTGCTGAAGAGGCTCTGAGGCGTCAAACCGAAATGATGGCGAAAGGGGTAGGCGTCGAATTGGAGCGTATCGAGGCCGAGACCCGCGCGCGGGAAGCGCGCTCCGAACTGGAGCGGGCACAGAATGTCACCCGCTTCCTCGGATCGGGCCAGGGGAATACCATCGAATTGCGTGCCCCGATCAACGGGGTGGTCATTGCCGTCAATACGTCTACAGGAAGCGTGGTGTCGCCCGGGGGATCCCCGCTGGTGGAAATCGGCGATCCTTCCCGGCTGTGGGCCGTGGCCCATATTCCCGAAGCCGATGCCGCCAGCGTTGCCAAGGGGCTGCCGGTGAAGGTGCACGTTACCAGTGCGAATCGCGAATTTCAGGGCGTTGTCGACGGTCTGGGCTCCCAGATTGACCCGGAAACCCGGCGTCTGCCGGTCTATGTTGCCTTGCAGGGAGACTTTCGCGGCCTGACCCCGGGCATGTATGCAGATCTCACGTTTGCAAAGGGAATGGAGGCGCTGAGCCTGCCCGTCGCAGCGGTTCTGATCAAGGGGGGCAAGAAGCGCATAGTCTACATACAGCGCGCCGATGGCGTTTTCGAGCCCCGCGACGTGCGTACCGGGCCGAGCGCTGAAGGCCGCGTGCGAATTCTGGACGGTATCAAGCCCGGAGACAAAGTCGTCACCAAAGGCGCGCTGCTGATTGATGGCGAGGCAGAGCAGATGCTCTGATGGTCCGTGCTTAACTCCATTATCGAAATTTGCGTGCATCGCCGCGTTGCGGCGCTGTTTGTTACGGCTATCATCGCCATCTTCGGCATACGCGCCTATCTGGAAACGCCCATCGAGGCGTTTCCAGACGTGACCAACGCACAGGTTACGGTGATCACCACGATGCCGGGCGCCGCGCCTGAGGAGATAGAGCGCCAGGTCACGACTCCGCTGGAGCGCGCGCTGAACGGCACCCCGGGCTCCACGCTTTTGCGCAGCGAAAGCCTGTTCGGTTTGTCGCTGATTACGCTGATTTTCGACGACAAGTCTGACTCCTTCTCGTCCCGATTGCTTGTGTCGCAGCGGCTGGCCGGGGCGGACCTCCCCGAGGGGGTCAACCCGGTGCTGGGTCCGGATGCAACCCCACTGGGGGAGATTTATCTGTTCCGGCTGACCAGCGACCGTCACGACCTGTATGAGCTCAGGTCGGAGATGGAATGGAACGTCACGCGGGTGCTGCGCCAGATACAGGGGGTAGCCGACGTACTTCCATTTGGAGGCTATCTCAAGGAAGTGCATGTCAGGGCGGACCCGGCACGGCTGTATGCCGCCGGTCTCACGCTGGGGGATCTTGCCGAAGCGCTGTCCAAAGCCAATCGGAATGTCAGTGGCGGCTTTCTGGTTCACGGCGACCAGGAAATGGTCGTGCGCGGTGTTGGTTACATAGAGTCTGCGGATGACATCAAGGCGGTAATGCTGAGGAGTGACGATGGTACGCCGGTGACGGTCGGTGACGTTGCTGATGTCGCACTTGCGGCCACACCGCGTCGTGGCTCGGTGGGCTGGAACGACCAGAAGGAAGTGGTCGAGGGTTTTGTCGTCATGCGTCGCGGAGAGAATCCGTCGGTGGTGCTTAACGGCATCCATCAAAAAATCAAGGCGCTCAACGACACCATCCTGCCCGAGGGCATGCGCACGGAGGTGTTCTACGATCGCAGTGAACTGGTCAACCATACGCTGTCCACGGTGCATACGAACCTGTTGCACGGGTTTGTGCTGGTGGTGGCCGTGGTATGGCTGTTTCTGCGCAGCCTGATCGGCTCGGCCGTCGTCGCGGTCGTGATTCCCCTGTCGCTCCTGACAGCCTTCATCGGGCTCTATGCGCTGGGTTTGCCCGCGAACCTTATTTCCATGGGGGCGATCGATTTCGGCATATTGGTGGATGGCGCGGTGGTTGTGGTCGAACATGTCATGCATTCCGTAAGGCATGAACGTCCGCAGAACCGCAAGGCCATGCTCAAACTGGTGGTCCGGTCGGCGCTTGATGTCGGTCGCCCGACTTTTTTTGCGATGCTGATCATCATTGCAGCCTTGCTCCCCGTGTTTACCCTGCAGTCCGTGGAAGGACGGATATTCCGGCCACTCGCGCTGACCTATGCGTTCGCGCTTCTCGGGGCGCTGGTGTTTGCCGTTACATTGGTGCCGGCGTTGTGCGCCTTCCTGTTCAAGCCGAAGCACGCCGCCATAGAAGAGCCGCGATGGGTGGAGCGCCTGCGCTCGGGTTACGGCAGTGTGCTGGGACAACTGCTCGCGCACCGGACAGCCGTGATACTGGCCGGGGTCTGCCTGGTTGTGGCGGGATTGTTCGCTGCCAGCAGGCTGGGCACCGAATTCCTGCCCGAGCTGGACGAAGGCGACATTGTAATTTTCGTCGAGATGCCGGCCAGCATCTCGATGGAAAAGGGACAGGATATCCTGCTCGAGGTGCGGCGACGCATAATGACATTCCCGGAGGTTCTGGAAACGCTGAGCGAACACGGCAGACCCGAGGATGGTACCGACAACGAAGGTGTCAATATGTCGGAGACGATCGTCCGTTTCAAGCCGCTGGAGCAATGGCCGGGCGGGCGTGACAAAGCCGAAGTGATCCAGGACATGCGGGCATCATTGACCGAGATTCCAGGCGTGCGCTACAACTTCTCGCAACCGATCAAGGACAATGTCGAGGAATCCGTTGCGGGTGTGCGCGGCAAGGTGGTGCTGAAGATATTCGGCCCGGATCTCGTTGCCATGCGTGATGCGCTCGAGTCTGCCAAGGCAAGCATTCAATCGGTAGAAGGTGTTGTTGACCTGGACTTGTATCGAGACGGCCTTGTGCCGCAGTTGCGTGTCAGCCTGGATCGGGCGGCGCTGGCACGAGCCGGCGTGTCCGTTGACGACGCGCAGCAGACCATAGAGACCGCGTTGGCAGGACAGGTGGTGACCGAGTTCTGGGAAGGGGAGCGCCCTGTGCCGGTGAGGCTGATGCTGCCGCTGGCTGCACGGGATGACACGGAAAAAATCGCAGGCCTGCAGATCAGCACGCCTTCCGGCGCGCGTATTCCGCTCGCACAGGTCGCAAAGATCGAGATTGTCAGCGGGATGACCACGATCAACCGCGAGGGGAACAGCCGCTATCTGGCGCTGAAATTCAATATCGAGGGTCGCGACATGGGCTCGGTGGTCAAGGACGCGATCGCCAACGTTGCCCGCGATGTCAAGGCGCCGGACGGACATTATTTTGTCTGGGGGGGCGAGTTCGAGAATCAGGAACGTGCCATCGCGCGGCTGAAACTGATCGTGCCGGTAACCCTGCTGCTGGTATTGGGCCTGCTCTACGCGGCCATGAACAGCGGGCGCAGCGCGCTGACGGTGCTCTTGACCATGCCTTTTGCGCTGACCGGGGGCGCATTTGCGCTGCTGATCGCCGGTGTACCGCTGTCCGTCAGCGCCGCGGTCGGCTTTATCGCGCTGCTGGGGCAGGTGGCGCTGCTGGGACTGCTGGTTCTCACCGCCGCCGAAGCGCGCCGCCGCGCCGGTGAACCGCTGCTCAAGGCGCTGGTCGATGGCGCAACGGACCGCATGCGGGCAGTGCTGATGGCCTCGCTGCTGGCCGCGGTGGGCCTGCTGCCGATGGCGCTCTCGACCGGCATAGGCAGCGAGACCCAGCGCCCGTTCGCGTTGGTGGTCGTGGGCGGAATGATCACGACCCTGATTGTGGCGTTGTTCCTGCTGCCGGTCATTTACAGTTTTATTACGCCGAAAAAGCTGGTGACCCCTGAGGAGGCCGACGCATGAGAGCGCATCATCAAGCCTCGCGGCTGATTGCCGGATTCGTGCTGAGCATCGCAGTCCTTGCCGCGCACGCGGAGGGCGTCAAGGCGCCCGATAAAGTGGATTTTGCGATCTTGCTGCGCCTGGTGCGGGATGCGAGCCCGAAGCTGGAGATCGAGCGTCAGGGCGTGGCACAGGCCGAAGCTGACCGTGTCACTGCGGGGGCCTTGCCCAACCCCACGTTCAACTATGGGCGCATGCGTCCCAGCAGTGGGCAGCCGACGATTCTGGACGGAAGCCGGCAAGAGGAGATCACGGTGGATCTGCCCTTGCCGCTATCAGGGCAAAGGGCCGCGCGCATCGATCGTGCCGAGCGCGAGATCGAGGCAGCACGCGCACGCGTTGCCGCGGGGACCAGCACGCTGGCTGCCGAGGCGGCATCGGCGTTTGTGGCGCTGCTTGAGGCGCAGGACAAGGCGGCCGTGCTGGCCGAAGCCCATGCCGAAGTTGCACGTCTGCGCGACATCGTTGCCGGGCGCGAGGCAGGAGGTGCAGCCAGCCGCTACGACTCCACCCGGGCGGGGGTTGAGCTCGGCGGCCTGCTTGCGCGCTGGGAAGAGGCCAGGGCCGAAGTTGCGGATCGCTCTGGAAGCCTAGCGGCGCTGCTGGGTATTGCCAATTGGCGTCCGCTAGCCCTAGGCAGCCTGGAAACCTTGCGGATGGATTACGCGGGCAAGACGGATGGACGAGGCCGCATGACCACGGCACCCGTATTGGTCGCGGCCGAGCGTGAAGAGGCGGCAGCGCAAAGTGGGATCGAAGTGGCGCGGCGTGAGCGGGTACCCACGCCGGTGTTGAGTGTCGGGCGTGCCTGGTCCAGCAGTCCCTTCGGTGCGGCCAATTATGTCGGTGTGAGTGTCGAAATACCCCTGCTGGATTCCCGGCGTGGCCCCTTGGCACGCGCGGCAGCGGATGCGCGTGCAGCCACTTTGCGGCGCGAGTTGATCGCCGCCGAACTGGAGGCGAATCTTCGCCGACTGGAGGAAGTCATTGCTGCCCGCAGCGTGTCCCTGGAGCGCTTTGAAAAAAGCGCGGTATCGCAGCTGGGCCCCCTGAAGGAAATGGTTGAAGACGCTTACCGCCTCGGACGCGGATCGGTGCTCGAACTGCTGGATGCCACGCGTTCACGGCATGACCTGCAGCTGATGCGCATCGAACTTGCCGCCGAACTGCTCGGCGCGCAACTTCGCCTGCTGGCTTTATCCGGGGGGCTGGATACCCAGAGTGAGCGGGGACCAGCCGGAATCAGGCTTCCGTAAAATAGAGGGCGGGGTTCCTGCATGTTGAGCCACTATCGGGTTCCGTCGCATCACGAGCGCTGGATCAGCGGTGCCGCCCCCGCATGCAGCATCGCATCGCGCTCGGCGAACCACTCCGCGGCATATTCGCAGTCCGCATATTCGGGGAAGTAAGGGCCGCCCAGCGTGTAATGCACCAGCGCAGCGTCTGCACGTCTGGCGTCGTAGCCGACGAGGTGGTTCCAGCATGACGGCAGTTCACCGATCAGCGCATCGTCGTCCAGCCATTTGAACTGGTGCAGTTCCAAGCCGGTGGCCGTGTTCACGTAGTCCGGGGTCAGGGCTGTGCAGCGCGCATTGTTGAAAAGCATTACGCTCGACCAGTTCTTCTTTTCGTACTTGCTCTGCGGCTCGTTGAGGAACTTGCGTTCCTCTTTCGGCACATGCTGGTGCTTGACAACCATCACTGCGTAACGATCATCGCGAAAGGCCCAGAGTTTAGCAATGTCTTCAATCATCAGCATGTCGCAGTCCATGAAGATGGACCAGCCCTTGAAATCGGACAGGTAAGGCGCCAGGAAACGGGAAAACGAAAAATCGGTCGACTGCAGGGGGTGGCGTTCACGTTTGAAGATATTATGCAGCTGAGACAGCATGACCGGCGTGATGGCCACAGGCTGCGTGGCCCGATGGTGAATACTGTAAGCCAACACGTTGAAGGCTACCGCTTCGCGGCCATCGAATCCGATAAAAACATTGATCATGAGGGGCTTTGGGGTCGGTGAATCCCGCGTAGTGTGGTACGGCAAAAGCTTAGCATGGCGGACGCACATTCGCCCGGGCCATATTGACGCCGGAGCCGGTCCGCGGGCGGTATATTCCGGGTTTATCCGGCGCATCGCGGCGGATTTGGCTGGGCGATGGAGTAAAGCGCAGATGACAGACTCAAACGCTGCGGTTGACGGCGCATTCCTATCCATGGTGCTTGACCGCCACGGGCAGGATCCTGCTGCGCTGCTGGATCTCGGGCTGCGCGTGGTGACGGGCCGCGATGCGCCCTGCTCGCCGGTCAACGGTGCCGCGGTGATCGAGCTCGCCGCCGAACGCGGGCACGCGCAGGCACAGCGCTACCTGTCGCGGCTGGCGGCCCAGGGCCTTGGCTCCCGCCCGGGACTCGCCGCCGCTTTCGATGCGCTGGAGCGCGCCTGCGCCGCGGGTGATGAGACCGCGTGCGCCGAACAGGAATTCATGCGGACCCAGGGGCTCGGCAGCCTTGAGAACGCCCTTGGCTGGCTGAGCCGCCCTTGCAAGTCCGAGCTACTCAGCGACAGTCCCCGGGTAATGACTTTCCGCGGGTTGATTGCCCCCGGAATTTGCAGCCGCCTGATTGAACTCGCCATCCATCGGCAAGGAGAGGCCAAGGTATTCGATCTCGAGTCGGGGGGCATGCGCACCGATCCCATGCGCACCAACCGGCGTGCAGCGTTTTCACCGGTCGACATCGAATTGCTGTTCCAACTGGTCCGTATGCGTATCGGCAACATCACGGATACGCCGGTTGATACTTTTGAGTTTCCGGAGGTGCTGCATTACTGCGTGGGCGAGCGTTACAAACCGCACGTCGATTATTTCCACGTCGCGGTGCCGCGCTTCGCCGAACATGTGCGTGCCCACGGGCAAAGGACGAAGACCGCGCTGGTTTATCTGAACGACGACTACGACGGCGGCGCGACGACCTTTCTGAAACTGGGTTTCGGGTTCAGGGGTGCGGTGGGCGATGCACTTGTCTTTCATAATGTCGATGAACAGGGGCAGGGCGACATGCGCACCTTGCACGAGGGCTCGCCGCCGGTTGCCGGAGAAAAGTGGCTGCTGTCGCAATGGATTCGCGACCGGCGGCAGACTTTCAGCTGAGACCGGGAACTACCGCAGTGGCAATTATCCTGCAGGCACCATGCGGCCGGCTTATTGCACCGGCGTATTGCGGTCAGGCCAGGTCGGTGGCCAACCGTGCCAGCGCCGGACCCCACTGTCCATCTAGGGTTTGCCGGTAAATGCGGAAACCGGGAAACCACGGCGATTTTGCGCCGCCATGCATCCAGCGCCACTCGGCGGGATTCGGCACCAGCACCCGCGCCGGCCGGCCGCAGGCGGCGCGCAGGTGCATGTTGGTGTTGCTGACGCCGACATAGTCGTCGATCAGCGCCAGCAGCGCGAGCAGGGTTTCCAGATCCTCGTTCAGCGCGCTGAGGTCGACGACATCGTGCCCTGCCGCAGTGGACAGGGCCGCGGTTTCCTCAGGCAGCGGGTGGCGCTGCAGCGACAGCAGAGTGCCGGGCACTCCGCGCAGCGCGGCGCCGAGTTCGGCGAGCGGCACTGATTTTTCCAGCACCCAGTGCGGGCCGCGCTGTTCCCGCGCGGCGATGCCCCCGCGCCAGGTGATACCGGTGTAGGGTGCCGGCCCGGCCTCCTGCAGGATCTCGCGTGCGCGCGCCAGCGCATTGTCCAGCGGCGGGATGCGCAGCGGTGGCGCCGGCTGTGGCCAGTAAACGCGTATCCAGGCCGCGTAGTCGCGCAGCGCATCCGCCTGCGCGGCGGGCAGACCGGGGCAGGGACAGGCATCTGCTGCCGACAGCGCGCCCGGCAAATCACCGCAGAGCATCTGCAGTCCTTCCGTCGCGGGTTTGGCCTCGTCGTGGATGACGACCTCATCAGCGATTCCGGAGCGTGCCACCAAGGCGGCGATCTTGGCCGACGCGCGAACGCTTACACGGGCGCCAAGGCTGCGCAACTGGTCGGCGTGGCGCAGGAAAAACAGCTCGTCTCCTATGCCCTGCTCCGGCCACAGCGTGATGTGGCATCCGCGGACGTCTTCCGGCAGCATCTGCTGCAACTGAAGTTCAGGCCGCGCAGCATTGCTGTCGATGAAAGCCTGGCGCTCGCGGTAGTGATGCCAGCCGTCACCCAGCCGGCCCTGGGCGAGATCGATGGAACTGCACAGCTGCCGCAGCGCCCTGTCGCCGGGCGCCAGCTGCTCGGCGCGTGCCAGCTGGCGCAGGCTTGCCTGCAGCTGCCCGCATTCCGCGAGCGCGCCGCCGAAATTCCTGATGTCGCTGGCGCTGTCCGGCGCGAGTTCTGCGGCACGGCTGAACGCCTGCAGGGCACCTGCGGTATTGCCACGGAAACCGCGCGCGGCGCCGAGAAAGCGATGGGCCTCCGGCAGTGCCGGCGCGAGTTCGATCAAGGCGAGACATTCGGTTTCGGCCTCCGCGTTGCGTCCGGCGTCGATCAGCGCCGAGGCCAGGTTCAGGCGCGGCGCCGGCGCCTGCGGCTCCAGGCGCATGCAGGCGCGATAGCTGGCGCAGGCGTCGTCGAAACGGAACTGGCGATGCTGCGCGCTGCCGAGGCTTTGCAGGAGTTGCGCGTCATCCGGCGCGAGAGTGAGCGCCGCGCGCAACACGGCCTCGGCGTCGGCCGGACGTCCCTGCTCGAGCAGCACGTTGCCGAGGTTCAGCTGGATGTCCACTTCCGCCGGATGCCGCCGTGCCAGCGCGCGCAGGATCGTTTCCGCTTCCGCGACCTTGCCCTGCCGGATCAACATCAGCGCGGCGTTCTGCGTGTAGGGCCAGTGGCGCGGTTCGAGGCGGCTTGCGCGCTGAAAATTCCTGTGTGCTTCATCGAAACGGCCTGCTGCCGCGTAGGCTTGCGCGAGATGCGCCAGCCATTGCGGATTGCGTTTGTTGATTGCTGCGGCTTGCTCGAGTGCGGCAATGGCAGCGGCCTGTTGACCCAGCTGCAGCAGGCCGATGCCCAGCATGGCCTGTGCCGCGCCATCACTGCCCGGTGCCAGCGCGAGCGCACTGCGGCAGTGGCTTATCGCCACTGCCCACTCGCCACGCTGCAAGGCTGACTCCGCGGCGCCCAGCAGCTGATCGCGCATGGTCATTAAATGTAACTCATTGTTTTTATTGATATTTTTGAAGACGTTTCATTATAGCGCAGAGCATGAAATTCATGAGCCAACCCGCTGATTCATAGACAAATTTTATTTATTCGACAATTGTCACATATTTGCGACAAATGGCTCATTCAAGCACCTCGAGATCTGAAAAAAGTCATACATAATTTACTGATTTGACATAGTAATTTACTAATTTTCGGCATGTTGTAATTGCGCAACGTACAGGGTGTCAAGCGACTCTTTTTTTGTGACTTTTTCTTTTGTCACAGCAGGGCTTCCACCACAATTGCGCCGTGTCCATGTTTAGCAGGACGCGTGACGCTCCGGGACTTTCAAAGATTTGCAGGTTCGGAGCGACTTTCCAAACTAGAGGAGATTCACACATGCAGAAGAAACTGATTGCAGTGGCCGTTGCCGGCGCACTGGCTGCTCCGGCCGCCGCGCTGGCGCAGAGCACCGTGCAGGTGTTCGGCAACATATACATGGAATACGGCTTCATCAACCAGGGTGCCAACAACGTCGGCGGCGCTGATCCCGCCAATCCCGATGTTCTGCAGTCCCCGGGGTCGGAAATCGGTTTCCGCGGCGAAGAGAAACTGGGCGGCGGCCTGTCGGCCTGGTTCCAGTGCACGTCCACCGCGGATATCCGCGGTGCAGGTGTGCAGGGCTTCTGCTCGCGCAACAGCGCGGTGGGCCTGAAGGGCAGCTTCGGCAACTTCTTCATTGGCCTCTGGGACAACCCGTACAAGCGCGCCCGCGTCGGCAATACCGGCGCCCGCGACACGGGTGCCTTCGGCACCGCCCACCTGCTGCACGGCGGCCCTGGCACCCTCCAAATTGGCGCCAACCCGCAAGACTTTGCCCGCCGTCAAGCGAACTCGATCAACTACGATACCCCGATGTTTGGCGGCTTCCAGGGCATGATCTCCATGACCTCGACCAACAGCTCGACGGCTCTTGCGGCCAATGCGGCGACGGCCAAGCAGCGCAACGTTTCCGTTGCCGGCACCTACCGTCAGGGCCCGCTGGCCATCGGTCTGGGCTGGGCCGAGAACAGCAAAACCTACGCCGCTGGCACGGATTCGGATGCCTGGCACCTCAGCGCGTCTTACCAGCTGGGCAGCGTGAAGCTGGGTGGTGCATACGTGAAAATGGATGGCAATCCCACCGCAGCCACCAACGTCGATCGCACCAACTGGCACCTCGGTGTCGAGTGGAAGGTGCAAGGCCCGCACAATGTGCATTTCGGCTACACCCGGGCTGGCGATATTAAGGGCAGCGTGGGTTCGACCTTGAGCGGTGGCGCAGCGGGCGTCAACAACCCGGCGGTCAACGCGGCGGGCGACACCGGTGCGAAGCTGTGGCAGGTGAAGTATGTGCATGACCTGTCGAAGCGCACCTTCACCAGCGTGGGCTACACCCACCTGAAGAACGACCGCTTTGGTACTTACAACCTCGGCGGTCTGGGCCTTGCCAATGCGGGCTCGAAGAACAAGGGCGTCGTGGTCAACGTTGGCCACCGCTTCTAAGCATCAGGCTTTATCTTCCGCGCAAGCGGAAACTCGAAACGGGCGCTGCGGCGCCCGTTTTTTTTATGCTCGTCGCCCGTCAACCTTTGTCGATCAGGATGGCCGGTGGAAAAACACGAGGCCCTTCAGGTCGAAAACCGGTTCAGCGGACTGCACTGATCCGGAAAATTCTTCTCCTATACCTGCGATGAAAATGACCGGACATATCGTAATTAATTGTTTTTATTGATATTTCTGGGCGCGCAACAAGCGATCGCGTAAATTCCATCAGAATCACGTCTAGGTTGCTGATTTATCAGCAAAATGCCCCATTGTTAAAATTGTTGCAAATGTGCAACATGCGTCTCTCGTAAAAGTCAATTTTCCAGGCTTTTGCTTGGGCTCGCCCGAACTAGTCAAACATAATTGCGCCGTGTCCATGTTTAGCAGGACGCGTGGCGCCCAAGGACTTTCGCGATTCGCAGGTTCGGGCGACTTTGACAACTAGAGGAGATTCACACATGCAGAAGAAACTGATTGCAGTGGCCGTTGCTGGTGCACTGGCTGCTCCGGCCGCCGCGCTGGCGCAGAGCACCGTGCAGGTTTACGGCAACATTTACATGGAATACGGCTTTCTGAGCCAAGGCGCCGGTACCGCAGGTGGCGTAAGCCCGGCCAATCCTGACTTCCTGCAGTCCCCCGGTTCGGCGATCGGATTCAAGGGTGAAGAGAAACTGGGCGGCGGCATGTCGGCCTGGTTCCAGTGCGAGTCCACTGCGGACATCCGTGGTCAGGGTCCGCAGGGCTTCTGTTCGCGCAACAGTGCGGTGGGCCTGAAGGGCAGCTTCGGTAATTTCTTCATCGGCCACTGGGACAACCCGTACAAGCGCGCCCGGGTCGGCAACACCGGCGCCCGCGACACGGGTGCTTTCGGTACCGCCCACATTTTGCATGGCGGCCCGGGTAGCCTCGCAATTAACGCAACTCCGAACGCCTTTGCTCGCCGTCAGCAGAATTCGATCAACTACGACACCCCGGTGTTTGGTGGTTTCCAGGGCATGGTTTCCGTGACCTCGACCAACACCTCCACGAATAGGCTGTCGAATGCGGCACAAGCCAAGGCGCGCAACGTGTCGGTTGCCGGTGTGTATCGTCAAGGTCCTCTGGCCATCGGCATCGGCTGGGCTGAGAACAGCAAGACCTACGCCGCTGGCACGGATTCGGAGGCTTGGCACCTCAGCGCTTCCTACCAACTGGGCAGCGTCAAGCTGGGCGGTGCCTACGTTGATATGGAGGGCAATCCCGCCGCGGGCGCCAACGTCGATCGCAAAAACTGGCACATCGGCGCCGAGTGGAAGCTGAGCGGCCCGCATAACGTGCATTTTGCCTACTCCCGCGCGGGTGATACGAAGGGCACGGTGGGCTCGACCTTGGGTGGTGGCGCAGCGAGCGTCAACAACCCGGCAGTGAATGCGGCGGGCAACACCGGCGCGAAGCTGTGGCAGATCAAGTATGTGCACAACCTGTCGAAGCGGACCTTCGCCGGTGTGGGTTACACCCACCTGAAGAACGATACCAACGGCAACTACAACCTCGGCGGTTTGGGTGTTGCCACTGCGGGTTCGAAGAACAAGGGCGTCGTGTTCAACATCGGTCACCGCTTCTAAGCATCAGGTATCACTTTCCGCGCAAGCGGAACCTCGAAACGGGCGCTTCGGCGCCCGTTTTTTATGTGCGCTGGTCGGCCATTGCGGCGTGATGGTCGAGCAGCAAGCGCTCGAAATCCCGGGTGAAGGCCTCGGTGTCGAACAACGGTGATTGGTCGCGCGCCGCCCGCACCCGCATGCGTAGGTCTTCCAATGCCGGGCGATCGCCGGCGAGACGAAGAATGATCTGTTCGTACTGGGCGAGGCTGTCGGCGATGAGATCCGGCATTCCGGCAGCGATGAGGATGCTGGCGGAGACCCGTGCCGGGAAGGTGTCGCCGCGCAGCGCGACCAAGGGGCAGCCGCACCACAGTGCGTCGCTGGCCGTGGTGTGCGAGGTGTAGGGATAGCTGTCCAGCGCGAGGTCGGCTACGCGGTAACGCGCGAGATGCTCGGCCAGCGGCCTGCGCGGCGCGAACACCAGGCGCTGTGCATCGATGCCGGCGGCTTCAGCCGCCGCGCGCAAGTTTGCGGTGGCCCAGCGGCTGGCATCGACCAGCCACAGCACGCTGCCGGGCACGGCGGCGAGCAGGCGCAGCCAGACTGAGAACACCTCCGGCGTGATCTTGAAAGTCTGGTTGAAACAGCAGAACACCAGCGCCTCGTCGGGCAGCCCGTAGTCCTGTCGTGTCAGAGGCTCGGCGATCACGCGCCGGCGGTCGGTCGGCTGGTAACAATGCGGCATGCGCAGCACCTGCTCCGAACAGCTGCTTTCCTCGCCGGGTCGGATGATCTGCCGATCGGCGATGATGCCGTCGATGAAATCGGTGCCGGTGGTGCCGGGATAACCCAGCCAGGTCAGCTGCAGCGGGCTCGGACGCTGCGCCATGATCTCGATGCGGTCGGCCACCGTATAGCCCTTGAGGTCGATCAGGATGTCGATGGCGTCCTTGCGGATGCGCGCGACTGCTGCGTCGTCGGTCTCCCAGGCGATGTCGACGAAATGATCGACTGCGGCGACGATGCGCTGGCGCATCAGGCCGCTGCTCGCCGGGCCGTAGGAGTAGGCGAAGATCTCGAAGCGGCTGCGGTCGTGGCGTTCCAGCATTTCGGTGATCAGGTAGGCGGCCGGGTGTTCCTGGAAGTCAGCCGACAGGTAGCCGATGCGCAGCCGCTCGCCGGGTTCGAGCCGCCGCGGCGCCGGCGCCGGCACCACCGCGGCACCAAAGCGACGTTTCGCCCAGCGCCGGGTGTAATCGAGCAACTGCCTGGCATCGACATCTTCACAGAGCAGCGTGAACGGACTGCCGCAGTCCTCGTCGCCGGCAAGGCGGGGCGCAAGTTGCGCCCAGCTGCGTCGCCAGCGCGTCCAGTCGCAGACATGCCGGGACTGGTGGGTGAGCAGGCCCAGCAGCGCGGCGTCGTTCGTGCGCGCAACCCCCTGCTCGAGCAGTTCCACTGCGGGGCCCAGTTCGCCGAGCACGATCCGGCGCTGGGCGAGCACGGCATAGGCCTGCGCGCGTGCCGGATCCAGCGCGAGGGCGTGTTCCGCGGCAGTTGCAGCCTCATCGAGCTTGCCGATCTGCAGCAGGCTGTCGGCGCGCTGCGACCACGCGGCGGCGTCAGAGGGATCCTGCTCCAGCAGCAGGCCGTACCAGTGTGCCGCCTCCGCGTGGCGGCCCTGCAGGCGTGACACCGCGCCGAGGCCTTCCAGCGCCGCGGGCAGTCCCGGCAGCGCCGCAAGCGCGGCTTCAAAATGACCGCGTGCCTCGGCAGGCCGGCCCTGCATCAGGCGCCGGCGGCCGAGCGCGCCGTGGGCATGGGGATGCGCCGGCGCGCGGGCCAGTGCCTGTTCCAGCTGCTGCGCCGCGGTTTCGTTGTCGCCCTGCCGTTCCAGCACCACTGCAAGGTTGACCCGCGCATCGCTGTGTCCCTGATTCTGCGCCAGCACGGCTTCGAAGTGCCGGCGCGCGGCATCGAGGTCGCCGGCTTCGAGTTCGAGCACGCCGAGATTGAACAGCGCGTCGGGATGGCCGGGCACCGACCTCAGCAGCATCTCGAACTGCGCCGCTGCGGCCGCGCGATCGCCGCTGGCCGCCAGCGCCTGGCCGAGGTTCAGCAGGCAGTCCGGCTGTCCCGGCGCCCGCTGCAGCGCCTGCCGCAGCGCGCTGACCGCATCCATGGCACGGCCTCCGTGCAGCTGCGCCAGACCGAGCCGCATCCACGCCGAGGCCGGCGCGCCGGCGAGCTTGCAGGCGCGCTGCAGCACCTGCTCGGCCTCCGTGAACTGGCCGAGAGTCAGCAACGCAAGCCCGAGGTACTCGAGCAGAGCGCCGTTGCCGGGCATGGCTGCCAGTGCCTGGCGGAAATCCGCGGCGGCTTCGGCGGGCCGCTGGTTCATCAGCCCGGCGATGCCGCGCAGCATCAGCGCCTCCGGATTGCGCGGCGCTTTCGCCAGCACTTCCGAGCACAGCGCGAGGGCGGCTGCGGCATCGCCGTTGTTCAGATGCTGGCGTGCCTTGTGCAGCCGGTTGTTCAGTGATGCGGACATGAGCGTACGGGGCGCAATGAAATGCCGGAATCGGCACAGGCCGAAGATACCTTTTTCCGCAGGGGCTGTCTGCGCCGCGGCCCGGGGCAGGAATGCTTGGACAGTGCAGCATGTACTACCTAGAATGTGGCCGCAGATTCATCCGACCCGTTCATTTTCCCTCTACGGAATCGCCGGTGGCCGACAAGCAGGAAAACCGTCCCAGCGTCGCGGCGCAGCTCGAGCAGGTGCTCGAACTGCTGCATCGCCACGAGCTGGTCGAGAACCTGGTGCAGCGCCAGGACAGCCCGCGCCACGAGCTGGTGGAGACGCTGGTCCACCGCCAGCATCTGGCGGAGCTGCAGCAGCTGCTCGAGCGCATGCACCCCGCGGACATCGCCTATATCCTGGAGGCGCTGCCGCGCGACCAGCGCCTGGTGGTCTGGGACCTGGTCAAGGCTGAGCGCGACGGAGAGATCCTGCTCGAGGTGTCGGATGCGGTGCGCGAATCGCTGATCGCGCACATGGACGAGGGCGAGCTGGTGGCGGCGACCAGCCAGCTCGAGACCGACGAGATCGCGGACCTTGCGCCGGACCTGCCGCGCGAGGTCATCCTCGACGTGTTCAAGGGGCTGTCGACCGAAGAGCGCGAGCAGTTGCGCGCGGCGATGTCCTATCCGGAGGAGGCGGTCGGCGCGCTGATGGATTTCGACATGATCGAGGTGCGCGAGGATGTCACGCTGGAAGTGGTGCTGCGCTACCTGCGCCGGCTCACCGAGCTGCCTGACCACACCGACCAGCTGTTCGTAGTCGACCGCGAGGAAAGCCTGCGCGGCCTGCTGCCGGTCAACCGCCTGCTGGTCAGTGATCCCGACACGCTGGTGGGCGAGGTGATGACCCGTGATTTCCGCAGCTTTCATCCGGAGCAGGACGCCCACGAGGCCGCCAGCGCCTTCGACCGCTACGAACTGGTGTCGGCGCCGGTCGTCGATGCCCAGGGGCACCTCGTCGGCCGGCTGACCATCAACGCGGTGGTCGACTATATCCGCGAAGCCAAGGACAGCGAGATCCTCTCCGCCGGCGGCCTGAAGGAGGAGGAGGACCTGTTCGCCTCGGTGTGGAGCAGCGTGCGCAACCGCTGGACCTGGCTCGCGGTCAACCTGGTGACGGCTTTCGTCGCTTCGCGCGTGATCGGCGTGTTCGAGGACTCGATCGCGCAGCTGGTGGCGCTGGCGGCGCTGATGCCCATCATCGCCGGCATCGGCGGCAACTCGGGGAACCAGACCATCACCATGATCGTGCGCGCGCTGGCGCTGGGCCAGATCACGCGCGACAGCGCGCGCCAGCTTTTCGTCAAGGAAATCAGTGTCTCGGCACTGAACGGCCTGATCTGGGGCAGCGTGGTCGGCCTATTTGCCTTCCTGATCTACCAGAGCTGGCAGCTCGGGCTGGTGATGACCGGTGCGATGATGCTGAACCTGCTGCTGGCGGCGGTGATGGGGGTCGCCATTCCGCTGGTGATGGAGAAACTCGGCCGTGATCCGGCGATCGGCTCCAGCGTGATGATCACGGCGATCACCGACAGCGGCGGCTTTTTCATTTTTCTCGGACTGGCGACGCTGTTTCTGGTCTAAGGTGCTGGCCATGTCATCCCCGGATGTCGCAGTCATCGGTTCCGGCCCCGGCGGTTACCGCGCGGCGGTGCTGGCCGCACTGCGCGGCCTGAAGGTTGTCATTGTCGAAAGGCAGACCTGGGGCGGCACCTGCCTCAACCGCGGTTGCGTGCCGAAGAAGGCCTGGTATCACAGCGCCTGCGTGATGGACGATGCCGCCCGTTTCGGCGAGCGCGGCCTCAGCGGGACCCTGGGCGCCGATTTTCCCCGGGCCTGGCAGCACCAGCGCCGGGTCGTCGAGACCGTGCGCGGCAGTTATGTCGATTACCTCGGCAGGCTCGGCATTCGCATGCTCGAAGGCGACGCACGTTTCGAGGGGCCACAGACCCTGCGCGTGAACGATCAACTGCTGCAGGCGCGCAACATCGTCATTGCCACCGGCTCACAGCCCTGGCTGCCGGCGCCGTTGCAGCGGGTGCCGCAGTGCGTGCTGACCACCGATGACCTGTTTGACCATCCGCCGCCGCCGGGGCGGCGGGTCGCATTGCTGGGCTCGGGATTTGTCGGCACCGAGATGGCTTTCATCCTGTCCCGGCTGGGCCTGGAGGTGATCTGGCTCACCGGGCGTGAACCGCTGTCCTCCAGCGCGTTCAGCGCGCCGGCCCGCGCTGCGCTGCGCGAGGCACTGGCGCAGGCTGGCGTCCGGCCGCGCCTGCACTCGCGCATCGCCGCGGTCGGAACGGGGGATGCGGGTGTCACGCTGACCCTGGCGGATGGGGAACGCATCGTTGTGGACTGGGTGCTCGCCGGCACCGGCCGCAGGCCCCGTACTGACGGACTTGATCTCGCCCGTGCCGGCGTCGCGCTGGGTGCAGAGGGTCATGTGCGGGTCGACGAGTACAACCGCGCGGCCCCCGGGATTTATGCCATCGGCGATGTCGCCAACCCGGGCATGAGCGCCAACCACGCGCTGGCCGATGCCGCGGTGGCGGTATCGGACATGCTGGAACCGGGGCGCCGCCGGCGCGCGGATGAGCAGGTGCCGCAGGTGCTGTACTCCGCGCTGGAACTGGCGCGTGTCGGTCTCAACGAAGACCAGGCCGAGGCGCTGGAGTTCGAACCCGCGGCGGGATTCGCGTCCTTTGATTTCAATCCCGCGGCGCTGGCAGCCGGGGAACGCGGGGGATTCCTGCGCCTGCTGGCCGATCTCGACAGCGGCCGCGCGCTGGGCGCGGAAATTGCCGGGCGCGGCGCCGGCGAACTGATCAGCCTGCTGGGCCTCGAATTCGGCACGCCGCAGGCGCTGTCGCGGCTGGCGGCGGCGGCCTACAATCATCCGGCGCGCGCCGAGGAAATCCTCAATGCGGTGGAAACCCTGGCCGCGCGCTGGGGCATGGCAGCGCAGGTCTTTGCGCCATCACCGCTGGCGGCCGGCAGGGAATAAGCCGGGTGCCGCGGATGTTCAGGAGGCAGTGACCATGACCCGAGGCACATCCGGCGATTTCTCCAGACAGGCCATGCAGTACATTCCGCGCCTGCGCCGTTACGCGCGCGCGCTGACCGGGGATGCCAGCGCGGCCGATGATTTGGTGCAGGATGCGCTGGAACGGGCGCTGCTGAAGCAGGATCTCTGGCGCGAGGGGAGTGATCTGCGCGCCTGGCTGTTCACCGTCATGCACAACGTCTTCGTCAATCAGGTGCGCAGCGCCGCCGCCAGCCGGACGGTGCCGCTGGAGAGTTCGCTGGAGGACCTGCCGCAACCGCAGGCCGGCGACCGGCTGGAGATCCGCGACCTCGATGCGGCCTTGCAGCGGCTTCCCGCCGAGCAGCGCACGGTGCTGCTGCTGGTCGGACTGGAACAGATGACGTACGAGGAGGCGGCCCGCGTGCTCGATGTACCTGCGGGCACCGTGATGTCGCGGTTGTCGCGCGGCAGGGAACGCCTGCGCCGGCTGTTGCAGGGCTTGCCGGACAGCAGTGCGCCGCTGAAGGTCGTCAAATGAGCGAAATCCCGGTGACCGAGAGCGAGTTGCAGGCCCATGTCGACGGGCGCCTGCCGGCAGGGCGCGCGGCCGAAGTGGAGGCCTGGCTTGCCCAGCATCCCGAGGATGCGCAGCGCATCACCGCCTATCGCCGGCAGGATGCCGCCCTGCGCGCAGCCTTCGATCCGCTGCTTGCCGAAGCCCTGCCGCCGCGGCTTCATCCGGGTGTGCGAAAACGCACAGGGCTGTTGCGCCGCTATGCCGCGGTCGCGGCATTGATGGCGATCAGCGGTTTTGCCGGCTGGCAGCTGCATGCCCTGGTCGCGGCGGAGCGCGCGCAAAGCCAGCATCTGGCCCGGGTCGCGGCGGTGGCGCATGCCGTGTACAGCCCGGAAGTACGGCATCCGGTGGAAGTCGGTGCCGACCAGGAGGCGCATCTGGTGCGCTGGCTGTCAAAGCGGCTGGGTGTCGGTTTGAAGGTTCCCCATCTCGCGGGGCTCGGTTACTCGCTGGTCGGAGGGCGTCTGCTGCCCGGCGAGCGCGGGCCGGCCGCGCAATTCATGTATCAGGACGTCAAGGGCCAGCGACTGACGCTTTATGTGCGCACGACTGTCGAGGCGCGCGCGCCGACCGCGTTCCGTTATGCGCAGGAGAACGGCGTCAGCGTGTTCTACTGGCTCGATGGCCGCCTTGGTTATGCCTTGTCCGGCGAAACCGGACGCGAGGAGCTGCTGCGCGTGGCCGATGCGGTGTACCGGCAGATCAATCCCTGAGCGGCTGCGATGCACTGCGGTGTTGCCTGCGGCCGCCGGTCTTGAATGCAGCGAGACGTTTTCTTAAATTATTGATTTAAAAAGGTTTTTGTTTATCGCCCGTTCCGGACTTACGGGGATGGACGAAAGCGCAAGGCATGCGCGGATCGGAGCTGGCGGGCGGGTGCCGGCATCAGGGCTAGCACCAAAAGCGAAGGCCGGGAGTTACCCGGCCTTCGCGACTGCTTGCTGCTTACTTCTTCTTGGCTGCTTTCTTCTTGGCTACTTTCTTTTTAGCTTTCGCTTTTTTCTTCGCTGCCATCATCGTCTCCTTAAAAGTTAACTTAGGCATCGTCTGAATGCGGCTTAAGTTCCGCACTACCAGCACACGATCATCGCAAAAAATTTACGGGAACCGTGTTCGGTGCGCCAATTCTATGCTATGGCGAAAAATAAATGCAACACCTTTGTCAAGTTTTTTTGATCAAGCGTTTGTGCTTGTGGATTTGCGGCAACACCCGCCTGCGGTACTGAAACCATCCCTTGCGGGCGGTTTTGACAACGTCATTCCGGCAATCGATGTTCGCCGGCAAGCAGCATCGCGACGGTTTCGCGATCGCGCACGACATGCAGCCGATCCCCGTCGACCATGATTTCGGCGGCACGCGGCCGGGTGTTGTAGTTGGAAGCCATGCTCATGCCGTAGGCGCCGGCGGAGGCGATGGCGATCACGTCGCCGGGAGCGGCGGCGATGCGGCGGTCCCGCGCGAGGAAGTCGCCGCTTTCGCAGACCGGCCCGACAATGTCGTACGGGCGGTCGCCGGCGGCGCCTTCACGCAATGGCAGCACCTCGTGCCAGGCTTCATACAGTGCCGGCCGCATCAGGTCGTTCATCGCCGCATCGACAATCGCGAAGTTCCGGTCCTGTCCCGGTTTCAGGTAGAGCACGGTGGACAGCAGCACGCCGGCGTTGCCGGTCAGCAGGCGCCCCGGTTCGAACAGCAGTTTCTGCGGCCGGTTTCCCAGCGTGGCGAGCAGCGCCCGGGCGTAATCGGTGACCGCCGGCGGCGTTTCGTCGCGGTAACGGATGCCCAGTCCGCCGCCGAGGTCGAGATGGCGGATGGCGATGCCCTCACGTTCCAGCGCATCGACCAGCGCCAGCACGCGCTCCAGCGCGGCGATGAAGGGACTCACTTCGGTGAGCTGCGAGCCGATATGGCAGTCGACGCCCTCGATGTGCAGATGCGGCAGCGCCGCAGCGCGGCGGTAGGTCGCCAGCGCCTCGTCATAGGCGACGCCGAACTTGTTTTCCTTGAGGCCGGTGGCGATGTAGGGATGCGTTTTGGCATCCACGTCCGGATTCACCCGCAGGCTGACCGGAGCGACTTGCCCCGTTTCGCCGGCGACGTGGTTGAGCAGTTCCAGTTCGGCCGCCGATTCGACGTTGAAGCAGAGAATGCCGGCCTGCAGTGCCTGGCGCATTTCGGCCGCAGTCTTGCCCACGCCGGAGAACACCACCTTGCGCGGATCGCCGCCGGCGGCGATGACCCGCGCCAGCTCGCCGCCGGAGACGATGTCGAAACCGCTGCCCAGGCGGGCGAAGACATCGAGTACGCCGAGGTTGGGATTGGCTTTCACGGCGTAGCACAGCAGGTGCTCGCGGCCGGCGAAGGCGGCGTCGAACTCGCGCCAGGCGCGGGTCAGCGCGGCGCGGGAATAGACGTAGCAGGGCGTGCCGAACTGCGCGGCGATGCGGGCGAGCGGCACATCCTCGGCATGCAGCACGCCGTTGCGGTAACTGAATGCGTTCATGGCTGAATCGCCGGATTCGCGGCGGGCGCCGGCTGCGGCGCGGGCTTTGCCGCGGCGGGCTTGTCCTTCGGCAGGTAGAGCGGTCCCTTGTAGCCGCAGCCCGCAGACAGTATCAAAAACAGTGCCGGAAGGGTAAGACGGAACAGCGTCGGACGCACAGGAGGACTCGCGCGAAAAGTGGCCGGCAGTGTAGCACAGCGCCCGTGCCGTCCCGCTGTTCAGGGCAGCAGGTAGCGATGGGCTTCGCGCCGCAGCGCGGCACGGAGTTCACGGTGGTCGGGCACCAGCGTCGCGACGGTCTGCCAGAACGCCGGCGAGTGGTTCATCTGCCGCAGGTGCGCGACTTCATGAGCGGCGACGTAGTCGATCCAGGCTTCAGGCAGCTGGATCAGGCGCCAGTTCATGCGGATGCGGCCGGAGGCATGGCAGCTGCCCCAGCGCGTGCGGGCATTCGACAGCCGCACTGCCGGTTCCGGCAAGCCGAGTTGCGTGCTGTAGTCGCGGCAGCGATCAGTGAAATGCCGGATCGCCTCATCCTTGATCCAGCGATGGACTGAAGCCTCGATGGCCGCGGCATCGGGCGCGGCGCCGACCAGCAGCCGGTCGCCGTCCTGCCGCGCGCGCGGGACGCCGGCGCGAAGTTCCAGGGTCAGGGCATTGCCCCGCAGCATGACCTGTTCGCCGGCGATCCAGCTGCGGGGCAGCGGGCGCTTGCGCTGCCAGTCGCCGAACTTGCGGATGACCCAGCGCGCATGTTCGCGCAGCAAGGCGTCGATGGCGTCCTGCGGGGCGCGCAGCGGCGCCGCCACCTGCAGGCCGCGGTCGTCGATCAGCAAGGCGATGGTGCGCCGGCGCGGCGAGCGCCGGAGCCGGTAGGGGATGCGGCAGCCCGCGAGTTCGATGGCCTGTTCGGCCGGCGGGTGTTCAGCGCGCATCGAGCTTCGGTATTTCGTCCTCGATCCACTGCTCGACGCGGGCGATCAGGGTTTCGGCGTCGAGTCCTTGCGGGTGGATCGGTGCGCCGATGCTGACGGTCACCAGTCCCGGGTGCTTGAGGAAGGCATTGCGCCCCCAGCGCAGTCCCGCATTGTGCGCAACCGGCAGCACCGGCGTGCCGGTCTGCACGGCAAGCCTTGCGCCGCCCGGGCGGTACTTGCCGCGCTGTCCCGGGGGTATGCGCGTGCCTTCGGGAAAGATCACGATGGAGAAGCCCGACTGCAGGCGCTGGCGGCCCTGTTCGATCAGTTGCTGCAGCGCTTCGCGCCGCGAACTGCGGTCGATGGCGATCGGCGACAGCATTGCCAGGCCCCAGCCGAAAAAGGGCACCTGCAGCAGCTCCTTCTTGAGCACCCACACCTGCGGCGGGAAGATCAGCTGGAAGGCCAGCGTTTCCCAGGCCGACTGGTGCTTGGCGAGGATGATGCAGGGCTCGCGTGGAATGTGTTCGGCGCCGATGACCCGGTAACGGATCCCGCAGATCGCCCGCGCGGCCCAGATGACGCAGCGCGTCCAGACGGTGATGACGCGGTAGCGCGCCAGCGGCGGCAACGGAAAGGTGAGCAGCGCGATGACCGCAAAAACCGGGGTGATGACGATCTTGAAGGCTGCAAAGGCGGCGGAGCGCAGCGCCGTGATGACGATCATTGCAGCAGGCTGCTGACGGCGGTGGCGAGGTCGTCGTGGATGACCGTGCCTTCCGGGAGGTTTCCGTCCTTGCGGGTTTTCCTGCCCTTGCCGGTCAGCACCAGCACCGGCTGCGCGCCGACCGCGACGGCGGCCTGCAGGTCGCGCAGCGAATCACCGATGAAGGGCACGCCTTCGAGGCTGACGCCGAAGCGCCGCGAGATTTCCTCGAGCAGGCCCGGCTTCGGCTTGCGGCAGCTGCAGCCGGCGTCCTGGGCATGCGGGCAGTAGAAAATGCCGTCGATGCGCCCGCCCACGGCACCCAGCGCGCGGTGCATCTTGTCGTGGATCGCGTTCAGCGTCGCCATCTCGAACAGCCCGCGGCCGACGCCGGACTGGTTGGTGGCGACCAGCACCCGGAAGCCGGCCTGGTTGAGCAGCGCGATCGCTTCCAGGCTGCCGGGGATCGGCTTCCACTCCTCCGGGCTCTTGATGTACGAGGGGCTGTCCTCGTTGATCACGCCGTCGCGGTCGAGGATGACGAGTTTCATGCAGCGAGTTTTGCGATATCAGCGATGCGGTTCATTTCGCGCTGCAGGTCGGCGAGCAGGGCGATGCGGTTGCGGCGCAGCGCGGCATCCTCGGCCATAACCATCACGCCATCGAAGAAGGCGTCGACCGGTGTTTTCAGTACTGCAAAGGTTTTCAGGTAGCCGGTGTAGTCGCCGCGCTCGAACAGCGGGGTTGCGGCAGCGGAGGCGTTTTTCAGGGCTTCGAACAGTGCGCGCTCCGCGGGCTCCTGCAGCAGTTTCGCTTCGGCATCTTGCCCTGCCTCGCTTTTGGCTTCCGCCTGCTTGAGGATGTTGGCGACGCGTTTGTTGGCCGCAGCCAGGCTGTCCGCTTCAGGCAATGCTGCAAAGGCGCGTACTGCGGCAAGCTGCAGCGGAATTTTGTGCACGACGACCGGGCGCAGGCTCAGCACCGCGTCGATCTGCTGGGTGCTGTAACCCTGCTCGGCGAAATAGCCGCGCATGCGCTCGAAGACGAAAGTTTCGAGATCGGTATGCGCATCCGCAAGCTTCAGTTCCTTCGCAAAAACGGAAAAGGCGTCAGTGACCAGCGCGTCCAGCTTCAACGGCAGGTCGCGTTCGACCAGCAGGCGGATCACGCCCAGCGCATGGCGGCGCAGCGCAAAGGGATCGCGATCGCCGGTCGGCAGCTGGCCGATGCCGAACAGCCCGGCCAGGGTTTCCAGCTTGTCGGCCAGCGCGACGGCGCAGGACACCGGATGTTCCGGCAGCCGGTCGCCGGCGAATCGTGGCTGGTAATGCTCGGCGATCGCATCGGCGACGGGCACCGGCTCGCCATCGTGCTGCGCGTAGTAGCGGCCCATCACGCCCTGCAGCTCCGGGAACTCGCCGACCATGCCGGTGACGAGGTCGGCCTTGGCCAGCCAGGCTGCGCGTTCGGCCTGGGCCGCATCGGCCTGCAGCAGGCGCGCGATTTTCCCGGCCAGCAACTGCACGCGCTGCACGCGCTGCAGCTGGGTGCCGAGCTTGTTGTGATAAACGACCTTTTCCAGCCGCGGCACCCGGGCTTCCAGCCGTTCCCTGCGGTCCTGGTTGTAGAAGAAGCGCGCATCCTCCAGCCGCGGCCGCACCACGCGCTGGTTGCCGCTGATGATATGGACTGGGTCGTCGACCTGCATGTTGCTGACGATCAGGAAGCGGTGGGTCAGCTTCCCGGCGCCGTCGAACAGCGGGAAGTATTTCTGGTTGGTGCGCATGGTCAGGATCAGGCATTCCTGTGGCACTTCGAGGAAGGCCGGGTCGAATTCCGTGACATACACCACGGGCCACTCGACCAGCGCGGTGACTTCGTCGAGCAGGCCGGCGTAGTCGCCCAGGCTTGCGCCGAATTCAGCGGCTTTTGACTTCAGCTGACTTTCGATCAGCGTACGCCGCCGGTCAAAGGAGGCCACTACCTTGCCAGTTTCCAGCAGGCGAGACTCGTATTCGGCCGCGTTTGCCAGCTCGATGTTGGCTTCGCCGAGAAAGCGATGGCCGTGAGTGATGCGCCCAGCCTTGAGGCCCAAATCCCATGCCGTGAAATCCACAATATCGCTGCCGTGCAGTGCGACCAGGCCGTGTGCTGGCCGTACGAATTTGGCTGTGGTGATGCCGTCCGACAACTGGTATGTCATTACTTTCGGAATGGGGAGCTTTTCCACGGCTTCCTGCAATGATTCATCCAGTGCGCGCGCCAAGGGCTGTCCAAGTGACAGCATCTGCAGATAGATAAACTCGGATTTGCCCTCTTTCTTGATGACGAAGGCATCTGAGCCGTCCCGGCCATCAGGAAACAGGGCGGCCATGTGGGCGCGGCCCAAAGACGCGAGTTTTTTCTCGAGGGATGCGGTGCCGTTCTTTTTGACGACATCCAGCGGCATCAGTTTCTGTTCGATCGGTTGATCTGCGCCCCTGTCGAGCACCGCCGCGAACAGCACGGCCAGCCGCCGCGGTGTGGCATAAACAGTGCAATCGTCCTTGTCGAGCAGTCCGCGCTGTTTGAGTCCTGCAGCAATGCCTGCGGCAAAGGCTTCGCCGAGTTTTTTCAGCGCCTTCGGCGGCAGCTCTTCGGTGTAGAGCTCGACCAGCAGCGGCCGGCTCATGCCTTCACCCCGCTGCGTGCGGCCAGCACTTCGTCGCGCTCCTCGGTGGGGAGGAAGGCCTGCAGCGCCTCGACGCTGGCGCGTTCGAAGCGCCGCGCCTTGCGCGAGGCGTAGTAGGCCTGGGCCGCCAGCCGGGCCAGCGCGCGCACGCGTGCAATGTAGGCCGCGCGTTCGGTCACCGAGATCGCGCCGCGGGCATCGAGCAGGTTGAAGCTGTGCGAGCACTTCATGACCATCTCGTAGCCGGGCAGTGCCAGTCCGGCTTCGAACAGGCGCTTCGCTTCGGATTCGAACTGGCCGAACTGCAGCAGCAGCACCTCGACGTTGGCCTGTTCGAAATTGAAGGTCGATTGCTCGACCTCGTTCTGGAAATAGACATCGTGATAGCGGATGCCCGGCGCCCATTCGAGGTCGAACACGCTTTCCTTGCGCTGCAGGTACATCGCCAGCCGTTCGAGGCCGTAGGTGATCTCGCCCATGACCGGCTTGCAGGCGATGCCGCCGACTTCCTGGAAATAGGTGAACTGGGTGACTTCCATGCCGTTCAGCCACACTTCCCAGCCCAGTCCCCAGGCGCCCAGCGTCGGCGATTCCCAGTCATCCTCGACGAAGCGGATGTCGTGCTGCTTCGGATCGATGCCGATTTCGCGCAGCGAACCGAGGTAGAGCTCGAGGATGTCCGGTGGCGAGGGCTTCAGCACGACCTGGTACTGGTAGTAGTGCTGGAGCCTGTTGGGATTCTCGCCGTAGCGGCCGTCCTTGGGCCGGCGCGACGGCTGCACATAGGCGGCCCGCCACGGCTCCGGGCCGATCGCGCGCAGGAAGGTGGCGGTGTGGAAAGTGCCGGCACCGACCTCCATGTCATAGGGCTGCAGCAGAGCGCAGCCCTGGCGGTCCCAGTACTGGTTCAGCTTGAGGATGATTTGCTGGAAAGTGAGCATCGGAGGGACGCGAGTCAAGCGCCGGATTTTACAGGCTTTGTGGCACTGCGCCAAAGGCGCGTCAGAGTCAAAACGCGGTTATGCCTTGCCGGATTTCCGAGCCACGAAGGCCGTTGTCACCGCGATCAGGCACAGGCCCAGCGTTGCCAGATTGCCCCAGCGCACGAAGGGCGTTGCGCCGCGCATGCCGGCGACCGCATGGGTCAGCACCGCGCGCGTGAATTCCGGCGCGACCGCCTCGATCCGCCCCTGCGGGCTGACCACCGCGGTCATGCCGGTGTTGGTCGCGCGTAGCATGTAGCGGCCGGTTTCCAGTGCGCGCATCTGCGCGATCTGCAGGTGCTGCTGCGGCGCGATCGAGCGGCCGAACCAGGCGACGTTGCTGACGTTGACCAGCAGCGTTGCCTGCGGCAGCTGGCGGATGATTTCCTCGCCGAAAGCATCCTCGTAGCAGATGTTGACGGCGACCTGCTCGCCGGCCACCGCCAGCGGCTGCGGGTCCGTGGTGCCGCGCGCGAAATCCTGCAGCGGTATCGCGAGGCGCGACACCAATCCGCCGAGCAGCGGGCGCAGCGGAATGAATTCGCCGAAGGGCACCAGGTGGCTCTTGCGGTAGGTCTGCTGCGGCGAACTGCCGAAGGAGACCACGCTGTTGTAGTAATCGCCGTTGGGTAGGCGTTCGGGCACGCCGAGCAGCAGGTCGCCGCCGTTCTGCCGCGCGTGGGCGGCGAGTGCTTCGAGGTAGTCTGCGGGGACGTCACGCAGGAACAGCGGCAGCGCGGTCTCCGGCAGGATGATCAGCCGGCTGTCGCTGCCGCGCACCAGCTCGAGGTAGCGCTGCAGGGTATCGCGCAGGTGGTCGGCGCGCCACTTCAGGTCCTGGGCGATGTTGCCCTGGAGCAGGCTGACCCTGACGGTCGATCCTGTGGGCTCGGTCCAGGCCACGGTCTTGAGTCCGGCGCCGCCCAGCCAGATGGCCAGCAAGGCCGCGGGCCAGGGCCAGCGGCTGCGCCATTGCCGCCAGGGCTTCGCGGTCCATGCCCAGCACAGCGCTCCGGCGCTGGCGAACAGCAGCAGCGTCACCCCATGCAGGCCGAGCATCGGTGCATAGCCGGCGAGCGGGCTCGACGGCGCCTGGCTGTAACCGGGGTTGAGCCAGGGAAAGCCGGTCCACAGCCAGCCGCGCAGCCATTCGAGCAGCGTGAACACGGCCGGCACGAAGAGCATCCAGTTCAGCGCCGGCGGCAGCGCAACACGGCGGCTGAGGTAGCCGGCTGCCGCCGGATGCAGCGCGAGGTAGGCGCAGAACAGCAGCGTCACCGCGGCGGCGAGCGGGGCCGGCATCGCGCCGAAGGTGTGCAGGCTGATGTAAACCCAGGACACCCCGGCGCCGAACCAGCCGAGGCCGAAGGCCAAGCCGATCAATGCCGCATCGCGCGCCGAGGCCGCCTGCTGCCACAGCAGGAACAGCAGCGCAAAACTCAGCAGCGGCAGCGGAAACAGGTGGAAGGGCGCGTAACCGGCGACAGTCAGCACCCCCAGCGCCGCGGCGATGACCCACTGGAAGGAGCGGCGCGGGGCGATCATCGGGGGCGGCAATGAATATCAATAAAAACGGATGCTCATGCGGATGCGGCGGGCTTGTCCGTTTTCTTCGACACCTGCAGCAGGTAAATGCGCCGGCTGTCGGCGCGCAGCACGCGGAAGTTCAGCGCATCGATCTGCAGCTGTTCGCCGCGCTTGGGCACGCGGCCGAAACGTTTCAGCACCAGGCCGCCGACGGTGTCGAATTCCTCGTCGCTGAAGGCGGTGCCGAAGGCGGCGTTGAAGTCCGGAATCTCGGTCAGCGCCTTGACGCGGTAGATGCCGCGCTTTTCCTGGACGATGTTGTCCTCGGCTTCGTCGAAGTCATACTCGTCCTCGATGTCGCCGACGATCTGCTCGAGCACATCCTCGATGGTGATCAGGCCGGCGACGCCGCCGTACTCGTCGACGACGATGGCGATGTGGTTGCGGTTCTTGCGGAATTCCTTGAGCAGCACGTTGAGCGGCTTCGATTCCGGGATGAACACCGCCGGCCGCAGCATGTCGCGCACGTCGAACTCCTCCTCGCCGGCGTAGTAGCGCAGCAGGTCCTTCGCGAGCAGGATGCCGATCACGTCGTCCTTGCCGTCGCCGATCACCGGGAAGCGCGAATGCGCGGTCTCGATCACCAGCGGGATGAAGCGGTCCGGAGGCTCGTTGACGTCGATGACGTCCATCTGCGAGCGCGGCACCATGATGTCGCGTGCCTGCATTTCGGAAACCTGCAGCACGCCCTCGATCATCGCAAGGCCGTCGGCGTCGAGCAGATTGCGGTCATGCGCCGAGCGCAGCAGGCCGATCAGCTGTTCGCGGTCTTCCGGCTCGCGCAGCAGCAGCGCGGACAGCCGCTCAAGCAGGGTGGGTTTCTGTGAGTCGTCCATATCGGGATTCAGGTGCCGCGCGGGAAAGGCGGGCGGTAGGGGTCAGGATACCCGAAGCGGGCGAGCAGCGTTGCTTCGCGGCGTTCCATTCTCCGGGCATCGGCATCATTCTCATGGTCGTATCCCTGCAGGTGCAACAGCCCGTGCACGACCATGTGCGCGTAATGCGCGGCGACGGTCTTGCGCTGGGCGCGCGCCTCGCGGGTGATCACCGGCGCGCACAGCGCGATGTCGCCCTCGTACGGCGGCCGGTCGCGGAAAACGAAGGTCAGCACGTTGGTTGCGTAATCCCGGTTGCGGTAGCTGCGGTTGAGCAGGCGTCCTTCCGCGCGGCCGACGATGCGGATGGTGACGCGCGCCCCGTTGCCGATTGCCGCGCGCGCCCACTGGCGGATGCGCGGGGCGGGCGGCACGTTGCGCGCGCTCGTCGCGCATTGCACGTCGATGCGCGGCGCCCCCGGACGGGCGCTCATCGGTCTCCGCCGCCCGTGCTCTTGCGATGGCGGTCGTAGGCATTGACGATGCGCTGCACCAGCGGGTGGCGGACGACGTCCGCGGCGTCGAAGAAGGTGAAGGCGATGCCGCGAACCTTCTTCAGCACGGCCTGCGCCTCGACCAGTCCGCTGACAGTGCCCTTGGGCAGGTCGATCTGGGTCACGTCGCCGGTGATCACCGCCTTGCTGCCGAAGCCGATGCGCGTCAGGAACATCTTCATCTGCTCGCAGGTCGTGTTCTGCGCCTCGTCGAGGATGATGAAGGCGTGGTTCAGCGTGCGCCCGCGCATGAAGGCGAGCGGCGCGATCTCGATCGCCTGGCGCTCGAACATCTTTGCGACCTTGTCATAGCCCATCAGGTCGTAGAGCGCGTCGTAGAGCGGGCGCAGGTAGGGGTCGACCTTCTGCGCCATGTCGCCGGGCAGGAAGCCGAGGCGCTCGCCGGCCTCGACCGCGGGGCGCACGAGGATGATGCGCTGGACCGCGTCGCGCTCCAGCGCATCCACCGCGCAGGCCACCGCGAGATAGGTCTTGCCGGTGCCGGCGGGGCCGACGCTGAAGGTGATGTCGTGCTTCTGGATGTTGAGCAGGTACTCGTTCTGCCGCGGCGTGCGCCCGTGCAGATCCTGCTTGCGGGTGATCAGCGCCGGTGCCGGGATCGCCGCGTGCGCCGGGCCCTGGTGGCCGGCCTCGATCAGGGCGAGCTGCACGGCCTCGAGCGACAGCGGGTCCCCGGCCCGTTCATAGAAATCCTGCAGCACCCTGGCCGCGGTGCGCGCCCGCTCGAGGCTGCCGGTGAGCGCGAAGTGCTCGCCGCGGCGGGCGATGCCCACGTCCAGCGCCGTTTCGACCTGGCGCAGGTTTTCGTCAAGGACGCCGCAGAGGTTGGCGAGCCGCTGGTTGTCGACCGGCGTGAAGCTGATTTCGAGGGTTTTCAAGCCGCAGCCTCGTTGCCCGCGCCGAGTTCGCCGCGCAGGGTGTGCGAGCGCGCCTCGGTGATGAGTACCTCGGCAAAGCGGCCGATGCGTTTGCGCGGCCCCGGGAAATTCACCACCCGGTTGTTGTCGGTGCGGCCGGCGAGCTCGGCGGCGTTGCGGCGGGCAGGGCCGTCGACCAGCACACGCTGGCGGGTGCCGACCATCGCCTCGCCGATGGCGCGCGCCTGTTCCGCGATGCGCGCCTGCAGCCGCTGCAGGCGTTCAAGTTTCACCGCCTGCGGGGTGTCGTCGGGGAGGTCGGCCGCCGGGGTGCCCGGCCGCGGGCTGTAGACGAAGCTGAAGCTGTCGTCGAAGCCGACTTCCTCGATCAGCCGCAGGGTCTGCCCGAAGTCCTGTTCGGTCTCGCCGGGGAAGCCGACGATGAAGTCCGAGGAGATGCAGATGTCCGGCCGCGCCGCGCGCAGGCGGCGGATGATCGACTTGTATTCCAGCGCGGTATAGCCGCGCTTCATCGCGGCGAGCACGCGGTCCGAGCCCGACTGCACCGGCAGGTGCACATGGCTCACCAGCTTGGGAATGCGGGCGTAGGCTTCGATCAGCCGCGGCGTGAATTCCTTGGGATGCGAGGTCGTGTAGCGGATGCGTTCGATGCCGGGGATTTCGGCGACGTATTCCAGCAGCAGCGCGAAATCGGCACCGTCCGCTTCTCCTTCCAGCGGCGCGCGGTAGGCGTTGACATTCTGCCCGAGGAGGGTGATTTCCCTGACGCCCTGCAATGCCAGTTCGGCGACTTCGGAGAGCACGTCGTCGAAGGCCCGCGACACTTCCTCGCCGCGGGTATAGGGGACCACGCAGAACGAGCAGTACTTGCTGCAGCCTTCCATGATCGAGACGAAGGCAGTGACGCCGTCGACGCGCGCCGGCGGCAGATGGTCGAACTTCTCGACTTCGGGGAAAGCGATGTCGACCTGGGGCCTGCCGCTGGCACGCCGCGCCGCGATCAGCTGCGGCAGGCGGTGCAGCGTCTGCGGGCCGAACACGACATCGACATAAGGGGCGCGCCGGACGATCGCCGCGCCTTCCTGGCTGGCGACACAGCCGCCGACGCCGATGATCAGCCCGGGTTTTTGCTTCTTGTACTGCTTGACGCGGCCGAGGTCATGGAAAACCTTTTCCTGGGCCTTCTCGCGCACCGAGCAGGTGTTGAACAGGATGACATCGGCCTCGGCCGGATCGTCGGTGGATGTCAGGCCTTCGCCGGCGGCGAGCAGGTCGGCCATCTTGTCCGAGTCATACTCGTTCATCTGGCAGCCGAAGGTCTTGATGTAAACCTTGCCCACGGCTTACTTCTTCGCGCTGTCGATCCGGGCCCGTTCCTCTGCCGTCAGGATCACCAGGCGCAGCACCTCGCCGTTGCGGTCGAGCTGGTACAGCACCTCGGAGCCGGGCGGCAGCTGGTTGTGGGTGATCGACCGGTTGTTGGCATCGATGATGACGCCGCCGGGGGCAAGCCGCCGGACTTCATTGCCGAGCTGCACCAGGGGCAGCATCTGCCGCTCGCCGGTGGTGGCCCTCTTGGCTTCGGCCGGCAACGCACGCTGTGCCCAGGCCGCTCCGGAGAAAGCCAGAAAAGCCAATAAAAGCATTAACTTACGCATCGGCCCAAGATAACACGGCAGGTCACGCCCGGCAAACCCGGTGGCGGACAGAGAAAAAGAAGTGGTGGCGAGTCAGGGATTTGAACCCCGGACCAATGGATTATGATTCCACTGCTCTAACCACTGAGCTAACTCGCCACGAGAGGGGGCGCAGTCTAAATAGCAGGGTTATGCTTGTCAAGCCGCCGCAGGAGGCCATTGCATTGATTTTCCTGCGAAATCCGTGACTTGGCCATTACTGCTGCAGACTCTTCCGGAATGCCGCGCATGAAATCCGCATCCCGTCCATCGCAACCGCCGTCGTCGCCGGTAACCGCGCGCCATGAGGTCGTGGTCGTCGGCGGAGGGCTGGTTGGCGCCAGCCTCGCGCTCGCGCTGGACCAGGCGGGGCTGTCGGTGGCATTGGTCGAGCCACGTCCGGCGCAACCCGCCGCCTCCGGGGAGGCCTGGGACAGCCGGGTTTATGCCATCAGTCCGGGCAATGCCGGATTCCTCGATCGGCTTGGAGTCTGGCGGCGTCTCGACCCGCAGCGTGTGCAGCCGGTGGCGTCGATGCTGATTTACGGCGATCGCGCGCAGGGACGGCTTTCATTCAGCGCCTACGATGCGGGCTTGCGTGAACTGGCGCATATCGTCGAAAGCGGCGCCTTGCAGCAGGCGCTCAACGAGGCGATCGCCGATTGCGGCCGCCTGCGGCTGCTGTGTCCGGCCCGGACTTCTGCGCTGGAGATCGGGGAGCGCGCAGCCCGGCTGGATCTCGACGACGGCCGTAGCATCGAAGCGGAACTGGTCGTCGGCACCGACGGCGGTGATTCCTGGGTTCGCCAGGCGGCGGGGATCACCGCGCAGGTCAGCGACTACGGTCAGACCGGCGTGGTTGCAAATTTCGAAACCGCGCTGCCGCATCGCGGTGCGGCGCTGCAGTGGTTTCGTGCCGACGGCGTACTGGCGCTGTTGCCCTTGCCCGGCCGGCGCGTGTCGATGGTGTGGTCGACCGCGCTGGAACATGCACAGCTGCTGCTGGCGCTCGATGCCCGGGCGCTGGCGGAAACGGTATCGGCTGCCAGCGCGGGGGCGCTGGGTGCGCTGCGGCTGATCACCCCGCCGGCCGGATTTCCGCTGCGTCTCGCGCATGTGCCCAGACTCGTTGCGCCGCGCGTTGCGCTGGCCGGTGACGCCGCGCACCATGTGCACCCCCTCGCCGGCCAGGGCGTTAATCTGGGTTTCCGGGATGTGCGTGAGCTCGCTTCGGTGCTGGCAGCGCGCGCGCCGGGCCAGGATTGCGGCGACCGGCAGCTGCTGCGGCGTTACGAACGGGCGCGGCGCGAGGATATCGCCACCATGGAATTCGGCACCGACGGATTGCAGAAACTTTTCGCGGCGAACCCGGTCTGGATATCCGGCATGCGCAATTCCGGCATGGCGGCGGTGGATCGCCTGCCGCTCCTGAAAAATCTGCTTATCCGTCACGCGGCGGCCTGAGTGCCGCGCCGGCCGTCATTAACAATCAAGGGCAGTCCGCCCGGGGAATACGACATGTTCAAACAATCCGTTTTTGCTCTCTGTGCCGTGCTGCTGGGTGCCTTTCCGGCGCTGGCCAGCGAGGCGAATGTGCGCAAGGCTTTCGAGGCGCGCTTTCCGTCGATGAAAATCGAGAGCATCACCCGCATGCCTTTCCCGGGACTTTACGAAGTCGTGTTCGACGGCCAGGTGGTCTATACCGACGAAAAGCTCACCTACCTGATGAGCGGCAACCTGTTCGACCTGCGCAGCTCCCAGGAACGCAATCTGACCCGCGAACGGCGCGACCAGATAGCCTCCGGCGCGCTGGTCAAGGCGCAGGGTAACGCCATCAAGCGGGTGAAGGGCAACGGCAAACGGGTGGTTTACACCTTCGAGGACCCGAACTGCGGCTACTGCAAGGAGCTGCAGAAGGAGTTCAACAAGATGACGGACATCACGGTCTACACTTTCCTGTTGCCCATCCTGTCGCCGGATTCCGCCGAAAAATCCAAGGCGGTTTGGTGCGCCAAGGATCGCGGCAAGGCCTGGGATGACCTGATGAACAAAGCCGCGCTGCCAGCCAACGCGGTGAAGACCTGTGCGACGCCGCTGGAGGAAAATCAGCAGCTGGCGCAGCGTTTCGGCGTGCGCGGCACCCCGGCGGTGTTCCTGGCGAACGGCCAGCAGGTGGGCGGTTACCTGCCCGCCGAGAAGCTGGAACAGGCCTTCGGCTCGGTGCGGTAAAAACGCTGCGGCATCGGCGGACTGCGGATGGTCGCCGCATCCCGTCCAAACCGCCGGCTGGGCCTGGCGCTCGCGTTTTCCCTGTCCGCCCATGCGCTGATTGCCGCCCGCTGGGACGATTTTCAGGGCGACCGCGTCCTGCCGGTGTGGAGGGTCGAGGCGCGGCTCGAGGCGCCCTCGGCCGCGCCCGCTGTCCCGGAGCCTGCTCAGCCCGTCACGCCGGAGGTCCTGGCTGGCGCGCGCAATGTCAGCTCTACCCCTGTCCAAACCGCAGCGGGCAGAGCGGAATCCTCCGCCGCGGAGCCCTTGCCGGGCGCCGGTGGGGACCGGCACTTCTATTCGGCGCGCGAACTCGACCAGTATCCGGAACCATTGGACCCGGGAAAGCTGATGGCGACCGCTGCAGCGGACGGTGTGCGGGTCTGGGTCAGCATCGACCGCGAAGGCATCGTGCAGCAGGTGGTGGCCGTCGATGCCGGCCACGCCGTCGACGCCGCGCGCGAGCGCCTGCTGGCCATGCGCTTTGTCCCCGCCCGCAGGGCCGGACTGCCGGTGAACAGCCGGGTGCTGATGGAGTTGCCCGGCCGCTGACGGTTCCCGGTGCGGGCTGCATCCGCGATAGGGGTGCTTTGGAGTAAAATCGGGCGCTCCCGAACCCTCTCCGGTTGTCCAGCAAAGCGCCGCATGAAATCCGCGATTGCTTTTCCCCGCACGGTCGCAGGCGCCGGTGTCGCACACCGGCGGCGGGTGGCCTGACATGCGCCTGCGCGTCCTCGGTTGTTCCGGCAGCATTGGCGGCCAGCAGCACCGCACCACGTCCTTCCTGGTCGACCAGGACATCCTGATCGACGCCGGCACCGGTGTCGGCGAGCTGTCGCTGTCGGAGCTCTCGCTGATCGATCATATTTTTGTTACCCATTCGCACCTCGACCATGTCGATTCCATCGCCTTTTTCCTCGATTCGGTGGGGGCACTGCGGCCGAAGCCGGTGACGGTGTATGCGACGGGTCCGACGATCGGGATCCTCAAGAAGAATCTGTTCAACTGGGATATCTGGCCCGATTTCACCCAGATCCCCACGCCCGATGCGCCGTTCATGCGCTACCAGGAGATCGAGGTCGGCAGCGTGATCGAACTCAACGGGCGGAAGATCACCGCGCTGCCGGCGATACACACGGTGCCGGCGGTCGGCTACCTGCTCGACAGCGGCAGGAGCAGCCTCGCTTTCAGCGGCGACACCGGGCCCAATGACGGCTTGTGGGACATCGTCAACCGCACCGAGAACCTGAAATACCTGATCATCGAAACCGCGTTTTCGGACAAGGACCGCCGCCTCGCGGAACTGGCGCGGCACCTCTGTCCGTCGATGCTGGGAGAAGAGCTGGCCAAGCTGCAGCGGCCGGCCGAGGTTTATATCACCCACCTCAAGCCCAGCGAGATCGAGCTGACGATGCAGGAAATCGAGGAGCTGGCCGTGCCTCACCCGCCGCGGCTGCTGCAGAACAACCACGTATTCGAATTTTGATCCGGCGGGGGCGCTTGCGCCTGCCAACGCCCGGACGGAGAATCCAGCAGGGACTGCCGGCGGGGCCGGCGGCCGCGGACTGATTCCAAAAACATGAAAAAAGAAGTCCCAGTAGAGCAACTCGAATTCGGCGTGTTCATCTCCGAACTCGACCGGCCATGGACGGAAACGCCGTTCATGTACCAGGGCTTCGTACTGAACAACGAGAAGCAGCTGGAAGCGCTCAAGAAGTACTGCAAGAAGGTCACCATCGACCTCGACAAAGGCCCCGATCTTCCCGACCGCAGCGCGCTACTGACCAGCCGTACCGGGGAGCCGCCGCTGCCCTCAGCCCGCCCGCGCGTCGCGGAGCCGCTGGGCCCCAGCGTGCTGACCTCGATCAAGCACAAGGTGGTCTACCACGAGCAGTCCACGGTGGACGAGGAACTGCCGGTCGCGCGCACGGCGCAGCGCCAGACCGAGGTGGTGCTCAGGGACATCATGAGCCAGGTCGAGGCCGGCAAGGCCCTCGACGCCCCGCGGGTTCAGGAAGCCGTGACCAGCATGACGGACAGCGTGGTGCGCAATCCGGATGCGATGATGCTGCTCGCGAAGCTGAAGGAAAAGGGCGGGCACACGCTCGACAGGGCTTTTGGCGTGTCGATCTACATGCTGACCTTCGGGCGCTTCCTGCAGCTGCCGCGCGAGCAGCTCGACCTGCTCGGCATGCTCGGGTTGCTTCAGGATGTCGGCATGACGGCGGTGCCGGAGGAGGTTGTTGAGAAAAAGGGCGTGCTGTCCAAGCCCGAACTGATGGTCTGCCGCAGCCACATCGCGCACTCGGTGGCGATCCTGAAGGACACGCCGGGCCTGCCCCCCGAGCTGCCGGAGCTGGCCGCGCTCCACCACGAGCGTTACGATGGCAGCGGTTATCCCAAGGGACTGAAAGGTGACCAGATCGGCCTCTTCGGCTCGATCGCGGGCCTGGTCGACTGCTTTGACGCGATGACGCACTCGCGGCCCTACGCCGAGGTGTATTCGCCGTCGAACGCGCTGAATTACCTCTACAACAAGCGCAACGAGCTGTTCGACGGGCCGCTGGTCGAGCAGTTCGTGCAGTGCATCGGCATTTTCCCGGTGGGCGCCCTTGTCGAGCTGAACTCCGGCGAGATCGGCATCGTGATCGCGCAGAACCTGGTCAGGAGGCTGCTGCCCAAGGTGATGGTCGTGCTCGACGCCAAGGGTGTGCCCAAGCGCCCGCAGCTGATACTCGATCTCGCGCAGGAGCCGAAGGCGGCCCCCGGCGTGCCTTACCGCATCAAACGCACCCTGGAGCAGGGCAGTGTCCCCATTGATCCCTCCGAATTCTTCCTCTGAATCCGCCGACGGCGCAGCCGACCCGGGCGTTGGCCTTGCGGCGCTGACGGCGCGACTTGCGGAGGAGTTCAATGTGGGACCGGAGACGCTGCACCGGGTGGCATCGGCCTTCCGCGAGGTGCGTGATCGCGCGCCAGACCTGTTCGTGCCGGTTGCCGGCGCTCTGGCCGCTGCATTTGCCGCGCAGGCCGTATCGGGGGGCGCGGATGTGGCGGCGGTGCACGCCGCGCTCGGCGAGTGGGCGCTCGACGCGGAGGAAGAGCCGCTCGAACGCATGCGCCGCGACTGCCAGCGTTTCCAGGATGCGATGACGCGCGGCGTGCTGCGGCTCCATGCGGGGTCGGCTGACGAATGCACGGAGACCCTGCTGGCGCTGCAGCGCTTCAATTTCCTGCAGCTCGCGCTGCTGGCTTCCCTTGCAACACGCAGCCAGGAGGAAGGCGGTGTCGTACGCACGCTGCCGACGCCGGAGTACGCGGCGTTCATGGAGATTTTCAGGACCACGATCGAGAGCCATCGCCAGGACGGCAGGCAGCTTGCGCTGCTGCTGCTGCAGGTCGGCAAAGTCGAGCAGATCGACCGCCAGCTTGGCCTGCAGAAGGGCGAGGCCTTCATGCTGCGCCTGACGCGGCGCCTGCGCGAGGGCGTGTTGCGCAAGCAGGACCAGCTGGGCCGCGTGAGCCGCGACCAGTTTGCCTGCCTGCTGCCGCGCATTGCCGGCGAGGGGGTCGCGATCCTCGCAGCCAACAAGGTGCTGGGTGCGCTGGAGGCGCCGATCCCGATCGGCGACCGCATATTCGATACTGATGCGGTGATCGGCATCGCGGTTTACCCGGAGCACGGCGAGGATCCCCAGACGCTGGTGCGCAACGCCAAGCTCGCGGCCCGCGTCGCGCGCGAGGGGGCCGAGCGCAGCGCCGTCTACAACGCGCTGCACGGCGAAAGCGAGGAGCGCCAGCTGCGCTACGAGACGCGGCTGCGCCACGCACTGGAGCAGAACACGCTGGGCCTGGTGTTCGAGCCGCAGCTCGATGCCCACACCGGGCGCATCGGCGGACTCGAGTGCGGCCTGCGCTGGCAGGACGCGGAGCTGGGCGAGGTGCCGGAGGTGGAGGCGCTTGCCACCGCGGAGCGTGCCGGGCTGGTGCGTGAAGTCACCTGGTGGCTGTTCAACAACGCGCTGCGCCAGAGCGCCGGGTTCGCGAAGGCGGGGCTGGAATGCAAGCTGGGGCTCAGGGTGTCGGCCAGCGGCCTGCTGCAGCCGGACTTTCCGGAGTTCGTCGACCGCGCGCTGCGTACCTGGGGCGTGCCGCCGGGGCGCCTGGTGATCGGCGTGCACGAGTCGGCGATTGCCGGCGACCTCGCCCAGGTGCGAGACCTTTTTGGCCGCCTCAAGCGCCTCGGCCTGAGACTGGGCATCGCCGGGTTTGCCACCGGCGCCTCGTCGCTGGGCAACCTTGCCCAGCTGCCTTTCGACGAAATGCAGCTGAGCGCCGCGTTCGTGCATGACATGCAGCGCTCGCCCCTGCACGGAAAAATAGTCCGCTCGCTGGTCCGCCTTGCCCGGGATTTCGGCCTGCGGGTGACCGCCGAAGGTGTCGCCGACGGGGAGACCGTCGTTGCGCTGCTGGCGCTGGGCTGCGAGCGCGTGCAGGGGCCGCACGTCAGTCCGCCGCTGACCGCCGAGGACATCATGATCTTCGAGCGCAGCGGGGCGGGGCTCGCGAAACTGCGGCTCTCCGATCTCTGAGCCGGACAACGGTGCGGCGGACATGAAAATCGATTTCGAAATCATCCGCGGCATCCTCGAGCGCCGGCTGCAGCAGTCCGACATCGAGCGGCTGCTCGCCGGCCTGTCCGATGCGGAGAAAACCCAGCTGCTGATCCGCATCACCGAGCTGGTGCGCCGGACCACGGCCCTCGTCGATGTCGCCAACCGGGTGTCGGATACGCTGTCGCTGGATGTGCTGTTCCCGCGCCTGATGGAGGTGGTCACCGAAACCCTCAATGCGGAGCGCAGCTCCCTGTTCCTCTACGACGCGGAAACGAAGGAGCTGTTTTCCCGGGTCATGCAGGGCAATGCCGTGGGCGAGGTGCGCTTTCCGGCCGACCGCGGCATCGCCGGCTCGGTGTTCAGCAGCGGCAGGGGCGAGATCATTCCGGATGCGTACGCGGATCCGCGCTTCAACCGCAGCGTCGACACCGAAACCGGCTACCGCACGCGCAACATCCTCTGCGTGCCGATCCGCAACAAGAAGCAGGCCGTCATCGGAGTCACCCAGGCGCTGAACAAGCGCGAAGGCGGATTCGATGCAGAGGACCAGCAGCTGCTGGAAGGGCTGTCATCGCAGGCGGCGGCGGCGCTCGAGAACGCCCGCATGTTCGAGCGCGTCGAAAGGGCGCAGCGCGAGGAGGCGCTGCTGCTCGATGTGGTGAGCTCGATCACCTCGGAAATCATGCTCGATCCGCTGCTCGAGAAGATCCTTGCCGCGGCCACGCAGCTGCTCGGCGCCGACCGCGGCGCGCTGTTCATCCACGATCCGGCGACCGGCGAGCTCTGGTCGCGGGTGGTGGAAGGCGAAGTTTCCAGGGAGATCCGTTTCCCGGCGAATGCCGGCATCGCCGGCGAGTGTTTCACCACCGGTGCGCGCATCAACATAGACGATGCCTACGCCGATCCGCGCTTCAACCCCGACGTCGACAAGGGCACCGGCTACCGCACGCGCAACATCCTGTGCATGCCGATCACCACCAAGGGCGGCAACAAGGTCGGCGTCATGGAAATCCTCAACAAGAAGAAAGGGCCCTTCACCGCGGCCGACCAGCGCCGGCTGGCGGCGCTGTGCGCCCAGGCGGCGGTGTCGATCGAGAATGCACAGCTGTTCGAGGATGTCAGCAATTCGCGCAATTACAACGAAAGCATCCTGCGCAGCATGAGCAACGGGGTGCTGACGCTGGATGCAGGCAATACCATCAGCAAGGTCAACCCGTCGGCGCTGCGCATCCTGCGGCGCGCGGAGCAGGACACCTTGAGCCGCAAGGTGGACGAGGTGTTCGACGGTCCCAACAGCTGGGTGATCCACAGCCTGGAAAAAGTGCTGCGTACCGGCCGGATCGACAGCACGGTCGACTCGGATCTGGTGCTCGGCGACAGGCGCGCGGTGTCGGTCAACATGACCGCGGTGCCGCTGCAGGATGCCCACGACGATCCTATCGGCTCGATGCTGATCATGGAGGACATCACCCGGGAAAAGCGGCTGCGCAACACGATGTCGCGCTACATGAGCAAGGCGGTGATGGACGAGCTGCTGGAGGGCGGTGATGCCGCTCTCGGGGGCACCACCCGCGAGGTCAGCGTGCTGTTTTCCGACATCCGCGGATTCACCGCGCTGTCGGAGCGGCTGGGTCCGCGCGAGACGGTGGCAATGCTCAACGACTATTTCACCGACATGGTCGACATCGTGTTCGCCCACAACGGCATACTCGACAAGTACATCGGCGACATGATCATGGCGGTGTTCGGCTCGGTGCGTTCATCCCGGAATGACGCGGAGAACGCGGTCACCGTCGGCAGCCGGATGATGATGGCCCTGCGCGAACTGAATGCCCGGCGCACCCCGGCGGGGCACGCGCCGATTGCCATCGGCATCGGCATCAGCACCGGCGGCGTGGTCGCCGGCAGCATCGGATCGCCGAAGCGGCTCGAGTACACGGTGATCGGCGACCGCGTGAACCTCGCGGAGCGGTTGCAGAACGCCAACAAGTACTACGGTTCGGACGTGCTGGTCTGCGAGACCACCGTGGCCCGGCTGGGGCGCCCGGTGCGCCTGCGCGAACTCGACCTGATCCGGGTGCGCGGCCGGCAGGCGCCGGTGTCCATCAGTGAAGTGCTTGAGCACCACAGTGCGCAGAGTTTCCCGCACATGGACGAGGTGTTGTTTGCCTTTGCCGAGGCGGTCGGCCATTACCGCAACCGCGACTGGGGGCGCGCGGAGAAGCTGTTCCGCGACGCGCTGGCAGCCTGCCCCGGCGACCGGCCCTCGCAGCTGTACCTCGACCGCTGCGCGATCTACAGCCGCAATCCGCCACCTGCGGACTGGGATGGCGTGTGGACGCTGCAGGGGCACTAAAAAGTCAATAAAAACAAATACTTAAATAAATAAGTGAGTGCAAGCTCACAAAGATGCGAGGCTCAGCGGCCGTTCAAGGGATAGCCGTGAGGCAGCAGCAGCCACATTCTCAGGGATTGTTTCATGCGCCCGGCTTCACGTCCGGCGTCGTCGCCGTAACCCCAGAAAAAATCGGCGCGCACCGGGCCGCGGATGGCTGAACCGGTGTCCTGCGCCAGCATCAATTGTTGCAGCGGACGGCTGCTGAGCGGCCAGGTGGTGGCCAGAAACACCGGAGCACCCAGCGGCACGTAGCGCGGGTCGGCGGCAATCGACCGCCTTGCGGTCAGTGGCACGCCCTGGGCGCCGAGCGGACCGCCAAGGCCTGCAGGCAGTTCGCGGAAAAAGATGTAGCGCGGGTTGTAATCCAGCACCTCGCGCAGCTTGTCGGGATTGCGCTGCGCCCAGGCCTTGATGCCCTGCATCGATGCGCGCTCTGCCGGCAACTCACCGCGGTCGATCAGCAGGCGGCCGATCGAGCGATAGGGATGGCCGTTGTGGTCGGCAAAGCCCACCCGCAGCACACCGCCTTCCTCGAGGTCGATTCGTCCCGAACCCTGGATCTGCAGGAAAAAAAGTTCAACCGGGTCGTCGACCCATGCGATCTCGCGGCCCTTCACCGCGGCTCGACCGGCTTCGATCTGGGCGCGTTCGAAATACGGTACGACCCGCCGTCCCTCGACGCGGCCGCGCAGCCGTGGCTCCCGTCCCTCAAGGCCGAAGTCCGGCAGGTCGAGAGTCACCAGATCGTCAGGCACGCCGTATACCGGATAACGGTGGCGGGGGGTCGCCTTGCGGCTGCCGCGGAGCAGGGGTTCGTAATATCCGGTGGCAAGACCTTCCGCGCGCCCATCCGCCTGCAGCAACTGGTAGGGGGTGAAGTTGGACTCGAAGAAACGGCGCGCGGCGGCACGGTCCGGCCGCGGTGCAGCCATCGCGTCCCTGCAGACGGCCTGCCAGGCGGTCTGGTTTTTCAACGTGCCGCAGCTGGTGAGAAAGGCATCCCATGCCGCTGCCGGGTCGTCATCCTGCCAGCCCGGCAGCTCCGCCCACAGGCCGCGCCGCAGGTGGCTGCCTTTCAGTGGCGCAGTGACCTGGGTTGCCGGAACCGCTGCTTCGGGCACGGGCGGTGGTGCCGGCGGGGGCTTGGGCGCAGGCTGCGGCGTGACCACCGGTTCCGGTGCCGGAGGTGCCGTGTCAGGCGTTGTCCGGCAGGCCGCGGTCACCAGCGCTGCGGCAAGTGCCGCGCCGAAGATGCGCAGCGGGAATTTGCTAAAGTCGGGCATTGGCATCGTAAATCTGGAAGGCGCCTGGAATGACCGGATTGCTCTGGTATCTGATCGAAGCCGCTGTTGCGGTTGCATTGCTCGGCGGTATTGTCTGGCTGACCTGGCCGCGCCGCGAGGATGATGATCCTGACGAATCCGGCAAGTCCTGAGCGCGGGTTTTTTCCAGCGTCACCATCCTGAACCATCCGCCCGCGAGGGCCGGCTCGTCACTGAGCACGCGCAGTCCGCGCACGCCGGCGAGCGCATCCTCGAGTACCACGTCGGTGCGGGTGGCGATGCGCCGGATCAGCGGGTTTGCCAGCCGCCGCAGCCAGGCGGCTTCGCCGCGGCGCAGGAACTTGTCGAGCACCAACAGCCGGCCGCCGGGCCTGACCACGCGCGCCGATTCGGCGAGTGCAGCACGGGTATCGGGCACGATGGCGAGTATCAGATGCAGCAGCGCGTGGTCGAAGGCGTCGTCGGCAAAAGGCAGGCGCTGGCTGTCCCCCTGAACCCAGCGGATGTCGAGGTGCCTGCCCCGCGGCAGAGCCTTGCGCAGCATCGCGCGCGTCAGGTCAAGCGCGGTGTAATGGTGGCAAGCCGGCAGCCACGGCAGGTCGAGCCCGGTACCGACGCCGCTGAGCAGGATATGTTCACCGGTGCCCCCGGGCAGCCGCGCCAGGCTGCGCCTGCGCACGCGATCCAGTGCCGGGCCGACCAGCGCGTCGTAGAGCGGCGCGATCAGGGTGTAGCTGGCGCGTAAGCTCATGCCCGCGGCCGCCAGTGGCGCTTAATGCAGCACCCGCGGCACCGACAGCGTGAATTCCGGAATGGTGGCGTCAAAGCGCGTGCCGTCCTCCGCGACCATCTGGTAGCTGCCGCGCATGGTGCCGACCGGGGTCGCGAGTAGCGATCCGCTGGAATACTCGAAACTCTCGCCGGGTTTCAGCCAGGGCTGGGCGCCGACGACGCCATCACCGCGGACTTCCTGCACGGTATTGTTGGCATCGGTGATGATCCAGTGCCGGCTCACCAGTTGCGCGGCGACCGCGCCGGTGTTGGTGATGGTGATGGTGTAGGAAAAGGCATAGCGTCCCGCCGCGGCATCCGACTGTTCCGGAAGGTGGTTTGCACGGGGCGCCACGGTGATGTGGTATCTGTTTTCGGCCATGCGCCTATTCTCGCATCCGCGGCGCGGCGGCGGAAGTTCCGCATGTCCCCGCGGACGGGAACGGGTAAAATCGGCGGGCCCCATATCCGGATGAAGTCATGACTTTCCGCATCGCGCCCAGCATTCTTTCCGCGGATTTTGCCCGCCTCGGCGAGGAGGTGCAGTCGGTGGTCGCCGCCGGCGCCGACCTGATCCATTTCGACGTCATGGACAACCACTATGTGCCCAACCTGACCATCGGGCCGCTGGTTTGCGAGGCGATCCGGCCGCTGGTCAAGGTGCCCATCGACGTGCACCTGATGGTCAAGCCGGTGGACCGCATCGTGCCGGATTTCGCGAAAGCCGGAGCCAGCATCATTTCCTTCCACCCCGAGGCCTCCGAGCATATCGACCGCACGATCGGACTGATCAAGGAACAGGGCTGCAAGGCCGGGCTGGTGTTCAACCCGGCCACGCCGCTGCATTACCTTGACCATGTGCTCGACAAGCTTGATCTGGTGCTGATCATGTCGGTCAATCCCGGCTTCGGCGGGCAGGCCTTCATCCCCTCGGCACTGCAAAAACTGGCGGCCGTGCGCCAGCGCATTGCCGCGAGCGGGCGCGACATCTGGCTCGAGGTGGACGGCGGGGTCAAGGCCGGCAACATCGCGGAAATCGCCAAAGCCGGAGCCGACACCTTCGTTGCCGGCTCCGCAATCTTCGGGCAGAAGGATTACAAGGCCGTCATTGCGGAGATGCGCAGGGCGCTCGCCGGAGCCTGAATCCCCGGCGCTCCGGCGCCGCTGTTTTTCCATGCCAGCCGAATCCATGAAAAAAACGTTTCCCATTGCCGTGCGCGCCGTGATGATAGACCTCGACGGTACGCTGCTCGACACCATTCCCGATCTCGCCGCGGCCACCAACCTGATGCTCGGGCATCTCGGGCACGATCCGTTGCCGCTCGATGTCGTGCGTACCTATGTCGGCAAGGGCATTCCGCGGCTGGTGGAGCGTGCGCTCGCCCGCGACATCGACGGCCGCGCCGATGCGCATGCGCTGGCGGCCGCGTTGCCGGTGTTCGAGCGGTTCTACACCGAGGTCAACGGCCGGCACACGACCATCTATCCCGGCGTGCGCGAGGGACTTGAGCAATTCCGCGCCGCGGGATTCCCGCTGGCCTGCGTGACCAACAAGTCCGGCGCCTTCACCGGCCCGCTGCTCGAGCGCATGGGCCTCGCCCGCTACTTCGCGCAGACGATTGCCGGGGACACACTGCCGCGCAAGAAGCCGGATCCGATGCAGCTGCTGCACGCCTGCGCCCAGTTTGGCGTGCCCCCGGAGCGCATGCTGATGATCGGCGATTCCGGCAATGATGCGCAGGCGGCTCGCGCCGCCGGGTGCCCGGTGTTCTGCGTGCCCTATGGTTACAACGAGGGGCAGGCCGTGCAGAGCCTTGACGTTGATGCTATAGTAAGCTCGCTTCTTGACTGTATCCCGTTGATTAAAAAAGATTAATCGTGTCGGTTTCCACAAACTCCCAAACGGCTGACCGTGGCCGCTGCTGGCGTCGCGATTGGCGTTGCTGATCGCGTTGTGCCGGGCTGTTGCCCCGTTTCATTTCCCTGCCGTTTTTTGTGGAGCAAGACATGACTGAATCGGAATTCAATCGACTCGCCGCCGCGGGCTACAACCGCGTGCCGGTGGTGCTGGAAACCTTCGCCGACCTCGACACCCCGCTGTCGATCTACCTGAAACTCGCCAACCAGCCGTTCAGCTACCTGTTGGAGTCGGTGGTCGGCGGCGAACGTTTCGGCCGCTATTCCTTCATCGGCCTTTCTGCCGCGACCCGCCTCGAGGTGCGCGGCCATCGCTGTGCGGAAATCCGCGAGGGGCGCGAAGTGTTTTTCGAGCAGGCCGACGATCCGCTCGCCTTCGTCGAGAACTATCTCAAGCGCTTCAGGGTGGCGACCGATCCGCGGCTGCCGCGTTTTTGCGGCGGGCTGGTGGGTTACTTCGGCTACGACACGGTCCGCTACATCGAAAAGCGTCTGGCGGACGCGCAGAAGCGTGACGAGCTGGGCACTCCCGACGTGCTGTTGCTGGTCTCCGAAGAGATTGCGATCGTCGACAACCTGTCGGGCAAGTTGTCGCTGGTGGTGTATGCGGAGCCCGGCAGGCCGGGCGCCTGGGCGGCCGCGCGCAAGCGCCTTGCCGAACTGCTGGCGAAGCTTCGTGCACCGGTGACGTTGCCGGAAAGCGCGCCTGTCCGTTCGGAGCCGGCCGTGTCCGGTTTCGGTCAGGCGGCGTACCACAAGGCGGTCGAGCGAGCGAAGAAGTACATTTTCGAGGGCGACATCATGCAGGTGGTGCCCTCGCAGCGCATGAGCAAGCCCTACCATGCGTCGCCGCTTTCCCTCTACCGCGCGTTGCGGGCCCTGAATCCTTCGCCGTACATGTTCTGCTTCAACTTCGGCGATTTCCATGTCATCGGTGCCTCGCCGGAGATCCTCGCGCGGCTGGAAGGCGACGTGGTTACCGTCAGGCCGATCGCCGGCACCCGCCGCCGCGGCGCGACTCCGGAGGAAGACGCGGCGCTGGCGGAGGAATTGCTGGCCGACGCGAAGGAGCGTGCCGAACACATCATGCTGGTCGACCTCGGGCGCAACGATGCCGGGCGCGTCGCCCAGACCGGCAGCGTCAGGGTCACCGAGCAGATGGTGATCGAGCGCTATTCGCATGTGATGCACATCGTGTCCAGCGTCGAGGCGAAGCTGAAGCCGGGGCTCGGTGCGATCGACGTGCTGCGCGCGACCTTCCCGGCGGGCACGGTCTCCGGTGCGCCCAAGGTCCGCGCGATGGAAATCATCGACGAACTCGAGCCGGTCAAGCGGGGCATCTATGCCGGCGCGGTCGGCTATCTCGGTTTCCACGGCAACATGGATGTTGCGATCGCGCTGCGCACTGCAGTGATCAAGGATGGTCGCCTGCACGTGCAGGCCGGCGGCGGCGTGGTTGCCGATTCCGACCCCGAGGCCGAATGGCAGGAGACGCAGAACAAGGCGCGCGCCCTGCTGCGCGCGGCTGAAATCGCCGAAGCCGGCCTCGATACGCGCCTGGACTGAGGGGGTCGCCATGCTGCTGATGATCGACAACTACGATTCCTTCACCTATAACCTGGTGCAGTATTTCGGCGAGCTCGGCGAGGAGGTGGCCGTGCACCGCAACGACGAGATCACGGTCGACGGGATTGCGCACATGAAACCGGACCGCATTGTCGTGTCCCCCGGACCGTGCACGCCCAACGAAGCAGGGGTATCGGTGCCCGCGATCAGGGCATTCGCCGGAAAAATACCGATTCTCGGCGTCTGCCTCGGCCACCAGAGCATCGGCCAGGCTTTCGGCGGGAAAATCGTCCATGCGAAGCAGCTGATGCACGGCAAGACCTCGCTGATCCGCCACCAGGGCGCGGGCGTGTTCCGCGGACTGCCGCAGCCGTTCTCGGCAACGCGTTATCACTCGCTGGTGATCGAGCGCGGGACGCTCCCGGAATGCCTGGAAATCACCGCCTGGACCGACGACGGCGAGATCATGGGTGTCCGGCACAGGACCCTGGCGGTCGAAGGCGTGCAGTTCCACCCCGAGTCGATACTGACCGAACACGGCCACCGGATGCTGAAGAATTTCCTCGAGGAGAAACGGTGATGAAACCGCAGGAGGCGCTGACGCGCATCATCGAGCATCGCGAAATCTTTCATGACGAGATGCTGTCACTGATGCGGCAGATCATGGGCGGCGAGGTGTCGCCGGTGCTGATCGCCGCGATCATCACCGGCCTGCGCGTGAAGAAGGAGACCATCGGCGAAATAGCGGCTGCAGCCACGGTGATGCGCGAGTTCGCGACCCGCGTGCCGGCGCCCGACACGCCTGAACTCATCGACACCTGCGGCACCGGCGGCGATTCGGCGCACACCTTCAACGTGTCCACGGCAGCGATGTTCGTCGCCGCGGCGGCCGGCGCGAAAATCGCCAAGCATGGCGGCCGCTCGGTTTCGAGCAAGTCGGGCAGCGCCGACGTGCTCGAACTTCTGGGTGTGAACATCAACCTGAGGCCCGAGGCGGTGGCAAGAAGCATTGCCGAGACCGGCATCGGCTTCATGTTTGCGCCCAACCACCACAGCGCGATGAAGCACGCCGCGCCGGTGCGCCGCGAGCTGGGCGTGAAGACCATATTCAACATCCTCGGCCCGCTGACCAATCCGGCGGGTGCAAGGCAGCAGGTGATGGGCGTGTTTCATGCCGACCTCGTCGGCATCCAGGCCCGCGTGCTGCAGCGGCTCGGCAGCCGCCGGGTGATGATCGTGCATGGCCTCGAAGGGCTCGACGAGCTGTCGATCAGCGGCCCGACAGCGGTTGGCGAACTGAGGGACGGCCAGGTGCGCGAGTACATGGTTGCTCCTGCCGACGTCGGCCTGAAGGCCCACAGCAACGCGGCGATCCGGGTCGACAGTGTCGAGCAATCGCGGGACATGCTGATCGGTGCGCTGGAGAACAAGCCGGGCGCGGCGCGCGACATCGTCGCGCTCAATGCCGGCGCCAGCATTTACGTGGCCGGACTCGCTCCGACCCTCGGCGAGGGTGTCGCGAAGGCGCTGGAAACCATCGGGCGCGGCGCCGCCCGCCAGAAGCTCGACCAGTTTGTCGAGTTCACCCGCAGCCATGTCTGACATCCTGCAGCGCATACTCGCGGTCAAGGCGCAGGAGATCGCGGATGCGCGCTCGCGCCGGGCCCTGCCGGACCTGCGGGCGGAGGCGCTCGCGGCCGCACCGGCGCGGGATTTTGCGGGTGCGCTGCGCACGCGGATCAATGCGGGCAGGCCAGCCGTGATTGCCGAGGTCAAGAAAGCAAGTCCCAGCAAGGGCGTGCTGCGCGGACAGTTCGATCCTGCGGCGATTGCCAGGACCTACGAAAGCCACGGCGCAGCCTGCCTGTCGGTGCTGACCGACCGGCAGTTTTTCCAGGGCGGACTGGACGATCTCAAGGCCGCGCGCGCGGCCTGCAGCCTGCCCGTGCTGCGCAAGGATTTCATCGTGGATCCGTACCAGGTCTACGAGGCGCGCGCCGCCGGCGCTGACTGCATATTGCTGATCGTCGCGGCGCTTGAGGCGGCACGCATGGCGGAGCTCGAAGCGCTGGCGCTGGAACTGGGCATGGCAGTCCTGGTCGAAGTGCATGACGGTGCGGAGCTGGACGCCGCGCTGCAGCTGCGCACGCCGCTGCTGGGCATCAACAACCGCAACCTGCGCAGCTTCGAGACCACGCTGGACACGACGCTGGGGCTTTTGCCGCGCGTTCCGGCGGGCCGGCTGGTGATCACCGAGAGCGGCATACTGGCACCGGGCGACGTGCAGCGGATGCTCGATCACCGCGTCTTCGGATTCCTGGTGGGAGAGGCATTCATGCGTGCGGCCGATCCCGGCGCCGAACTCGAACGTCTTTTTGGAAAGGCGGCTTGAACTTGATGAAGCTCGACGACCTGATCATCGGTTTCGACCGCGGTTTGCGCACCCTGTTTGCGCCTGCCCGAAGCATGCGCCCGCTGCCCGGAGAGGACCTGCAGGATGCCGAAATGAGCCCCCCGCAGCGGGCGCTCGCCGCAGCGCTGATGCGCGTCAACCATACCGGCGAAGTCTGTGCCCAGGCTTTGTACCAGGGTCAGGCCCTGACCGCGCGCGATTCGGGCGCGCGCGCGGCGCTGGAGGAAGCCGCGCGCGAGGAGACCGAGCATCTGGCATGGACCGAGCAGCGCATCGCCGAACTCGGCGGGCGCAAGAGCCTGCTCAACCCGCTGTTCTATGCCGGCTCCTTTGCGATCGGCGCGGCGGCTGGCGCACTGGGCGACCGCTGGAACCTCGGATTCCTCGCCGAGACCGAGCGCCAGGTGGTGAAACACCTCGAGGGGCATCTGGCGCGGCTGCCGGTGCAAGACCGCAAAAGCCGGGCCATAGTCGAGCAGATGCGCGAGGACGAGGCGCGGCATGCGACCACCGCGCTGCGCCATGGCGGCGCCGAGCTGCCGGGGCCGGTCAAGGCGGCGATGCAGGCATCCTCGAAGCTGATGACCGGCGGCGCCTTCCTGCTGTAGCCGCCGTGCCGGTCAGGCCGCGGATTCGCGGATCTCGAAGTCGTGGCTGATTGCGGCGGTCTTGCCGAGCATGATCGACGCCGAGCAGTATTTTTCCGCCGATAGATGCACTGCACGTTCGACCTGGGCCGGTTTCAGTCCCCTGCCGGTGACGATGAAATGGAAATGGATCTTGGTGAACACCTTGGGATCTTCCTCCGCCCGCTCCGCTTCGATTTCCAGCACGCAGTCGGTAACCGGTGCCCGCGATTTGCGCAGGATGTGCATCACGTCATAGGCGGTGCAGCCACCGGTGCCCATCAGCACCACTTCCATCGGCCGTGGACCGAGGTCGCGGCCACCGCCTTCCGGCGCGCCGTCGATGACCAGGGCATGGCCGCTGCCCGATTCGGCGACAAAGCTGACATTCTCGATCCATTTGATGCGTGCTTTCATGGGGCTCTCCTCAACCCGGGAAAATGAGGCGCAAACGATACCAGAGTATTCCGATGGCCTCGTGGAAAAACAGCGCGCTGTCGAGCAGCGCGCCGGCGTCGGGCAGCAAGTCGAGCACGGTCGGCATGCTGCGGGTGGCATGCGCGGTCGGCGCCGGGATGACCTCGAACCCGGCATTCTCGAAGGCCAGCCGGGCGCGGGGCATGTGCCAGGCATGGGTCACCAGCACGATGCGCCGGACGCCCTCCGCTGCCAGCAGGTCCCGGCTGTTGCGCGCACTGTCCAGCGTGTTCGCGGAAAGACTTTCGACCCATCGAACAGGAACCCCGAACTCGCGCTCCAGCGTGATCCGCATGGCTTGTGCCTCGCTGACGGGCGCGCCGTCGGGACTGCCGCCGCTGACGAGGACCGGCAGACCGCTGCGTCGCTGCAACCGGGCGGCGTAACGCAGGCGGACCAGCCCCATCGCGCCCACCGTGTCGCCGCCGTATTCCGGGGCATTGCGATACTGCCCGCCACCCAGGACAACGATGGCCGCGGCCGGCGGCAGGGGTGTGGCGGTCGCCGGCGTTTCCCAGCTTTGCAGCAGGGCGGTGCCCACCAGCGGCATCGACAGCAGGTAGAGGAAGCCTGCGCCCACGAACTGCAGCGCCCGGCCCAGCCGTGGCCGGCTGCGGGCCAGCGCCAAGCCAGCCGCCAGTACGGCCAGCAGCAGGCCGGGCGGAATCAGCAGGGAGGCCAGCGCGTTGGTGATCTGCCAGGAGATCATGGTTTATAACTTATTGTTTTATAAAGATTTTTATGCCGTCATGCAAGGCGTGGGCGCGCACTTTGCCGCAGTACAGCAGTTTGACACATCCACTTGATTTCCCATAGAATTCGCGGTTTCCCTGAATCATCGAAAACGCGCAGGATCGAGCATGAAGACCTATTCCGCAAAACCCAGCGAAGTCAAACGCGACTGGTACGTTGTCGACGCCTCCGGCAAGGTGCTGGGCCGGCTGGCCGCCGAAATCGCGCATCGCCTGCGTGGCAAGCACAAACCCGAATTCACGCGTCACATCGACACCGGCGATTTCATCGTGGTGGTCAATGTCGACAAGCTGCGCGTGACCGGCAACAAGGCCAAGGACAAGCTTTATCACCGCCACACGGGCTATCCCGGCGGGCTCTACACCACCAGCTTCGAGAAAATGCACGCCAAGTTCCCGGCGCGCGTGCTGGAAAAGGCGGTGAAGGGCATGCTGCCCAAGGGACCGCTCGGTTACGCGATGCTCAAGAAAATGAAGGCCTATGCGGGAACCGATCATCCGCATGCGGCGCAACAGCCCAAGACCCTCGAAATCTAGGACGAATGACCATGGCAGTTCAAAAGAATTACGGCACCGGCCGCCGCAAGAGCGCAGTGGCCCGCGTGTACCTGCAGCCCGGCAAGGGCAGCATTGTCGTCAACGGCAAGCCCGTTGACGAGTTTTTCTCCCGCGAAACCGGCCGCATGGTCGTGCGCCAGCCGCTGGCGCTGATCGAGAAACTGGATACCTTCGACATCAGCGTCAATGTGACCGGCGGCGGTGAGTCCGGGCAGGCCGGCGCCGTGCGTCACGGCATCACCCGTGCGCTGATCGAATACGATGCGGCGCTGAAGCCCGTGCTGCGCAAGGCCGGACTGGTTACCCGCGATGCCCGCGAGGTGGAGCGCAAGAAGGTCGGTTTGCGCAAGGCGCGGCGGCGCAAGCAGTTCTCCAAGCGTTGACGATATTTGGCAGAACGCAAGTTCGTGCAAAGCCGCCCAAGGGCGGCTTTGTCGTCTCTGGCGGAATTGTCGCCGCCGGGCGACGGGTGACAGGTCATGAAGGATGCAAGGGAAGGTAATCGGGGCATGACTGAAAAAAGCATCAAGGTCGGGATCGTCGGGGGCACCGGATATACCGGCGTCGAACTGTTGCGGCTGCTGGTGCAGCACCCGAGTTGCGAACTGCGCGCCATTACTTCCCGCAAGGAAGCCGGCATGCCGGTGGCGGAAATGTTTCCCAACCTCCGCGGCCGGGTCGATCTGCGCTTCAGCGAGCCAGCGGCGGCCGGTCTCGACAAATGCGACGTGGTGTTTTTTGCGACGCCGAATGGTGTGGCGATGCAGGAAGCGCGTGTTCTCGTCGATGCCGGCGTGAGGGTCATCGACCTTGCCGCGGATTTCCGCATCCGGGACGTGGCGGTCTGGGAACAGTATTACAAGATGAAGCATGCCTGCCCGGAGCTGGTGGCCGAGGCGGTTTATGCGCTGCCCGAGATCAACCGCGCGGAAATCGGGAAGGCGAGGGTGATTGCCAATCCCGGCTGTTATCCGACCGCGGTGCAGCTGGGGTTCCTGCCGCTGATCGAGGCGGGCTGCATCGATTTCGGGCATCTGATCGCCGACGCCAAATCGGGGGTGTCCGGCGCCGGCCGCAAGGCGGAGACCCATATCCTGCATGCCGAGGCATCCGACAATTTCAAAGCCTACGGTGTGGGCGGACACCGCCACCACCCGGAAATCGCCCAGGGCCTGGCACGGGTGGCGGGAGCTCCTGTCGGCCTAGTCTTCGTGCCGCATCTCACGCCCATGATCCGCGGCATCCACGCGACGCTGTATGCGCGCCTGACCCGCGACATTGACCTGCAGTCGCTGTACGAAAAGCGCTATGCCGCCGAAGCCTTCGTCGACGTCCTGCCTGCCGGCAGCCATCCGGAGACCCGCTCCGTGCGTGGCGCGAATGTTTGCCGGATCGCGGTGCACCGCCCGCAGGGCGGAGATACCGTGGTCGTATTGTCGGTGATTGACAACCTGGTCAAGGGCGCAGCGGGCCAAGCTGTGCAGAACATGAATATCCTGTTCGGACTGGCTGAGGACACCGGTCTGGCACAGGTCGCCCTGCTGCCCTGAGACGATGATGCGCCTGACGAGGAATTTTGCGCGGCGCTTCGGGATTGATGCGCCGAAGCTGGCGGTGCGGCCGCACATGCCCTGGTACTGGCGCTGGGCGGGCCTGGTCGTTGCCGGCGTGTTGGTGGCAGGCATTGCCTGGTTCACCTATGACTTCGGTCTGGAGTACGCCGGTTTCAGGCAAAGCGAGGCCATGCGTCTGCGCGCGCAGCTCAATGAAACCGTGATGAAGCAGCAGGCCGAGCTGGCGGAGCTGAACGCGAGAACCGCGGCAGCCGAGAGCCAGCTGCAGATCGAGCGCGCAACGTTTGCGGATCTCGAGCGGCAGGTGAAGAATCTGGCCCAGGAGAATGCGCGGCTCAAGGAGGACCTCGCCTTTTTCCAGTCATTGACCGCAACCGGAAAACCGGGCGCCATCAGCGTCAACCGCTTCCGCCTGCTGCCGGAGCCGGTGCCCGGCGAGTACCGTTATCAGCTGCTGCTGGTGCAGACCGGAGAACGCGCCAAGGAGTTCAATGGCCGCCTGCAGTTCGTGTTGAATCTCCAGCAGGATGGCCGTAAAGTGGTGCTGGTGCTGCCGCAGGAATCCGCGCAGCCGGCCAAGGAATTCCAGGTCAGCTTCAAGCTGTTCCAGCGGGTCGAAGGCATGTTCCGGATTGCGCCTGATGCCACGGTCAAAGGGCTGCAGGTCCGAGTGTTTGAAGGCAATTCCGACGCGCCGCGGCTGACGCACAATGTCACTCTTTCGTAGAGGGAGATCACCATGTTCGGCAACAAACCCAGCAAGCCCCAGAACCGCATTGACTGCCTGATCGGCACCGGCACGGTGATCGATGGCGACCTGACCTTCGAAGGCGGCCTGCGCGTCGACGGGCATGTTCATGGCAATGTGATATCTGCCGAAGGCAAGCCCGGCACGCTGGTGCTGTCCGAGGCGGCCCGTATCGAAGGGGAAATCCGCGTTTCCCACGTGGTTATCAACGGCACCGTGGTCGGACCGGTGCATGCCGCAGATTACGTCGAACTGCAGGGCAAGGCCAATGTCACAGGAGATGTCTACTACCGGACGCTGGAAATGCAGCTGGGCGCGGTGGTGCAGGGCCGGCTGGTCTACCAGGACGACGCCAAGGCCGAGAAGGTCGTCAAATTCAAGCCCGCCTCGGCCGAGTGATCCCCGGCCACCGGGACTATAATCCGCCAGACAGGCTTAACTGATCCAGGAGCATGCGATGAATGCAGTGACCGAGATGATGCCCGACCCGCTGGTGTTCACCGAAAACGCCGCGGCGAAGGTCCGGCAGCTGATCGAAGAAGAAGGCAACCCGGAACTCAAGCTGCGGGTGTTCGTGACCGGCGGCGGTTGTTCCGGATTCCAGTACGGCTTCACTTTCGACGAAGCCGTCAACGACGACGACACCTCGCTCCAGAAAGGCGGTGTGACGCTGTTGATCGACCCGATGAGTCTGCAGTATCTGACTGGGGCGGAGATCGATTACCAGGAGAATGTCGAGGGCGCGCAGTTCGTGATCAAGAATCCGAATGCCAGCTCGACCTGCGGGTGCGGCTCTTCCTTTTCGGCCTGAGTTTTTCTGCTTCAGACAGAAGCGGGGGCCGGCGCCCCCGCTTCTTTTTTTGGTTAATTCATGCCGGATAGATGGCGCCGAGGATCCTCGGACCGCTGGCCCCGGTCACTTCCGGCAGGTTTCCCGGTTCCGCAGCGAGCGTGCGCTGCGCCAGCCAGGCGAATGCGGCAGCTTCCACCGATTCTGCGGCAATGCCCAGGTCATCTGTGGTTCCCAGCTTCCGACCAGACAACATCGCAGCGAGCCGCTGTACCAGCCGGGCATTGCGGGCACCGCCGCCGCACAGATAAACCTCGGCCGCGTCAGCGCAGTGTAGGTCGATCGCGCGCGCGATCGCGGTCGCGGTCAGCTCACAAAGCGTTGCCTGCACGTCGACCGGCGCCTCGTTGCCGGCAAGCAGTTTTTGCAGGCTGGACAGATTGAACGTCTCGCGTCCTGTACTTTTCGGCGGCGGACGCGAGTAAAACTCGTGATCGAGCAGGCGATCCAGCAGTTCCGGCAGCAGCCTCCCCTGGGCGGCCCAGGCCCCGCCGGCATCGTAGGGCAGCTGCCTGTGGGCGGCAATCCAGCCATCCATCAGCATATTGCCCGGTCCGCAGTCAAAGCCGGTTACCGGACCCGTGGCGGGAAGACAGGTGACGTTGGCGATGCCGCCTATGTTGACGATTACCCTTCCCTGTTCCGGATGCCTGAACATGGCCCGGTGAAAAGCCGGCACCAGGGGGGCGCCTTCACCTCCGGCTGCAATGTCCCGGCTGCGGAAATCACACACGACGGGAATTCCCGTCAGTTCGGCAAGCAGGGCGCCGTTGACGAGCTGCGTGGTGTATCCGCTCTGCGGATTGTGGCGGACGGTTTGCCCGTGGCAGCCGATCGCACTGACCGATCCTGCATTGGTTGCGGATTGTCCCAGCAGGGTGCGAACGGCGGTCGCATACGCCAGGGACAGCGAATTCGCGGCTGTCGCCGCACGGTGCAATTCATCTGCCCCCGGTTCGTTGAGCGCAAGCAGCGCATCGCGCAACTTCGGCGGAAAGGGCTGGTGGACGTGATGGCGGACGAGGGGCCCCGAATCAAGGGCGGCCAGCACGGCGTCGATGCCGTCCATGCTGGTGCCGGACATCAACCCGATGAACAGCACGGGCATCGCAGTCGACAGCCGGCCGTCAGTTTGCCGACGTGGTCCGGATCTGCCGCAGCAGGGCCAGCCGCTCGGCCATCGGTCGCGCAGCTTCCTCGAACGCGGCCCGATGCTGGGGTGCCAGCGGAGGCGCGGGCGGCATTGCAATGCGCATCGGATCCTGGTGGACGTTGTTGATGCGGAATTCGTAGTGCAGGTGGGGGCCGGTTGCCATGCCGGTACTGCCGACGAAACCGATCAGTTCGCCCTGTGCCACGCGCCGTCCCTTGTGCAGACCGGGCGCAAACCGCGAGAGATGCGCGTACCAGGTGGTGTACTTGGACTGGTGGCGGATGACCACGAGATTGCCATAGCCGCCCTGCCTGCCGACAAACTCGACCACTCCGCTGCCCGTGCTCTTGACGCGGGTTCCGGTGGGCGCCGCGTAGTCGATTCCGCGGTGCGCGCGCCAGGTCTTGAGTACCGGATGAAAGCGCGCATTGCTGAAGCCGGAACTGATCCGGGAGAACTCCAGAGGCGAACGCAGGAAGGCCTTGCGGATATTCTTGCCGTCCAGCGTGTAGTAGCCGCCGCCCTGGCCATCGCCGCTGTCGAACCAAACGGCATGGAAGGTCCTGCCCTGGTTGACGAATTCCGCCGACAGCAGCCGTCCGGCCTTGATCGGCTCACCCTGGTGATACTGCATTTCGTACACCGCCGAGAACCGGTCGCCGCGGCGCAGGTCCCGGTGAAAATCGATGTCGGTGGAAAAAACGTCGGCAATCTGCACGGCAACCGCATCAGACATGCCTGCCGCATCGGTCGCGGCAAACAGCGAGGACACGATTTCGCCGGAACGCATGTGCACGCGGGTTTCCACATCAGCGGGACCTTCCCATACCCGCAGCACGTCCCGGTCCAGATCAACCTTCAGAAGCTGGGTGCCGTTCAGATAGCGCAGCGCAAGCAACTGCCCCGCTTCCGACACCTGAGCCCGTATGGTCCTTCCCGGAATCAGCCGGTACAGCGCGCGCGCTTCGCGGGTATGCTGCAGCAGCAGGACCGCGCTCGACTGGTCGACATCCAGGCGCTGCAGCACGGAGGCGATGGTGTCGCCGCGCTCGATCCGTTCCTCGCGCCAGTAGGTTTCAACGGCGGCCGGGCCCGGCACATCAAGCGGGGGCAGGTTCAGTTCCTCGACAACGGTCCGGCGTTCGACCGTGTCGGTCACGGTGTCCGGGGCAATGCCGAAGGCCGCCATCACTCCGACGAAAGGCAGCACCAGCGCAAGCGCAATGCGGCGCGGCGTCTTCCCTTGAAGCCGATTCGAAAGTTTTTGCGCTAGAATCGCAAACCGCGCCAAAAACATGCGCTTCCCTTATGATTTACAAGCAAATTTCAGCCGGGAGCTTAGCAGAGTACAGCTGTCCCGGAAACCGCTTTTTTGCATGAAGAACCGGAAAAATGACCAGTATCGACCGTCAGATCGAGATCATCCGCCACGGCTGTGACGAATTGCTGCGCGAGGCGGAGTTGCGCGAGAAGCTGGCCGCCGGCCGGCCGCTGCGCATCAAGGCCGGATTCGATCCGACGGCGCCGGACCTTCATCTCGGGCATACGGTTCTGATCAACAAGCTGCGCCAGTTCCAGGAGCTCGGTCACCACGTGCTGTTCCTGATCGGCGACTTTACCGGGATGATCGGCGACCCGACGGGCAAGAACGCGACGCGCCCGCCGCTTACCCGGGAAGAGGTTGCACGCAACGCCGAAACTTACACCGAGCAGGTATTCCGCATTCTCGACCGCAGCCGCACCGAGGTTGTTTTCAATTCGGCCTGGATGGACAGCATGAGCGCGGTTGACATGATCCGCCTTGCCGCATCGCATACCGTGGCACGCATGCTCGAGCGCGATGATTTTTCCAAGCGCTATCACGGAAACCAGCCGATCGCGATCCACGAGTTCCTGTATCCCCTGGTACAGGGCTACGACTCCGTCGCGCTGAAAGCCGATGTCGAGCTGGGCGGTACCGACCAGAAGTTCAACCTGCTGATGGGCCGTGAGTTGCAGAAACACCACGGACAGGCCCCGCAGTGCATCCTGACCATGCCGTTGCTCGAAGGGCTCGACGGAGTCAACAAGATGTCAAAGTCCCTCGGCAACTATGTCGGCATCCAGGAAGCACCCAATGAAATCTTCGGCAAGCTGATGTCGGTTTCCGACGAGCTGATGTGGCGTTACATCGAGCTGCTGTCGTTCGAAGCGCTGGAGACTATCCGCGGCTGGCGTGATGAAGTCAGGGGCGGACGCAATCCCCGCGACATCAAGGTCATGTTTGCACAGGAGATTGTCACTCGCTTCCACGGTGCTGATGCGGCGCGCGCTGCGCTCGACGATTTCGAAGCGCGCTTCCGGCGCGACGAACTCCCGGCAGACATGCCCGAGGTGAAACTCAGCGCCGGGGATGACGGCCTGCCGATTGCTGCAGTGCTCAAACAGGCCGGCCTCACACCGAGCACCTCGGACGCCCTGCGCATGCTGGCGCAGGGCGGCGTCAAGCTGGATGGCGAGAAAATCAGCGACAAGTCGCTGAAGCTTGTGGCCGGAACGACCGCCGTGCTGCAGGTGGGCAAGCGCAAGTTTGCCCGCGTTACAGTCGGCTGAAACCGTTTTTCCAGGCGCTCACCTGCGCCGACCCTGCTGCCCGCTCCAACCGCCTTCCACGCGATAGCGCTGCATGAAGCCGCGGTCGATGCGGTCCTTCCACTGCCATACCCAGCCTCCCCCCCAGGCCAGCGCACCGTAGGAGGCCATCGCGTAGCGGTCGCCGGCACTGATCAGGGCAAGTGCGCGGCGCTGGGGGCGGTAGTCGAGCAAGGATTCCCCCCGCAATGCCCGGCGCAGGTTACGGGCCAGAGGCGGTCCCTGACGCACGGCGTATACCCCGGACTTTGGCCGCGGCGCATCGACCATCGACGCGACATCACCAGCGGCGAAAACGCGCGGATGGGACATGGATTGCAGCTTCGCATTGACAGCTATGAATCCGCGTGCGTCGACGCCGAGGCCGCTGGCGGCAGGCCAGGGCGGGGCTGCCGCTCCGGTTACCCAGAAAACCTCGTCGGTGGCGATGCGCGCGCCGCCACGCAGCAGGAGCGAATCGGCATCGACGCCCTGCACGGTGCCGTCCAGCCGCAGTTCAATGCCACGGGCATTCAATATGTCCATGAAGCGACATTGAAGCCGCCGCGGATGTGATGGAAGGATCCCCGGCCCGTCGCCGACCAGCGTGAACCGCGCATTCCCGTCCAACCCCAGCATGCGATGCTGCATCGCCAGCACCAGTTCAACGCCGGCGGCTCCCGCCCCGACCACTGCGATGCGCAGTGCGGACCGTGCCCTTGCGGCCGATGCGAGGATCCGGTCCCACTGCTGAAGAAAATGCGCGACCGGCCTGACGGCAATGCCGTGCCGGTCTGCTCCCGCAACTGCGGCGGTTGCGGCCACGGATCCCGTGTCGATGGACAGGATGTCGAAGGGCAGGGTGTGCTCATTGCCGCAGCGGGCGAACCCGCACTCGAGATCGAGTCCGGTGACCGTTGACTCGACCCGGGTGATACCGGCCGCCCGGCAAAGGTGTTCGAGGTCGATGTGACATTCTTCACGGCTGTAATGCCCGGCGACGTGGCCGGGCAGCATGCCGGAGTAAGCTGTCAGGCGATCCGGGCTGACCAGGGTGATCGCGGCATCGGGTTCCGGTTCATGCGCGAAGCGCCGGATGACTTCGACATGGCTGTGCCCGCCACCGATCAGCAACAGGCGCTTGGACACCGGCAATCCGCCTGTCTGCCTGTTGAGTGCTATTTTGACTGCCAGATTTCCTTGAGCCGGGCCTCGCGGCCGCAGGCGGACTTGTAATAGCCGTAGCGGACGGGGTTTTTGCGGTAGTAGTCCTGGTGATATTCCTCGGCGGGGTAGAAGCGGCTGGCCCGCGTGACCAGGGTATGCACATCGCCCGCAAAGGGCTTGTTCTTCAGCAGTGCCGCCCGCGACGCTTCAGCCGCCTTGCGCTGTGCCTCATCGTGAAAAAAAATCTCGCTGCGATACTGTGAGCCGTGGTCGCAGAACTGGCCGTTCGCCTGTGTCGGATCGATGTTGCGCCAGAAAACCTCGAGCAGCTGCAGGTAGCTGACTTTTGCCGGATCGAAGCGGACCTGCACCACCTCGTTGTGTCCGGTGGTCCCCGTGGACACCTGCTGGTACGTGGGGTCCGGCGTGCGGCCGCCCATGTAGCCGGAAATCGTCGAGATCACGCCCGGCACCTTGTCAAACGCCTCTTCCATGCACCAGAAACAGCCGCCACCGAATGTGGCCACGGCGCTTGCCGGAGCTGCCGGTTTCGTGGCCTGCGCCGCGGCCAGCAGGGGCAGCACCAGCATGCACGGCAGCACGATGTGTCGAGAAATTTCTTTCAAAATCATCAACATCATGGGTCCTCTCCCGGTTGAAACCAGTATATCGGATAATCGCGTTCGCCAGCCCGGCAACCGGGCTCTGATCATTAGTGGAGAAAACATGCGGCGCATTACACTCACCCAGTACCTCGTCGAACAGCAGCGTGAAAAAGGCGTGGTTTCGGCGGAACTCAGGCTGCTGATCGAAGTCGTCGCCCGGGCCTGCAAGTCGATCAGCAATGCGGTGAGCAAGGGCGCGCTGACAGGCATCCTCGGCAATGCCGGCAGCGACAACGTGCAGGGGGAAGCCCAGAAAAAGCTTGATGTCATTTCCAACGAGGTGCTGCTCGAGGCCAATGAATGGGGCGGTCATCTGGCCGCGATGGCGTCGGAGGAAATGGAGCATCCGCACCAGATTCCGAACCGCTATCCGCGCGGAGAGTTCCTGCTGCTGATCGATCCGCTCGACGGTTCCTCGAACATCGATGTCAACGTATCGGTGGGCACCATTTTTTCGGTGTTGCGCTGTCCCGAAGGCTGCGAACCCGACGAAAAGGCCTTTCTGCAGCCCGGTTCCCGCCAGGTTGCCGCCGGTTTCGCGGTGTACGGTCCCTCGACCATGCTGATCCTGACCGTCGGCAACGGCGTGGCCGGATTCACGCTGGATCGCGAAATGGGCAGCTGGGTGCTGACCCAGCCCAAAATTGAAATTCCCGCGGACACCGCGGAATTTGCGATCAATATGTCGAACATGCGCAACTGGGAGCCGCCGGTAAAACGCTACATCGACGAGTGCCTGGCCGGGAAAAACGGCCCGCTGGGCAAGGACTACAACATGCGCTGGGTGGCCTCGATGGTCGCCGACGTCTATCGCATCCTGTCGCGGGGCGGGATTTTCATGTATCCGCAGGACGCCAAGCACAAGGAAGGCCGGCTGCGCCTGATGTACGAGGCCAATCCGATGTCGATGATCGTCGAGCAGGCCGGCGGCGCCGCGACGAATGGGCGCGAGCGCATCCTTGATCTGCAGCCGACGAGGCTGCACCAGCGTGCCGGCGTGGTGCTCGGTTCGCGCAACGAAGTCGAGCGCGTGACCGCTTATCATCGCAATGCCTGACGGGACTTGGCGGCGTCAGGAGCCGGATTGCGGGACGACGGAGCCCGCGTTCCCCGCTCATGGAGGAAGTGATGGCGCTTGAGCATGAAGGCGGCGGCAGGCACGAGATTGCAACGCTGGGCGGCGGCTGCTTCTGGTGCCTTGAGGCCGTATTCGACGGTCTTGCAGGTGTACTTTCGGTGGAATCAGGATACAGCGGAGGGCATCTGCCGGATCCGACCTATGAGGACATCTGCGGCGGCGATACCGGCCACGCGGAGGTTGTGCGAGTGACTTTTGATCCGGAAAGCATTGCCTATACCGACATTCTCGACGTTTTTTTCGCGATCCATGATCCGACGACGCTGAATGCACAAGGCAATGACATCGGCCCCCAATACCGCTCGGTGATTTTCTATCACTCTCCCGCGCAGAAGGCGGCGGCGGAAGCGGCGATCCGCCGGCTGACGGAGGCAGGTGTTTTCGCTCGGCCCATCGTGACCGAAATCACGGCGGCCCCGCAGTTCTACGAGGCCGAGGCCTACCACCAGGAATATTTCGAACGCAATCCCCGGCAACCCTACTGCCAGTACGTGGTGTCGCCCAAGGTCGCCAAGTTCCGCAAGCAGTTTGCTGCTCGCCTGAAAAAGTAGCTGCCGTCCCCCGGGCCAGCCGGATCAGGCACCAGCCGCGAGCCGCCGCTCGCGGGTCGCGGCAACGATGGCCTGGGCGAGTTTGACCAGCGTCAGCGGAGCCGATCCCTCGGCCTTGTTGCCGGCAATGACCGTGCATTCCTCCCCTGCAGCGAGTGTTGCCGTGCACAGCCGCGCAATGGATTCCCGGGTGGCGGCATCCTCGTCGACCAGGCGGTCGAAAGGCGCGAAGCGGGCAGTGGCGTCCTCGTCGCTGTAGCCGGCACGCAGGCTCCAGCGCACCAGCAGCGGACCTGGCCCGAATCCCGACATCGCCGCTGCCTGCGCCGCCACCGACGGCATCCGCGGATGCACGCCGACGCAATAGCGAGCGCCGGCGTCCTTCAGCGACGCAAAAAAACGCCGCGTAATGATGCGGGCGTCGCGCATTTCGACTGCGTACAGCGGCCCTCGCGGCAGCCGTTCGAGGAAATCGTGCAGCCGGGCGATGAAGCGCTCGGGGGAGCGCGTCAGGGTGCGCCCGAGCGGGGGAAACTGAAACAGCAAAGCACCGGCGGCTGTCCCGAGCCCCTCGATTGCGGGATCCACGAACTGCCGTGTGGCATGGGCGGCATCCAGAAACTGCGCATTGGGCCCGCCGCGGCCGCCGTCGTCCGCGTGGTGCCAGGGGCCGGTCACCGTGCCCGGTGCGCGGACGACAAACCGGAAGCGATCCGGCACTTGCGCTGCAAAGAAGGCGTACTGGCGCGCCGTCAGCGGTGCCTGGAAGCTTCTGTCGATACCGGCGGCGGCGAGCAGCGGGTGCTGCGCGTAGGCCGGCAAACCGCTGCGGGCGAGATCTGCGGGAAGCAGCGCATCCGCCCAGACGATGCCCCGCCACCCCGGAAAGTGCCAGGACGAGGCGCCCAGCCGCAATCCCCGAGGCAACTGTCGTGCCAGGTCGCGCACCTCCGGAGGCACCTCTGCCGCGGCAACGGATACTGCGCGGCGAGCGGGGCCGCCGCGTGCGCTACCTTCGAACAGGGAAAGCTGCCGGGCCATGGCGGAGGTCAGCGGGGAATTCCGGCCGCACAATCACCATGCGGCGAGGTCGTGCCACCCGAGCGTTGATCGCATATGCTGCAGATACACAATTCAAATCCCCCGGTTAGGTCATTGATTTGCTTCTGCTCTTGCGCCGCGGGCGGCTTCCCCGAAGGCGGCGGGCGAGGGATGCCTATTGTGCGGCGAGTCGGCGACGGACACAAACTCCCGGCAATCGGCAAGCCGAAACGCCGTCGCCAAGGCAGCGCTTGCATGGTGTCGCACCCTCTGGTTTTCCCTCTGGGAAACAATTGACAAAGGCGTTTTCCCTCGGCATCCTCTCGTCACCGTGCGCTATCACGGCAAACCTGACCAACCTGACCAACTGATCCTATCCGGACATTACGGGAGAACACTCGATGGCTGCAAAGAAAAAGGCTACCAAGAAACCCGCCGCAAAGAAAAAGAAGGCCGGCGCGAAACGCAAACCCAATGCCGCATTCATGAAGGCCATGCAGCCGAGCGCCGCGCTCGGTGCAGTGATCGGCAACAGCGCAATGCCGCGCACCGAAGTCACCAAGAAGATCTGGGCCTACATCAAAAAGCACGGCCTGCAGGACAACAAGAACCGCCGCATGATCAATGCTGACGAGAAGCTGAAAGATGTTTTCGGCGGCAAGAAACAGGTGTCGATGTTTGAGATGACCAAGCTGGTCAACAAGCATCTGAAATAAGCAGTTCGGATTGCAGTGAACGGGGCGCCGGAGCGCCCCGTTTTTTTTGCGCCTTCAGCGCCGGCTGACGACGCCGCCACCGATCAGCAGGGCGGCCGCCATGGCCCAGAACACCGGCGTCATGCCCAGCGTCGTGCCGACGATGCCGAACAGCAGCGGCATGCCGGCCTGGGTGACGTTGAGCAGGAAGGTGCGCACGCCGACCACTTCGCCGCCGCGCCCTGCAGGGGCGGAGTTATACAGTACCGACATGATCATCGGCTGTGTGCCGCCGATCGCCAGTCCGATCACGAAGGCGACGGCCATCAGCAGTGGAGGGCTGCTGAGCAGCGGGAATACGGCCATGGCCGCGCCGGTGGCGATCATGCCCCCGATCAGCAGCGGCCATTCGCTCAGGCGGTGCACGACCAGCGGCAGCAGCAGCCTCACCACGAATATTGCCGCGCCGAAGGCGCCGAGGATCAGGCCGATGGCCGATGCCGACAGCCCCAGACGGGTACCATGGATCGGCGTGACGAAGGTGAACAGGTCCCAGGCCATCGACAGTACCGCGCTGGCGATCAAAGCCCTGCGCAGGCCGCGGATGCGGAAGAGGTCGATGACCCGTTTGTGCCCGGCACCCTGCGCCGGTGCCGGATGTGCCGGGAGGCGAACCGGGCGCGCCAGCATCAGCGCGATGCCGGACACCACGCTGATGCCCAGCAGCAGGAAGGTCAGGCGGTGGCCGATCCAGTCGATCGCGAAACCGGAGATCACCGGCCCGAGGAAGCCCGAGGTGGAAAATGCCAGCGCCAGCAGGCTGAAATTGCGTGAGCGATCCTCCGGTACGCCGAGCAGGCCGGCGGCCTGGCTGACGCAGATGTGCACCAGCATGAAGCCACTGCCGGCCAGCGCGCTGGCGAGGAACAGTGTTTCGAGACGGGGCAGCGCGGCAACCAGCAGCAGCGCGCCGAGCACGGTGCCCGCACCGATGAACAGCGGCACGCGCACGCCGATGCGGTCGACGGTGCGTCCCCAGCCAACCGCGAACACCAGGGGCACTGCGGCAAGCAGCGATATCAGGATGCCCACCGCGAGAGCGGAGGCCTGCAGGTGCAGCGCGAACAGCGACAGCGTGACCCGGATGCCGGCGAACGCCAGATGCAGCAGGATCGTCAGCAGCACGATGAAGCGGATGCTGGAGACCTTCATGCCGCGCTTCCCTGCTGCCGTCTCCCCTGCCAGGACACCATGGCAACACCGCAGCAGGTAACCACGATGCCCGCGAGCGAAATGGCCGAGGGCACCACGCCGAACATCAGCAGTTCGAGCGTGACCGCGAAAATCGGCGTCAGGTAGATCAGGCTGGTGACGCGGGTGGCCCGGCCGCGCCGCATCAGCGTGTGCAGCGCATTGACCGCCAGAAATGACGCGCCGATCACCAGGAACACGATGGATCCGGCCAGTGCCCACGACCAGCACACCGTCGCGCCCTCGACCAGCCAGGCCAGTGGCGCCAGCACCACGAGGGTGCCGGCAAACTGCAGCAGGGCGGCCGCGCGGAGGTCGGCGGTGGGGCACCAGCGGCGCTGGTACAGCGTGCCGGCCGTGACTCCGGCCAGCGAGATCGTGACGGCGAGCAGCGCGCCCGCGCTGGCTTCGCGCACATCAATCTTGTGCCAGACGATCAGTGTCACGCCGGCGAGTCCGATCGCGATGCCCGCCCACTGCCGGGTGCCGATGCGATCGCCCATCCAGCGTCCCGCGATCACTGCGGTCAGCAGCGGCTGTACCGACAGCAGCACGGCGGTGATCCCGGCCGACATGCCGAGGTACTGGGTGTAGTGGCTGCCGCCGAGGTGCACCGCGTGCATCAGCAGACCGGCGACGATGAGGTGTCCGGTTTCGCTTCGGCTCGCCGGCCACCGCGGGCGGAGCACCAGCAGCAGCGGTACCAGGCAGATCAGGCCAAAGGCGAAGCGCAGCGACAGGAAGGTGAACGGCGCTGCATGCTGCAGGCCGAGTTTGGTGGCCAGGAACCCCGAGCCCCAGACCGACACGAAATACCAGGCCAGCAGGGACTCGTAGGTGCGCGGGGAAAGCGGTACGGGCAAGATGGCGGCGCGGCGGGAAAGGGCGTGAGTATACCGCCGGCCGCGGCCGGCACCGCGGTCAGGGCGCGAGGCGGCCGAGCGTCCAGTGCCCCGCCTGCAGCGTGTAAAGAAGCCGGTCGTGCAGGCGATTGGGCCGGCCCTGCCAGAACTCGACGGCCGCCGGCCGCAGCCTGTATCCGCCCCAATGCGCGGGCCGTTGCGCAGCATCGCCCTGCCCGGCAGCGACTTCCGCGAACTTCCGCTCGAGCGCGGCGCGGTTCGCCACCGGCTCGCTTTGAGGGGAGGCGATTGCCGCGTGGCGGCTGCCCAGCGGCCGGCTCGCGAAATACTCGTCGGATTCATCGGCGGAGACCCTCTCGACACCGCCTTCAATGCGCACTTCGCGTTCCAGCTCCGTCCAGTGAAACAGCAGCGCCGCACGCGGGTTGTTGGCGAGCTCACGGCCCTTGCGGCTGAGGTAGTTGGTATAGAACACGAATCCGTCATGGTCGATACCCTTCAGCAGCACAATGCGTGCTGAAGGCGCGCCCTCCGCCGTTGCCGTCGCCAGAGTCATGGCATTGGGCATGGGCAGCTCGGCGCGCAGCGCCTCGTCAAACCAGCGCTGGAACTGGACGAAGGGATCGGCGGCGACATCGGCCTCGTCGAGGCTCTCGCCCATGTATTCGCGGCGCAGCGAAGCGATGCTCAAGGGATCTCCTGAAAACGAGGGGACAGGCGCAATTCTAGCGTTCGGGCAGCGGGATGAACTCGGACTCGCCGGGCACCCGCGGGAAACGCTGCTCGCGCCAGCGGGTGCGCGCCTCGTCGATGAGTTCGCGGCTGCTGGCGACAAAATTCCAGTGGATGAAGCGGTCGCCGTCGAGCGCTGCGCCGCCGAAGACCATCAGCTGCGCCGGGCCTGCCGTGGCGATCTCGATCGCCGATCCGGGGGCGAACACGGCAATCGTCAGCGGCGCCACCGGATTGCCGTCAGCTCTGACCTCGCCGTCGATGACATAGAGGGCGCGTTCCTCGTGTTCCGCCGGGATCGCGAACTGCGCCGCGGCACGCGCGGTCACCGCGCCGTAAAACATCGGCGAGAAGGTGTTCACCGGCGCACGTTCTCCCCATCCGCTGCCCGCGATCAGCCGCAGTTCCGCCTCCGGCCACTGCAGCACCGGCAGCGTTTTCTTCGGGTGGTGCGCGAAGGCAGGCTCGGTCCGTTCGTGCGCCCGAGGCAGCGCGATCCAGGTCTGGATGCCGTGCAGGCCGCGTGCCCGGCTGCGTTCGTCCTCCGGGCTGCGTTCCGAGTGCACGATGCCGTGGCCGGCGGTCATCCAGTTGACGTCGCCCGGGGTGATGCGCTGTTCGAAACCGAGGCTGTCGCGATGCATGATCGCGCCGTCAAAAAGATAAGTCACGGTGGCCAGCCCGATGTGCGGGTGCGGCCGCACGTCGAGGCCCTGGCCGGGGCTGAACTGCGCCGGGCCCATGTGATCGAAAAAAATGAAAGGCCCTATCATCTTGCGGCCTGCCGAAGGCAGCAGGCGGCGCACCGGGAGGCCATCGACGTCCTTGACCTGGGGTTTGACGATATCGCTGATCATCGGGATCTCCGGGGGTTTCAGGGATTGGCCGCCGAATCGGCGGCGCGGCGGAAGCGCAGGCTGTCATCTCCGGCGAACAGGATCAGCATGCCATCGTCAGTGAGGAAATCCGGATGCCCGGAAAGCAGCTTGAAGTAGCGGTTCTCGAAGGTCGCCAGCGGTTCCGCGCAGGCGCGTCGTGTCGTTGCCAGGGGTGACAACGCCATTCGGCCATCGGCCAGGCGGACGCTCCCGTTACCGGTGTTGCAGCCGCTGAACACGGAGATGCGGCTGCCGCGGATCTCGAGCGTGGCACGGGGCGGGACCTTCATGCCGCTGCCCTCGATCAGGCTCGATGCGGCCAGTTCCCAGCGGCCCTCGGGCAGGGTGGCCGGTGTATCGACAGAGGCACATGACGCAAGCAGCAGGACGGCGCCGAGCGCCGCCAGGCGGCCGCGATGACCGGGGGGTGCCGGGAGCCGAGGGGCTGTCGACAGACGTGGACGGGCACAACAGGTCACAGGTTGAAACTCCGGCTTGATGTGGGCATGGACGGCTTGATTATAGGCTGTGCGCCTCAGCGGGCGCCGGCACGCTCCAGAAGGGTCGCGATGTCGCGGTAGCCCCGCTGTCGTGCATGTGCGAGGGGGGTAATCCCGTCGCGGTCGGCGATACCGGCGTCTGCACCATGCGCGAGCAGCAGGCGCACGATCTCGGTGTGGCGGGAGCCCCCGTCGCCGAGGATCACCGCCTCGATCAGCGCAGTCCAGCCGAAGCGGTTGATGTGGTTGATGTTGACGGGTGTCTTCAGCAGTTCGCGCACCACCTCGACATGGCCGTAATGCGCCGCCGGGATCAGTGCCGTGCCGCCGTACTGGTTCAGCGTGTGCGGATCGGCACCGTGCTTCAGTGTCAGACGCAGCAGTTCGGTGTGGCCGCGGACGGCGGCAACCATGAACGCGGTGCGGCCGATGGTGTCGCGGACATTGGGGCTGGCGCCGGCCTCCAGCAGCAGCCGTGCTGTTTCGACGTGATTGCCGTAGGCGGCGGCGACCAGCGCAGTGCGGCCGTCACCGTCGCGTGCGAGCAGTGAAGCGCCCTGCTTGAGCAGTTGCCTTGCCGCAGCCGTGTCGCCGCGACCCGCCGCGGCGATCAGCGCCTGGTCGCGATCAGAAACCTGTGCCGCCGCGGGCGGCATGATCAGCAGCAGGGCGATCAGCAGGCTGCGCAGGATCATCTGCCGCGCGCCTTCAGGAATTCGCCGAGGATGCGCGCGGTATGCGAGCGCGCGGCTTTTTTGACGACCTCCGCCGGCGGCCCTTCGGCGACGATGCGGCCGCCGCCGTTGCCGCCCTCGGGGCCGAGGTCGATGATCCAGTCGGCTTCGGCCATCACGTCGAGGTTGTGCTCGATCACCACCACCGAGTTGCCGGCATCGACCAGCCGGTGCAGCACATGGATCAGCTTTTCGACGTCGGCCATGTGCAGGCCCACGGTCGGTTCGTCGAGCACGTAGAGCGTATGCTTCTGCGCGCCGCCGCGGCCGGGGCGCGCGCCGGCGTCATCGCCGTTGGCGCGCACCTTGGCCAGCTCGGTGACCAGCTTGATGCGTTGGGCCTCGCCGCCTGAAAGCGTTGGGCTCTGCTGGCCCAGTGTCAGGTAACCGAGACCCACATCCTGCAGCAGGCGCAGCGCGTGGTGGATCTGCGGATGCGCGGCAAAGAACTCGACGGCTTCGTCGATGCTCAGCGCCAGCACCTCGCCGATCGACTTGCCCTTGAATTTCACCGACAGCGTCTCGGCGTCGAAGCGCTGCCCGCCGCAGACATCGCAGGGCACTTTCACGTCGGGCAGGAAACTCATCTCGATCTTCTGCACGCCCTGGCCTTCGCAGGCCTCGCAGCGGCCGCTCCTGGTGTTGAAGGAAAAACGGCTCGCGCTGTAGCCGCGCATGCGCGCATCCGGTGCCTCCGCATAGAGGCGGCGGATGTTGTCCCAGAAGCCGACATAGGTCGCGGGACAGGAGCGTGGCGTCTTGCCGATGGGGGTCTGGTCCACCTCGAGCACGCGGCCGACTTGCGGCCACCCCGAGATGGATTCACAACCTGTTGTTTTTATTGATGTTTTTTTCCTGTCGCCGACGAGGCGCTGCAGATTCGCATGCAGCACGTCGCGCGCCAGTGTCGATTTGCCGGAGCCGGAGACGCCGGTGACCACGGTCAGCCGGCCCAGCGGCACCCGCGCGTTCACGCGCTGCAGGTTGTGCAGGCGCGCGCCGCGGATCTGCAATGACGGCGTCTTCGCGTCGATGCTGCGCGGCGGCTGCAGCGGATGGCGCAGCGGGTGCGCCAGTGCGCGGCCGGTGACCGACTGCGGATTGCGCTGGAGTTCCCCGGCAGTGCCCTCGGCGACCACCGCGCCGCCGAGGCGGCCTGCGCCGGGACCGAGGTCGATCACGTGGTCGGCGCGGCGGATGGTGTCCTCGTCATGTTCGACCACGATCAGCGTGTTGCCCTTGGTCTGCAGCTTGGCCAGCGTGTCGAGCAGGATGCGGTTGTCGCGCGGGTGCAGGCCGATGGTCGGCTCGTCGAGGATGTAGGCGACGCCGCGCAGGTTGGAGCCCAGCTGCGCTGCCAGCCGGATGCGCTGGGCCTCGCCGCCCGACAGCGTCGGCGCCGCGCGGTCGAGCGCGAGATAGCCGAGGCCGACCTCGTCCAGAAAGCCGAGCCGGCTGCGGATCTCGGCGACGATGTCGCGCGCGATCGCCGCCTCCCGGCCGCTGAAGGACAGGTCCGTGAACTCATTCGCCAGTTTCGCCACCGGCAGCGCTGCGAGCCCGGCGATCGAACGCTTGCGGTATTTCACCGCCAGCGCGGTCGGATTGAGCCGCCGGCCGTGGCAGTCGGGGCAGGGTTCGTCGACTTCCAGCCAGTTGAGCCATGAATCGAGCACGTGTTCTTCGGTGCCGGTTTTCTCGCGCTCTTCGTCCCACTCCACCTTCTCCAGCGACAGGCCGGTGCCGAAGCAGGTCGCGCACCAGCCGTGCTTCGAGTTGTACGAAAACAGCCGCGGATCGAGTTCGGGGAAGCTCCGGTTGCAGCAGGGACAGGCGCGCTTGACCGAATACACCTGCTCGGTTAAACGGATCAGCCGCGGATTCTTTCTGGCCATCGCTTCGGCCAGCGTGTCGAGGCCGCCGAGCACGTGCACGACGCCCTTGCCGTGTTCGATCGCGGCGGCAAGCCCCGCACGCAGTTCCGCCTCGTTGCCGGGCGTGACGCGGATGTCGGCGACCGGCAGCTCGATGCTGTGTTCCTGGAAGCGCGCCAGCCGCGGCCAGGGCGAGGTCGGAATGAACTCGCCGTCGACGCGCAGGTGGGTGTAGCCCTTGCCTGCGGCCCATTTCGCGAGGTCGGTGTAATAACCCTTGCGGCTGACGACCAGCGGCGCGAGCAGGCCGATGCGGTCGCCGCGGTTCTGCTTCAGGATGCGCGCCGCGATCTGCTCGACGCTCTGCGGCTCGATCGCGACATCGCAGTCCGGGCAATACTGGGTGCCGAGCTTGACGTAGAGCAGGCGCAGGAAATGGTAGATCTCGGTCAGCGTCGCCACCGTGCTGCGGCGGCCGCCGCGGCTGGTGCGCTGCTCGATCGCCACCGTCGGCGGGATGCCGTAGATCGCGTCGACCTCGGGCCGCGCCGCCGCCTGCACGAACTGGCGCGCATAGGCGTTCAGCGATTCGAGGTAGCGGCGCTGGCCTTCGGCGAACACGATGTCGAAAGCCAGCGTCGACTTGCCGGAGCCCGAGACGCCGGTGACGACGGTGAATTTCCCGCGCGGGATGTCGACGCTGATGTTCTTCAGGTTGTGTTCGCGGGCATGGCTGACGCTGATGCTGCTTTTGCTGCTGCGTAGCGGCGAGTTTTCAAAAATACGCCCTCTCCCGCCTTGAGGCGGGAGAGGGCTGGGGTGAGGGTGGAGTATCGGTGGTATCCCCTCACCCTCGCCCTCTCCCCGCAGGCGGGGAGAGGGGATAAAGCCTAGTGACGTGACATACTCGCTCAAGGCCTTGCCGGTGTGCGAGGCGTCGTGCGCCGCCAGCGCATCCGGCGTGCCGCAGCAGACCACCGTGCCGCCGGCGTCACCGCCCTCGGGGCCGAGGTCGATGATCCAGTCGGCGGCGCGCACGACGTCGAGGTTGTGCTCGATCACGATCAGCGAATGCCCGGCCGCCAGCAGCTTGCGGAAGGCACGCAGCAGCTTGCGCACGTCGTCGAAATGCAGGCCGGTGGTCGGCTCGTCGAACAGGAACAGCGTGCCCTTGCCGCCGACCGCATTGCGGCCGGCCTGCGCTGCCTCGGCGAGAAAGCCGGCGAGCTTCAGCCGCTGCGCTTCGCCCCCGGACAGCGTAGGCACCGGCTGGCCCAGCTTCAGGTAGTCGAGGCCGACGTCGATCAGCGGCTGCAGCGCGCGCGCGATGTCCGGCGCACGGTTGAAGAAGACCAATGCGTCGGCAACCGTCATCTCCAGCACGTCGGCGATCGATTTTCCGTCGATCGTGATCTCGAGCACTTCCGCGCGGTAGCGCCGGCCATCGCAATCGGGGCAGCGCAGATAGACGTCGGACAGGAACTGCATCTCGACATGCTCGAAGCCGTTGCCGCTGCAGGTCGGGCAGCGGCCGGTGCCGGAGTTGAAGCTGAAGGTGCCGGTGGTGTAGCCGCGCGACTGCGCCAGCGGTGCGGCCGCGAAACGGCTGCGGATGGTGTCGAAGGCGCCGACGTAACTCGCCGGATTGGAGCGCGTGGTGCGGCCGATCGACGACTGGTCAACCAGCATCACATCGCCGATGCAGTCGGCGCCGTAGAAGCCGTCGTGCCGGCCCGGGGCCTCGGTCGGTTTGCCCATCGCCTTGCGCAGCGCCGCGTAGAGCACATCCTGCACCAGCGTCGACTTGCCCGAACCGGAGACGCCGGTGACGCAGACCAGGCGCTGCAGCGGAAAATCGACGTCGATGTGCTTCAGGTTGTGCTCGGCCGCGCCGCGCAGCCGCAGCAGCGGCGTGTTTCTCGTCGGTGGCCGCGGCGTTTCCGCCGGCGCGGCCTGCAGCGCACCCGACAGGTAGCGTCCGGTCAGTGAATCCGCCTGCAGCATGATCCGCGCCGGCGTGTCGAAGCCGACGATATTGCCGCCCTTCGAGCCGGGGCCGGGGCCGATATCGAGCAGGCGGTCGGCGGCGAGCATGACCTGCGGGTCGTGCTCCACCACCACCAGCGAATTGCCGGCATCGCGCAGCCGGTGCATGACGCCGATCACGCGGCCCATGTCGCGCGGGTGCAGGCCGATCGAGGGCTCGTCGAGCACGAACAGCGTGTTGACCAGCGAGGTGCCCAGAGCGGTCGTGAGGTTGATCCGCTGCACCTCGCCGCCGGACAGCGTGCGCGACTGGCGGTCGAGCGTGAGATAACCCAGGCCGACCCGGTTCAGGTAATCGAGGCGGGTGCGGATCTCGCCGACCAGCATGTCGGTGGCTTCGTCGAGCGGCGCCGGCAGTTCCAGCGCATCGAACAGCGCCTTCGTGCGCTCCAGCGGCAGCAGCATCACGTCGTGCACGGTGAGTCCGGGCAGGGTGGCGAGCCGGGCATCGTCGTAGCGCACACCGTTCGGCTTGAAGCGGGCGCGCCCGCCGAGCGCCGCATCGGCATTGGCCTTGGAGCCGACGCGCCACAGCAGCGCCTCCGGCTTCAGCCGCGCGCCGTTGCAGGCCGTGCATTCGGTGTAGGCGCGGTACTTCGACAGCAGCACCCGCACGTGCATCTTGTAGGCCTTGGTCTCCAGCCACTTGAAAAAGCGGCCGACGCCGTACCAGGTGCCGGGCCAGGACTTGCGCCAGTTCACCCATTCCGGTTCGCCTTCGAGCACCCAGTGTTTTTCCCTTGCCGACAGTTCGCGCCAGGGCAGGTCGACCGCGATGCCGCGCAGCTTCGCGTATTTCATCAGGTCGTCCTGGCATTCCCTGTTCGACGGCGTCTGCCAGGGTTTCACCGCGCCGTCGCGCAGCGACTTCGATTCGTCCGGCACCACCAGCCCGTAGTCGAGTCCGATGACGCGGCCGAAGCCGCGGCAGGTTTCGCAGGCGCCCATCGGCGAGTTGAAAGAGAACAGGCTCGGGTTGGGTTCGGCGTAATGGATGTCGCATTCCGCGCAATGCAGGTCCGAGGAATAGCGCCACAGCACGCCGGACGAGACGTTCGCATCGCTGTCCGACAGCCGGTGCACGTTGACCCGGCCCTGGCCCACCTTCAGCGCGGCTTCCAGCGCATCGATTACCCGCGATCGTTCCGCATTGGCCATGCGCAGCCGGTCCTGCACGACCTCGAAACCGTCGGCGCCTTCACGCAGAAACCGCGTGTAGCCCTGGGCAGCGAGCAGCGCTTTGACTTCCCCGGCCTTGAAGTTCGCCGGCACCGCCACCGGGAAGGCAATGGCCAGCCGCGGATCGCCTGCCCCTTTGGCCCGTGCCTGCAGCGAGGCGAAGATCGTCTGCGGCGTGTCGCGCATCACTTTTGCGCCGCAGCCCCGGCAATGCAGATGGGCCGCGCGCGCGAACAGCAGTTTCAGATGGTCGTTGAGCTCGGTCATCGTGCCCACGGTGGAGCGCGAGGTGCGCACCGGGTTGACCTGGTCGATCGCGATTGCCGGCGGAATGCCTTCGATGCGATCGACCTGTGGCCGGTCCTGGCGGTCGAGGAACTGGCGGGCATAGGGCGAGAAGGTTTCGACGTATCGGCGCTGGCCCTCGGCGTAAAGCGTGTCGAACACCAGCGAGGACTTGCCGCTGCCGGAGACGCCGGTGACCACCACCAGTTCGTTCAGCGGGATGTCCAGCGACAGGTTCTTCAGGTTGTTCTGGCGCGCGCCGCGGATGACGATGCGCTCGCGGCCGTTTTCGGGAGTATCCATGCGGCAGGCGGTGGTCGGACGGAATTTCGCGGGAAAGATCGCGGAAGAAAATTGCGGAAAAAAATCGGGGAGGCCGGAGCGGTCGCATCCGATCGGCGGACGGCGCTGTCGCCGGCTGATTCTACCGGCTTTCGGTGGCCCGGCCGCGGCCCGCGCGCATCTGCGCAGTAGCGGCGCAGATTGTCCGGGACATCAGGATTTCGGCGCTTCGGTGTCTTGGGCGGGCGCGAAGTCGACGAGGCCGCCAGCGCCGGCCTTGCCCGTGAAATCCAGCGTCGACTCCGGGCGGCGCACCCGCGTGCCGCGCTGTCCGAGCAGGATTGCGCCGGCTTCCTCGATCAGTCCGATGCCGGCAAAGCTGCCGCCGCTCTCGATGAAGCGGCATGCCGCTTCCACCTTGGGCCGCATCGAGCCGGCAGCAAAGCTCAGCTGGCGCAGTTCGGCGGGCGTGGTGTCGAATATCGGCTGGGCGTCCTTTTCCTTCCATTTGGCGTACACCGAACCCACATCGGTCAGCAGCAGCAGCGCATCGGCTCCGACCTGGTGCGCGAGCAGTGCCGCGGCGAGATCCTTGTCGATGACGGCTTCGACGCCGCGCACGGCGCCGGTCGTCGACACCGTGACCGGAATGCCGCCGCCGCCGGCGCACACCACCAGCACGCCGGCATCCGACAGCAGCCGTATCGCGCCCAGTTCGAGGATGCGCAGGGGTTCCGGCGAGGGCACCACGCGCCGCCACCGGGTGCCGTCTTTGGCAATGGTCCAGCCGCGCTCGTCGGCGAGACGCTCGGCTTCCCGTTGCTCGAAACCGGGCCCGATCGGCTTCGACGGATGACGGAACGCGGGGTCGCCACGGTTCACTTCGGTCTGCGTCAGCAGCGTGACGATGTGGCGTCCCGGCATCAGGCTGCGCAGTTCCTGTTCAATCATGTAACCGATCATGCCTTCGGACTCGGCCCCCAGCACGTCCAGCGGATAAGGCTTGATGCCCGAATACGACTCGGCCAGCATCGCCAGCAGGCCCACCTGCGGACCGTTGCCATGGGTCACGATGACCTTGTGCTGGCGTGCAATCGCGGCGATGGCCTCCGCGGCGCGCGCGACATTATGGCGCTGGACATCGGACTCCAGGCGCTCTCCGCGTTTCAGCAGCGCATTGCCTCCCAGTGCGATGACGACTCTCATTTCACCTGCTTTCCATCCAGCAACGGTTCCAGGGTCCGGCATACCGCATCCCACAGGCCGGGCGACCCGAGCTCGGCGAAATCATACCGCGCGCGCACGACCGGTTTGCCCGGCCGGAGGAGCGCAGCGAGGTCGACCGGCGTGCCGGCGACGACGACGTCGGCCGGGGTGGCGTCGATGGTCGCGCGCAGCGCGGCCAGCTGTTCCGGAGAGTAACCCATGGCCGGCAGCACTGCGCCCAGATGCGGATACTGCGCATAGACCGCGGCGATCGGCGGTGCCGCCCAGGCTCGCGGATCGACGATTTCGGCGGCACCGGCCTGCCGGGCGGCGACGAAGGCCGCGCCATGCGCCATGCCGCCATGGGTCAGCGTCGGGCCGTCATCAATTGCTAGCACGCGGCGGCCGCTCACCGCGGCCGGATCATCGAGAGTCACCGGCGAAGCGCCGCGCAGCAGCGGAGCGCGCGGGTTCAGGCGGCGCGCGCCGGCACTCACCCGCGCGATGTCCTCGGCCGTCGCGGCATCAGCCTTGGCGACCAGAACCAGGTCCGCCATGCGCAGCACCGCTTCGCCGGGATGGTGCATGTCCTCGTGTCCCGGACGCAGCGGATCGACCAGTACGATGTGCAGATCGGGACGCAGGAAGGGGAAATCGTTGTTGCCGCCGTCCCAGACGATGACATCCGACTCGCGCCCGGCCTCATCCGCGATGGCCGCATAGTCGACGCCGGCGTGGACCACGCTGCCGGCGGCGATATGCGGTTCGTATTCCTCGCGCTCCTCGAGCGTGCATTGCGCGGCATCGAGGTCGGTGCGGCCCGCAAAACGCTGGACCCGCTGCGCGGCGAGGTCGCCGTAGGGCATCGGATGACGGATCACGGCGACGCGCAGCCCCTGCTCCCGCAGCCGGCGCACCAGGTAGCGGGCCACCTGGGATTTGCCGCAGCCTGTGCGCACGGCTGAGACCGCGATCACCGGCACCGCCGCCTGCAGCATCGTGCGCTCGGGCCCGAGCAGCAGGAAATCCGCGCCGGCGGCCAGCGCGCGCGATGCGAGATGCATGACCTGGATGTGCGGCAGGTCGCTATACGCAAAAACGACGAGGTCGACAGCCCGTTCGCGGCACAGCGTCTCAAGGCTGTCCTCGGCAACGATGGGGATGCCCAGCGGATAACGCGGACCGGCGAGCGACGCGGGATAGCGGCGGTCCGCTATGCCCGGAATCTGCGCTGCCGTGAAAGCCACCACCTCGTGCACGGGGTCGTCGCGATAGACCACGTTGAAGTTGTGGAAGTCGCGCCCGGCGGCGCCGAGGATGACCACGCGCCGCGGCGCCGGCCTCGCAGAAATGCCTGCCGGACTGCCGGGCGATGTGGAAGTAGGGCGCATGGATTGATCATAACAATTCGTTGGGGATGATCAGCGATTTCTTATATGGACTGCCCGTGTCCCGGACATTCAGTCAAAGTGTGGACGGCCCGGAGGCACACCGGGTTGCAGGGGGTAACATCGCCGAAACGCCGGAGGGGAGGCCCGCATGACGCGCCGTTATCCGCTGCACATCCAGATCTCGACACTGTTCCTGCTGCTGCTGCTGATTGTCGGCGGCTCCCTGGCGGCGGTGAGTTACAAGGCCTCGCGCGACATGCTCGAGACTTCCGCGGAGGAACTCTCCCTGCGCATCAGCCGCGAACTGCTGGGCGACTTTCAGCGCCTGATCGAGCCCGCGGAAATGGCGATCGGCATGCTGAGCTACGACCGGCTGACCACCGCTGAATCGCTGCGCACACGGATGGAGCAGCTGGACATGATCCGCGGCGTTCTCGACAAGGCGCCGGCGCTGTCCGCGCTGTACTTCGGCTATGGCAGTGGCGATTTCTTTTTCGTGCGCCGCCTGCGCGATGATCAGGACCGGGCGCTGTTCAATGCGCCGCCGAACACGCGCTACATGGTGCAGAGCATCGAGCGTGGCGGCGGCATGGCCGAGCGCGGCAGCTACCTGTACCTCGGCAACGGACTGGAAGTGTTGAGGCAGGAGAACCGGCCGGAGTATCCCGCGGACTACGATCCGCGCCGCCGCGGCTGGTTTTCCGACGCGTTTTCGGCGCCCGCCGCAATCCGCACGCCGCCGTACCTGTTTTTCTCCAGTCGCAAGGTCGGCATGACCCTGGCCACGCGTTCCAACCTCGGTTTTGGCGTGGTCGGTGCCGACATCGAGCTCGACACTCTCGGTGAGCGCCTGGCCGGGCAGAAAGTGACCCCGGGCACGCAGATTGCGCTGGTCAATGCCGACGGCTACCTGGTTGCGCACGAGGATGTCAGCCGGCTGGTCACCCTCGGCTCCGGGGCGGATGCGAAGCCCGCGCTCACCCGGTTGCGCGACTCCGGCCTGCCCGCACTGGCGGGGCTGGAGCCCCGCATTGCCGGGATCAGGGAGGCGCAGCCGGTCCGTCTGCGCCTCGAGGCCGATGGGGGAAGCTGGCGGGTGGCGATCAATCCCCTGCTGATCGAGGGCTCGCGGCCGCTGTACCTGGTCAGCGCGATACCGGACCACGAGCTGCTGTCTGCGGCCAACCGGCAGCGTACCGCCGCGCTGCTGATCACGGCACTGATCGTGGCCTTCGCGGTGCCCGTGGTCTGGCTGCTGGCCCGCAGCGTGGCCCGCCCGCTGAATGCGCTGGCCGCGGAGGCTGACGCGATACGCCGTTTCGATTTTTCGAGACCGTCGGCGGTCAAATCGGTGGTCGAGGAGGTCGACCAGCTCGCGGTGACGATGGAGGGGATGAAACTCGCCATCCGCCGTTTCCTCGACATCAGCCTCGTGATTGCCGCCGAGAAGGACATCGACCGACTGCTGCCGATGTTGCTGAGCGAGATCATGTCCGCGGCCGACGCCGATGTTGCGGTGCTCTACCTGAATCAGGACGGCAGGTTGGTGCCGGTGGCGATGCGCGATGCGCAGGGTGCCGCTGCAGATGCCGAACTGCCGGCTCTGGCGCGAGGCGCCGGCGGACCGCTGGTCGAGGCAGCACTGCAGGCCGGTTCGGCGCAGGCCGCGCCGCTGCAGGTGGAAGATTTGCGGGCCTGTGCGGGCGACGGCGATCCCTTCGCGGCGCTGGATGCCACCCAGGGCGTGGCGATGCCTCTGCTCAACCGCCAGCGTGAACTGGTGGGCCTGCTCTTGCTGCGGCGGCGCAGCGCCATTGAGGATGCCCAGCTGTCCTTCGTGCAGGCAATGTCCGGACTCTATGCCAGCGTGCTCGAGACCCGCGAGTTGATCCGCGCGCAGAAGGATCTGTTCGAGGCCTTTATCCAGCTGATCGCCGGCGCGATCGACGCCAAGAGCCCGTACACCGGCGGCCATTGCGCGCGCGTGCCGGAGCTGACCAAGATGCTGGCCGAGGCGGCCTGTGCCCAGACCGAAGGCCCGTACGCCGGATTCCGGCTCGACGCCGAGGACTGGGAGGCGGTGCACGTCGCGTCCTGGCTGCACGACTGCGGCAAGGTCACCACGCCGGAATACATCGTCGACAAGGCAACCAAGCTGGAGACGATCTATGACCGCATCCACGAAGTGCGCATGCGTTTCGAGGTGCTCAAGCGCGACGCCGAGATCGCCTGCCTGAAGGCGGTCGCGGCCGGCGAACCCGGGCCCGCGGCGGCTGCGCGGCTGGCGGCGGAACTGAAGCAGCTCGACGAGGACTTTGCCTTCGTCGCTACCTGCAACGAAGGCGGCGAATTCATGGCGCCGGACAAGATCGAGCGGCTGAAGGCCATCGGACAGCGGACCTGGATGCGCACGCTCGACGACCGCATAGGCATTGCCCACGAGGAGAAGGCGCGCAAGGAGCGCACGCCGGCGCCGATGCTGCCGGTCACCGAAACGCTGCTGGCGGACAAGCCGGAGCACCGCTTCGAGCGCCGCCCCGAGGACCGCATGCCCGAGGACAACAAGTGGGGCTTCCGCATGGCGGTGCCGGAACTGCTGTACAACAAGGGTGAGCTGTACAACCTGTCGGTGGCGCGCGGCACGCTGTCGGAGGAGGAGCGCTACAAGATCAACGAGCACATCGTGCAGACGCTGGTGATGCTGGGCCAGCTGCCATTCCCCAAGCACCTGCGCAGCGTTCCGGAAATTGCCGGCGGCCACCACGAGAAAATGGACGGCACCGGTTATCCGAAGCGGCTGACCCGCGACGAGATGAGCCCGGTGGCACGGATGATGGCGATCGCCGACATCTTCGAGGCGCTGACAGCCGTTGACCGGCCATACAAGAAAGGCAAGACATTGTCCGAGGCGATAAAAATCATGTCCTTCATGAAAAAGGACCGGCACATCGATCCGGATCTGTTCGAGCTGTTCCTGCGCTCCGGCGTTTACAAGGAATATGCGCGGCGCTTCATGCGGCCGGAGCAGGTGGACGAGGTCGACATCGGGCAGTACCTGGCGAAGGCTGCCTGAAGTTCTCCAGCGTTGCGGTTGTCGCCGGGGTTTTTCGTGCCGTCCCGGCCCTACGGCCCTGATAAAAACATATTAAAAACAATAACTTATGAGAGTATTCGGCGCCTGCTCCGAACCGGTTTTCCGGTTGCCGCATGTTCCAGCGCCGCCGTCCGCGCCAGTATCCATTGCATGAAAATCTGCACCTCCGGGCGCTCGCGCGCGGCGGGCGGACTGATCAGCCAGTAGGCACGATCCGGAGTCGGCGTGCTGTAGCGGCGGTCGGCGAAGGGCGCAACCAGCGAGCCGTCCTCGAGCAGCGATGAAATCAGCGGCAAGCGGCCCAGCCCGACGCCCTGGCCGTTGACCGCGGCCCGCAGCATCATGTCGTAGTGGCTGAAACGCTGCATGCCCTTGGCCGCGGGCTGCCGCACGCGCATCGCCTCGAACCACACCGGCCAGGTCAGCCAGGGTGTCAGTTGCTGCGGATCCTCGAAATTGAGCAGCACAAAGCCCTTCAGGTCCGCGGGCGCGCGCAGCTTTTTCAGGCCCGGCAGTTTCGAGCTGCACACCGGCAGCACGCGTTCGCCGAGCAGCCGCAACGCGCCGGGGCCGGCGAGGCGGCGTGTCGAATAACGGATCGCCACGTCCATGCGCTCGCGCTCGAGGTCCAGCACGCTGTTGTCGGCGGCGACATGCACCGCGATCTCCGGATGCCGCTGCTGGAAATCCGCGAGCTGCGGCACCAGCCACAGCGAGGCGAAGGTCATTGCGGTGGTCACCGTCACCACGCGGTCGCCGCGCGCGCTGCGCAGATTCGCGCCGGCCTCGCGCAGCTGGTGCAGCGCCTGGCTGACGTCGCGGAAATAACGCCGGCCCGCCTCGGTCAGCAGCAGCGCGCGCGTGCGCCGGATGAACAGCGGCAGCCCGAGCTGGGTTTCGAGCTGCTGGATCTGCCGGCTCACCGCCGACTGGCTGAGGAACAGCTCCTCGCCGGCGCGCGTGAACGACAGGTGGCGCGCCGCGGCTTCGAAGGCCTTCAGCAGGTCGAGTGCGGGCAGCTCGCGAGTCGGGTTCATCGTTTATGCATGCATTTTATGCATTCATGGACTGCAAAAAGACCGTTTGTCCTGCCGCCATCTGCAAAGCAACATGGGCCCTGTTGCCGGCGGCTGGTCGCCGGATTCACGATGCAGGAGACGCATTCATTATGGACACCGGGATACTCTACGACAAGCACGGCCGGCAGCTGCACGGCCTCGCCGCCGGCGACATCAGCCGCGTCATCGGCCGGCGCGGCACGGTCATCCGCTGTTTGAGCGGCCTGATCTGGGTAACCCAGGACGGTGACCCGCTGGATCATGTCGTCCCTGCGGGTGCGCGTTACTGTTCGGGCAGCAGCGGATTGATCGTCGTCAGCGCCCTCCGGGACGACACCCGCATTGCCGTCTACCGCGTCGATCCCTTGCCCGAGGCGGACTGGACGTACAACGTGGTGCGCGTCGATGCCGGATTCACGGAACGGGTGCGCCGCGAAGCGCGGCAGGAAATGGCACGCTGGTTCGCGGCGCTGCTGGCCGGAGTCGCGCGCAGGCTGTCGAGAGCCTGGCGGCGGTTGCTGGCGTCTCGGGCAACGGTCGTCCCCGGGGCGGCCCGCGGTTATCATGGCTGAATCCGGGCCGCGGCCCGGCTTTCACCAGAGCGGTTGATGACCAGCAAACTTTCACCCGTCGCAATCTTCGCTGCCGAGGCGCCGCCGAAAGCGAAACAGAGCAGTTACCCAGCGCCCTTCGCGGAGCGGGTTGCCGGCCGCCTGAAACGCCCGCTGGGCGATCTTTTCGGGCTGAAGAATTTCGGTGTCAACCTGACGCGCCTCGCCCCGGGCGCGGTGTCGGCGCTGCGTCATGCGCACAGCACGCAGGATGAATTCATCTACATCCTCGAGGGCAGCCCGGTGCTGGTCACGGACAGCGGCGAGACGCCGCTGGAGCCGGGCATGTGCGCCGGTTTCCGAGCCGGCAGCGGTGACGCGCACCAGCTCGTCAACCGCGGCGCCGGCGAGGTGCTGTATCTTGAAATCGGCGACCGCAGCGTCGGCGACCGTGTGGTGTACCCCGACGACGACCTGCAGGCGGCGCTTGACGCATCGGGGCAGTGGGTCTTCATGCACAAGGACGGCCGCCGTTACTGACGGTTCAGGGAGACGAAGATGCCGGAAACCACCGTGATCCTCGCCGTCGCCGGCACCTTCCTGCTGGCCGGCATGGTCAAGGGCGTGATCGGCCTTGGCCTGCCCACTGTCAGCCTCGCGCTGCTCACCGTCGCCTTCGACCTGCCGAGCGCGATGGCGCTGCTGCTGGTGCCGTCCTTCGTCACCAACCTGTGGCAGGCGCTCGCCGGCGCGCATACCCGCGAAGTCGCATTGCGCATCTGGCCCTTCCTGCTGATGGCCACCGTCACCGTGTGGGTCGGTGCGGCCGCGCTGACCCGCGTCGACCTCGCGCTGCTGACGGCGCTGCTCGGCGTGCTGCTGGTCAGTTACGCGCTCTTGAGCCTCGGTGGCGTCCGCCTCGCGATTCCGCTGCGCCACGAAAGCTGGGCCGGCCCGCTGATCGGCTCTGCCAACGGCGTGCTGACCGGCATGACCGGCTCCTTCGTCGTCCCCGGCGTGATGTTCCTGCAGGCGATCGGCCTGCCGCGCGACCGCCTGATCCAGGCCATGGGCATGCTGTTCACGGTGTCCACGCTGGCGCTCGGTGCGGCCTTGCAGCAGGCCGATTTCATCACCGCCCAGCACGGTCTGCTGTCGGCGGGGGCGGTGCTGCCGGCACTGGCCGGCATGGTGCTCGGCCAGCAACTGCGCACCCGGCTGTCCGAGCAGCGTTTCCGCACCGTGTTTTTCATTGCGCTGTTGCTGCTCGGCGCCTACATCATCGCCGGCGCGCTCGGCAGAATGAGCTGAGAGCCCGCGCGATGCTGTCCCCGGAACACTGCGCGCTGATGGCCCGCTACAACCGCTGGATGAACCAAAAACTCCATGCGCTGTGTGCGGACCTTTCCGATGAAGACCGCAAAAGGGACCGCGGCGCCTTCTTCAAGTCCATCCACGGCACGCTCAACCACCTGCTGTTCGGCGACATTGTGTGGATGGCGCGTTTCCAGCAACGCAAGGGGCCGGACCGGATCATCGCCGAGCTGCACGCTGATTTCCGCGAGCTGCGCGCCGCGCGCGAGGCGATGGATATGCGCATCCTCGTGGGC